>CAWEJM010000012.1:0-306001 GCA_963809395.1 uncultured Actinomycetes bacterium | reverse complement strand
AGCAGGCCCACTACCTCATTCGCAGAGCGAGGCCACGGCGCAGCCGTGGCGGACGTTTCGGCCGTTCCTTCTAAGAGACTTCTCGGCTGATCGACGGGTCAGCGGCGGTCTGCCCTCGGGCATCATGGTCGTCACGCCTGCCCATCGAAGTCACTGCAGGCTCGTGGTCGCCGTCGTGGTAGTCGGCAGGGCACCAAGCTCGACGTGGATACCCGCGACGTCACCAGACGTCAGGTCGATCGCGGGTGCATCTTCGAACGACCCACCGCCGTCCCAGAACTGCGGCGGGATGAAGTTGGCGTCGAAGCTGACGCCAATCTTGTACCGCCCGGGGAGCAGGCCGACGATCAGGAACTGGTAGCCGACGCCGGCCAGCAGAGACTCTGGCCCTCCGACCGTGGGATAGCCCCCGCCGATGGTTGTGCTCCGCCCCGTGTCGCGATGCTGCAAGTCGTAGGCCTGGATGTATCCGCTCAGCCGGGTCCCTTGGGTCCACGACACTTCTCCTTGGATGCTAAGACCCGGCTGCAGCACGAACTCTGCCAAGCTCCGCCCGGGCTGCAGCTCGAGGACCTGGGACTCAATATACGTCATGACCCTGCACCGGCAGACCGCCGTACCACTGCGAGATGTAGCCTGTGTCAACGCCGAATACACCCACGCGATATTTCCCCGGATCGAGGCCCTTGAATGTGAAGGGCATACCGTCTCGAAAGTCGATGAACTCTCCGGCCTCGTTGAAGAGACTGACATGCACAGCGCCTTTCGGCTGCGATGTGGCGAACGCCACCGAGCAGTAGAGGTCGGCCGGGCCGGTGCCGGTCGAAGTGGTGCCTATCCAGTCGGGACCGTCGTTGCTCGCGCTCACGGGGACCGCGAGTGAGCTTGTGGTCTCGTCTTGCGCCGAGGTGGTCGTCGCCGCGGCAGTAGGGGTAGTGGTCGTCGGGGCCGTGCCGGTATCCACGGCACTTGCCCCACAGGCGGTCAGGATAGAAGCGAGCAGGACCAAAAGCGAGGCTAAGCAGATGCCTACGAGACGGACATGACCGATATGCCGGCCTCTCATCGACTCCCTCCAGTCAAGGTGGGGCCACAGACAGAATGTAGCCTAGTCGCTCGTTCGCCTCTCCCTACCTATTTGCGGGGTGGATAGGGGCCCTGGTTGAAGGCACCTGGCGGCCCGCCCGAGAGATGTGCAGGCCGCCCAGCGACGGAGCTAATCATCTGCGGGGCTATCTCCGGACCCTGCTTAGCAGGGACCGGCGGGACCACGTGGGCTAGGCTTCAGTCAGCTGCTTGAGGTTCTCCAGGGTGTGGCGCAGTGCCCTTTCCTGACTTCTCTCGATGAACAGGCGGTCGGCCACCTTGCCTAGTACGCTGCCCGGCGGGTCATACTCCATCTCGGCCGACACCAAGGTTCCGCCGTCCTTGGGCTCGTAGTCCCAGGCGTTCCACCCTGGGATGCCGCCCTCGTTCGTGGCTTTCCAATGGTAAGAGCCATCGGCATCCATCCGGTTCTCGGTGACCGTGGTCGTGAGGGGGATGTGCATCCCCATGAACAGATAGCTTTGCCTGACCACGGTGCCGGGTGAATTGTCGCCTTCCACGGTTTCCGCCTCACCCAGGCCGACGAACCAGCTGGACCACCTGCTGACATCGGCTGCAAAGGCATGGACTTTCTCGGGCGGAGCAGCGATGAAGATGCTTTCCTTGAGGCGAGCCATCGTGCACTCCTTGTCATAGAGTGAGAACAGGCAGACCGCGAACTCACATCCTGCGGGCGATCTTCCAGGCACCCACCTCCTTCTCGGGGAGTCCGGTGTCCCTGCGGGGCGCGGGCGGGCAGACTCACGCGGGGCCCGATGCTCGTGGCTGACCCGGCAGCAGTTGGCGAGCACCACGTACTCCCCGACTAGACTCATTATAGGCTGGCACGCTCCCGGGTCAATCAGTTCAGCCTCCAGTGCCGCGGTTGCGCTGTTCGCCATTTTGTTGCTCGCCGGATGCGGGTCGGGAACAGCAATCAAGAAAAGTGTGTCTGTTGATAACAGCACTCACCAGGCGACAATCTCCTACCGCACAACTGGCGGGGCGGATATTGCCGTCCTCTTCCTCACCTATCCAGACGGCCGTCGCGAAAGGCTGGTGCAGGGTAACATCGGCAGAGGCGGCGCGAATGTACAGACGGAGGAACTGTCGCCGGGAAACTACACCTACACGGTCTACGCGATTCCGCAAGGGAATCGGGACCCCGCATCGGTGCCCGTCGACGAGATCATCGGAAAGGGTTGCGCATATACGGGCGAGTTCAACGTCCCCTGACGAGCGCCACTGGCGACTTGCCCCAGTAATGCCGTCAGGAATCCTGAATCGAGACGACCCGCCGAGAAGGGAGTATCCATGGGTGATCCGGAAGCGCACTGGCAGAAGATGTGGATGACCAAGGCGCCCGACCAGGTCGGCTGGTTCGAGGCGGAACCCGCCACATGACTGGACTTGATCGGCGCAGTTGCGCCGGCCAAGGACAGCAGAATCGTCGATATTGGAGGAGGGGCCTCGCTTCTCGTCGACCGGCTCCTGGATCAGGGATACAGCGACGTGACGGTAGTAGACATTTCCGAGGCGGCCTTGGACGTGGCCCGGGCGCGACTGGGAGATCGCGCAGACAGGGTGAGGTGGCACGTCGGGGATGCGCGCTATCTACGTCTGCCGCGGCAGGTCGACGTGTGGCACGACCGGGCTGTGTTTCACTTCCTGACCGAAGAGGCCGATCGACAGGCGTATCTCGACTCCCTTCGGCAGGCTCTGCAGGTCGGGGGACATGTCGTCATTGCGACCTTCGGTCTGGAAGGTCCTGAGCGATGCAGCGGCCTGCCGGTCGAGCGATACGATGTGGGCAAGTTCTCCGAGTTTCTGGGTTCGGATTTCGAACCGGTGCGAAGCCTACAGACGCAGCACGTGACGCCGAGTGGGGCGATCCAGCAGTTTACCTACGCGGCGTTTCGGCGCCTTGAGTGCTGAAGACTACCGGGTGCTGGCCGTGGCGTCGCGCGACTTGGGGTCGACCGCGGTCATTTCGAGTCAGGCGCAGTTTCGGACCGGCTGGTTCATCGAGTCGGTGGAGTCGGCAGCCCTATCGTTCTGGTGATCCGCACGCGCAGGCCGCTCTTCCGGAGAGCGCTCTTCTATCGGGGGTACGAACGTCGTCGGGTGCGGTCGGTCGCCGCCCCACCCGCGGGTGCCGGCGCTTAGCCGGTCGGGCTTCCGGCGTAGGCACCAGCGCGAGAGCGGTGTCGTCTCTCGCAGGCATCCCCACGCGCGCATCCAGAGGCGTGAACGGCCGTGCGTGCGTGGTTACCGCGTGGCTCCGTTGCCGGCGTCAGCATTCGGCCTACACGGGTGGTAATGAGTACTCACTCAGTCTGTACGGTTCGCCCTGTATTTCCGGCAGTTGGGGTTGTCGCTGTTCTTGCGCGGTCGCCGAGCAGACTGCGTAGGTATTCACATAAACTGCTTTTTAGCAGGGATGTTCTATCGCCACCCCGAGCGGACATCCCTCCGCTGAAATGCAAAGGGCGCTCCCAAAGCGCACAGCGACTGGGTTCAGCACCACTCATGCCTTTATGGACGCATTAGCCATATTGAGTGGCGACTACTATTGACATAGCCGCGCTACAGGCGTTATAGTGCTCCGGTCGCCTGTGAGACAGGCGGCCCCGTCGCATGGCGCGGCGGGAAAGCTTTCAAAAGGGGGGCCTTTGTGAAACGTAAACCCATCCTTCTCGCCCTCGTGTTCGTTCTGGTGGTGGCCGTGGCCATGGTCGCGGTGGCATGCGGGGGCGGGACCACCACCACGCACACCGGTGCTCCGTCCAGCAGCACGACCGCCGCTCCTCGAGCAGCACGACCGCCGCTGTCCACCGAGACGACGGGCACCACGGTAGCCGCCAAGCCGATCAGGATCGGCACCTCGCTGCCGCTGACCGGTGCGAGGAGCGTGCCGGGCTTGGCCGCGAAGCAGGGCTACGAAGTGTGGGTCGACATGGTCAACGCCAGCGGCGGGCTTCTCGGCCGGCAGGTCGAGTTGGTCATCAAGGACGACGCCAGCGACCAGAACATCATCGTCGCCGACTACAACGCCCTGATCTCGCAGGACAAAGTCGACCTGCTGCTGGGCACGTTCTCGTCCCTGCTGGTCTTGCCGTCCTCGGCTGTGGCAGAGAAGAACAACATGCTGTACGTCACCCCGGCCGGAGCGTCTCCGGAGATCTACGAGCGGGGATTCACGAAGGTCTTCATGTCCCAGCAAGCTCTGGCTCCGGACGGAGGGAAAGTCTGGGCCAACTACATCGCCAGCCTTCCCGCGGACGAGCGTCCGAAGACGGCCGCTTATCCCACGGTCGACGACCCGTTCACCGCTCCGGTGATCGACGGGATCGAAAAGATCCTGACCGCGGCCGGTATCAAGACCGTCTACAAGACCACCTATCCGGAAGGCACGACCGACTTCGACTCGATCGTCAACGCCATGAAGGCCGCCAAGCCCGATCTGGTCGCGCACGGCGCGGTGTTCGAAGACGGCGTGGCCATGATCAACGCCATGCTCAAGGCCGGCTTCAAGCCCACCTGGCTCTTCCAGAACACCGCTCCCGGCCAGGGCAAGCAGTACTCTGACGGCATAGGTATCGAGAACACCGAAGGCATCTTCTACAACCTCAGCTATGCCGAACCGAGCCAAGACTCCGGGCAACGCGGAATTCGTCAAGCGCTTCCACGAGATGTTCGGCCCGGAGCCGACGATCTCTGAGGACACCGCCGACGCCTTTGCCGCCGGCCAGGTAGTTGGCCGCGGCCGTCACGGCCGTGGGCAGCCTCGACCAGACCAAGTTGGCCGACTATCTGCACACCAACAAGGTGGAGACCATCCTCGGGCCCCTCTCCTGGGACGCCAAGGGAAAGCCACTGGGCGAGATGATGATCGGTCAGTGGCAATCGGGCGTGGTTCAGGTGGTTCTACCGGCTATCGCCGCCACCACCCAGAACATCGTCCAGGGCTGGAAACCGGGCGCCAAGTAGGAAGCGCCGGTCTAATTACCTACGACTAGATAACCACCGACCTAGCGATCATCGGCGATGACCGCTCGTCCGACAGACGCTGATCCTCGGCCTCCTGGTCGGCGGAGTGTACGCGCTCCTGGCCTCCGGCCTCACGGTGATCTTCGGGGTGATGCGCATCATCAACATCGCCCACGGCGCGCTGATGATCATGGGTGCCTTCATCACCTACACCCTGTGGCACTACCTGGGTCTGGACCCGTTTGTCGGGGTGGTCATCACCATGATCGTCATGTTCGGGGTCGGATGGGTACTCTATTTCGTGACCGTGCGCCCGGTTCGCCGGGCGCCGGTCACCTCCTCTGTGCTCTTGACCTTCGGGCTGGCCTTCTTCCTGGAAGGCGTCATGGGCTTCATCTGGGGCAACAACGCTCACGGTCGCCAGCAGGCCCGGCTACGTCGATACCTCCTTTCAACCTGGGCCGCTTCTACTTCCCCAAGGGTCTGCTCTTCGGCTGTGTGTTGGCCGTAGTCATCATGGTGGCTCCTGCAGTTGGTCTTCTCGAGAACCTGGCTGGGCCGCTCCATCCGGGCGAGCGCCTCGAGCGAAGACGCCGCCCGCCTGGTCGGGGTCAACATCCCCATGGTGGCGGCCATCACCTTTGCTCTCGGCGCGGCCAGCGCCGGCGCGGGCGGGGCCATCATCAGCATCATGGGCACCTTCGTCGCCGGTTCGCAGATCCTGTGGATCACGCGCCTGCTGAGCATCGTCGTCCTAGGCGGCCTGGGCAGCGTGCCCGGGGCCGTGGTGGCGGCGCTCATCCTGGGCGTGGGCGAGTCTTTGGTGGCCACCTACGTGTCCCCGCTGTGGTCCCCGGCTCTTTCCATCATCCTCATCTTCGTCATACTTGTCGTGCGCCCGCAAGGGCTGCTGGGCACCAAGCTCCGAGAAGACGTGGCCCAATGAGGAACGACTGAGCGCCGGTCGCATCGCCCGCATCGCGCCCGTGGTCGTGGTCAGTCTGCTTGATCGTTCTCTTCCCGCTCTTGACCGGGAACGGCTACTACCAGAACATGGTCATCATCTCCCTGGTCATCGCCGTGGGGGCCATCGGGACTGAACATCATCACCGGTTTTGCCGGCTATCCCTCCCTGGCCCAGGGAGCCTTCCTGGGCTTCGGCGCCTACACCGCCGCCCTCGGCTCGGTGCGGGTGGGCGGCTCACCCTTCTACTGGATCCCGCTCGCCGGCCTGTTGGCCGGCTTCTTCGCCTTCCTACTCGGGTCTTTTGTCCCTGCGCACCCGCGGGCTTCTCTTTTGCCATCATCACCGTGTCCTTCCTGCTCCTGGTGCGCATAATCGTCCAGAACTGGCGCCACTTCACCGACGGCAGCGCCGGCCTGACCCTGCCCATACCCACCTGGGACCGGGCCTATATGAACTGGCCCTTCCACTTCGCCCTGGTATTGCTTCTGGGCTTCTCGATGCTGATGGCCTACCGGATCCGCCGCACCAAGTTCGGCGTGGGTCTTATCGCCATGCGCGAAGACGAGGACAAAGCCGGTTCCATGGGCATCAACACCCCCACCTATAAGATGCTGGGATTCGTGTGCAGCGCCGTCTTCGTGGGCATGGCCGGGGCGGTCTACGGCTACTACATCACCTTCGTCGACCCTCTGGGCATGTTCGGTCTCCTGCTTGAGCGTGCAGATCATCCTGTCCGTGCTTCTGGGTGGCAAGGGCACCATCTGGGGTCCGGTCCTGGGCGCCTTCATCATCGAGCCCTTCAACGAGTTTGCCAACAACACTCTGGGCGGCGGGAACAGCCGGCTGGTCATCTTCGGGGGCGTCCTCGTGCTGGTGGTGCTGCTTCTACCCCAGGGGATCATCCCCACCGTGACCAAGACGGATCGACCACCTACCGGGAGCGCAGAGCGCCCGGGATTGACCGGGTCGCGGATCGAACTGTGCGAACGGCCCCGGCCCGCCACTCGACCCGAGCCGTCGGCCGTGAACGTGCTGGAGGTCCGCAATCTGAACAAGCGTTTCGGGGGGCTGCAGGCGGTCGACGGATTGCTCCTTCGGGGTGCCCGAGGGTTCGGTGACCGCTCTTATCGGCCCCAACGGTTCCGGGCAAGACCACGGTCTTTAACATCATCACCGGGATGATGACCGCCGATTCGGGCGAGGTCTACCTGGACGGCCGGCGGATCGATCATCTGCCTCCCTGGACCCGGGCGCATCTGGGTCTGGGCCGTACCTTCCAGATCACCCGCCTGTTCGGAGAGATGACCGTGCTCGAGAACCTGGTCGCGCCCCTGCGGGAGTTCACCGCCGGGCAGCTCAATCGGGGGGCCATCAGCGGCGAGGAGGCCGCGCAGCGCCGACGAGCTGCTCGCCCTGGTGGGCATGACCGCCTACCGGGACCGGCCCGCCTCCGCCCTCAGCTACGGTCAGCGCAAACTGGTGGAGCTGGCCCAGGTGCTGGCCCTCGAGCCGCGCGTGATCCTCCTGGACGAACCGGCCGGGGGGATCAACCCCACCCTGGTCGAGCGCCTGGGCGAGCTGATACTCGAGCTCAACGCCGCGGGCAAGACCTTCCTCATCGTGGAGCACAACATGCCCTTTGTCATGGGACTGTGCAATCCGGTGCGGGTCCTGGCTCGGGGCACCACCATCTGCCAGGGGTCCCCGGAAGTACGTGCAGCAGGACCGGTGCGTGCTCGAAGCCTATCTGGGCGACGACTTCGTGCTCGAGCCCAAGGGCGTCGGCCATGCTTGAGCTCAAGGACCTGACCGCCGGCTACGGCGGCGGGAGCCGTTCTTCGCGGCGTGGACCTCAAGGTCGAGCGGGGATCGATCACCTGTATCGTGGGCCCCAACGGCGCCGGCAAGTCCACGGTGTTTCGGGCGGTCAGCGGCCTGATCGAGATCATGGGCGGCTCGATACTGGTGGACGGCATGCCCATCGAGGGCCTGAGCTCCCGCCCAGATCATCCAGGCCGGGCGTGGCCCAGGTGCCGCAGTCCAACGGCCTCTTCCCGGCCCTGACCGTGCGCGAGAACGTGCTCATGGGCGCCTATCTGATCAGGCGGCAGCGGGCGCTGGTCAAGGAGCGCTACGAGCACGTGGCCGGCTCTGTATCCGGTGGTGCGCGAGCGGGCCGGAGACAAGGCCGGCAACCTCTCCGGCGGACAGCGGCGCATGGTCGAGTTCGCCCGGGCCCTCATGCTGGAACCGAAGCTGGTGCTCCTCGACGAGCCCTCGGTGGGGCTCGACCCCAAGGTCCTGGCTCAGGTGCGGGAGGCCATCATCACCATGCATCGAGGCCGGCAAGACCATCGTAATAGTCGAGCAGAACGTGCGCTTCGGATTCAGCGTCTCCAGCGTGGGCATCGTCATGGAGGGTGGGCGGGTGCTCATGCAGGCCCCGGCCAAAGAGCTGCTTGGCGAACCCGGAACTGGCGACCCTCTTCTTCGGGGGCACGGTCGAAGCGCCGGCCTCTACGGACGACGAAGAGCCGATATGCAGCCCCTGATGCGACCCGGCGCGGTATCCCGCGGCTCTCGGCAGCACTCCTGTACACAGTGACGAGACAAGGTGGTGGTAGAGCATGTTCTATCCGTTCCAGTCTGACCTGAGCGACACGTCGCGCGTCCAGCAGGCCACGGTGGTCCTGAATCCGGCAGAGTCCAAACGGCTGCTGGCCAAGACCGTAGCCGGCCTCCCCGAGGTGAAGAACGCCTACGCCAACGGCAGGCTTTCCGTCTCGACCTGCTCCACCAAGCGCTCTGGTGCTGGAGGAATTGACCGGCGAGAAGATGTCCCCCTACTGCTACTGCATCGGCATGGTCGCCGACGGCATGCTCACCGCGAGCCACAAGGACGATCGGCGAGGTTGCCCGGTTCTTCGTGAAGGGCGAGCGGGTCGAGCAAGACGCCTGGACCTTCCTCGACACCTTCGAGAAGGGTGACGCCGTCGTCAAAGGGGCGAACGCCGTCGATCCGCAGGGGAATGCGGGCGTGCTCACGAGCAACAATCAATCGGGCACCGTCGGCGCGCTCATCAGTCTGCTGGCCGTGCGGGGACTCCCCATCATCATGCCCGTGGGTCTGGAGAAGCTGGTGACTTCGGTACCGGACGCCGCCGCCGGATGGGGCCAGCTCACCCTGGCCCGTAGCATGGGCGATCGCGTTTGGCTCTACCCCGTGACCTGTGGGCTGGTCGTGACCGAGATCCAGGCGCTGGGCGTCCTCGCCGGCGTCAGGGCGCGGCACGTGGCCAGCGGCGGCATAGGCGGGAGCGAGGGAGCGGTCGTGCTTCTGCTCGAGGGCTACGAAGAGAACATCGAGAAGGCCTGGGACATCGTGGCCGGCGTCAAGGGAGAACCGGCGATCGCGGTGCCGCGGCATCAGCATTCCTGCTGAACTATTGAGACGGTTCGCGCCCAGGTCGCGCCGGGCGCGAACCGTGAGCCTGTGTTCGCCGAGGGGGTGCTCGTGGTACGGACCGGCAAGCGGATCTCCGCCGATGCGAGCGCGACAGAAGATAGTGGAGGCGACGCTACGCCTCGTGGCCGACGACGGGATCCAGGGGGCGACGACGGCGAAGATAGCGGCCGCGGCGGGAGATGTCCGAAGGGACGCTCTACCGGCTGTTCGGCAACAAGACGGGGATCCTCATCGCGGCTCTTGACGAGGTGCACGACCACTTCCTCGAGATGCTGGCGTCGTGCCGGCAGGTGGATCCCGTCGAGCGCCTCCGAGAGCTGGGGAGGGTCCACACGGGATCGTTGATCTCCTCGGGGATCGACCACTATATCGGTCCGCTTGTTCGAGTTCATCAGTGCGCCGGTCCACGCTCGGCCTGCGGGAGGCGGTGGCGGAGGGACAGCAGCGGATGCATGGACGCCTTCGCGCAGGATGGTCGACGAGGGGAAGGCGGCGGGGACGGTGCCCGCGAACGCGGACTCCAATCAGGTGGCGTGGACGCTGGCTGCCATATTCTGGGCCGAGGATATCTCGTCACTGTTGGCGCTGCCCAGTTTCGTCTTGGAGGGCCGCTCAAAGAAGACGATACACGTGGCCCTGCGGTGTTTCGCCAGATGTTCTGGGTGCCCTGAGCCGGCCGACGGCGTTGTCAGACCGGGTGTGCAGTGTCCCCCTGGCTCTCCAGTCGCCTGAACGCGCCGACGAGCAGCTCGTAGGCTCGGTCGAGGGACTGGGGGATCACCCGCACGTCGGCGATCACGGGCATGAAATTGGTGTCGCCCGACCAGCGGGGGACGATGTGTAGGTGGAGGTGGTCTTTGATGCCGGCTCCGGCGGCGGTGCCCAGGTTGAAGCCGGCGTTGAGACCATCCGGAGTCGAACGCCAGCTTGAGGGCGCGCGAGCACTGCTGGGTCAGGTCCATCATCTCGTGCAGCGTCTCGGGCGGTAGGTCTTCCAGGGCGGCCAGGTGGGCGTAGGGCACGACCATCAGATGGCCGTTGTTGTAGGGGAAGGCATTGAGCATCACGTAGGCGTGCGTGCCCCGGTGCACGATGTAGGCGGCGCGGTCGTCGCCCAACAGGGGCTTGTCGCAGAAGATGCAGCCGTCGCGGCTTCTCCTGGGTGATGTAGTCCAGTCTCCACGGCGCCCACAGTCTCTCCATGCCTTCTCCCTTCTCCGCGGCGGGGGTGGCTCTCCGGGTACGTGCTGATTGTATCGCTCCGACGGCCCCAGGCTGGTCGCCCGTAGGCGTCCGGCCTGGTGATGCGATATCATCGGCTTTCCGATGAGGTCGGCTTCGTGCCGCGTGCGCGGGGAAGCCACGAGCGACGTGTCAAGGAGGCTTTGGTGGGAACGCCCCAGGCGCCAGCAATGACGGGTAGCGAACCGGTCGCGGCCCTTTTCGACAGGTATGAGGGTCCGGAGGCCGCGCAAGTGGTCGCCCGCCTCCAGCAGGCCGACATGCAGGAGGTCAAAGCGGTCGTCTCCTGGCGGGGCGTCGTGGCCAGGGAGGATGCGTGCCTGGTCGATCTCGCTCTTCAGTATCTGCGGCTCATCCAGACGGAATCCTGTGGGCGCTGCGGCCCCTGCCGCATCGGCGTCGACATCATGCGGCAGCTTTTCGAGAAGTTGGTGGCCGGCACTGGTGATGAGAAGACCGTGGAGCAGATCCGGCACCTGGCCGAATCCATCGATGATTCCGCGTGGTGTGGGATTGCCAACACCATCCGGGATCCCATCGTGGCCATCCTCGACATGGGCGGAGAGCACTTCGCCGAGCATGCCGCCGGCACCACCTGCGCCTCCGAGAGCACCCACGGTTGGATCGCGGCGCCCTGCCGCTCCACCTGCCCGTCGACGGTCGATTGCGCCGGCTACATCTTCCAGGCTCTGGAGGAGCATCCGTATCTGGCGACCACCATCGTCAAGCACGACAATCCGCTTCCGGCCATCATCGGACGAACCTGCCCGCACCCCTGCGAAGACAACTGCACCTTGGCCAAGACCGGGGAGCCGATAGCCATCAACAACATCAAGCGTTGGTGCGCCGACCGGGCGGAAGGCTTGGTCGACGATCGCTGTGCGTCGGGCTGCGTGGTCACGCCGGCTCAGGGCTCGGGGGAGGCGCTCGGAGCCGGGGCGGCCGCGGCAGCGGCCCCTGCCCACGAACTGGGCGAGCTGGTGACGGCTTCGGAGAGTCAGCGCCCCGTCGGCGCGGGCGGCAACGGTGGTTCCGGCGCTGGCCCGAATGCCGCGTCTGTCGCGGGCGCCGGCAGTCCTACCGGCGCCGGCAAGAAGGTGGCCATCATCGGCGCCGGGCCCGCCGGGCTGTCCGCGGGCTTCTACCTGGCCCGGCGCGGCTACAAGCCGGTCATCTTCGAAGACCTGCCCGTCCCGGGGGGCATGGTGCACGTGGGCATCCCCGAGTATCGGCTTCCTCGCCACGTCATCCGCCGGGAGACGGAGCTCATCGAGCAAGAGGGCGTCGAGATCCGCTACAACACCCGTCTGGGCCGCGACGTAGCCTTCTCCGACCTGGAAGCCATGGGCTTCGAGGCCACCTTCGTGGCCGTCGGCGCTCATCTGGGCCGGCCGCTGGGTATCCCGGGCGAGGACCTGCCCGGCTCCATGGACGCCATCAACTTCCTGCGCAAGGTGGCCCTGGGCGAGAAGGTCGACATCGGCGACCGGGTGCTGGTGTCTGGGCGGGGGCAACTCGGCCATGGACGCGGCCCGCACCAGCGTCCGCCTGGGCGCCAAGCAGGTGCAGGTGGTCTATCGCCGGACCCGCAACGAGATGCCGGCCAACGCCTGGGAGATCGTGGAGGCCGAAGAGGAGGGAGTCGAGTTCCTCTATCTGGCCGCGCCGATCAAGTGCGAGGGTGAAGATCGAGTGGAGTCTCTCGTCTGCCAGCAGATGGAACTGGGCGAGCCCGACGAGAGCGGCAGGCGGAAGCCCATCCCGGCCGACATGGCCCCGTTCGTGCTCCAAGCCGACAGCATCATCGCCGCGGTAGGACAGCAGCCGGATTTTGAACCCTTCACAGTGGACCAAGCCATCAAGCTCAACCGCTGGGGCTACATGGAAGCCGATCCCCATACCCTCATGACCAGCAAGCCCGGGGTCTTCGTGGGGGGCGACGCCGTGAGCGGCGGCGGCACGGTCATCGAGGCCATCCACGCGGGCAAGGTGGTGGCCAAGTACATGGACAAGTACCTGCGCGGCGAGCCGGTGGTCGAAGATCTGGAGGACAAGACCAAGCGTCTGGCCGTCTACCTGGGGGCTCAGAAGAGCGCCGAATCGTTGGCCGACTGCGTGGACTACGGCAAGCGCCAGAAGATGCCGGTGCTGCCGGTGGACGTGCGCAAGAGCACCTTCGATGCGGTGGAGTTGGGCTACACCCTGGAGCAGGCGACCGCCGAGGCGGATCGCTGCCTGCGCTGCCACCGGCCGATCTTGGTGGCCGTGTAGCTAGGCGTCCGCGCGAGGCAAAGTAAGGGTCACTCGCGTTCCCTCGTCGAGACGGCTGGTCACGTCTATCCGCCCTTTGAGCGCCTCTGCAAGGCTTCGTGCGATGGAGAGGCCGAGACCGCTTCCCCGGCTCTGCTCTGGTCCCTGGCTGGCCTGGTAGAAACGGTCGAAGACGTGCGGTAGATCTTCGGGAGCGATTCCCGCGCCCGTATCGGCGACAGTGATGATCACCCTCCGGCCCTCGACGCGCGCATCAAGCGTTATGGCGCCTTTCGGCGGCGTGTGGCGGAGCGCGTTGTCGAGCAGGATGAGGATGACCTGACGAAGCCGCGTACGGTCACCGCGTGCCACCGCTGCGTCTGAGCTGGTCTGGAGGGTCACACCCTTTTCTTCCGCCAGTCTTCCGAACGAACGGGCAATGTCCGCGAACAGTTCGGCCACGGGGAGCGATTCGATCTCCAGTTCGATCTTTCCGGCGTCGATTCGGGAGAGGAGAACGAGGTCGTCGACCAGTCGGCTGAGATGGTCCGTCTCGGTGATCACGTCGGTGAGTACCTCCGCCACGTTCGGGTCGGAGGCATTTGGGTCGGTGGGAGCCTCCCCGCTGTGCGGTGCTGCAGGGGCGCCCGGTACCGGGCATTGTCGGAGGGCGTACTCGGTGCTCGCGCGGATGAGGGTCACGGGCGCGCGGAGCTCGTGGCTCGCGTTCGCAACGAATACCTGCTGCTGCTCCCAGGCCTTTCGTGCCGGCCCCAGCGATCGGCCGGCGAGATACCAGCTGGCCAGGCCTACCACGACCGCGGCCCCACCGCAGGCCAGGAGCACCGTAAGCAAGATCTGGCCGAGCACCCGGCCCTGATCGGCCAGCTCGCGTCCCGCCTGGATGTAGGCGATCGGCTGACTACTCGAAACGGCGGCCGTTGGTAGGCGATAGGTGGCCACCCTGACTTTGGCACCATCTGCCAAGGTCGCCGTGCGCATGTCGGGAGTGTCGGCGGCGGCCTTGTACCCGTCGGTGATAGGAGTGGGCAACTCGTAGTCCGCGGAGGAGGCATCTGCTATGAGGTTCCCGCTCGAATCGAGATGGAACACGAACAGGGGAGCGAGCTCAGAGTCGGGATACGTCTTCCAAGGCGGGCCGCCGCCACTCGCTGACTCGCTCGCTTCATCAGCGTCACCCGTCTCGTCTGGTTCAGCTGCTGCGCCGCCCGCCGCCTTACGGGCCTGGCCGGGGGGCAGGGCGGAAGCAGCTTCCGGGTCGCTGTGGCGAGACTGCCATTCCTGCTTGGCCGCAGCAAGTTCCGGGGGCGGTTCTACACCGAGGCTCTCGTATTCCAGTGCCACTCGATAGCGCAAGACCGCATCGTTGTCGGACTGGAAATAGAAGTTGAGCAAAGCATAGGTCCCCAGTCCCATGAGGAGGACCAGGCCCAGGGCGGCCGCGATGTAGGTGACGGTTAGGCGAAGACGCAATCCCTTGAACACGATGGCCCCAGTCTAACCTAGGCGATAGCCGACGCCACGCACGGTGGCGATCAGTTCAGGCTCACCGCGACGGTGAAGCTTGCGCCTGAGGAACGAGACGAACACGTCCACCTGCGTAAGCTGGACCGGATCTTCGTACGACCAGACGTAGTCGATGATCTGCCGCCGGGAAAGCGCTTGGCCGGGGTGGCGGAGAAACATCTCCAGGAGGCGCCACTCCGTGGGAGTAAGGTCGACCATGGTGTCGCCTCGCCGCGCCGAGCGCGCGCGAAGATCCAGCACGAGGTCCTGATGTCTGAGCTCCCAGGAGTCGGTGCCGGTCGCCACGGTGTGGCGCCGCGAGAGGGCTCGGATGCGGGCAAGCAGCTCCTCGAAGGCGAAGGGCTTGACCAGGTAGTCGTCCGCCCCGCTGTCCAGACCCATAACTCGGTCTTCGAGTTGTCCCCGGGCGGTGAGCAGAAGAATGCCGGTAGGCAGCCGGCCGGCTCGGACGGCCCGGCAGAGCGAGGGTCCGTCTCGGCCGGGGAGCATCCAGTCCACGACGATCACGTCGTACGTCCCGCGCAGGGCGTACTCGGTACCCTCGTCGCCGTCATGGGCGAGGTCGACGTCGATCCCCTCACCGCTCAGGACTCGGGCGATGAGGCGGGCCAGCTTGCGGTCGTCCTCCACTACCAGTACTCGCACGGCCCGATTATCGCTCATTAACATTGCGAAAACATTGTTGAATTGGGCCCCGCTTCGCAATCGAACGCCAATTGTGGCTGCCTAGACTGGACACCATGAGCGGGATGTCACCGCTCAGAGACGTATAGTCGAACAGCAGGAGGTTCTTGATGAAGATGAGAAGGAAGGCCCTGAAGGGAGCGGCGGTTGTCGTCGCCGCGGTGGGTTGCCTCGTTGGCCTGATGGCAGGCGTCGCTCTCGCCACAACCGATCTCCGATGCGCTCTCAGCGGCGCCCGGCACGGTGGTCACGGTCGATGGCACCGTCCGTCACGTTGATCGAGGGCAACGAGTACATGCTCACAGATAGCGTCGGTGGGCAGATCAAGATCGAACTCGGCCCGGTGTGGTACGCGTCTTACGTACTCGACTGCGACGCAGACCTATTACGTTCATCGGTGAGGTCGACAAAGGCAAAGACGGCACAGCCGCCGCCGAGATCGATGTCTTCACGGCGAAGGACGCCAGCACGGGCACCGGATAGCCGAATAGTCCGTGCCGCAAGCCGGCGGCAAGCCGCCCTGGGCCGGCCGTGGCGGACCGCACGCGAACGGCCAAACCCCCGGCGCGGATGCTCCTGATGACGACGACGCCGCCGGAACACCGGACTCCGACTAGAGCGAGTAGCGCGAGTCACTTCTGAAGGATGCAGGATCGGGGCCCGCCTCGCGAGAGGCGGGCCTCCTCTCCGCTCCTCGACTCTGACAAGATGCTGATACTAGCGAAAGACCCATACACCCGGCACGCAGCAAGACGGCGGCGCCGCATCAAGTGGAAGCGCCTGCTGCTGTGGGGGTTTGCCTCTGATGGTGCTGATCGCCGCACTTGCGGGGGGCTCCTATCTGTGGCTCCACGGAGTGGTGAGTGAGGCCTCCGGTGGAGCCGCCGTCGCTGCGGCCAAGGATGTGTTGGACAACAAGCAGCGAAACGTACGGCCGGTCGGACACCCTGATGCTCGTCCACGTGGACCTGTTCCACAGCTTGAACCGCGAAGAGCTACTGGCGGTGGCCCAGAGCATGGTTCCGGTCCCGGCTAACTAGATTTCTCGTTTCCCGGGCGTAGGGCCGTACTGGTCGGACCTACTCGTCAGCCCTACTCGTAGTCCTTGTAGGCGCCGCGCACCCTGGCGAGGACGCGCCGGCTGGTCCGCATCGTGGCGAGGAGATCGCGAGGACCGTACCTTCGTGCCGTCCGAAGCATGGCGGTGCCGGATTGGGATCCTTTCAGCAACCGGTAGAACTCCTCGTAGAAGTCCTTCATGGGCAAAGCCGTGGGCAGCAACGTATGGATGAAGTCGAAGTACTCGTAGTCGCGAGTCAGTAGCCTGTCTTCCACTTCATCGTAGAAGTCTGTGCCGGGGAGCGGGGTGAGGACGGAGAAGCTCGCGTATGCCAGGCGCAGACCGCGGCAATAGTCGCGGAACGCTCGGAAATCGGCCGCGGTATATTCCGGGCGAAGCATGAAGGAGGCGTAGATCTCGATGTCGAGATCCTTGAGCACCTTCACCGCCCGCCGCGCGTCGCCCAGTTGTGAGCCCTTGTTGATGAAGGCGAGGTCCTCGTCGCGGAAGAACTCGAGTCCCATGAAGACCCGCTCCAAACCGATCTCCTTCCAGGCGGCGAGGAGCTCCGGATTGCGCGCCACCGTGTCGCTGCGCCCATAGAGGAAGTAGCGCTTCCGGATGCCGGCTTCCTTTATGAGTTGGGCCAAGGCGTTCATGCGGCGGACGTCAACCAGCGACTCGTCATCGGCGAAGAACACGTACGGTTCCTCGATGGCGGCCAGCTCTTCCACGATCGCCTCCGGCGCCCGGCGAAAGTAGCGTCCGCCGGACACCTTCCACATGGCGCAGAAGTTGCACCGGTGCGGGCACCCCTTGGAGGTACGCAGCGAAGCCAGCGGTCTCATCCACTCGGAGTAGTAGCCGCTCCGATAGGCCGCGGTAAGATGACGGGCGGGAAAGGGGAGGGCGTCCAGGTCTGGGAGGTTCGGAGGGAGAGCTTGCACCAGGCGGCCGGACTCGCTCCAGGCGACTCCGGGGATCCCGTCAAAACGGCGCCCTTCTTCCCATCGACGCACGATCTCGCGGAATGAGAAGACTCCCTCACCACGTACCACCAGATCGATGTGGGAAGAGACGAAATCTTCCGGCGCAACGGTGGCATGGTGGCCGCCGACTACCGTGAGCACCGCCGGGTTCCAGGCCTTGACGTGCTCGAACAAGCGCTTGGCGACGTTCACGTGCACGGTGTACGCGGTGATGCCCACGACGTCCGGGGAGAACGCGGCCAGCGTCGCGTCGAGGTCCGGGTCCAGCCTCATGTCCAGGATGCGGACCTGGTGGCCGTTCTCAAGTCCGGCGGCCAGATACTCGAGCGCGAGCGGCTCGTAGATATAGATGTCTTCGCCGCCGATAGTCAGCGGCGCCTTGGCCGGCTGTATGAGAAGGACGTTCACCGGGTGGGTGACGAACTCTCGGTCCGTGCCTAGTGCCAGAGAGTGAGCCCCGTCTGGGGGTCGAGCTTGCGGGTGACCGCCGGTCCGGACAGAGTAGTCAGCAGGATCTCCAGGTTGAAGACCAGTGTGTTGTGCCCCAGGTGGCCGCCGTAGCAGCGGCCGTCTTCGTCCGCCAGCGTGATGTGCACGTGCACGATGGGCTCGCCGTTCATCAGCGACACGTTGCCCAGTCATGCCCGCCACCTCCAGGCGCTGGTCGAACTCCAGGTCGATCCACTCCTGCTTGGGCTGATCGTAGTAGCGAATGGTGGCCCGGGAGACAGCGCCCACGCCCGAGAGCCAGGCCAGGTTGATGCCTTCGGCTCGGACGAAATCTTCCAGTCCCTTAAGAAGGTCGCTCCCGAACGGGGGCTTGAGTATGTGCGCCGGACCCATGGACGTCTGCACGTTCAGCATGTCGGCGCTCCTCTCAGGCGTCCCACTTGAACTCGGGCGAAATGCGTTGATCCCAGATCTCCTCGGTGGCGTCCTCGAGGGCCTGTTCCTCGTCCGGGGTCATCTCGGTGATCAGGGCCGAGGGGTCGCTGAGCAGGCGGACTTCGAGCTCGGAAGCGTCCAGTCGGCCGTCGTCGTCGATGGAGGCGTTCTTCTCCTTGAAACAATCGGCCAACTCGTCGAGGTCCATGCCCTCGCGGTGAAGGACCACGCGCTCGTCGCTGGGGATGTCGCGGCGCAGATCGACCAGATACTGGTACCAGACGATGTTCCAGGTCACGGTGACGAACGCCCGCGGCTCGGGGGTCTCGGCGCGTGTTACGTTCGCCTGGGGCCTGCCTAGGCTGAGACGCACATTGCGGGTCTTCGCGGTGAAGGGGCTGTCGTTGAAGTAGCGCTGGACCGCCTGCACCTCTTCGATTCGGAAGCCGCGCGGCGCCTCGTCAACGGGGGGCGCTACCAGCGGCGCTTCGGCGGGGGCGGTGGGGGCGGCGGCCGGGATGACCGGGATGCGCGGTCGCACCAGTGGTCTCGGCCGGGCCGCCGGGATCCGCGGCCGCCCAGACGAGGTCGGCGGCCTGTGCGGAGCGGCGCCAGCCGCCGCGGTGTCCGTGGCCGCGCCCTCCGGCGTCCGCCGTAGGGGCGGCGGCTGCGTTCAACAGGGTTTCCGCTTCGTGCAGGCGGCTGCGGGTGCGTTCCAGCTCCTGCTCCAGACTCTGCACCCGGTCCTCCACCATGGCGGTCTTGTCCAGATGCTCGGTGAGGAATCCGGCTGCGAACCTCTCCAGAGAGGAGGCCAGTCGCTCGAGCGCTGCCTGCATCTCTCCCTGCAAGGCCATCAGATCGACCACCGGAGAGAGCAGTTCCTTGGTTACATCAAGGGGATCGGCGTCGCCGGCTCGAGGAGCGTCGGCGATCGCCGGACCGGGTAGGTAGCCCATCGCCCGGGGGTCGGGCCCCAGAGCGGCTCCGGCGGCGCATTCGGCGCACAAGCGGGCCAGGCTACCGTCGGCGAACTCCTGGATCACGATCTCGTCGTCCAGGCCGGACCCGCAGATCTCGCAGCGGTCGTCCGGAGGGAACACGTCTTCAGAAAAAGCCACGCTCTATGTCTCCTTCCCCAGGCGCACGCGACCGGCCGGGCAACGTGGGTGATGGTTGTTCCAAGTATAGCAGCCGGTCCTGAGAGGGCGACCGCCCGCCGGGTGCGGACCAGCGCCGACTGGGTGCCGGCGGATCGCTCGTGTACCATGACCGTGGCCCCAATGGCCATCGGCGACTACAGAGTCACTCGAGAAGGAGCCACGCAGGTGTCGAGGCTGTTCGAAGCAACACGTATCAACGGTCTGGTTCTTCCCAATCGTTTCGTTCGTTCGGCGACCTGGGAGGGCCTGGCCGCCCCAGACGGTTCCTCAACTGAGGCACTGGTCGAGCTGTCGACGAACCTCGCACGAGGCGGTGTCGGGCTGATCATCAGCGGCCACGCGTTTGTGAGTCCTGAAGGCCGGGCAGGCGAGTGGCAGCTTTCGGCGCATGCCGACGAAATGATCCCCGGACTCACAGAGATGACGGCCGCGGTGCACGCCGCTGGGGGCGCGATCGCTCTGCAGATCGCCCACGCCGGGCTGCGGGCCGTCGCCGGCCCGGGTGGGCCGGCGCCTCAGGGTCCCTCGGTCCTGCAGACGGACGAAGGTCCGGTCGGGCGCGAGATGACCCCGGAAGATCTGGGGGCCGTCACCCAGGCGTTCGCGCGCGCGGCGACGCGTGCGCAGGTCGCCGGCTTCGATGCGGTGCAGATCCACGCGGCGCACGGGTATCTGCTGAGTCAGTTTCTCTCTCCCTTCTTCAACAGGAGAGAGGACGGCTACGGAGGCGACGCCCGAAAGCGGGCGAGGCTGGCGGTGGAGGTTCTCGAGGCGGTGCGGACGGCGGTCGGCCCCGATTTTCCGGTCTTCATCAAGCTGAACTCTGAGGACTTCATCCCGGGAGGCCTTACGGTAGACCAGATGCTCCAGACCGCGGCCCTGCTGGTGGGCGCGGGCATCGACGCCATCGAACTGAGCGGTGGCACCTATCTTTCCGGCGACAAGAAGAGCATGCGCCAGGGGAGCCCCGCTCCCGGAGAGCCCGAGGCCTACTACGAGGCGGCCGCGAGGCGATACAAGGAAGAGATCAGTGCGCCGCTCATGCTGGTGGGGGGCATCCGCACCTTTGAAACGGCAGAGAGGCTGGTCGAAGAAGGGGTGGCAGACTACATCTCGCTGTGCAGGCCGCTCATTCGGGAGCCTGGACTTGTGAACCGCTGGAGTGCCGGAGACAGAGCGCCGGCTTCGTGCCTTTCGGATAACAGGTGCTTCGTCCGTGGTCATCAAGGGGCGAGGAGTCCAATGCGTGGTGGGCGACCGGTGAACCGGAGATCCGAGCGACAATCGTGACCGCATTGACGGAAGTCGAGTGTGTTCTCGAATTCGCTCAGTTCCTGGAGCTTCAGGGTGAGGCGCTCCGCCGCCCGGAGGTCGGGGAGGTGGCCCGCTGGGCCATCGAGGAGGCGCAGCAACTGATCAGCCCGGCGCTCGTATACGAGTGGCTCGCTGTGGAGAGCGCTGGACGAGAGGCACATCGATGTGGGTGGGGTGCGGTTCGACGTGGGGAATCACGCCGACTTGATGGCTCCGGCCCATGAAGCCTTTCTATGCGTCCTCACCATCGGCCCCCGGTTAGAGGAGCGGGCCCGGGGGCTCGGGGCTGCCGGTCGTACCCTCGAGAGCTACGTGCTCGGCGAAGTCGGCGTTTTCGCGGTGGGAATGGTCGGGCGTAAGGCTCAGCAGATCGCGGAAGAAGAGGCGGCCGGTCGGGGCTGGGGGGTGGGAGCCGAGATGGCTCCCGGTCAACTGGCCGGATGGAACATCATCGAGCAGAAGCTGCTGTGCGGGCTGCTTGATGTCAGCTCGATAGGTATACAGGTGACCGATACAGGGATGCTCATCCCGCAGAAGTCCGTCTCCATGATGGTCGGCATCGGACCGGGATACACTTCCGAGCGGGTGTGCTCGCCGTGTGACTACTGCACCAATCAAGGGACCTGTCGATGGCGACACTAGCGGCAGAATCGTTGAGAGGCGACCCAGGATGATCGATGTTCGACTGTATGCCAACCTCACCCGGACGGCGGACAAAGCCGCGACTGAGTTCCAGGTGGAAGCCCGGCCGGGCCTCACGGTCAAGGACGTGGTGGACGAGGGCGACATCCCAGCCCAGGACGTGCGCATAGTCCTCGTCAACGGTCGGACGGCGGAGCTCGATTCGCCACTCAGCGACGGTGACCGCGTCGGCCTTTTTCCGGCCATCTCTGGTGGCTGATACCATCCCTCTTCCCTCGACCGGAGGCACATCATGCCCGTAGCGAAGAAGATCGCAGATTTTACGCAACGTTCCTCTTGGATCAGACAGATGTTCGAGGAGGGCGCCCGCCTTGCTCAGATCCATGGGCGCGACAAGATCTTCGACTTCAGCCTCGGCAACCCCAACGTGGAGCCGCCCCCGGAGTTCCAGCGGGTGATCGAGGAAGTGGTGCGCGATCCCACGCCCGGCCGGCACGGCTACATGTCGAACGCGGGATTTCCAGAGGTTCGAGAGGCCGTGGCCACCTATCTTTCGCAGGACCAGGGGGTGCAGGTCCCGGCAGCGAACGTCGTCATGACCTGCGGCGCCGGGGGCGCCCTCAATGTCATCTTCAAGGCCATCCTCGACCCGGGGGACGAGGTCATCGTGTCCCGGCCGTACTTCGTTGAATATGACTTCCACGTGGACAATCACGGCGGCGTGCTGAGGCCCGTGGCGAGCGGAGCCGGCTTCGACCTCGACATCGACGCCATCGACAAGGCCATCGGTCCCCAGACCCGGGCCGTGCTGGTCAACTCTCCCAACAACCCTACCGGCCGCATCTACCCGGGAGGATCGCTTCAGGCGCTCGGCGATCTCCTGCGGCGCAAATGCGCGGAGACCGGCCGCATCATCTACCTGGTGTCCGACGAACCCTATCGGCGGATCGCCTACGACGGGCATCGAGTGCCGCCGGTCATGGCCGCGTACGAGAACACGATCATCGCCACGAGCTACTCCAAGGAGCTGTCGCTGCCCGGGGAGCGGATCGGGTATCTGGCGGCGAACCCGGCGATTCCCGGAGTGGGGATTCTCATGGAGGGGTTGGTGCTTGCGAACCGCATCCTGGGCTTTGTGAACGCGCCTGCGCTGATGCAGCGGGTGGTGGCCAGGTTGCAGGGGGTGGCGGTGGATGTCGCCCCGTATCAGCGCAACCGCGACGTGCTCTGGGAGGCGCTGGCCGGGGCCGGTTTCGAGGTGTTCAAGCCCGAGGGGGCCTTCTACCTGTTCCCCCGCTCGCCGATCGAGGACGACGTGGCTTTTGTCCGGGAACTACAGGAGCACCTGGTGCTGGCGGTGCCCGGGAGCGGCTTTGGGCTGCCTGGCTACTTCCGCTTGGCCTACTGTGTGGCTCCCGAGGTGGTGGACGGGGCTCTGCCGGTGTTTCGCGAAGTCGGAGCGAAGTACTTCGGCGCTTGTTCAAGCCGGGCCGCACGGCGCCCGGCGGTCGGCACCGGGAGCGACACCAAGGGAGACGGCGGGGGCGATCTGTGAAGTACGTGGTCTTGATCATCGATGGAGCGTCGGGCTGGCCGGTCCCGGCTTTCGGCGGGACGGACCTCGCTCGAGGCCGCCCACACACCCAACCTCGACCGTCTGGCGCGCGAAGGCCTGGTGGGGATGGCCCACACCGTGCCCGAGGGCATGGAAGCGTCGAGCGCGATCGCCTGCATGAGCGTCCTGGGATTCGATCCTACCCGGTACTACTCCGGGCGGGGACCCATCGAGGCCATGGCCATGGGGATCGATCTGGAACCGGGCCAAGTGGCCATGCGCTGCAACCTGGTGAACGTCTCCGACGGGATCATGGTCAGCTACTCGGCGGAGAACATCTCCTCGGCGGAAGCCGCGGAGCTGGTCGCCGCCCTGCAGGCGGGATTGGGCGACGAACGCCTGGAGTTTCACAGCGGGGTGGGGTTTCGTCACATCCTCACCGTGCGCGATGGCGCCGATCTGCGTGGCCACCACCTTCGCGGCGCCTCACGACATCACCGATCGAGAGGTGGCCGGCCGCGGCCCCGTGGGGCCCGGCGCCGGCCTCGCCGAGTCGCTGATGGAGCGTTCGAAGGCCATCTTGGCCGAGCATCCGGTGAACCAGGCGCGCATCGCCCGGGGCCGGCTGCCGGCTACCCAGATCTGGCTTTTTTGGCCGGGGATGCGGCCGGGGGAGATGCCCACCTTCGCCCAGGCCTACGGGGGCCGACGGGCCGCCCTGACATCGGCCGTCGACCTTCTTCGGGGGCTGGCTCTGCAGGCCGGGATGGATTTTCTTGCCATCCCCGGGGTCACCGACGGCAACGACAACGACTTCGAGGGTCAGATGGCCGGCGCGCTGCGGGCTCTGGACGATCACGACGTGGTGTTCGTGCACGTGGAAGCTCCGGACGAGGCGTCGCACGCAGGCGACGTCTCGGCGAAAGTGCAGGCGATCGAGCAGGTGGACGCCTTGATGGTGCCGCAGGTGATCGCCCGCGCGGGTGAGGCCGCCGAGGGCACGAGCCTGCTGGTGCTGCCCGACCATCCCACCCCGCTGGCGATCAAGACCCATGTGGCCGAGCCGGTACCCTTCGTCATGTGGGGCCCGGGGTTCGCGGCCAACGGGGCCAGGCCTACAGCGAGACGGAGGCCCGGGCCACGGGCTTCGCCGTGGCGCCGGGCCACCTACTGATCGGAAGGCTGCTCGCCGGGCAGTGCCGGGGTGACTCGTAGCGCCAGGGCCACCGGCGTAGCCGGACGCTGCTAGTCCTCCATCTGCTCGAATTCGTCCTTGCTGGCGCCGCAGTCCGGGCATTCCCAGTCATCGGGCAGGTCTTCGAAGGCGGTCCCTGCCGGGATACCCTGCGTGGGGTCGCCCACCTCGGGGTCGTACATGTATCCGCACAACAGGCACTGCCACTTGTCCATCGACATTCCTTTCTCAAGTGAGCCGTTCGGGTGGGTTCGTTCCCACCAGGCCCCTTTTATCTCCATTTGCGACAAGATTCAATCCAGATGGCACTCGCGGGAGTCATGCGGTACCCGGCGAGGGCCGCCGGCGGCGTCAATCCTTGACTTCCCCGCAGGGAGTTCTGTAGGATGGAGCCTCGGATTGAGCCTGATCGGGCGCATCCGGTGCGAGCCGGAGGATGCACTCGAAGCGCCTGGGGGGAAGTCGGGTCTGTTTAGTGACAGTGTCCCGCGGATCGGGTTCCTCGTTCTTCCTCAGGTGGGTTGAAGGCGGTCGTGTGCCTGCGCCCGGCTCCAGGGCTTGTTCCACACGTAAACCGCCGCGAGCGCCAAAAAGGAGGCAACGCTGCATGGAAGGTAAACCGCCCCAAACACCGACGCGTCGCTGGAAGAGACTGGCTCTCTTTGCTGAGCGCGTTGGTGTTTTCCACCTTGGCCTTCGCGCCCGTCGCGCTGGCCGCAGAGAGCGCCGGGGGAGAGGCGAGCCTGATCCTGCCCAAGCTGGGCGATGTCAAGTTTCCACGGGATGAGCGGGCAAATGCTCCTCAGCCCTGGGACTCATCATCTGCGCCCTGGGCCTCGTCTTCGGCCTCGTCATCTTCTATCAAATCCGCAAGCTTCCGGTTCACAGGTCCATGCGGGAGATCTCCGAACTGATCTGGCAGACCTGCAAGACCTACCTGCTCCAGCAGGGCCGCTTCTTGATCCTCCTGTGGGTGTTCATCGCCATCGTCATCGGGGTCTACTTCGGTATCCTCAGCGATTTCACCGCGGTCAAGGTCATCGTCATCCTCATCTTCAGCATCATCGGGATCCTCGGCAGCTACGGGGTGGCCTGGTTCGGCATCCGGATCAACACCTACGCCAACTCGCGCACCGCTTTTGCCAGCCTGAGGGGCAAGCCGTTCGCGCATCCACGCCATCCCGCATGCGCTCGGGCATGAGCGTCGGCATGATGCTCATCAGCGTCGAGCTGATCATCATGCTCATCATCCTGCTGTGGATCCCGCGCGACTACGCCGGCGCCTGCTTCATCGGCTTCGCCATCGGCGAGTCTCTGGGTGCGTCCGCCCTGCGGATCGCGGGCGGCATCTTCACCAAGATCGCCGACATCGGCTCCGACCTGATGAAGATCGTCTTCAACATCAAAGAAGACGACGCCCGTAACCCCGGCGTCATCGCCGACTGCACGGGCGACAACGCGGGCGACTCCGTCGGCCCCAGCGCCGACGGCTTCGAGACCTACGGCGTCACCGGCGTGGCTCTCATCACCTTCATCATGCTGGCGGTGCAGGAGCCCCTCATCCAGGTCTCGCTCCTGGTGTGGATCTTCGCCATGCGCGTCATGATGATCGTCTCCAGCGGCGGCTCGTACTTCCTCAACGCGGCCATCGCGAAGGCTCGCTACAAGAACGCCGACAAGATGAACTTCGAGGCGCCCCTGACCTCTCTGGTCTGGCTCACCTCGATCGTGTCCGTCATCCTCACCTTCGTGGTGTCCTACCTCCTGATCGGCGGCAGCACTCAAATGGGCCAGGCGCACGGCAACTATTGGTGGAAGCTCTCCATCATCATCAGCATGGGTACTCTGGCCGGCGCCATCATCCCCGAACTGGTGAAGGTGTTCACCTCCACCAAGTCGGCCCACGTCAAGGAAGTCGTCGCCTCGACCAGAGAAGGCGGCGCGTCGCTCAACATCCTCTCCGGTTTCGTGGCCGGTAACTTCAGCGCCTACTACCTCGGCTTCGCCATCATGGTCCTCATGGGCATCGGCTACATCGTGAGCACCCAGGGTCTGGGCGACATCATGCTGGCGCCCGCCGTGTTCGCCTTCGGTCTGGTGGCCTTCGGCTTCCTGGGCATGGGCCCCGTGACCATCGCCGTGGACTCCTACGGCCCGGTCACCGACAACGCCCAGTCGGTCTACGAGCTGTCGACCATCGAGGAGATCCCGAACGTGGCCGCGGAGATCAAGAAGCGACTTCGGTTTCGATCCCGACTTCGACGTGGCCAAGCATAACCTGGAGGAGAACGACGGCGCCGGCAACACCTTCAAAGCCACGGCCAAGCCGGTGCTCATCGGCACGGCCGTGGTCGGTGCCACCACGATGATCTTCTCGATCATCATGGCACTCACCGACGAGCTCACGACGAACCTGGAGAACCTGTCGCTCCTGCACCCGCCGTTCCTGCTGGGCATCATCATGGGCGGCGCCATGATCTACTGGTTCACCGGCGCCGCCACCCAGGCCGTCACCACCGGCGCGTACCGGGCGGTGGAGTTCATCAAGCGCAACATCAACCTTGAGAGCGGCTGCGACCAAGGCGTCGGTGGAGGACAGCAAGAAGGTCGTCGAGATCTGCACGCAGTACGCGCAGAAGGGGATGATCAACATCTTCCTGGCCGTGTTCTTCGGCACTCTGGCCTTCGCCTTCCTGGAGCCGTTCTTCTTCATCGGCTACCTGATCTCCATCGCCGTCTTCGGTCTGTTCCAGGCCATCTTCATGGCCAACGCCGGGGGCGCGTGGGACAACGCCAAGAAGATCGTCGAGGTCGACCTCAAAGAGAAGGGCACCGAGCTGCACGCGGCGACCGTGATCGGCGACACGGTGGGCGACCCGTTCAAGGACACCTCTTCGGTGGCCATGAACCCGGTCATCAAGTTCACCACGCTGTTCGGTCTGCTGGCCGTGGAGCTGGCCGTGAGCATCGTCAACAGACAGGGCGACCACGTGCTCACGTACATCCTGGCGGCGGTGTTCTTCCTGATCTCGGTCTCGTTCGTGATGCGGTCGTTCTATCGCATGCGCATCAAGAAGCAGACCGCCTAGCGACGACCCGGCAATTACGACGGCGCCGCGGCGCCCGCAGGGCGCCGCGGCGCCGGCGAAGCGAGTCTTCGGGCCGCCCGCCGCACTTCGGTGCAGCGGGCGGCCTCCCTCTTGATAGATCGACCCTTCGCCTCCTCCCCGGTTCCTTGACTGAACGTGCCAAAAGAGAGATAAATAGCTTCCATGGCTTCGACATTTCAGATGATCAAACGCGTTCTTCTGGGTCGGCCCATCCCCACCCACGAGGAGCAGCACCAACGGCTGTCGAAGAAGATCGCCCTCTCGGTCTTCTCCTCCGACGCCATCTCCTCCACCGCCTACGCCACCGAGGAGATCCTCCTCATTCTGGTGATCGGCGGCGCTGCCCTTGCTCCACTACTCGCTGTACATCAGCGTGGCGGTCGTCGGTCTCCTGGCCATCGTGGCCCTCTCCTATCAGCAGACCATCCACGCCTATCCCAGCGGGCGGCGGCTCGTACATCGTGAGCAGCGAGAACCTGGGCAAGCGCCCGGGGCTGGTGGCGGCCGCCTCGCTGATGATCGACTACGTCATGACCGTGGCGGTGAGCGTGGCTTCCGGGGTCGCGGCCGTGACGTCGGCGTTTCCCGGGCTGTTCAGCTACCGGCGTGATCATCTCGCGTGGTGGTGATCGCCCTGGTGGCCCTCGCCAACCTGCGCGGCCTCAGGGAATCCGGCCGGCTGTTCGCCGTCCCCACCTATCTCTTCATCATCCTGTGCGGCGGGTTGGTCGTCGTGGGCACCGTCCGCTGGCTGACGGGCGGTCTGCACGCCGCTCCGCTACCGAACATCCCGGGCCAGGCAGCTCACAGGGCTTCGCGCTCGTCTTCCTCCTTCTGCGGGCCTTCTCCGCCGGCTGCACCGCCATGACCGGGACCGAGGCCATCTCCAACGGCGTCCCGGCCTTCAAGCCGCCGGAGAGCCGCAATGCCGCCATCACCCTGGGCATCATGGCCGTCATCCTGGGCGTGCTCCTCGTCGGAGTCACCAATCTGGCGCAGGTGCTGCACGTCACCTCTCAGACCACCGACACGGTCCTGAGCCAGATCGGGCGGGCGGTCTACGGGAACGGTGGCGTTCTTCTACTACGTCCTCCAGGTGGCTACCATGGCCATCCTGTTCCTGGCGGCCAACACCAGCTTCGCCGACTTTCCTCGGCTCTCTTCGATTCTGGCCCGTGACGGGCTCATGCCTCGCCAGTTCATGAACCGCGGCGACAAGCTGGCGTTCTCCAACGGGATCATCGGGCTGGCCGTCGTGGCCATGATCGTCGTTGTCATATTCGGGGCCTCCGTCAACCGGATGATCCCGCTCTACGCGGTGGGAGTGTTCGTCAGCTTCACCCTTTCCCAATCGGGCATGGTGGTCCACTGGTTCCGGCTGAAGGGCGGAGGGCTGGAAGCGCCGGGCCTACATGAACGGGTTCGGCGCGTTGCTCACGGCGGTGGTCGCGGTGATGCAGCTGGTCACCAAGTTCCTGCAAGGCGCCTACCTCGTGCTGATCGCCGGGATCGTCCTCGTCCTCGTCTTCACGGCATCTCGAGGCACTACGCGAAGGTCGCGCGCTTCCTGGAGCCGCAGAGTCGGGAGAGGTTGGAGCGTCTGGGCCGGATCGCCATATCCCGGCCGCAGACCACCGTGGTGCTGTTCGTCTCTCAGGTGAACGAGCTCACCGCGCGGGCTCTCTCTCTGGGCCGGGCGCTGTCTCCCGACGATTTCCATGCCGTCACGATCACCAGCGACCCCGGCTTCTGTGGAGAGCTGGAGCATACCTGGGAGGAGATGGAGATCGACGTTCCTCTGAAGGTGGTCGAATCGCCCTACCGCGAGTTCACGCGGCCGGCGGTCGAGCTACGTACGGTCGCTCGACCCGAGCCGCAACACACCGTGACGGTCATCATCCCCGAGTTCGTGGTGGAGCACTGGTGGGAGAACTTCCTGCACAACCAGAACGCGCTCCGTCTGAAGGCGGCGCTTCTCGGGCGTGCCCTGGGTGGTGGTCATCAGCATCCCCTTCCACATCGGCGCCCCGACGGACGGTGACGATCTCCCCGGAACCGGTCCACGATTGATAGAATTCATCCGCCTCGACGATCGCGCCAGAGATGGGACGCCATTGACGGCGAGTCGTCGGCATACGGTACGCCCGGCGACCGGGAGAATCGTGTGGGCGCTGCCTCTATGATCAAGCGGGTCCTTCTCGGCCGGCCCCTCGCCACCGCCGAGGAGATGCAGGAGCGGCTGTCCAAGAAGCTCGCTCTGCCCGTCTTCTCCTCCGACGCGATCTCCTCCACCGCGTACGCCACCGAGGAGATCCTGCTTGCGCTGGTGCTGGCCGGGGCCATGGCGCTCCACTACTCCTTCTACATCTCGGTCGGGGTGGCGTTCTTGCTGGTCATCGTGGCGCTCTCCTATCAGCAGACCGTGCACGCGTATCCCAGCGGCGGGGGCTCGTACATCGTGAGCCGGGAGAACCTGGGCCTTGACCCCGGGCATGGTGGCCGCCGCCTCGCTGATGGTCGACTACGTCATGACCGTCGCCGTGAGCACGGCCTCCGGAGTGGCGGCCCTCACCTCCGGCGTTCCCCGCTCTCTACAGCTACCGGGTGATCATCTGCGTGGCGCGTGGTCGTGTCTGGTGGCGCTGGCCAACCTGCGGGGCGTGCGGGAGTCGGGGCGCCATCTTCGCCTTCCCCACCTACGTCTTCGTGCTCCTCTGCGGAGGGCTGGTCGTCGTGGGCATGGTCCGCTGGTTCATGGGAGATCTCACGCCTATCCTCCAAGTGCAGCGCGCGTCCGCGGAGGCCACTCAGGGCCTGACGCATCTTTCTGATCCTCATGAGGGCCTTCTGCGGGCGGATGCTCGGCCATGACCGGGACCGAGGCCATCTCCAACGCGGTGCCTGCCTTCAAGCCTCCCGAGAGCAGGAACGCCGGCATCACCCTGGGCATCATGGCCGCCGTACTCGGCTTCCTGCTTCTGGGTGTGACCGCCCTGTCGCAGATCACTCACATGGTCACCGTCCTCGACGGAGCGACACCGTGCTCAGCCAGGTGGCGCGCGCGGTCTACGGGAACGGGACCGTCTTCTACTATCGCCCTGCAGATCGCCACCATGGCCATCCTCTTCCTGGGGGCCAACACCAGCTACGCCGGCTTTCCCCGCCTCTCGTCGGTGCTGGCCCGCGACGGGCTGATGCCGCGGCAGTTCATGAACCGGGGGGACCGGCTGGTCTTCTCCAACGGCATCATCGGCCTGACCGTCGCCGCGATCGTCGTGATCGTCATCTTCAGGGCGCGAGACGCACAGCATGATCCCGCTCTATGCCGTGGGAGTCTTCATGAGCTTCACGCTGTCCCAGTCGGGGATGGTGATCCACTGGTTCCGGCTGCGGACCGAGCGGCTGGCGTCGGCGGGCCGCTCATGAACGGGGTCGGGGCGACTGCTCACCGGCGATCGTCTCCGGTGGTCATCGTCATCACCAAGTTCACGCACGGCGCCTACATCGTGGTGATCGCCGTCCCCGTGCTGGTGGCGCTCTTCTACGTCGTGAAGCGCCACTACGACCGGGTGGCCCGGGTGCTCGAACCGCAGAGCCCCTTTGAGATGGAAGAGATGGAGAAGCTGGCCGACTCCCGTCCCCGCACCACGGCCGTCCTGTTCGTGGCCCAGGTCAACTCGCTCACCGCGCGGTCGCTCTCGCTGGCCCGCTCCCTCTCTCCCGATGACGTGCACGCGGTCACCATCGGCGGCGATCCTGCCCGCCTCGAGAGCCCTTCAGCAGACCTGGGCACGGATCTCGCCGGACATGCCGCTGGAGGTGGTGGAGTCTCCCTATCGGGAGTTCGTCAAGCCGGCGCTGGCCTACGTGCGTTCTCTTGAGCCCGGTCCCGACCACACCGTCGCGGTGGTCATCCCCGAGTTCGTGGTGGAGCACTGGTGGGAGAACCTGCTTCACAACCAGAACGCGCTCCGGCTCAAGGGAGCCCTCTACCTGATTCCCTGGGTGGTGGTGATGAGCATCCCTCTGCATCTGCGCGTCGCCGGGCGAAGGATCCGGCGGATCGGCCGACGAGACCCACAGCGCTGAGTCCCGCGATGCTGTTTCCTCGCTGCCCGCGGCGCTAGTATGGGGAAGGGCGGCGACCTCTCGTGCGAGGCTGGCGACGCCGGCTCGTGAGACGGCGGCAGATGGGAGCGGATCATGGCCAACGTGGTCATCGACGGAGATTCCCTGAAGCTCGAGGATGTGGTGGCTGTGGCGCGGGGTGCGGCCACGGTCGACCCTGGCGCCCGCCGCCGTTCCCCGTATCGAGCGGGCGCGAGCCTACATCGAGCGGCTGCTGGCCGAGGACGCCGTGGTCTACGGCGTGACCACCGGGTTCGGCAAGTTCGCCGAGGTGCGGGTGGCCGGAGCCGATGCCCTGGCCCTGCAGCGCAACCTGGTCTTCAGTCACTGCTGTGGCGTGGGCGACCCCCTCGGCCCCGAAGAGACCAGGGCCATGATGCTGCTGCGCGCCAACGTTCTCGCCAAAGGCTACTCCGGCGCCCGGCTGATCGTGCTCGAGACTCTTCTGGCCGCCTTGAACGCCGGCGTGCTACCGGTGATCCCCAGCAAGGGCTCGGTGGGAGCCTGCGGCGATCTGGCTCCGCTGGCTCATCTCACGGCGGTGCTCATGGGAGAGGGAGAGGCGTTCTACCGCGGTCGGCGGGTGCCCGGCGGCGAAGCCCTCCGGGCGGCAGGCATCGAGCCGGTGGTGTTGGAGGCCAAAGAAGGCTTGGCTCTCATCAACGGCACCCAGATGATGACCGCGGTGGGGGTGCTCAGTCTGCTGGAGGCCGAGAACATCAGCAAGGCCGCCGACATCGCCGGCGCCCAGGCGGTCGAGGCCCTGCGGGGCACGCGGACCCCCTACCTCGATATCACCCACCTGGTGCGGCCGCATCCGGGGCAGATGGCCACCGCCCGCAATCTGCTTCGCCTTCTGGAGGGCAGCGAGATCCTGGCCTCGCACGAGCATTGCAGTAAGGTGCAGGACGCCTACTCCCTCCGTTGCGCTCCCCAGGTGCATGGGGCGGTGAAGGACGCCCTGGCCTTCGTGCGCGGCGTGCTGGAGGTGGAAGTGAACGCCGCCACCGACAATCCCCTGGTCTTTCCCGAAGAGGAGATGGTCATCTCCGGGGGCAACTTCCACGGCCAGCCCATCTCCCAGGCCATGGACATCCTGGCCGTGGCACTTGGCGCAGTTGGCCAACATATCGGAGCGCCGGGTGGAGTACATGATGGACCCCAGCACGTCCGACCACCTGCCCGCCTTTCTTACTCCACACGGGGGGCTGAACAGCGGCTTGATGATGGCCCAGGTGACGGCCGCCGCTCTGGTCTCGGAGAACAAGACCCTGGCGCATCCGGCCTGCGTGGACAGCATCCCCACCTCCGCCAACAAGGAGGACTTCGTCAGCATGGGAGCGTTCGCCGCCCTCAAGGCCCGGGAAGTGGTGGGGAACGTGCTGCGGGTGATCGCCATCGAGCTGCTCTGCGGGGCCCAGGGGCTGGAATTCCGCGACGGACTGAAGCCGGGCCGAGGAGTGGCGGCCGCTCACGATTTCATCCGCGAGTCTATACCTCCACTTGAGGATGACCGTCCGCAAACGCCGGACATCGAGGCGCTGAGCGAGATGGTGCGCGATGGTTCGTTGATAGCGCGGGTGGAGGAGACGGTGGGACCTCTGGAACCGGCGTACGCGGAGAGGGGACGAGCGTGAAGACGCAGGCAGAGACGTGGGTGGAGGCCGACCTGGTCATCACCGGCGCTGGGGAGTTGCTCACCTGCGCGGGTGGCGGCGTCGGCCCCGGCGCCGGCTCGAGCCTGCGGATGATTCCCGGAGGAGCCGTAGCGGCGCGCGCCGGCCGCGTAGTGTGGGTGGGGGAGAGCTCCCGGCTTGGGGACGAGGTCCGCTTGCTGCCGGGCGTGCAGCTGGTGGACGCGGAGGGACGGGTGGTCATGCCCGGCCTGGTGGAATGTCACACCCACCTTGTCTTTGCCGCCGACAGGGCCGACGAGTTCCAGATGCGGGTCGCCGGCGCGACCTACCAAGAGGTCGCCGCCGCGGGGGGCGGGATCATGAGCACGGTCCACGCCACCCGAGCCGCGTCGGACGAGGTGCTTCGCTCGTTGGCCCGCCGGCGGCTCGATCGCTTCCTCACCTTCGGCGTGACCACCGTGGAGGCCAAGAGCGGGTATGGGCTCTCCCTGGAACACGAACTGCGGCTCTTGGAGGTATATCGAGACGTCGGCGCCGGGCACGCCGTCGACGTGGTGCCCACGCTTCTGGGGGCGCACACGGTGCCGGTGGAGTTCTCCGACCGAGCCGACGCCTACGTGGACATGATAGTGAAGAAGATGATCCCGGCGGCGGCCAAGCGGGGGCTGGCCAGGTTCTGCGACGCGTTCTGCGAGGAGGGGGCCTTCTCGTTGGAGCAGTGCCGCCGCGTTTTGGAGGCGGGAATCGCCCACGGGCTGGTGCCCAAGCTCCACGCCGACCAGTTGAGCTCCGGGGGCGGGACGGAGCTGGCGGTTGAGTTGGGGGCCGTGTCGGTCGACCACCTCGACCACGTGAGCGACGCCGGCATCGCGGCGCTGGCGGCTGCGCCTCGGAGACCTCGGGCGCGGCCGGGCCACGCGGCGCCGCGCAACACGCCGGCGTGCTCCGGTGGCCGTGCTTCTGCCCGGCGCCACCTTCTTCCTGGGCGAGGGTGGTCAGGCGCCTGCCCGGCGGCTCCTCGACGCCGGCGCGCGGGTGGCCCTCAGCACCGACTTCAACCCTGGCTGCAGTCCCACCCAGAATCTGTGGCTCATGGCCACCATGGGCTGCTCTCAGCTGAGGATGACCGCGGACGAGGTGATCCGGGCCATCACCATCGAGGCGGCGGCAGCGCTGGGCCTGGACCACGAAGTGGGGAGCCTGGAGGTCGGAAAGAAGGCGGACATCCTTATCCTCGAGAACACGCGTCGCGCTGAGATCCCGTATCGCTACGGGATGAACCCGGTCTGGCGCGTGTACAAAGAGGGTAAGTGCGTGGTCAAGCGGGATCAGCTTCTGGAGGTGTAGCCGTGCGCCTGATCGAGTGCGTGCCCAACGTGAGCGAGGGCCGGGACGCGGCGGTCGTCGAGCGGATCGTCGACGCCGTGCGACGGTCGGCAGGAGTGAAACTGCTCGACTGGAGCGCCGACCCCGACTACAACCGGGCGGTCATCACCTACGCCGGCGAGCCTGAGGCGGTATTGGCGGCCACCCAGGCGCTGTGCCGGGAGGCCTTTGCCGCCATCGACATGCGCGGACATCAGGGGGCACACCCCCGGCTGGGCGCGGTGGACGTGGTCCCCTTCGTGCCGCTACGCGGGGTCACCAACGAGGAGGCGGTGGTTCTGGCCCGGCGGCTGGGGGAGTGGATCGGCGAGCAGGGCGTCCCCGTCTACTACTACCAGGAGGCGGCCACCCGGCCCGAACGCGTGGCTCTACCCGATGTGCGCCGGGGGGAGTACGAGGGACTGGCGGCCCGGCTGGCGACCCCGGAGGGCCGTCCCGATGCCGGTCCGGCGGAGTTCAATGCCCGCCTCGGAGCGTCGATCGTGGGGGTGCGATTCCCGCTCATCGCGTTCAACGTGACCCTTGCCACCGACGATCTGGCGGTGGCCCGGCGCATCGCCGAGGCGGTGCGCTTCTCGGGGGGCGGATACCGGCACGTGCGGGCCATGGGGGTGGCGTTGGAGAGCACGGGGCAGGTGCAGGTGTCGATGGACTTCTTGCAGTACGAGAAGACCCCGGTCCATCGAGTGGTGGAGACCGTCCGCTCCGAGGCTGCCCGGCAAGGGGTGGCTGTGGTGGGCTGCGAGTTGGTGGGCATGGCGCCGCTGGCCGCGTTCGAGGAGACCATCCGCCACTATCTGCAACTGCACGACTTCTCGGTGGATCAAATCATCGAGAGCCGGCTGCTGGAGGAATGATCGACAGGCGACTGACCCTGGGCCTTCCCGAGGAGCTGCCTCCGCCTCCTCGGTTCGCGCCGGGCATCCGCCGAGCTCCGGACCGGGGCTACACGCTCTCGCCGCGGCAGACCGTGCTGGCGCTCAAGAATGCCCTTCGCTACGTGCCTCCCGCGCTGCACGAAGCGGTGGCCCCTGAGTTCTTGGCGGAACTGAGGGAACGGGGTCGCATCTACGGGTATCGGTTCCGGCCCGGACGGCAACATCAAGGCTCGCCCTGTCGACCAGTATCGGGGCATCCTGGAGGCCCGGGCGCTGCAGCTGAACATCGACAACAATCTGGATTTCGCCGTCGCCCTCTATCCCTACGAACTCGTCACCTATGGCGAGACGGGCCAGGTGTTCCAAAACTGGATGCAGTACCGGCTGGTCAAGCAGTACCTGGAGCAGATGACAGAGACCCAGACCCTGGTGGTCGCCTCCGGCCATCCCGTAGGCCTTTTCCCTTCCCACCGCGACGCGCCCCGCGTGATCAACACCAACGGCCTCATGGTGGGCGAGTTCGACAACCCGGCCGACTTCCACGAGGCCGCCCAACTGGGTGTGGCCAACTACGGGCAGATGACAGCCGGCGGCTGGATGTACATCGGGCCGCAGGGGATCGTGCACGGCACCTATCTCACGCTCCTGAACGCGGGGCGCTTGTATCTCGGGATTTCGGATGATCAAGATCTTGCCGGTTATCTCTATCTGAGCTCCGGCCTGGGCGGGATGAGCGGCGCCCAACCGAAAGCGGCCGATATCGCCGGGGCAGTCAGCATCACGGCCGAGGTCGACCTGTCGCGTATCCAGACTCGCCTGGAGCAGGGCTGGGTGCGGCGGGTCACCGCCGATCTCGACCAAGCTTTCTCCTGGGCGGCGGCTGCGCGCGCCGCCCGCACCCCGCTCTCCATCGCCTACCACGGCAACGTGGTCGACCTGTGGCAATACGTCGTGGACCACGACCTGCCGGTGGAGCTGGCTTCCGACCAGACCTCCTGTCATGCCGCCTACGAAGGCGGCTACGTGCCCCAAGGCCTGGACTTCGCGGCGGCGCGCGAGCTGCTCGCCGCCGACCCGGCGGAGTACCGGCGCCGGGTGGACGAGTCTCTGCGCAAGCAGATCGAGCTGATCGGCGTCATGGCCGGGCGGGGCACTCACTTCTGGGACTACGGCAACAGCTTCCTCAAGGCGGTGTTCGAGGCGGGAGCGCGAGAGGTGGCCGCGAACGGCGTCGACACCAAGGAGGGATTCATCTACCCGTCCTACGTGGAGCACATCATGGGCCCGCTGTGCTTCGACCGGGGCTACGGCCCCTTCCGCTGGGTCTGCGGCAGCCTCGACCCGGCCGATCTAGCCGCCACCGACGCCGCCGCCATGAGCTGCATCGACCCGGAGCGCTGCCGGCAGGACCGCGACAACTACAACTGGGTGCGAGACGCTGCCAAGAACCAATTGGTGGTGGGCTCGCAGGCCCGCATCCTGTATGCCGACGCCGAGGGGCGGGTGCGCATCGCTCTAGCCTTCAACGATCTGGTACGCCGGGGAGAGATCGGGCCGGTGATCATCGGCCGCGACCATCACGACGTCTCCGGCACCGACTCCCCTTATCGGGAGACGGCCAACATCCACGACGGCTCCAACGTGATGGCCGACATGGCCTTCCACTGCTGGGCCGGCAACGCCGCCCGGGGCATGACTCTGGTTGTGGCTTCCAATGGCGGGGGGGTCGGCATCGGGCGGGCCATCAACACGGGGTTCGGCCTGGTGCTGGATGGGTCGGAGCGAGTGGACGCCATCATCCGCTCGGCGGTGGAGTGGGACGTGATGGGTGGCGTAGCCCGCCGCGCCTGGGCGCGGAACGAAGCCGCGCTGGAGACGGCAGCGGCCTGGAACGCGGCGCACGCGCCGGGCGCCGGCCGCCGCGCCCTGGGGGCACATCACCATGCCCCACCTGGTCGAGGACCGGCTGGCGCAGGAGTACGCCAGCGGCCCTGCGCCTGCGGACCCTGCCTGAGCACGAGCCCGCCTCTAGCGGCGCTACAACTCCATGGGTATGTCGCCCAGGCAGAGGTCTATCGCCGTGGAGACATCCAGGACCGTCTTGCTCGTGGCGCCCTTCCGGAAGGTCAACGTGAACACGCGGTCGTCCTTGAGGCCGTTGAACCAGAAGTCGCCGTAGTTGTCGGTCTCTGCCGTGAAGGTCTCGCCCGAGGTGTCGTCCTTGAGGGTGCAGACGGCGCCGATGATGACTTCCTTCTCGATCGGGTCGTAGAGCGTGCCGGCCACGAACTTTCTGGGCAGGCCCTTGTAGTACACCCGCGACTTGGTGCCGGCCTCGGGGTTGAGAAGCTCGGCTTCCTTGATGAAGTCGGCGAACTGCTCTTCTTCGCCGAAGAGCAGCGCACCGGTGGGGCACTGATCTACGCAGCGGGGTACCGGCCACTCATCGGGGGCGGTGTCGCGCAGGTGGGAGCAGGCCGTGCACTTCTGGGCGATGTTCAGACCATCGTTGAAGAATATGGCGTCGTGCGGACAGGCGTCCTCGCAGAGCTTGCACCCGGTGCACTTGTCCGGATGGACGATCACCATGCCATCGTCACGCTGGTAGATGGCCTCGTACGCACACGAGGCGATGCAGGGGGCCTCGTCGCAGTGCTGGCACATCTTGGGGATGTAGGTGATCTTCACCTTGGGAACCTGGCCGCGTATCTGCTCGGTCAGTTCGATCCAGAACTGGCCCGTTTCCGGCTGCGGCTTGGCGTACGGAGTCCAGTCGTTGCCCACGTGCTCGTCCTTGCAGGCTATCTGGCAGCAGTAGCAGCCGTTGCAGAGCGATAGATCGACGGCGAAGACCTTCATTTCGCGCCCCCTTTGTCCAGCCATCCCTCGAACCGCAGACCGGACGCCGGGTCATAGGGGCGTTCGAAAGCCTCCGGATTCTCTTTCTTCCACGTATCCATCATGTCGCCGGTGACCCGGGTGACTTCCACCAGATAACCGCTGGTGGCTTGACCCACGGCCCGCTTGGAGGTGGTCCCGTCGCCGGAGATGGTGTTGATGGCGCCCCCTCGGTCCACCTTGCCCGGGATGATGGGATCGTAGCGGGCGCCGTGGTCGACGTAGGCCACACCCGGCATCACCCGTTCCCAGACTCTGGCGCCGCAGAGGACGATGCCTCGCTCGTTATGCACCATGACGATGTCGCCCATCTTGATTCCCCGGGTTTCCGCGTCACTGGGATGGATCCAGACCGGTTCGTACATATAGCCGTCCCAGCCCTTGACCTTGCAGGTGGCCACCTCTCGGCTCCAGGGAATGTCGTCCGCCTGAGCATGCACCCTCCAACGTGGGTGGTTGGACATCAAGAGCAGCGGATAGGCGTTGGCCCGCCAGCTGGAGACGCGCTCGTCGTGCATGACGCTCTTCTCCACCCATTTGGGAATGGGCGGGCGCTCCTCATCGTCGGGATAGTAGCGGGCGATCCGTTCGGAGTAGAACTCCAGCTTGCCCGATGGCGTGGGAAGGGGGTTCTTCTCCGGGTCGTCGTAGAACGGCCGCAGGCCGACCACGTCGTCTTCCCAATCTTCGGCTGTCGGCAACACCACGTACTGGTTCTTCTCGAACTCCTCCCAGGTGACGAGCTCGTTCAGGTTCATGTTGTAGAAGACCTCCTGCTGCAGGTCTCTTGTGGTCTTCCCTCCCGAGAACTCGACCCCCTTGCCCAGTTTCTTGGCGATCTCCAGTACGGCCTCGTAGTCGCTCTTGGATTCGCCCACCGGCTCGATGGCCTTGTCCAGCAGGATCACACTGTGGTGCTGAGTGCCCTGGCGGGTGTTGGTGACGATGTCGTCCACTTCCAGGTTGGTGTTGGTGGGGAGGATGACGTCGGCGTAAAGACAATCGTTCTCCAACCAGGGGTGCTGGGCCACGATGAACTCGATCTTGGGATCGCGCTCGGCGATGATGGTCTCGTTCCCGCAGTTCCAGCAGGTGATGCGACAGGGGGTGTCGGTCCACATCATGTGGATCTCGGTGCCCCCGTCCTCTTTGGCGATGGGGTAGTTGTACTCGACGAACTGGTCGGCCGTGTCCTCTTCGATGCCTCCGTTGCCCCAGAACTTCAAGGGCGGATCGAGGATGGCCTTGTGGATGAGAGTCTTCGGGATCAGCTGCTTGCCCCAGGCGCGAATGGTGGTCAAAGTCGGCTTGGTGAGCCGCTCCGAAAGTTGGGGATTGAAGAAGCGGGTGCTCTTCAGCAACTCGGCCCGAGGCATGCCGCCGTAGGTGATTTGGCTCTGGTGCACACCGGGTCCGCCCAATCCCTGCATGCCTAGCAGGATGCACTCCAGCCGGGCCGGCTCGTGGCTGTACGGCCCCCGGAACATGCTGCCGCCGAAGTAGTGGGCGATGGACGTGGTCTTTGCGGCAAAATCACGGGCCAGGGCCTTGATGGTCCATTCCGGGACGCCGCATTTCTTTGAGGCCCACTCAGGCGTCTTGGGAATACCGTCTTCTTCGCCCAAGACGTAGGCTTCCACCTTGTCCATGCCGATGACGTGAGTCTTGACGTACTCCTTGTTCCAGGTGCCTTCCTTGAGCCACACGTAGATGATGGCCAGCTGCAGGGCGGCGTCGGTGTTGGGGAGGATGGGGATCCACTTGTCGGCATGCACGGCCGCGCCATAGTTCAGATCCGGGCAGATGTAGACCTGCTTGATGCCGCACTTGCTCCAGAAGTAGCAGAGCCTGCTGGCGAATTGACCCACGAAACCCCAGGGGGTGGTCTCGGGGTCGCAGCCCCAGAACAGCACCAGGTCGCAGTTCTCGGTGATGTCCTTCATGCAGTTGTCCGAAGGGTCCATCATGCCGACGATGCCCTGGCCCCACACGTGCTTCGAGCCCCAATAGAAGCCTTCCCAACTGTCAGGGTTCCGCACCTGCTGGGTGAAACCGCCGAGCATCTCCAGCAGCCGGGCCTGGTGGCCGTGGGGGGTGTTGATGGTCTTGCACTCGCCGTGACCGTCACCCTGGGCCAAGATGGCCAGCGGGCCGTACTTCGCGATGATGCGTTCGATCTCTTTGCAGATGATGTCGGTGGCTTCTTCCCACGAAATGCGCACGTACTTGCTCTTGCCGCGATTCTGCGGGTTGCGCTCGCCGTCGGGGTCGAAGTCGACCCGCTTCAGGGGATACTTGATCCGGTTGGGAGAGTAAGTGCGCTTCTTGTACGAAAGAGACCAGGGCGAAGGCAGGCCTTTGAAGTTGGACTCGAGAGTCTCCCCGTTTCGGGAGAACTTCCACGGATTGAAGCTCTCGCGATCGTATTTCCAGTCGAAGTGCATGGGCCGGATGCGCAGGATCTTGCCATCCTTGCACGTCGACGCAGGCGGGGTCGCAGCCACCCAAGAGACCACCGAGGGCCAGCGCCCTCACGACGGTCTTGTCCGGCTTGAAGTCGGAGGCAGCCGGGCTTGCCGCTGTCTTCTTCTCGTCATCCATACCGCTACTCCCCTTGTTCGCCCGGAGTGACCGCCCACGGGGCGGCCTCTTCAGGGTTGTATGCTTCCGTCATTGGTTCATTAGAGAGGCCATTAACCTTTTACCGCACGCGACGCCGGGATTCAAGTCCAACGCCCCGGAAGACTGCATTCATCATACCACTATTGCGCTCGGGTCACAACCCGGCCGAGGACCTTTCGCCCCCGGGGCCGCGGCGGGGCCACCAGTTCCACCGGCCCAGCAGAACGGTGATCGCCGGCACCAGGGTGGTCCGTACCACAAAAGTGTCGAGTAGCACGCCGAAGGCCACCGCGAACCCGATCTGGAGTAGCCCCAGGATACTGGCGCTCATCATGCTGGCGAAGGTGCCGGCCATGATGATACCGGCCGAGGTGATGATGCCTCCCGTCCGGGCCAGGGCGAGCCGGGTGCCCGCCCGGGTGCCATGGTGGCCGACTTCCTCCTTGACCCGGCCGATGAGGAAGATGTTGTAGTCCATGCCCAGGGCCACCAACATCACGAACATGAACATGGGCACCCACCAGACGATGCCGGCCGTGCCCAGGATGTCGACGAAGAGCAACCGCACCACGCCCAATGTGGCGCTGTAAGACAGCAAGATCGTCAGGATGAGATAGATCGGGGCCACAAGGGCGCGCAGCAGGAGGAGCAGCACCACGAAGATCCCAGCGAGCACGAAGACCAGTGCTCGGGTCATGTCCCTGTTGGAGGCGTCGCGAAGGTCGAGGAGGATGGCCGAACTGCCCTCCACGAAGCTCTTGAACCCGTCTTCGGTCAAGGTCTGGCGCATCGTCTGCACGGTGGCGAGGGCTTCCGGGCTGTAAGGGCCGACATCGAGGACCACCTGCAGGCGTGTCGCGCTGCCGTCGCTGGAGATATAGGCGTCGCGCAGGGCTTTGAGTCCCTGGTTGCTCTTCAGGTAGAGGTCGGGGAGGAGGATGGCGTCGGGTCGGGCGGCGAAGGTCCCCTGGAGCGACTCCAGTCCGTCGGCGAGGAAGCCGAGTTGGGTGAGTGCCGTGCCGATCACCGTGTCGACCGCGGCGCCGCCGGTTGCCGCCGCGGCTGTGCCGGTCGCGCCCGCGCCGCCCAGAGACTGGCTCAGCTTCGCCAGCTCGCTCAGCGCCCCGGCTGCTTTGACGTATCCCCCGTCCTGCAAGACTTCGGGGTAGCCTTGGGCCAACTGGGTCAGGTATCCATAGACGTCGAGGAGTCCCGCCGCCGCGGCCTGGAGTTGGGCCGTGGAACTTGGTCCGCCGGTCGCTCCGCCCGCGGCGGCGGCCTGCCGTAGCTGCGCCGCGCCGTCGCGCACCGCCTTGGCCTGCACGCTCAACTGGTCGGCCACGCTCAGGGTGGCCTTGTCGGGCAGCGATCCGGTGAAGCTGCGCACGGTGGCCACGTGTGCCAGCCCGGCCAGCTTCGCCTGCAGTTCCGCCATGCGCGCCAGACCGCGGGGCGAGTCGTAGCCCTCAGGGTCGATCGCCACCACGTTCAGCGGCTGCATGACGCCCGGCCCGAGGTGGGTGGCGAGGACGTCGAACCCCTTGCGCACGCTGTTCTCCTTGGGAAGGTCGCCCAGCAGATCGAAATCGCGGGCCAGACCGCCTCCGTACACGGCCAACGGCACCAGCACGATCACGGGGACGAGGAGGGCCACGATCGGTCTCTTCACCACCTTGCCCGCCCACGCGTGCCAGACGCCTGCCTCCTTGATGCGTCGCGGCTTCCGAGGCCAGAACGCGTGGTGGCCCAAGATGCAGAGCATGGCCGGAGTGAGCGTGAGTCCGGCCAGCAGGGCGATGGCCACGCCGATGGCGATGCTGGGGCCGGTCGTGTTGTAGAGGCCGAGTTCAGCGGCCGTCATGGTGGCCAGTCCCACGATGACCGTGCCCGCGCTGGAGGCGATGGTCTCGCCCACGGCGCGCACGGTGCTCTTGACCGCCGGAGCGGACTTCTGGCTGTCGGCCATCTCTTCACGGAAGCGGCTGATGAGGAAGAGGCAATAGTCCGTCCCCGCTCCGAACAGCACCACTATCAGAAACACGTTCGTGTACATGGAGATGGTGAGGCGTATGCGCTCCCAACAGTGCCACCACGCCTCGGGAGATCAGATAGGCCAGGCCGATCGTCACCAGTGGGATGATGGGACTGACCGGAGACCGGTAGATGAGCAGCAAGATGAGCACCACCAGCACGATGGTGATCCAGGTGGTGGAATCCACGCTGCTCTGCGTGCTGGTGTTGTAGGCGGCCATGATGGGCGCATCTCCGGTCAGGTAGGCCTGCACGCCGGTCGGAGCCTGGTCCAAGCTGCTCCTGCATGGCGTCTCATGGCCGCCTTGATGACCGGTTCGGTGCCCACCGCGGTAAAGCGGACCAGTACAAGCGCCACCTGCTTGTCCGCGCTGGTGAGGCCGGCCTTCGTCTGCTCGTCGCCCAGGGTGGGCGACCACACCTGATCGACGCCCTTGGGTGCGTCGGGACCGCTCAGCCAGGTGGTGAGCTCCGCGACGAATCCCGCGGCCTGTCCCTGGTCGACGCGGCCGCCGGCGCCCGCGTCGACCACCACCACGGCGCTCGAGGGCGAAGCCCGGTCGGGGAAGTACCGCTTGAGCGCCTCGCTTGCGTCGAGGCTAAGCGCCGAGGAGGGGAGGAAGGCCCGCTGGTCGCTCACCGCGACGTCGTTGATATTGGGGGCGACCAGGGTGAGTACCAACGCCACCACCACCCACGCCGCGATGATGAACCAACGAAAACGGGTTGCGAATGACCCTAGGCGGGCGAACATCGTCTACTCACAGCCTGGCCGGCACGGCGGCGCTAGACCCGGGCTATCTTCTTGCGCCGTTTGTAGGTCTTGGCCAGCTCGAGGAAGATGCCCACGTCGCGATCGAGGTCGCTGTGGGTTCCGTCGAAATAGAACACCCGGATGGGGATGTTGTCGTGGTCCTTGCTCACCCGGGGGTAGATGGCCTCGGTGACGATCCCGTTCATGCAGGTGAAGGGGCTGATGTCGACGATACCGTCGGCACCCTGATGGTAGAGGTAGATGGCTCCTCCCGTGGACAGCACCATCTCGCCCAGCGCCCCCGCCTGGGGCAAATAGGGATGCGCATACTCCAGCACCTCGGTCACGTGTGGCTCGGGATGATGGGCGAAGACGTCGTGAAAGTCCTCCAGGAGGGCCTTCTCGTCGAAGTGCTGAATACGCGCGGTGATGAAGGTCTTGAGCCAGTCCTTGCTGACACGCCGCTTCTCTTCGCGGTAGCGCCGGAAGGCCTCCTCGTTGGTGTACCACAACCACTCGCCCACGCCGGCCAGCCAGCATTCGCCCCCTTGGGCCTCGATGTGCCGGATGAGCTCGTTGTTGGCGAAGGTATTGAGCCGGCAGAATATCTCGCCCACCACGCCGATGAGCGGCCGGTCCTCGTCTCTGACGGGGATGGCCAGGAACGCCTCTTTGACCCGGCGAAGCCCCGCCTTGAGGTCGACCATGCGCTCCTTGTTGCTGATGCCCTGGCGGGCCACGATGGCGCCCATGAGGTCAAGGCTCTCGAGGTAGACCTTGTCGGTCTCGCCGGTGTTCACCTCGTAGGGCCGGGTCTTGAGCAGCAGCTTGAGAAGGATATCTTGGACTACGATCGCTCGCCAGGACGTGCGGATGAGTTCGCGGGCCTGGCTGCCGATGCCGGAATAGCCGTCGGCCGAGGTGAGCGACAGGATGGCGACTTCCTCGTAGCCTTGGTCATCGAGGATGCGGCGTAGCAGCGAGACATACTGGCCGAAACGGCAGGGCCCGTTGGCCGTAGGGAGGAGGAAGGCGGTCTTCTTGGGGTCGACCCCCTCGTCCTCGATGAGTCTCATGTAGTCGCCGAGGACGATACGCTGGGGATAGCATTCGTCGCCCGACGTGTACTTGCCTCCCAGTTCCAAGGAGCGAGAGTCCTCGGCAGGAGTCACCCGAGCGTCGAGGCCGATGGATTGGAAGGCCGCGGCCAGCATGCGGGAGCCCCCGTAGGGCATGCGGCAGAGCCACAGCACCCTGTCCTTGACGCTGGGATCGGGCGCGACGAAGGGGCTGGTGTCGGCGCCCAGGGCCGCCACCGGTTTGGGCAAGATGCTGAGCGCCGATTCGGCTGCCTCTCGGGTGCCCTTGCCGTTGCCGCTCTTGATCGCGGTCTCGGTGTCCACCTAGCTCTCCCTCACCGTTTGTTTCGCCCTATCCTCACGGACCCACCAGCGCAGGAAACCCTTGCTGTCGAGGTAGGCTTCGCAGCGGGTCATTGCCCCGGCGTCGTTGGTGTGCTCGTCGAACTGCAGAACGAGGAAGGGCTCTGGTGAGGCCGGACCGATGAAGTGCTTGACGTAGGAGTCGGGGCCGCACTTGAAGTTGGTCATGTAGATGATGTGCAGGTTGGGGTGTTCAGCCACCACCCGGGCCGCCTGCAGGATCTTGCGCCCGTAGTTCCAGAACATGTTGGGTGTCACGTCCCGCGTCTCCCTGCCCCACGTTGGTAGGAAGTCGAGGGGGATGATGTTGACCCCGTAGTAGCGCCGGAGTTTGGCCGGGATGTCCATGTTGACGCCGGCGTCGTAGATGTTGTAGGGCCGGCCGACCAGCACGATGCCCAGTTCGTCGTGTTCCTCCAGCGTCGAGAGCGCGTCTGCTCCCGCGACCATGAGGCGGCCGCGGAACTCCGTCTGAGCCTCGTACGCTTCTCCGACAGCTTCGTCTACCGCGCGCGCCGGTACGCCGAACGTCTTCATGGCCGACCGCAGCGTCTGGCGGACGTACTCAGGACCGCGGCGGAAATGCAGGGTCGGAGCGAAGAGCCGGTCTTTGTCCGCTTCAAAATGCGGGGCGAAGCGGATGATGTGAGGCAGGGTCTGGCCCCAGGGGCAGGCGTGCGATTCTATGCTGGGATGGTCGGTCTCTTCGTTGAGTTGGTTGGGCAGGAAGATGTGGTCGGCGCCTTGCTCCAGGAGTTCGGCCACGTGCCCGTGCGCGATCCGGATGGGGAAGCAGGGCTCCGCCACCGCTCGCTCGATACCCATCTCTCGGATCGTCTTGTCGGTCTCGCGGGACAGCATGACGTCGAACCCACAGGACTTGAAGAAGGTAGCCCAGAAGGGCAGGCGATCGTACGTGTACATGGCCCGGGGGATACCCATAGTGCCTCGGGGAGCGTTGCTGCCGCTGCGAAGCAAAGCGGAGGCGTCCTCGGCCTCGGTGACGTAGGAGTAGAACAACGCATCCCGGAACTCGATCAGGTCGCGGATGATCGGCTGCTTGTCGACCTTGGCCCGCTTGCGGTAGCGATCGGAGCACTTGTCGCCCCAGTAGGTCTTCTCCTCACCGATGGTGAACTGGCGGATGTCGCACTCGTTGCTGCAGCCTTTGCAGGTGAACTCCCGCATGGTGTAGTCGACCTGCTCCAGGTCCCAACCCCGGAAGCGGGAGGGGGCTCGGGTGGCCGACATCTTATCGCGGGCCAGCAGCGCCGCCCCGATGGCTCCCACGACACCGTTGTAGGGCGGCACGATGATGTCCTTGCCCAGGATCATGCTGAAGGCGGCAGCCACCGAGTCGTTGTAGGCGGTGCCGCCCTGGAAGTAGATGGTGTCGCCGACATGCCGTCTGCCCACCAAGCGGTTGAGGTAGTTGTAGGCGATGGAGTACGCCAGCCCGGCCACGAGGGCCTTCTTGTCGGCTCCCCTCTGGAGGTAGGAGTTGACGTCGCGCTCCATGAAGACGGTGCAGCGCTCGCCCAGGCGCACCGGCGCCTCAGAGGACAGCGCCAACTCGGCGAACTCGCCGATGATGTTGATGCCCAGCTTCTCCGCCTGTTCTTCCAGGAAGGAGCCGGTCCCGGCCGCGCAGGCCTCGTTCATGGCGAAATCGACCACCACGCCGTTCTGTAGGCTGATGAACTTGGAGTCCTGTCCGCCGATCTCGAATATGGTGTCGGGCACCCGGTCGATGAGCTTGCGTCCGATGAACGTAGCCCCGGTCTTGTGGGCGGTGATCTCGTCGTTGATGGTGTCGGCCCCGATCAGCTCGCCGATGAGCTCTCGGCCCGAGCCGGTGGTGGCCACACCGAGGATGTTCAGGCGCGGCCCCATCTCGTTCCAGATGTCGGCCAGCCCCTTGTTGACCACTTCCACGGGACGGCCGTCGGTCTTGACGTAGATCTCCTTGACCATCTCGCCGTCCTCGTCGAGCACCACCAGGTTGGTGGAGACCGAGCCCACGTCCACTCCCAGATAGGCGCCGATCGTGCCCTCGCCGGGGAAGTCGTAGGGCTTGACCCGGTCGCGCAGAAGGATGACCCGCTCCATGGACAGGGCGTCGCTGGTCTCGAAATCAACCGATCGGCCCCGATCCAGGCGGGCAGGGTCGATGGTCACCATCTCCACGCCGGCTCGCTCGTCGGCCGCGGTGAGGGCGCTACCGATAGCACCCATCCAGGCGTAGTAGGCGGGGATGATCAGTTGCTCTTCGTCCAAATCGAAGGCCTCGCGCAGCGCAGAAACGGCCCCCTTGTTCGCAGCCACCCCGCCGATGAAGGCCACCCGGTCGCCGATCTCCTTGCCCCTGGTGATAGTGCCCCGATAGTTGCGCACCACCGCGTTGCACAGACCCTTGAGCACCTCGGGGGGCTGATAGCCCTTCTGCTGGGCGTGGATCATGTCCGACTTCGCGAACACCGAGCAGCGGCCGGCGATGGACGCCGCCTTCCCGGCCCGGCCCACGATGTCGCCCACGTCCTCGATGTCGTACAGCAGCCGGTTGGCCTGCTGGTCCATGAAAGAGCCGGTCCCGGCCGCGCAGTCCCCGTTGGTGCCGTAGTCGATGATGCCCACTCGGCCGGACGCCTCGATCGGTCTCAAGATGGATGAACTTGGAGGTCTCGCCGCCCATCTCAAAGACCGTGGTGACGTCGGGGTGCAAAGCGCCCACGGCGCGGGCGATGGCCTTGAACTCGTTCTCGTAGGGGATGTCCAGCACCTGTCCCACCAGGCGTCCACCGGTACCGGTGACACCGACCGCGGTGATGATGTCTCTCGGGCAGAGCGGCCAGCACGTGGCCGAGAAGGTCCCGGGTGGTGTCTGCCGGGTTGCCCTTGATGCGGCGGTAGGCCGTCGCAAGAACCGGCGGCGCACCGGGGTGGGGAAGGGTGCGGCCCTCGACTGTGGGGTCATGAAAAAGAGTGGACTCCGAAGCCAGTCGCCAAAACAGCTCCCGATCTTCAGGCCCACCCACGACAGCGATCTTCACGCTGATGCAGCCGATATCAATGCCAAGCGTCGCCATCGTCCGTGTATAGCCTCCGCATACGGGGGAAGCGCGCAGACTGTCGGGGCATCCACCCAGCCCCGGCGCGGCTTGACCGCCGGTTTTTACTCCTGAACGTAGCCCGAATAGATTACCACGTCGACCGCTGCGAAGACCCGGGACGCTCAGAGGAAGAACACGACGGTCACCACCAGCGAAGATGGGCACGAGCACCGCCATGCGAGTACCCCATGAAACCCAGGAACGAGGGCATCTTTAGGCCGGAGTGCTCGGCTATGGCCCTACCGCGAAATTGGGGGCGTTCCCTATGTAGGTGCATGGCTCCCATCATGCGCCGCGCCGCAGGAGATGGCGGCCAGGAAGTGGGCCGGGGCGAAGCCGAGTCCCGGCACGATCTGAGAAGCCGTCAAGCCGCCGATCGGTCGCATACGCCCAACTGGCCCTGCGCGGCGGAGGTGAAGGCCAGGTAGGTGGGCGCGTTGTCGAGGAAGGCCGACAGTCCTCCGCTCGCCCAGAAGTACTCCCAGGGCTGGCTGAGACCCGATGGTATCTCCCTTGGCCTGCAAGAGCGCCAGGCCGGGATCATGGTGGCGAAGATGCCCGCGAAGAGCACGGCCACCTCGACGATCGGCGCCCAGCGGAAGTGGTTGGCCGCCCGGGTCCGCGGGCCCCAGCTTGACGGAGAGGATGGTGAGCGCCACCAGGATCACCTCGCGCACGAAGGGGAAGTGCATGGCTTCGCCGAGCTCGGCCCAGTGGCCCGGAGAAGAGCGACCGTCACGATCACCAGCACGAAGAGGAGCAGGTTGCACCGCGCCGGTGAGCCGCATGGGCACGTAGTCGGCCTCGTCCTTGCGCAGGGCTTCGGCGGGCTCGCGGCGGTACTGGTAGACCTCGATGGCCAGGTACGCGAGCAGCGTCAGCCCGACCACCAGCAGCCACTGAGGCCACAGCGTGGAGCGTCCAGGCGAACGGCACGCCGCGCAGGAAGCCCAGGAACAACGGAGGATGCCCATGGGCGTGAGCATCCCGCCGATGTTGCAGACCGACGAAGATGAAGAAGACCGCCGTGTGCCGCGCTGCGAGTGCGCTCCGAGTTGCCCGCAGCAGGGGGCGGATGAGCAGCATGGGTCGCGAGGGCGGCGCGAAAGCCGGCCCGAAGGCCGGCTTTCGCGCCGCCGCGCCGTGTCAAGCCGCCCGCCAAAGACATCATGATGGGCGGTTCTGGCCTCCGGGCTAGCCTATGGCCAGAGCCCCGGTCTCACCGGTGCGGATGCGTACGCAATCCTGCATGTCCAACACGAAGATCTTGCCATCTCCGATGTTGCCGGTGCGGGCGCCCTGCACGATAGCATCGATCGTCGGGCCCACGAAGGCATCGTTCACGGCTACCTCGATCTTCACCTTGCGGAGCAGGTTGCCCGGCTCCACGTGGCTGCGGTAGATCTCAGCCACTCCCTTCTGCCGTCCTCGGCCCATCACATCCGACACGGTCATCAGGTTGATCTCGGCCTCCGTCAGTGCTTCCACCACTTCGTCGATGCGGTCAGGTTGGATGATGGCGATGATGTATTTCATGTGACGTGCTCTCCTTGTGTCGGCGCGATCGCGAGTTGCCGGTCTACAGATGAGGGGAGGCTGGGTAGGCGGGCACACCCATCTCCGGTATGTCGAGCCCGATCATCTCTTCGTCTCTGGTCACCCGTATGCCCTGGATCCTCTTCTGCACCCGGAAGAAAGCGTACATGAGACCGAACGCCCAGATGACGACCACAGCCGCGGATATCGCCTGGGCGGCCAACTGCCCGCCGCCGCCGCCGTAGAACAGACCTCGCACCGTGCCCGCTACTCCGTTCCAGCCCTCGCCGTAGCTGCCATCGGCGAAGAGACCCAGGGCGATGAGGCCCCACAGACCGTTGAGCCCGTGGACCGAGACGGCTCCCACCGGGTCGTCGACCTTGAGGTAGCGCTCAACGAAGACGATACGCGCCCACCACCAGGACTCCGGCTACGATGCCGATGATGGCAGCCCCTACCGGGCTGACGAACGCGCAGGGCGCGGTGATCGCCACAAGGCCGGCGAGCATGCCGTTGGCGGTCATGGACGGGTCGGGCTTGCCCCAGACCTTCCAGACCAGGAACATCGCCGCCAGGCAGCCGGTCGAGCAGGCGATGAACGTGTTGACGATGATCACGCTGAAGCGCAGATCGGTCGCGGCGAGGGTGGACGCTCCGTTGAAGCCGATCCAGCCGAACACCAGGATGATGACGCCCAGGATCGCCATGGGGATGTTGTGGCCGAGGATGGCCCGCGGCTTGCCGTCTTTGCCGAACTTGCCGATGCGGGGCCCCAGGACCATCGCGCCGGCCAGGGCCGCGAAGCCGCCGACGGCGTGGACCACGCCCGACCCGGCGAAGTCGACCGCTCCGTGACCGATGCCCAGGTTGCGGCCGAGAGCCGACAGCCAGCCGCCGCCCCAGATCCAGTTGCCGTATATGGGATAGACGATGGCGGCCATGAACGCGCCGTAGACGACGAATGCCGAGAACTTCCACCTCTCGGCCATCGCTCCGGTGGGGATGGTGGCCGCGGTGTCCATGAACACCAGCTGGAAGAAGAACATGGCGATGATGGCTACGTCGTAGCTGCGCCCGGCGAGGAAGAAGCCCTGGTGGCCGATCAAGCCCCAGCCCGGCGCAGCCGAGGCCAGGCCGTCCAGCGGCTGGGTGCCCCCCAAGCGTGGCGAAGGTCCCGGCGCCGCCGAACTGGAAGGCGTATCCGACCGCCCAGTAGACCACGACGCCGATGGCGAAGATGACGAAGTTGGTCATGATCACGTGCACCGCGTTCTTGGAGCGACAGAAGCCGGTCTCCACCATGGCGAAGCCGGCCTGCATGAAGAACACGAGCGCGCCCCCGAAGATGAGGAAGAACATGTTCAGAGAGATCTTCACATGACCCAGCTCGGCGGCGATCTCACCGGCGGTGGGGCTGCCGGCCGTCTTGGCGACCACGTCGGTCGCGGTGCCCGTGGACGCCCCCGTGGGGTCCCCCGCCAGCGCCAACCCTCCGATCAGAACGAAGAGCAGCCCTGCCAGGGCGGCGATCGTGATCGCCTTCTTGGCCAGGGGCGACCAGGCCCAGGGAGCCTGGATGGTCAAGGGTGGTGGGGAGGGTTGTCTCCTCCTAAGGATGGACGCCCACATGTCGCCTCCTTATCGTGGATGTGGCTGTCGAGCTCCATTCTAGGGTGGGCCAAGGGGCGTGCCGCATTCTCCCGATGGCAAGGCTGCGGCCGCACATCGTTGTACATTTGCACCATTTGCGCTTCTACAATCGGCGCGTCCAGCTTGAACGCAGCCGGTGTTTGGCGCATTGTGGCTCCCGTTGGCCTATCCCAATGGCCAAATCAGTCGTTTGATGGTATCGTGCGCCTCACCATGCCCGTGACGGTCGAACAGATACTCGCGCTCGAGGTTCTCAAAGACGCCCGGCTTCTTGCCGGCCAGGACCGGACTCGACCGGAAGGTCACCTCGGTGACCGTGGGAGAGGTCCCCGACATCGCCGACTGGCTCTCGGGGGGAGAGATGGTCCTCTCCACCATGTTCGCGTTCAAGGGCGACCTGGAGCGGCAGCGCGAATTCTGCCGGCGGGTCATGATGGCCGGAGCCGCGGCCCTGTTCGTGAAGACCACCCGCTTCGTGGAGAACATGCCGGCCGACGTCATCGAGCTGGCCGACAAGCGCGGGTTCCCCATCATCGAAGTGCCTCAGGGGCTGCGTTGGACGCGCCTCATGCAGGACGTCACCGAAGTCATCATCAACCGCCAGGCCTCGCAGCTGGAGCAGTCCCAATCCATCCACCGGAACCTCCTGGGGGTGGTGATACGGGGCGGGGGCTGGCAGGAATTGGCCGACGAGGCCTCCCGCCTGCTGGAGAGCCCCGTGGTGATCCTCGACGTCTCTCTGGAAGTGCTGGCCACCTCCGCGGACCTCCCCGTTTCGAGCGCCGACCTGGAGGCGCGGTTGGAGCAGGCCGAGGTGCGGGAGCACTTCGCCGACACGGGCAGGGGCGAGAAGCTCTTCCGCCTGCACGAGGAGGGCCTGCCCATCATGTTCGCGCTCCCGATCGTGGCCAGTCACAAGCGGCTGGGCTACGTGTGCGCTCTCACCGAGGCTTCGGAGCTCTCCTCGATGGAGACGTTGGTCCTCGAGCACTCGGCCACCATAGCCGCGCTCGAGATGGCCCAGGATCGGGTGCGCTTCGAGACCGAGGTGCGGCTGAAGGGCGACTTCGTCGACGATGTCATCAGCGGTGGAGAACGAGCCGGTGATTCGCTCACGCGCCGGGGCGCTTTCCTGGGATGCGATCTGAGCCGGGGGGCCACCGTGGTCCTGCTCGGAGTGGACGAGTTCGATGGGATCGTCGCTCGCCGGGGCCTCGATCAGGAGGAACTCGACAAGAAGGTCGAACGCTTCTTCTCGCAGTGCTCTCGCTTCGTCTCGTCGTCGGAGCCCTCGTCGCTCGTCAGCCTCAAGTCGGGCCACGTGCTGATCTTCCTGTGCGGCAAGACCGCGCAGGACAGTGTCGCTCTTGGTCGCCTGGCCACCGCTCTGAAGGGGATGGGTCAGACAGGCGAACTCAGCGTCTCGGTAGGGATCGGCGGGTTCGTCGCCGACTCCGCGCAGATGGATCGGGGCTACCAGGAGGCTCTGGTGGCCCTGAAGGTGGGGCGCAAGCTCAACGGGCCCGGGAGCGTGCTGCATTTCCGCGACGTGGGCACCTACCGGCTGCTGCTCGACATCTGGGAGAGAGACCCCGATGAGGTCCGCTCCCTCTACGACGAGACCATCGGACCGATCGACCGCTACGACGAGGCGAACGGCACCCAGCTTGACCCAGACCCTCATGGTGTTCTTCAGGCACAACGAGAGCCTCATCAAGACCGCGGCGGAGCTCTACGCCCATCGGCACACCATCCGCTACCGCCTGGAGAAGATCGGGAAGATAAGCGGGCTGAGCGTCTTTCAGACCGAGCACAAGGAGCGCCTCGGCCTGGGTCTCAAGGCTCGGAGCCTGCTCAGCGGCTGATCTTTCTACAAATGTACAAGGGAACTCGCTCACCCTTGTACGCTCGGCGATTCACTTTCCTCTCTTCCTAGGCTGTAATTGCGGCGCGTAGGCGGCCTGACAACGACAGTCCGCCGGCCGGCGAGGAGCGGGAAGATGACAGCGTGAACACCGGAGACACCGCCTGGATGATCGTCAGCACCGCCCTGGTGATGCTGATGACTCCCGGGCTGGCCTTCTTCTACGGCGGGCTGGTGCGGCGCAAGAACATCCTCTCCGTCATGATGCAGTGCTTCATGCTGATGGGGGTCATCAGCATCCAGTGGGTGCTCTTCGGCTACAGTCTGGCCTTCGGCCCCGATCACGGCGGACTCATCGGCGGCCTGAGTTGGGCCGGCCTGCACGGGGTGGGGCTCGACTCCCAACCCCGACTACGCCGCCACCATCCCGCATCAGCTGTTCATGGTCTTTCAGATGATGTTCGCCGTCATCACCCCGGCGCTCATCGTCGGCGCTTTTGCCGAGCGCATGAAGTTCAGCGCGTTCCTGCTCTTCTCCTTGCTGTGGGCGACCATCGTCTACGACCCCATGGCCCACTGGGTGTGGGGCGTGGGCGGCATCCTGCGGGAGCTGGGGGCGCTGGACTTCGCCGGCGGCACCGTGGTGCACATCAACGCCGGCATGGCCGCGTTGGCGGCCGCCCTGGTGATCGGCAGGCGCAAGGGCTACCCCGACATCTCGCCGCCGCACAACCTGCCCTTCGCCGTTCTGGGAGCGGCGCTGCTCTGGTTCGGCTGGTTCGGTTTCAACGCCGGCAGCGCGCTCAGTTCCGGCGGCCTGGCGGTGTCGGCGTTCATGGCCACGCACATGGCGGCGGCCGCGGCCGCGGTGGCCTGGGCGGTGCTCGACTGGATCTCCAGCAAACGTCCCACCGCGCTCGGCTTGATCTCCGGAGCGGTCGCCGGTCTGGTGGCGATCACGCCGGCCTCGGGCTACGTGACCCCTCTCGGCGCCATGGGCATCGGCGCCCTAGCCGGTCTGGTGTGCTACGTCTCGGTGGTGGTGGTCAAGAACAAGCTGGGCTATGACGATTCGCTCGACGCCTTCGGCGTGCACGGCGTCGGAGGCATGCTGGGCGTGCTTCTCATCGGGTTCTGGGCGACGAAGGCCGTCAACCCGGCCGGTGCGAACGGCCTCTTTCATGGCGAGGCCCGGCAGCTACTGCTACAGTTCATCGCCGTAGTCGCCTGTCGCGGCCTACTCGTTCATACTGTCCTGGGGACTGCTGAAACTGGTCGACAAACTGGTGGGCCTGCGAGTGAACGAGCACAACGAGAACATCGGCCTCGACCTGACCCAGCACAGCGAATCCGCGTACACCCTGGTCGGATAGGCCAGCTGGATCAAGGAGCAGCGACCATGAAGTACATCATCGCAATCATCCAGCCGGATCGATTGGACGAAGTGATCGCCGCCTTGAACGAAGAAGAGATCCATCTCCTGACCGTATCGGACGTGATGGGCCGCGGCCGGCAAAAAGGGGTGGCCGAGGTCTACCGGAGTCACGTCGAGCGCGGAGGGTTACTCCACAAGATCAAGATAGAGATCGCCGTGAGCAACTCCCGAGTCTGGCAGACCGTCGACGCCATCACCCGGGGCGCCCGCACCGGGAACATCGGAGACGGCAAGATCTTCGTCCTGGAGATGGAGGAATGCCTCCGCATCCGCACCGGCGAGACCGGGGTGGCTGCCCTCGCCTAGTCCGGTCAGGCCGCGGCGGTCAGTCGGCCGCGCGGTACTCGGGCTCGCGCGGTTACTCGGGCTCCACGATAGCCGCCGTGCCGTAGGCGAGGACCTCGGTCATGTTGTTACCCAGGTCGGTCGCGTCGTACCTGACCGCCAGGACGGCGTTGGCGCCCATCTGTTCGGCGTGCTGCACCATCCACTCGAAGGCTTCCGCCCGGGTCTGCTCGCACAGCGTGATGTACTCGGGGATCCGGCCGCCACCGAGCGTCCGCAGAGAGGCGGCGATCTGGCTGCCGATCCAGCGGGCCCGCACCGTGACCCCGCGGACGACGCCCAGGGTGTGCACCACTCGGAAACCGGGAATGGTCAAGCCGGTGGTGGTCATACGATGATCCATGTTGTCTCCTCTCGTCCATCGGCGGCGGGGCACGTGCCTGTTCCGGCTGCGCGATGGGGCATCGCGACTCCTCCCACCGGCACGCCGCCCCGCCGCCGAGCTAGTTAAGTCCGACTATATCGCGAAAGGCCGCCCGGCGATTGCCGAGCGGCCGACGATGTGGAGACCTGGACTGGGGGTTCCGCCCGGCGGTCGGAGACCGCCGGGCGGACAGCAGGGTGGCTGTCTAGAGGATAGGAAGGTAGCGCGAGATCTCGTAGGGGGTGATGAGGGTCTTGTACTCGTCCCATTCCGCCCACTTGTTGCGGATGAGGTAGTCGCACACGTGATCGCCCAGCGCCTCGCGCACGAAGGTGGATTTCTCGAATTCCTTGATGGCCTGGTAGAGATCCTCGGGCAGCGAGTCGATGCCGGCTGCCGCGCGCTCTGCCTCGGTCATCTCGTAGATGTTGTTGCTCGCCTCGGGGGGGAGCTCCATGCCCTTCTCTATGCCGTCGAGACCGGCGGCAAGCATGGCGGCGAAGGCCAGATACGGGTTGCAGGCCGGGTCGGGGTTACGCAGCTCCACCCGGGTGGCGTTCTCCTTGCCCGGCTTGTAGAGGGGCACCCGCACCATGGCCGAGCGGTTGCGGCGCGACCAGCATATGTACACCGGGGCCTCGTAGCCGGGCACCAGCCGCTTGTAGGAGTTGATCCACTGGTTGGTCACCAGGGCGATCTCCTTGACGTGGGCGAGCAGGCCGGCCACGTACGACTTGCCGACTTTCGACAGGTTGTACTCGTCGTTGGCGTCGAAGAAGGCGTTGCGATTCGCCCTTGAAGAGCGACTGGTGCACGTGCATCCCCGAGCCGTTCACCCCGAACATGGGCTTGGGCATGAAGGTGGCGTACACGCCCTTGGGCCTGGGCGATCTCCTTGACGGTCAGACGGTAGGTCATGACCTGGTCGGCCATGGTCATCGCGTCTTTGTAGCGGAGGTCGATCTCGTGCTGGGAGGGGGCCACCTCGTGGTGCGAGTACTCGACCTGGATGCCGAGAGCGTGCAGGGCGTTGATGGTGTCGCGGCGCAGGTCGCTGCCGGCGTCCAGCGTGGTGAGGTCGAAGTACCCGCCGCGGTCGAGCACGTCGGTCCCCAGGCTGTTCTGGAAGTAGAAGAACTCCAGCTCCGGTCCCAGGTTCATGGTGTAGCCCATGGCCGTCGGCCTTGGCCACCACGTTCTTGAGGACGTTGCGCGGATCGCCGGCGTAGGGTTTGCCGTCGGGCGTGCGGATCTCGCAGAACATGCGGGCGGTGCCGCCGGCACCGGCCCGCCACGGGAGCAGGGCGAAGGTGCTGGGATCGGGCCAGGCCACCATGTCGGACTCCTCGATGCGGGCGAAGCCCTCGATCGACGAGCCGTCGAAGCCCATGCCCTTCCTCGAAGGCGCCTTCGAGCTCGGCCGGCGTCACCGCGAAGCTCTTGAGGAAGCCCAGCACGTCGGTGAACCAGAAGCGCACGAACTTGATCTGCTTGTCCTCCACGATGCGAAGGACATCTTCCTTGGTCATCTTTTCCCCCATCAACTGCTCCTTTCAAGGTAGGCGGGGTGCCATTTCACTAGTAGACGTACAGTCTGCCGTAGGGCCTTGAGGTATAGGGATAGATCTTGACGAACGGTTCTTGCAGCACTTCCTCCGGGGTCATCCCCATCACCCGGCAGTAGTCGGTGACGATATCGCGGATGCGCGCCTGATCGGCCTCGGAGGGTTCGGCCACGCGGACCTCTTTCCCCAACTGGTGCTCGGCCACCGCGCCCCGTATGTACATGACCCCGGCGTGCATGCCGGTGCCCACGTACGAGCCGACGACCGGCCCTTCGTCGCGACCGAGTCCCAGTACCACGATCTCACCGCCGGCCATGTACTCGCCCAGGAAATCACGGGCATGACCGCCGATCACGATGAGGGGCTGCCGGTCCCCGAAGGCTTTCATGTGGATGCCCACCCGGTAGCCGACATTGCCGCGCACGTATACGCTGCCGCCTCGCATCCCGTATCCGAGGACGTCGCCGGCATCGCCGTTGATCACCACCAGGCCGGAGTTCATGGTATTGGCCACGCCGTCCTGGGCGTTCTCGTTGACCACCAGCGTGGGGCCGTTCATGAAAGCGGCCAGGTCGTTGCCGGGAACGCCGTTCACGGTCACCTTCACCCCGAGGAACGCCAGGCCCGTGCCGATGTAGCGCTGGCCGATGACGTTGTCGAGCACCACCTCGGTGGCCCCGCGCTCGATCTCTTCGCGGATCTGCTCGTTCAGGGTCTTGTAGTAGACGCCCTTGCCGTCGATGACCACGCGGGCTCCTTTGCGGGCGGCGGTTCCCCGCGTGGTGCCCGGCTGGCCGGCGGTGATGCGGGCCGGCTCGATCCCGGTGGGGCCCTTCCGAGCCGGTCCGGTGGGCACGTTGCGGACGACGGCCGAGTCGGGGGCCACGGTCCTGTCGTCGCGTCTCGCTCACAGGCCGGCGGGCTTCACGCCCAGGATGTCGAGGGTCATCTTGTCCAAGCCCAAGCCGCGGAGCCGCTCTCGGCTGCCGCGCAGGCTCTCGACGGCGTTGACGCCCAGGGCGCCCAGCACTTCGGCGAGCTCGTGCGTCCAGGCATGCACCAGATTGACCACCTGGGAGGCGCCCCACTCCGGGTCCAACCGCCGGGTGAGTTCCGGCCGCTGGGTGCAGATGCCCCACGAGCAGCAGCCGGTGTGGCACTTCTGGCACACGTGGCAGCCCATCGCGACCAAAGCCGCGGTGCCGATGGCGCAGGCGTCTGCGCCCAGGGCGATGGCCTTGGCCACGTCGGCCGAACCGCGGATGCTGCCGGCCGCCACGATCGAGGCGCGGTTGCGGATGCCTTCGTCGCGCAGGCGCTGGTCGACGGTGGCGATGGCGATCTCCAGGGGGATGCCCACGTGATCGCGGATGATGGTAGGGGAGGCACCGGTGCCGCCCCGGAAACCGTCCAGATAGATGATGTCCGCGCCGGCCCTGACCACGCCCGAGGCGATGGCGGCCACGTTGTGCACGCAGGCGATCTTCACCGAGATGGGCTTGTAGCCCGTGGCTTCCTTGAGCGCGTAGATCAACTGGCGCAGGTCCTCGATGGAGTAGATGTCGTGGTGGGGCGCGGGGGAGAGGGCGTCGGTGCCCTGGGGGATCATCCTGGTGATGGAGACCTGGTAGTCGATCTTCTCTCCGGGCAGGTGGCCGCCGATGCCCGGCTTGGCTCCCTGGCCGATCTTGATCTCCACGGCCGCGCCGGCCTGCAGGTAGCTCGAATCCACGCCGAAACGACCGGAGGCGCACTGCACGATGATGTGGTCCTGATAGGGTTCCAGGTCGGCATGCAGGCCGCCTTCGCCGGTGTTCATGAACGTTCCCAGCTCCGTCGCCGCCATCGCCAGCGAGCGGTGCACGTTCAGCGACACCGAGCCGTAGCTCATCCCGCCGAACATGATGGGAGTCTCAAGCTGAAGTTGACGGTCAAGCTCGGTGAGGAGGCGGAGGGGGCCGGAGGCCGTCGGCGAGTCGCCGGTCGCGCTCCCGGGCCGTCGGCCGCCGTCTCTCGGCCGCCGGCGAGCGGCCCCGGTCTGATGCGCCACCTCGAGGAAGTCGGGCTTGCGGCCGAGGAAGGTCCGCATCTCCATGGGCTCGCGCAGCGGGTCGATGGAGGGGTTGGTCACCTGGCAGGCGTCCAGGAGCAGATGGTCGAAGATGCGCAGATACGGACGGTCGTTGCCCATGCCGGTGAGCTGCACGCCCCCGGTCTCGGCCTGCTTCCAGATGGCCTTGATGAGCTCGGGCGACATGTTGTCGGAGTGCTTGAAGGCCAGGTCGTTCTTCTTGATGCTGATGGCCCCGCCGGGGCAGTAGGTGACGCAGCGGTGGCAGGCGGCGCACTTGTTGTGGTCCGGGATCGGGCCTCTTCTCCACCTCGTCGAAGGTGTAGACGTTCCAGCCACATTGCTGAGCGCAGCGGCCGCACTGGAGGCAGGCGTCCTTGTCGATGACCACCCGGAACTCCGAGGGGATGAAGGTGGTGAATGCCATCACGCCACCCCTGGAACGGCCGCGCCCTGCGCGCCCTGGGCCGCGCGCCGCTGGCCGGGGGTCAGCCGGGTCTGGGCGATGGCCTTCCGGCGGCCCTTCTCGCTCACTCGGGCGACCACCGGCTCGCCGGCCAGGGGCATCCAACTCTTTTCAGGGTGCGGGCAGATCTCGCGGATGGCCGATTCTTCGCTGGCCACGTAGAGCACGTCACCGTCGCGGGCGGCCACCAGCGGGCGCAGCTTGATGCGGTCGTTGAGCGCCACCATGCCGTCGTTCATGCCCAGGACGATGGCGAACGGGCCGTTGAGCAGGGCGGAGCCGTAGACCATGCGCAGAGCCGTGAACAGCTTGCGCTGTTCCTCGGGCATCAGGTCGATATCTTTCCAGAAGGGGCTGGCCAAAGCCTTGCACGCTATCTCCACGGGCAGTCCGTGCCGCCGGAGCATGAGATCGAACAGGTAGGTGACCACCTCGGTGTCGGTCTGCAGGGAGCAGCGGTAGCCGAACATCTCCAGATAGCGCTGGTTGATGCCGTACGAGCTGATCTCGCCGTTGTGCACGATGGAGTAGTCGAGCAGGGTGAAGGGATGGGCTCCGCCCCACCAGCCGGGGGTGTTGGTGGGGAAGCGGCCGTGGCCGGTCCACGTCCAGCCCTTGTACTCGTCGATGCGGAAGAACTCCCCGATCTCCTCCGGGAAGCCGACGCCCTTGAACGCGCCCATGTTCTTGCCCGAAGAAGCGACGAACGCCCCGTCGACGTAGGTGTTGATGTCCATCACCGCGTGGACGACGTAGTCCTCGGCGCTCAACTGAGTCTCGCTCAGCCTCTCCTCGGCGATGTCGAGGAAGTAGCGCCACAGGATCGGCTCGTTCTCGATGCCCCGGATGGGCTTGGTGGGGATGGGCTCGTCCATGACCACCCGGAAGTGCTTCTTCAGGTAGAAGTCGGTGTCGTCCTTGGCCACGTCGTCGTTGAAGAGCAGGTGGAAGCAGAAGAGGTGAGGCAGCTCGGGGTAGATGCCGTAACCGGCGAACCCTCCTCCCAAGCCGTTGCCGCGGTCGTGCATGGAGGCCATGCTGCGCAGCGCCAACTCCCCGCTCATGCGCTTGCCCGACTGGTCGCATACCCCCATCAGGCCGCAACCGCCCAGGATGCGTTGCTCGGATTCCTCCCGATACGCCGGCCTGGGAGCGAACTCCCGTCCCAGGCGCGGCGCGCGGCGCTCATTCCTCGCCCTCCGGTTTCGCCAGGATGACGCTCAGATCGCAGAAGCCATCGGCCGGCAGTTCGGGCAGGCCCAGTTTTTCCCGAGCGGCCTGCCGGGGTGTGCCCAGCATGCCGGTGCTTGTGAACATCTCGTAGTTGGAGCGCGCAGCCGCGGGCCCCTTTCCCCGTTCCTGGGCCAAGCGCTTGAGTCTCTGGAACACGTCGGCCATGCCCAGGCGACTGTGGCAGCGCTCGTAGCAGGTCAAGCAGTCGAGGCAATGCCACACGTCCGGGCGGTCGAGGACCGTCTCCAGATCGCCGGCCAAAAGCTGGGCGATGATCGCCGAGGGCACGAAATCCTCATTGGTCTGGGCCACGGGGCAGTCGGCGTCACAGGCCCGGCAGCCGGCGCAGATCTGCAGTTCGCTCAGGTCGAAGGTCCGCGTCAAGGCTGCTCGCTGCTCGAGCCTTGCCGACCACTTCTCCAGGAACGGCGCCACGCTCACCCGATGCATGTTGAGCCCCAGTTCGTCTGGGGCGAAGTCCAGCGCCAGGGCGATGAGTTCCGTGATGTAGAAGACCGGCAGTCCCGCGGCACCGGACTCGCGCAGCGAGGCGGCCTGGTTCAGATCGAACTGCAGGAAGCACGAAGGGCAGGAGACCACCAGAGCGTCCGCGCCCTGGTCGCGGATGTCGGATAGCTTGTGCTCGCACATCTCCAGGGAGGTGCGGCGCTCGCCCACGCGATCGAGGGCGTTGCCGCAACAGTCCATCTTCGTCTCGTAGTCGACCACGGTGCCGCCGAGCGCGCGTACCAACTGCTCGAACTTGGTGGGCGCGGTGGGGCTGTCCCAACGGACGGCCGGGCTGGGGCGCAGTAGGTGACAGCCATGGTGGACGGCGATCCGCATGCCCCAGAGGGGCTTGACCACGCGCTTGCCCAGAGCCGCGGGCCCCAGGTCCTCGCTCAGCCACTCCACAAGGTGCCAGACGTCCACATCGCCGGTGAAGACCAAGCCGCTTCCGGCCAGACGCCGGTTGATGGCCCGCTTTCGCCGCCAGTCGACCTTGAGGTCGGAGAGCACCGACTTGAAGGTGGAGTAGCAGCCGTTGCAGGGAGTGAGCAGAGGCAGTCCTTCGCGTTCGGCCACGGCCAGATTGCGCGCGGCGGTCGCGTAGTAGGCGTCCTCGTCGGCCGCTCGGACGAGCGTCGTCTCGGGGCAGCAGGTGAAGCCGGCGACGTCCACCGGCTCGACACCCAACTCGTGGAGCGTCAGCCGAGTGGCCTTCTCGATGAAGGGGAAGCGAGCGGGGATGGTACAGCCCCAGAACATGCTCATCCGTCTCATCGCGCTATCACCGCCGATCTCACTGCCAGCCCACCCCTGCCGCCGTCACGGTGGCGGATCCGCGGGAAGGATAGCAGCGAAAGCGTCGACGGAGTGTATCCAAAAGGCCTATCTTTGCCCTCTCTTCATGTACGGCTGTATAAGAACCGGGCGGAACGACACGACTGCCCGGGCAAGGTGCCCGCCGGCGCCCGCTCAATCTCGCTCGAACGGTACGCCCAGGCTCCGAGGCGACACCACTCGCAGCGAACGGAGCACGCGGGCCGCCACTCGCCGGGAAGGCTCCGGCAGGGCCGCCAGCACTCGATCCACCCACTCGGCATTGCCGATGTTCACCAGCAGCAGGGTGAGGATCATCAGGGGGAAAGGTGCCACCTGGAGGACCTGGGAGGGTATCCCCTGCAGACTGGGCTGCAACACCACGCTCAACCACTGGAGAAGCCCGAAGAGATAGGCGCCCAGGGCCGCCCGCACCGGGTTCCATGCTCCGAAGATGACGATGGCCAGGACGATCCAGCCCAGCCCGTCCAGTCCCGAGATGGTGCCCTTCCAGCCGGCCTTGACGCTGAGCGAGAACATGGGGCCCGCCAGGCCGACCAGGGCGCCGCCCAGAGCGGTGTAGACATAGCGGACGAGGTTCACCCGCGCTCCCCGGGCGAACGCGGCCTCCGGGCGTTCGCCGACCGCCCGCAGCACGAGGCCGGGCCGGGTGCGGAAGATCCACCACCAGGCCACGACGATCAGCACGAAGCTGAAGTAGGTCATGATGTCGTGCCGGAAGAACAGAGTGCCGAGGACCGGGATGTCTTGCAGCCCCGGGATGGCGTGGACCGCGAGCCGAGGACCCTTCTCGCCCATGTAGGGGTTGCCCAGGAAGTAGGCCAGATCGCGGCAGAAGAGAGTGAGGACGAAGCCCACGGCCACCTGCGACTGGCGCAGGGTGATGCTGCCGAAGGCGACGACAAGCGCCACCACCGCACCGATGACGCAGCCGGCGGCAAAGCCCAAGACCAGACTGCCGGTGGTGACGGCGACGGCGAAGCTGCCCATGGCCGACAGCAGGATGGTGCCGTTGACGGACAGGTTGATGACGCCCGCCCGCTCGGCGAAGGTCTCACCGATGGTGGCCACCACGATGGGCGCCGCCGTGGCCAGCACCCCGCCCAGGCCGATGACCAGCGTGGTGCCGTCCATCAGGCCTCCTCCAGGGACTTCGCCGGCGCGCTCGCGTCGAGGTGCGGCAGCCGCGGCGCGGGCGCGACGCAGATACCGCTGTCGAGCTCCCTCCACCAGCAGGACGAACAGCACCAGCGCGCCCTGCAGCACTCCGGAGAGGGTGGAATCGAGCTTGAGGACGATGGGCAGTTGGATGCTGCCGATGTTCAGAGCGGCGAAGAACAGCGCCACCGGAGCCACCCAGATGGCCCGATACAGGATGAGCATGCCGATCATCAGACCCAGGAAGCCGTAGCCGCTGGAGATGGAGGGGATGAGGCGGTGGTAGACGCTCGTCACCTGGATGGCCCCGGCCAATCCGGCCAGCCCGCCGCAGAAGAGGAAGGCCAGCAGGCCATACTGCCAGGTGGGCACGCCGAGCAGAAAGGCGGCCCGGCCGTTGAGCCCCACTGCCTTGAGGCGCAGGCCGAAATAGGTCCGTTCGAGAAGGATGTAGACGACTATCACTGCCAGGAGGCCGAGCCCCAGAGACCAGAGACTGAGTCGGAGTCCGCCCACCGTGGGTAGCGCCAATCGGTCGGGGAAAGGCTCGGTGCCGCTCATGGAGCCGATGCCGGGCCGCTTCCAGGGTCCGAATATCAGCCACAGTGTCAGTGCCGTGGCCACGAAGTTGAGTCCCAAACCGCCGAAGATCTCGTTCACCCCACCGAAGGTCTTGAGGACTCCGGCCAGGGCGGCCCACAGGGCCCCGCCCGCGATCCCGGCGATCATGGCCAGCACGATGATGAGCGCGGGGGGGAGCGACGTATCTTGAAGGAGGCGCAGGACCCAGGTGGTCAGCACCGCGCCGAGGACGATCTGTCCCTCTACCCCGATGTTCCACAGCCCCGCGGCGAAGGTGACCAACACCCCGGCCGCGGCCAGCAGGAGGGGCACCCAGGCCACCAGCACGTCCGAGAAGCTGCTGAGCGACCCCACCGCGCCCTTGGCGATCTGCACGTAGGCCTCGAAGGGCGGGGCGCCGGCTACCAGGAGGATGACGCTGGTGAGCAAGAAAGCGAGGACCAAGGCGCCCACCTGGAGTCCCAGGTTGATCCAGGTCTTGCGGCTGAAGCGGCTGCGCCGCGAAGTCGTCGCGCCCGAGGCTTGAGCCGTCTCAGGCATTGCCGACCCCGACAAGGCTGCCGCCTATGAGTTGGCCCAACTCGTCGACGGTGGTGGTGGCTGCGTCCAGCGGCGCCGACACCCGGCCGGCGAAGAACACCAGGATGCGGTCGCTGTAGCGCAGCAGCTCGTCCAGGTCGCTCGACGTGAAGATGATGGCGGCGCCCTCGTTGCAGCGCTCCTTGAGCTTGCTCCACAAGATAGATGACCGATTCGATGTCGAGGCCGCGAGTGGGGTGTTCGAGGAGCATCAGCTTGGCTCCGGCTTTGACCAGGGCGAGCAGGGCCCGCTGCTGGTTGCCTCCCGACAGCGACTCGACCCGGTTCGCCGGCGTGCCCCGGATGTTGAACTCGGCGATGCGCTCTTGCGCCTGCCGCCGGCCTTTCTCTCGGTCGATGAAGAAGCCCCGGCTTCTTCTGGGTGAGCAGGAAATGGTCGGTGAGGGTGAGGCCGGCGATCAAGCCCTCCTCCAGTCGGGAGGCGGGCACGTAGGCCACTCCCCGCTTCTTGAAGTGACGGTAGGGCTTGCCGGTGAGGTCCGCGTTCTCCAGCGACATCCGGCCGCTGGTGGCCGGAGCCAGACCGGCACACGCGCGCAAGAGCAGGCTCTGGCCGCTGCCCTCCATTCCGGCGAGTCCGATGGTCTCGCCCGCGCGCACCTCGAGGTCGAGATCGTCGAAGCGGATACGGCCGTGCTCCGCCCCCAATCCGGAGAGGCGGAGCAGCGTCTTGCCCGGAGTACCGGCGATCCGTTCGCCGGGGGAGATCTCGCGCTCGAACATCATGGTCACCAGCTGCTGCACCTTGAACGGGGGCAAGCGCCTCTCCCACCAGCCGGCCCTGCCTGAGCACGGCCACGCGGGTGCAGAGCTCCTGGACCTCCTCCAGCTTGTGCGAGACGAAGATCACCGTCTTGCCCTGGGCGGCCAGGCGGCGCAGGGTGTCGAAGAGCTCCGCTCTCTGGCGCGCGCTGATGCCCGTGGTCGGCTCGTCGAGTATCAGCACGCTCGCCCCCAGCCAGAGAAGGCGGAGGAGCTCGAGCTGCTGCCGCTCGCCCACCGTCAACGAGCCCACCTCGGCCTTGAGGTCGATCGAGAGTCCCAGCGACCGGGCCAGCTCCGCGACGGCTGCGCTCGCTTCCGCCCCTCGGGGGATGATGCGTCCGGGCGATCCGATGAGCAGATTGTCGACCACTCGCATCGGGGGGAAGTCAAGCGGGTCCTGGTGGAGCATGCCCACGCCGTGCCTGATGGCGTCGGCCGGGGAGCGCATGTGCACGAGGCGCCCGTCCAGCAGGATTCGACCGCTGTCCGCCGGCTGGAAGCCGGACAGGATCTTCATCAGAGTGCTCTTGCCCGCTCCGTTCTCACCCAGGATCCCCTGGATCGTGCCGGCGGGCACGAAGAGACTGATCCCGTCGTTGGCCTTGACGGGGCCGAAGTGCTTGCGGATGTCGGTGAGCTGGACTTCCATGTGCCTCAGGGATCTAGTTCAGGACTCCACATCAAGACAGCGTTCCAGGAAGCAAAACGAGGGGGGAGACCCGTGTGGTCTCCCCCTTCGCAATACATCTTTCGTCAGATGCCCGAGGATCTACTTGGATACGCTCTGGCCTTCCATGCCCTGCAACAGCTGGGGCAGGTACCAGATCTGCTGCTGAGTCGCGATCTCCCCGTCCTTGAGGAAGGCGGTGCCATCCTGGAAATTGAGGGGGCCCTTCCAAAGATTAGTGCCGCCGGCCAGGGCTTTGACGAACTCATCCACCTTGGCGGAGGCGTCGGCGGACAGGCCCTCGCCCTTCTTGAAGCCGACGATCGAGCTATCCGGGTTGTTGATATCGGCCCAATCGGGGGCCACCCAGGTCCAGAAGCTCGTCCACTGTCCTTCGCGCGCCGCGGTGACGGCCGCCAGATACTGCGGGCCCCAGTTGAAGTAGGGGACACCGAGGGCGACCGTGGGAGCCTCCTCCAGCGAGCCCACGAAGTCGTAGGGGATGGCCCAGACCTTCTTGCCGGCCGCGGAGAGCTTGCCGGCTTCCACCAGCGCTTCGGTGGTGTCGATGCCCGACACGACCACGTCAAAGCCTTGGTTGAAGAAGTTGTCGGCCACCTGGGTGGGGTCGGAGGTCACGCCCGGGATGTTGAACCAGAAACCGATCCAGTTGACGCTGAACTTCAGCTGAGCCGGGTCTTTCTTGAGGATCTCGGTCCAGGCGTACTTGGCGCCCAGGTACACCGAAGCGGCCAGCCGGCGGGTCTCGTCGTTGATCAGGGGTCCGAGGTAGCCGATCTTGCCGGTCTGGGTGGTCAGGGCGGCGGCCACGCCGGCGATCATCTTGCCGTACTCCATCTGGCCCATGATGTTGCTCAGATTGGGCAGGTTCTGGAAGTCCTTGCCGTCCTTCCAGGCTCCGTCGCCGGAGGTGTGGACCACCGGGATGTCCGGGTGGGCCTTGGCGAAGGCGATGGCGCCGTCCTTCATGTCGTCGGAGGTGAAGAAGACCATCTTGGCGCCTTGGCTCACCAGGTCTTCGGCCAGCTGCTCCGGAGTGGTGCCGGGGCGGTCGGCCGAGTTGACCTTGTCGACGTAGATCATCTTGGCGCCGGGGAGCTTCGATTCGACGTAGTTGCCGCCTTCGTAGTTGGCCTGGCTCCAGCCGTGATCGTTGTAGGGGCCGACGAACAGCATGCCGAAGACATACTCTTCGGAGCTCTGGCCGGCGGTGGTGGTCGTGGCCCCCGCTTCTGTGGTCGAGGGCGCGGTGGATGAGGGGGTGACCGCAGTGGTGGTCGTTTCCTCGGTGCCGCCGCACGCGGCCGCGAAGAGGCCGATGACGATGAGGAGGACGACTAGTGCGCTGCAGATAAAGACGCGGCGTGACGGGGATGCGAGCATTGCGTAGAGCACCTCACACTTCTTGTTCAAACTTGACTTCTAACGGGTCCAGCGTGCGGAGAACCGCCGTCTGATGCTCGGTGGAACCTCCTTTCGTCTCCTCTCCGAGCGCGAGCGCCGCGGCGGCGTGATGCCGAGGAACGCCAACCCATTCTAACCACTGACGGCTGCCCTGTTGCAGCGTTTGCACCGTGGCGCACGATCACAGGTTGACCATCTTGATCTCGTAGATCTCGTCGAGTTCTAGGCATCTGTCGATGGCGGCCTGAGGGACGTCGTTGTCGAAGCTGATGATCATGATCGAGTCCCGGGAGCCGTCGGCCATGCCGCTGGAAGTGACCATCCTGGAGATGTTCACGCCGAACTCGCCCATGGTGGTGCCCACTCGCCCGATGACACCGGGGACGTTGCTGTGCGGTACATAGGCCATCCTGCCGTCGGGGATGAAGGTGATGGGGTAGTCCCCTATCTGAACGATGCGCGGGTGCTTGCGCTCCAGCACCGTTCCGGCTATGACGAACTCCTCGCCGTCGCCCTCTGTGACGATCATGCGGATGAGGTTGCGGTAGTCGCCGCTCTCCAAGGAGATGGTCTCGCGCACCTCGATGCCTATCTGCTCGGCCAGGTAGCCGGCGTTGACGAAGTTGACGTTGCCGGACGCCATGCTCCCCTCAAGGATGCCTTTGAGAGCCACCAGCGACAGGATCTTGGCGTCGGCCGGTTCGTCGATCTCCCTGCCCGCGAACACTATCTCCACCCGCTTGACCCTCTTCCGGCGGATCTGTCGGTAGAGGATGCCCATCTGCTCCGTCAGGCCGATAAAGGCCTGCAGCTTGGCGAAGGACTCCTCGGAGAGCGCGGGGATGTTCACCGCGTTCTTGACGATCTCGCCCCTCAGCCCGGCGATGACCTCAGCCACAGCCTCCTCGCCCACCCGCTTCGACGCCTCGAAAGTGGAGGCTCCCAGATGGGGAGTGCCCACCACTGATTCGAACTCGTACAAGGGGTGGCCCTCTTGTGGCTCGTGCACCCAGGTGTCGACGCCCAGCGAGGCGATATGACCCGATTTGACCCCGCGATAGAGGGCCTCCTCGTTGAAGAGGCCGCCCCGGGCGCAATTGACCAGGCGCACGCCCGGCTTCATGAGCGCGATCTGCTCGTCGCCGACCATGTTCAGGGTCTCTTTGCTGCGCGGGGTGTGGATGGTGATGAAGTCCGATTCCTGGAGGAGTTCCTCCAGCGTCGTCCTCTTCTCCACGTTCAGGTTGGCGAAGCGGGAGTCGGGGATGTAGGGGTCGTAGGCGATCACCCGCATGGCGAAGCCCCGGGCCCGCTGCGACACCAGCCCGCCGATACGCCCCAGCCCGATGATGCCCAGGGTCTTGCCGTACAGCTCGCGAGCCCTCGAACTGCTTGCGTCCCCACTTGCCGCTCTTGATGAAGCGGTCGGCCCAGGGGATGTTGCGGCTGCTGGCGAGCAGGAGGCCCATGGTGTGCTCGGCAGCCGAGATGACGTTGCTCTCCGGGGTGTTGCAGACGATGACGCCCTTTTGAGTAGCGTAGGCGACGTCGATGTTGTCGAGTCCTGATCCGGCCCTGCCGACGATGCGCAGGTTGGCGGCTGCGTCCAAGAGCTCCTTGTCGATGAGGGTCTCGCTGCGCACGATGATCCCCTGGTATTCGGGGATGATGGCGAGCAGTTCCTCACGACTCAAGCGGTACTTCACATCTACCTGGCAGGCTGCCGAGAGCAACTCGATGGCGTGATCGTCCATGAGTTCGGCTACCAGGACCTTGGCGTCTTGCAGCTGTACCAACCCCGTCTCCATCACCCGGCGCGCGTCACCGGCGCGCGTCTCTCACCCTGAGCAGGTCCCTAGGCTAGCACACGGCCGCGGGGCGCGGAGCGACTAAGTCGGGCTCAGTAAGGCAGACGGTCCACCGGCCGACGCTCGGGCACCGGCACGTTGGGGACCGTCCCTTCGTTCCACTCTTTCGACACGTAAAGGTTGCAGTAGCAGCTGCCGTATTCCTTCACGTCCGGCTCGCGGTAGTCGCAGGGGCAGGTGATGTCCCTGTCTGCCTCGCGGTCGCCGGAAGCCAAGCGGCAGGGGCAGCACATGTAGCCGTACCGTTCCTTGTTGATCAGGAGCCCTTCGATCAGCTCCATCACCAACTGTTGGTTCTTGCTGAAGAAGTAGCCCTTGGGCTCGTTCACCCTCTTCAGACGCTCATACATCTCTTCTGCGATGCTCACAGCCCCAGCGCCTCCAGGATCTCGAGTTCGCGATAACCGACGATGACCTTGTCACCGATGAGGAGAGTGGGGAAGGCGACTTGCGGATTCACCTTCCGCACCTCGTCCAAGACCTTGTTCATCTCATCCTTGGGGAGGAGGTCCACGTCGACGAAGTCGTACTGGACCTTGTTCTCGTCCAGCAGCCTCTTCGTGTTCCTACAGTGACCGCAGGTGCTGAGCGCATACAGGAAGACTTTGGGTTGATCCATTCTCTCACCTTTCTGGTACCACCGGATTCACAGGCTTCCGGGCTTTTGGCGTCGCGGAGGAAATACCCCGAGCATGCGCGGAATTATGCCTGAGAGTCGTGCGATATGATGAGCCCGGTCGAGCTGTGGCGCTGTCAGAGTGCCGGTCGGAGGGGGTCGAACATGAAATGTAGGCTGGTCGCGCCGTCGCACGCGCGCTCTTGTGGCGCTTGCTGGGTGGCTTCGTGCTTGCGGCTCGTGCTCTCGGCGCGCATCGCCGGCGGTGGCTTCACGCTCAGTCGTTCTCCGACGTCAGGGGCGACGAATGGTTCGCCCAGGCGGTGGACGCTCTGGCCGCCGAAGGGATCGTGTACGGGCGCGACGACGGCTCGTTCGGTCCGAACGATCCGGTCACCCGGGCTCAGCTCACGGCTTTTCTTGCCCGCGCCCTCCATCTGCCGGATTCGATCGGCGCTCCCTTTGCCGACGTGGTCATCCAGGACTGGTGTTTCGGCCCGGTGGCCTCGATGTACGAGGCGGGACTGGTCTCAGGGACAGGCCCGGCCACCTTCTCTCCCAACGCGCCCGTGAGTCGCCAGCAGGCGGCCACGATGGTGATGCGCTTCGCTCGGCTATCTCCTCGAGAAGCAGCCTCAGCCCGGAGTCGACTCACTCTGGCGGCCGACCAGGCGGGTGCCTGGCTGGCCGGCTTTCGCGATCGGGCGCTGATATCCCCCGAACACGCGCTGTTCGTGGCCAACGCGTACCGTCTGGGTGTCAGCGAGGGGGCGTCGGACGGCTGGTTCTATCCCGCCTTGACCCTCACCCGGGCTCAGATGGCGGCCATGCTCTATCGGGCCCTCTTGCAGCCCATCACCGCCAGGAACGTCTATCCGGTGGAGTTGGCGGCCCAGTCGGCCTACCCGACGCAATCGGTGGGGTCTCGAGGGGTCTCTGGTGTCCTTCCTCGAGGCCCGGCTCACGGCCCTCGGCTACCCGTGCGGTCCGGTGGACGGGGTCTACGACTACCGCACCGGCGACGCGGTGATGGCCTTTGAGAAGGTCGAGCGGCTAAGCCGGGACGGGGTCGTCGGAGCCGGCCGTGTGGCAGCGCATCTTCGTCGCCCAGACGCCCACTCCGCGTCTGGCGCTGAGCGGCGACCGGGCGGAGGTCGACCTCACCCGGCAGGTGCTCTTCATGATCGAGGACGGCGTGGTCACCAAGGTGGTGCATGTTTCCACGGGCAAGCTGGGCACGCCTACCGGGCACGGAACCGTGGGGCACAAGGATCGAGGGCTGGACCTTGTGCCCCGTGGGCTGGATGTACTCGCCCTCCTACATCATGCCCCAGCATCGCCATCCACGGGTCGAAGAGCGTCCCCCCGTACCCGGCCAGCCACGGGTGCGTGCGCACCCCGGTGTGGATGGCCGACGAGCTCTACGAACAGTTGGTCCCTGGTCTTCCCGTGGATGTCTACTACTGAGATGCGCTTCGTCCGGCGGGTCGCTAGCCTAGCCCGGCTCCGCGAGCAGCCGGCGCCGAAGCAGATCGACCGCGGCCAGGGCCGCCCGCTCTCTGACCTGATCCCGGCGGCCGAAGAGGCGGAGTCGCTCCACCTGGGTGATCCCCCGCACCACGCTGCCGATGAAGACCAGCCCGACCGGCTTCTCCTCGCTGCCCCCTCCGGGGCCGGCGATTCCCGTGGTGGAGAGCGAGCAATCGGTGCACAGCAGTCCGCGCACTCCCTCGGCCATCGCGGCCGCCACCTCGTTGCTCACGGCGCCGTGCGTCGCCAGCAAGCGCGCCGGCACGCCCAGGATCCGAGTCTTCACGTCGTTGCTGTAGGCGGTCACGCCGCCGACGAAGTAGTCGCTGCTTCCCGGGACGTCGGTGAAGCGCTTGGCGACCAGGCCCCCGGTGCACGACTCGGCGACCGCCACCGTCAAGCCCGCCTGGCGGAGCAGCCCGCCCGTGATCTCCGGCAGGCCTTCGCTGTCCACTCCGAAGACGCGGTCTCCCAGTATCGCGCAGATGCGGGCCTGAGTGGCGTCCAGCTTCTCGATTCCCTCCGGGGACGCCGTTCCCCGCAAGATGATGGTGAGGCCGTCGAGTTGCGCCCGGGTGCCGATCTCCACCTCCGAGCCGCGCCACTCGAACTCCGACAGCATCTCCGCGGCCATCGACTCCCCGATGCCGAAGGTGCGTATCCGTCTCACCGCGTGGCCGCTGCTGCCCGCCCGCGTGCGCGCGCAGCAGAGGCTCCACGGTGCTCTTCCCACATCTCCTTCAGCTCCCAGGGCACCCCCGGCAGGGCCACCACCAGGGTGTCTCCGTGCTGCACGGTGAAGCCGGGCGCGGTGCCCGAGATGGGAATGGGGGAGGCGCCCCGCGGCAGCGAGGCCTGCTTGCGATTGCTCTCGCCCATCTCGAAGCCTCGGGAAGCGAAACGTTCCCGGATCTGCTTCGAGGAGCGACTCGTGGTGCTCCAGGGGACGGTCGAGGGCTTCAGCCGCGGCCTCGCGGGTGAGGTCGTCCTCGGTGGGGCCCAGCCCGCCCGACAGGATGAGCACCACCGGGCGGCGGGCCAGGCTCTCCCGGATGGCGGCGACGATCGCCTGGCGGTCGTCGGCCACGCAGAGGGCGTGGGTGGCCAAGATGCCCAGGTCGAGCAACTTCTCTCCCAGATACGCCTGGTTCGTGTTGATGGCGTCGCCGCGCAGTAGCTCGTCGCCGGTGAAGATCATCTCGCCGGTGCTATTCATCGGTCATGTCGCTCCGTTCTTCACAAGGGCTGCGTAGCCGTGTATCATACCCGCTCGATCCAAAGTGCTGATGGAGAGCCATGAGATGAGCGGCAAGGAGAGACACATGACCGAGCGGGGCGCACGCGCGTCATGCCTCGTCGTGGTCGGCTCCTTGGGAGCTCGTCAGCACCGAGGTCCTTTCCGCGGCTGGCAGCCCTTGTGGTTCTAGCCCCTCGCGGTGTGCGAGGGGCGCCTCCAGCGGCCGAGTGGTCTCCCGACCACCGCGGCCGGGTCCGGGCGTAGAGAAGCGCCATCTGGTTGGTAAGTGACCACGAAAGGGATACAGTGCAAGACCAAGCCGACAACTCACTCGATACGTCACGCCGCTTCCGACCTCTCCTGCGTCAAGTTCGATTCCCGCGGCCTCGTGCCCTGCGTCGTGCAGGAATGGACCACCGGCGAAGTCCTGATGCTCGCGTACATGAACGAAGAGTCTCTCCAGCGGACTCTGGAGACCGGCACCACCTGGTTCTTCAGCCGTTCGCGCAACGAGTTCTGGAACAAGGGCGGCACCTCCGGCCACTTCCAGAAGGTGCGCGAGCTGCGCTACGACTGCGACGGCGACACCCTGCTCGCCATCGTGGAGCAGACCGGCGCGGCCTGCCACACCGGCGACTTCACCTGCTTCGACGGCCGATGGCTCAGCTCTCCTACCGGAGAGCAGCCCCCATTTCTCGCTCGCCGAGAAAGGTAGGCGGCCATGACATCCGGCAGTATCGCCACCGCGCCCTCGCTCGAAGAGGCGCGGGGGCTCAGCGCCAGCTATAACCTCATACCGGTCGCGCACCAGTTCCTGGACGACACCGAGACCCCGGTCTCGGCCTTTCTCAAGCTGCGCCAGGCGGCCGGCTGCTTCCTCCTGGAGAGCGCCGAGCAGGGCCTGCGCCTCGGCCGCTATTCCTTCCTGGGCGTCAAGGCTTGGGAGAGCATCCGTCTGACCGGCACCACGGTGACCGTGCGCCGCGGGGGCGTCGACACTCACCACGAGCTGGCCGCGCACGGGGGAGACCCGTTCGCCTTCATGGCGGAGCATCTCAGCCGCTATCGGGTGCCTCCCCTCGAGGGGCTGCCGCCGTTCGTGGGCGGTGCCGTGGGTTACTTCGGCTACGACTGCGTCCGCCACGTGGAGCGCCTGCCCGACGCGCCGCCCGACGACCTGGGCCTCCCCGACATGGCCTTCTTGCTGACCGACGTGATCGTCGTCTTCGACCATCTGCGTCACACCATCACCCTGCTCACCAACATCTTCTGCGACGAGGAGCCCGACCTGGAGGCCGCCTACTCAGGCGGCGATCGGCCGCCTGGCCGAGGTGAAGGCCCGGCTGCGGGCGCCGATCCCCGACCCGGGGTGGAGCCTGGGGCGTCGGACGGATGCGCGACGTGCCGGTCCGCTCCAACTTCGAGCGAGGCCGGTTCCTCGAGGCGGTCGAGCGGGTGCGCGAGTACATCTACGCGGGCGATGCCTTCCAGGTGGTGCTCTCGCAGCGCTTCGAACGGCCGGTGGACATGAGCGGCTTCTCCATCTATCGGGGCCTGCGGGCCGTCAATCCCAGTCCCTACATGTACTACATGTCGTTCCGCGACTTCGAGGTGGTGGGCTCGAGCCCCGAGCCGCTGGTGACGGTGACCGGCCGCCGGGCCGAGACCCGGCCCATCGCCGGCACTCGCCCCCGGGGCGCCACCCCGGCCGAGGACGCGGCCCTGGCCGACGAGATGCTCGCCGACGAGAAGGAGCGGGCCGAGCACCTCATGCTGGTCGATCTGGGCCGGAACGACCTGGGGCGCGTGTGCCGCCCGGGGACGGTCAAGGTGGACGAGTTCATGGAGGTCGAGCGCTACAGTCACGTGATGCACATGGTGTCGTCGGTCGACGGGAGAGCTGGACGAAGGCGTGGGCGCCACCGACGCCCTGCGCGCGGTGTTCCCGGCCGGGACGGTCTCGGGTGCGCCGAAGGTGCGGGCGATGGAGATCATCGACGAGCTGGAGCCGGCCCGGCGCGGTCCCTACGCGGGAGCCATCGGCTACCTGAGCTACTCGGGCGATCTGGACTCCTGCATCTACATCCGCACCATCCTGGTGCGCGACGGGCGGGCCTACGTGCAGGCGGGCGCCGGCATCGTGGCCGACTCCGACCCCGAGCGGGAGTACGTGGAGACCGAGAACAAGGCGCGGGCGATGTTCCGCGCTATCGAACTGGCGGCCGCTCAAGAGGAATGGGAGTGAGTCATGATGATGCCGACGACACGAGAAAGAATAAGCCTAAAGCAGAGCTTTAGTGTGGGTCAAGATCGGGCAGGTTTCCCGGCGCCGGGACTGAGCGACCTCCGGATCCTGGTGGTAGACAACTACGATTCCTTCACCTACAACCTGGTCCAGTACCTGGGAGAGATCTCGGGGGCGGAGATACGGGTGTTCCGCAACGACGCCATCTCGGTGAGCGGCATGCGCGAGGAGTCGCCGACTCACGTGGTGGTCTCTCCCGGTCCGTGCACTCCCGACGAGGCCGGCATCAGCATGGAGGCCATCCGCGCTCTGGGGGGAGAATGTCCCGTTCTGGGGGTCTGTCTGGGGCACCAGTCCATCGGCCAGGTGTACGGCGGCGAGGTGATCCGGGGGGAGGCGCCGGTCCACGGCAAGACCTCGCTGATCCACCACGACGGGCGCACGATCTTCGCGGGTCTGCCGGAGCCGTTCGTGGCCACCCGCTACCACTCGCTGGTGCTGCATCCCGACCTGCCCCCGGCATTGGAGCGTTCGGCCTGGACCGACGACGGGGTGGTGATGGCCGTGCGTCACCGGGAATTCGCGGTGGAGGGAGTCCAATTCCATCCCGAGAGCCTTCTGACCGTGGTGGGGAAGGACCTGCTGCGCAACTTCCTGAGCCGGCGCGAAGCCCGGTGGAGGCCGTCCTGCGACCGGGGGCCATGAGGGCGGCGATGAGCCGGTGGCCGCCGGCAGGCCCGCCGGACCGTCCCGGGCACTGCCTTCACCGAGATCCTGCAACGCCTGGCCGAGAGACGCGACCTGTCGCGAGTCGAGGCCGCGAGCGGCGGTGGAGCAGATGGTGGACGGCGCACGTGGGTGATGTCCAGGCGGCGGCGTTCCTCATGGGCCTGCGGGTGAAGGGGGAGACCGCCGAAGAGATCGCCGGTCTGGCCGACGCCCTTCGCCGCCGGGCTCTCGTGGTGGAGACGGCCGATCCGGGCCGGCTCGTGGACATAGTGGGCACGGGGGGCGACGGCCTCGGCACCTTCAACGTCTCCACCACCGCGGCCTTCGTGGCCGCGGGGGCGGGGGTGCGAGTGGCCAAGCACGGCAACCGGGCGGCCAGCTCGCGCTGCGGATCGGCGGACGTGCTGGAGGCTCTTGGGCGTGCGGGTCGATCTGGGTCCGGCGGAGGTCGCCGCCTGCATCGAGGAGGTGGGCATCGGCTTCATGCTCGCCGCTCTTCACCACCCGGCATCGGGCCGGGTAGCGGGTGTGCGAAAGGCCCTCGGCGTTCGCACCGTCTTCAACTTCCTGGGACCGCTCACCAACCCGGCGAGGGTCGGGAGGCTCGTGCTCGGGGTGAGCGCGCGCGGAGTACGTCGACGTGCTGGCGGAGGCGCTCGCCCGCATGGGGTGCGAGCGAGCGCTCGTCGTGCACGGAGCTGACGGGATGGACGAGCTCTCCGTGACCGGTCCCAGCACGGTCGTCGAAGTGAGCGGGGAGCGGGTAGGCAGGCCGCAGTCCGTCGATCCCGAGAGTTGCGGGCTCGGCCGGCATCGATCTGGAGGCCTTGGCTGGGGGTAGTCCCGAGGAGAATGCTGTCATCACCCGCGAGTGTCCTCGCCGGCGGGCAGGGCGCCCGCGCGGGACTCGGTGTTGCTGAACGCGGCCGCCGCCCTCTACGTGGCCGGCGCCGCTTCTTCGCTGCGCGAGGGGGTGGACCAGGCCCGGCTATCGATCGACTCGGGCAGGGCCATGGGTGTGCTCGACGCGATGGTGGCCTTCACCAACGAGCCGGCTGGGAGGACGAAGTGAGCGCCTCGCCCGTGACGAGGGCGGCGTCCCTACGTACCTCGATCGCATCATCCCCGCCGTCCTGCGCCGCCTGGAGGAACGCAAGCGGCAAGTTCCGCAGGAGATCCTCGAGTCCCTTCCGCTCCCGGGCGCGCGGGCCTCGTTCGCCGAGGCCATCCGTGCGCCCGGCATGTCGCTGATCGCCGAGGTGAAGCGGGCCTCTCCCAGCAAAGGCCCGATCCGGCCCGGCCTGGACGTGGGTCCTCTGGTGCGGGCATACGAGGTTGCCGGCGCCCGGGCCATCTCGGTGCTCACCGAGCAAGACCATTTCGGGGGCAGCATGGACGACCTCCGTGCCGCCGTGGACGCGACCGGACTGCCCGTGCTCCGCAAGGATTTCATCCTCGACCAATACCAGATCCACGAGGCGCGCGCGTGGGGGGCCTCCGCCGTTCTTCTCATAGCGGCCCTGCTCTCCGACGGAGAGCTTCGGCGACTGGCGGGGCTGGCCGCCGACCTGGGTCTAGACGTACTGCTGGAGGTGCACGACAGGATGGAGATGGCCCGGGCGTTGCTGCTGGATGGGGTGGTCATCGGCGTGAACAACCGCGACCTGCGCACGTTCGCGGTATCTCTGGACACGACGGTGGAACTGGCCGCGCTCGTTCCTCCCGAGCGGCTGCTGGTCGGAGAGAGCGGGATCCGGACGCACGCCGACGTCGAGCGGCTTGCGGCCTGCGGGGTTGACGGAGTGCTGGTGGGGGAAAGTCTCCTGCGAAGCCCTGACGTCGAGACGGCCGTCGGTGAGTTGATGCACCCCACCCCGGCGGTCCCTCCGAGGTCGATCGTCCATCTGCAGACAGAGGAGGTCTGATGATCAACTCAGTGTTGGTGCCTGTCGACTCTTCCGCCCATGCCCAGCGCGGCGCTGGAGCATGCCGTGGAGCTGGGCAGAGCCTACCGGGCCCGTATCGCCGGGCTTGTATGTGCTCGACATCCGGTATCTGGAGATGCCGCCGTATCTCGACTACTCCTACGCGTTCGAGGCGGTGCCGCCCACCTTCGCCGCGCTGGACGTCATGGAGAAGTTCAGGATCAAGAGCGAGCATCTGCTCAACGATGTCCGCGAGTCGGTCGAACGGGCGGGATTGCCGGCGGAGACGCGCACCGAGGAGGGAGTCCCGAGCCAGGTGATCGCGGATGTCGGCGACGCGCTATGACCTCATCGCGATGGGAAAGCGGGGCGAGCACGCCAAGTGGGGCCGCGATCTCCTGGGATCGACCGCCGAGAATGTGGCGCGGCGCTCGGCGACACCGGTGTTGCTGGCGGAGAGCACGTCGCGGCCGATGAACAAGGCGCTCGTGCTGTTCGACGGTAGCCATTCCGCGAACCGGGCGCTGAAGCTGGCCGCCGACCTGGCGCGTCCATACCGCGGTCGAGCTCAAGATCCTGACGGCGGATGACGACGCCGCGAGAGGCCGGGCCACTCAAGAAGAGGCCCGGTCCTATCTGGTGCCCCTGGGCCTCCAAGCCACCTACGCTCTGGTGCCCGGTCGCGCGGTCAAGGCGGCCATAAGCGTTCTCGACGATGACCCCGCCGATATTGTGATGCTGGGCATGCGCGGTCATTCGGCGCTTCACCATCTCATCCTGGGCAGCACCGCCGAGCAGCTGATGCGCTCAGTGGAGCTTCCGATCCTTCTCGTGCCGTGAGTGTCGCGGATCGCATGGCGCCGGACGGTCTTCCTCCCGGGCCGGTGGTGAAGATCTGTGGTCTCACCCGGCTGGAAGACGTTCTTGCGGCCCGCGCACTTGGGGCCTGGGCGCTAGGCTTCGTGTTCGCCCCGAGCCCGCGCCGGCTCACGCCGGCCGAGGCTCGCGGGCTGATCGACGGGGTGGCCGCGCGCTGCGGCGCCCGGGCGGATGCGCGTCCGGCGAGGTGCCGGCCGGCTCCCGCTGGCCGTGGGAGTGTTCGGTGACGTGACGGCGGAGGAAGTCGCCCGGATCGTGCGAGCACGTGGGGCTGGACGCGGTGCAGCTGCACGGGCGCTCGGGGCCGGCGGCGGCCGAGGTGAGAGAAGCGCTGGCCGGGTGGGTGTGCCCTTCGCGCTGGGCGCCTGGCGGCCGCGGGCCCGCGCTGGGCGGCCAGGCGCCTCGCCGGCCGCCGGCGGCGCTCTTGATCATTCAGGCCGTGCCGGTGGCGCCGACGGGGGCGAGCACGGAGGAGCTCCGGGCCGCGATCGCCGCGGCGGGCGCAGAGGCCGACCTCGTCCTTCTCGACACTCGGACCACGGGACTGCTGGGAGGCACCGGGACCACCTTTCCCTGGCGACTGGCGCGGGAGGCGGCGGGGGGCGCTCCGTTCCTCGTGGCGGGAGGCATCGATCCCGAGAACGTGCAGGCGGCGCTGGAGGAGTCGGCGGCTTGGGGAGTCGATGTGTCGAGCGGGGTCGAATCGTCGCCGGGAAGCAAGGATGCCCGGCTCATGGGCCGGTTGCTGGCTCGGGTGGAGGCCATGCGTGACGCGACCGTTGGTGGGACCAGTATGGACGAGCGACAGGAAGGACCAAGGACGTGACAGTGCCACAGAGGTTCGGCCCCTGGGGAGGCCGCTACGTACCCGAGACCCTCGTCTCGGCCCTCGAAGAGTTGGAGGAGGCCTACGAGAGCTACCGCGACGACCCGGGCTTCCTATCGGAACTGCGGGAGCTCCAGACCGACTACGCCGGTCGGCCCACTCCGCTGTTCTACGCTCAGCGCCTGTCGGCGCAGGTGGGCTGCCGGGTGTACCTCAAGCGCGAGGATCTGGCCCACACCGGTGCCCACAAGATCAACAACACCCTCGGGCAGATCCTCCTGGCCGTGCGCATGGGCAAGAAACGCATCATCGCCGAGACCGGAGCGGGCCAGCATGGGGTGGCCACCGCCACCGTAGCCGCCCTCTTCGGGCTCGAGTGTCACGTGTACATGGGGGAGGAGGACATCCGCCGCCAGGAGCTCAACGTGTTCCGCATGAGGCTGCTGGGTGCGGAAGTGCTGCCCGTGACCTCCGGGAGCGGCACGCTCAAGGACGCCACCAACGAGGCCATCCGCGACTGGGTGGCCAATGTCGAGACCACCCACTACATCATCGGCTCGGTGGTCGGCCCCGCTCCCTATCCTGCTCTGGTGCGTGATTTCCAGGCGGTGATCGGCCGGGAGACGCGGGCACAGATCCTGGACAAGGAGGGTCGGCTCCCCGATGGTCTGGTCGCCTGCGTGGGCGCCGGCAGCAACGCCATCGGCCTCTTCCAGGAGTTCCTGGACGACGGAGCACATCCGGCTGGTGGGAGTGGAAGCGGCCGGACTGGGGCTCGATTCGGGCAAGCACGGAGCCTCGCTCGCCCGCGGGACGGGGGGGATCCTGCACGGCGCCTTCTCCTACGTCCTCCAGGACGAGGACGGCCAGATCCAGGAGGCGCACTCGCTGGCCGCCGGCCTGGACTATCCCTCGGTAGGGCCCGCAGCACGCGTTCCTCAAGGATGTGGGCCGGGTGGAGTACACCAGTGCCACCGACGAGGAGGCCCTGGCGGCGTTTCAGGCGCTTTCCCGGCTTGAGGGGATCATCCCCGCCTTGGAGAGCGCGCATGCGATCGCCTACCTGCTGCGGGGCGGCCACGGGTTCGCTTCCGGCGACGTCGTGGTGGTGAATCTCTCGGGCCGCGGCGACAAAGACGTGTACAGCGTGGCCGACGCTTTGGGGGTGAGGTCGTGAGCGCGCTTACCACTCTCGTTCCGGGACGCCGGACGCCCGCTGCTCATGCCCTACGCCGTGGGAGGCTATCCCGATCCGGATTCCTGCCTTGAGATCCTGCGCGCCTATGCCAGGAGCGGAGCCGGCATCATCGAAGTGGGGATACCGTTCTCGGATCCGCTGGCCGATGGACCTGTCATCCAGGCCGCCTCCCAGGTGGCCCTTCGGCAAGGGGTACGGCCGATCCACGTTCTGGATCTGGCCGGTCAGGTCGCCGCTGAAGGGCGCCCAGGTGGTGCTGCTCACGTACCTCAACACCATCCTGGCCTTCGGTCCCGACCGGTTCTTCGACCGCTGCCGCGACGGGGCATCCTGGGTGTGGTGGTGCCCGACCTGCCGGTGGAAGAAGCGACCGAGCTGCAGAGGGCGGCGCGGGCGCGGGCAGTCGACGTGATCCTGCTCGCCGCCCCCACCAGCACCGACGCGCGGCTGGCCCGCATCGCCGCGGCAGCGTCCGGTTTCATCTACTGCGTCTCCACCACGGGAGTAACGGGGGCCAGGACTTCGCTCCGCACCGATCTGCCCGAGTTCGTGGCCCGGGTCCGACGGCACACCGACCTCCCTTTGGCGGTGGGATTCGGTGTATCCACGTCGGAGCAGGCGGCCGCGGTGGCCTCCTATGCCGACGGGGTCATCATCGGCAGCGCCTTGGTCGACATGATCGCGCGGAGCGCGAGCCTGGCTACCGCGTTGACCGACCTGGGCGTCTATCTGGGCGAGGTGGGGGCGGCTATGGCGGCGGCGACGGCGGTCTGAGGAACGAGGAAGGCAGACCCCGGGATCCTACTGGTTCAGAAGGATGCCCTCGTTCTCGAGGTAGTCCTTGAGAGCCTGCGGTCGCACTCCGTAGAGTCCGGACAGGTAGGCCAGATCATCCTTGCGGATGGTCAGCATCTCCTGGGCAGGGTCATTGCGCAGCTGGCGCAGGAATTCGAGGTACTTCTCCAACGGCTCCCGCTCCTCGGGGGCCAACCGCTCCAGGCTGTCGAGGCGGATGCGGAGAGCGCCGTTGCGGCTGAGCGTGCGCTGGAACTCGGTATCGTCCTCGACGTCCAGGAGAGACATGGGTGACTGGCCGTAGATGGAGGCCAACTCGTAGAGGCGTTCCAGGCTGAGGCTGCGCTTGCCGCGTTCGTAGGCGCTGAGGGTGGAGACCACGAATGAACCGCCCGAGCGCTCGCACACCTCTTGCAGGCTCAGACTCCGGTCCTGGCGCAGCCGACGGAGCTTCTCGCCCACCAGTTCAGCGTAACGTTTTTCCATTTCTTCGTGTCCCTTTTCCATATGAAAAAGTGTAGCAGGAGAACGGCACAATATCTACTGAGACGACGCGTTTTCGCTTCCGTAGTCTTGTCTGTTGATTCGCGCTATTTGCGCAGCTTCCTTCGTCTTCGCGAGTCTGTGGACGACATCGGGACGCCATCGGCGAGATCGCGCGGCCATCGGACGCTATCTCGTGACAAGGTTAGGTGCGACCGGTGCCGGACGATGCCGAATGGTGCCGAAGGCGGGGGTCGAACCCGCACGAGGTGTGAGCCTCACTGGAGTTTGAGTCCAGCGCGTCTGCCAATTCCGCCACTTCGGCCCTAGGGTAAGCGGTGGCTATTATAGTAGAAGTCGGCATGCTTCCGCGAGAGCGCGACGACGCCGGAGAGATATCGCCGCGTCGGGGCGCCTATCCCTCGGGTAGTTGCCGTGGACGAGGGAAGGCCCGGTGATACTCTTGTTCCATTCAGTGGGACCTCAGTCCGCATAGTGGCAATAGAAGTACCGGCCACCGGCAAGCGGCCGTCCTGCCTTAGCCTCCGGCCGCGGAATGGTGTAGAGTAGCTGGCGAACTCGTACTTCTCTCGAGTAGAGTGTTGATCCGTCTTTTCGGATCGTTTTGCGTCGCCCGTCAGGGTCGTGGTGGCGCGTCCGCGCGCTCTGGAATCAAGGCGTAATAGACAAGGAAACGTGGAGGTTGACGTATGGAGAAGCTGATCATCACCGTGGCGACGACCGGGGCGATGACCACCAAGGAGCACACCCCGCATCTCGCGACTACGCCAGAGGAGATAGCCGAAGAGGTCTACTTGGCCTATCAGGCCGGCGCTTCCGTGGCCCACATTCACGTGCGCACGGACGAAGGCAAAGCCACCATGGACGTGGAGAAGTTCAAGCAGACCGTCGGTCTCGTGCGCGAGAAGTGCGACATCATCATCAACATGACCTCCTCCGGTGGCCTCGGCTTTACCGACGAGCAGCGCATCGCTCCCCACGTCGAAATCAAGCCGGACATGGGCACCTACGACGCCGGTTCGATGAACTTCTACCGCGGCATCTTCCTCAATCCGCCTGAGTTCCTCGAGAAACTGGGCACCGCCTACATCGAGAACGGGATCAAGCCCGAGGTCGAGGTCTTCGACGCGAGCATGGTCTGGAACGCCATTCGTCTGATGAAGGATGGCTTTCTGCAGCCGCCGCTCCATTTCCAGTGCGTGCCTGCACGTGCAGGGCGGGATGGAGGGAACTCCCAAGAACCTTCTGCACCTCGTCGAGATCACTGCCCGAAGGATCGACGTGGTCGGCCTTCGGGTGTGGTCCCACGGCTCTGCCCATCATGACCATGGCCATCCACATGGGCGGCCACGTGCGGGTGGGCATGGAAGACAACGTCTACATCACCAAGGGCGTCCTCGCGAAGCACAACTACGAGTTCGTGGAGACGGCTCAGCGCCTGGCCAAGGAGTTCGAGCGGCCGGTGGCCAACGTGGCCGAGGCTCGGGCGATCCTCGGACTACCGCCGAAGAAGTAGGGTGTTATTCGACCGGAAGGCTTAGGCCGCCCGGTCGCTGCACACAGTCCGCGTGTAGCGCGGCCGCCGGAGCGGGCATCTTTCCGCGCCGGGGTCTCCCACATCCGGGCTGCCGAACCAACAAAGCGACGAGGGTCGCTGGACGTAGGAGCGAGCGAATGAAGAAGGTTGGAGTCAGCGAAGCAGTCGAATATGTGGCCCCGAAGCATCACGGTTGCACGACCCTGAGGCTTCAAGGCAAGGATGAGACGGGGATCTCGAAGTTCTCCGTGGGCTACTCACATTTTCTGCCTGGCGGCGGCGCCGAGTTCGACGCTTCCCCCCGGAAAAGGTCTACTTCTGCACGGCCGGTGAGATCACCGTCACCACGGAGAAGGAAGAGATCGTGCTCAAGCCGTACGACTCACTCTTCATCGGCGCCAACGAAGGCCGCGCGGTCAAGAACAACACCATGTTCCCGGCCAGCATGCTGGTCATCATCAATTATCCGGCTAGGGCCTGAACTCTTCATTGCCGGCGGGGCGCGATCATACAAGAGCGAGTCTGGAGGATAGAAATGGCTGAAGAAACACCAAGGAAGACGGTCGACGAGCTCAGGAAGATCTTTGATCTGAGCGGCAAAGTGGCGGTAGTAACGGGCGCAGGCGGCACCCTTGGCCACGCGCTTTCGAAGGGCCTTGCTGCATTCGGTGCCGATGTCGCCTGTTGGGACATCAAGACCGACATCATGGAAGACGCCGTCTCCGACATCCAGGGCTTGGGCCGCAAAGCGACGGCCTCTGCCGTCGACGTCACCGATGATGCGAGCGTCAAGGCCGCCATGGAAGGCGTCGTCAAGGATTTCGGCCAGGTCAACATCATGGTCACGGTGGCGGGCACCGCCGGCAATCGCCAACCCGCTGAAACCTTCGACGTAGATGAGTGGCAGAAGGTCATGAACGTCAACGTCCGCGGGACCTTGCTCTGCGCGAAATACGCCGGCGCCGAGTACATCAAACAGGGCGGCGGCGGCAAGGTCATCACTATCGGCTCCGTGCGCGGATTCCTCGGCCATCCCGGTGGCTACGCGGCCTACGGCACCTCCAAAGGCGCGGTCCATCTGCTCACCAAACAGCTCGCGACCGAGTGGGCGAAGTACAGGATCAACGTCAACGCCATCGCTCCCTCCATCTTCTGGACTCCGCTCACGCAGCAGGTTCGTGACAACCCCGAGATGGTCAAGATCTTCATGGCCCGTATCCCGATGGGCCGGGCTGCAGAGTTGGACGATTTCATCGGCGCATGCGTGTTTCTCTCTTCCCCGGCCTCCGACTACGTGACCGGTGTCATCCTCTCCGTCGACGGCGGGGCAGTGGCCGGATGATGAAGCTGGAGGACGTCAAGAAGATCGCCATCGTCGGTGGCGGGAACATGGGGCACGGCTGCGCCATGGTGTTTGCCGCGGCAGGCTACGCGGTAGGGCTCTACAGCCGCAAGGCCGAGACGCTGGAGAAGGCCGTCGTAGGCATGCGCAACGACCTGACGTTCCTGGCCGAGCGCGGCCTGGGAACGCTGGAAGAGGTCGAGCCGACCATGGCTCGCGTCGACACGACGCAGAACATGGAAGAGGCGGCCACCGACGCCGACTTCGTGCTCGAGTGTGTGGCCGAGGACATGGCTCTCAAGCAGGATACCTTCCAGAAGCTCGACCAGATGTGCAAGCCCGACGCGATCCTCGCGACGAACACCTCGGTGATGAGTCCCACCGAGATCGCGAGCACGTCCGCGAAGCGCGACCGGATCATCGGCACTCACTGGTGGAACCCGCCGTTCCTCATCCCTCTGGTCGAGGTAGTGCAGACGGAAGAGACCCCGCCCTGGGTGATCCAGGTCACGATGGACCTTCACAAGGCCATCGGTAAGCACCCCGTGCACTGCAAGAAGGACGTCCCCGGTTTCGTCGCCAACCGGCTGCAGCACGCTCTGTGGCGCGAAGCGATCTCCATAGTAGAGCGCGGTATCGCCGACGCCGCCACCGTGGACGAGAGCCTCAAGTATGGCCCCGGTCTGCGCCTGCCGATACTGGCACCGCTGGAGAACGCCGACATGGTCGGTCTCGACCTTACCCTGTCCATACACAGCTACGTGCTTAAATACCTGGAAGACTCGCACGAGCCCTCTCCGCTCCTGAAGGAGAAGGTGGAGAAGGGCGAGTTGGGCTTCAAGACCGGTGGCGTCGGCTTCCAGGAGTGGACTCCGGAAGGTCAGAAGGCCCTCCGCGCCAATCTGCTCGACTACCTCACCAAAGCGGTCCGGCAGATGAAGGAGAACGAAGCCAAGTAGGCCCGCTGGTCTGTCGCGGCTCGAGGCGAACAAGGACGATCCGGGCGCCTGGCGTGCCCGTAAGTCGACTAGGCAACCAAAGAAGGAGAAGAAGAAGAATCATGGGGAAGAAAGTATTCGTTGACCTGACCCATCCATTCAGTGTGGAGATCCCCCGTTGGCCGTATTTCGTAAAGCCGGTCATTGATTCGATGCACACCATGGCGAAGGGCGGCGTCCTCACGCAGAGGGTCGATTGTGTTCAGCACACAGGCACTCATGCTGACGCACCTCGTCACGTTATGGAAACCGACTTCGACGGCAAAAGAACTCGTTATACCCATGAAATGCCTGTTGATGCATACACGGGTGAAGCGATTTGCCTTGAAATCAAAATTGGGCGTTGGGGCCTGATACTGCCCGAGCATCTTGAGGATGCCTGCAAGAGAGCGAACATCAAGCCGGAAGAGCTCAAGGGCATGGTTGTCTGCCTGAATACCGGCATGCATCGCAAGTTCGACGACTCCAGAGAGTACTATCATTATTCATGCGGTACCGGCGTCGAAGCTGGCAAGTGGTTTGTGAAGCACCAGGTCAAGTGCGTTGCTATGGATTCGCAGGCGCTGGATCATCCGCTTCATACGGCCATGGGCAAGAACGGCCCGCCGCAGATGAATCTGCCCGGATCTTCGGGCAAGCCTATCACGGAAGAATACGCCGAGCAGTTCGGTGAAGAAGCGTATGCCGAATTTGAGAAAGCGGCCTACATCAAGCTGCATGGCCAAGCCGCTTATGATGCCAAATTCGGTGATCTCGAAGCGATCGGAAATGAGGGAACCTGGGAACCCTGCCACAAGCAGATGCTGGGTCACGGCATCGTCGGCGTCGAGAACCTCGGCGGAGACTTGGACAAGGTGTCCGGCAAGCGCTTCCGGTTCTTCTGCTTCCCGATCCGCTGGTACATGGGCGACGGCGCGATGGTCCGCTGCGTGGCCGAGATCGATGAAGATGAGGTCAACAAGAACGTTCCCGATCGCACCTACACGTACTGCGGTACGGGGTACGGCCCGGTCTCCGGTTATTGACAGACGGTCCGATCTCGCTCGTCGCTAGGCGACGGGGTCGGTCCGGTACGGAATGTTGCATGGAGCCCCCCGCCGGTTTGTCCGGCGGGGGGCTTTTTGTTATGGTCGGCGGACGATGGACGATCCGGGCACAAAGGGCGCCCGCATGTCGGCAAGAGGAACTCTACGAAGGAGAAGAGCATGGTCAAGACTGGTCGACCTGAGCCAACCGTTCGGGGACAAGTGCCCGCTGTGGCCGTACTTCGAGGACATCAGGATCGAGCGCATCCACTATATGGCGAAGTCCGGCGTCCTCACTCAGAGGATAACCACCACGATGCACACCACCACGCACGCCGACTCCCCGGCTCACGTGTTCGAGGGCGGCGCGTACACGGACCAGATCCCCCTGGACAAGTACTACGGCACCGGCGTGGTCATCGACGTCGGCAACCTCGGCAAATGGGGCAACATCACGGGCGACATCCTCGAGAACGCGACCCCCAGGGTAGAGCGTGGCGACATCGTCATCATCCATACCCACATGCATGCTCAGTACGCCGACACCAAAGCGTACTTCGCCTACTCTCCCGGTCTGGTCAAGAGCGCGGCTGAGTGGTTGATCGAGCGCGGCGTGAAGTGCGTGGGCGTCGACCAGCAAGCGCTGGATCACCCGCTGTCGACCGCCATCGGTCCCCATGGGCTCGGGCCGATCCTTCCCGCGGTGAACGAGGAGTACGAGAGAGAGCGTGGCCGCAAGGTCATCGAGGATTATCCCGACTGGGAGCCCTGCCACAACATGCTGCTCAAAGCCGGCATCATGGGCTACGAGAATGTTGGTGGCGACATCGACGAGGTGCTCGGCACGCGCGTGAAGCTCGCCGGCTTCCCCATCCGCTGGGAGAAGGGCGACGGCTCCATCGTGCGTCTCGTGGCCATCGTCGAATAGGGCGGAGGCCACGGGGCGTAGTCGTCCCTCGGTCCGGTCCGGCGAGTGTCTCCCGGCCCCCCGCCGGGTTCTTCCTCGGGGGGCTGTGCCGCGCGCTCCTGGTCCGTCTGTCGGCACGATGTTCCTCAGGATGGGACAGGCACCGGGCTGCGACCAGTTCGCTCGGCGTTGTGACTGGTACAAGCATAGATGGTTGTATAGTGAGGTCCGGAAGCGCTGGAACACCCAGTGCGAGCAGGGGGAGCTGCTCGATCAGTCTGAGCGGCGCGTTCTTACACCAGAGCTAGGGAGATGTGAGGTATGGGTGACGTGGTTCGTTTGACGAACTCATCGACCGGGGGGCCCGTCTTTGTCTACGTCAAGGACGGGAAGATCATCAGGATGACCCCGATGGATCTGGACGACTCTGTAGATGCGCCGTCGTGGAAGATAGAAGCGAGGGGACGCACGTTCACGCCCCCGCGAAAGACGACATACTCTGTCTACACCGCCGGCTTCAAGTCGATGATCTATTCCGACAAGCGGATCAAGACCCCGCTGAAGCGTGTGGACTTCGACCCCGACGGTGAGCGCAACATCCAGAACCGCGGTATCTCGGGGTACGAGCCGATCTCCTGGGATGAGGCCACCGACATCGTGGTCAACGAGATCAACCGGGTCAAGCGCGAGGCCGGCCCCGCGGCCATCGTGTCCAGCCCCAGCTCCCACCACATGTGGGGGAACGTGGGCTACCGGCACAGCACGTACTTCCGCTTCATGAACATGATGGGCTTCACGTACGCCGACCACAACCCGGACAGCTGGGAAGGCTGGCACTGGGGCGGCATGCACATGTGGGGCTTCAGCTGGCGCCTGGGCAACCCCGAGCAGTACGACCTGCTGGAAGACGGTCTGAAGCATGCTGAGATGATCGTCTTCTGGTCCGCGGACCCCGAGACCAACACCGGCATCTACTCCGCCCACGAGTCCACCATTCGCCGGCAATGGCTGAAGGAACTGGGCGTCAAGATGGTCTTCATCGATCCGTTCTACAACCACACCGCCGGTCTGATCGGCGACAAGTGGTTCTCTCCCAAGATCGGTACCGACCACGCGCTCTCCTTCGCTATCGCCTATACGTGGCTGACCGAAGGCACCTATGACAAGGAATACGTGGCCACTCACGCCCATGGCTTCGACGAGTGGGCCGACTACGTGGTGGGCAAGACCGACGGCGTTCCCAAGACCTGTGAATGGGCCGAGGCTGAGTCCGGCGTGCCGGCGTGCGAGATCCGGGCGCTCGCCCGCGAGTGGGCGAAGAAGAACACCTACCTGGCTGCCGGTGGTCTCGGCGGTTGGGGAGGAGCCTGCCGCGCATCGCACGGCATCGAGTGGAGCCGGGGCATGATCGCCCTCGCCACGATGCAGGGCATGGGCAAGCCGGGGTCCAACATGTGGTCTACCACTCAGGGTACACCTGTCGATTACGAGTTCTACTTCCCGGGCTACGCCGAGGGTGGCATCTCCGGCGACTGCGAGAACTCGGCGGCGGGCTTCAAGTTTGCGTGGCGCATGTTCGACGGCAAGACCACTTTCCCGTCGCCCTCCAACATCAACACCTCGGCCGGCCAGCACATCCCGCGCCTGAAGGTGCCCGAGTGCATCATGGACGGCACGTTCCAGTGGTCGGGCAAAGGCTTCGCCGGCGGTGATATCCAGCATCAGATGCACCAGTACCAGTATCCGGCTCCCGGCTATCCCAAGATCAAGATGATGTGGAAGTACGGTGGTCCGTGGATCGGCACCATGACCGCGACCAACCGCTACGCTCAGATGTACACGCATCCGAGCCTCGAGTTCGTGGTCAGCCAGTCCATCTGGTTCGAGGGTGAAGTGCCGTTCGCCGACGTCATCCTGCCGGCCTGCACCAACTTCGAGCGTTGGGACATCTCTGAGTTCGCCAACTGCTCCGGGTACATCCCCGACACCTACGCCCAGTGCAACCATCGCGTGATCTCTCTGCAGGCCAAATGCATCGAGCCGATCGGAGAGTCCAAGTCGGACTACGACATCTATCGCCATGATCGCCGAAAAGCTGGGCATCGGGCCGATGTTCAGCGAAGGCAAGACCGACCTCCAGTGGGTGGAGCAGTACTACAACGCCACCGACATGCCGAAGCACATGACCTTCGCCGAGTTCTTCAAGAAGGGCTATTTCATCGTGCCCGACAACCCGAACCGCAAGAAGACGGTGGCTCTGCGCTGGTTCGCCGAAGGCCGCGAAAAAGACACGCCCGACTGGGGTCCGCGCCTCAACAACCAGGTCGGTCGCAAGGGCCTGCAGACGAGCACCGGCAAGGTCGAATTCATCTCCACCAGTCTCAAGAACTTCGAGGAGCAAGGCTTCGTGGACGAGTACCGTCCGGCCATGCACACCTACGTGCCCGCCTGGGAAGGTCCGCGCTGCGAGCTCGCCAAGAAGTACCCGCTGGGCATGCTGGCTCCGCACCCGAGGTTCTCCTTCCACACCATGGGTGACGGCAAGGACAGCTTCATGAACGACATCAAGGACCACCGCGTCCTGGTGGACGGTCACTACTACTGGATCATCCGGATCAACCGCGTCGACGCGGCCGCCCGCGGCATCAAAGAAGGCGACCTGGTCCGCGCCTATCAACGACCGTGGCTCCGTTATCTTGTGCGCCCAGGTGGGCGAGCGTACCCAGCCCGGGACCGTGCACACGTACGAGTCGTGCGCCGAGTACAACCCGCTGGGCAAGCCCGGCAAGTCCGCTGATCGCGGCGGCTGCGTGAACATCCTTTCGCCCGATCGCTACATGTCCAAGTACGCTTCGGGCATGGCTCCCAACACCATGCAGATCGAAGTGGAGAAGTGGGACGGCGGCATCTACGAGACCGAGTGAGCCGGGACGTGAGTCAGAACGTTCGACCGCGTGTGCATGACCGATAAGGAGTCAGCGAAGTGAAGCACTGGTATAAGGTTATAGACGTGGCCAAGTGCCACGACTGCAACAACTGCTTTATGGCCGACAAGGACGAGTTCGTCGATAACGACTGGCCCGGCTATACGGCTGCCCAGCCCCGCCACGGCCACCGCTGGGTGGATATCCTGCGGCGCGAGCGCGGCCAGTACGCCCGCAATGACGTGGCCTACCTTCCGATGCCGTGCCAGCACTGCGAGAACGCCCCGTGCGTCGACGCATCGAACGGTGCGATCTATCACCGCCCCGACGGTATCGTCATGATCGACATGGTGAAGGCCAAGGGCAACAAGGCCCTGGTCGACTCCTGCCCCTACGGCGCCATCTACTGGAACGAGGAGAAAGACCTTCCCCAGAAGTGCATCTTCTGTGCGCACCTGATCGACGACCCTACCTGGAAGCCCCATACCACCCGGTGCACGCATTCCTGCCCGACCGAGGCCATGGCCACATACTTCGTCGAGCCGGAAGAGATGGAAAAGATGGTCGCGGCTGAGAGCCTGGAAGCCTATCTTGCCGGAGCTGGGGACGAAACCGCGCACCCTGTACAAGAACTTGTACAAGTTCACGAAGAACTTCATCACCGCCGGCGTGTTGGTCGACGGCGATTGTTTCGAGGGCGCGACCGTCAACCTTCACTCGAAAGAGGGCGGCATCGTCTGCAACCTCTCCGGTGCCGGCGTGGCCAACTGTCTGGATACCTCCACTCTTGCCACCCGGACGACCAACTTTTTCGGCGAGTTCAAGTTCGATGGACTTGAGAATGGTGAATACAGGCTGGAGATCGACGCGGACGGCAGGAAGACCTCTATGGTGGTCACGATCGCGGACGGTTCGGAGAACCTAGGGTTCATCGAACTCTAGCCGTGAAAGAGATCGTGATCTTCAACGGTAGTCCCCGAAAGGATGGCAACACGTCCACCCTTCTTGAGCTGGTGGCGAAAGGGGCCCGGGACGGTGGGGCCGAGGTCCACTGGTACACGCTGTTCAAGATGAAGTTCATGGCCTGCCAGAGCTGCTTCTACTGCCGCCTGCACGACGACTGTGCCATCAATGACGAGCTGCGAAAGGCGCTCCAAGATGTGAAGAAGGCCCAAGCGGTCGTCATCGGCTCTCCCATCTACATGATGCAGATGACCGGCCCGGTGAAGAATCTGTACGATAGGTTCTTCCCTCTCACGGACCCACACTATAGGCCGCGGTTCGGCCCGAAGAAGGTGCTGACTGTGTACACGCAGGGGATGGAAGACCCGCACCTGTTCGAGTCGTACTTCGAGTACACCGCGGCGGTGTTTCCCTGGTTCGGCTTCGAATGGGCCGGAAACATCGTTTGCGCCAACGCGAACGATCCCGAGAGCGCGGAGCGAGATGCTGAGTTGAAGATCCGGGCCTACGAAGCCGGCAAGGCGCTCGCTAGAGGCGATTGAAGGCAGGCGCAAAGACACTGTCGCGGTTCGCGAGCGACGGGTAGAATGCCTCCTGAGTGGAGTTCTGGGCACGCACACGGGAGGGTCATGGTGGAGGCGAGGGACAAGAACGGAGGGCCCGCTGAGGAGCGGACATTGATTCGCGACCTCAGTTGGTGCGGCGTCGGTAACGGCGCCAACGCTTCCATGGTGGACGTGAAGGACGGGAAGATCATCCGCATCCGTCCTATGCACTACGACTGGAAGTATCGGCCCGAGGAATTCAACGCTTGGACCATGAAGGCGCGCGGCAAGACCTTCGAGCCCAGCATGAAGACGCTCATCCCGCCCTTCAGCCTGGCCTACAAGAAGCGCGTGCACTCCCCGGCCCGCATCCGGTTCCCCATGAAGCGGGTGGACTTCGACGTCAACGGCGAGCGCAACGTCCAGAACCGGGGCGTGAGCAAGTACGTGCGCATCTCCTGGGACGAGGCTCTCGACATCGTCACCGGCGAGATGCTCCGGGTCAAAGAGAAGTACGGGCCCACCGCCATCCTCTATCAGTCCGACCAGCACGGCGAGAACAAGGTCATCCACGGTCCGCACGGATGCGGCCGCAAGCTGCTGCGCCTCTTCGGCGGATACACCCTGCAGGTGCGCCAGCCCGATAGCTGGGAGGGCTGGACCTGGGGGGCCAAGCACGTGTGGGGCATGCAGCCGGTGGGACAGCAGGTGCCGCAGAGCAACCTGCTCTACGACATCTCCAAGAACGCCGAGCTGCTCCTCTTCTGGGGATGCGACCAGGAAACCACCACCTGGGGTTGGCAGGGACAGCTACCGAGCCGCTTGAGCTACTGGTGGACCGAGCTCGGCATCAAGCAGATCTACATCGCTCCCGACCTCAACTACGCCGCGGCCGTGCACGCCGACAAGTGGATCCCCATCCTCCCCAACACCGACGCCGCCCTGTATCTTGCCATCACCTATCAGTGGTTCAAGGACGGCACCTACGACAAGGAGTATCTCGAGACCCATGCCTACGGGGTGGACAAGTTCGAGGACTACGTCATGGGAAAGGAGGACGGAGTTCCCAAGACGCCGGAGTGGGCTTCAAAGATAACCGCGGTCCCCGCGCGGATCATCAAGGCGCTCGCCCGCGAGTGGGCCACGAAGCGCACCACCGTTGTCATCGGCAACGGCGGGCCCGGTATCCGCGGCCCGTACTCGTCGGAGCCCGGCAGGCTGCAGGTGCTGTGCTTGGCTATGCAGGGCCTCGGCAAGCCGGGGGCGAACCAGGCCAAGATGATCGAGTGGGGCCTACTCAGCAACCCCGAACAGGTGTCCCCGCCGATGCCCTTACGGTTGACCAGTCTGCACGAGGCCTACACCGGGGGCACTCCGCTCGACACCAACCACCCCTCGTTCCTTCCGAAGACCCTCATCCCCAAGGCGATACTCGAAGGCGCGTGCGACTGGTACGGCAACGAGCAGGAGTTGGCCCCCCGAGAGGACCAGTTCGTCCACTACGAGTATCCGGCCGAGGGCTGCTCGAAGCTCCACATGATCTGGTCGGACTCGCCCTCCTGGATCACGTGCTGGAACGACGGCAACAACTTCATCCGGGCCATGCGCCACCCCGACATCGAGTTCATCTTCTGCCAGCATCCCTGGCTGGAGAACGACGCTCTGTTCGCCGATGTGATCCTGCCGGTGAACACCAAGCTGGAAGAAGACGATATCGGTAGCGACATCTTCAGCGGCCAGTTCGACCTCCTCTTCCTCGAAGAGCGGTGCGTCGAACCTTTGGGTGAATCGTACAGCGACTACCAGATCGTCAAGATGATCGCCGACCGCCTGGGGATGCTGGAAGAATACACCGGGGGCAGGTCCGAGGACGACCTCATCCGGCTGGGGTACGACACGTCGAACGTCCAGGACCTCATCAGCTGGGAAGAGCTAAACGACAAGGGCTATTTCGTGGTTCCCACCGACCCGGAATGGGAGAGCATCCCCGCCGGTCTCATCAAGTTCTACGAGGATCCCAAGGGCAATCCCCTCACCACTCCTACCGGACTTCTTGAGTTCTACTCCACCGGTTTGGCCGAGCACTTTCCCGATGACGAGGAACGGCCCCCGGTGCCCAAGTGGGTCCCATACGGCGAGACCCATCAGGAGACACTCGGAACGGAGCGTTCCAAGAAGTATCCGCTTCTGGTGATGAGCAACCACCCGCGCTGGGGGGTCCACTCCCAGCACGACGACATCACCTGGCTGAGGGAGATCGAGACCTGCAAGGTCAAGGGCTCCGATGGATACCAGTACCATCCGCTATGGATGAACCCGGCCGACGCCGGCGCCCGGGGCATCAAGAAGGGCGACGTGGTCAGCCTCTACAACGAACGGGGCATCGTACTCGCCGGGGCCTACATCACCGAGCGCATCATGCCTGGGGTGGTCGGCATCGATCACGGAGCTAAGTACGACCCCATCGTCCCCGGTGAGATCGACCGGGGCGGGGCGATCAACAGCATAGTTCCCGGGAACGTCACCTCGAAGAATGCTGTCGGCATGGTGGTATCCGGCTTCCTGGCGGAGATGGAAAAGACCGATCTAGCGGCCATGCGGGCCAAATATCCCGAGGCCTTCGGACGCGAATGTCACCCCGCTGCCGGTCCTTGTCTGGCCGGCGTGCTGATGGAGGGAGTCGAGTAGGGAGGGGGCAAAGCGATGGCGAGGACGGGAGGCCGTCTGAGATCGTCGGTCGAAGGCCATCCTGAAGAGGAGAACGATCTCTTTGTCCGGGCTTTGGCCCGGGGTCTGACCATACTGGCCTTGTTCGACGTCGAGCATCCAGAATGGAGCCTCCACGAGATCTGTGCGCGGACGGGCCTCTCCAAGACCACCGCATATCGGATGTTGCGGACCCTGGAGTGGAAGGACTTCGTGGTCTTCGACCCCGTTACGGAGCTCTACCATCTGGGCCGGGCTACGATTCCGGGGGCCTATCTGGCTCTGTCGTACGTCGGCTTCGTTCGCGCGGCGCATCCGTTCTTGGAGGAATTGGCCGAGGCCACCGGGGAGACGGTAGAACTCACCGTGGCGGGGGCGGGGGGCGCCGTTGTCGTAGATCAGGTTGCGACGACCCACCCGTTCAAGCCGAATCTGCCGATAGGCCGCATCCTGAGCAGCGTGGCGAACTCGTCCCTCCGGATGCACGTCGCCTTCAGGCCGGAGGCGGAGCGGGAGAAGATCCTGCGCTCCGCCCAGCTCAGGCTGACGCCCCACACCGTCACCGACCCTGAGGAGATCGCCGGCCAACTGGCCACGGCCGTCCTCGACGGCGTCTCCTACGATATCGAGGAGCAGGACCTGGGAGTGTGCGCCGTGTCCGCCCCGGTCTTCGGAGCGGACGGCGACGTCAAGGCGGTGGTTACGGTCGTCGCTCCCTCGGAGCGTTTCGGCCCTCGAGAGAAGAAACGGAACACCGATGCGATCAAGAGCACGGCAGCTGAGATGACCCGCTATTTGACCCAGGCGGCCACTGCTGTCGGTTGACTGGCCCTCTGGGGGGTGGCATAGTATATGGGTAGGCGCTAACGGAATAGCTATTCCGGTTGCCGGAATTGAGCAATAGAACAAAGGAGGCAGTGTGGCAGAAGACATGAGCAAGACCGGAGCCTCAGGGGAACGCACGCTGGTGCGCGACATCAGCTTTTGCGGGGTGCCCGAGAACGGCTCCAACGCGTCGATGGTGGATGTCAAAGACGGCAAGATCATCCGCATCCGCCCGATGCACTACGACTGGAAGTACGACCCCGAAAAAGACATGAACCCCTGGAAGATGGTAGTGCGGGGCCAAACCTTCGAGCCCAGCATGAAGACCCTGATTCCCCCGTACTCCATCGCGTACAAGAAGCGCGTCTACTCGCCGGCCCGCATCCGCTACCCCATGATGCGCGTCGACTTCGATCCCAAAGGCGAGCGCAACCCGCAGAACCGCGGCGTCAGCAAATACAAGCGCATCTCCTGGGATGAAGCCCTCGACGTCATCACCGGCGAGATGAACCGTATCAAAGAGAAGTACGGCCCGACTGCGCTTCTCTACCAGAGCGACCAGCACGGCGAGAACAAGGTCGTGCAGGCCTGCCATGGCGCCGGACGCAAGTTGTTGCGTCTCTGGGGCGGCTTCACGCAGCAGAACCGTCAGCCCGACAGTTGGGAAGGTTGGTGGTTCGGGAGCAAGCACTTCTGGGGCTGCGAACCGGTCGGCCAAGGGATGCAGAGCAACCTGCTCTACGACATGTCCAAGAACGCCGAGCTGCTTCTCTTCTGGGGCTGCGACCAAGAGACCACCCCGTGGGGCTGGCAGGGACAGCTACCGAGCCGCCTCAGCTACTGGTGGACGGAGCTGGGGATCAAGCAGATCTACGTGTGCCCCGACCTCAACTATGCGGCCGCGGTGCATGCCGACAGGTGGATCCCGGTCCTTCCGAACACCGACGCTGCTCTCTACCTGGGCATCATCTATCAGTGGTTCAAGGACGGCACCTACGACAAGGAGTACCTCGATACCCACGCCGTGGGCGTGGACAAGTTCGAGGCCTACGTCATGGGTGACGAAGACGGCGTGCCGAAGACGCCGGAGTGGGCGGCGCCGATCACCGGCGTGCCGGCCCGCGTCATCAAAGCGCTGGCCAAGGAGTGGGCGTCCAAGCGCACCACCGTGGTCATCGGCAACGGCGGTCCCGGTATCCGCGGCCCGTACGCGACCGAGCCCGCCCGTCTGCAGAACATCTGCCTGGCCATGCAGGGCCTAGGCAAGCCCGGCGTGAACCAAGCCAAGATGATCGAGTGGGGCCTCTTCGACAAGCCGGACCAGTACGCTCAGCCGAAGCCGCTGCGTGTGCCGTATCTGCGGGCCGCCTACACCGGTGGCCATCCGGACGAGACGAACCACCCGTCCTTCATTCCCAAGACCTACATCCCCAAGGCCATCCTTGAGGGCAAGTGCGACTGGTATGGCGTCGAGTCCGAGTGCGCCGACCGCACGGATCAGTTCGTGCACTACAAGTATCCGGCCGACGGCTGCTCCAAGATCCACATGGTCTGGACCGACTCTCCGTCCTGGATCACCTGCTGGAACATGGGCAACGAATTCGTCCAGGCCATGCGGCACCCCGACATCGAGTTCATGTTCTGCCAGCATCCCTGGTTGGAGAACGACGCGCTGCTGGCCGACATCATCCTGCCGGTCAACACCAAGCTCGAAGAGGATGACATCGCCGGCGACATCTTCAGCGGCCAGTTCAACCTACTCTTCCCGGAGCACAAGTGCGTCGAACCGCTGGGCGAATCGTTCAGCGACTACGAGATCGTCTGCAAGATCGCCGAGCGCTTGGGCCTCTACGAGGAATACACGGGTGGGAAGACCATTCCCGAACTGATCAAGTACGGCTGGGAGACCTCCCGCTGCGCGGATCTCGTCAGCTGGGAGGACCTCAACGAGAAGGGCTACTACGTGGTTCCCACGGCCGACAATTGGGAGGAAATCCCGGCCGGCTTCTACAACTTCTACAAGGACCCGAAGAAATACCCGCTTAGCACGCCGACCGGGCTGCTCGAGTTCGAAGCCACCGGTCTGCTGAAGCACTTCCCGGACGACCTCGAGCGGCCGCCGGTACCGAAGTGGATCGCCAAAGGCATCAGCCACGAGGAGACCATCGGCACCGAGCGCTCCAAGAAGTATCCGCTGCTCGTGTGCTCCAACCATCCGCGTTGGGGCGTGCACTCGCAGCACGATGACATCACCTGGCTCCGCGAGATCGAGACCTGCAAGATGACCGGTCCGGATGGCTATCAATACCACACGACGTGGCTGCATCCGACGACGGCCGCGGAGCGCGGTATCAAGCACGGGGATATCATCTCGATCGTCAACGAGCGCGGTACCGTACTCGGTGGGGCGTATATCACCGAGCGGATCATGCCCGGCGTCGTCTACATCGACCACGGCGCCAAGTGGGACCCGATCGATCCCGGTGTCATCGATCGCGGTGGCGCCATCAACACCATCGTCCCGAAGAACACCACCTCAAAGAACGCGGTCGGCCACGCGGTCAGCGGCTTCCTGGTCGACATCGAGAAGACCGACATGGAAGACCTCAAGCGCAAGTATCCAGATAGCCTTCGAAAAGCCTTTCCACCCCTGTGCGGGTCCTGGTTTAGAGGCGTGCATCATGGGGGGTGAATGATGGGCAAGGTCCTGATCATCAACTACGACATCTGCAATGGCTGCTACAACTGCCAGATTTCCTGCAAGGACGAGCACGTGGCCAACGACTGGTCACCGATCGCCAAGCCGCAACCCGACACCGGCCAGTTCTGGAACAAGATCCACGACAACGTCCGCGGCCAGGTTCCTAAGGTCAAAGATCACCTACGAGCACAGCATCTGCCAGCACTGCGACGATGCCCCGTGCATCGAGGTCGTGCAACGTGCACGCCATCTACAAGCGCGACGACGGCATCGTGATCATCGATCCCGACAAGTGCCGCGGCAACCAGATGTGCATCGCGGCCTGTCCGTACGAGAATGTCATCTACTTCAACGACGCGCTCAACATCGCCCAGAAGTGCACGTTCTGCGCGCACCTGCTGGACGACGGCTGGACCGAGCCGCGCTGCGCCGACGCCTGCCCCACCGGGGCCTTCACCTTCGGCGAAGAAGAGGACCTCAAGGAACTCATCGCCAAGGCGGAGCCGCTCAAGCCGGGGCTGAACGTCAAGCCGCGGGTGTACTACATCGGTCTGCCGAAGAAGTTCATCGCCGGCGCGGTGTTCGACCAGGAGGCCGACGAGTGCGCCGAGGGCGCGACCATCACGGCCACCAACGCGGAGACCGGCGAAAAGTCGCAGGCCACGAGCGATAGCTACGGCGACTTCTGGCTCAGGGGCCTCAAGGATGGCACCTACACGTTGTTGATCGAGAAGCCCGGCTACCTGGCGCAGAAACTCGGCCCGGTGGACGTGACGGCAGATAGACATGAACGTGGGCGACATCGCCATTTGGAAGGCCTAGGTAGCCGCTGCTGGGCTGATCTCGGCACCGCTTCCACCGATACGGTGACGACCGGGGGGCCGCCTCGCAGGAGGCGCGCCCCCGGCATTTCAGTGAGTCGATCGCCGGTCTGTCGTCTGGGGGTGGGCCAGCGCGGTCCTGCCGGTTGCCTTCTTCCTCTTTCCCAAGACCCCAGCGATGGACTCGCGGACGGCCTCCGTCGCGTAGGGCTGTCTGATCGCCCCCGCGAGACCGTGACTTTCGTACCCCTCGACTGGCGAATCCGCGCTGAGAATCACGGCGGCGTTCGGGTCGGTCTTCAATAGCCGGGAGGCCAGATCCAAGCCCCCCGGTCCCACCGGAGTCAGCAGCTCACCGATGACCAGATCGAAGGGTCGTCCGGAGCGGCGCGCAGCGCAGTAACGCTCGAAGGCCCGCTCAGAGGAATCGCAGACCGCTACCGAGCAACCCATGTCCCGGAGGATTCGAACGAGGTTCACGCGCTCACCGCCCGCGCGGTGAACGACGAGCAACCGGGGCGTTCGAGCGATCTGGGCTCCAGAAGTCATGAATAGGTCAGGGGGTCTGGCGACGACGTGGCGTGGGCCGCCGTCGACCTGCTCGGCGAGCGTCATGGTGCCCGAGCCGTGGCCCACCACTCCCGGGAGTGGTGCCACGGCCACGCGCAGTCTGACCAGGTCGCCACCCTTGTTGCGGCATTCGGACTCCCGGTGGCTCCAGTCGGTTCCGCCGCGGTCCGATCGGGGAAGTTCCCCGGCATCGTCTGTCACTTCCTGCAGGGCGAACGGCAAAGGGCCGCCCAGCAACTCATCCACCTTCCAGCCGAAAAGCCGCTCGGCCGCGTGATTCCACAGTGTCACCTTTTCCCCGCGATCAACGCACCACCCAGCCATGGGAAGGGCCATGATGAATGCCTCGATCTCGGCCCGGGTCTCCCTCTGGAGCTGCTGCGCACGGAAGCTCGCGATCGCGCTCCCCACGATCTTTCCCAGTCCTTCGAGTGCTGCCTGGGTAGCCGGCGGGAACTGCACATAGGCCGACGAACCGAGCAGTAGTCTTGCGACTGTCCGGCTATCGTGCACGATCGGGACCAGGGCCACTGCCATCGGTTGTCGTGGATCAGCGGACCTCGCGGGGCCGGACCCCGCGGCCGACGACGAGGGCCCGGCGGCGGAGACGAGGTTCGAGCCGCGTCGGGTCAACGCCTCGGCCAGATCGCGAGACGCTCCCCGTTGGGCGACCGTTCGATACTCCCCTGTCCCTGGGTCCAGGATGTAGGCGTAACCGAAATCGACACCTTCGAGCGAGAACGCCACGTTGAGAGCCTGGCGGATGGCGCTGTTTATGTCATGGGTCGCAGCGAGCGACGTCTCGAGATCCTCGAAGAGCTCGGCGAGTCTCTCGGAGCGCCTGCGCTCGGTGATGTCCTCCTCTACCTCGACGAAGCCCACCGGCGCGCCAAGGGGCCCAAGTATCGGGTACGCTGTCAGCCTGACGGCGTACTTTGTCCCATCGTCTCGGATCCCTCGGGTCTCGACTCTATGCGGATGTCCGGTCTTGAGGGCGGCCGCACCTGGACAGTGAGGACATACCTCCGAGCGCCGCTCGAATTCCCAGAAGCACTTCTTCCCTAGCATCTCCACCATCGGCTTCTGGAAGAGGCGCTCGTTCGTCCTATTGACCATCACGATCTCGAAATCGGTCGAAATGAGGTTCATGCCCGGCTCGGAATCGGCGCTCGAGACCGGATCCGTACCCCAGGCCTCAGGCGATGCCGAGTGCGAGGAGTCGCGATCTCGGTCCATCTGCACGGGCACGGCTCTTGGGATCAGATGACCCGGGGCTGCTCGGAACTCGGGTCGCACCATCGCGAGGTGACTCTTGAGGACGGTGATACCACCGGAGTACCCCAGCTCCATCAAACGCTGCCTGACTACGGTGGCGGGCATCTGTGGATCCTGCTCTAGAAGGGACAATATCGTGTCGCGGAAAGGATCAAGAGAGGAACCAGAAGGGATCCGTTTGTAGCGAGGCTGCTCGGGAAGCGACAGCAACCGTCTGACCGTGTTGCGGCTCATGCCCAGGGTGCGGGCAATGTCTCGAGCCGATCTTCCCTCCTGCTCGCGCAGCCGATGGACATCCTCCCAACTTCGCATCGACTCGTGTCCTCGATTCCCCCAGGCGGCTCAGTTTTCAGCGGCGACAGTGGCTCACATTACGGCGATAACCCCGCGGCGTCAAGCCTATTCCCGAGGCCTCGTCTGCGGCTGTCGGGGCGACCAGAGGGCGGCAGCGCGGCCGTATCAGAGGGAGCGGCGTCGCCGGTCTCGGCCGGCTTCGTCCCTGCATCACGGCGCATACCCGAACTCATCCCACACCACGGAGGTCGGGGCCGCTCTACGGGACAATGCTCCTGTGAACCCACGTTGCGACGGCCATCTGTTCGGCCGACAATGTGAACAAGGGAGAACTGTTCCCGAGGAGGGAGACGAGAGACCAGTGTTCGCCTTCGGTAATCACGCCGTGTGGCGCTTGGCTGCCGAGCGAAAGCGACAAGTGGAGGTTCGTTCATGGGAACGATCGAGAGACTGACGAACGGTACGACTGGCGGGCCGGTCTGGGTGTATGTTCAGGATGGAAAGATCCTCCGGATGACCCCGATGGAACTGGACGACTGTGACGCCGATTCATGGGCCATCGAAGCAAGAGGGCGGACATTCAAGCCCCCCAGGAAGACCACCTTGGCTCCGCATGCCGTTGCGCAGCGCTCCATGGTCTACTCACCCTCCCGGATACTCACTCCGCTCAAACGTGTCGATTTCGATCACAAGGGCGACCGCAACATCCATAAGCGCGGCGAGTCGGGCTACGAGCCCATCAGTTGGGACCACGCGCTCGATATCGTGGCCGAGGAGATCACCCGGGTGAAACGGGAAGTGGGCCCTGGCGGCATCATGAGCACGTGCTCGTCCCACCACCTGTGGGGGAACGTGGGCTACCGGCACAGCGCGTATCTGCGCTTCCTCAATGTCTTGGGCATGTGCCACGCCGGCCACAATCCCGATAGCTGGGAAGGCTGGCACTGGGGTGGCATGCATATGTGGGGCTTCAGTCACCGGCTCGGCAACCCGGAGCAGTACGACCTTCTGGAGGACGCCCTCAAGCACACGGAAATGATCGTCTTCTGGTCCTCGGACCCGGAGACGACGCACGGTATCTACTCAGGGTTCGAAAGTACCCCGCGGCGCTATTGGCTCAAGGAACTGGGCGTCAAGATGGTGTTCGTCGACCCCTATTTCAACCATACGGCCGGCCTGATCGGCGACAAATGGTTCTCGCCACGGATGGGCACGGATGTGCCGTTTGGACTGGCCATCGCTTTCACCTGGCTGACCGAGGGTCTCTACGACAAGCAGTATGTCGCCGACCGCACGGTGGGCTTCGATCAATGGAAGGACTACGTCCTCGGCACGAGTGACGGCGTTCCCAAGACGCCGGAATGGGCCGAGGCGGAGTGCAACATTCCGGCTCGCGAGATCCGGGCGCTGGCCCGTGAGTGGGGTTCGAAGAAGACCATGCTGGCCGCCGGCGGCCTGGGAGGCTGGGGCGGCGCGTGCCGCGCCGCCACCGGTAACGAGTGGGCCCGCACCATGATCGCCCTGGCCACCATGCAGGGCATGGGCAAGCCGGGCAGCAACATCTGGGGGACCACGCAAGGGGTTCCCGTCGACGAGTCCTTCGTCTTTCCCGGCTACGCCGAGGGCGGGATCTCCGGTGACGTGGACAAGTCGGCGGCCGGCTTCCGGTGGGTCTACCGGATGTTCAAGGAAGGCAAGGGGGCGACGCGCAACACCCACGACTCCACCGAGGGCCAGGCGATCCCCCGGCTGAGCATCCCCGAAGCCATGATGCACGAGCGTCTGCTCTGGAGGGGCAAGGGGTTTTGCGGTTCTTCCATCGAGTCGCAGCTGCAGAAGTACGAGTATCCGGCCCCGGGCTACCCGTTCATGGGCATGTACTACAAATACGGGGGCTCGTTCATCGGCACGCTTACCGAGACCAACCGGTTCGTAAAAGCGTATCGCGAGGGCAAGGTCCCGTTCGTCGTCAATCAGTCCATCTGGTTCGAAGGCGAGGCGCGATTCGCCGACATCATCCTGCCGGCCTGCACCAACTTCGAGCGTTGGGACATCAGCGAGTTCGCCGGTTGCCAGGGATACATTCCCGACAACTACAACCAGGCGAACCACCGCATAGTCACTCTCCAGAAGAAGTGCATCGAGCCCTTGGGCGAGAGCAAGTCCGACTACGATATCTACGCGGCGGTGTGCGAACGCATGGGGGTCTACGACGAGTTCACCATGGGTGGCAAGACGGACTATGACTGGGTGAAGGACTACTTCCACGCCACCGACCTGCCCAAGAACATCACCTGGGAAGAGTTCGAGAAGAAGGGCTACTACGTGGTGCCCTTCCCGAAGGACCACACATCCACCCCGGCACTCCGCTGGTTCGCCGAGGGGCGGAAGAGGGACACGCCGGACTGGGGACCCGCCCCCGGCGACACGGTGGGCATGAAGGGACTGCAGACCATGTCGGGCAAGATCGAGTTCGTCGCTTCGAGCCTCTCCAAGATGGACGTCGAAGACCCCGAGCGCCCGGTGATGGGTCCGCAGTACATCCCCTCCTGGGAGGGTCATCGCACCGAGAGCTCTACGGTAAGTACCCGCTGCAGATGGTCTCCCCGCACCCGCGCTTCAGCTTCCACACCATGGGCGACAGCAAAGAGAGCTGGATCAACGAAGTCAAGGACCATCGCGTCCTCTGCGCCGACGGCCATTACTACTGGATCATGCGCCTCAACACGGCGGACGCGGCGGCTCGGGGCATCAAAGACAACGGTCTGATCCGGGCTTTCAACGACCGGGGCTCGGTCATCTTGGCGGCTCAGGTCACCGAGCGGGTGCCGTCCGGGACGGTGCACAGCTACGAGTCGTGCGCTGACTACCTACCCATGGGCAAACCGGGTGAGTCGGCCGATCGGGCCGGTTGCATCAACATCCTCACGCCCAAGCGGCATATCACCCCCACCTCGATCGCACAGGCGCCGAACTCTTGCCTTATCCAGGTGGAGAAATGGGAGGGAGAAGCTAGATGAAGAAGTGGAACCTAGTCATCGACGTGGCCCGCTGCCACGACTGCAACGACTGCTTCCTGGCCGACAAGGACGAGTTCGTCGGTAACGACTTTCTCCCCTACTCCGTGGCCCAGCCCTGGACGGGACAGCGCTGGATGAACATCGAGCGCAAAGAACGGGGCCAGTACCCCATCGTGCAGGTGAGCTACCTGCCGGTTCCCTGCATGCACTGCGACGAGGCCCCCTGCCTGAAGGACTCGCCGGCCGGTGCCATCTACAAGCGCGAAGACGGCCTGGTCATCATCGACCCGGTGAAAGCCAAGGGCCATCGCCGAGATCGTAGACACCTGCCCCTACGGCGCCATCTACTGGAACGAGGAAGCCCAGGTGGCCCAGAAGTGCACCGGCTGCGCGCACCTCTTAGACGACGGCTGGACCGAGACCCGCTGCAGCCAGGTGTGCCCCACTGAGGCCATCAAGCTGGTCTTAGCCGACGATGCCGAGATGGCAGAAGCTGGCGGCCACCGAAGGTCTGGAGGCCTACCAAGCCGGGCTGGGTACCAAACCCCGCGTCTACTACAAGAACCTCTACCGCTGGACCACGGTCTTCGTCTCCGGCAGTGTGGCTTTCAAAGACACCGATGAGTGCGCCGAGAACGCCACGGTGACGGTACAGGCGGGCGGAGCCACGGTGGGCCAGGGCCTGGTCAACAACTACGGCGAGTTCGTGGTGGACAGGCTCGACCCGGGCCAGGAGTACACCGTCACGGTGGAAGCCCCCGGCTACCAGGCCTGCGCCGCCACGGTCTCGCTGGACAAGAGCCTGAACATGGGTCTGATCCTTCTGGAGAGGTTGTAGATATCGGCAGATGTCGGACGACGAATGGGCAGAGTCAGAGTGGGAAGGGGGTTGAAGGAGGCTGGGTCGGGCAGGAAACACCGAGTGCCGCGGATGCGACCACGAACGCGAATGACTCAAGGAGGGAACGATGGATGATCGCGAGAAGGACGTGAGGGCCCGAGGAGAAGACCGGGCCGGTGCGCTCGAGGGCAAGTGCCTCAGCCGCCGCGAGTTCCTCAAGGTGGCCGGGATAGCCGGCGCGGCTGTCGGCATGGGTGCCGGCCTGGGCGGCCTGGTAGCCGCCTGCGGCGGAGAGACCGCCACCACGACCACGACTGCGGCCGCCCTGTCCACGACCACCACGGCGGCGGCGACTACCACCACGGCGGCGTCCACCACGACCAGCGCCGGACCGGCCGCGGGCAGGGAGATCAAGCTGGGCTTCGTCGCCCCGCTCACCGGCGCCCTGGCCTCGTTCGGGACAGCCGACAGATACTCTGTGGAGCGTTGGAAAGAATTTGTCGGCGATGGGCTGGTGTGCGGTGACGGGAAGAAGCACCCCATCAAGTTCACCATCCAAGACAGCCAGTCGGACACCAACCGGGCGGCTCAGGTAGCCGGGGACCTGATCCTCAACGAGAAGATAGACATCATGATGGTGGCCTCCACGCCGGAGACCGTCAACCCTGTGGCCGACCAATGTGAGGCCAATGCGATTCCCTGTTTCAGCAATGATGCGCCGTGGCAGGCCTTCTTCTTCGGCCGCGGCGGCGACCCGGCCGTCGGCTTCAAATGGACCTACCACCACTTCTGGGGAGTGGAAGACCTCATCAACGTCTACACGGGCGTGTGGAAGCGCTTGGCGACCAACAAGATCGTGGGGGCCATGTGGCCCAATGATTCCGACGGCGCCGCGTTCTCAGACCCTAAAACGGGCTTTCCGAGTGTCATCCCCGGGCTGGGCTATACGATCATCGATCCCGGCCGCTATCAGAACGGGACCGAGGACTTCACCGCTCAGATCTCACAGTTCAAGAAGGCGGGCTGCGAGATCGTCACCGGCGTACCCATCCCTCCTGACTTCACCAACTTCTGGAAGCAGTGCATGCAGCAGGGCTTCAAACCCAAGATCGCGACCATAGCCAAGGCCGTGGACCTACCGCAGGGTGTCGAGGCCTTGGGTGACGCCGGAAACAACTTCACCATCGAGACGCAGTGGACGCCGCGCATGCAATTTAAGTCATCCCTGACCGGTGAGACCTGCCAGCAGATCGCCGACGAGTTCGAGAAGCGCAACAACCAGCAGTGGGCCCAGTATCTGCTTCACTATGCGGTCTTCGAGGTGGTGGCTGATTCCCTCAAGCGCTGCGCGAACGTGGACGACAAGGAAGCCATCATCGGAGCGATCAGCACGGCCAAGTTGGACACACTTGCCGGCCCGATCGATTTCACCACCGAGCCCAAGATGGGCACTCCGCATCCCGTGAAGAACGTGTGTCGCTCTCCGCTGGTGGGGGGCCAATGGGTCGCAGGCACCAAGTACAAATACGAGTTGGTGGTGGTCGACAACACCAACAACTCCACCATCAAGGTGGAAGCGGAACCCAAGTTCATCGCGTGACTCCGGCATGGCTCCGTGATCCAAGCGGTCTGCGACCCGCGGAGAGGCCGCGGGTCGCAGACCACCCCCGCGTGCAGCCGTGGGAGCTGAGCCGTGATCCGGGATGCGTCAGTATTCCAAGGAGGGAACCATCGATGACCGGAAACAAGATGTGAAGGGCATGTGCGTCAACCGGCGCGAGTTCTTGAAGCTGGCAGGGGTGGCCGGCGCAACGCTAAGTCTTGGGTGCCGGGCTGGGCGGCCTGGCGGCCGCCTGCGGCGCCAAAGAAGAGGCAACGACCACCACCGGCGCTCCGACCACGCGTCACGACGGCCAGCAGCAGTACGACAGTGAGTGCCGGAGCTGAGAAGGGCCGGGAGATCAAGGTCGGCTTCTCTTCGCCGGGAACCGGGATCTACGCCTCGTTCGGCGTGCCGGATGGGTGGTGCGTGGAAAAGTGGAACGTAGCTTTCAAGGATGGGCTCGTGTGCGGTGACGGGAAGCTCCATCCCATAAATATCATCGTCAAGGACAACCAATCCGACTCGAACCGCGCCTCCCAGGTAGCAGGCGACCTGATCAACAACGACAAGGTCGACATAGTCATTTGCGACTCCACTCCGGATCTCGTCAACCCTGCATCTGACCAGTGCGAAGCGGCGGGAATGCCGTGTGTTTCCAACGATGCTCCCTGGCAGGCATACTTCTTTGGGCGGAACGGCGATCCTAAGGTCGGCTTCAAATGGACATATCACATGTTCTGGGGCCTGGACGAGATACACGCCAATTTCCTTGCCATGTGGGCGAAGATCCCGAACAACAAAGTGGTCGGCGGCATGTGGCCCAATGATGCAGACGGGAACGCCTGGCGGCCCGCGTGGATCCAGAAGTTCAAGGACCTCGGCGGCTGGACCGTTGTCGACCCAGGCGCTTTCCAGCTCGGCACGGAGGACTTCACTCAGATGATCTCGCTCTTCAAGAAAGACGGGGTCGAGATCATAACCGGGGTCATGCCTCCGCCTGACTTCACCAACTTCTGGAAGCAGGCCATTCAGCAGGGCCTCAAGCCAAAATTCTTGACGATGGCCAAGGCACTGCTGTTCCCGCAGTCGGTCGAAGCCTTGGGCGCAATCGCCACCAACACCACTACAGAGTGCTGGTGGTCCCCGTACCACCCGTTCAAGTCGTCGCTCACCGGCGAGACCACCGCGGAGTTGGCCGCCGACTTCGAGAAGGCGAGCGGCACGCAGTGGACCCAACCCATACTGCACTACGCTCTCATGGAAGTCGTGGCCGACGTCTTCAAGCGCACCGCTGACATGGATGACAAGGAGAAGATCATCGAGGCGGTGAGGACCACCAAGATGGATACCATGGCTGGGCATATCGATTTCACGGAGCCCGTCGACCCCATGGGCAATCATCCGGTCCCCAACGTCTATAAGACTCCGCAGGTTGGCTCGCAGTGGGTCAAAGGGACGGGCAAGTGGCCCTTTGAGCTTAGAATAGTGGCGAACCCGGTCGCACCGATGGTTCCGGTCCAGCAGGAAGTCCTGCCCATGCCAACCATCTGAAGCAAGTAGGCGCCGGCGCAGCAGGCGCTTTTGGTGCCGGGAAGGATGCATGGGCGGGGCGCTACCCGCGGAGAGCCCGCGGGTCGCGCACCATCACACGCGCCTTGGAGGCGCCCGGTATCGCACGGGCTTATCGTGGCATGATTGGCGTGACGCCGGTCCATGTCCGACAAGAGGAGGCTGGTTCGCATGAATAGGGACGAATTGGTCGAGGTCGCCCGGGGTGACGCTCCGGCCGACCTGGTGATCAAGAACGGCAAGCTGGTGAACGTCAACAGCGGCGAGATCTATCCTGCGGGCGTGGCTATCAAGGGCGACCGGATCGCGGCCATCGGCGACGTCGATTACTCGATAGGTCCTGGGACCGAAGTCATCGACGCGGAGGGCCGCTACTTGTGCCCCGGTCTCATCGATGGCCACATCCACCTGGGCGGGTCACAGTTCTCGATGACGGAGTTCGCCCGGGCGGTCGTGCCTCACGGCACGACGGTGATATCGACCGACTTCTACGAGATCGGCGTCGTCGCCGGCCGCAAAGCCATCCGTTTCGCCCTCGACGAGCTGAAGGCCACTCCCATCAAGGTGCTGCTCAACATCCCGCCCCACGCCTATCCTTGGCCACGGGCCCCTCGGCAACACCAACACCATCAACGACCGAGGACGTGTTCGAGCTGCTCGGATGGCCGGAGTGCATCGGGCTGGCCGAGTGGAACATGTTCGTCGCCTCGATGCCGGTGCCCGGCGTACGGGAGCTCACCGAGGCTGCCTGGGAGCGAAGAAGATGCTCATGGGCGGCCACTTCGGGCAGGTGTCCGTCGCAGCTGGCCAACGCCACCGCCGCGCTCGGCATCTACTCCGAGCATGAGGCCATGTCCGCCGAGGAGGCCCTCGATCGCCTGCGCCTAGGGGTCCACATCCAGGCCAGGGAGGGCTCGGCGGGACGAGACCTGAGGCACGTGGTCAAAGCGATCACCGAGCACAAGGCCGACCCCCGGCATTTCTCCTTCTCCACCGACGAGCAGGAAGCGGACTCGCTGGTGCTCGATGGTCATGTGGACCACAAGATCCGCACCGCCATCCGCTGCGGAGTCGCCCCGATGACGGCCGTCCAGATGGCCACCATCAACGCCGCGGAGTACTTCCGCATCGGTGACGACATGGGGAGCATAGGACCGGGCAAGATCGCCGACATCGTGCTGGTCGACGACCTGGCCGAGTTCAACGTGGCTCAGGTGATAGCGAACGGCAGAGTCGTCGCCCGCGACGGCCGGTACGTGGGCGAACTCAAGGCGCCCGCCTATCCCGAGCTACTTCTTCAACACCATCAAGATCGCGCGCATGACGGTCCCGGAGGACTTCGCCGTCGAAGCGCCCGCATCTTCCGGTGGAACCGCGAAGGTCCGCGTCATCGGTGTCGACCGAGGGCAGCCTGGTCACCGAGGAACGCCACCTCGATCTCCCCGTGAGCGACGGGAAAGTCCATGCGGATCCCAGCCGGGATGTCATGAAGATCGCCGTGCTCGACCGCCACGAAGCGTCGGGCCGCATCGGCAAGGCCTTTGTCCAGGGTTTCAGGATCAAGGCGGGGGCCATCGGCTCCTCGTTCAACCCCGGACAGATGAATCTGATGGTGGCGGGCACGAACGACCGGGACATGAGTCTGGTGGCCAACAGGATCGCGGAACTCGGGGGCGGCTATGTGGTCGCGCGCGACGGCAAGATACTGGGCGAGCTTCCCCTGCCGTCTGCTGGGTCTCTTCGCCGACGAGCCCGTGGAAGAGGTCGTGAGGAGGCTTCAGGGGATCAACGAGGCCATCGCATCCGACCTGGGGACCGATTTCCCCGGCCTGCACACGTCGGTCGCCTTTGTCTGCCTGGCCGTCTCCATCCCGACGCTCAAGGTGTGCGACAGGGGCCTGGCCGATGTCCGGGTGATGGAGATAGTGGATATGTTCGTGTGACCGGGGGCGCGACGCGCCTTCCTGGTCGTGCGGAGGGAGTCGAGAGTGCCGAAGTAGTGCGAAACGAGAAGGAGTGAAGGAATGAGCGTCAAGATCGAGCATGTCGAATGGCCGGATCGTCCGGATGTCATGATGCCGTATTCTCCCGCGATCAAGGTCACGGGAGGGAGCATCCTGTTCTTCGCGGGCGTGACCGCCGCTCCCGTCTACCACAGCCATCCCCACATCCCGGCCGAGTTCGACAACATCCCCCCGGACATGGCGACCCAGGCCCGGATGACCATGGAGAACCTCAAGAGATCCGTGGAGGCCGCCGGCGGCACCCTCCAGAACGTCGTGCACTGCAAGCGTTTCTTGACCGACCTCGACCAGCAGGACGCGCTGAACAAGGTCTGGAACGAATACATGGGCACGTACAAGCCCACCTCCACCACCGTGCAGGTGCAGCGGCTGGCCACCGACCCGCGCTGCCTGGTGGAGATAGACGCCATCGCCGTGGTCGACGAGTAAAGGAGCAGCCATGCGCTTCATCGACGCCCACCTGCACACCGACATGATCGAAGACAACCAACTGCAGAAGCTGGTCATGATGGGCATGGAAGCAGCCATCGTCCCCAGCCCCCATATGTTCTTGGGCAGCAAAGACGCCGACAGCGTGCTCCTCATGTGGGAGCGCTTCTTGGGCATGGAGACCACCACCGCCAAGACCCTGGGTTTCGAGCTCTTCACTTCGCTCTCGGTGCCCTTCTTCGGCGTGAACCACGCCGACGCCGAGACGTGCCTGGCCAAGTCTGCCCGACTTCCTCAAAGCGGATCGGGCCGTGGCCCTGGGGGAGATCGGTCTTGACACCGGTACCCAGTTCGAGATCGACCTCTTCCGCGAGCACCTGAGGATCGCCAAAGCCCACGACCTGCCCGTCATCCTCCACACCCCCATCCGTCTGGCCCCCCAGGGCGAGACGGTACTGCCCAAGGTCCTCGAGATCATCAAAGAAGAAGGCTTCCCGGCGGAGAAGTGCGTGTTCGACCACGCCGGCGAAGCCACCCTTGACTGGCGCATGAAGACCGGGGGCATGGTGGGCCTCTCCATCTGCTGGGACAAGATGCCCCCCGAACCGGCCGCTCAGTACGTCATCGACAACCCCGACAAGCGCGGCAAGATCATCATCAACTCCGAGCTGGGCGGGGAAGGCAACGACTACTTCATGGTCCCCCGGGTGATGCTGGCCATGAGACTGTTCGGCCTCGACAAGGCCACCATCGACCAGGTCTGCTGGGACAATCCCAAGGACTTCTTCAACCTGCCGGTGGACTGAGAGGAGCCATGGAGAGAAACCCCAACTGGGCCGCGCAGCCCTTTCTCGTCCTCTTGCCCGCAGCCGTCGGCTGTCTCTTGGGCGGCTTGGTGCTCGACCGGAGCGGCGGGGACCGCCCGTTCGTCATCGCGTGCCTGACGGTGGCGCTGGTCTTCGCGGGGGTGGGCGCCGCCGCCCCCGTCACCGCCATCAAGAAGCCGTTGCGGTCATATCGCTTCCTGGCCGGGATCGGCCGTTCCCCACTCAGCCGGCAGGCGGCACTGGTGGGACTGTTCCTGGTTCTCCTGCTGGCCCACTGGATCCTCGTGCTGGCCGGTGTCTATGCCCTGTGGCTCGGCATAGTCACGGTGGCGATCGGCGCGGCGGCCGTGCTGGCCGCCGGCCTGACCTACCTGCTGGGGGCGCAGCCTGCCTGGCGCCGGTGGTCGACGCCGGTGGCGCTGTTCGGCGGACTGCTGGGCCTGGGGGTGTCCACGAGTCTGGTGATCGCACTCGGCTGGCGTGACGTCCTGCTCGCCGGGACATCCGGCGGTCTTGCCGGGCGGATCCTCGTGCTCGCCGGCGTGGCCGGTCTCGGGGCAGTGGCCTTTGACACCCGAGCACTCCTCCAGGGTGAGCACCGAGCTGTCCGCCATCCGATGCCGATCCTGGCGGTCCTGGTGGCGGGTGCCGCCGCGGCCGCAAGCTTCGCCTCTTCGTGGGTGATCCTCGTAGCCTTCGTCGCCCTGCTGGCGGCGCTGTTCGTTCAATGGCGGCTCTTCTTCCTGACTGCCGCCCCTCTGAGCTGGAAGGCCGAGGTGGAGTGGTACGTGCCCGCACCGGCGGCCGGGAAGGAGTGATGGCCATGACGGCGACCAAACCCCAGACCCTCGTCACCCCTGCCCTCGAGGGAGGGCAGTGGAAGAAGGTCATGTGCAAGCTCTGCGGCAACAAGACCTGGTGTACGGCCCAGGTCTACGTCAAGGACGGGATCATTCTCAGCGTGGCCGGAGACCCTGAGAACCCGATGAACGACGGCACGCTCTGCGGCCGTGGCCAGGCGGCCATGATGAACGTCTACAACCCGTACCGGGTGAAGGCGCCCATGAAGCGCACCAACCCCAACAAGGGCCTCGATGAGGATCCGGGCTGGGTGGAGATCGGTTGGGACGAGGCGCTCGACACCGTGGCGGCGAAGATGCGCGAGATAGCCGCGCGCGGCGACCCCCGGCGGTTCGGCCACTGCTTCGGGTTCGCGGCCTGGGCGAACGTCGTGTCGGACGAAGCCTTCTGCCGCGCGTTCGGCAGCCCGTACGACATACAGGGCAGGGGTCATTTGTGCCCGGTCCACATCGGTGCCTCCTTCGTCAACGGCACTTTTCTCGACAAGCAAGATGTGGAGTACGCCAACTACTTCCTGACCATCGGCGGGAGCTTGGGCCCCAACTCGGGTAGCGCCCACGGCATGCGGGCCGTCTCCAGGGCCATGGAACGGGGGATGAAGCTGGTGGTCGTCGATCCGCGGATGAGCCCGGAAGCGGCCATGGCCCGCGAGTGGATACCCATCCGCCCCGGGGGCGACCTTGCTTTCACGCTTAGCATGCTCCACGTGATGCTCCACGAGTTGCCGGTCACCGACCTGGATCTGCGCTTCATCAAGGAACGCAGCAACCTGGTCTACCTCATAGGCGCGGACAAGCTCTACCTGAACGACCCGGCCACCGGCAAGCCGCTGGTGTGGGACCCGGCGGACGGAAGGGCGAAGACCTTCGACGATCCCACCATCAAGGACTACGCCCTCGAGGGTGACTACGAGATCGATGGGCGTGAGGGCAAGCCGGCGTTCGCTCTCCTCAAGGCGCGCATGGCCGAATACACGCCCGCGTGGCAGGAGCAGCACACGACCATCCCGCCGGAGACCATCCGGCGCATCACGAGGGAGTTCGTCGACGCCGCCGACATCGGCGCGACCCTCACTCTGGACGGTTTCGAATTCCCTCTACGCCCGGCCGTCATCAAGTCAGAACGGGGGGCCTATTCCACCACCCATGGCGCGTATCAGCATTTCGCCGTGAAGATCGTGGCCGGTCTGGTGGGGGCGACCGACGTGCCCGGCGGCTTTCTGGGATCGGAACAGGGCCCGGTGCTGAGCCCCGGACCCGACGGCGTGGTGTCGCCCAAGCAAGAGGCCCAGCCGGTCCCTTGGCAGCAGCCTCCCTCGCTAGACCTGCGGGAGTACTATCCCCACCGGCACACCAGCCCTTATCTGGCCTGGAAGACGGTGCTCGATCCGGAGAGGTACGGAGTCGACCACAATCTCGACATGCTTATCGTCTACGGCAGCAATCCCATCCACTCGAACTGTACACCCGTCCATGCCATCGAGGCCTTCAAGAGGATCCCGTTCATGGCGGTCATCGCCTTGGTCTACGACGAGACCTCCCAGTTCGCCGACATCCTTTTGCCGGAGAGCACCGTCCTCGAGCGGCACGCGCTGCTCGAGTACGGCGACCATGTCGTCCATGCGGCCGACGAGGCGATCCTCCGCACCCGCACGCTCCAGGTGACCAAACCGGTCATCGAGCCGGTGTGGAACACCCGCCAGGCCGACGACGTGTACGTGGAGATCGCCGAGCGAGCGGGATTCCTCTACGGCGAAGGGGGACTCAACCACCACCTGAACCGGACGTTGAGCCTCTGCGAGGAACACAAGTTGGATCTGAACACCAAGTACCTGACGCCCGATCTCATCGACCGGGTCGCCCGCTGTCACTTCGGTGAGGAACACGGGATCGACTATTTCGACGAGCATGCGCTCGTCCCCGATCTCCTCTCTAAGGCCGAGGCCTACAACTTCTACTACTTCCCCTGGGGCAAGACCCGCCACCCTCTGTATCTCAACCAGTTCTACGCGAACGGGCAGGAACTCAAGAAGAACCTGGCCGGCATCGGCCTCGAGGTTCCTCCAGGCTGGGATCCCGCCACCTTCTGGGATCACTGGGAACCGATCCCGCAATGGGTCGGCCGCTGCGACGAGGCGTACGCTGAGGAGTACGACCTGCGGGCTATGGTGTGGACGACCCCGCAGACCCGAATGTGCGCCGGGGACCAGATCGGCAACCCTTGGGTGCGCGACCCGGTGGAGCAGTTCGACCCGTACGACCACTCCATCCTCATCAACAGCGAGACGGCGCGCAGGAAGGGCCTCAAGGATGGAGAGGAAGTTCGTGTGGAGGCTTTCTGGGGCGGCGTGGCTCACGGTTCGCTCAAGACCACTGAGTTGATCCATCCAGAAGCCCTTGGGTTCCCGGGCCACCACGGCTTCAAGGGGCGCCTGCGGAATCCCATCACCTGGGAGGGGCCTGATTTCAACGATCTGCTTTCCGATCGGGAGGGCGAGTTCGATCCCATCTCCTGCGCCACCGACATCAGTCCGCGGGTGCGGGTTGTGAAGGCGGGCGCCGGCCGGGCGATGGGCCCCGACGGGGCGCGCGCCGATGGGCAAGGAGGAGCGCGATGAGATACGGCATGGTCATCGATCTCTCCATGTGCTCGGGCTGTATGTCCTGCGACGTGGCCTGCAAGCGGGAGAACTTCACCCCGCCGGGTGTCTACTGGAGCAAGGTACACATCTATGAGACCGGGCGGTATCCCGGCGTCAAGCTGCGCTCGCTGCCAACCCTGTGCATGCACTGCGAGGAACCCGCCTGCGAGAAGGCCTGCCCCACCGGAGCCACTAGCCACCGTCCTGACGGCGTGGTGACCATAGATAACGACCGCTGCGTGGGCTGCGGCTACTGTGCCATGGCCTGTCCGTATCAGGCCAGAGTGTTGAACCGGAGCGAGCCCCGACCATATCACCAGTCTCACGATTTCACCCCGTTCGAGAAGGTCGGCTACTTCCAGAAGCTGGGAGCGGTGGAGCACGGAAAGGGTGTCATCGAGAAGTGCACCTTCTGCGTCCATCGGCTTGATCAGGGAGGAGAGCCGGTCTGTGTGGGCACCTGCCCGGCCGGTGCACGGACCTTCGGCGATCTCGACGATCCGGAGAGTGAGGTCGCCCAACTCGCCGCCGCGAAAGGGGCGCGCGGCCGCCTCGACGATCATGGCACCAAGCCCAAAGTGCTGTACCTTCACCTGGACGAGCACCTGGGCCGGGAGTAGAAGCGGGACGACGACCGTCGGGTCTATCACGGACCTGGGAGCAAGCAGACGCCGAGCGTCCGCTTCGGCCTGGCTTTCGCCGACTAGCGGATCCGCAGGACACTCGCTCGACCCCAAGGCGAATCGCGATCCAAGTGCCGAGTCTGAGGTATTGTAGGCATTCGTGAACCGCGCCGTAGGCATTCGTGAACCGCGGCGCGCACGGTGACAGGTGTTAGCGGTTGTTTTCGTGAGGAGGGGTTACATGTCCGACAAAGAGGAAAAGAGTTTGACTGACAGCAAGTCGGTCAGCCGGCGCGAGTTCCTGAAGATCGCCGGCATCGCCGGAGCCACGGTGGGTGTCGGGCGCCGGCCTGGGCGGATTGCTCGCCGCCTGCGGCGGCACCGAGGAGACGACCACCACCAGCGCGGCGGGAACGACGACCACCGCGGCGGGGGCCACGACCACGACCGGCGCTGCCAGCACAACGACCGTCTCGGCGGTCGAGTTGGGCCGGGAGATCAAGATCGGTTTTGTCACGCCGCTCACGGGCGCGCTTGCTTCGTTCGGCGTACCCGACAAGTACTGCGTGGAACGCGCTCAGGAGGCCATCGGCGACGGTATCGTCTGCGGCGACGGCAAGAAACATAAGATCACCATCATCACTAAGGACAGTCAGTCCGACTCCAACCGGGCTGCTCAGGTGACGGGCGACCTCATCAACAACGATAAGGTCGACCTGGTGACGGCGGCTTCCACCCCCGACACGGTCGCCCCCGTGTCCGACCAGTGCGAAGCCCTGGCGACCCCGTGCGTCACCAACGACTGTCCGTGGCAACCCTACATCGCCAGCCGGAGTGGGGGCGACCTCGCCGCCGTCTACAAGTGGACCTACCACACCTTCTGGGGCCTCGAGGACGTGCAGGCGGACTTCCTCGACATGTGGAACCAGGTCCCCAACAACAAGAAAGTGGCGGGGATGTTCCCCAACGACGCCGACGGGAACGCTTGGCTGCCCGGCTGGGAACCGGTGTGGGGACCAGCCGGACTCACCCCGACCATACCGGGGCAGTTCCAGAACCTGACCGAGGACTTCACCGCGCAGATCACCGAGTTCAAGAAGGCCGGGTGCGAGATCGGCATGGGCGTGTTCCTGCCGCCCGACTTCACCAACTTCTGGAAGCAGGCCGCTCAGCAAGGGTGGAAACCCAAGTTGGCCACCTATGCCAAGGCTCTGCTCTTCCCTCAGTCTGTCGAGGCGTTGGGTGATATCGCCGCCGGTCTGACCACCGAGGTGTGGTGGACTCCGGCTCATCCGTTCACCTCGGCGCTGCTCGGTGAGACCTGTCAGCAGTTCGCGGACGAATTCACCAAGCGCACCAACCAACAGTGGACGCAGCCGCTGCTGCACTTCATCGTCTTTGAGATGGCGCTGGACTCCCTCAAGCGGGCCACAAGCGTGGACGACAAGGAAGCCATCATCGCCGCGGTCAAGACCACCAAGCTGGATACCATCGGCGGACCGATCGACTTCACCGCCCCGGTCATCGGGGCGACGCCGCCCTTCAAGGTAGGCCCGTGTCACATCGTGGAGAACGTCTACAAGACCCCGCTCGTCGGTGGTCAGTGGCGCAAGGGCACCAAGTATCCCTTCGAGTTGACCATCTGCAGCAATGCGGCTGCTCCGAATATCCCGACGCAGGATAAGGTGCAGTCGCTCGTCTAGGATCGTTCCCATCGAGCGGGGTAGTAGGTCTGCCTAGCTTGGGTCGCAACACACGGAAGCTAGTGTGTTGCGACCCGATTCTTGCGAGGGTTCCGCAGGCTGCAGGTATTCCTTGACCTCGGACCGCGCGGTATGACATTCTGTTACATTGCGTGCTGGGGCTGCTCCGGTCGGGTCTGCGCGTGGGCATGTATTAACAGGAAGGAAAGGGGGACTGGGGATGATGGGCGGAGGTGATTCCACTTGACGGTAGCGCTTGAAACCCAAGGCCTTCGAAAGTCGTTCGGCGGGGTCTTGGTGATCGACGATCTGAGTATCAGCGTTAGCCACGGTGAGGCTCTAGGCATTGTCGGTCCCAACGGGGCAGGTAAGACCACCTGGTTCAACCTGATCACCGGTGCGGTGCACGCAGACGGGGGCAAGGTCATCTTCGAAGGCAAAGACATCACCGCTCTGCCTCGGCACGAGCGCTGTCGCATCGGTCTGGGTCGCACATTCCAGATACCCAAGCCTTTCGTGGGCATGACCGTGTTCGAGAACGTTCTGGTGGGGGCCACCCACGGCCGCGGGATGGCTGAGCGGGCCTCATACGAGCACTGTGTGGATGTTCTGGAGATCACCGGGCTGCACAACAAGGTGAACGTCCTTGCCGGATCGCTCACCCTGCTGGATCGCAAGCGTCTGGAATTGGCTCGGGCCCTGGCGACCGATCCCAGCCTGCTTCTCTTGGACGAGATCGCCGGCGGTCTCACGCAGGTGGAAGTGGAAGAGTTGATCGAGGAGATCAAGAAGCTCCGGACTACCGGGGTCACCATCGTGTGGATCGAGCACATCGTCCACGCGCTGCTGGCCGTGGTCGACCGCATCGCCGTCATCCAGTTCGGCCGCAAGCTCTGCGAGGGCGATCCGCGCGAGGTCATGAACAGCCAGGAAGTCCAGGCCTGCTACATGGGAGGGACGCCGGCATGAGTCTGCTCGAGATCGAAAACGCCAGCGTCTACTATGAGGACTTCCAGGCTCTCTACGACATCAACCTATCAGTCGCCGAGGGGGAGATCTTCGCCTGCATCGGCGCCAACGGGGCGGGCAAGTCGACCTTGCTCAAGACCGTCTCCGGCGTCCTTGTGCCCCGGCGGGGCCGGATTCTTTTTGACGGGCAGCCCATTGACCACATGCCCTCCTACAGACGGGTGGAGTTGGGCATTTCCATGGTGCCGGAAGGCCGGCGGGTGTTTCCCAGCCTGACCGTGCAGGAGAACCTGCAGATCGGGGCCTACCGGGGCCGTACCGGTCCCTGGACCGCGGATGGCATCTACGATCTGTTCCCACTGCTCCAGCCTCTCAAGAAGCGGCAAGCTTCCGGTCTTTCCGGCGGCGAACAGCAGGCGCTCGCGATTGGGCGCTCGCTCATGTCCAATCCTCGCCTCATCCTGATGGACGAGGTTTCGCTGGGTCTGGCTCCCGTCGTGATCAAGAGGATCTACGATGCCTTCCCGACCCTGCTGGGATCGGGCTGCACCATATTGGTGGTGGAGCAAGACGTCCAGCACGTGCTCACTGTGGCCGGTCACGTGGCCTGCTTCCTTGAGGGCACGCATCGCGCTGCAAGGCCTCCCCAGTGAGCTGACGAACGAGCAGATAACCGCGGCCTACTTCGGGGTGTAGATATGGATTGGCTAAACGCTGCAACTCAAGGCATCCTCCTGGGCGGCCTCTACGCTCTGTTCGCAGTAGGCCTGGCCCTCGTCTTCGGGACCATGCGCCTCGTCAACCTGGCCCATGGCGACTTGACGATCCTTCCCGCGTATGTCGCACTCCTGATCGTCAATGCGCTGCGGTTCAACCCCTTCTACTCGATCCCCATCACCATGGTGATCATGTTCGTGTTTGGGTACTTGCTCCAGCGCGGGCTGCTGAACCTCGTGGTGCAATCGGGCGAGGTGGTCGGGGTCATCGTGACCTTCGGAATCTCGATCGTGATCCAGAATGCTCTGTTGTTGGCATTCACCGCCAACTCCCAGGGCCTCGATGCGGGTACGGTCGAGAATCTGAGCATCAAGATCAACGACAGGCTGGCCGTCGGCTGGCTGCCTCTCATCATCTTCCTCATGTCCTTGGTGGTCATCACCGCCTTGCAGATGTTCTTGAGCCGGACGAAGATGGGGCGCGCCTTCCGAGCGGTGTCGGACGATCAAGAAGCTTCTCGACTGATGGGCATCAACACCAAGCACGTCTGGGCTGTGGCAATGGGTGTGGCCCTCCTTATCGTGACCATCGGAGGGGTCATGATGGCGATCCGCACCACGTTCGACCCTCTCCTTGGTAGCCAACGCCTCATCTACGCGTTTGAGGCCGTCATCATCGGAGGCATGGGCTCCGGATGGGGCACCCTGATGGGAGGGATCATTCTGGGGTTATCTCAGACTCTGGGTGCACAGGCCTTTGGTTCGGCCTGGTCCATCCTGGTCGGGCACGTGGTCTTCATTATCATCCTTGCCGTTAGACCTCAAGGCCTTCTCGCCAAGACGGTGACGTCATGAGGACTGCCTCTACCACAGTTTCGACCGGCGGCAAGCAGTACTCTGTGTCCGTCGCCAGCCGGACGAACTACATAATCCTCGGTTTTGGCGTCATCGTCCTCATCGTGTCTGGCCCTCTTCCCGTTCTTCGCCGGCATTCCCTGGACGCGCAGGCTGGTCGACTTCTTCACCCTTTTGGCTCTGGCCCAGTTCTGGAACCTGATGCTCGGCTACGGCGGCCTCATCTCGGTGGGGCAACAAGGCTATATCGGCATCGGCTCCTACACTCTGTGGCTGTTTGCCGACGTGCTACACATCAACCCGTTCATCGGCGTGATCTTCGCGGCCATCGGTGGTGCGATCATCGCACTTCCGGCCGCGGCCCTGGTGTTCAAGCTCAGAGGTGGCTACCTGGCCATCGGAACATGGGTCATAGCAGAGGTTCTGCGGTTGATCGTGGCCAACATCAAGCGGACGGGCGGTGGCTCGGGCATCACGATCCAGGCCGCCACCAAATTGGGTACCAACGTGCGGGTGCCAGGCACGTACTGGTGGGGCTTGGGCATCGCGGTGATAGCCATGGCGCGTCACGTACTTCCTGCTCCGGTCGCGTACCGGCCTGGCCTTGAAGTCCATCCGTGACAACGACCTGGCCGCCGAGAGTTGCGGCGTCAACCTGTGGCGCACCAAGCTCTACACCTACGTCATCGCCGGGGCCGGGTGCGCGGCGGTGGGGGCTATCGTGGCGATCCACCTGCTGAGGGTGCAGCCCGCGGCAGCCTTCGCGGTCAACTGGACGGCCTACCTGGTCTTCATCACGGTCATCGGGGGTGTGGGCACGATCGAAGGGCCGATCATCGGTACCATCATCTACTTCGTCCTCCGAGAGACGACGAGCAAGTACGGTGAGTGGTACTTCATCGTGCTGGGTCTGCTGGCCATCGTCGTGATGGTGTGGAGCCCGCGGGGCATCTACGGCTTCATCGTCAAGAAGACCAACTTCATGATATTCCCGCTGCAGCGGAAGCTACGACTGCCAGACATCCGGGGACGGGAACGACGGAGATCGCGGCGGGAGGCGGCGAAGCCGCCGGCTAGCAGCGCGTCGCGAAGAGAGTCCAGATTGTGACGAGGAGGCCGCCGGTTGGCGGCCTCCTCGCGTTGTAGCGGCGCGCGCGGCTGCGCACTGCCGCCGGGCGACCGGGCCGTGTCCGAAGACGGCCCCTCTACCCGAAGAACACCTGGGCCAGCTCCCACATGGTCCTTGGGCACCAGCTTCCAGGTGGAGACGGCCTCGGAGAGCGGCACGGCTTGGACGGCGTCCCCTTTCAGGCCGGCCATCATGCCCCACTGGCCGGCGTGGACCATCTCCGCCGCTTTGATGCCGAAGCGGGTGGCGAGGATGCGGTCATGGGCGGTGGGAGTGCCACCCCGCTGGACATATCCCAGGGTGGTGTCTCTCACTTCCCGTCCGGTCAAGCGTTTGATCTCCCGGGCAAGGACGCTGCCTACTCCACCCAGCTTCACATGCCCGAAGGCATCGATCTCGTCGGAGGCCAAGACCTCCTGCTGCTTGCCACTTCTCCACAGGATCTTGGCCCCCTCGCTCACGCACACCACGGAGAAAGGTTTACCTCGCTTGGCCCGGCTCTCGATCAGTTCACATACCTCTTCCACCGTCATCGGAAACTCGGGCAGAAGGATGACGTTCGCTCCTCCCGCCAGGCCGCTCATGAGGGCGATCCAGCCGGCGTGACGGCCCATTACCTCCACCACCATCACCCGGTGGTGCGACTCGGCCGTGGTGTGCAGGCGGTCGATGGCCTCGGTGGCGATGGAAACCGCGGTGTCGAAACCGAAGGTGTAGTCGGTACCGGATAGGTCGTTGTCGATGGTCTTGGGCACCCCGATCACCTGAACGGCGTAGTCCTCGTAGAGGCGCTTGGCCACGCCTAGGGTGTCGTCTCCACCGATGGCGACAAGGGCGTCGATGCCCAGCTCCTTGAGAGCGGCCCTAGCCCGTTCCGGACCGTCTTCCAGGGTGTAGGGATTGGTGCGGGAGGTGCCCAAGATGGTGCCCCCTCGCTGAAGGATGCCGCTGACCGCCTCCAGATCCAGAGGGAAGACGTCCTTTTCCAGAAGGCCCCGCCAGCCGTTCCTGAGTCCGGTGAGCTGCCAGCCGTAGTCTCTCAGGCCTTTGCGGACCACGGCCCGAATGACGGCGTTGAGACCGGGGCAGTCTCCACCCCCGGTGAGGATAGCGACGTTCATTGGATCCAGGCCTCCTTGTCCCATGTCATGGGACTACAGTTCGTACCTCGGTATGTTTCACGAATACCATAGAGGCCAGAGTCAAGCAAGCGTGAGGCCGGAAGACGGCCTTTGGCGGGGCGGGCGCGGCGCTTGCGCGCCCGCCGGGGCCTATGTTATGGTGTGTGCGCTTCCCGTAGCGTGGTTGTGTGTTCCGCATGACGGGATGCCCTGGATTGCAGTCTCGTCTGATCAGGAGGGCGCAGTGTTGCCTCGGGCCAAAGAGGAGCAGTTGCAGAAGCTGGCCAACAAGCTGAGACGCCGGGTCATCGATACCCTTTGGCGGGCGCAGGCGGGCCACCCGGGCGGCTCGCTCAGTGCAGCGGACATCATGGCCACGCTCTTTTTCGAAGTGATGAAAGTCGATCCGGCTAACCCGAAATGGGAGGATAGGGATCGGTTCATCCTCTCCAAGGGTCATGCGGCCCCCATCTACTACGTTACCCTCATGGAGCGCGGCTTCTTTCCAGAAGAGGTTCTAAGCACTTATGACTGTCTCGATTCGTGCCTTCAGGGCCATCCCGACGTCAAGGCTCCCGGAGTCGATGTCCCTTCCGGCTCCTTGGGCCAGGGGCTCTCCGTAGGTCTCGGTCTCGCTCTGGGCGCCAGGCTCAAGAACCAGGACCTGCGCGTCTACGTGATGATGGGCGATGGGGAGATGCAGGAAGGCCAGGTATGGGAAGCAGCCATGTCGGCGCCCTTCTTCAAACTCGATAACGTGACCGCGATCGTCGACTGCAACAGCGTGCAGTTGATGGGGCCGGTGGAAGAGATCATGAGCATCGAGCCTCTGGCCGAGAAGTGGAAGGCGTTCAACTGGAACGTCATCGAGATCGATGGCCACGACGTCGCCCAGGTCGCGGACGCCTGCGAGCGCGCCGCGCGGACCAAGGGCAGGCCGACCGTCATCATCGCCCGCACTGTTAAGGGTAAGGGCGTGTCGTTCATGGAGAACAAGCCCTATTGGCACTCCGGGCTGGTCACCGACGAGGTGCGCGAGAAGGCCTTAGCCGAGCTCGGCGGGGAGGGGGCGTGAGATGGTGGAGATGATGGCCGCACGCGACGCCTTCGGCCAGGCCCTGGTGGACCTGGGCAAGGTGGACCCTCGCATCGTGGTGTGCGACGCCGACCTGGGCTCCTCGACCAAGGCGCAGATGTTCGGTGACGCCTACCCGGAGCGGTTCTTCCAGATCGGCATCGCCGAGCAGAACATGGTGGGGATAGCCGCCGGGCTGGCCACCATGGGTTTTGTGGCCTTCACCAGCACCTTCGCCTGTTTCGCCTCCAAGCGGGCCACCGACCAGATCAGGGTCATGGTGGCGCAGCCCGAGCTCCCGGTGATCATCATGGGGGCGTATGCAGGCATGCTGGCCGGCAAGACCGGCAAGACCCACCAAGCCATACAGGATGCCGGCATCTTCCGAGCGATGCCCAACATGACCGTCATCTCTCCGGGCGATGGTGTGGAGGTGCGCAAGGCGGTGTTCGCAGCGGCCGAGTACGGCAGGCCCATCTATCTGCGTCTGACCAGGGACCCGACCCCCGTGATCTTCGGCGACGACTATGACTTCAAGATCGGCAAGGCGACCGTGCTGCGGGACGGCACTGATGTCAGCATCATCACCACCGGCATCATGCTGCCGAGAGGGATGCAGGCGGCCGAAGACCTGCATAAGGAGGGAATCGAGGCTTACGTGCTGCACGTTCCCACGCTCAAGCCTCTCGACGAAGAGGCGATCATCGCCGCTGCTCAGAAGACCGGGTTGGTAGTGACCGCCGAGGAGCACACCATCATCGGGGGCCTGGGCGGAGCGGTGGCCGAGACGCTGGGCGAGCATGCCCCGACCCTCATGAAGCGGGTGGGCGTAAAGGATGTCTTCGGTGAATCCGCCCCCAACGAAGAACTGCTGGTGAAATACGGCCTCACGGCCAAGTGATATCGCTGAGGCCGCCCGCAGCCTTTGTGCTGCATCGAAAGCTCGTACGTAGTCCCGGACGGAAGGAGGAAGCATGCCCCCGATGTTGCCATGTGGCGGAGTGCCGGACCTGTGGTTCGAGGACACACAGGTAGGCCGCATGTTCAAAGAAGTCTGGGAGGCGGACGACGCCCAGATCGACGCCTGGTTGGCTGAATTCGGCCTGCCCTCGCCTTGCGAGTGGACCAAGCCGGGTTCTTACATCCAGAACACCGTCCGCGGCCAGATGGAGAAGGAACGGCGTAAGAACGACATCGTTCTGATCCCTGTCGGCACCACAGAGAACCATGGCCGACACACGGTCAGCGCCATGGACACGTATTTCGTGAGCATCCTCTGCGAAGCGGTCCGCCGCAAGACCGCGGAGAGCGGTGCTCCCGTGGCTATCGCCCTTCCCCCGCTGATGTATGGTGGTCATCCCTATCACCACATCGGCATGCCCGGCACCGTGATGCTGCGCGAGGAAGTGGTGGAGGAGAATCTGGTCGACGTCATGCTCGGCCTGTGGAACGACGGTTTCCGCAAACAGATCATCGTGAACAATCACGGCCACCTGTGGATGCTGGAGACCGCGCTGCACAAGTTCCTGAAACGGTACCAACTGCCCGGAGTCTTCAAGATCGCCGAGTGGCACCGCAATGTGAAGCATTTCTGGCGGACCAAGGATCAGGGCGGCCCCTGGGAGACCAACTTCGTCCACGCGGACGAAGCCGAGACCTCCGTGGGTCTGCTGCTGTTCCCCGAGATGGTTGACATGAGCTACGCCGTCGACACCGAGATGAAGGTGTACATGCCTCCGGGCCACATCGACAACTCCATCGAAGGTCTGGACCGTCCGATGCGCTGGTCGGAGAACGAGGGCCACGCTGCCATCGAGTTCTTCGGCACGCCCGAGGGCGTTGTCGGCCGTCCGACCGCTGCCACCGCGCAGAAGGGCAAGCGCCCGGTGGTCGCCTTCGTCAAGTACCTCACCATGGTGTGCGACGACATCCTGGCGACCTTCCCGGCGGGCACCGTGCCGCCGGTGGAAGAGTTCACCTTCCGGAGCGCCAAGGACATGGAGCCTTTCTTGAAAGAGCCCCTGAGCCCAGGTTGGAAGCCGGTTCACGCGCTGCCGTACATCGGCCAGCACTAAGAGCCACGAGCGGAGAGCGCCTGCGGCTGGAGCGTCGGAGAACTGGCGTAGGCGGAAGAAAGGAAAGGGATGTGAATGAGTTCTGATCTTCACGTGCGCTCGGTCGCACGCGCCGTCTCGATTCTCGAGCAGTTCACGTTGGAGCGACCCGAGCTCAATCTCACCGAGATAAGCAACGGCATCGGCCTGAGCAAGAGCACCACTCATCGCTTGCTCAGCACGCTCGAAACCACCGAGATGGTGGAGTTCGACAAGAAGGCCGCTCGCTATCGTCTCGGTCTGAAGACCTTTCGGCTGGGCAGCGTGGTCTCGAAGAGCATGGAGCTGATCAAGCAGGCAGACCCGCTGCTGTGGAACATAGCCGAGGAGACCGACGAGACGTCGTTCATCCTGGTCGCGGACGGCAACGAGGCCCTCTGCCTGCGCCGCTTCGACGGCGCCCATCACGTGCGGGTGCTGTTCTTGGAAGCCGGCAAGCGCTCGGTATTTAACTGCGGGGCGGCTCAACGCATGCTCTTCGCGCATCTGCCGGAATGGCGTTGGGAAGAGGTGGTGGCCAGTCACACGCGTCGCATGACCCAGTACTCCCTGGTCAACAGGGACGAGTTGGAGCGTGACCGGCGCGAGATCCGTGAACGGGGCTATTCGGTGAGTTGGGAGGATGTTACCTTGCACGCGTGCGCTTTGGGTGCGCCGGTGCGCGACGCGACCGGCGCTGTCGTGGCCGCGGTGAGTATCTCCGGCATCGTGCAACGATTCTCGGCCGAACGGCTGCCCACCTTGATCCGCCGGATCATGGAGATGGGGGACGAGCTTTCTCGCAGATTGGGCTACGTACCTTCTGAGATTGGGGACGGCCCTGCCGACGGCGCTTCGGTGCCGGACGGGGACTCCCGAAGCCGGAGAGCTGCCAACAGGAAAGCCGAGGGAGGCTCCTAGTGGATTGTAAGGCGAGTTTCGCGACCTCGCCCGCACCCACCGGGTTCGCTCCCCTGCTCTTTGCCGGAGATCTTGCCCGCGGCCGCCAAGGCGGCCGGAGAGCTGGGCTTCGAAGGCATTGAGATCAGCATGAAGGGCCCCGAGGAGCTTTCGGCTACAACACTCAAGGACCTTCTGGACCGGCATCGACTCGAACTGACGGCCGTGGCCAGCGGAAGGATCTACCTCGACGAGAGGGCTACGCTGTCCGACCCGGACGAGGGTGCACGCATGCGGGTGGTCGGCCGGGTGAAGAGGCTGATCGACTTTGCCGGAGAGTTCGGAGCCCCGGTAATCATCGGCTTGTTGCGGGGTGAGCGTCCGCCGGACGGCGACAACGACAAAGCCATTTCTCTATTCGTGCAGAGCATGCAGGAGGCGGCGGATCATGCCGCTTCATTGGGGACCGCTGTCATCTTGGAGGCCATCAACCGATACGAGACCGTGCTCTTTAACACGGCCGAGCAGACCGTCGAGGTGGTAAAACGGATCGGCCGCCCCAATGTGAAGATCCTGCTCGATGTCTTTCACATGAATATCGAGGAGGTGTCCATCGGCGACGCCATCCGGGCGACCGGTGATCTCCTGGGACATTTCCATATCGTAGATAGCAACCGGAGGGCCCCCGGCATGGGCCACGTGGCCTTCGGCGATGTTGCCGCGGCCTTGCGCGAGATCGGCTACAACGGTTGGCTGTCGGGCGAGCATCTACCGCTTCCGGACAGCCACGCCGCCGCCAAGCAGACCCGCTCGTTCATCAGGGACCTGTAGAAACCGACAGTCACATCAAACTCAGCAAAGGGAGTAAGGACAATGGCAGACATTCCTTCAACGATGCAGGCAGTGGTTCTCACCGGTCCGGGTGAATGGGAACTCCAAGAGGTGCCCACTCCCAAGCCGGAGGGCACGGATGTTCTCTGCCGCGTTCATTCCGTGGCTATCTGCGGCACCGACCCGAACATCATCAAGGGCATCTTTCCCGGCATGTGGCCCTCGCACTACCCGTTCATCATCGGTCACGAATGGGCCGGCGAAGTAGTGGCGATCGCTCCCGAAGTCGAGAACTCGCCGGCCATCGCGAAGCGATTCGCCCCCGGCACCAGAGTGGCCGGCGAGGCGCACTGCGGTTGCGGCATCTGCGCGAACTGCCTGGTGGGCGACTACACCATCTGTCTCAACTATGGTGACAACGCGCTGGGCCACCATCACTACGGCTTCACCACCCAGGGCGCCTACGCCACCTACGTCAAGACGTCCGTCAAATCCATCCATCCGCTTCCGGAGAACCTGTCCTACGACGAGGCCGCCATGCTCGACATGGCCGGGGTCGCCCTCAACGGTGTCTACCGTTCCGGCGTCAAAGTCGGCGACACCTGCTGCGTGACGGGCCCGGGACCGGCCGGCAACATGACCTTGCAGTTGTGCAAGGCTGCCGGTGCCAAGAAGGTCATCATGGTCGGCAGGGGAGCTCGTCTCCAAGCCGCCGTGGCCCTGGGTGCCGTTCCCGTTGACTACGAGAAGACCGACGACGTGGTCAAGGCCGTGTGGGATCTCACCGACGGCCGGGGCGCGGACGTGGTGTTCGAGTGCGCCGGTACGAAGGAATCGTGCACCAAGTCGCCGCTCATGGTGCGCAAGGGCGGCAAGCTGGTCATGACCGCCCTGGCCAAAGAGCCCATCCCCATCGAGTGGAGCAAGCTGACGCTCGCTCAGGTCAACTTCATCGGCGTGCGCGCCAATCCGAACACGTCTGACGCCGCGCTTGCCATGTTGGCCGACGGCCGGGTGAACGGTAAGGCTCTGCACACTCATTCCTTCTCGCTGGGCCAGTTCGGCGACGCCCTGGCGACGTTCGTGGAGAAGCGCGAAGGCGCTATGAAAGTGGTCCTCAAGCCGTAGTATGGTTACGTACTCAAGCACAGGGGGCGACAAGGAGGAGTTGATTCATGCCCAGTTGGATTGGACCCTGGGAAATCGCGATAATCCTGGTGCTGATATTGCTGATCTTCGGTCCCAGGAAACTACCCGAGCTCGGGTCATCGCTCGGCAAGTCCATCCGCGGCTTCAAGAAAGGCATGAAGGATAGCGGCGAAGAGGTCAAGACGGCGGTCTCCGAAGTTCGCGATGCTGCGGAGAAGAGAGACGCCGAGTCGCTCAAGACCGAGGCCAAGGATCCCTCATCTGAGTCTGAGAAGCCCGAAAAGACCGAATAGGTGAGGCCGTTGTCGCCATCCCCGTGATGTTAGTCTTAGAGGGACGGCGGACACCAAGGAGGAGCAGAGTGGGCACCAGCTTGAGCAAAGACGATGTCATCCGCATCGTGGAGGAGCGCGACATCAAGTTCATCCGCCTGTGGTTCACGGATGTGCTCGGATTTCTCAAGAGCATGGCGATGACCCGGCGGGAGCTCGAAGGGGCCCTCGAAGAGGGGATGGGGTTCGACGGCTCGTCGATCGAGGGCTTCGCCCGGATCCACGAATCCGACATGGTGGCGATGCCCGACCCGTCGACGTTCGCCATCCTGCCGTCGATGCCGGAAAACGGGCGCACCGCCCGGATATTCTGCGACATCATCCAGCCTGACGGCAGTCCCTACGCTGGAGATCCCCGCTACGCGCTGAAACGGATGCTGGCCAAGGCGGCCGCCCTGGGCTACACGATGTATGTCGGGCCCCGAACTGGAGTTCTTCTACTTCAAGGACAGCGCCCACACCGAGGTTCTGGACCGGGGCGGGTATTTCGATCTGACCTCCCTGGACCTCTCCACGAGCATCCGCCGCGAGACGGTCACTGCTCTGGAGGAGATCGGCATAGAGGTCGAATACGCGCACCATGAGTGCGGGCCGTCGCAGCACGAGATCGATCTGCGCTACAAGGACGCTCTGACCATGGCCGACGCGGTCATGACCTACCGCTTGCTGGTCAAGGAGGTGGCCAACGCTCACGGCATCCACGCCACCTTCATGCCCAAGCCCATGTTCGGTGAAGCCGGCTCGGGGATGCACGTCCATCAGTCACTGTTCGAGGGCGACCGCAACGCCTTCTTCGACGCGAACGACGCCTATCACATGACCGCCGCCGGCAAGTCCTACTCGGCCGGGCTGTTGCACTACGCCCGAGAGATGTGTCTGGTGACCAACCAGTGGGTCAACTCGTACAAGCGACTGGTGGCCGGCTATGAAGCCCCCATCTACTGCTGTTGGGCGCGTCGCAATCGTTCGGCTCTGGTCAGGGTACCCATGTACAAGCCGGGCAAAGAGAAGGCGACCCGGGTGGAATTGCGCAACCCCGACCCGGCCGCCAATCCGTACCTCACGTTCGCGGTGATGCTGGCCGCCGGGCTCAAGGGCATCGAGGACGGGCTGGAACTACCACCCGAGGCCACCGACAACATCTACGAGTGGTCGGCGGAGGAGCGCAAGGCAGCAGGCATCAGTTCGTTGCCCGGCGATCTCGAAGGGGCCATCATCGCCTTCGAGGGCTCGGAGCTCATGCGCGAGACCCTGGGCGATCACATCTTCGAGTACCTGATTCGCAACAAACGGGCGGAATGGGACGCCTACAGGGCCCTGGTGACCTCCTGGGAGATCGACCGCTACCTCGAGATCCTGTAGGGGAAAGCCGGCCGGGGCTAGTCCGGCGGGAGGTCGATAGAGGATATGGAACCCGTTTGCTCTGCTCACGGCGGCTCCGAACGCGGCGGCGACCAGGGCCCGCTCTTCCTTCTTGACGGCAACAACATCGCCTATCGAGCGTTCTTCGCGCTCCCCGCGGACATCGCCACCTCGGGTGGCTTCCCTACCAACGCCCTCTACGGCTTCTGCCTGATGATCATCAAGATCCTGACCGAGTACCGGCCCGCGGCGGTGATCGTGGCCTGGGATTCGCGGGAGAAGACCTTCCGCCACGAGGAGTTCGAGGAGTACAAGGCCCAGCGGAAGCCCATGCCCGACCTGCTGTCGGAGCAGTGGCCCTACTTCACCGAGCTGTGCTGCCGCCTTCGGGTTCGTCAACCTGGCCGTTCCCGGGTACGAGGCCGACGACATCCTGGCCACTCTCGCCCGCCAGGCCGAGGCCGAGAGTCGCGAGACGGTGATCGTCACCGGCGATCGGGACGCCCTGCAGCTGGCCGGCGCCCACGTGCGCATCATGGCCAACACCCGGGGCATGACCGAGGTCAAGGTCTACGACCCGGCCGCGGTGGAGGAGCGGTTCGGCGTGCCCCCCGGCCTGATCCCCGACCTGATAGGTCTCAAGGGCGACTCCTCCGACAACATCCCCGGCGTGCCTGGGATCGGGGAGAAGACGGCCGCCCAACTGCTGGCGCAGTTCGGCGGCCTCGATGAGGTCCTCGCGCACGCGGACGAGGTGACCGGGGCAAAGCGGAGGGAGCTGCTGCAGGAGCACCGCGAGATCGCCCTCCTCTCCAAGAAGCTCGCCCTGCTCGACCGGGACGCGCCCATCGACATCCACGCGGCCGAGGTACTGCCGCACGAGCTCCAGCGCGACAAGCTGGACGAGCTGTTCACCCGCTTCGAGTTCACCACTCTTCTCGAGCGAGTGGAGCCCCTGCTGCGCCGTCCGGAGATCGAGCGAGGCGGCCGGCGGGATCGGCCCTGCCGCCGCCTCGGCCGGCGCCCGCGGCCGCGGGCGGCTGGGCGGACCTCCTCGATTGGCGGCGCCCCATCGGATTGGCGGCGGCCGGTCCGGCGGCGGCCGGCCTGCGGCCGCGGGCGCCGGGGACGCGGGTGCGGATCGCGCCCGGCGGCGCCCCGGTGCCGACGAGTCCCGGTCTGTGGCTGGCCCAGGCTGGAGCCGAGGCCGCTCCGGACGCGTACGGCGCGTTCTCCGTCGTGGAGGTGCAGGATGCGGCGGCGAGCGCGGCCGCGCTGCGTCCCTTCTGGGCCGGGGAGAGCCGGTCTGCCACGATTTCAAGTCCGCCACCGCCCTGCACGGGCTTGCTCGACGCAGGCCGGTCACGACACCTACGTCGCCGCCTACCTGCTCGCTCCGGGGCGGCGGGAGTACCGGCTGGAGGATCTGGCCCGAGAAGCCGGGATCGCGCTGCCCGCGTGCGCGCCCGTAGGCCGCCGCGGCGGATCTCGCCGGGGCCGCGGCGGCCGCCGTGGTCCTTCCCGCTGGCCACCTGGCAGGAGCAGGCGCTGCGCGACCAGGGCATGTGGGACCTCTTCCGCACCATCGAACTGCCGCTGACCGCGGTGCTCATCGCCATGGAGGAGGCGGGGATCCACCTCGACTGCTATCGCTTGGGCGAGATCACCGGCAAGATCCAGGATCAGTTGGAGGAGCTGGAGGCCCGCATCTTCGAGCTGGCCGGCGAGGAGTTCAACCTCGGTTCGCCCCAGCAGCTGGGCCGCATCCTCTTCGACCGCCTCGGGCTGGCGCGCCAGCGCAAGACCAAGACCGGCTACTCCACCGACGCCAAGACGCTGGAGGCCTTGCGCGACAGCCATCCGGTCGTGGACCATCTGCTGAACCACCGCGAGCTGTCCAAGCTCATGTCCACCTACCTGCTGGCGCTTCCTCAGGCCGTGGATCCGGCCACCGGCCGGCTGCACACCACCTTCCACCAGACGGTGACGGCCACCGGCCGGCTCTCGTCGAGCGATCCCAACCTGCAGAACATCCCGGTGCGCACCGCCCTCGGCGCCCAGATACGCCAGTGCTTCACCGCCGAACCGGGGCACGCGCTCGTGGTGGCCGACTACTCGCAGATCGAACTGCGCATCATGGCCCACCTCTCGGCGGAGCCCACACTCCTGGATTCGTTCGCGCGTGGAGAGGACATCCACACGCGCACCGCCGCGGAGGTCTTCGGGCTGCCGGAGGACGGCGTGGACTCCACGCACCGGCGCTACGCCAAGGCGGTCAACTTCGGCATCATGTACGGGATCTCGCCTTTCGGGCTCAGCCAGAACCTGGGCATCGAGCGGGAAGAGGCGGCCGCCTACATCGAGCGCTACTTCGAGCGCATGCCGAGGGTCAAGGCCTTCATCGAGACCACCATCGAGTCTGGCGCGGCGCCAGGGGTACGTGGCCACGGTCTTCGGCCGCCGGCGGCCCATACCCGAGCTGGCCTCGGGCAACTTCCAGGAGCGCTCCCTGGGAGAGAGGCTGGCGGTCAATTCGGTCATCCAGGGCAGCGCGGCCGACATCATCAAGGTGGCCATGATCCGCTGCCACGAGCGGCTGGGACGAGAATTCCCCGGCGCGCGCCTGGTTCTGCAGGTGCACGACGAACTGGTGTTCGAGGTGCCCGAGGATCGGGCGGACGAGGTCAAGGCCGCGGTCGTCGAGGAGATGGTCGCGGCCTTCCCGATGGAGCCGCCGCTGGGTGTCGACGCGGGAGTGGGGCCCGACTGGCTGTCGGCGAAGTAGCGGCAGGGCCTCTGCGCCCGTCGGGCGCCGGCGGGCCGGTTTTGCTTTTCCTTGACGCGTCGGTATACTACCGGGGACATGAGCCGCGTGAGGGCGTGGCTTGCCCATGCATTTCTTTGGGAAGGGAAACGGAAACTACATGCCAGACCAACACACCGACGAGAGCGTAGAGACACTACAGGGTGGACAGGACCTCATGATCGAGGTCGATGGGAAGATGATTCCCAACTACGACGCCACGATCATGACGTTCGAAGAGGGGGATATCGTCACCGGGACTGTAGTGCGGGTCGACAAGGACGAGGTCCTCGTCGACATCGGCTACAAGAGCGAGGGCGTAGTCCCCGCCAACGAGCTATCGATCAGAAAGTCGGTGGATCCCTCGGAAGAAGTGTCGGTCGGCGACGTCGTCGACGCCCTCGTCCTGACCAAGGAGGACGCCGACGGCCGGCTGATCCTGTCGCGGAAGCGGGCGCGGTTCGAGCGGGCCTGGCAGCGTATCGAGAAGGCGGCCGAAGAAGGCACCCCGGTCTCGGGCAACGTCATCGAAGTGGTCAAGGGCGGCCTCATCCTCGACCTGGGCGTGCGTGGCTTCCTGCCGGCCTCCCTGGTCGACATCCGCCGGGTGGCCGATCTGGACGAGTTCTTGGGCCAGAGCCTCGAGTGCCGGGTCATCGAGCTCAACCGGTTCCGCAACAACGTGGTCCTCAGTCGCCGGGCCGTCCTGGAAGAGGAGCGCCGCGGCGTGCGCGAGCAGATCCTCGACCGCATGAACGTGGGCGACCTGGTGACCGGCACCATCTCCAACATCGTCGACTTCGGCGCCTTCGTCGACCTGGAAGGCATCGACGGTCTGATCCACATCTCCGAGCTGTCTTGGAGCCACGTCAATCACCCGTCCGAGGTGCTGACCATCGGCCAGAAGGTCGAAGTCCGCGTGCTCGACATCGACCGCGACCGGCAGCGCATCTCCCTGGGTCTCAAGCAGACCCAGAAGGATCCGTGGCAGCAGGTGTTCGAGAATCGCCAGGTGAACGAGATCGTGCACGGCCGGGTCACCAAGCTGGTGTCTTTCGGCGCCTTTGTCGAGATCGAAGAGGGGGTGGAGGGTCTCATCCACATCTCCGAGCTGGCCCAGCATCACGTGGAGGATCCGTCCGAGATCGTGCGTCCGGGTCAAGAAGTCAACGTCAAGATCATAGAGATCGACCCCGAGCGGCGGCGCCTGTCGCTGAGCTTGAAGCGTCTGGAGCCGGAATACCGCATCCATGAGGATGCGCTGGCCGAAGAGGGCGAAGAAGGCGAAGAGTTCGAGGGCGAGGAATACGAGACCGAGGAGGGCGACGCTGCTCGCTGCCGAAGGCGCGGAAGCACAGGCCGGGGAAGCACAGGCGGCGCCCGCGATCGAAGCGGCAGTCGAAGCCGGAAGCCGAGGCCGCGCGTGGAGGCCGCGGCCGAGGTAGCGCCGAGGCTGCCGTCGAGCCGCGACCCGAGGCGACGGTCGAGCCTGAGGCCGAGGCGCGTCGCCGAGGCCGCGCCTGAGGCTGTCGTCGAGGCCGCCCGCGGCTGAGGCTGACGCGGAGCCCGCCGTCGAGGCTGCGGCCGACGCGGAACTCGAAGTCGCGGACGTCGCTGAGACCGCAGAAGAGGCCGGCAAAGAGGACTAACTGTCCGAACGACAGGGCATGATACGGGAGCGCCTCAGGGCGCTCCCTGTTTTTCTGGAGGAGAGATGACTCAGGCCCGGTCCGGTAGCCATCCTCGGGTCCGGCGCGAGCAGCCCGGTCGCGAGGCCGTCCGGCGGCCGCGATCCCGGGAGGGCGGCGCGCGCTCCGTCGTGGCCGTGGGCCTCACCGGCGGCATCGGCGCGGGCAAGAGCACGGCGCTGGCGCTGTTCCAGGAACTGGGCGCTCTCACCATCTCGGCCGACGAGGTGGTGCACGATCTCTACGTTCAACCTGAGGTCACGGCTAAGCTGGCGGCGCACTTCGGGCCGGCCGTGCTGGACGCGCGCGGGGAGGTGGATCGGAAACGCCTGGCCGAAGTCGGTGCGAGGGCGGCGCCGCGAACTGCGCTGGCTGGAGAAACTCACGCACCCTCGGGTGGCCGAGGAGATCGAGCGGCGCATCAGCGAGGCGCCGCCGGGGGCGGTGGTGGTGTGCGAGGTGCCGCTGCTGTTCGAATCCGGCAGTGAGGGATTGTTCGATCTCATCGTGACGGTCGAGGCCGGTCGGGAGAACCGCCGGCAGCGATCGATCCATCGCTTCGACCTGGCGATGTTCTCGGAGCTCGAGGAGCTGCAGGCCTCCAGCGAGCAGAGGGTGGCGGGCAGCGATCTGGCCTTCTTCAACGACGGCGACGTGGAGCAACTGCGGGCGTTCGTGCGGGAGGCGTACGGGCGGGCGCTGGGGCTGCTCGCGGAGGGCCGGTGAGAGCGGTCGACGGCGGAGTCGAAGGCGCCGGCTGGTGCGCCTGGTGGTTCTGGTGGTGGTCGTCCTTGGGATCGCGGTCGCCGCGGTGTGGATCGCGGCCGCGCGGGCCGTGGTGCCCGGTGTGTCGGCGACGATCTATCCCATCCACTACCGCGAGGGTATCGCCCGGGTCGCGGAGCAGTACCATCTCGACCCCTACTGGTCGCGGCCGTGGTCCAGACGGAGAGCGGCTATGATCCCAGAGCCGTGTCCCCGGCCGGGGCGGTGGGCCTGATGCAGCTCATGCCCGACACGGCGGTCTGGATCACCGGGTTGGAGAGCTGGAAGGGAAGCGATGCCCCTGTCCTGACCGATCCCGACGACAACCTGGAATTGGGCGCCTGCTACCTGGCCTTCCTTCTCGAGCACTTCGGAGGGCAATACCCGGCCGGCTCTGGCGGCATACAACGCGGGACAGGGCACTGTCGTCGGTTGGGTGCGAGGCGGCCGGCGGCGCAAAGGCCTTCGACCTTTCCGACATCCACTTCCCCGAGACGCGGAATTTCGTCGAGCGGGTGGAGCACTACCGGGAGCTCTACACCCGTGTCCATCCCCACCTGTTCGCCGATGCGGCAGGGGGAACATGAGCGGCTTCAACATACGAGCCGACTACGAGCTGAAGGGGGATCAGCCCCAGGCGGTGTCCCGACTGGCCGCCGGTCTGGAGCGCGGTGATCGCTGCCAGACGCTGCTCGGCGTGACCGGCTCGGGCAAGACCTTCACCATGGCCAACATCATCGCCCGGATGGGAAAGCCGGCGCTGGTCATGGCTCCCAACAAGACGCTGGCCGCCCAGCTGTGCAACGAGTTCCGCGAGTTCCTCCCCGACAACGCCGTGGAGTACTTCGTCTCCTACTACGACTACTACCAGCCCGAGGCGTATCTCCCGGCCAGCGACACCTACATCGAGAAGGATTCCTCCATCAACCAGGAGATCGACCGCCTGCGGCACGCGGCCACCTCCAGCCTGCTCATGCGGGACGACGTGGTGATCGTGGCCTCGGTCTCCTGCATCTACGGCCTGGGGTCGCCCCAGGAGTACCTGGGCCAGGTGGTGCTGCTGAAGGAAGGCGACGACATCAGCCGCGACGAGGTGTTCGCCAAGCTGGTCAAGATCCACTACGAGCGCAACGACATCGGCTTCGCGCGAGGCAAGTTCCGGGTGCGCGGCGACAGCTTCGAGGTCTGGCCCGCCTACGACGACTACGCGGTGCGGGTGGGCCTGTGGGGCGACCAGGTGGAAGAGATCGTCAAGGTCGATCCGGTCACCCAGGAGATCGTGGCCCGGCTACCCAGCGTGGCCATCTACCCGGCCACCCACTTCGTGACCTCCGAGGACGCCATCGAGCGGTCGCTGGTGGAGATAGCCGCCGAGCTGGAGACCCGGGTGGCCGAGCTGGAGGCGCAGGGGCAAACAGCTGGAGGCCTTCCGCCTGCGCCAGCGCACCCAGTACGACATGGAGATGCTGCGCGAGCTTGGCTACTGCAACGGCATCGAGAACTACTCGCGCATCCTGTCCGGGCGGCAACCGGGCGAGCCGCCGTACACTCTGCTCGACTTCTTCCCCAAGGACTTCGTGGTGTTCATCGACGAGTCGCACATGACCGTGCCCCAGCTGCACGGCATGTACGAAGGCGATCGCAGCCGCAAGACCATGCTGGTGGAGCACGGCTTCCGCCTGCCCTCGGCCCTCGACAACCGTCCGCTCCGCTTCGACGAGTTCATGGAGAGGGTGCCGCAGGTGGTGTTCGTCTCGGCCACCCCGGGAGAGTGGGAGACGTCGGTCTCCAGCCAGGTGGTGGAGCAGCTGGTCCGACCGACCGGCCTGGTCGACCCGGCGGTGGAGGTCCGTCCGACCCAGCACCAGATCGACGACCTGATGAACGAGATCCGCGTCCGGGTGGACAAGGGCCAGCGCACTCTGGTCACCACCCTCACCAAGAAGATGGCGGAGGACCTCACCGACTACCTGCTGGAGATGGGCTTCCGCGTGCGCTACCTGCACTCCGAGGTGGATACGCTCGAGCGCATCCGCACGGTGCGCGAGCTGCGCCTGGGCGAAGTGGACGTGCTGGTGGGCATCAACCTGCTGCGCGAGGGCCTCGACCTGCCCGAGGTGACCCTGGTGGCCATCCTCGACGCCGACAAGGAGGGCTTCCTGCGCGGCGGCGACGGCGCTCATCCAGACCATCGGCCGGGCGGCCCGCAACGTCGAGGGCACGGTCATCATGTACGCCGACAAGCGGACGGCGGCGATGGAGAAGGCCATCTCCGAGACCGACCGGCGCCGCGCTGCCCAACTGGCCTTCAACGAGGAGCACGGGATCGAGCCGCGCACCATCGTGAAGGGCGTCTCCGACATCGCCGAACTGCTGGGTATCAGCGGCAGCGTGCCCTACAAGGAGCGGCGCAAGACGGCTCGGGGCGAGGAGATGTCGGTCGAAGAGATGGAGCGGCTCATGGCCACGCTGGAGGAGGAGATGTTCGCGGCCGCCGAGGAGCTGCGCTTCGAGTACGCCGCCAAGTTGCGTGACGAGATCAAGGACCTGGCTCGCGACCTGGCCCGGCTGCGCGGGGGCGGGGGCGGCGCCGAGCGCGCCGGTGCTGAGCCGGGCACCGAGTCCGGGGGCGCCGGGCGCGAAGCGCCGCGGCGCCCCGCTGCCCACCACAAGCACTCTACTCGAGCACGACGGTCCGGACGTCCGTGAGCTCGGCGATCAGCCCCGTCAGCTTGGCGGTGTCGAGGCCCCGGGGAAGCTTGAGGAGCAGATGGATGGTGTCGCTGTCGTTCTCGCCTGGCACCACGGCCATCTCCTGGACGATCACGTGGGCCTGCTCCAGGGCCGCGACCAGCTCGGTCGAGCGGCGTGTAGCCGGCGGACTGGAAGCGCACCAGCACCGCCACCGGCCTGCCCACATGCGGGTAGAGGAGGCGATCCTCGATCAGACGCAGCACGTAGAGGCTGACGATCACCACGGCCGTGGTGATGAGCGCCACCGAGTAGAAGCCCTGGCCCACGGTGAGACCCACCGCGGCCACCGCCCACAGGCTGGCGGCGGTGGTGAGGCCTCTCACCGAGACGCCGTAGCGGATGATGGCTCCGGCGCCCAGGAACCCGATGCCGCTCACGATCTGGGCGGAGATGCGGTTGGGGTCGAATCCTGTGCCGGCGATACCGTACGACGAGGCCAAGGTGAAGGCGGCTGCGCCCACCGAGACCAGGATGTGAGTGCGAAAACCGGCCGTGTGCTCCCGGATCTCGCGCTCGATCCCGATCAGCTCCCCCGAGGACGGCGGCGAGGAGGATGCGTATGACCACGTCGAGTATTGGCATAGGCATGCATTTCTCCGGGTGGGGCCGGCTTCCTTCCGGAGTCCGCCGGCGTACCGTATCCGCGAGCGCGTCGCGCGCCGTTTGGCGCGGACGGCGCAGGCTGGAATAATGGACGCGCGAGGGCAGCATCATAGACCAGAGGGATGTGGATGGCGCGCAAGTACGATCCCGAGCAGATCGAGACGAAATGGCAGAAGGTCTGGGACGAGGAAGAGACCTTCATCGTCCCCAACCCGCCCCGCGGGTCCGCGCCCGCGGGCGAGGGCGGAGGCAAGGGCCGGGACGCCACCTATGTCCTGGAGATGTTCCCCTACCCATCGGGCAGCGCTCACATGGGGCACGTCAAGAACTACACCATGGGGGACGTCATCGCCCGCTACCGTCGTCACCTGGGGCAGCGAGTGCTCCATCCCATGGGCTACGACGCCTTCGGTCTCAACTCCGAGAACATGGCCATCAAGACGGGCGAGCCCCCGGGAAGCTTCACCGAGAGGGCCATCACCACCATCAACCGGCAGTTGCGCCGGCTGGGAGTGTCGATAGACTGGAGCCGGGAGATCGCCACCTGTCGGCCCGACTACTACAAGTGGACCCAATGGCTCTTTCTGCAGCTGTACAAGAAGGGCCTGGCCTACAAGAAGGAAGCCCCGGTCAACTGGTGCCCTTCCTGCCAGACGGTGCTGGCCAACGAACAGGTGATCGAGGGCGCATGCGAGCGCTGCGACAGCCTGGTGGAGGCCAAGAAGCTGACGCAGTGGTTCTTCCGCATCACCGACTACGCCGAACGGCTGCTGCAGGACTTCGACAAGCTGGAGTCCTGGCCGGAACGGGTGCTGACCATGCAGCGCAACTGGATCGGCAAGTCGACGGGCGCCGACGTGATCTTCACCATCGCGCCCCGTCGGCGGCAGGGCGCGGCGCCGCGCCCGGCGCCGCGCCGGCGGGCGGGGAGACCGAGGTGACGGTCTTCACCACCAGGCCCGACACCTTGTTCGGGGCCACCTTCTTCATCCTGGCGCCCGAGCATCCTCTGGTCGACGACCTGGTGCGCGGTCTGCCCCAGGAGCTAGGAGGTCAAGCGGTACGTGGCCAAGGCCATGGCCACCTCGGCCATCGAGCGGGCCAGCATCGAAAAGGAGAAGACCGGCGTCTTCACCGGGCGCCACGCCATCAACCCGGTCACGGGTGGGAAGATCCCCATCTACGTGGCCGACTACGTGCTCATGGACTACGGCACCGGTGCCATCATGGCCGTGCCCGGCCACGACGAGCGCGACTTCGCCTTCGCCAAGAAGTATGGGCTCGAGGTGATCGAGGTCATCTCCAGCCCGGCGGAGTACAAGGATGCGCAGGGTGATCTCCTGCAGGCCTATTCGGGTGACGGCGTGCTGGTGAACAGCGGCGCCTTCGACGGGCTGGCCAAAGCCGAAGGCGATCGTCAAGATCACCGAGTGGCTCAAAGAGCAGGGGAAGGCGGATTTCGCCGTCAACTACAAGCTGCGCGACTGGCTGGTGTCGCGGCAGCGCTACTGGGGGGCTCCCATCCCCATCGTGTACTGCGATGCCTGCGGGGAGGTCCCGGTGCCCGACGACCAGCTGCCGGTGCTGCTGCCGGACATCACCGACTACGCGCCCAAGGGCAAGTCGCCTCTGGCCGCGGCCGAGCACTGGGTCAACACCACCTGCCCCACCTGCGGCGGTCCGGCCCGGCGGGAGAGCGACACCATGGACACGTTCGTCGATTCCTCCTGGTACTACCTGCGCTACGTCTCGCCCTGGCGGGACGACGTGGCCTTCGACCGGGAGGCGGTGGACTACTGGCTGCCGGTGGACCAGTACATCGGCGGGGTCGAGCACGCCATCCTCCACCTGATGTACTCGCGCTTCTTCACCAAGGTGCTCTACGACCTGGGTCTGGTCGGTTTTGAGGAACCGTTCAAGAACTTGTTCACCCAGGGGATGATCTACTACAAGGGCGCCAAGATGTCCAAGAGCAAGGGCAACGTGGTCAATCCCGACGAGCACGTGGCCAAGTACGGGGCCGACTCGCTGCGCTGCTACATCCTCTTCATGGGCCCGGGGGAGAGCGACGGCGAGTGGAACGACCAGGGGATCGAAGGCATCTACCGCTTTCTGGGCCGGGTGTGGCGGCAGGTGACCGAAGCGCTGGACGAGGGCTTGCTGGGCGGCGGAGGCGCGGACGGGAGCTCGGAGCAGCGGGTGTGGTCGTTCGACGAGTCCGTCCTGTCACGCGGCAGAGCGCGCTCTGCTGGTGAAGACCAACCAGGTCGTCCAGAAGGCCACCGCGGACATCGGAGTGCGTTTTCACTTCAACACGGCTTTGGCCGCCATCATGGAGCTCAACAACGAGATCGCCTCCGCGCGGGCGGCGGGCTTGGCGGATACCGAGAGCGGACGCCGGGTCCTGGGCTGCGCGCTCGAGACCATGGTGCGCCTGTTGGAGCCTTTCGCCCCTCACATGGGCGCCGAGCTGTGGGAGATGATGGGCCACCACGCCATATGGGACGCGCCCTGGCCGGAGGCCGATCCGCGTTTCTTGGTGGAGGAGACGGTCGAGCTGGCCGTGCAGATCAACGGCAAGGTGCGCGATCGGGTCGAGGTGGCCACGGACGCGGCTGCGCCGGATGTCCTGGCTGCCGCCAAGGCCCTACCGGGCGTGGCGAAGTACCTGGAGGGGAAGACACTGGTCAAAGAGGTGGTGGTCCCGGGTCGACTGGTAAACCTCGTGGTGAGGTAGAGAGTGCGGGCACGGACGGCGTCGGCCGCGGGGCTCGCCTGGCTCCTACTCGGTCTGTCTCTCTTGTCCGGGGGTTGCGCGGGCGGGGATACCTTGGCCACGGCCACGACCGCTGCCGCGACCAGTACGAGCGCCGCGAGCGAGGCGCGGAGTTCGACCACCATTGCCACGAGCGAGGCTGGGACTTCATCGACCAGCACCACGGAGGACCCGGGCGTGATCAGGGTGGGCGCGCTGTTCCCTCTGACCGGCGATCTGGCCGCGCAGGGGCAAGCCAGCATCGAGAGCCTGCGACTGGCGGTGGAGGAGGTCAACGCCTCAGGGGGCATCCGCGCGCTCGGGGGGGCGTCGCTGGTCCTGGTCGAGGCCGACTCGCAGGGCGACCCGGAGGTCGGAGCCGGCGAGGTGCGGCGACTGGTAGAGGAGGAAGGCGTATGCGCGGTGGTGGGCGCTATCCAGTCCACCGTCGCCCTGCCTGCCACTGAGGCCGCCGAAAGTCTCCGCGTGCCCTTTATCGTTAGCTCGGCGGCGGCCGATGCGATCACCGAGCGAGGGCTCAAGTACACCTTCAGACTTGCTGCCAAGGCCGACTGGTATGCGCGCGACCAGGTTCGCTTCCTGGCCGATCCTTCGTCCCTCGGTGGTCTGGTGGTCACGAAGGTGGCGCTTCTTCACGAAGACGGCGCATTCGGACAAGCGACCGCGGCCGGCCAGCGGAAGTACCTGGAGGAAGCCGGTATCGAGGTGGTCGCCGACCTGTCGTATCCGGCGGACCAAGCGGACCTTCACAACGAGATCCTTCAAATCAAGGCCGGTGAGGCTCAGGCGGTCTTGACCGCCACCTATCTGAGCGACGCCATCCTCATCGCGCAGGGGGCGCAGCAATCGCGTCTAGGTCTTCCAGTGCTGGACGCGGCCGGAGGAGTGAGCGACCCGGCTTTTATCGCTCGGGCGGGTGCCGCTGCCCAGGGGATGCTCACCGAACTGGAGTACAGCCCCGGCGCGTCCGCGAGTAAGCTGGAGAAAGCGATGGGCGCCGCTTCCGGTCGGCCGCTTAGCGCCGCCGGCCTCTATGCCTACCAGGCGGTGTGGCTGCTGGCAAACGCCCTGGAGCGGGGCGGGTCGGCAGATCCAGAGCAGTTGCGGCTGGCGCTGGCCACCACCGCGATGCCCGCGGGAGAGCACATGGTGCTTCCCCAATCCGTGCTCACATTCGACGGCGCCGGTCAGAATCGGGGCGCCCGCCTATTCATCGCGCAAATCCAGGACGCCACGCTCGTGCCCCTGTGGCCGGAGGAGTACCGGAAGGGGACCTTCTTGCTGCCGTAGGGGAGGAGCGGCGTGCGCAGGCGGCGCGGCGCACGAGTGGTGGGCTCGCCAATGGGTCGCTTCGGGCTGCTCGGCGAACCGCGGATGCGGGCCGCATCCGCGGTGTGGAGGGGCCGGGGTGAACCCGGCCCCTCCCTGATCGTCTCGGTGTCGCAGGCTGCTACTGCTGCCGGTTCGCCACCAGGTTGTCGACCACGCTCGGGTCGGCCAAGGTGGAGGTGTCGCCCAGATCGCCGACCTCGTTGGCCGCGATCTTCTTGAGGATACGGCGCATGATCTTGCCGCTGCGCGTCTTGGGTAGGCCGGGGGCCCACTGGATGACGTCGGGAGTGGCGATAGGACCGATCTCGGTACGGACGTGCTTGACCAGTGCCTTCTTGAGCTCGTCGGAGGGCTCGATCCCCGCGTTGAGGGTCACGTAGGCGTAGATGCCCTGGCCCTTGATGGGGTGAGGCATGCCTACCACGGCGGCTTCGGCCACGGAGTCGTGGCTCACCAGCGCCGATTCGACCTCGGCGGTGCCCATGCGGTGACCGGAGACGTTGATGACGTCGTCCACCCGGCCGGTGATCCAATGGTAGCCGTCTTCGTCGCGGCGGCAGCCGTCACCGGTGAAGTACTTGCCCGGGTACTGGACGAAGTAGGTCTCGCGGAAGCGCTTGGGATCGTTGTAGACACCGCGCATCATGCCCGGCCAGGGGCGCTTGATGCACAGGTTGCCCACGCCGGGACCGGTGATCTCGTTGCCATCCTCGTCCACGATGCACGGCTCCACCCCAAAGAAGGGGAGGGTGGCCGAACCCGGCTTGATCTTCATGGCGCCGGGCAGCGGAGTGATGAGGATGCCGCCGGTCTCGGTCTGCCACCAGGTATCGACGATGGGGCAGCGCCCGCCGCCGATGAGGTCGTGATACCACAGCCACACTTCGGGGTTGATGGGCTCGCCCACCGTTCCCAGGACCCGGAGCGAGGAGAGGTCGTGCTTCTTGACCCAATCGTCACCCTCGCGGGCGATGGCGCGCAGGGCGGTCGGGGCGGTGTAGAACACGTTGACCTTGTACTTCTCCACCACGGACCAGAAGCGGTCGGGGTTGGGGTAGCTGGGGACGCCCTCGAACAGGATGCCCGTGGCCCCGTTGCACAACGGACCGTAGACGATGTAGGTATGGCCCGTCACCCAGCCGATGTCGGCCGTGCACCAGTACACGTGCTCGGGATGGTAGTCGAAGATCAGTTCGTGGGTCATGCCGGCGAAGAGGAGGTAGCCTCCGGTGGTGTGCATGACGCCCTTCGGCTTGCCGGTGGAGCCGGACGTGTAGAGGATGAAGAGCGGATCTTCGGCATCCACTTCTTCGCACGGGCAATCGGTAGTGATGTCCGGAGCGGCCAGTTCTTCGTGGTACCAGCTGTCGCGGCCGTCGACCCAGTTGATGTTGTCGGCGCCCGTGTGCTTGACCACGATGCACGACTTGACGGCCGGGCTTTCGAGGAGGGCCGCGTCGGCCGCGGACTTGAGCGGCACCTGCTTGCCACCGCGGAGGCCGGTGTCGGCAGTGATCATGACGATCGCGCCGGCGTCGACCGCCCGGTCACGGAGCGAGTCGGAGGAGAAGCCGCCGAACACTACGCAGTGGATGGCGCCGATGCGCGCGCACGCGAGCATCGCGACGGGAAGCTCGGGGATCATGGGCAGGTAGATGACGACCCGGTCGCCCTTCTTGACGCCCTTCTTCTTGAGGACGTTGGCGAACTTGGTGACCTCTTCCCACAATTGCCGGTAGGTGATGGTGCGGATGGAATCGGGAGAGTCGCCCTCGAAGTAGTAGGCGACCTTGTCGGCTACCGGTGTATCCAGATGGCGGTCGAGGCAGTTATAGGCGACGTTGAGCTTGCCGCCTTCGAACCAACGGATCTTGGCGTCCGCGAAGCTGTGGTTCTGAACGTGATCCCACTTCTTGAACCAGTGCAGCCTCTTCTCGGCTTCCTCAGCCCAGAAGGCGTCGGCGTCATCGAGAGAACGCCTGTACATCGCCTCGTATTGCTCCATGCTCGATATCCAGGCCGTCTTCTGGAACTCGGCGGGCACGTCGAAGATCTTTTCGTCCAGGGATTCGTTCGCCACAACTTCCTCCGCTTTTCCTGTTATAGGACAACAGCGCACCTTCCCTTCTTGCCGCGAATCGGGGGAGGGCAGCGCTGTGAATAATATAACATACCGGTCTGCGGGCGCCCTTCGGCTCGGTGTGAGACAGTATGCGCGATGGGCCGATGCGCGGCTCACCTTCAGCAGTCGGTCGGCTCGAGGAGGACAGATGTTCCTACAGGTCTGCGGTGCAGCACGTGAAGTCACCGGATCGTGTTACGTGGTCGAGGTGGGGGCCACTCGTTTCCTGGTGGACTGCGGCATGCACCAGGGGGGCGACAAGGAGGAAGCTCTCAACTTCGCTCCCTTCGTGTTCGATCCCCTGGAATTGGATTTCATGCTGCTCACGCACGCTCATATCGACCACTCCGGAAGGATCCCGCGCTTGGTGAGGGAAGGCTTCCGAAAGCCGATCTACACCACCGCGCCCACGAGCGATCTGGCCGAGATCATGTTGCTCGACTCCGCGTATATCCAGGAGACCGAGGCGGAATGGCGCACCCGGAAGGCTCGCAGAGCCGGGCGCGGATCCACTGAACCTCTGTACACACAGGACGACGCTCGCAAGGCGATCGGACTGTTCAAGTCGGTCGAGTACAAGGTGCCCACGGAACTGGCTCCCGGCGTGACGGTGGTGTTCCACGATGCCGGGCACATCCTGGGGTCGGCTTTCTTGGAGCTGCGGCTGCAGGAGCAGGGCGGACAGGTCAAGGTGCTCTTCAGCGGTGACGTAGGTCAGCCCGACCAGCCGATCGTGCGCGATCCAGAGATCGATGGAGCAGACCGACTACCTGATCATGGAGTCCACCTACGGTGACCGCCTGCACGTCCGCGACGGAGAACCGGTGGACGAGTTGGCGGCCATCCTGGAGCAGGCTCACCGCGACGGAGGCAATGTCATCATCCCCGCGTTCGCCGTGGGCCGCACGCAGGAACTGCTCTACTTCCTGCGCGAGATCTTCGATAAGCACCAACTGGACATGCCCGTGTACGTCGACAGCCCCTTGGCCTCCCGGGCCACCGAGGTCTTTCGCCGCCACAGGGAGGCGTTCGACGAAGAGTCCTGGAAGCTGGTGGGCGAGCCGGGCGGCATCTTCGACTTCCCTCAGCTCCACTACACTGCCAGCGCCGACGAATCCAGAGCACTGAACGAGAAGAAGGGGATCGTGATCATCTCGGCGAGCGGCATGGCCGACGCGGGGCGGGTCCGTCACCACTTGAAGCACAACCTGTGGCGTCCCGAAGCGCACGTGGTGATCGTCGGCTTCCAGGCCCAGAACAGCCTGGGCCGCCGCCTGCTCGACGGCGACAAGCTGGTGCGGATCTTCGGAGAAGAGATCGCGGTCAAGGCTCACATCCACGAGATCACCGGACTTTCGGCGCATGCCGACCAAGGGCAGCTGCTCGCCTGGGCGTCCCATTTCAAGCCGCCCCGGCTCACGATCCTCACCCATGGCGAATTGACCGCCGCAACGACGTTGGCGAAGCTTCTCGAGGAGCAGTTGCACTTCCGGGTCGTGGTGGCCGAGAGGAACGAGACCTTCGACCTGGAGGAGGCTCCGAGTGACCGCTGACCCGGTATGCGGCACCACGGTATCAGAACGCGAAGCCGACGCCGCCTCCTTCTACAACGGGCGCATCTATCTGTTCTGCTCGGAGGAGCATCGCGACCTCTTCAACTCCGATCCGGAGCGGTATGCCAAGAACATCAAGGCCATGGCCCTCAAGGTGGGCGTCATGGGAGCGGCCTCGGGGAGCTTCACGCCCGAGGGGCGTGCGGCCTCCTTCGAGCTGGGGCGCGTCGTGGCCGAGCGCGGGATGGTCTTGATCAGCGGCTCGGCGCCCGGTCTGCCTCTCGAGAGCGCCCGCGGGGCCCAGAGCGTGGGTGGCCTTTCGGTGGGCATATCGCCGGCCCTGAGCCTCGACGAGCACCTCCACGTCTACCACTCGCCGGTGGACGGGTTCGACGTGCTCATCTACACGGGCAGCGGCCTGATGGGTCGGGAGATCGTCAATATCCGTTCCAGTGACATCGTCATCATCGTGAACGGGCACTCCGGTACCCTTGGTGAGTTTGCCATCGCCTACGACGAGGGTAAGTTGATCGGGGTGCTCGAGGGCAGTGGCGGCATCGCCGACATCGTCCCCGATCTGGTCAAGGCCATCGACAAGGAGACCGGTGCGTCCATCATCTACGACCGCGATCCCGAGCGCTTGATCGATCGAGCCGTGGATCACTACGTGAACGTCCACTTCCAACGCCCGTCGGTGTTCACGCGTGACGGGCGGGAGGGCGGACCGCGCGTGGTCGGTTAGGCGCAGCGGCAGAGCCGGGGGAAGAGCGCGAGTGTCTGACTTCATGCGGGCGATGCTTCTTGAATCCGCCGGACGCCCGTTGCGGGTGGCGCGGGTGCGCGCACCCGCGCCCGGGCCGGGACAGGTGCGGGTCAAGGTTCACGCGTGCGGCATCTGCCGGACCGACCTGCACATTCTCGACGGCGAGCTGCAGCATCCCAAGCTGCCGCTCATTCTCGGTCACCAGATCGTGGGCACGGTCGACGCCCTGGGTGAGGGCGTCTCGGCCCCCGCCGTGGGCGAGCGGGTAGGCATTCCCTGGCTGGGCTGGACCTGCGGCCGCTGTCGCTACTGCCTGAGCGGCCGCGAGAACCTGTGCGACCAGGCCAAGTTCACCGGGTATGACATCGACGGCGGCTTCGCCGAGCGTGCCGTGGCCGATCACCGGTTCGCATTCCCCATACCGTCCGGCTATCCCGCCGGCTCAAGCGGCGCCTCTGCTGTGCGCCGGGCTCATCGGCTATCGTTCGCTGATGATGACCGGCGAGGCCGAGCGCCTCGGCATCTATGGCTATGGGGCGGCTGCGCACATCGTCACCCAAGTCGCTCGCCACCAGGGTCGCAGGGTGTTCGCCTTCACCCGTCCCGGCGACACGCGCTCCCAGGAGTTCGCCCTGGAGATGGGGGCCGAGTGGGCGGGCGACACGTCTCAGGCCGCTCCCGAGGAACTCGACGCCGCCATCATCTTCGCGCCCGCCGGGGAGTTGGTGCCGGTCGCCCTGCGGGCCGTGGGCAAAGGCGGGGTCGTCGTCTGCGGGGGCATCCACATGAGCGACATCCCCTCGTTCCCGTACGAGATCCTCTGGGGAGAGCGGATGGTCCGTTCGGTGGCCAACTTGACCCGGTCGGACGGGGAGGGTTTCCTGGCTCTGGCTCCCGAGGTGCCGGTGCGGACCGAAGTGGAGTTGTTCCCGCTCGAGGAGGCGAACGAGGCTCTTGAGCGCCTGCGCCGGGGAGCGATACGAGGGGCGGCCGTGCTGGTCGTGGACGGCGCCAGCCGATTGAGACTGAGTGGGCGGGCGTGCCGGCCCGCGCGACGAAAGGGGTGAGGACGTGCCGATCCGTGCTCTGGTCTCGTACTCGATAGACCGAGTGGAAGTGCTGGACCTGGAGGGTGCTGTCGATGAAGCCCTCATGCCCGCGCTTTCGCCGGAGCAGATCAAACGCTTCTACGAGCATATGGTGCTCACCCGGCAGTTCGACGAGCGCATGTTCAAGCTGCAGCGCCAGGGACGGCTGGGTACCTTCGCCCGGGTGGCGGGCCAGGAGGGGGCCCAGGTGGGAGCGGCGCTTCGCGCTCCGGCCGGACGATTGGCTGGTCCCGGCATTTCGGGAGACGGGGGCGCTCCTGCTGCGCGGCCTGACTATGGAGCAACTCCTTCAGTTCTGGAGCGGGGACGAGCGGGGCGCCGCCTTTCCCCGGGAGCTGCGGACGCTCCCGGTGGCCATACCGGTGGGCACGCACATGCTGCACGCCGTCGGCATCGCCTGGGCGATGAAGCAGGCCGGCGAGAAGGTGGCCGTGCTCACCTTCTTCGGGGAGGGAGCGACCTCGGAGGGCGATTTCAGCGAGGCCATGAACATGGCCGGCGTCTTTCAGGTCCCGGTGGTGTTCTTCTGTCAGAACAACCAGTACGCCATCTCCCTTCCCTACACCAAGCAGACCGCCTCCAGTACGGTGGCGCAGAAGGCGCTCGCCTACGGCATGCCCGGTGTGCAGGTCGACGGCAACGATGTGTTCGCGGTCTACCGGGTGACCGCTGAGGCCCTGGATCGCGCCCGCGCCGGGTCGGGGCCCACGCTCATCGAGGCGCACACGTACCGGGTGACCGACCACACCACCTCCGACGATGCCCGTCGCTACCGCTCGGAGGAGGAAGTGGAGACGTGGCGGCAGCGGGACCCGATCGAGCGGCTGGCCCGGTACATGCGGGCGGCCGGGCTCCTCGACGACGCCGCCGCGGCGAACACGGTCGCCGAGGCCGATCAGAAGGTGGCCGAAGCCGTGGCCGCCTTCGAAGCGATCCCCCCGCCGGGACCGGAGGAGATCTTCAAGCACGTCTACGCGGAGATGACCCCGCAGTTGGTCGAGCAGCAGGCGGAGTTGATGGCCCGCTTGGCGAGGAGGCGCTGACATGGCGCGTCTGAACATGGTGGAGGCCATCGACCAGGCTCTCCTTCAAGAGATGCAGCTCGACGCCAAGGTCATCGTGCTCGGTGAGGACGTGGGCCGGGACGGGGGAGTGTTCCGGGTCACGGACGGCCTGGTGGAGCGCTTCGGCGAGGAGCGGGTCATCGACACGCCCCTGGCGGAGTCGGGGATCGTGGGGATGGCGATCGGCATGGCCATCGCCGGCTACCGTCCGGTGGCCGAGATCCAGTTCTCCGGCTTCTCGTATCCGGCCTACGACCAGTTGGTCTCTCATGCCTCGCGCATGCGCAATCGCAGCCGGGGTCAGTTCACGGTCCCACTCGTCGTGCGGATGCCCTACGGCGGCGGGATACGGGCGTTGGAGCATCACTCCGAGAGCATGGAGGCGGTGTTCGCCCACGTGCCCGGGCTCAAGGTGGTCATACCTGCCGATCCGTACGAGGCCAAGGGCCTGCTTGGCCGCCGCGGTACGCGATCCCGATCCGGTGGTGTTCATGGAGCCGGCGCGCATCTATCGGGCCATCAAGGCGGACGTGCCCGAGGAACCGTACACCCTCCCGCTGGGCAAAGCCCGGGTGGTGCGCGAGGGCCGGGACGTGACGGCGCTGGCCTGGGGAGCCCACGTGCGTACCCTGAAGGAAGCGGCTCAGCGTCTGGAAGCCGAAGGCGCTGCCGACGTGGAGATCATCGACGTGCGGACGTTGTCGCCGTTCGACTTCGAGACCGTGATCGCCAGCGTGGCAAAGACGGGCCGGGCGGTCGTGGTCCACGAGGCCCCCCGGAGCTGCGGATTCGGGGCGGAGATATCGGCCCAGATCATGGAACGGGCGGTTCTCCATCTCAGATCCCCGGTGCTGCGTATCACCGGATTCGATACGATTCCTCCGTTGGCCAAACTGGAGGACTACTTCCAGCCCGATGTGGACAGGGTCGTGGAGGCCATCAAAGAAGCCATCCAGTTCTAGCAAAGGAGTCCACCGTGCAGTACGAGGAGTTCCTCGAGTTGATCAAGGGCCGGCGCACGCTGCGGGCGATCAAGCCCGATCCCATCCCGGACGACCTGGTCGACAAGCTCCTCGAGGCCGCCCGCTGGGCGCCTACCGGCTTCAACATGCAGCCTCTCGAGATGTTGGTGGTGAAAGACCTGGGGCTCCGCACCGGCATCAAGAAGATCGTCGACGACTACAAGAACAGCGACTTCTTCGCGCTGGAAGCCACCCGGGAAGAATGGCAGGGATCGCCCTGGGCCATCGAGACCCACGGGCGCTGGGATTGCCCGCTGGCTCCGGTGGACATCCTGGTACTGGGTGATACCCGGCGGCGCGTGGGCCTGCCGATGGCCGCCCGCTACTCGAAGCAGAAAGGCGACTCCATCTTCGAGTCGTCGCTCTCCAACGCGTTCATGTACATGTGGCTCGCCGCCCACAGCCTGGGCTTGGCCGCCCAGCCGGTGTCGGGGGTCAAGTACCCGAAGGTGCAGGGGCTGGTCAAGCACCTGCTCAACCTTCCCGACTTCATCTACATCTACGACATCTTCCTGGTCGGGTACAGCGCGATGGAGGGCGAGCCGTCGGCGAAGCTCATGAGGCACCTGGACGAGATGGTGCACTACGAACGGGCCGCGGACGACGAGTTCCTGAGCGAGGAAGAGCTTCGCAGGCAGATCGTGAAGCTGCGGGCGGGCAATGTGGCCCGTCACGTGGAGGCGGACAAGGTCAACGAGTGAGCGAGTGAGGGGCCGCATGCAGCACGAGGAGTTACTCGAGTTGGTCAAGGGTCGCCGCACCATCCGGGCGATAAAGCCCGACCCGGTACCGGACGAGATGGTCGAGAAGCTACTTGAGGTCGCCCGCTGGGCGCCCACCGGCTTCAACATGCAGCCCGTGGAGTTCTTGGTGGTCAAGGACTTGGGCCTGCGCACGGCAATCAAGAAGATCGTCGACGATTGGGCCGACAGCGACTTCTACGCTCTGGAGGCCACCAGAGAGGAGTGGCAGGGCCCTCCCTGGACCGTGGAAACACACGGACGGTTGGATTGCCCTCTCGCGCCGGTCGACATCCTCGTCTTGGGGGACACGCGGCGGCGCGTGGGCCTGCCCATGAATGCCCGGTATTCGAAGCAAAAGGGCGACTCGATCTTCGAGTCGTCGCTGTCGAACGCGTTCCTCTATGCGTGGCTTGCCGCTCATAGCCTGGGCTTGGCTGCTCAGCCGGTCTCGGCGGTCAAGAACGCGAAGGTGCAGGGGTTGGTCAAGCACCTGCTCAACCTCCCCGACTTCATCTACCTCTACGAGCTTCTCCTCGTCGGATACAGCGCGATGGAGCATGGCCCCTCCGCTAAGCTCATGCGGCGCCTGGATGAGATGGTTCATCACGACCGGGCTCGCGACGACGAGTTCTTGACCGAGGAAGAGTTGAAGAAGCAGATCCGCAAGTTGAGGGTGGGCAACGTGGCTCGTCACAAGGAGGCGGGCAAGAGCGGTTAGCGGAGTCCACCGGGAAGAGGGGGTAAGCCATGGCCTACGAATTCAGATTCCCCGACATTGGTGAAGGGATCACCGAGGGCGAGCTTCTCGCCTGGAAAGTGAAAGAGGGCGATCTCGTCGCCGAAGACCAGACCCTGGCCGAGATGGAGACCGACAAGGCGGTGGTGGAGCTGCCGTCGCCGCGGGCCGGCCGGGTGGCCCGGCTGCACGCGGCTGAGGGCGACATCGTCAAGGTCGGCGACGTGGTGGTGACCATCGAAGAGGGCGCGGCCGCGGTGCCGGCGCGGACGCGCGGCCAGCGCGGCCGGCGGCGGCCAGCGGGCCCGCGCCGGCGGCGCCTCCGCCCGTCGAATCCCTCCCGGCGCCCGCCGCGGACGTCCCTGAGAAGCCGAGCCCTATACCGGTTCGGTGGTGGGCCGGCTGGAGGAGGCGCCGGAAGAGGAGCCGGCCGGAGGTCACGGCCCACGCTTCTCCGCCGGTCGCGGCGCAGCCGCGCCGCCGACTTCCCCCCGAGCGACCGACGTCACCGTGCTTGCGATGCCGTCCGTCCGCGCCCTGGCCCAGGAGCTCGGGGTGGATCTTGCCCTCATCCGCGGCACCGGTCCCGGCGGTCGCATCCTCAAGCAGGACGTGGAGGACGTCGCCGAAGCCATGGCTTACGGAGTGACCGTGCCCGGCGCCGCGGCGACCGCGGGCGCTCGGCCGGCGGCGGCAGGCCGCGCCGGTCGCCGCTGCCCCCGGCGTCGTCGCGCCGGCAGCGCCATCCGGGCGCCGCCGCGCCGCCGTCGCTCGTCGTCCGGCGCCCCCGGCCGCCGAACCCTCGGTCGTGGGGCCGATCATGGGGGGCATCATCGAGCAGGACGCTTTCGGTCAGGTAGAACGGGTCGCATTTCGGGGGGTCCGGCGGACCATGGCCAAACGCATGGCCGAATCGGTGGCCAAGCAGGCCCAGGTGACGACCATGGACGAAGCTGACGTCACCATCATCAAGCGCATCCGGGAGAAGGAGCGCACCATCGCAGCGGAGCGCGGAGTGCGCCTGACCTATCTGGCGTTCGTGGTCAAAGCGTGCACGGCCGCTCTCAAGCGTTTCCCCCGGCTCAACGCGGTCCTGGAGGAATCGGGCGATGAGTTCGTGCTCAAGCGCTACTACAACATCGGCATCGCGATCGACACGAAGAACGGCTTGGTGGTCCCCAACATCAAGGACGCCGACCAGAAGAGCATCTTCCATATCGCGGAAGAGATCGTCGATCTGGTCGACCGAGCCGATGAGCGCCGTCTCGATCTGCGCGATCTCCACGGGGGCACGTTCACCATCAGCAACTACGGGGCCGTGGGAGGCACCTTCGCCACGCCGGTCACAAACTATCCCGAGGTGGCCCTCCTGGGGATGGGCCGCGTCCGTGAACTACCGGTGGTTCGCGAGGGACAGGTGGTGACCCGGTCTGATGCTCCCCCTGTCTCTCACCATCGACCACCAGCTGATCGACGGCGCCGAGGCGACTCGTTTCCTCAACCTGGTCATCGGCTACCTCGAAGACCCCGACCTCCTGCTTCTGGAAGGCGCCTAGTGGATCTGGAGGGCTGCGAGGCCCTCCGCCAGGCCACGCGCGGTTGCCGGCTGGTGCTCCTGACGGCGACCGAGGGTGAGGCCGAGCCGCTGCTGGGCGCGCTGCTGGCACCTGAGCCGTATGTGCGTGGCCACGAAGAAGCTCTTCGTGGGCCGACTCGACCGCGAGCGCGCGCCCGGCATGCGCGGCCGAGTCGCCGCCGAGACCGGTGCCGACGACGCTGGCTATCAGCGGATGCGACAAGGCCAACGCTGCGCACGTGCTCACCTGCCTTCTGCAGGCCATGAGGCCAAAGCCGTCTGCTCGTCCTGCAGGTGGGCGTGGGCGGCGCGTTCCTCCGCATGGGGCAGGAGATCGGCGCGCAGCGGGCGCTGGGCGCGCGGGTCGGCGATATCGTCATCGCCACCGAGGAGATCTACTCCGATACCGGCAGTTCCAGCCCCGCCGGCTGGCTGTCGGCCGAAGAGTTGGGGCTACCGCTGGCCCGCGTGAACGGCCGCGAGCTGGGCGGTGACTTCCCCCTGGACGCGCGCCTGGTGCGGGCCGCGGCCGCGGCGATCGAGGCCGCGGCTCTGGCCTGAGCCTCGTCCCAGAGTGGTCACCGGGCCATGCGTGACCGCGTCTCGGGTCACGGGGCTGCTGGCCGAGGGCGAAGAAGTGGCGCGCAGGTGGGGAGCGGTGGCGGAATCCATGGAAGGAGCTGCCGCGGCCCACATCTGCGCCCTGTACGGCGTGCCGTTCCTGGAGGTCAGGGGGATCAGCAACCTGGTCGTCGACCGGGACCGGGCCTCGTGGGAGATGGACCGGGCCGTGGCGGTGGCGGCGCGGGCCGCGCTCGCCGTAGCGGCGGCCCTCGACAGGTTGCCCCTCTCGTCGACGGGTGCGCCACGCGCCGAAGGCCGTCCGTGCGCCCATCCGGTGGCCCGGGCTCGGCACCCCAGGATGCCGGCAAGGCCTGACATGGATCACCTACGCCTCGCCTATTCTCCCTGTCCGAACGACACCTACATCTTCCACGCCTGGGTCCATGGCCTGATTCCCGGAGCGCCGCCCGTCGAAGAACGACTCGAGGACATCGACACGCTCAATCGACTGGCCTTGAAGGGAGAGGCGGACGTCATCAAGGTCTCGATGCATGCGTTCGCCCATCTCCGGGAGAGGTACGCTCTCCTGCACGCCGGAGGAGCCCTTGGGCGGGGCTGCGGTCCGCTGGTGGTCGCGCGGAAAGATTCTTGGCTGCGTCCGGCGCCTTCCGTCCAGCGGGTGGCTGCCCTTGTGGACCATCTCGGCCGGGCCCGGGTGGCCATCCCGGGGGAGCTCACCACCGGCGCGCTGCTCCTGGGACTCTTCGCCGGCGGGGTCACGAACACGGTAGTCATGCCTTTCGATCGCATCATGCCCGCGGTGGCATCGGGCGAGGTGGACGCGGGCGTGATCATCCACGAAGGCCGGTTCACCTTTGGGTCGTATGGTCTGCGCCGGCTGGTGGACCTGGGGGAGTGGTGGGAAGAGACCACCGGGCTGCCCATCCCCCTCGGCGCGATCGCCGTGTCTCGGTCCCTGGAGCGAGCGACTCCAGGCCGAGGTGGAGCGCGCCGTCCGCGCGAGCGTCGAACATGCGTCCGCTCATCCCGGCCGCGGCTCTCGAATACATCCGCGAACATGCTCAAGAGATGGATCCTGCCGTGTGTCAGGCTCACATCGACCTGTACGTGAACGAGTTCACCCGTGACTACGGCCCCGAGGGCGAGGAGGCGATCCGGCGGCTGTTGGGCACCGCGGCCGAGTTGGGTGTGGCTCCCGGCTCGGACAAAGAGCTGTTCTGGGACGAATAACGGAACCGTGTTCCACTCTGCGGGACAAGTCCTTGCTTGGCTCGGGCGATGGGTGGTTTAATCGCGGAAGCATATCCGCAGGCCAACTAAGGGCATCGGCGATAAGGAGGATCACTTCCATGGCAGCCAAGCTCGTCAAGATCAACAGGGACACCCCGTGGAACGACAAAGTGCCCCTCCACGAAAATTGTTTCGCCTGGCCCATGGTCAATCCCAAGAGCTGCCCTGGGGCGCAGTGCGAATTCGGCATCACCGAACTGCACCCGCTCGTCGGTCGCGCGTTGGACGACATCCATGCCGACGAAGATCACGTCTTCTACGGCCTCTCCGGCCGCGCCGAAGCCATCGTCGACGGCGAGAGTTACGTCGTCGAGCCCGGGGACGCTCTGTGGGTGTCCAAGGGCAGCGTTCACAACTTCACCCCCTTGGGTGGCGAGACCTTCCGGTACGCCGTCGTGTTCGCGCCCGGGCGCGCGTTCTGGACGAAGTAGTAGCGACAGCAGCAAGGCCTCCGTGATGTGCGCCCATCCTCTCAGTGAGGGTGGGCGCATTTCTTTTCGCTGAGGGAGGATCAGCGCTTGGCGCAGGGGCAGGCAGCTCCCTGGCTGCTATCCTACCGGTCTGATGCTGCATCTCACCGACATCTCCAAATCCTTCGGCGCTCAGGCCGTGCTCGACGGAGCCAGCCTGCACGTCAAGCCGGGCATGCGCGTGGGCCTCGTGGGACCCAACGGCGCCGGCAAGACCACCCTACTGCGTCTCATCGTCGGCGAGATGTCGCTCGACGGGGGAGAGATCAGTGCGCGCAAAGACCTGCGCATCGGCTTCCTGCCTCAGGAGATCGAGGAGATCGCCCACCACGCGGTCATCGACGAGGTGCTGGCTTCGCATCTGGATGTCCTTTCGGCGGAGCGTCGCATGGCCGAACTGGGCGAGCAGCTCAGCCATGCCTACGGCGCCGCGAGCGGCGCCCGCGGCCGCGCGGCGCTGCCGACGCCGGCCGGCCGACTGCCGGAGCGGCCGGCGTCGATCCCGACGAGCTGCTGCGGGAGCTGGGTGCCATCCAGACCGCCTTCGAGAGCGCGCACGGCTACGAGTTGGAGACTCGGGCTCAGACCATCCTGCGCGGCATGGGCTTCCGCGAGAGACGACTTCGACCGGCCTATCGCCGAGCTCTCCGGGGGCTGGCGGATGCGGGTCGCCCTGGCTCGTCTTCTCCTGGAGCAGCCCGACCTCCTCCTCATGGATGAGCCCACCAACCACCTCGACCTGGAGAGTCTCGCTCTGGCTGGAGGAGTTCCTGCTCACCTGGCCGGGAGCGCTCATCGTCATCAGCCACGATCGCTACTTCCTCAACCGCATGGTCACCCACATCGCCGATCTCGACCGGGGGATCATCGATCTCTATGCCGGTGACTACGACCACTACGAAGCTGAGAAGCGGCAGCGGTACGAGGCGCTGGTCAACGCGGCCAAGAACCAACAGCGCGAGATCGACGCGGCCGAGAGTTTCATCCGCCGCTTCCGGGCCAAGAACACCAAGGCCAAGCAGGTCCAGCAGAAGATCCGGCAGATCGAGCGCACCGAGCGGATCGACGCCCCCACCCTGGAGCGCAAGACCATCAAGTTCCGCTTCCCCCAACCTCCGCGCACCGGCCGGGTGGTGGCCGAGGTCAGGCACGTCCGGAAGGCCTACGGCGACAACGTGGTCTACAAGCGGCTCGACCTGGTCATCGAGCGGGGCGAGAAGATCGCCCTGGTGGGGCCCAACGGAGCGGGTAAATCCACGCTGCTCAAGCTCCTGGCCGGGGTCATCGAGCCAGACGGCGGTTCGATCAAGCTGGGCCACAACGTGCGCCGGGAGTACTTCGCCCAGCATCAATTGGAGGTCCTCCATCCCGACCGGACGGTGCTCAACACCATGGAAGAAGCCGCCGGCCCGGCCGGACGCCTGCCCGAGGTGCGCAGCTATCTGGGCACCTTCCTCTTCGGCGAGGACGACGTGACCAAGAAGGTGGGCGTGCTCTCCGGAGGGGAAAAAGCCCGGCTGGCCTTGGCCCGGATGCTGATAGATCCCGCGGGGCTACTCCTGCTCGATGAACCGACCAACCACCTGGACATGGACTCGCGCGCGGTCCTCACCGAGGCGCTGCGCCAGTTCGAGGGCTCGGTGGTCTTCATCAGCCACGACAGGCATCTGATCAACGCCATCGGCACCAAGATCATCGAAGTGCGCGATGGCCGTCTGACCCACTACCCGGGCGACTGGGAGTACTACCAGTGGAAGAAGGCGCAGGAGACGGCGGTCTCCGCGAAGCCGCCGGTGGACGCGCCGGCGCCGCCCGTCCTTTCGACCCGGCGCCGGCCCTGGCGCCCGGCTGCGGCGCGGCCCGGGCGGGCAGGGGCAGGGCGGTGACGGTCGAGCTGGGCTACAAGGAACGCAAAGAGCTGCAGAGTCGGTATCGCAAGGTGGAGAGGCGCATACTTCTGGCCGAAGAGCGGCAGTCCGCCGTGGCCGCCACGCTGAGCGATCCCGCCCATTTCTCCGACTACGAGCTTCTCGGCACTGCCTCCGCCGAGGCCGCGGTTCTCCGCGAAGAGATCGCCGCACTCTACGAAGAGTGGGGAGGACTGGCCGAATCTCTGGGGACCACGGTCGCCTGATGCGGGGAGCGCGCGAAGGCGGACGCTCGGTCCCTCTGCGGCTGCGGTCGTTCTCGACCGATCTGGTGTTTCCGCCGGCACGGATGTTCTGCGCCTTCGCGAGCCGGAGGCCGCTGGCCGACGTGCCGGCGGCGGTGTCGGCGGCGCTCTCCGCCCCCATCGGGCTGCGCGCCTCTCGCCGAGTTGTGTCGGGAGAAGCTCGCGCAGGACGGCCCGGCCGTCGGTGGTCGTCGTGGTGTCGGACAACACCCGCCCGGCGCCCTACCGGGGCGCGGGCGGCATCCTCTGGCCCCTGATCGAGAGTCCTCTTGAGCGCGGGGTTCGCTCCCGAATCCGTCACCGTGCTGGTCGCCACCGGCACCCACCGGGTGCTCGACGACGCCGAGATGCGCGGCCATGCTGGACGAGCGGGTGTCCCGGTCGGGGGTACGCCTCCGCTGCCACGACGCGGCCGACCGGGAAGCGCTGGTCCGCGTCGGCCGGACCGTTCACGGGGTCGAGGTGTCCATGAACCGCGAGTACGTGGACGCGGACCTGAGGATCCTCACCGGCGTGGTCGAGCCTCACTTCATGGCCGGTGCCTCCGGGGGTCGCAAGAGCATCTGCCCCGGGCTGTTGAACGTGGAGAGCGTGAGGGAGTTCCACGGGCCGGCAGTGCTGGCGGACGACCGGGTGGCCGACCTCGTCCTCGACGGCAATCCCTGCCACGAGCTGTCCCTGGAGATCGCCCGCATGGCCCAGGCCGACTTCATACTCAACGCGACCATCCGTCAGGACGGCAGGACGGCGGGTGTCTTCGCCGGCGAGATGGAAGAGGCGCACCTGGCCGCGGTCGATCATCTGCGCAGCTTCTCCCAGCTCCCCCTCGACCGTCTCTACGACGTCGTCGTCACCCATGGGGGGCACGTCGGCGTCAACCACTATCAGGTGGCGAAGGCGGCGTGCGTCGGCGCGAGGGCGGTCAGGGACGGGGGCTACCTGGTCGTGGTCGCGGACACCACCGAGCCCGACCCGATAGGCACGGAGCCCTACCGCAGGATGCTCGGACTGCTCGACAAGGTCGGTCCCGAGGAGTTCACTCGCCTGATCCAGGGCGACGGGTGGCAGTTCGTCCACGACCAGTGGGAGGTGCAGATGTGGGCCAAGCTGCTCGCCCGCGTACCCTCACGGCAATCTCTTCTACTTCAGTCCGCAGACGCCACCGGCGCGACTACGCGATCCTGCCGTGCGCCGACCCTGCGCCTTTGCTCTCGGAGGCGTGCGGAACCGGCCCGGGGAACCGACGCCGGGAACGACGCGGTGGCGCGAGTTCGTGCAGGCCGCGGTCGCCCGAGCCTGCCGGGAATCTGAGGCGGCGCTGGGACGCAGCCCGGCGATCGCCTACCTGGCCGACGGCCCTCACTGCGTCCCGGTGGCTGCTACGCGAGCAACGGGCGCAGCCCGGGAGGAGCGGTGACTCCGATCAGCGGTACTTGATCAGAGTGGGATAGGGGTCGACCGCCGCCCCGCCCCCGGGGTGGATCTCGAAGTGCAGATGGACGGCGCCGCCGCTGGCGTTCCCGGTGTTTCCCGCGTAGCCGATCACTTGGCCGGCAGTGACGCGGACACCGCTCTTGATGCCGCTCTTGATCGACGACAGGTGGGCATAGTAGTAGGTGTTGCCGTTATCGCCCTTGAGCCAGATGGTGATGCCGCCCAGCCCTGAATCGGTGGGGCTGGTGCTGCGGATGACCCCGTCCACGACCGCCACCAAAGGCGTGTTGCGGGCGGTCATGATGTCGGTGCCTTTGTGAGCTCCGCCCACCTGAGCGGGGAGCGCCCCAGGTGTCGACGAAGCTGTTGGGGCCCTGCACGGGGAACACCCACCCCGCGCTCGTGTCGACGGCCGGATCGGCCGGCGTTGGGCTGTGTGGTCCCGCTCGAGGAATGGCTGGTGGTGTTGGTGGTCTTGGGAGTCTGAGCCTTCGTGGTGGTGGTGCTCTTCTTGGCGGCCGCGGCCTTCGCTTCCGCGGCCTTGAGCGCTGCCGCCTTGGCCTCCGCCGCCGCCTTGGCTGCCGCCGCCTTTGCTGCCGCGGCCTTCCGCGCCTCTTCCTGGCGCTTGCGCTCCTCCGCTTGAAGCGTCGCCACCCGAGCCCGGAGCTGGTTGTAGGTGTCCTTGGAGCCCTCCAGGGCCTGGAGCGTCGCCTCGGTGGCGGCCGCGAACTGAGCGGATTGGGCTGTCTCGGCGGCCTTCGTGGCCGCGAGATCGGCGGCGAGCTGATCGAGCTCCGCGAGCGTATTCCGAACATCGGCCACCAGTTGGTTGTCGCTCTGGACGACGTGGGTCACCATGGCCAGCCGCTCGATGACGGCGTCTAGAGAGGTGTCGTCGCTGGAGAAGATCGACGCCCAGTACGTTCAGAGCATCTGATCCGCGATTCTTGTAGATCTCGGCGAGCCGGCCGGCGAGCTGGGTCTGCAGCTTGGCCAGGCCTGCCTGAGCTTTCTCGGTCTTGGCCTGCACCTCTTCGATGCGCATGCGGGTCTTCTCGAGGCTGGTCTCGGCGTCGGCCTGTTTCTGGGCCAGCTTGTCCAGTCGGGCCTGCTCAGCCTTCAGCTCGGCCTTGGCTTTCTTCAGCTCGGCCTGGGCCGACGCGAGGCTGGACGACGCGGCGTAAGCGGCGCTGGGACCGAGTACCGGGAAGGGGAGAACGGCGGCGATGAGATTGCCGAGGAGGGCCGCGACCATCACCCATGCGGCGAGATGCGCTGCTCGTGACCTCAGGGCTGCGGGCAGTTCTTGCGCCTGCAAGAAACCCGCGGCGCCCTTCCGTTTTCCGTCAGGCGACATGCCGGGGAGTGTATCAGGGTAGGGCGCCGGCTGCCACCCACCTGTCCGTAACCTGCGTCCCGGCTGGCCCCGGTGGCTTCCCTCGCTCGCAGATACCCGCGCTGCGGTATGCTGAGAGTCCTGCGCTTCTCGCTCAAGGAGGAAGAGGAATGCCGTCCTTCGACATAGTCAGCCGCGTCGACATGCAGGAGATGGACAACGCGGTCAACCAGGTGAAGAAAGAGATTGCGACCCGTTTCGACTTTCGCGGTTCCAAGACCCAGATCGATCTGGATCGCAAGGAGGCCAAGATCCAGCTCCTCACCGAGGATGAGATGAAACTGCGGGCCATAAAGGACATGCTCATCGCCAAGGCGGTGCGGCGCTCCATCGAGGCGGAGGCGCTTGTCTTCGGTCTGTCCGAGAAGGCCGGCGGCGACATGGTGAAGCAGACCGTCACCATCACCAATAGCATCGATATGGAGACGGCGCGCAAAGTGGTCAAGCTGGTCAAAGAGACCAAGATCAGGGTGCAGGCCGCGATCCAAGGAGACGAGGTCCGGGTCACCGGCAAGAAGCGCGACGATCTGCAGGATGTCATCAGCGCGCTGAAGGAGGCCGATCTGGGCCTGCCGCGTGCAGTTCGTCAACTATCGGGAATGAAGCGGGCGGCCGCATGACCGGACAGCTCAGCCGCCGAGGGTCACCTGTTCTTCTCGGGCGACGACCGTCTGGAGGGGATCCTGGAGTCGGCCGGCGTCCGGCGCGGTGGCCGGCGGGGTGGTGGTCGCGCATCCCGCACCCTCTCTACGGAGGCACGATGGCGCAACCGGTGGTGTATCGGGTCGCGCAGGCGTGCCGGGACCGGGGGATGGCGACCCTGCGCTTCAACTTCCGGGGGGTAGGTGGGAGCCGGGGGACGTACAGCGGAACGGAAGAGTATCGGGATGTGGAAGCGGCCGCCGCCTATCTGCGGGGGCAGCTGCCCGGCTTGGCCGGGGAGCAGGTGCCCGGCGCGAAGGAGCTTCCGATGGCCCTGGCCGGCTACTCTTTCGGCAGCGTCATGGCGGCGATGGCCGCGACCGGGGCGGTGCCGGTGCAGGCGCTGGCGCTCGTCGCCTTCGTCGTGGCCTGGGAAGAGATGCCCGCTCTCGCGCTCGAGCGGCTGGCCGGATTCCGGGGGCCGGTGTTGGCCGTGTGTGGAGACCGTGACGATTTGGCGCCTCCGCGGGAAGTGGAGCGGGTGTTGGCCGGACTCGGACTTGACTTCAGCCTGAGCGTCGTGGAGGGAGCGGACCACTTTTTCGAGAACAGACAGCGCCAGGTGGGCGAGCGGGTGGCCGCCTTTCTGGACGCGGGCGGCGTGGAGCGGAGATCCCAGAGATCGACGACTCGATTGAGGAGAAGCCAAGACATGGACATGAAGGGCTCGAAGACCGAACAGAACCTCATGAAGGCCTTTGCCGGTGAGTCCCAGGCCCGCAACCGGTACACGTTCTACGCAAGAGTGGCGGCCGACGAGGGCTACATGCAGATCGCCAACCTATTTCTCGAGACGGCCGACAACGAGCGGGCGCACGCGTTCAGCTTCTTTAGTCTGCTTGACGGAGGCATGCCGGAGTTCACCGCCTCGTACCCGGCCGGTCCGGTCCATACGACCGTCGAAAACCTGCGTGCGGCCGCCGAGGGCGAGTTGGCGGAGTGGGGGGCGCTCTACCCCGGTTTCGCTCAAACGGCGGAAGAAGAAGGTCTTCAAGAAGGCCGCGATCACCTTCCGCAAGGTAGCCGAGGTGGAGAGATACCACGAGCGGCGCTACCGGAAGCTGCTCGTCAATGTCGAAGCCGGCAAGGTGTTCCGGAAAGACGGCCCCACCCTCTGGAAATGCCAGGAGTGCGGGTATGTCCATGAGGGCGACGAAGCTCCCAAGGTCTGCCCGGTGTGCACCAAGCCACAGTCCTACTTCGAGGTCTACTGCGAGAACTACTGATCTCGTCGAGGTAGTCACTACCCGCCGATGCCGGGGCCCGGGGCGGCGTTCCGCCCCGGGCCCCGCGTTCGTTCGCGCCCAGCGGTCGCCTAGGGCGCCAGGCGACCAAGCTCAGTCTTTCGTCGTAGCGGGGCCCGGCGGGCCGGGCGGATATGCTGCGGCCATGCCCGCCATCCCGACAAGACGGCTCTTCGTGTACATCGCCGCGGGCCTCGTGGTGCTCGTGGTGGGGACGCTCGGCGTGGTCTCGATGCGCGGCGGGTCGGCTTCGTCGGCCGATGGTGTGACCATCGTCGCCGGCGATCCGGCCGCAGGCGCGGTCGAGCGGCGCAGGGCCTCTCGTCATCGACGACGAGCACCACGCAGGCGCCTTTGATCTACGTGCAGGTGGCGGGAGCGGTGCGTCGCCCGGGTGTGTATCAAGTGGCTCCCGACGCACGCGTCTTCCAGGCCGTGCTGCAGGCCGGCGGCTTCACCGAAGACGCCGACCAGCAAGGCGTTACTCTGGCCGCTCGGCTCACCGATGGCTGCAGGGTGTACGTCCCCCGAGTCGGTGAAACCGTCGTCGACCAGATCGTGGCGCCTCGAGCCGCAGACCGGGGGTGCCGGAGGGGCCACCACGGGCCCGGTCTCGCTCAACACCGCCACGCTCGAGCAACTGGATTCCCTACCCGGTGTCGGTCCCGCCATCGCCCAGGACATCATCGCCTACCGGGAGGCCCAAGGCCCTTTCACCTCCGTGGAGCAGTTGACCGAGGTTCCCGGCATCGGCCCGGCGAAGTTGGAGAAGCTCCGACCGCTGGTAGGGCTCTGATCGGCTCGACGCGCATGCCGGGCAAGCACCAACGTGATCTGACCGGCTGGTTCGTGCGCCGGGCAGGGCTGGCGCGAACCACGACGTTCGCCGGCGCGCTCGGTCTTTCGCTCGCCGCCATCAGCGGCCCGAGGCCGATGGCGGCGCTCATAGGTCTGATCCTCGCGCTGCTAGGCGCCCTCGGCGGGCTCCTGATGTCGCGCCGCTCGGCGGCGGATGCGGGCAGGCTCCCGCTTCTGGTGCTGATCTCGGTGGTGCTGGTGGGGCTGTTCGGTGGATACCTGGGCGGGAGCGCACGGGTGATGGCGCTGCTCGACAGCAGCCTCCAGCGCCGGGTCGGGAGCACCATCGAGGCGGAGTTGGTCGTCACCGGCCAGGTGCGTTCCAACGCCGGCTGGCAGAGTGCCAGCGGCGGTGGTCAGGGGGCCGTCCGGCCCCTCTGCCGGACCGGGCGATGCCTCGGCGATTGCGGCGGCGGCAGTGGGCGAGACCGTTCTACTCGAGGTCGCCCCGGCCGAAGGGCCGTCCGGTGTGACTCTGAGCCAGGGCCTGATCGTGGCCTTCAGAGGAACGGTCCAGGAGCCGGAGGGCCCCTCTGCCTCCGGGTTCGACCAGGCGGCCTACCTGCGGCGTCAGGGCATCCGGGTGGTTCTCAGCGCCGACGGCAGCGGCGGCATCACCATCCTGGGACGTCGGGGCGGCATCTCCGGCTGGTTCGATCGCCTTCGGTCCTCTGCCCGGGACCATCTCAGCCGGGGGCCCGACGCGCGACTGGACGAGGTCCTGCAAGGGGTGGTCATGGGCGACGCCGACGGCATCGACGAAGGGTGGCTCGAGGCGTTCCGACGCTCGGGGACGGCGCACATGTTGTCCGTCGGTGGCATGCACATGGCCAGCATCGCCGCCATCATTCTCGGTCTCGCCCGGTTGGTGAGAGCGTCGCGGGGGGTGGGCTTCCTGCTGGCGGCTGCGGGGGCGCTCCTCATGGTCCCCTTCGTCGGCGCCTCTCCACCCGTGGTCAGGTCGGCGGTCATGATCGTGATCGTGCTGGCCGGCAGCTGGGCGGGGAGGCGGATGGACAGGTGGCAGATCTTGGCACTGGCCGCTCTGGTGGTGCTCGCGCTCAACCCGTTTGACATTTCCGACGTGGGGTTCCAGCTAACGTTCGCCGCGATCGCGGGGATGCTCGCCCTGGCCGGTCCCCTGCAAAGGTCAATGAAGCGGGTGCCGAGCGCCATCAGCTCCAATCTGGCGGTGTCAATCGCCGCCTCCCTGGGGACGGCCCCCGTCTCGCTGCTGGTGTTCGACCAGACGTCTCTCGTCGCGCCCCTGGCGAACCTGCTGGTCGTGCCCCTGCTACCGGTCATCACCGGTCTGGGCATGGCCAGCGTCTTCCTGGGATTCCTGTGGACCGGGTTCAGCACCGCGCTCGACTACCCTGGCCTCACTTCCCATGACGTGGACGGTCCAGGTTTCCCGGCTTCTTCGCGGTCGCCCCCGTGCTGGACGATCGCGCGACTCTGGGCCGGGCTTTGCTGGCGGTGGGCGTGGGTGCCGCCGCGGTCCCGGCCGGCCTGGCCTTGATGGGCCGCACAGTCGGCACCCCGTTCAACCTTCCCGCGCCGTTGTTCAAGCGCTCCATCGGGTGGCTGCGCGCTCGGAGGCCGCGGAGTCGTCGTCGGGCGGCGGTGCTGGGTATCGCGGTCGTTCTGCGCCGGTCTTGCTGCTCGGTGGCGTGGCGTACTCTCCTCTCGTCCGCGGCGTCGAAACCGTGGTCGCCGCTTGCTCCGGGGAACGGCTGGCCCGACCGGGTGGAGGTGCGGGTGCTGGACGTCGGTCAGGGGAACGCCGTGCTGGTGCGCACGCCCGGGCATCGCGCCCTGCTCTTCGACGGAGGTCCGGCCGGCTGCGACCTGGCGCGACAGCTCCACACCCTGGGGGTGCGCACGCTCGACCTGGTGGTGATATCGCACCCCCACGCCGACCATTTCGCCGGTCTGCTCGAGGCCATCGACGGTCTGGAGGTGGGTACCCTCGTCGATCAGACGGTCGTGGTTCCGCGCGCGCCCCCGACAAAGGCGGCGGCACAAACGGCCGCGGGGGCCGCAGGAGGCAACAGGCTACCTGGAGCTGCGGAGGCGTATCGCCACCCGAGGCGGCCGGTATGTCCAAGGCGGCACCGGGTCCGTGATCGATGTGGACGGTGTGACGGTGCGGTTCTTCGCCCCTTCCCGGCCTCTGAGCTTGGTCGACGGGCCCGATCCCTGGGCGGGTCGCTCCGGCCCGCCGACCGGCGACGAGTTGAACGGCAGCTCTCTGGTGGCCGTCCTAAGCGCAGGCAGCGTCGACGTGCTGCTTCCCGGCGACGCCGAGGCGGACGTGCTGCTGGCCTACAAGCTGCCACCGGTCGACATCATCGTGGTGCCTCATCACGGCAGCCGGGGCTCGGTTTCGGCCGGGCTTCTGGAGGATCTGGGGGTGAAGGCGGCCTGCATCTCCGTGGGTGAGGGCAACTCGTTCGGTCACCCGGATCCCTCCACGATGTCGATACTTCAGGCAGCGGTGGGCAGCGTGCTGCGCACGGATGAGGCGGGTTGGGTATCCTGTACCGTGAACGGCGACGACGCGGTGCTGGCAACGGAAAGGAAACCTGGGCAGTGAGCGAACAGGCCATCGGAGCCGACGACGGGTCAGAATCGCCGCGACTCGGTCCCAGTCCGACCCGTCCTCCACTGAAGCCCGCCTATCTCATCCTGGGCGACGATCTGCCCAAGGTCGAATCTCGCCCTGCGCCGGCTCAAGGCTCGGATCGTGGAACAGTCGGGCAGCGACCTCAACATCGACGAGTTCAATGCGGCGGCGGCCGGCGGCCTCGAAGTGGTCAATGCCGCCAACACCCTGGCCTTTCTCGGGGGGACCAGGTTGGTGCTGGTGCAGCAGGTGCAGGCCTGGCTCAAGGCCGACAAGGAGGTGGTCGCCGCCTACCTCCGGTCGCCGGCTCCCGACGCCTGCCTCGCTCTGGTGGCCGAGAAGCTGGCCCCCGGGGACCTGCTGCGCGCCGCCATGGAGAAACACGGCGAAGTGCTCGAGTTTCCTGCTCCCAGAGAGGGGCAGCTACCCCAGTGGCTCGCGCAGGAGGCGGCCCGGGCGCGCATGAACCTGAGCATGGAACAGGCCCGTCTCATGGTCCAGCGCTGCGGCGACAACCAGAGCATCCTGCTGCGCGAACTGGAGAAGCTGCAGATCTACGCCGACGGCAGGCCGGTCACCAGCGATGACATACGCCTTCTCACCACCGCTACGGTCGAAGCGAGCATCTTCGACCTACTGGACTCGCTGGCCCTGGGGAGGGGATCGGCGGCCTTCTCGGCGGCCGACGACCTGCTGGCGTCGGGGGAGAGGACCGAGGTGCTGTTCTACCGCATCCTGCGGCACTTTCAGAACTTGAGCCGGGTGGTGGCCCTCAGAGACGAGGGCATGAGCCGGGAGGCGATCCAGGCGGAGCTCAAGATGAAGGCCTTCCCCGTGCGCAAGCTGGTGGAGCAGTCGGCCCTGCTGGGTGCGGACGGGATCGCCCGCAGGATGGCCGTGCTCGCCGACACGGATGCGCGCATGAAAGGGTTGGGGACTCTCCCTGCGGAGATGGAGCTACAGATGTGCCTCGGCCGGCTGTTGGCCGCGTGAGGGCGGGCGGCGCAGCGCCGCTCGTGGGCGGGAGGGGCGAGACCGTCTAGAGCTGGGAGGAGCCGCGCCACCCTCGACTTCTTGCGCGCCGCGTTGTTGTCGTGGATGGCGTTGTGGGCGGCGGCCTTATCGATGGTGGAGGTCAGCTTCTTGGCAGTCTGAGCAGCGGTATCGGCGTCGCCGGCGGTGATGGAGTCTTTCAGGCGCCGGAAGTGCGTCTTGATGGACGACTTGTAGCGCAGGTTCTCCAGTCGCTGCCGCTGAGCGATGCGCACTCGTTTGCGCTGCTGCTTGGTATTAGCCAATCTTCATTCCTCCCGTCTTCCCTTCAAAGTCGCAGCAGTTTAGCATAGCCCTAGCTCATGGGCAATGACACAAAGAGACGTCTGGCGGTCGCGGCCGTCTTTCTCGTGGCCGCGACCGCGGGCTCCCGGGTGCTGGGCCTGGTCCGGGAGATCATCATGGTCTCGTATCTCGGTCTGGGGCCCGAGATGGGCGCCTTCACCGTGGCCTTCAAGGTGCCCAGTTTGGTGCGCACCCTGCTGGCCGACACTGCCCTTTCCGCGGCCTTCATCCCGGTCTTCTCCGGGCTTGTTGGAGAAGCAGCGCCGCCGCGAGGCGTGGCAGGTGGCCTACACGGTCACCGTGGTCGCCACCGCCGTCCTGGGCGTGGTCACGGCGTTGGGGATGATCTTCGCTCCCGCCGTGGTCAAGGTGGTGGCGCCCGGCTTCAGCGACGATCCTCAGATCGTGGCCCTGACCGTTCATCTTATGCGGCTCATGTTTCCCACCGTGGTGATCCTCGGCGTAGCCGGGATCTTCATGGGCATCCTCAACTCCTACAACCACTTCACCCTGCCGGCCGTCGCTCCCATCGTCTGGAACGTGGTGATCATCGGAGTGGTGGTCGCGTTCTCCGCCGGTTACGGATTCAAGGCGCTCGCCTGGGGAGTGCTGGCCGGTACCGCGGTCGAGTTGCTTCTGCAGGTGCCGGCGGTCTGGAAGCGGCGGTGGAGGCCGGATGCCGCCGCCCGTGCCTCGGGTGGCGGCCCCGAAGTCGCTCTTGCCCCGGGCGGCGGCCCCTCGGCCGGCGCGTCGCGGGCCGAGCGCCGGGTCGAGCAGCGCTCCCCGTACCGTCTGGCCCTGCGCAGTCCCGAGGTGCGCCGGGTCGGCATTCTCATCGGGCCGGTGATCCTCAGCCTGGGGATCATCAACTTCAACGCCTTCATCGACACCATCGTGGCCACGCTCATCAGCATCCCGGCGCCGGCCATCATCGACAAGGCGTTCCGCCTGTTCCAGTTGCCGCAGGGGGTGTTCGCCATCGCCATCGGGACGGTGCTGTTCCCGGCATTCTCGCGCCACGCCGCGGCCAACCGGATGAAGGAGTTCCGCGAAGACCTGTCCACGGGTCTGCGCCAGATCTTTTTCGTGACCCTGCCCTTCGCCGCATTCTTCGCCGTCCTCGCGCTTCCCACGGTGCGGCTCATCTACGAGCACGGCAAGGTCACCAGCAGTGACGCCGCTCTGGTGGCCTCGGCCCTCACGTTCTTCAGCGTGGGCATGGCCTTCGTGAGCGTCAACACCCTGCTCAACCGGGCTTTCTACAGCATCCAGAAGCCGTGGCTGCCGCTGTTCACGGGCGTGATCAACCTGGCGCTCAACGCTCGGGCTCGACCTCCTTCTCTACAAACCTCTCGGGGTGGGCGGCATCACGCTCTCGACTTCGTTGGTCAGCCTGTTCAACTTCTTCGGGCTCATGTTCCTGCTCGGCCCACGCATCGGCGGGGTGGACGCCCGCAGGGTGGCCTGGTCGGCGGCCCGGTCGATCGTGGCGCTCATCCCGCTGGCGGCAGTGGGGTACGGCGTATGGTGGGCGCTGGACGGGGCCTTGGGCCGGTCGGTGTGGGCGCAGATCGTCTCGGTCGGCTTGGCGTATGCGGCCGGCGGGGCGGCGTACTGCCTGGCCGCCTGGGCCATGCGCATGCCCGAGTTGCACGACGTGGTGCGCGTTCTCAGGCGCCGCCGCGAGCCCCGTTCCACCGAAGAGGTGATCGACCTCGAAGGTGGGGGATAGGGACAGACATGGATGCCATCGCTTATACCCGACTTTACACGCAAGGCTTCGTCATCCGTGGTGATGATGTCTCTGGATGACTACGAGGCTCTCGAGGAGACGTCCTACCTGCTGCGCAGCCCGAAGAGCGTACGCCGATTGCTCGAGTCTATCACCGAGCTGGAAGCGGGCGGAGGGACGGAGCGGGAGCTGGCCGAGTGAGGGTCGTCTTCTCAGAGCACGCGTGGGACGACTACCTCTATTGGCAGAAGACCGACCGCAAGGACTGAGCCGCTGAAGCACGCGCTCTTGATCGCCCAGTTGCGATACCACTACTGACGAGATTCACGGCCATCCCTGTTCTAGGCGATCCGTCGGATGCGCTTGTCCGGTGGCCGCAAAGCTCGCCGAAGAAAGCGCAGTACTCGTCGTTCTCAACGACGCGCACCAGCACCGCCAGATCGCGGTGCGTCAGCCGCGTCTAGGCGACGATTCTTTGCGACACCACAATATACAGCGCAATCATGTAGCATAGAAAGACAACTGATAAATGCCGATAACATCCCGTATTGGAGGACATTGTTCATTGAACCTTGTGGATAAATAATCTGAAACACCAGCCGCGTAAGCCACAGAACGCATGTTGCAGCGAGCATCACAATAATTGAATATCGGTTTGATCTACCTCCAAATACCAACAGTATGTTTACTATGCCAAACAAAACTAAAGACAAAGAAAAGAACACATTGATAGCCCGGACAGCCACCACCAGCTCTGTCGCATCGCTGGCAATATATGAAGACCACTTCCATATTTCTGGTACGAAGAAGTGCCAGATGCCGAAACCAATGGAAGCGGTGCTTCCGATCATCACCAAGATCTTAACAAGCGGATTCAGGGTCATACCTCCTAGCAATGTCACAAGCGGGCCCCCCGGGGCTGCGGAGATATCCGGACTGTATAGGTTGTCTGCCCACCTGTCCAGCGGACTTCTCACCCCGCGGCCGCTTCGATAGACAAAGCGGGCACCGATCGGGCTCTGCGCTAGAATACGTCTCCATGGGACGCTTCGATCACATCCGCAACTTCTCCATCATCGCCCACATCGACCACGGGAAGTCGACGCTGGCCGACCGCATCCTGCAGATCACCAACACCGTGGCCGAGCGGGAGATGCGCGAGCAGGTGCTCGACCGCATGGACCTGGAGCGCGAGCGGGGCATCACCATCAAGGCTCAGGCCGTCCGCATCTACTACCACGCCCAGGACGGCAAGGAGTATCAGTTCAACCTCATCGACACGCCGGGCCACGTGGACTTCACCTACGAGGTGTCGCGGAGCCTGGCCGCCTGCGAGGGAGCCATCCTGGTGGTGGACGCCACCCAGGGGGTGGAGGCGCAAACCCTGGCCAACGCTCTCCTTGCGCTTGAGAACGACCTGGAGATCATCCCGGTGCTCAACAAGATCGACCTGCCCGGGGCCGAGCCGGAGAAGCGGGCCGAGGAGATCGCCAACCTCATCGGGTGCCCGCGCTCCGAGATCCTGCAGATCTCGGCCAAGACCGGCGAGGGCGTGCTCGCGGTGCTGGAGGCGGTGGTGCAGCGGATCCCGCCGCCCAAGGGCGATCTTGACGGGCCCCCGCGGGCGCTCATCTTCGACTCGGTCTACGACCAGTACCGGGGCGTGGTGGCCTTCGTGCGCGTGCGCGACGGCAGCTTCCGCAAGGACGACCCGCTGCTGGCCATGGTCACCCGGCGGCGCAGTGACATAGAAGAGGTGGGCATCTTCAGCCCCGACATGCTCAAGACCGACATCCTGCACGCCGGCGAGGTGGGCTACATCATCCCCGGCATCAAAGAGGTGGCCGATCTGCGGGTGGGAGACACCCTCACCCATGCCCAGAGGCCGGCCGCCGAGCCGCTTCCCGGGTATCGCGAAGTCACTCCCATGGTGTTCTGCGGGCTCTTCCCTATCGACGGCGAGGATTACCCCAACCTGCGCGACGCCCTGGAGAAGCTCAAGCTCAACGACGCCTCCCTGTTCTACGAGCCGGAGACCTCCAAGGCGCTGGGCTTCGGTTTTCGCTGCGGCTTCCTGGGCCTGCTCCACATGGAGATCATCCGCGAGCGGCTGGAGCGGGAGTTCGACCTGGATCTGCTGGCTACCACCCCCAACGTCCGCTATGAGATCGAGTTGCTGAACGGAGAGGTGCTTTCGATCAGCAATCCCGTGGATTTCCCGGAGTCCGGCTCGATCAAGGAAGTGCGGGAGCCCTACATCTTGGCCACGATCCTGGTGCCGGCTGAGTTCGTGGGGCCGGTGATGGAGCTGTGCAACGACAAGCGCGGTCGCTTCGCCCACATGGAGTACCTCACCTCCGACCGGGTGCGGCTCGACTACGACCTGCCCCTGGCCGAGATCGTGCTCGACTTCTTCGATCTGCTCAAGACCCGCAGCCGCGGCTACGCCAGCCTCGACTACGAGCTCAAGGATTTCGAGCCGGGCGATCTGGTCCGTCTGGACATCCGCATCGCCGGCGACGTCGTCGACGCTCTCAGCCTTATCGTCCATGCCGATCGGGCCTACGGCATCGGGCGGGGGTTGGCCGAGCGCCTGCGCAAGAAGATCCCCCGGCAGATGTTCGAGGTGGCCATCCAGGCGGCGGTGGGCAGCCGCATCATCGCCCGGGAGAGCGTGGCCCCCCTGCGCAAGGACGTGCTGGCCAAGTGCTACGGGGGCGACATCACCCGCAAGCGCAAGCTGCTGGAGAAGCAGAAAGCGGGGAAGAAGCGCATGAAGATGGTGGGCACCGTGGAGATCCCGCAGGAGGCCTTCCTGGCCGTTCTCGACCTGGGCGACGGGAAAGAGGGCAAGAAATGACGGTCGAATACCTGATCCTCGGCGCCGTGCTGACGGTCATGGGCATCGTGCAGGTCTGGCTGCGGCACGGGCCGGGCTCGAAGGAGCTCAACGATAAACGCCGCGACGAGGGCCGCGCCCAAGAGGCCGGTTCCGGCGGCCGGATCCGGAGCGGGCGGGCCTGGGACGCCTGGACGGCCGTGCTGGGCGGTATCGGCATCGCCGTGGGGATCGCGCTCATCGTAATGGGAGTTCTGGGGCGGTAGCGCGCCGTGCCGTCTCGGCGCTCGGCCGCCGGAGTGGGCGCGGCGTCCAAGGCGGTCGACATGACCAGCAAGCACCTCTACGTCCACATCCCGTTCTGCCGGTCGCGCTGCGCCTACTGCGATTTCGCCTCTGAACCGGTGGGGCCCCACGCGCGGGCCGGGCGGGTGGAAGGGTATCTGGAGGCGCTGCGCGCGGAGCTCGCGGCTGCTGCCTCGGCGGCGGCGTCTCCGGACGGGCCGGTCGAGACCATCTATGTGGGCGGAGGAACTCCCACGGCGTTGCCCGGCGAGGCTCTGGTGGCGCTCGCCCGAGAGCTGGCGGCGCTCCAGGGCGGCGCACCGGACGCGGCGTCCGGGGCGCGCAGCACGCGCGCGCGGCCTCGGCGCGTGCCGATCCCGAGTTCACCGTAGAGGCCAATCCGGGGACCATCGACGCGACCCTGCTGGAGCGCTTGGCGGCCGCCGGGGTGACGCGGCTGTCGCTGGGAGTGCAGTCGTTCGCGCCGGCGCTGCGCGCGGCGCTGGGCAGACGGGTGACGCAGAAGGAGATCGAGGCCGCGCTGGCTGCCATCGCGGCGACGGGCTGGCGGGAGTGGAACCTCGACCTGGTGTTCGGCATCCCCGGGCAGACCTGGGCGCGAAGCCGCCGCCGACCTCGACGCGGCCGTCGCCGCGCGACCCACCCACGTATCCCTCTACGACCTGACCTACACGCCGGGGTTCGAGGCCCGGGTGGAGGCGGCCCTCGGCGCGCAGGCGCGCCTCGCGGCCGCCACCTTCGCCGAGCGGCACTACGCTGAGGCCGTCGCGCGGCTGGAGGCCGCGGGCTACCATCGCTACGAGGTGTCGAACTTCGCCCTGCCCGGCCACGAGTGCCGGCACAACCAGGCCTACTGGCGCGGGGAGGACTATCTGGGCATCGGAGCCGCCGCCGTGTCCACGGTCGGCGGCGAGCGACGCACGAACCCGCGGTCGGTCAGGGACTATCTCGCCGGCCGTCCACCGCAGATCGAGGTCCTTTCTCCGGCGACCCGCCTGTGGGAGAAGGCCATGCTCGGGCTGCGGACGAGCGAGGGAGTCGAGGAGGCCGCGGTCCTCCCGGCGCTCGACCAAGAGGCCCGGGACCGTCTCCTGGCCCAGGGCTGCCTGGAGAGGCGCTGTGGTAAACTGCGCTTGAATCCAGGGTTTCTGGATGTCAGCAACGCAGTCATCTCAGCTCTTCTGGTGTCCCCGGAGGAGTCGTAGCCCATACACACGCCGGTGGCCGATGGCACTCACAGAGCGACAACAGACGATTCTTAACGCCGTCACCGAGCGCTACATAGGCACTGGGTCGCCGGTCCCGTCCAAGGAGTTGGCCGGCGCGGCCGGGCTGAACGTCTCCTCGTCGACGGTGCGGAACGAGTTCGCTCTGCTCGAAGAGAAGGGCTATCTCACCCATCCCCACACGTCCGCGGGGCGGGTCCCCACCGACATGGGGTATCGGGAGTTCGTCGATCACCTGATGAGCGGGGCCACCTCTCGGTCCGGCCATCCATCCGCGAGCCTTGGGAGCCGTGTCGCCCGAGGATCTGGCCGGAGAGGTCGACACCGCCCTCCGCCAGGTCACCGATGCCATGTCGCGGGCCACCAACCTCTTGGCTCTTGCCCTCGCCCCCCGGGTGAGCGGCGCCCGCCTGTGCCACGTGGAGCTGCTCACCCTCCATCCCAGCCAGTTGATGTACGTGTTCATCGTGTCGACCGGCGGGGTCATGAAGGGCGCGATCGACTGGCCGCGACCGATCGACCGTGGCCTGGTGGAGTGGGCCCGCACGTACCTCAACGAGACGCTCAACGATCAGACCCTCACCGCCCGGCTGATCCGACGGGCGCTCGACAACCCCGACCTGAGCCCCCGGGAGGCCGGATTTCTGCAGATTCTGGCACCGGCGTTCGAGAAGCTGGTGGACGAGCAGTACCAGGAGGAACTCTTCGTGGGCGGGGCCTCGCGACTGTTGGCCGCGCCCCGGCTGCAGGACGTCTCGTCGCTCCACGATCTGCTGTCACTGCTTGAAGAACGCTTCCTCCTGCTCCGGGTGCTCAGGGCTGCTCTGGGCACGGGGACGGTCGTGGTTCGGATCGGCAGCGAGCACGAAGCCACTGCCCTCCGGCCCTTCTCGGTGGTGGCCGCCAGCTACGGGCTGCCGCAGCGCCGCCTGGGCACGGTCAGCCTGGTGGGACCCACCCGCATGGACTACGAGACGGCCATCGCCACGGTGCGCGAGACCGCGCAACTGCTCTCTGGGCTGGTCGGAGAACGCTACGAATGAAACGCGACTACTACGAGGTGCTCGGGGTCCCGCGTGACGCCGACATCCAGCAGATCAAGAAGGCCTATCGCAAGCTGGCCCGCGAGCATCACCCCGACGTCAACGTCGACGACCCGACGTGCGAGGAGAAGTTCAAGGAGGCCACCGAGGCCTACGAGGTGCTGTGCGACACGGAGAAACGCGGCGTCTACGACGCCTACGGGCATGAGGGCCTGCGCCGCGGCGGCGCCGGCGGCGCCGGCGGCTTCGACGGGTTCCCCGGCTTCTCCGACCTTTTCGAGAACCTGTTCAGCTCGTTCGGCGGCGGGAGCCCGTTCGGAGCGACCGGGCCGACGGGGCCGGCCCGGGGAGACGATCTGGCGGTCGAGGTCGAGTTGACCCTGGAAGAGGCCGCTTTTGGGGTGGAAAGGGAGATCACCTTCAAGGCCCAGGGAGTGTGCTCATCCTGTGAGGGCCTGGGTACCACCGATCCCTCTTCGGTGAAGACCTGCTCCGAGTGTGGGGGCCAAGGCCGGGTGCGCGTCGTCCGCCGCACCATGTTGGGCCAGTTCGTCCAGACGGCGGCCTGTCTGCGCTGCGCGGGAACCGGTCAGGTGATCGGATCGCCCTGCGCCGAGTGCCGGGGGGCGGGCCGGGTCTTTGCCGAACGCAAGGTCACCGTGCAGATCCCGGCCGGTATCGATACCGGCCAGCGCATCAGGGTTTCCGGCCACGGTGGCGCCGGGGAGCGGAGAGCGCGCACCGGCGACCTCTACGTGCGCATCAGGGTGGCGCCGCACGATCTCTTCGAGCGGCGCGACGACGATATCTTGTACGGGGTGGACCTCACCATGGTGCAGGCGGCGCTCGGTGCCACCTTGACCATCCCCACCCTGGACGGCGACGAAGAGGTGGAGTTGGCGCCCGGCACGCAGCCGGGCGAGGTCAAGGTGCTGCGAGGCAAAGGGGTACCGCACCTGAACGGCCATGGGCGCGGCGACCAGGAGATCCACGTGACCGTCCTGGTCCCCCGGGACCTGGACGAGCAGCACCGGCGGCTCCTCCAAGATTTCGATGATGCCTGCGGCTCCGACCAATACAGTGCCCGTCCCGAGGGGGTCCTCCACAAGCTGCGCAACCTGTTCGCGGGCTGATGGCTGAGTCGTCGGCCACGAGCGGAGCCGACCAGGCGATCCGCGTGGTCCTTCCTCACGCGTATGCGGAGGTCGCCGGGGCCATCCTCATGGAACTCCTGGGGCCGTTCGAGCTACAAGTGATCGCCGACGCCGACGACGGCGCCGCTATCCCGGCCGCCGGCGGATCCCTGGCCGAACATGCCGGCGAGATGGCCGCCCTGGTGTTCTACCCGGCCGCCGATACCCGGTCGAGCGCCGCCGGCCGATCGGTGTCCGGCCAGGTTCCGCTCTCGATGACATCCTGGCCGCGCTTCCAGCGGCGATGCGCGCTTCAGGAAACGTGCGGCTGCAGAGCTACGATGTATCTCGAGACTGGGTGGAGGGGTGGAGGGACCACTTTCGGCCCATTCTGATCGGCGGAGTGCGCATCCGACCGCCCGTGGGAGGCGCCGTCGAGTCGGCCGGGTGGCCTAGCGCCGCTCGGCTCCGCCGGGCGGCGGCGGGCGGCGCCCGTCGACGTGGTCATCAATCCCGGGCTCGGCTTCGGCACCGGTCTGCATCCCACCACCAGGGGCACGTTGAAGCTGCTGCAGGAGGGCGCCGAGCGATCCCGGGGTCCACTGGTCGACGCCGGCACCGGGTCGGGAGTCCTGGCCATCGCGGCCGCCAAACTGGGGTGGACGCCCGTCTTCGCCTTCGACAACGATCCCGTCGCCCTGCAGTCGGCCCGAGAGAACATCACGAAGAACGGTGTGGACGGAACGGTTCAGGTGATTGAGACCGACGTGGCCCGCTCCTCTTCTGACTGGTTCGCGGGTGCGACCGTGCTGGCCAACATGACCCTGGAGCCGGTCACGGCTCTTGCTGCGGAAGCTGGCGATCGCGCCCGCGGCCTCATCCGGCGACGGCTCGGTCACCGCCGGGCCTCGGCGGCTGGTGGTCTCGGGGATTCTCGCGGGCGAACAGGAGCGGCAGCTCCTGTTCGCCGCTCGGGAGTGCGGCTTCTCGCCCGGGCGGCGTGTGTACGAGGCTGAGTGGGTGAGCCTGGAACTGTTCCGCCGGCCGCCCGGGGCATAGAGCAGATGGCCCGGCACCGCAAGGGACGCAGCCGGTCAGAGCGACGCCGGGCGACTCTGGCACGAGCCGGCCTGATTCCCGCCGGCGACCCGACCGGGCGGTCGTCCAGCGTTGCCGGAGTCATCGTGCGCAGGGGCAAGAGCCTCGAGGTGGAACCTCTATTCCAGCCCGGTCCGGCGCTGCCGGTGGAGCGTGCTCCCATCCGGCCCCAGCCCGGCGACCTGGTGCTGTTCACCTTCTCCTATGGTTTCAAGGCGCGCGTCGTCCGCCCTCTGGGCAAGAGCAACGTGTTGGCCGATGTCATGGAGGCTCTGCTCGTCGACCATCTGGTCCAGCGCGGGTTCAGTCCCAAGGTGCTGGCCGAGGCGGCGGAAGCGGCCGAGCTCCACACCCAACTCGACTCCGGGCGGACCGATCTACGCGATCTGTACACCTTCACGGTGGATCCGATAATGGCGCAAGATTTCGACGACGCCCTCTCCTTCGAGCGGACGACGGCCGGGACCACCACCGTGTACGTGCACATCGCCGATGTCTCGTACTTCGTCGCCGAAGGAAAGGCTCTCGACCGGGAGGCACTGCGTCGGGGGAACTCCGTGTATGTGGCCACCGGGGTGGAGCCCATGCTGCCGCCGACGCTCTCCTCGGGAGTCTGCTCTCTTCGACCGGATGAAGACCGCAAGGCGGTCACGGTGGAGATGGAGGTGGACGATCGCGGCCGCGTGCTCCAGACCCGTTTCTATCGCTCGCTGATCCGGAGCGCGAAGCGGCTCGACTACGAACAACTGGAACGCATGTTCCGGGGAACAGAGGCGGTGGACGCAGAACTGGCCGAGCCTCTGGAATGGGGAAGGGTGCTGGCCCAGCGGCTCCGAGAGAATCAGGCACGAGAGGGGTAGCCTGCGGATCGACTCGCCGGAGCCCGAGTTCGAGTGGGACGAAGCCGGCCGGGTGATCGGCGCCGATCCCAGTGAAGAGCTGGAGAGCCACTGGTTCATCGAGGGCTACATGGTCCTGGCCAACGAGCAGGTAGCCTCTTTCTTGGAGGGCGAGCACGTGCCCACGGTGTACCGGGTCCACGACCTGCCCGACCCGTTCCGGGTAGACCACCTGCTCGACATCCTGTCCAGCCTGGGACTGCCCACCCCGGCCTTCGACCCGATGATGGCCACTCCCCAGGACATCCGCCGGGTGACCCGCGAGACGGCGGAGTGGGTCGACCGCTACACTCCCGCCGGCCGGGGCAAGGCAGCTCTGGTGCAACAGGTGCTGCGTGCCCAGGCCCGGGCGGTCTACCAGACGACCAATATCGGTCACTTCGGACTTGCGTCTCCGACCTACTGTCACTTCACCTCGCCCATCCGGCGCTACCCCGACCTCCTGGTGCATCGGGGGTTGCTGGCGCAACTCGGCTTGGGCCCGGCACCCACCACGTCGAGCCTTTCCGACTGGGCCGAGCACTGCTCGCGCACGGAGCGTGAGGCCGCCAAGGTGGAACTAAAGGCTGATGACATCGTGCTGGCCCATCTGCTCAGGCGGCGCCTGGACGAGGAGGGCTGGCGGCAGAGCGTCTTCGAGGGCCAGGTGCTCAGCCTGACCAGGCGCGGGATGTTCGTCCTATTCGAGCGCCTGTTCCAGGGCTATCTGTCGGTGAGCGAGCTTCCTCGGGACCAATACAGCCTGAACGAGTTGGAGACCGCCCTGGAAGGAAGGAGGTCCGGCGCAACGTACAAGGTTGCCGACATCGTAAAGATCAAGGTGCTGGCGGTAGACGAAGCTCGAGGTAGGGTCGATCTGACCTTGGCGGAGGACGAAGCTGAGCTTCCACGATCCGGGGCGCGACGAAAGCGCTGATCCCGAACAGCAATTGCTTCTCGTTGCCAAGGCCTTGTGCAACGTACAAGGTTGCTGATATCTTCAAAATCCGGGTGGTGGCGGTGGATGACGCCCGGGGTAGAATCGACCTGACTATGCGGAGGAAGAACGTGGACCCTCAGGAGCCCACTCGAGAAGTCGTCGCTGAACCGTCCGGGACGGTAGAGGCGCCGGTGGGCACCTCCCCAAAGGGTGACGGTGGACCTTCGGGCGGCAAGAAGCGCCGGATGTCGCGCCGCCGCAAGATCATTCTCATCATCATCGCCGCGGTCATCGTGGTGGTGATCATCGCCTCGTTCGTTACCGCGGAGGCCATGAGCACCAACTCTTCCTGCAACAGTTGCCACGAGATGAACCCCTACTACGACAGTTGGAGTGCCTCGTCCCACAAGGACGCCAAGTGTGTCGACTGTCACATCCCCCCGGGGTTCCCCAATTTTGTGAAGGCGAAGGTCATGTCGCTTGAACGAGCTGTGGGTACATGTCGCGGGCCAGCACTTGCCGCCGTTCGCAGTCACGCGCGAGATCCCCCGGAGCAACTGTCTCAACTGCCACCCGGACGGGGGGCCGCAGACGGAGGGCACCACCAGGTTCCCGCACTCTAGTCATGCAGCGGTGATATGCGTCGACTGCCACGTGCGCATCGTCCATAGCACGGTCCATCCGCCGTACTACGTCAAACCCATGCTCATGGCCAGATGCCTCAAGTGTCACAACGGCCAGATCGGGTCGCCGCCCAGCCAGTGCGCTACGTGTCACACTCAGCCGCATGAAGTGCGGGGAGAGTGCAGCAACTGCCACGGCACCAACAGCTTCAAAGAGAAAGCGCCCACGGATCATCCTCTTGCGCTGACCGGAGGTCACGGCGGCGTGCCCTGCGCGGACTGCCACATCATCAAGCCGGGCGGCCCGGTTATCCCGGGTACCTCTCTGGGGGTCCCGGCGGGAGCCACCTGCGTCTCCTGCCACGAAGTGCAACACACGGGGCTGACCGACTGCGCCACAGTGCCACAGCATAGAGAGCTTCTCGCCGGCGAACTTCCAGCATCCGCAGGAAGGACAGCACGTGCCCACGGGTAGCCGGGTCCTCACCTGCCAGAGCTGCCACCCGTCGTCTGACTACGGGCAAGCGAGCTGCACGAACTGTCACAAGAATGGCCCGCCGACCGGGGGAGAATAGCGGCCTGCTGAGATCGCGACTGGCGGAAGCCGGCTTGCTGAAAGCGTCTCGCATCTGGGGCTGAGACTCGCCTGCCGGGGTTCCGCACCGGCGGGTCCCGGGGGCATGCTTGCTATACTCCCGCAACCATGAGACCCATCGGCATCAAGCTCATCGCGCAGAACAAGAAGGCCTACCACGACTACCACATCGAGGAGACGTTGGAGGCCGGCATCGCCCTCACCGGCACCGAGGTCAAGTCGCTGCGGGCCGGTCGGGTGAACCTGCGCGATAGCTACGCGGCCATCGAGAAGGGCGAGCTGTTCCTCGTCGGTACTCACATCAGCCCCTACGAGCAGGGCAACATCTTCAATCACGATCCTCTGCGCTCGCGCAAGCTGCTGGTGCACGCTCGGGAGCTGCGCCGCCTCTACGGCAAGGTGCGGGTGGCCGGCTACACCTTGGTGCCCACCAAGCTGTACTTCAAGGACGGCCGGGTGAAGGTGGAGATCGGCCTGGCCAAGGGCAAGACCACCTACGACAAGCGCCAGACCTTGGCCAAGAAGGAGGCCCAGCGCGACATGGAGCGGGCCTTCCGCTCGCGCGAGCGCGGCGACTGAGGCGACCGAGCGCGGCGCCAAAGCCCGGCTCGCGACCCGCATGCTGTATACTTGCATAGCTCAGTCAGCGCGGCTTCAGGAGCCGGGCGTCTGGGTCTCGTGGGGGCGACATGGTTTCGACGGGGCTCATGTCTGAGTTCAGGTAGCGAGCCGAGATCCCGGCCGTTCTCGTTAAACAGGCTGGAAAAAAACAATTGCCAAACCTGAATTGGCTCTGGCCGCTTAGTCTGACTAAGACTTAAGCGCCTGTCGCGCCTCCCGTGCCTGCCGGGGAGGGTCGTGGCATAAACCAGGCGGGCTCACTCCCGGCGAGTGCCGCCGGCGTCGGGGGGACATTAAGGTGGTTGGCCGGACGCACCCTGCTCCTACGGGGGCGCGAGGCGAGAAACATAGTAGGGGCTACGCTCGTAGACATCTGGGCTCGACGAGTTTCGGACGGGGGTTCGATTCCCCCCGCCTCCACCAACACCTCACCAACCTTGCGGTGATTTCGGCAAGGCCCTATACTTCGGCCTCGATCAGGCAACCCCGGCGCGCATCCGGTTCTCAGGCGCGCTACGGGGTGTAGCCGGGCTTCGAGCAGCAGGCACGTGAGCTCTGCGGGACGCATCGGTTCCCGTGGGGCTTTTCTGCGTGTTTGGGGGTCTGTGATACAGCTTTCCAACAAGAAGACCAGCGTCGCCGCGCTGTCGGTGCTCTCCAACAGCCTGCTCATCGTGCTCAAGATCGCCGTCGGCCTGCTCATCGGTTCGGTGTCGGTCCTTTCGGAGGCCATCCACTCGGGAGTCGACCTGCTTGCCGCCGTGATCGCCCTCTTCGCGGTGCGCGCATCCGGCCAGCAGGCGGACGAGCGCCACCCTTACGGCCACGGGAAGTACGAGAACATCTCCGGGACCATAGAGGCACTGCTCATATTCGTCGCGGCCATCTGGATCATCTACGAAGCCGTGCACAGGCTGATCCGGCCCCAAGCGATAGACATGCCTTTCTGGGGGGTAGGGGTCATGCTGGTCTCGGCCCTCGTGAACACGTTCGTCTCGAAACGGCTGTTCAAGGTGGGCAAGGAGACAGACTCGGTGGCGCTTCAAGCCGACGCCTGGCACCTGCGTACCGACGTGTACACCTCGGTGGGCGTCACGGCCGGGCTGCTGGTGATCTGGGTGGCTGGGATGATCTCGCCGAGCCTCAACCTGCGCTGGCTGGACCCGGTGGTGGCCATCCTGGTGGCGCTCATGATCATGAAGGCCGCGTACGACCTCACCCGGGCTTCGGCGCGCGATCTGCTCGACGTCAGCCTTCCCGACCAGGACGTCAACTGGATCGCGGGGTTTGTCACCGAAGGGTGGCCGGCGGTGCGGAGCTTTCACCATCTGCGCACCCGGAAGGCCGGGGCGACTCGCTTCATCGACTTCCATCTGGCGGTCGAAGACCGCATGTCGGTGGCCGAGGCTCACGCGCTGGCGGACGAGATCGTGGTAGCCATCAAGGAGCGACTGCCGGAATCCCGCGTCCACATCCACGTGGAGCCGTGCGACTACGCATGTAAGGTGTCGTGTGTCAGTGGGTGCCTGGTGGAGGAGGAGGCGCGCGAGCGGGGGCGGCTGGGTTCAGGCGCGGAGCGACCGTCGGGACGAAGCCTAGCGTGCGGTGGCGCTCTCGGGGACAATGGAGAGCCTCACGAACCGGACCAAGGAGGCGCGGGTGGCCAGCAACGAGCCGGGGCAAGGGAACGGGGCGGCGCCGGGGCGGGCGCTCATCGAGGAGGCGCTGCGCGCCGGCGCCCCCGCGCTCGACGAGGCGGCCGGCAAGCAGTTCTTCGCCGCGTACGGCATCCCGGTGCCGGCGGGCGCCACCGTCGCGTCGCCCGACGAAGCAGTCCGGGTGGCCGGCGAGATCGGCTATCCCGTGGTGATGAAGGGATCCTCTCCCCAGGTGCAGCACAAGACCGATGCCGGGTTGGTGATCCTCGGGGTCGCTGACGACGCCGAGGTCCGCGACGGATACCGGACGCTCGAGACCCGGGCCGCCGCGGCGGGCGCCACGCTCGACGGGGTGCTGGTCGAGCACATGGTCACCGGAAAGCGCGAGTTCGTCGTGGGTCTCATCCGCGACCACCTCTTTGGGCCGGTGGTGATGTTCGGCCTGGGAGGCATCTTCACTGAAGCGCTCCACGATGTGGCCTTTGCCGTCGCCCCGTTGGACGACGCCGACGCGCACGAGCTCCTCGACCAGATCGAGGCCAAAGCCTTGCTGGGACCGTTCCGAGGCTCGCCGGCCGTCGATCGGGACGCGCTGGTGGCCGATCGCTCAAGGCCGTCGCCCAGATGGCCCACGATCATCCCGAGATCCGGGAGATCGACGTGAACCCGGTCCTGATCGACGGCGCCACCCCGGTGGCGGTGGACGCCCTCATCGCCGTGGGCGAGCCGGTGGAACCCTCCACCAGGCCCCCGGCCGACATCTCCCGATTGGGCGCTCTGGTGGCTCCGCGCAGCGTGGCCGTGGTGGGCGCGTCGGCAGACACGGCCAAGTGGGGCGGGATGCTGGTCGCGAACCTGCGCCTGGGCGGCTTTCCCGGGCGCGATCTACCCCGTCAATCCCAAGGGAGGGACCGTCCTGGGGCTCCCGGTGTACGCGAGTGTCTCCGACTCTTCCCGAGACTCCCGACCTGGTGATCGTGGCCGTGCACGCCTCGCTGGTCAACGACGTGGTGGACGAGTGCGGCCGCAAAGGGGTGTCGGCGCTGGTGGTGGTGTCGGCGGGATTCTCCGAGGCCGGTCCCGAGGGCAGGGCTTTGGAGGAGCAGGTGGTCGCTACCGCGGAGAAGTACGGCATGGCCCTGGTGGGCCCCAACTGCATGGGCGTGATCTCCTCCCACCACGACCTCTACGGCACGGGCTTCATGTTGCTGCGGCCCGAGCCCGGAGGCGCCAGCATGGTCTCCCAATCGGGCAACCTGGGCACGCAACTGCTGGTGGCCGCCGAGCGGCGCAAGGGCGGGGTGGGCAAGTTCATCGGCGTGGGCAACGAGGCCATGATCGACGCCGTGGACTTCATCAACTACCTGCGCACCGATCCCCAGACCAACACCATCGTCGCCTACATGGAGGGCTTCGACGACGGCCGGCGCCTGCTCGACGTCACCCGGGCCACCACGCTGGAGAAACCCGTGGTGGTGCTGCGCGGAGGGACGAGCGACTACGGCAAACGGGCGGCCGCCTCTCACACGGGGGCGATGGCCTCCTCCACGGCCGTGTTCGATGCCGCTGCCCGGCAGTCCGGCATGATCGTGACCACCGACCCGGACGAGTTCATGGACCTCACCTTCGCCCTTTCCTACATGCCGCTGCCCCCGGGGAGGAGGGTGGCGGTGGCCACCCTGGGCGGGGGATGGGGGGTGCTGGTAGCCGATGAGATCGCCCGCAGCGGTCTGGAGCTGGCCGAGCTCACGCCCGAGGTGATCGAGGCCCTGAACAAGCTGCTACCTCCCTACTGGAGCCACTCCAACCCCATCGACCTGGTGGCGACCATATCGCCCGGTGTCCCCGAAGCGGTCGTGGAGACGCTGGCCGCCAGCGCCGGCGTCGACGCGGTGATCGTGATGGGAGTGGTCGGCTCCATGAGTGAAAGCCGCCGGGCGGTAGAGGAGATCGAGCGCCTCAAGGCGAGCTTCGCCGGGCAGCCGCTGCGAAGAGATGCGGCCGGAGACGATCCGGAGCCGGCCGAGCAGGAGCCGGCCGAGCCGGAGTTGAGCGAGCGGGAACTGGCCTTCATCAAGCAGTCCGCGGCTCTCATGGATCGATACTGCAAGCCCATCGCCAATATCTCGTTCACGCCCATCAACCAGGCCATATTCTCGGTTGGTGGCCGCTACTCCGCTCTCGTCCTGCCCTCACCCTTGCGGGCGGTGAAGATCCTGGGCAAGATGGCCGCCTACAGCGGCTATCTGCAGAAGAAGGGTCGCGACCTCGGCTGCTGAGCAAGACGTGAGCGCGGAAGACAGGTCAGCCGGGGCACCATCGGTGCCGGCGGGCATCGCCCGGGAGATAGCGGCCGAAGGTGGGCGGGTCACGTTCGCCCGGTTCATGGAACTGGCCTTGACCCATCCCACTGACGGCTACTACAGACGGGTCGGCGGGCGCGGCGGCCCTCTCCTCGGCCGCCGGGGCCACTTCAGCACCGCGCCCCACCTCTCGCCGTCTTTTCGCCGGGCGGTCGGCAGGTTGGTCACCGATTTGGTCGACGCCTCGCTGGTCGCCGCGCCGGCGGTCGCGGCGCCGGTGAGCGGAGGGCCGCAAGCCGGCGCGCCCTCCGAGGCGCGCGCTTGCGCCTGCCCTCCGATGGCAATCATCGAACTGGGCGGAGGAGAGGGCGACTTGGCCGGGGCCGTACTTGGGGGATGGGAGGAGACTCGCCCCGATCTGCGGGAGCGCGTCGTCTACAGCATCGTGGAGATCGGCGAAGGTCTGCGGAATCTGCAGCGAAAAGCCGTGGCGGGGATGTTGGCTCAGGGTTGGGAGGTGCGATGGGCCGATGATCTGGCCGGAGCGGCCGCCGCGACGCGGCCCGCGGTCGTAGTGGGGAACGAGTTCGTCGACGCGCTGCCCGTTCACATAGTCGACGTCCGTGGACCACGGCCGCTCGAAGCCTGGGTCGGTGTCGACCAGGGCGGCGGTCTGGTGGGCGAGGTCTGGGACGATCTGTCGCCGGAGGCTGAGGCCGAGTTGCGCCTCCTGTTTGGCAGCGCGGACTGCGAGCCGTCTTCAGAGTCTAAGCCGCGACGGCATCATAGAATTGCGTCCCGCGATCGGTTCTTTCATGCGGCAGGTCGCAGCCATCATGCCGGAGGGCTGCCTGCTCACCATCGACTACGGCGGATGGCCCTCGGGCGCGGAGACGGAGACGGGCTGCTGGTGCCGTCCATCGGGCGAGCCATCATACGGGCGAACCGTGCGGGGCTACTTCCGGCATCAGCTGGTCTCCGACCCCTATGTGCGCGTCGGGCGCCAAGACCTGACCGCCGACGTGGACTTCCGTGCGCTCGATCTACACGGCCGCGGGATCGGCTTCGAGACCGTGCTGTACACGAGCGTCGCCGCTCTACTCCTGGCCGATGGGGGTGAGGAGGAGTTGCGGGCGCTACGAGCGTCGGCGGGCGGTTCACTCGAGGCCGATCGGGAGGCCTCGATCCTGGAGGCCCTTCTTGACGAAGAAGGCCTCGGGGGAGCGTTCAAAGTGATGCTGCAGGTCAGGGAATAGGAGAGGCCGCGGCAACAGGAGCCGCCGCGGCCTTGTATTGTGCGCGCCCTGCTGTGTCCTTGGGGGTGATGCCTGCGAGTATAATAGCCGAACCTGCGGGCGGGCGACGGTCGCGCCGCCCAGGTCAGGAGATCCGAGAAATCACTGTCAGTGGAGGCCTCCAGGAGCTATGCGTCCGGTCGGCAGAGGAGATAGAGGCAAGCAGGTGGTGGACATCCAGACGCGTCTGGCGGCTCTGGACTATTTCCTCGGCCGCGAAGGCGCCGATGGCCTATTCGGTCCCCACACCGAGAGCGCGATACGCGCGTTCCAGCAGCGCCGCCTGCTCTTGGCCGACGGCGTGGTCGAGGACAACACCTGGACGGAGCTCGTGGAGGCGGGGTACGAAGCGGGTGAGCGCCTGCTGTACCTGCGGGTGCCCTACATGCGGGGCGACGATGTGCTCTATCTGCAGCGCAGGCTCGACGAGCTGGGCTTCGACTGTGGTCCGGTGGATGGCATCTTCTCTCCGGCGCTGGAGGTCGCGGTGACCGAGTTCCAGCGGAACGCGGGGCTCAACGTCGACGGCATCGTGGGGGAGACCACCCTCGATCGGCTCCGCCGCCTTCGCCAGGTGAACCCTGATGGCCACGTGGGAGGCATCCCCGACCGGATGGACGGTTACGTGGGGCGACGTTCCCTCCCGGGACTGCGGGTGAGCATCGATCCCGCCCATGGCGGCCCGGAGCGGGGTTCTCCGGAGATGGGTGGTCTGGTAGAGAAGGATCTCAACCTCGCCTTGGGGCGGCGGTTGGCCCAGCTTCTCGAGAGCTCAGGGGCCCTCGTCTATCTGGTGCGCGATGAAGACGCGGCGCTTCCCCTGTACGAGCGGACTGAGGCCGCGAACGCTTGGGAGCCGGACATCCACGTGTGTCTACATCACAGCTTCAGTCCCAGTCCCCTGGCTCGCGGAGCGGCTGCGTACTATTTCGCCAATCCTATGTATCACTCCAGGGCCGGGAAACGCCTCGCGGGGTACATCGTGGACGCGCTGAACCGGGATCTGGGCCGGGTGGACCTGCGGAAACATGGCCGTAACTTCGCCTGCTTGCGCGAGGTGAAGCCTCTGTCGGTCATGGTCGAGCCGGGCTTCCTGAGCCACCCTGAGGAGGGCCCGTTGCTCGCTGATCCCGAGGTGATCGCGCGCGAAGCAGCCGCCATCCTGCATGGCATCGAGGCTTACCTAGCACGTCTTTAGGGAGTGAGTCGCACCGGGCGCCGGGGCGGCTGACAGTCCGCCTGAGCGGCCCCCTGCGGTTGGCTCCGGACCAGGAAAATGCTAGAGTGCGTGGAACTTCGAGACGAGCCGCATATAGCAGCTCAGGCCCCGCAAGCTATCAGGGAGGCTCCGATCAACACCGGCACGTCAGGCGGCATCGGGCGGCGTCTCATCTCAACTCTCCTCGTTCTCACGGTTATCGCCTTGGTGGGCACCACTGTCGCGTGGGCCGAGCCGGCCGCCATCACCGAGGCCAAGAGTGAGGCAGAGGCCCTGCAGGCGCGCATCGACGATCTCGGCGAGCAGATGGACGCCGCCGTCGAGGACTACAACTACGCTCAAGCGAAACTGGCCCAGACCAGCGCCGCCGCCAAGAAGACACAGGCCAAGCTCACCGAGAGCGAGGCCGATCTCGAGGTCATGCGCGCCCAGCTGACCGACCGGATCATAGAGATATACAAGCAGGGCCATTTGGGCATGCTGGACACGCTGTCGGGCGCGACCTCGTTCTCCGACCTCATCAACCGTCTCGACCTGCTGGAGCGCCTGAGTGCCCAGGACAGCGAGATGGTTGCGCAGGTGCAGGCCTATCGGGACCAGGTGTCGGAGCGCAAGGCCGAACTGGCCGCGCAGCTCGAAGAAGAGAAGAAGCTGACCGCCGACGCCAAATTGGCAAAGAAGAAGGTAGAGGAGCGGCTCGCCGCCAACAAGGAAGCCCTGGCCGGCAAGGAAGTGCAGATCGCTCAACTTCAGAAGGAAGAGGCGGCGCGGCAGGCGAAGCTGGCCGCGGCGGCCAAGGCGGCGGCTGAAGAGGCGGCCCGCAAGGCCGCGGTCGCCGCCGCGGCGGCAAAGAAGGCCAAGGCAGCGAGCGCAGCGACCAGTTCGAGGGTTCCGGGCGGTTCGAGCAGTGTGAGCGTCTCCGTGCCGGACTCGGCCAACAGTAGCGAAGTGGTGACCATAGCCCTGAAGTATCTGGGCAGCCCCTACGTTTGGGCCGGCGCCAGTCCAAGCGGTTTTGACTGCTCGGGCTTTGTCATGTACGTATACGCGAAGCTGGGCGTCAGCCTGCCGCACTCCAGCCGCATGCAGTATGGGGTGCGGGAAGGCGGTGTCGCGAAGCGACCTGCAGCCGGGTGACCTGGTGTTCTTCTGACAATCCCATCCATCACGTGGGCATCTACATCGGGGACGGGAAGATGATCAACGCCGCGGGCGTGGGCAAGGGCGTCCGCATCGACAATGTCGACGAGCAGCAGCTACTACGGCGCCTGCCGCATCATCCTCTAGGTACGGCCTCGCATGGGCATTCCCGCCGTCTACTACCATCCGATGTTTCTCAAGCACGAGACGGGCGAGCATCCCGAGAATAGGGAACGCCTCGTCGCGACCAGGCAGATTCTTCTTGACAGCGGCCTCGAACTGGAATGGGTCACGCCTGATCCGGCGCCGGTGGCGGCGATCGCGCGGGTGCACGACCCGGCCTACATACGCACTGTTCGCGAGACGGCAGAGAGCGGAGGAGGCTGGCTGGATTGGGACACCGCCGTGTCGCCCCACTCCTACGAGGCCGCTCTACTGGCTGCCGGTTCGGGATTGATGGCGGTCGACCGGTGCCTGTCCTCCGGGCAGCTCGCGTTCATGCTTGTCCGGCCTCCGGGTCACCATGCCTGCCACTCGCGGGGCATGGGTTTTTGCCTCTTCAACAACATAGCCGTGGCCGCAACCCATGCTCTCGAGGAACGGGGGCTGGAGCGGGTGCTCATCGTCGACTGGGACGTGCACCACGGCAACGGGACTCAAGCCGCCTTCTACGACGATCCCCGGGTGCTCTTCTTCAGCATCCATGAAGGGGGCCACTACCCCGGCACCGGAGCGGTCACAGAAGTCGGAAGCGGCGATGGGGCCGGCTACACGGTCAACGTGCCCCTGCACGCTGGAGCGTCAGACGGAGCGGTCTTCATGGCCTTCGAGTCACTCCTTGCGCCGCTGGCCCGGGTCTTCGAGCCGCAGCTCGTGCTCGTCTCCGCCGGATACGATGCTCAGGAGGGAGACCCCCTGGGCGACCTCCGCTTTTCCGGCGCCGCCTTCCAGTGGATGGCGGCGCGTCTGCTGGCGCTCAGTCTGGAGGTGGGCGCCGCCGGACCGCTGTGCTTCCTCGAAGGTGGCTATGTCCCGAGCATGCTGGCGGCTTCCATTGCCGCCACCCTGAAAGGGCTGGGCGGCGAGACTCCGCCCTTCGAGCGAGTGGTGTCCGATGCCGAGCGCGCCGACGTACGAGAAGCGATGGAGGAAGTCAGTCCCTACTGGGGGAATGTGTTCTAGCTGGAGGGGTCCATGAAGAGCGTAGATGAGCTACTTCGCAAGGTAGTCGAGGCCGGCGCTTCCGACCTCCATCTGAAGGTGGGCAGTCCTCCGATAATCCGGGTGGACGGAGAACTGACCGAATTGGACGAGCCGATGTGCTCGCCCGAGGACACCAAGGACTACGCCGCCTCGCTCATGAGCGAGAAGCAGATACGGCGCTTTAGCGAGACCAACGAGATCGACTTCGCCTACAGCGCGCCGAACGTGGGCCGCTTCCGCATCAACGTCTATCGGCAGCGGGGGTCCATCTCCATCGCCTTGCGGCAGGTAGTTACCACGGTGCCCAGTTTCGCCGAGCTGAACCTGCCCCCGGTGGTGCAGAAGCTGGCCCTCGAACCGCGGGGGATGGTGCTGGTGACCGGGACTACCGGTTCGGGCAAGACCACCACTCTGGCCGCCATGATCGATCACATCAACAACAACCTCCGCAGGCACATCGTCACGATCGAGGATCCCATCGAGATCCTGCACCAGGATCGTAAGTGCATCGTCAATCAGCGCGAGGTGGGGCTCGACACCGAGAACTACGGCACGGCGCTCAAGTACGTGCTGCGCCAAGACCCGGACATTATCCTGATCGGAGAGATGCGCGACCAGGAGACGGTGCGCACGGCCCTGACCGCGGCGCAGACCGGTCACTTCGTCATGAGCACCCTCCACACCATCGATGTGGCGGAGACGGTGAACCGCATCATCGACTTCTTTCCTCTCTACCAGCAGAAACAGGTGCGGATCATGCTGGCAGGCTCGCTACGGGGCATCATCTCCCAGCGTCTGCTGGTGCGGGCCGACGGAAAGGGCCGGGTCCCGGCCGTGGAGGTCATGGTCATGACCGGGCGTATCCGCGATCTCATCCTCGATCCCTCGCAGACCCACAATATCTTCACGGCCGTCCAAGAAGGAGACTTCTACGGCATGCAAACGTTCGATCAGAGTCTGCTCGGACTGTACGAACGGGGTCTGGTCACCCTCGCCGACGCGCAGGTGATGGCAAGCAGTCCCCACGATTTCCGGCTGCTGGTGCAGTCGCACGGTCACGAAATGCCGGTGGTCGAATAGCAGCGGCGCGGGCCACCTAGGTCCGAGTTCGGGGCGCCCTCGTTGCCGGCTTGCGCCGGCGAGCCGTTTCCGTCCTCTGGCGCGTGGCCGGCCGCGGCGGCCGCACCTTCTCTTTGCGATTGAAGCCGACGAGCCAGTTGATCACTCCGGTCAGAAGCGCCACAAACGCCGCGGCCACCAAGATCCACACGAAGCTACTCGCAGTCAGTGGTGCTCCGGCCCAGATGAAGATCTGGAGTATGAGCGCGTTCACCAACACCGTCATCACGATCGTCGCGAGGGCGACGAATGGCTTGCTCCGTATCCGGCGCAGAGGGCGCACAAAACTGTTGAGCAGGCCCAAGAGCAGCGCCAGTATCACTGTTACCCACACCGCTCGTACCTGGAATCTGCCTTTTGCCACCGAATCCAGGAGGTAGAGGGCCAGGAAGAGAGCGAGCGCGTCCGCCGTCCAGCGCAACCAGGACTTCACGCCTCGCCTCCGGCACGACCGGTCGCGGATCGGGTCGGAGACCGGCTCCATAGCGGACGGCGAGCGCGCCGGCGAACTCTCCGACCAACTGCCGAGCCGAGGCCGGGTGTTCAAGTGCCGCGTCCCCGAGGTAGCGGGTGGTCTCGCGGGCCATCCAGCGTTCGTCCAGGTAGGGCATCTGGACCTTCAACGAGCCGTCAGGGGCAAGTTCGCAGTCTATCCCGCGCTCTTCGAGATACGTCCGCCAGCGGGGATGAAAGCGCATGGTCGCCCAGGTGGCAACCTGGGAAGGTGAGAACGCCTGGCCTGTCTGGCGCAGGGTCAGATCTATCTCAGGGCGCCGGAGGAAGCCCGCACCGGTGGGACGAGCGCTTCGGATGCGCTCCAGCTTGAAGGTCCGCTGCCCACCGGCCTTGAGGCAGTGGGCTTCCAAATACCACCCATCCCGAGAGCGGAAAAGCAGGTAAGGCTCTACCTGTCTTTCGCTGAGTTCCTGCCGGGAGGAGGTGAAATACTCGATCGTGACGATCCGGCCGTCGCGGATGGCGCGATTCAGCGCTTCGACGATCTCGTGATCAGGCGGGAGCACGTCATCGACGATGATGGCGGTTCTTTCGGCATCGGACCCGACCAGGGCGCAGACCTTCTCTCGCACCGAAGTGAGGGACTCCATGCCGTCCAACGCGACCGCATCGCCCAAAAGATCGAGAGCCAGCAAGAGCGCGCGGGCCATGACTGGTGACAGACGCGCCGGGTGAGCGAAGGTGTCGGCCATGACGTCCCGGACCACGTGGACCCCTTCATCGCCGGTCTCCGCGGTCAGTGCATACGTGCCCCCGCCGAAGTTGACCAGGTTGATCAAGGCGAGGTCGGTCTCGACCTCCGCGCGCGTAAGCCCCAGATCGTCTTCAAGTGACCGCCATGTGACCAGTTCCGGCCCCTGCTCGTCCACCAGGTAGTGGAGAAGGGCTATTGCCCGAGCGAGATGCTCGGGAGCGATGGGGTCGGACTTGCCTTGACGTCGCTCCGGCGGGCGAGAGCGGGCGGGGCGGCCGGCCGCCGCCGCCCCGCGGCCGTACGCGCCGCCGCCGTCGGGTGCCGCCCCGTCGCCGACCACGGTCCCTTCGTGGGCCCGGCACACTTCCTGCAGGTCGTGCCGCAATCGTTCGCGTAGCCTCGGCGGTTCCAACAACTCGCCGCACCCGCCCAATCCGACCACCCAGGAGAGGAGCACCTGCTCGTCCGCATAAGCGACGGAGAATCGGGTGCAGCCATCACCGTCGTCACCAAGCCGCGTCACGTGCGGCTCCAGCCGGGTGACCCACCAGGCAAGGTCGTCACTCACTTTGATGGTAGCCGTTCCCTGCACCGGGCCGATGAGCCAAGGGGGACGGGCCCGATACTCTCCCGGACGGTAATCCGCGGGAATCGAGAAGTCGCGTGTCTTCTCCGTGAGGAACCGCACCGTTCCCTGGATCCTGCCCACCCGGAACGTGCGGATAGCTCGGCGACTGTGGTCGGACCCCACCACGTACCAGCGCCCCTGGATTAGGAACAGGCTGTAAGGGTCGAGCGTACGCTCTTCGGGACTCCCGCTGGTGGATGGATAGAGGAAGCAGACCGTCTTGCCGCGGGTCACGGCGTCCTCCAAGCGGGCCAGTTGCTTGCCGGCCCGCTGGGCATCCTCATCGGGGGCGAGAACCACCGGCAACTGTTCCAGTTCGTCATGCACCGGGTCCGGTCGTCCCTGGGAGATCGCGGTCAGCGCCAGCCGCAAGGGCCGGGCGTAGGCGAAGCGGCCGTCCAATGCGGCCAGGGCCAAAGCCAGGGCGCGCAGTTCGGCCGGGGTGAACTCCACGATGGGGAGGCGGTAGTCCTCCTCGGGCAGGAGATAGACCTGCGACTCGGCCCTCTCGACGTCGCCCAGGCTCTTGATCTCGATACCGATCTTGGCCAGGTCGGCCCTATCGCCATGAAAGCGACGTGCGAACGTGTCGTCGCTCATCTCTGAGTATCCCTCCACAGACTCCTGTACCTCGCGCGCCGTGAACGGGCGCGCCTGACTGAGGAGAAAGGAAAGGAGTGAAAGCTGGCGGATAAGCTTGTCCTCGTCGCGGCTCATGCGGTAAGACTAGCGCACAAGCGCCTCGCCGGTCAGCGTCCGTCCGGATGGGGCTCTACAATGACTCCTGATATGAGCAGATCTCCTCAGACCAGCGGTACGGCGCCCGGGCAGGGTACTCAGCCCGAGCTGCCCGGACTGACTCTCGTCCTCGGACCCGCCAATGCGGGCAAGATGGGCTACGCTCTCGAGTGGTGGCGGGCGAGGCTTCCTCTCAAACCCGTCGTAGTGGCGCCCACCGGTCCCGACGCGGAGGAACTGACCATGGAGATGGTCCGTCGCGCCGGGGCTCTTGTCGGGCAGTCTCCCGCCCTCACCTTCGACGGTCTGGTGCAGGCGATCCTCAAGCGACCTCCTCGTCACCTGACCGAGTTCGAGGGCGCCCTGCTCATGTCGCGACTGCTGTCGCGGACGCCCTTGCGGTCGTTGGACAAGGTGGCTCGCCTCCCGGGTGCCGCGACGGCGCTGGCGACGTTACTGCGGCAACTGGGCGAGAGCGGCAGGACGGCGAGCGAGATCGAGGAGATCCTGAGCCGGTGGGTACGGTCGGAGCCGGGCGCGGCGGGTTTGGCCGACGACATCCGGCGCCTCAACGAAGCCTACGCGATAGCGCGCGACGAGTGGGGTCTCACCGACGGCCCCGCGGCGGTCCGAGACGCCGCTCGCGAGGCCGCGCGGGATGCAGGGGGCTGGGTGAGGCCGGTGGTCTTCTACGGATTCACCTCCTTCACGCCGGGGCAACGGGCGCTGATCGAGGCGCTGTCGCGTCAAGGGCAGGCGCTGGTGACGCTTCCGTACGACCGCTCACGTCCGGTCAACTTGAGCACACCCTCCGAGGTCGCGCGGTGGCAGGCACTCGCCACCGAGACGGTGGAGCTCACTGCCCAGATCCAGGCATATTCCTCTCCGGCCATCGCCCACCTCGAGCGATACTTCTTGAGCGATCCGCCTCTTCCCGAACCTCCGTCGGCGGTCTCCGGCCCCCAAGGAGTCCGTTTCCTCCTCGCCTCCGGACAGCGCAACGAGGCCGAGCTTGCCGCCCAGCATATCGCCACTCTCATACGCGAGGGTTTTCGCCCCGGCGACATCGCCGTCATCGTTCGTCGTATTCAGGCCTGGAGCGGTCTTCTCGCCCAGGTGTTCGAGTCGTGCGGCATCCCCTGTCGCATCGACGACCGACGCACGCTCGCCCAGACAGGATTGGGCAATGCCTTCCTCAGCGCTCTTAGGGGGGTGGTGTTCGACGACGCAGAAGCTGTCCTTGCCTATCTTCGCGGCCCCTACAGCGGTCTCGAGCTGGAGGCGGCGAGCGACCTGGAGCTGAGCTACCGGCGCGGCGCCGCCCGCGGGGCGCGCGCGCTGGCGGAGGTCGGGGGACTGCGGCAAGTGGAGGGGCTCGAACCGCTGTGGGCAGCCATCGTCGTCGGGGAGAGCGGTCTGCGTCTCGACGTGCCCGCTCTGGAGAGCTGGGTCCGGCGCCTGGTCATCGCCGGTCTGCGGGGCGCGGTCGTTGGCAGCCGGGAGATTGAAGAAGACGCCCGCGCGTTTCGCGCCTTGGGCGGAGCGCTCTCGACGCTGAACGGCCTGACTTCCGGCGGCGACACGGACGAGTGGCTGAATCCAGAGACGGTCCTGGGGGCGCTCGCTAGGCTCACTGTTCCGGGCAGTCGCTCCGAGGCTGACGACGCGGTGCAGATCCTCAGCGTGGAGCGGGCGAGGGCCCGGCGTTTTGGCGTGGTAGTGATCCTGGGGTTGGTCGAGGGCGAGTTCCCGGGGCGGCCGGACACGCCGTCCCTGCTCACCGGCGCCCAGCGGGCGCGTATCGACTCCGCTGGCAGGAGGAGGGCTTTGGCCGCCGGAGACGGAGCAAGAGGGGGCGTTGTTCGCGAGCGCCGTCTCTCGAGCGTGGCAGCTGCTCTTCCTGAGCGCGCGCGACGCCGATGACGGCGGGGGAGAGGCCATGCCCTCCTACTTCTGGCATCTGTCCAAGGAACTGCTCGGGGTGAGCGCGTCCGAGCACGAGGGCACGGACTCTGGCCGATCTGGTCTTCGACCTGGGATCGGCCCCTTCGTTGCGCCATTACCTGCGTGCCTGCGCCGCGAATGGATGCGCACCACATCCGGAGGTCGCGCTCGGTTCGGCCAAGGCCTCGGGGCGGGCGTGGCGCCCGCCGCCTGCGCGCCTTGTCGACCCGGCCGTGCTCGCCGAACTGATGGCCACCGAGAGCTTCAGCCCTTCGTCGTTGGAGGCCTACCTAGCCTGTCCGTTCGCCTGGTTCGTGGAACGGGTGATGGGGATCGAGGAGGTGGACAGCGAACTCGATGGTCGCGTGTTCGGACAGTTGTTGCACAGTGCTCTCAGCGCCACCTACCGCGAACTCAGCTGCGCGGGCGCTCTTCCGCTTCGGCCGGAAGGCGTTACCGAGGCGGAGCGGGTGGCGTTCGCCATCATCGATGGTCTTGTGGACGGCGAAGAATGCCCCGGCACGAGGGCCGAGAAACGCCTGGCCGGATGGCGGCTCAAGAGGCTGGCCCGCAACCTGTTCCGCATGGAAGCCGCCGATGATGGTTTGCTTGGTGTTCTCCGAGACCGAGTCGCGCGTGGGCGGACATGAGGGAGTCGACATCGGAGGGCTGCGCCTGCGAGGGCGCATCGACCGCATCGACCGCTTGATGGCGCCCCCCGGGGATCGGCGCTGTTCGTGCTCGACTACAAGAGCGGCGCAGTTCCCGCGGCCTCCGGCATCGGGACGGAGCGGGGACTCCAACTCCCTCTCTATCTCATGGCATTGGCGGCGGAACGACCTGACGCCGAAGTCATCGGCGGCGCCTATCTTTCGCTCTCCGAGGCAAAGCGCTCGGGAGTGGTCCTGGCCGGTGCGGAGGGAGTCCTCGGCTCGGGGGCAAAGGGCTGTCGCGTGCTCGATGCCGCGGCCGCGGAGGAGCTATTCCGACAGACTCGGGAGTTCGCCCTAGCGGCCGCGGCCGGCATGCGCGCCGGCCTCATCGCCCCTCGCCCCGAACGAGAATGTCCGCCCTGGTGCAGGCTGGGGCCGGTCTGCCGCTCCGGCGGAGGGGGGCACCGGGCATGAACCCCGCCGAAGACCTGGAACTCTCAGAATCCCAGCGGGCGGCGCTCTTTGATGGACGATCTCGGGTGCTGGTGGCGGCCGGGGCGGGGAGCGGCAAGACCCGGCTACTGGTTGCGTACTTCATCCACGCGCTCGTCAACGAGGGCCTTCCCCTGGAGCGGTTGGTCGCCGTGACGTTCACGCGCAAGGCAGCCGGAGAACTGGTCTCGCGCATCCGGTCGAGCCTGCGTGCCTGCGGCCGGTCCGACCTGGCTCGTTCCCTGGATACAGCCACCATAGGTACCATCCACAGTCTCTGCCGGCGCCTGCTCAGAGAGAGGGCGCTGGAGGCCGGAGTCGATCCGGCCTTCACGGTCCTCGAGGCGGAGGCGGCAGCGCTGGTCAAAGAAGAGGTGTGCGGACAGGTCTGGGCCGGCGCGATCGAGGAGGCGGACGAGGTCGAACTGGAGGTGCTCGCCTCCCAGGGTGACGCCCTGCGCAAGGAGATCGTCCCTCTCTACGATCGGCTGCGCGGGGCCGGCCAGGAGCGCCCGCGCGTGGCCGTCGATCCTGGGCCCTCAGAAGAGCAGGCTCGGTCAGCGCTCGCACGAGTGGTAGGCGAAGCCTTGGCCGCCGGAAATGCCCAGGCGCGCCGCTCGGCCTCTCTGGAGTCCGATCTCCTCTCACTTGAGGGATGTCTGGTCTGGCTTGAGACTTCACGGACGGTCTCCGGTCGAGACGATGACCTGCGTTCTACGGAGGCATTCTTCCCGAGCAAGCGGTCACCGTCCATGGAGCCGTACTTCGGACCTGTGAGGACCGCCCTCACTCTCTTTCGCCGATGCCTCGCCGAGGCCCGGTTGCGACCGGTAGTGTCCACCATGAACGGCTTGCTTGCCCGTTTCGACCACCAGTACGAAGCCTACAAGAAGGAGAGGAGCCTGCTCGACTTCACCGACCTGGAACTGCGCGCTCGGGCCCTGTTGGGTGACGGCGGCGGCGGAGGGGCGCCTACCGTGTCTCCACCGGTTTCGCGGATCATGATCGACGAGTTTCAGGACACCAACGAGCTGCAGTGCGCCATCATCGAAGGGCTCGGGGCCGCAAGGTTGCTCATGGTGGGTGACGAGCGTCAGAGCATCTATCGCTTCCGGGGAGCGGACGTCGAGGTGTTCCGGCGCAGAGAGGCCCTGTTGGCCCCGCAGATTGGCGGAACAGAGAGGGGTGCTCTCCATCGCCTCGACGTGAACTACCGCAGCCGGCCCGAGGTGCTGGCGTTCATCAACCGGCTGTTCGCGCATGAGCGCTTCTTCGGCGCCCGGTTCGTCGCTCTGGAGCACGGACGCGATGAGGAGAAGAATGCCATCACCCCCGCGGTGGATAGGCCGGCCGGGGCCGGCGGCGCGCGGGCCGCCGGCCCCGCGCAGCCGGCGATCGAGGTTCTGGTCGTGGAGCGCATGGAGAAGGCCGACCCAGACGGGCGTGCACCGTTCATGCAGGAGGCCGAAGCCCATGCGGTGGCGGCGCGGGTCAGGCAACTGCTGGACGAAGAGGGCTGGGACCCGCGCCAGATCGTGGTACTGACGCCGGCGCAAACGCACGTTGTCCTCTATCAGCAGGCCTTGCTGGCCCACGGAGTGGACGTCTATGTCGTGGGCGGCAAGGGCTACTACGCTCGGGAAGAGGTATCCGACGTCACGGCGTTGCTGCGGCTGCTGGTCAATCCCCACGACGACCTGGCCCTGGTCGCGGTCCTGCGGTCTCCGCTGGTGGGGTTGTCGGACGACGGTCTCTACCTGCTGGGGCGGGAAGTCCGAAGAACCCGAGCTCGCTCTCTCTGGGAGGTCGCTCGCCGCGGAGAGGAGTTCGGCCTCGACGATGCCGACCGGCGGCTCATGCGCGACCTGGTGGCGCGGCTGGCGAAGCTGAGGCGCGGGGTGGGACGGCCCGGTCTGGCTCGCCTGATCGACGACGCGGTCAGCGACTGCGGCTACGATCTCTGCCTGCTCGCGTTCGACCGAGGGCAAAGCGCCGGTTCGCCAACGTTCGGAAGCTCATGCGCATGGCCGACGATTTCGAAGCGCTTCAAGGGCCGGACCTGGCCGGTTTCGTCGCGGTGATCCAGTCCTTGGGCGATCTGAGCGATAGGGAGGGTAGCGCTCCCACCCTGGCCGAGGGCGAGAACGTGGTCCGGGTGATGACGGTCCACCAAGCCAAGGGCCTGGAGTTTCCGGTCGTGGTACTGGCCGGACTTGGGCTCGGACGTGCCTCGCGGCGCCCGTTCTGAGTTCGTCGTGGGCGACGACGGGCGCATGGGAGTCTTTCTGAAGGGCTCCCAACGCAGCAACTATGAGTCGCACGACCTGTGCTGGGGGCCGGCTGCCGAGATAGTCGCCGACGAGAGAGTCCGGGAACAAGAGGAGGATGTCCGTCTGCTCTACGTGGCGATGACGAGGGCCCAGGAGCGGCTGGTGCTCGTGGGGGCGCGGCCTGGGGGCGACAAAGCGGAGAACTGCCGCATAGGTCGCATCGTCCTGGGCCTGGGGCTGGAAGCCCTGCCTCCGGCGGGCGGCACCATATTCCTGGACGGCCTGGACGCGGTCGTGGCCGGAATCCTGCCGGTTGTCGCAAACGCCGAGAAGACGCCTCGGTCGGACGGTGACGCTGGCTCCCGCTCAGCAAAGCGGGCGACAGACGTCTGTCCTCAGTTCCCTGAGTACGTGTCGGCTGGGATCGCGTTGCGCCGGATCAGTTTCTCGGCGCTGGCCGCGCATCAGCGCTGCCCGCGGCGGTTCTATCTGGAGCGGGTGCTCGGGTCTCAAGTCTGGCCGTCGACGCGCCGTGCCGTGGACGTCGGCCTGCCACCGCCGCGGAAGACACGTTGCTCGACGAGTCCGAGATGCACGCGGGTCGAGAAGTAGGACTGCTCGTTCATGCTCTCTTGGAGCGGTCGGCGCTCGACGAGGAACGACCGGCGCCGGACTCACTGCGCCATGCAACCTTGGAGTGGCTGAGCGCCACCGGTTCGCATCTGTCCGAGGCAGATATGGAGCGAGCGCTCCAACTCACCCTGGCCTTTTGGCGTTCACCCTTCGCCGGCGGGCGGCCGCTTGCTCACGCGGCCCGCGAGGCACCGTTCTTCTTCGCTCAGGGCGACACGCTCATCACGGGCGTCATGGACCTGATGTGGCAGGAAGGAGGTGTCTGGCACATCGTCGACTACAAGACCAACGCTTTGAGCGGAAGGCCGGTCGCCGAGGCTGGCCGCTCGCTACGAATTGCAGGCTGCTGTGTACTCGCTGGCAGCGCTCCGCGCCGGGGCGCAGGCTGTGCGCATGGACCTTCTCTTCCTGGAGCGAGCCGGAGAAGCCCGTCACTCTCAGTTTCGACACGGATGACCATGCTCACTTGGAGAGCCATGATCGACCGAGCGCTCGGCGACATGAGACAAGCGACGTTCCCTGTTCGCGCGGGGGAGGACTGTAGCCGCTGCTCGGTCGCTGAGGTGTGCGCGCACATGGCCCGTCCCTGAGCCATGGTATAGAATAGGCGACCGTTGAGAGGATAGACGGCAAGCGGCGGGGTGTAGCGCAGCCTGGTAGCGCGCATCGTTCGGGACGATGAGGTCCCGGGTTCAAATCCCGGCACCCCGACCATAGGTACTGAAGAGCCGCGCATGCGGCTCTTCGTCTGATCCGCTCGGTACTGGCGATCGCGCGAGGGCGAATGGGCCGCGGCTAGCGCCGTATGTAGAACACGACGAGCACGTATGTTCCCGCTTCGTCGGGCAGCACCGGCGACGTTCCGTCGGGCGGACCGCCGGCAGGAGCCAAAGTGGAGGTCGTGAACGCGTATCCCGAGACGGCGGGTTGTGCGACCCTGTTGGCAGAGAGGACGGGAAGTTCGGCCTTGCGCTCCAGCAGGGTGTCGACGGCCTCCGTTGCCACCGCGGGTGGCTCCATGGCCAGACTCACCGTCAGTCTCACAGACGCTCCTATGGAGCGCAGAAGATCGACCAATTGCGCTACGTCATCCCGGGGCACGAAGGCGGCGAAAGTCGGGCCGCCCAGCGAGCGGGTCTCGTCCAGCGGTTCCATCCCCGTGAAAGCGATCATCTGCGAGACCACCTCGTCCACCTGTTCGGGCGAGACCGTCCCCGCGGCGTCGGTGATCGTGGTGTCGCCGGGTACCGTGGTCGTGGGCTCCGCGGACTGGTCGTCCCCGGATGCCGGCGACGCGGGCGGCTCGAAAGCGATGTAGGCGGGCGTTTGCGCGTTCCTCGAGGTTCCTGACCATGGTCTTTGTGTCCTGGGTCGCGGCTGGGACGGGCGCGACCGATGCCGTGGTGATCGCGGCGCTGCCGAGCGAGGTGGTTGTGGCCGCCGCCGCGGTGGTAGTGGGTCCGGAAGCTGTCCCCAGTATCTCAGATTGACTGGGAGTCGCTCCGGCTCCCGCGGCCTTGTCCGCGGCGGCGAAGGTGGTGGCGGTCTCGCGGCCGTCCGAGGAGAGGTCGCTGCCCGAGCGGACCACGCCATAGCCCACGACGGCTGCCAGAAGCGCGGCCACCGCGATCGTCGCGGGCAGCCACGGCCTGATCTTGCGGCGCCATATCTTCGACCAGCGCGGCGGCTCTTCGACCTGCCGAGGCGCGACGGGCTGCGAAGGGAACAGGATCTCGCCGAGCACCCGGTACTCCAGATCCTCCGGAGGATCGTCGAGGGAGGTCTCTTGCAGGAACCTGACCACGCTTTGCTGGGTCTGCACGCGGGCGGCGCAATCGAGGCATTCCTGGAGATGACGTTTGACCGCGGCCTTGGCTCTCGGGAGCCAGCCTCCCGTCGAGGTAGTCGACGACGACCTGCTCGTCCCACTCGTCCACATGGCCGGACGGGACGCCGGCGAAACCCGATCCGTGGCCCTCTTGTTCGTTGCCCCTGTACATCACGTGCCTTCCCCCGTCGTACCCTGTGGTGTGACGCCGGGCCGCCACTCGGGGTTCCTGGCCCCCGGAAGCTCATACCCGGCGTCGGCCAAGGCGGCCGCCAGCGCCTCGCGGGCCCGGAAGATACGGGACTTGATGGTCCCCTCCTGCACACCCAGGATCTCCGCGGCCTCGCCATAGGGAAAGCCGAGCAGATCGCAGAGCACCACGGCGAAACGGAAACCCTCGTTCAGGCTCATGAGTGCCTGGCGGAGCGGGTCGGAAAGACCGTCCACGGCTGGGTCGATGCCTCCCCTGCCCGAGGCCACGATGGCCGCGGTGCCGGCAGGCCCGGAGATGTCGTCTAGGATGTCGGCTTCCATCGGCTCCGGCTTCTGGCGGCGCAGAAGATCGTATGCGGCGTTCACCACGATGCGGTGCAGCCAGGTGGTGAAGCGCGACTCACCCTTGAACGAATCCAAGTTGCGGAACGCCTTGATGAAGGCCTCTTGGGCCACGTCGGCTGCATCCCACGGATTGCCCAGGGTGCGTAGGGCCAGGTTGTAGACCCGGCGTTCGTGGCGCCGGTAGAGCTCGGTGAGGGCGTCGGAATCGCCTTCACGAGCACGCTGGACGAGATGGGCGTCCGCATCGCGTACGTGTTCGGTCACGCTCAAGCTCTGTCTCGGCTCCTCTGGTTCCTGTCGGCCCACACGCCACCCCATTCTAGCAGCGGGGTGCAGCACCTGGGCGCTGGTCCGGTCCGGGCGCTCGATTCCCGTGATACGCTGTCTTCCCTGGACCCTTGGCGACCGGCGCGGCCGCCGGATCTGAGGTCGTACGTTCCTGAAGGAGGAGCATGTCGGTTCAGATTGGCATCATCGGCGGGAGCGGGCTCTACGACATGGAAGAACTGACGGACCGCAAGGAGGTCCGGCTGTCGACGCCGTTCGGCGACCCGAGCGGACCCTATGTGATCGCGACGCTGCGCGGACGTCGCGTGGCGTTCCTGGCCCGGCACGGAGCCGGCCATCGGATCCCGCCGTCGGAGTTGAACTTTCGCGCCAACATCTTCGGATTCAAGCTTCTCGGCGTCGAGCGGATCTTCTCGGCGAGCGCGGTCGGCAGCCTCAAAGAAGAGTACCCGCCGCTCGACGTGGTCGTGCCCGACCAGTTCTTCGACAGGACCCGCGGGCGGATCAGCACCTTCTTCGCCGGTCACGGCATCGCGGTGCACGTGTCCTTCGCACACCCGGTCTGCGCCGAACTGAGCCGGATCGCGTTCGAGTCGGCGCAAGCGGTGGGCGCGCGCGCCCACATGGGCGGCACCTACGTGTGCATGGAGGGGCCCCAGTTCTCGACGCTGGCCGAATCGCAGCTCTACCGGAGCTGGGGGATGGACGTCATCGGGATGACGAACCTTCAGGAAGCGAAGCTGGCCCGCGAAGCCGAGATCTGCTACACGACCATCGCGCTCGTCACCGACTACGACTGCTGGCACCCCGACCACGAGAATGTGACCGTGGAGATGATCGTCGCGAACCTGCTGCGGAACGCCGAGATGGCGCAGCGGCTCATCGCGGAGGCTGTCGAGCGCGTGCCGGCGGAGCGCGGCTGCGCGTGCGCCAGCGCGCTGGCGACGGCGATCATCACCAGTCCCGACGCGATCTCCGCGGAGACGAAGCGCGATCTCGCCCCGATCATCGGCAAGTACGTCGGGTGAGGCGCGTGTGAACCCGATCCTGGCCGTCGGTTCGGTCGCCTTCGATACCATCAAGAACCCGTTTGGCGAGGCGTCGCGCGTCGTCGGGGGCTCGGCCACGTACTTCTCCGTGGCGGCGTCCTTCTTCACCGACGTGAGACTCGTGGCCGTGGTCGGCGAGGACTTCGCGGACCGGGTGCGCACGTGTTCGAGGGCCGCCCGATCGATCTTGCCGGTCTGCAGACCGTGCCCGGCGAGACGTTCCGCTGGAAGGGCGAGTACGGGTTCGACCTGAACACGCGCGAGACCATCTACACGAAGCTGAACGTCTTCGAGCAGTTCCAGCCGGTCATCCCCGAGGCCTACCGCTCGTCCCCGTTCGTGTTCTTGGGCAACATCCATCCCCGGCTCCAACTCGACGTGCTGGACCAGGTGACGGCGCCTCGCCTGGTGGCCGCCGATACGATGAACTACTGGATAGAAGGTACGCCGGACGACCTGCGCGAGGTGCTGAAGCGCGTCGACGTGCTGATCATCAACGATGCCGAGGCGAGGGAGCTGTCGCATGAGGCCAACCTCGTCAAGGCCGCGCGTGCCATCCGGTCGATGGGGCCCCGCACGGTCGTCATCAAGCGCGGCGAGCACGGAGTGCTGATGACGTGCCCGGGTGAAGGCGAGTTCTTCGCGGCGCCCGCCATGCCGCTCGAGCAGGTGTTCGATCCGACCGGGGCCGGCGACACGTTTGCCGGCGGCTTCATCGGGTCGCTCGCAGCATGCGGCGAGACCACCGACGCCGCGATGGCGCGAGCGATCATCTACGGCAGTACGCTCGCGTCGTTCGCAGTCGAAGACTTCAGCCTGGATCGTCTCCTGCGCCTGACGCAGGACGAGATCAGAGAACGCTTCCGCCACTTCAAGCGGCTGACCTATTTCGACGAGGAGCTAGCTGACCCTGAGTCTCTCCGTCCGGGTGCGTCGGTCGCGGCCTGACGATCGCTCCGCCGCTTTGCCTACCGGCCCGAAATCAGTCGCCGGAGGGTGCCTCCTGGGACTTCGTTTCGGTCGGGTACTCCACCACCAGCCTGTCCCCGTCACGGCGGACGGTCGTGTTCTGGATATGCGCCAGCACAGATGACTTGCGCGTGTCGTCGGCCTCGCCCGCGAGCTTGACGTCCATCTCGAGCACGCTCCCGTAGAGTTGCTCGACGAGTCCTATCGACTCCTCCGGGGTCAACTGGAGCGGCTTGAGAAGCGAAGCCACCTTGGCCAGGATGCCCTTGAGCGCGGTGAGAGACTCGCCCTCCTGGAGATCGATCTCGCCCGAGCGGCGGTGTTGTTCGTCGTCCGGTTGGTTGTCGCGCCGGTCGCCGTCGTATCGCGTCTCTCTTGCTCACGGCCGCTTCCTCTCGGTCTGCGCGCGGTAGAACTCCACGGCCTCCGCCACGCCTTCGTTCAGATCCACTTTCCATCTCCACCCCAGCTCTTTCTCGGCCTTGGAGGCGTCCAAGGCGATGTGCTCGACCTCTCCCGGCCGCACGGCGGCGAACACCGGGGCGGTCTCCGAGCCCACGGCCGCACGGACCGCCTCGAAGACCTCCAGGTCACTTACCTCGATGCCTCGCCCCAGATTGTAGACGCCACTGAGCGGGCTGTTAAGGGCGATCACGTTCGCCTCGACGATATCGGCCACGTTGCAGTAGTCGCGCGTCTTGGTGCCATCTCCGAAGATCACCGGCTGCTGTCCGCGTGAGGAGCTGCAAGGAGAAGATGGCCACCACCCCGGCTTCGCCGTGGGGATCCTGCCGGGGACCGTACACGTTCGGGTAGCGCAGCACCGTGTATTCCAGGCCGTGGTTCTCGCGGTAGGCGAAGAGGTAGTGCTCCACCGTGTGCTTGCTCACCCCGTAGGGAGAGATCGGGTCCACGGGATGGGACTCGTCCACCGGGAGGTAACTCGGCTCCCCGAACAGGGCGCCCCCGGTGCCGGCGTAGATGATCTTGCGTACCCCGTGGACCCGGCAGCACTCGAGCAGGTTCAGCGATCCCAGGATGTTGATGGAGGCGTCGTAGCTCGGCTCCCGGACCGACCGGGTGACGTCGATATGGGCGGCGTGATGGAAGACGACCTCCGGCTTCTCCAGGCGGAAGACCTCGTGCAGTCCGTCGTCGCGGATGTCGATCTCGTAGAAGGTCGCGTCTGCAGGGAGGTTCTCCCGCTTCCCGGTGACCAGGTTGTCGACGATCGCTACCTGGTGGCCCAGGGCGAGCAGGCGATCGCTCACGTGCGAGGCGATGAAGCCGGCTCCTCCCGTGACGAGTATCTTCACTCCGACTCCTCCTCCGGCTACTCGTGGCAGGGCTTTGGTCCCCTGTGGCGTAAAGCGTTGATGGACCGGGTCCAGTGTAAAGCACAAACCGGCTCGGGGTCAGGCGGTCGGTCGATACGCTATACTCTCGCGGCCGAAGCCAGAGAAGTGCGGCTGTCGGGACGTGGCGCAGCCTGGTAGCGCACCTGCTTTGGGAGCAGGGGGTCGGAGGTTCAAATCCTCTCGTCCCGACCACGGTTCGGGTGGGAGCAGCAGGCTCGAGCAGGCGGGTGTAGCTCAGTTGGCAGAGCATCGGCCTTCCAAGCCGTTTGTCGCGGGTTCGAATCCCGTCGCCCGCTCTTTCGTCGGCCGAATGCCACAGCGGCCGCGATAGAACGTGCGCCTGTAGCTCAGCTGGATAGAGCAACGGACTTCTAATCCGTGGGTCGCAGGTTCGAATCCTGCCAGGCGCGCCTTCGGACCGGTGCGAAGGCGCCGGGTTTGGAGAACGTGGTGAACGTAGCTCAGTTGGTAGAGCACTGGGTTGTGGCCCCAGCGGTCGCGGGTTCAAGTCCCGTCGTTCACCCTCGGCAGAAGCGGGTGTGGCGGAATGGCAGACGCGCATGATTTAGGATCATGTGTCTTTGACGTGGAGGTTCGAGTCCTCTCACCCGCACTCGACCGCCGCGACGCATACTCAGAGAAAGGACGAATGTGAAGACGACCCTCAGCGAGCGCGAAGGAAACACGGTCAAGCTTGCGGTCGAGGTTTCCGGCGAGGAACTGCAGGAAGCCTTCGATGCCCGGTTGAAGCAGTTGTCGCGCGAGGTGCGCATTCCCGGCTTCCGGCAGGGGAAGGTGCCGATGACCATGGTGCGGCAGCGGCTGGGCGACGAGGCCATCTTGGCCGACGCCGTCGAGGAGGCCATGTCCGGCTGGTTCGCCGCGGCGGTGAGCGAACTCGGTCTCGATCCGGTCGATCGGCCTCAGATAGAGCTGGAGGGCGACGCTCCCGAGCTGGGGAAGCCCCTGGGCTTCACGGCCAGCGTCACGGTGATGCCCGAAGTGGTCTTGGGCGAGTACAAGGGCGTGGAAGCGCCCAAGGATCCGGCTGAGGTGCAGGACCAAGAGGTCGACGCCCAGATGGACCGGCTGCGCAACGAGTTCGCGGAACTGCGTCCGGTGACCGGTCGGGCCGTGCAGGAGGGCGATTTCGTCACCGCCGACTTCCGGGCGGTCTTGGACGGAAAGCCGGTCGAGGGTCTTGAGGCCGGCGACTTCGCCTTCGAGGTGGGCGGCGGCCGCATCTTCCCCGAGATCGAAGAGCACGTGGTGGGCATGAACGTGGGCGACGAGCGCACGTTCCCCCTGGTGCTTCCGGAGGGCTTCGCGCGATGACGACCTGGGGGGCAAGACGGTGGACTTCACCGTCACCCTCAAGGAGATCAAGGAGAAGGTGCTTCCGCCGCTCTCCGACAAGTGGGCCTCCGAGGTGAGCGAGTTCGGGACCCTGCTCGAGCTGCGGCTGGAGATCCGGAAGAAGCTCCAGGCGGCAAAGACCTATGCCGCCGAACAGCGTTTCCGGTCCCTGGCGGTCAAGGCGGTGACCGACAACGCCACGCTCGATCTTCCGGACGTGGTGGTGCGCGAGCAGGCCGAGGAGATGGTGGCCGACTTCAAGCAGTCCCTGGAATCGCAGGGTGGTTCTCTGGAGGCGTATCTGGAGGCGACGGGGACGACGGTCGAGCAGATGATCGAGGACATGAAGCCGCAGGCGGCCAACAATGTGAAGACGGGATTGGTGCTGGACGCGGTCGCGAAGGCCGAGGGCATCGAGGCCAGCGACGAGGAGGTCAGCGCCGCGGTCGCTCAGATGGCCGCGGCCGGCCGGGTCGACGCGAAGGCGTTCGAGACCCGCCTGCGCAAGAGCGGCAGGATAGAGACCTTCAAGTGGCAGATCGTGCGCGACAAGGCCGCCGACTTCATCGTCGCCGAACGCCGTGGCGGTGGCTCCGCCAGGCCGCGGCGCCGGAGCCGCGCGGAAGGCGCCGGCGAAGGCCGGCGCCCGCGGAGCCGGAGGCGGTGGAGCCGGCCATCGCGGAGCCTGCGCCCGTGGAGCCGGCCATCGCGGAGCCGGCGGCCGAGACGGTCACCGAAGAAGCCTGAGTCGTGAGCAGAAAGGATGGCGCCGTGAGTCCACTGATTCCCATGGTGGTCGAGCAGACCAGCCGAGGCGAGCGGGCGTTCGACATCTACTCGCGCCTGCTCAACGAGCGGATCATCTTCCTGGGCACGCCCATCAACGACCAGGTGGCCAACCTGGTGGTGGCCCAACTCCTGCACCTGGAGTCCGAGGATCCCGACAAGGACATCTCCCTGTACGTCAACAGTCCGGGGGGCAACGTCTACGCCGGTCTGGCCGTCTACGACACCATGCAGTTCATCAAGCCGGACGTGTCCACCATCTGCGTGGGCATCGCCATGTCGATGGGCGCGCTGCTTTTGGCCGGCGGCGCCAAAGGTAAACGCTACGCTCTCCCGAATTCGAAGATACTGATCCATCAAGTATCGGGAGGATTCGAAGGGCCGGCCACCGACATCGAGATCCACGCTCGGGAAGCGCTCAGCCTGCGCAGGCGGCTGGACGAGATCCTCGCCAAGCATTCCGGCCAGGAGCTGGAGAAGGTCGAGCACGACACCGAGCGGGACTACTTCATGACGGCCGAGGAATCGCTCGCATACGGGATCATCGACAAGATCATCGAGCACAGGTAGGGGGTCGACTGGTGCCGAAGCCGCCGGGAGGGTCCGAGCAGCTGCTCTGCAGCTTTTGTGGCAAGAGCCAGCGTCAGGTCAAGAAGCTGATCGCCGGTCCGGGTGTGTACATCTGCGACGAATGCATCGATCTCTGCAACGAGATCATCGATGAGGAGCTTGCTCCCCCCACCTCCCTCGACCTGGAGAACCTGCCCAAGCCCAAGCAGATCTACTCCGTCCTCTCCGACTACGTCATCGGGCAGGAAGAGGCCAAGCGCGCCCTGTCGGTGGCCGTCTACAACCACTACAAGCGCGTGCACATGGGCTCGTTCGACGAGGGCGACGTGGAGCTGCAGAAGTCCAACATCCTTCTGCTCGGGCCCACCGGCTGCGGCAAGACCCTGCTGGCCCAGACCCTGGCCCGCATCCTCAACGTGCCCTTCGCCATCGCCGACGCCACCGCTCTCACCGAGGCCGGGTACGTGGGCGAGGACGTCGAGAACATCCTGCTCAAGCTCATCCAAGCGGCCGACTTCGACGTCAAGAAGGCCGAGACGGGCATCATCTACATCGACGAGGTCGACAAGATCGCCCGCAAGGCCGACAACCCGTCCATCACCCGGGACGTGTCGGGAGAAGGGGTGCAGCAGGCGCTGCTCAAGATCCTGGAGGGGACCACGGCCAGCGTGCCGCCCCAGGGCGGGCGCAAGCACCCGCACCAGGAATTCCTCACCATCGACACCACCAACATCCTCTTCATCTGCGGCGGCGCCTTCGCCGATCTGGAGAAGATCATCGAGCGGAGGATCGGCAAGAAGGGCGTGGGCTTCGGGGCCGAGATCGAGAGCAAGAACCAGCGCGACGTGGGCGAGCTGTTCGCCAAGGTGCTTCCCGAGGATCTGCTGGAGTTCGGGCTCATCCCCGAGTTCATCGGCCGCCTGCCGGTGATCTGCAACGTGCACCAGCTGCGCGAGGAGGACCTGGTCGCCATCCTCACCGAGCCGAAGAACGCGCTCTCCAAGCAGTACCACAAGTTCTTCGCCTACGACGGGGTGGATCTCATCTTCGCCAAAGACGCGCTCGAAGCCATCGCCGAGCAGGCTCTGAAGCTGGAGACGGGAGCGCGCGGGCTGCGCTCCATCATCGAGGCGGCGCTCACCAATGTCATGTTCGAGCTTCCCAGCCGGCGCGACGTGACCAAGTGCGTGGTCACCCGGGAAGTCATAGAGAAGCGGATCGACCCCACCCTGGTGACGAGCACGGCGCGCGAGGAGCTGGAGCTGGATCAAGAATCCGCATAGGCGGGACGAATAAATGGTTGAAACGCAGCGGGCGGTCCCGCTTCTGGCCACGCGCGACCTCGTTCTCTTCCCCGGGATGCTGGCGCCTATCTTCGTGGAGCGGGACAAGGGCGTGCGCGCTCTGGAGCAGACGCAGCAGTCCGGGGGCATCCTGGTCATGGCGGCGCAGAAGTCGGCGGTGACCGACGATCCGGATCCGGACGACATCCACCCGGTCGGCACCCTGGCCAAAGTGGTGCAGTTCTCCCGTCTGTCCGACGGCACGCTGAAGGCCCTCATCGAGGGCAAGGAGCGGGTGGTCATCGACGCCTTCGAGTCGGTCTCGCCGTTCTTCACCGTGCGCTACAGCCCGGTGCCCAGCAAGCCGGCGGCCAAGAAGCCCCGCCTGCGGGCGCTCATGGACTCGGTGGCGCGCGAGTTCGCCAGCTACGTGGGCCAGACGCCGCAGCTTCCCGAGGAGGCCGAGACCGCGCTGGAGGTGGTCACCGATCCGGAGGAGATGGTGAACGTGGTGGCCTCCAACCTGATGATCGGGCCCGACCGGAAGCAGGAGCTGCTGGAGGGCGAAGAGCCTGAGGCCCGCCTGCTCCTGCTGCTCGAGACCCTGATCCAGGAGAACGAGTTCATCGCTCTCGAGAACGAGATATCCGAGCGGGTGCACGACAACTTCGAGCGGCAGCAGCGGCGGGTGTTCCTGCACGAGCGCCTGAAGGTCCTGCAGGAAGAGCTGGGCGAAGAAGGCGAGGAGGACAGCGAGCGCGGCGCCTACCTCAAGCAACTGGAGGAGAAGAAGCTGCCCGAGGCCGCGGCGGCCGCGCTCACCAAGGAGATCAAGCGCCTGAGCGACCTGCCGCCGCTGTCGGCCGAAGTGGCGGTGGCCAAGACCTATCTGGACATCGCCCTGGGTCTGCCCTGGGGCGTGCAGTCCGGCTCGGCCGTCCCCGACGTGGCCGCGGTCGCCCGGGTGCTCGACGAGACCCACTACGGGCTGAAGAGCGTCAAGGACCGCATCATCGAGTACCTGGCCGTCGCCTCCTTGCGGGGCGGCACGCCGCCGAACGCCATCCTGTGCCTGGTGGGCCCGCCGGGAGTGGGCAAGACCTCGGTGGCCATGGCCACCGCCAAGGGTCTGGAGCGTCCCCTGCAGCGCATCAGCCTGGGCGGGGTGCGCGACGAGGGCGAGATCCGGGGGCACCGCCGCACCTACGTGGGCGCGATGCCCGGCCGTATCATCGACGCGCTGAAGCGGGCCGGGGTGGACGATCCCGTGGTCGTGCTCGACGAGATCGACAAGATGGAGTCCGACTGGCGGGGCGACCCGGCGGCCGCTCTCATGGAAGTCCTCGACCCGGTGCAGAACCGCACCTTCCGCGACAACTATCTGGAGCTGGAGTACGACCTGTCGCACGTGTTCTTCATCGCCACGGCCAACTACGAGGAAGACATCCCCGAGACGCTGCACGACCGCCTGGAGATCATCCGCCTGCCCGGCTACACCGACCGGGAGAAGCTGGAGATCGCGCAGCGCCACCTGGTGCCGAAGATCGCCGAGGAGAGCGGGCTGGGTGATCTGGGCAACGTGTTCACGCCGGCGGCGCTTCGCACTCTCGTCCGCGAGTACACCCGGGAGGCGGGAGTGCGCGAGATGGCCCGGCTGATCGGCAAGGTCTACCGGCGCCTGGCCCGCATGAAGGTGGAGGGCAAGCCTGTCCCTCGCCGGGTGGGTCCGCGCGATCTGGGCCGTTTTGTGGGGCCGGCGCCCTTCCTGGCCGCCCGTCTGGGCACCGAGCCGCAGGTGGGGGTCAGCCTGGGCCTCGCCTACACGGGGGCCGGGGGCGACGTGCTGCGCATCGAGTGCGTGGTCACTCCCGGGAAGGGCGACTTCCATCTCACCGGCCAACTGGGCGAGATCATGCAGGAGAGCGTGACCGCGGCCTGGGGCTACTTGAAGACCTCGCTGGTCCGGGATCCGGTGCTGTCCCGCCTGTGGGTGGAGTCTCCCGGGCGGGCCTATCTGCTGGAGAACTACCAGCCGCCCGACAACGGAGACGACGCGGGCGCGGCCGCGCAGCCGATGGACCAGAGGGGCAGGGAGGTGGCGTGGGGGCCGGCCGATAGCCGTGCCCCGATGGGCCGGGTGATCGAGATCGGCTCGCGCGAACCGGGGTTCCGTCCCGATGAGCTCGGGGGCCAGAGCGGACCAGGGCTCGCCGGCCGAGCGCCGGACGGGCAGGCGCCCGAGTGCGAGCCCCCGCAACCCTCCGATCACGAGATGCTGTCGGCTCTGGAGGTGCGCATGCACTTCCCCGAAGGGGGCGTTCCCAAAGAGGGACCGTCGGCCGGCATCGCGGTGGCCACGGCCCTGCTCTCCGCCCTGCTGCAGGAGCCGGTGCTGCCCAAGGTGGCCCTCTCGGGAGAGATCACGCTCACCGGACAGGTGCTGCCGGTCGGCGGCCTCAAAGAGAAGCTGCTGGCGGCCCTGCGAGAAGGAGTGGAGACGGTGGTCCTGCCGTCGGTGGTCAGGCCGCAGGTGCACGAGCTGCCGGCCGAGCTCAAGAAGGGCCTTGACATCGTGTACGTGGACAACTTCATCGATGTGCTTCCCCACGCCCTACTGGGTCTGAGGGGGCAAGAGGGAGCGGACCAGCGTGACTGAGGTGACCATGGCCGCGCGCTACGCGCCGCACGAGGTCGAGGAACGGCTCATGAAGCGCTGGCTGGACCGCTCGGCCTTCCGTGCGGCTGCCGACGATCCGCGCCCGGCCTACACCATCGCCATCCCGCCGCCCAACGTCACCGGCTCGCTGCACATGGGGCACGCCCTCAACGACACCATCCAGGACATCCTCATCCGCTATCACCATCTACGCGGCTTCAACACGCTCTGGGTGGTGGGCACCGACCATGCCGGCATCGCCACGCAGAACAAGGTGGAGGGGCAACTGGCCGCCGAGGGGCTGCGCAAGGAGGACATCGGCCGGGAGGCCTTCGAGAAGCGGGTGTGGGAATGGCGGCGCGAGTACGGGTCGACCATCATCCACCAGCTCAAGCGTCTGGGCTGCGCCTGCGACTACGAATCGGAGCGATTCACCATGGACGAGGCCTACCAGCAGGCGGTGGCCAAGGTCTTCGTGTCGCTCTACGAGAAGGGCGACATCTACCGGGACGTCTACCTGGTCAACTGGTGCGTGCGCTGCGGATCGGCCATCTCCGACCTGGAGGTGGAGCACGAGGACCGGGCCGCCAAGCTCTACTACGTGAAATACCCCATCGCCGGCTCCGAACGAGACGCTCACCGTGGCCACCACCCGCCCCGAGACCATCCTGGGCGACACCGCGGTGGCGGTGAATCCCAAGGACCCGCGCTACGGCCGGTTCGTGGGAGGGACGGCCGTCGTGCCTCTTGTGGGGCGGGAGGTGCCCATCATCGCCGACGAGCACGTCGACATCGACTTCGGCACCGGCGCTCTCAAGATCACCCCCGGGCACGACCCCGACGACTGGGAGATCGGACTGCGCCACGGGCTGCCCAGCGTGTCGGTCATCGGTCTCGACGGGCGCATGACCGCCGAGGCCGGTGAGTTCGCGGGGCTGACGGTCGACGAAGCCCGCGAAGCGGTCGTCGCGCGGCTGGAGGAGCAGGGCCTCTTCGTCAAGGCCGAGGACTACAACCATGCCGTGAGCACCTGCTACCGCTGCGGCACCACCATCGAGCCGCTTCTCTCTCTGCAGTGGTTCATGGACATGAAGCGCCTGGTGCAGCCCGCCATCGCCGCGGTGGAAGACGGGCGGGTGCGCTTCGTGCCCGGGCGCTGGGGCGAGGTCTACCTCGACTGGATGGCGCGGCATCCGGCCCTGGTGCATCAGCCGGCAGCTGTGGTGGGGGCATCGCATCCCGGCCTACTTCTGCGAGCAGTGCGACCATCTCATGGTGGCGGTCGACGGCGCCGGCCGCCTGCGAGAAGTGCGGCGGACCGGTGCGGCCACGAGGAGGACGTGCTCGACACCTGGTTCAGCTCGGCCCTGTGGCCGTTCGCCACTCTCGGTTGGCCCGAGGAGACCCCCCGCCTGCAGACCTTCTATCCCGACCACGGTCCTGTCCACCGCGCGCGACATCATCTACCTGTGGGTGGCGCGGATGATCATGATGGGGCTGGAGTTCAGGGGAGACGTGCCTTTCAGCGACGTCATCATCCATCCCACGGTGCTCGCGACGGACGGCCGGCGCATGAGCAAGAGCCTGGGCACGGGCGTCGATCCCCTCGAGCTCATCGCCGACTACGGGGCCGACGCCACCCGTTTCGGTCTCGCCTACATGAGCTCCGTGCAGGACGTGCGCTTCAGCGCCGAGCGCATCGAGATGGGCCGGAATTTCGCGAACAAGATCTGGAACGCGTCCCGACTGGTGCTGCAGGGCGCCCATCCTCAGGCCGAGCCTCGGGTGGAGTTGGTCACGCCGGCCGACCGCTGGATCTTCAGCCGGCTGACCGCGGTCACCGAGGAGGTCGCCGGTCTCTACGAGAGCTACGAGTTCGACGACGTGGCCCGGGCTGCTCTATCGCTTCGTCTGGAACGAGCTGTGCGACTGGTATCTGGAGGTGGCCAAGACCCGCCTCTACAGCGACGACGAGGCCGAGCGCCTGCAGGTGAGCGGCAACCTGCTCTTCCTGTTGGAGCAGGTGATGGCGCTGCTGCATCCGCTCATGCCCTTCGTCACCGAAGAGATCTACGGCTTCTCTGCCGCAGGTGCGCGTCCGGGTCAGCGTCCCGCCAGCCTGTTCGATGCCAGCTACCCCGAAGCGCGATCCAGCTGGGCCGATCCCGCGGCCGAGGCGGCCATGGAGGCCTTCACCGCCGTGGTCGCCGGTCTGCGGTCGGCGCGAGAGGAGCTGGGCCTGGCCCGGGATAGGGTGGGAAGAGTGCGTGGTGCTCGAGCTTCAGCCGGGAGCGGCCTCGGCCCTCGCGGGGCTCAGGGATGCCTTCCGGCGGCTCTCCGGCTGTGAGCTCGTGGAGATCGCCCCCGTGGCGCAGGCTCCCGCGGGGCGCTTCGCCTCCGTCGAGGCGCCGGGGGTCAAAGCCCTGCTGGATCTCGAGGGCTTGGTGGACGTCGAGCGGGAGCGCGAGCGCCTCGTTGCCAAGGCCCAGAAGGCGCAGGTCGAAGCGGCCAAGGCCCGGGCCAAGCTGGACAACCAGGGCTTCGTGGCCAAGGCGCCCGAAGCGGTCGTCGCGGAGGAACGGGCTCGTCTCACGGCGCGCCGACAGCCATTCTGGAAGAGGTGCGCCGGCAGTACGAGGAGCGCATCGGCGGAGACCTGCCACTGGCCGGAGGAGCAGAGCGTTGAGCCGCTCCTCATGCCGGCCCGAAGAAGCCTGGGACTACGTCAACGGCCTGGAACGGCTGGGAATGCGCCTGGGTCTGGAACGGGTCACCAAGTTGGTCGAGGCTTTGGGGTCCCCCCACAAGGCGTACCGGACCATCCACGTGGTGGGGACCAACGGCAAGAGCTCGACCACCCGCTTCATCTCCTCGCTGCTGGAGGCCCAGGGCCTCAAAGTGGGCGCCTACGTGTCGCCGCACCTTATCAGTCTGGCCGAGCGACAGATGGTCAACTCCGTCCCCTCCACCGAGGAGGAGTTCTGCGACCTCGTGGCTCGTATCCGTCCCGTGGCCGAAGAACTGGAGCGCGCGTTTCCCGCAGGGGGAGTCTCTGACCCAGTTCGAGGTGCTTACCGCCGCGGCCTTTCTCTACTTCAAGGAGCGGGGCTGCGACGTGGCCGTGATCGAAGCCGGGCTGGGCGGCCGCCTGGACGCCACGTCGGTGATCTCGTCCGAGGTGCAGGTCATCACCAGCATCGGCAGGGAGCACACCGAGCTTCTCGGCGACACGCCCTCGGCCATCCTCAAGGAGAAGGCGGCGGTGATCCCGCTGAACGGGCGAGGTGGTGGCCGGCTCGCTCGATCCGGAGCTGAAGGCCGAGCTCAAGGAGATCTGTGCCGGCCGGGAGGCCGCCTGTTACTTCTTGGGCGACGAATTCGTGGTCCTGGCCGATCCGCGCGCCGAGTCCTTCGATGTCTTTGGTCTCTACGGCTGCTACACCGATCTGCGCCTCAAGGTGTTGGGCAGCTATCAGCGGGCCAATGCCGCCGTGGCGGTGGCCGCCGTGGAGCTGTTCAACGGAGCGGAGTTGGACGGCGCATCGGTCCGCGCAGCCCTCGCGGCCACCGGGATCCCGGGGCGACTCGAGATCATCAGCACCCAGCCTCTCTGCATCTTCGACGGCTCGCACAACCCGCCGGGGATGGAGGAGACCATGCGCTCGCTCGACCAGATCCTGGAGCGGCGCAGGCTCATCGCCGTGGTCTCGATCCTCAGGGACAAGGAGGCGTCGGAGATGATGCGCCACCTGGCCCCTCGCTGCGACATCATCTTCGCCACTCAGAGCTCCAGTCCCCGGGCGCTGACGGCGGACGAGTTGGCCGAGATCGTCTCCGGGCTCGGCAAGGGCCCGGAGGTCTTCGTCGACCCTGATCCGCGCTCGGCCATGGTGAGCGCCTACCGGCTGGCCACCTCCAACCAGGTGGTGCTGGTGACCGGATCGCTCACGCTCATCTCCGACCTCAAGAGGGGACTCAGCTAGGCTGTGGCCGCGCAAGCGCGCGGGAGAGGGACGGGCTCGTCGGTGCTCATCACGCTTCTCGTGCTGCTGATTATCGTCGTGGTATTCTTTACCGTCGGTTACGTCCTCGCGCGGGTCTTGATCTAGGAGCGAGAAGTTGGACAACCTCTTCGAGACCATCAACAAGATCATCAGCTCCCCGTTGTGGATGCTGGCTCTCTACGTCTTCGCCTTCTGCGTGGCGGTCCTGTGGCTGGCGCTCGTCTTCTGGACCTACAAGGACGCCCGCAAGCGCATCGACGACCCCATCATCGTAGGGGTGGCCGTGCTCACTTCGCTCATCCTGCCTTTCATGGGCACGGTGGTCTACGCCATCCTGCGGCCGGCAGAGTACCTGGCCGAGGTGCGGGAGAGGGAGCTGGAGATGAGGGCCATGGAACAGGAGCTGCAGATCCTGCGGGCCTGCCCCTCGTGCGGCGAGCTGATCCGGCCCGACTACGTGGCCTGTCCCAGTTGCCGGCGGCCCCTGCGTTCGGCCTGTCCTTCGTGCGACAGGGTGCTGGAGCCGGGCTGGAAGCTCTGCCCCTACTGTGGGCACGATCTGAAGGCGAGACGGGTCCCGCCCCCGGTGGACGAGCCCACCGAACTCATCGAACGCTCGATAGCGGCTTGACCGGCGGTCTCCGCCGTTGTCTGTTGAACGTGGGCTCCGCGGAGCCTTCTCTATGAATCGCGCGTGGGTAGCGCTTGTATACCGGGAGGATGAAGTGGTGGAACGTACGCTGGTGCTCGTCAAACCGAGCGGGGTGGCTCGCGGGCTCGTTGGAGAGGTCATCAGCAGGATGGAGCGGCGAGGGCTGACCATCAAGGTCGCCCGCATGCTCATGGTGACGCCCGACATGGCCGCCAGGCACTATGCCGAGCACAAGGGCAAGGACTTCTACGACGATCTGGTCGACCACATAACCTCGGCTCCGATCTTTGCCATGGTCGTGGAGGGTCCCTCGGCCGTGAAGGTGGTTCGAGGCATGATGGGGGCCACGAACCCACTTGAAGCCGCTCCCGGCACGGTGCGGGGCGACTTCGGGCTCGACATGCGTCGGAACGTGGTCCACAGCGCCGACAGCCTGGCCAGCGCCGAGCGCGAGATCGCCATCTTCTTCCCTGAGGGCGGAGAACTGGTTCCTGAGCGTGAGGCCGTGCCGCCATGCGGATCGAGGCCCCCTTTCCCTGCTGATTTCCAGCTGATCCTCGCGTCGCAGTCGCCTCGGCGGCACTCGCTGCTGCGCGATCTCGGGGTCCCGTTCACCGTGGTGCCTTCGGCAGCCGAGGAGGTGCTGGAGGGAGGACCGGCGTCCGTCCTGGCCGAGAAGAACGCCCTGGCCAAGGTGCGGGGCGCGGTCTTGCCCGCGGACGTTGCCCCAGGGGCGTTCGTCCTGGGGACCGACACGCTGGTGACCGTCGACGATCGCGTCATGGGCAAGCCCGCCTCGGCCCACGAGGCGGCGGAGATGCTGGCGCGCTCTCGGGGCGGACCCATCAGGTCGTCTCCGGCGTGGCTCTGGCCAGGACCACGCGGCCCCGAGGACCGCCGGGCGTGGCAGCGCCGCGGCGGTCGGGGAGACCCGGGTGGCGAGCGCCGTGACCGATGTGACCTTCCTGCCCCTGGAGCAGGCGGAGATCGACGCCTACGTCGCCTCGGGGGAGTGGAAGGGCAAGGCGGGCGCCTATGCCATCCAGGGGTTGGCCGGATTGTTCGTCTCGGAGGTGCGGGGCGAGTACAGCAACGTGGTGGGCCTTCCCCTGTGTCTGCTGGCCCGCATGTTCAGGGAGGTGGGCTTCGATCTGGTGCGGCGGGCGTGGGTGTGAGGCGCTCTTGACCGGCCTTTCGATGCACCGGCGCGCCAGTGGGTATAATACCCAGGCGTCGCGGTCCGAGGGCGTGTTTCGATGAGCGCCCACATGGAGGATGCGCCATAGCCTTCACCGAGTTCATCACCGGCTTTGCCGGACGAGATATGGCAGTGGATCTGGGTACCGCCACCACGCTGGTGTACGTGCGTGGACGGGGCATCGTCCTCTCCGAGCCCTCTGTCGTGGCCATCGATTCTCGGTCGGGAGAGGTCCTTGGCCGTGGGCGCCGACGCCAAGCGCATGCTGGGGCGCACGCCGGGCACCATCACCGCCATCAGGCCGCTCAAGGACGGCGTCATCGCCGACTTCGACGTCACCGAGCAGATGCTGCGCCACTTCATCCAGCGCGTCCACCAGAATCGCTGGGCCCATCCGCGGGTGGTGGTGTGCGTGCCCTCCGGGGTCACCGGGGTGGAGCGGCGGGCCGTCGAGGAAGCCACCATCAGCGCGGGAGCTCGGTCCGCCTACCTCATCGAGGAGCCCATGGCCGCGGCCATCGGGGCGGGCCTGCCCGTCGCCGAGGCCACCGGCAGCATGATCGTCGACATCGGCGGCGGCACCAGCGAGGTGGCGGTCATCTCCCTGGCCGGCATCGTCGTGGCTCAGTCGGTCCGCATCGGCGGCGACGAGCTCGACGAGGCGATCATCGCCTACATCAAGAAGGAGTACAAGCTCATGATCGGCAGCCAGACCGCCGAGGAGCTGAAGCTGGAGATCGGTTCCGCCTATCCCGTTGGAGCAGGAAGAACAGGCCGAGATCCGCGGGCGCGATCTGGTGACCGGGCTGCCCAAGACCCTGGTCATCTCCTCCGAAGAGGTGCGGGAGGCCATCGACGAGCCGGTCGCGGCCATGATCGACGCCATCAAGTCCACCCTGGACAAGACCCCGCCCGAGCTGGCCTCCGACATCATGGACCGGGGCATCATGCTGGCCGGCGGCGGTTCGCTGCTGCGGGGCATGTGCGAGCGCGTGCGCGAAGAGACTCAGATGCCGGTGAACCTGGCCGAGTCGCCTCTCACCTGCGTGGCGGTGGGCTCGGGCCGGTCCCTGGAGGAGTTCGATACGCTCCATCGGATGTCGCAGAGGACGAGAAGACGCCGCTACTAGGTAGCGGAGGTCAATATGCCGCGTAACAAGGTAGTCTGGCGACGGCTCGTCTTCGTCGTCTTGATCATCGCGTCGCTGGCTCTGCTCACGGTCTCGTTTCGCGAATCGGAGTCGGGGCCCGTGCACGCCGTCCAGCAGGCCGGCGCGAGTATCCTCTCTCCGCTTCAGTCCTGGGGCGCCCGCGTGGCGGAACCTTTCCAGGACGGCTACGACTGGATCCGGACGATCTGGTCGGCGCACAAGGAAGCCGACCGGTTGGCGGAAGAACTGCAGCTGCTTCAGGGCGAGGCGGTCAAGCTCAAAGAGCAGGCCGAGGAGAATCAACGACTGAAGAGCCTGCTCGATCTCCGGGACAAGGGCACCTTCCCCGAGGGCACCGAGTTCGAGGTGGCTCGGGTCATCGGCAAGTCTCCGACTCGGTGGCAGGCCTGGATCCAGATAGACAAGGGCTCGGCCGACGGGGTGCAGGTCGACCAGGCGGTGGTGGGGGCCACGCCCATCGCGGGGAATCGCTGGCGGGCAAGGGGCTGGTGGGCAAGGTCACCGAGTCACCGCGCACACGGCCCAGGTGCAGCTCATCACCGACTCCGAATCGAGCGTGGCCGCCAAGATCCAGGGGTCGCGGGCGGAGGGCATCGTCGAGGGCTCGGTGTCGGGCAGGCTGATCATGGACTTCGTGGACCGCGACATCGCCGTCGATCCCAAGCTGGTCATCGTCACCTCCGGCTATGGCGGCATCTATCCGCCGGCCATCCCTATCGGCATCGTGGCCAACGTGGGGGAGGAGGACGTCAACATCTACAAGGAGATCGAGGTCCAGGCCTTCGTCGATTTCCGCGTGCTCGAGGAAGTCATGGTGCTGATCGTTCCCGCGCCACGTCCGCCACGACCGACGACGCCTCGACGACCACGACACTACGCGACCACGGGGCAGTAGGGCATGGGTCGCAAGCGCTTGGTGAGCACTGGGCAAGGTGGCGCTCCTGTTGGTCATCGCCGTCCTGCTGCAGACCTTGTTGGTGTCGCGAGTCAGCGTTCTGGGGGTGACCGCCGACCTCTTCCTCATCCTCACCGTGGTGGTGGCCGTCAGCCGGGGATCGATGGAGGGAGCCATCTTCGGCTTCTTCGCCGGGCTGGTCGCCGACATCGCCTTCTTCCAGCCGCTGGGAGTGCGGGCGCTCATCTACGTCCTGGTCGGCTATTTCGTGGGCATGTTCGTCGCTCGCTTCGGGACGGTGAGCCCCTGGGCGGTGCTGCTCTTGGCCGGAAGCGCATCCTTTGCGGCCCAGTTCGTGTTCGGGCTTTTCCAGTACATGATGGGACCGCGGGCCGGCTTTCCTCACCATGGTCGGCACCCAGATGATCCCGGGCGCGATTCTCGATGCCCTGGTGGCCGTCCCGGTCTACGTGTTCCTGGTCCGTCTGCGGCTCATCCCGGCTCCGCGAGTCGAGTCCGTCGGTGGGCGGGAGCGGGCCGGAATGATCCTGCATCCGGCCAAGAAGAAGCGGCCAGTCGAGGACGACTCGTTCGTCGGCATCAGGGTGGGCGTGCTGCTGCTCATCGCGCTGGCTCTCTTCGGGCGTGCTTTCGTTCCGCCTGTGGTTCCTGCAGATCCTCTCGGGCGACGAATACGTCGCCGACGCACAGGGCAACCGGGTGCGGGAGGTGGTGGTCGAGGCGCCTCGGGGGGTCGTCTACGACCGCAACGGCCAGATCCTGGTGGAGAACCGGGCGGGTCTGAGCGTCGGTCTGCTGCCCATGGACATGTACGACCCGGCAGAAGGACCCGGCGGGGTTCCAGGCCGAGATCTCCGGGTTGGCCCGGCTGCTGGAGGTGCCGGAAGCCGACCTGCTGAAGGCCTACGAGCAGGCCAAGAAGGACCCCTATGTGACGTACACGGTCAAAGAAGACGTGCCCGAGAACACGGTGGTGTACTACCTCAAGGAGCACAGTCTCGAATACCCGGGCGTCCAGGTGGAGAAGTCGTTCCTGCGCAGCTACCCGTTCAAGTCCTTGGCCACCCATCTGCTGGGGTACGTGGGAGAGATATCGCAGACCGATCTTGATCAAGGGCAGTTCGCCACGCTTACAGGTGGGGCGCACGTGGGCAAGGACGGCGTCGAGCGTACCTACGACTCCTTCCTGCGGGGGAACGACGGCTGGAAGACGGTCGAGGTGGATGCCGCCGGCCGGCCCAAGATGTTCCTCGAGGATGTAGCTGCAAAACCGGGCAACAACCTGGTCCTGACCATCGACAGCGAGCTGCAGACGGCGGCTGAGAACGCCATCGTGGAGGGGATCCAGCGGGCCCACGAGGCCGGCTTCACCAAGGCATCCGGCGGCGCGGTGGTGGCCCTCGATCCGCGCACCGGCGAGGTGCTGGCTCTGGCCTCCTACCCGGACTACGATCCTTCGCTCTGGGTGGGCGGCATGAACTCCGACAAATACGCCGAACTCACCGCTCCCGCAGGCTCACTATCCGCTGTTCGACCGGGCGATCAGCGGCCTCTATCCGGCCGGTTCCACGTTCAAGCCGTTCGTGGCCGCGGCGGCCCTCGACGCGGGGATCGTCACGCCGGACACGATCTTCAACTGCGACGGCAAGTTCAGCGTCGCCCAGCAGACCTGGAAGTGCTGGAAGACCGATGGGCACGGCGACCTCAATCTGATCGCCGCCATCGAGCAATCGTGCGACGTCTACTTCTACAACCTGGGCAACCTGCTCTATCAGCAGACCGGACCGGTGCTCCAAGACGGGGTCCGGCGGTTCGGCTTCGATCAGACCGACGGGCATCGACCTGCCGGGGGAGACCAACAGTTCCCGGGTTCCCGACATGACCTGGAAGCGTGAGAACGGCAAGACCGAGATAGACAAGCTCTGGAAGCCGGGCGACGAGATCAACCTGGCCATCGGTCAGGGCGACCTCCTGGTCACTCCCCTGCAGTTGGCGGTCGCTCTGTCCGCCATCGCCAACGGCGGCACCGTGTGGGTGCCGCACCTGGGCCTGCAGATCACCGATGCCTCCGGCAACGTCATCCACCAGTTCGAGAGCGAGAAGCGCAGTGAACTGGGCATGAGCGCCGACATCCTCGCCGCGATCAAGAAAGGGATGGGGCTGGTGGTGTCCGACCCGACGGGGACCGCCTATGCCGCCTTCACCGGCTTTCCCGTGAGTGTGGCGGGCAAGACCGGCACCGCCAGAAGAAGCCCGACGACGACTACGCCCTCTTCATGGGATACGCTCCCGCCGACGGCAGCACCGAGCCCGAGATCGTGGTGGTGGCCGTGATAGAGCAGGGGGGGCACGGCAGCTCGATTGCCGCCCCGGTGGTCCGGCGGGTGATGGAGGCCTACTTCCATACCCAGTCCGGGGGGCCGCAGGTCGTCCCGGTGACGGAATAGGGGTGGTTCGGTGAACCAGCGGATCAACGTGCTACAGAACGCGGGCGAGCGCCGGCAACCGCTGGGTTTCTCGCTGGGCACCTATCTGCGCAGCATGGACTGGATACTGCTCGCGGCCACTCTGGCCCTTGTGGCCTACGGGCTGCTCATGCTCTACTCCGCCACCCACGCCGACACGAACATCTCCAGCCCGTTCTTCTACGTGCGTTCGCAGGCCGTGGGCCTGCTCCTGGGGTTCGTCTTTCTGATCATGATCAGCGTCGTCAACTACCAGAGGATCGCCCGCTGGCAGATGTACATCTACGGGGCCACCTTGCTGCTGCTCATCCTGACCCTCGTCGATCGGCTCGGGAAGCCAGACGGTGGGGGCCAATCGTTGGATCCAGCTCCCCTTCTTCAGGCTGCAGACCTCGGAGTTGGCCAAGTTCATGCTCATCCTGTCGCTCGGCGCGGTCCTTGCCGAGGGGGTCGAGCTGCGGCACCGCCTGCGTTTCGTCATCCTCTGCGTCGTGTACGTGTTGGTCCCGGGTGTCCTCGTCTTCCTGCAACCCGACCTGGGGACCGCGCTGGTGTTCATCGCCATCCTGGTGGTCATGCTGGTCGTCTGGGGCATCCGCCTGCCGCACCTGGGCATCTTGGCCGGAGCGGCGGCTTTCGGTGACCGTGATGGTGCTGCGAATACTGCCCAGCGTCTTCGGGGTCCACCTGCTCACAGGACTACCAGCTGAAGCGACTCACCTTGTTCCTCGACCCAGAGCGTGATCCCACCGGGCTGGGATATCAGTTGATCCAGAGCAAGATCGCCATCGGGGAGCGGCATGTTCACCGGGAAGGGCTACATGAGCGGCACCCAGACCCACCTGAACTTCCTGCCGGCTCACCACACCGACTTCATCTTCGCGGTGATCGGAGAGGAACTGGGGTTCATGGGGGCGATGCTGCTGCTCGGGCTGTTCGCGGTGGTCATCTGGCGGGCATTTCGGATCGCCCGCATGTCGCGCCATCTGTACGGCACCCTGATCGCGGCCGGCGTGGCCGGTGTCCTCGTGTTCCAGGTGTTCGTGAACGTGGGCATGACCATCGGGATCATGCCCGTCACCGGGATCCCGCTGCCCTTCGTGAGTTTCGGGAGCAGCTCCCTGGTAGTATTCTTGATGGCCATCGGGCTGCTGGAGAGCGTGCACGTGCACTCGGTGGCCGGTCCGACCAAATGAGGACCCGGACTCCAGACCGTCGGGAGGCTTTGAGTGGCCAAGTTACCGTTGAATCTATCCAAGGCCCTGGATGCCTGGAAAGAGGTGTCCGCGAAGGCCGACCAGTCGGCCAGCGTGGTGCTGGCCGGTGACGCGCGGCTCGTGGAGCTTGCTCAACACCAGTTCTCGGTCGGAGGGACGGTGCCGGCCACCTGGGTCGGTCCTCTCGCGGAGCTGTCCGGGTTGGTCGTCGGTGCCCGGCGAAGTGCTGGTGGTACTGGTGCCGGCCGAGAGGGAGGCCGAGGTCCTTGGCCGCGCTCGGGCAGGCGGCTCCCAAGGGAGGAGTCATCGTCGCCGTCGACGAGGGCTCGGAGGCGACGGGCAAGGTCACTCATCCGAGCAAAGGGCTGGCCCGGGTGTCGTTCTCCGACGCTTCCGCCGGCTGGCGTCAGGTCTTCAGCTCCTGCGCCGACGTGGCCGGTGATCACGCGGTGGGCTTGGGGCGCCGGTATCCCGCCATCAGGGCGGCGGCGGCGCGGCGGGTGATCGATCGGACCGCGGCGCAGAACGCGCTCATCGGCCTGGTGTTCATCCTGCCGGGCGCCGACATGCCGGCGATGACCCTCAATCAGATCAAGATGGTCCTCTCGATCGCCAGCATCTACGGGGAGAAGATCGATCGTCGAGCGGGCCGTGGAACTCGCCGGGATAGTGGGAATGGGCTTCGGTTTTCGAGCCCTGGCCCGCCTGTTGGTCCGCTCGACGCCGGGATTCGGCTGGGTGCTGAAGGCTGCGACAGGCTACACGGCGACCGTGGCCGTCGGTCTGGGAGCCGTCCACTACTTCGAGAAAGGGGCTCCCGCCTCCACCAGCCGGGTGGTGGCTCTCGCGCGCACCCTGAAGCGTTGAGCCAGACCGCGGTCCAGCTCCGCTTCGAGAGCATCCTGTCGAGGATCCGGCAGCCCGCTCGACTGATCGGTAATGAAACCGGAGCCGGTCCCGGCTTCAGCGGGCGGACGGACGAACTCCGGGTGGTGCTGGGCTTTCCCGATGTCTATGAGATAGGCATCTCCAACCAGGCCATTCAGATCCTGTATCACCTGGCGGCCGGGGTGCGAGGGCGTAGCCGTCGAGCGCACCTACCTGCCCTGGGTGGACGCCATCGCCGAGATGCGCCACGAGGCAGTTCCTCTTCTGACCCTGGAGACGTGGAGCCCGGTGGCCGAAGCCGACCTGCTGGGACTCACGCTCCAGCACGAGTTCAACTACACGAACGTCCTGGAATTGCTCGATCTGGCGGGCGTTCCGCTGCACGCATCCGAGCGGACGGAGGAGCATCCTCTCGTGATCGGGGGCGGGCCGGCTGACGGCCGATTTCTTCCCCTTGAGCCGGTTTCTCGATGCCGTGGCCGTGGGCGACGGCGAGGAGCTGTTCCCGGAGATCCTTGCGGTCATGGTGGAAGCCAAGCGGGAGGGGGTCTCGCGGGCCGAGACCAAGCGGAGGCTGAGCCTCGTCGCCGGGGTCTACGTGCCCGGACTGAGCGACACCGTGACGCGTAGAGTCCTGCCTCGTCTGCAGGGCGCGCCCTATCCGGAAGCGTGCCTGGTGCCGCTGACCGCCGGGGTGCACGATCGGGCCTGGGTGGAGATCATGCGGGGGTGCACGCGGGGGTGCCGCTTCTGTCAGGCGGGCATGTGGTACCGGCCGGTGCGGGAGCGCTCGCCGGAGGAGGTCGCGACCATGGCCGAAGCTCAGCTGGCGGCCAGCGGTCATCAGGAGCTGGCCTTCGCCTCGCTCTCCACCACCGACTACTCGTGCCTCGAACAGTTGTTGGCCGAGACCGTGCGGGCCCATCCCGAGTTGCGGGTCTCGCTGCCCGTCGCTGCGAGTGGACAGCGCGGCGGTCCGGCTGGCTCACCTGGTCTCACCCACCGGCCCCTCTCTGACGCTGGCGCCCGAGGCCGGCAGCCAGCGCATGCGCGACATCATCAACAAGAACGTCTCGGAGGCCGATGTCCTGGCCGCGGCGGAGGAGGCCTTCCGCTCCGGCCGGACGACGCTCAAACTGTACTTCATGATCGGGCTGCCCCTGGAAACGGACGCCGACGTAGTTGCCATCGCCGACCTGTGCCTGCGCGTGCGCGATCTCGGTCGGCGGATGCTGGGTTCCCGGGCCGGACGTCTGCAGCTGAACGTGAGCGTCAACAACTTCGTGCCCAAGCCCTTCACTCCCTTCCAGTGGGCCGGCATGGCCGATCGGGGCACCCTCCGCCGGCGTCAGGATATGCTGCGCTCCCGTCTGCGCAAGCCCGGGGTGCGTCTCGCCCTCCACGACGTGGAGAAGAGCTACCTGGAAGCCGCCCTGGCCCGGGGCGGCGAGGAGATGGGTGGGGTGATCGAGGAGGCGTGGAGGCGTGGGGCCCGCTTCGACTCCTGGACCGAGCAGTTCCGCGGCGAGGCGTGGAGGGAGGCGCTCGCGTCTGCCGGCACCTCGGCCGAGGAGCTCGCCACCGCGACGATCCCGCGCGACCTGCCGCTGCCTTGGGACGTGATACTGGGCGTCGTCGAACGTGACTTCCTGTGGGCCGAGTGGGAACGAGCGCTGAGCGGCGAGAGCACGGCCGACTGCCGGTGGGGGGGTTGCAGTGACTGCGGGGTCTGCGTGGCCGCCACTGGGCAACGACTTGGCCGCGAGGTTCGCCGGGGCGCCGGCGCCCACGGTCGGCGCCGGTGGGGCGGGCGCTGCCGGCGCGCCGTGCTCGCAGGTGGCTTTCGGCGGGCGCCGTCTCGCTTGACCGAGCGGCACGCCGCCGGCGTTTCGTCGCTCACCTTCTCGGTGACCGGGACGAGGCAGGTTCATCGGTCATCTCGACCGCGTGGAGATACTCCGCCGCGCGGTACGCCGCGCGGGAGGGCGGTTGGCGCTCTCCGCGGGCATGCGGCCCAAGCCCCTGCTGAGTCTGGCGCTCCCTCTGGCCGTGGGGGTGGAGGGTCTGCGCGAACTGTGCGAGTTCGAACTGGCCGAGGAACCGCTCCCCGACGTTCTTCGCCCGGCTTGCGGCCGCGCTGCCTGCAGACATGCTCGTGCTGGGCCTGGAACCATACGAAGCGCCGCGCTCCCTGCCGGCGCGGGTGACCGGGGCCGCGTACGAGGTCCGAGTGCGGCTCGCTCCCTATGGATCGGCTACCGGCCCGGGATCGGATCGGCAGCTCGTACAGGCGGCCGGCCGCTTCGCCGACGCGCCCGAGCTGATAGTCGAGGAGGAGCGCGAGGGGAGGGTCCGCCGCATCGACGTCAAAACCTATGTGGACCGCGTCGGGGTGGAGATCGGGGACGGCGATGTCCACACGCTGTCGTTTCGAGGCCGCGGTGACGCCCACCGGCACCGCCCGCCCGGAGCGGGTCGTCAAAGCCCTGAGCGCGCTTGCCGGACAGGAACTGGAGATCAAGGGGATCACACGCACGCGCATCGAGCTTTCATGAAGCAGCTTCTCGTCTCCCGCGACAGCCTTGAGACCCGCGTGGCCCTGCTCGAGGAGGGCCGGTTGGCCGAGCTGTATCTGGAGCGTCCCGGATCTGTCTCTCTGGTGGGCAATATCTACAAGGGCCGGGTCGAGAACGTGCTCGCCGGCATGGACGCAGCCTTCGTCGATATCGGTCTGGAGCGCAACGGGTTCCTCTACGTCGATGAGGTGGTCACATCCGAGGGCGGTGCGGCGCAGAGTCGCAAGATCACCAACCTGCTGCAGGGGGGCAAGGAGTTGCTCGTGCAGGTGACTCGCGATGCCATGGGCGGCAAGGGTCCTCGTCTGACCACTCAACTGGGGCTTGCCGGCCGCTACCTGGTGTACATGCCCAACTCGGGGGCATCGGGGGTATCTCGCCGCCTTGACGATCAGGAGCGAGAACGGCTGCGTTCGATCTGCAAGGAACTGAAACCTGAAACCGGAGGTTTGATCATCCGCACTGCCGCCGAAGGGGCGGACGAAGAAGCGATCGCTCGCGATCTGCGCTTCTTGCAGCGTGTGTGGGGAGGGGTAGAGCGCCGCTCCGCCGTCGCGCGGGCCCCGTCCTTGGCGTACACGGAGGCTGAACTGGCGATGAGGGCGGTGCGCGATCTCCTGGGCCCGGATTTCGGCAGGGTCCTGGTCGATGACGAGCGACTGCACCGGCGTCTGGTGAACTACCTGCGCGCCGTCGCCCCCGAACTGGCGCCGCGGGTGGAACTCTACCAGGGAACGGCTGCCCTCTTCGAGCAGTTCGGCGTCGAGGGGGAGACGAAGAAGGCTCTGGCCCGTCGAGTGGAACTGCCATCGGGCGGATACGTGGTGATCGATCATACCGAGGCGATGACCGTCATCGATGTCAACACCGGCCGCTACGTGGGCAAGCGGTTTCTCGAAGACACTACGCTCAAGACCAACCTGGAAGCCTGCCGGGAGATCGTCCGCCAACTGCGGCTGCGGGACATCGGAGGGATCATAGTCATCGATTTCATCGACATGACCGCGCGGGCCAACAGGGAGGCGGTGCTTGCCGCGCTGGAGGTCGAGTTGGCTCAGGATCGCACCAAGACCTACGTGGTGGAGATATCGCCCCTGGGACTGGTGGAGATGACCCGACAGAACGTCACCCGAGGATTGCGCGAAGTGATGACCCGGTCGTGCCCGGCGTGTGGGGGAGAAGGCCGGGTGCTCTCGGAAGAGTCGGCGCTGATCGAGGTGGAGCGCCGGCTGCGGAGCCTGGCCCTCTCGTCGGTTCTTCCCGGCCTGCGCATCGAGGTGCATCCACGTGTGGCTGCGCGCTTGCTCAGCGGACGGGGTCCCAGGCTGCAAGAGATCGAGACCCAGACGGGCCACCGCCTGCTCGTGCAGGCGGCAGATGAGACGGTGCCCTTGGACCACCTCGCCATCGTCCCCGACTGACGGGGAGAAGGGTCGGCCCGGCATACCGCGAAGAGTCGCCCGCCGGCGGTCTCCGCGCAGTGGCAGGCTCCCCGCAACCTTGCTATACTGCCTTGCTCGCGGCCGCGCCATGCGCGGCCCGTGCAATCGGGTGAAAATATGCGAGGAGTCGGGATGTTCGCCATCGTCAAGGTCGGCGGTAAGCAATACCGGGTAGAAGAAGGGCGGGAGATCGTGGTCGACCGTCTCGACGCCGCCCAAGGGGCGACCGTTGAGTTGCGTTCGCTGCTCGTGGCCGATGGCACCGAGGTCACGCTTGCAGCCGGAGGCAAGGAAACCACGGTGACGGCCCGCGTTGTGGAGCACTTTCGGGGACCAAGGATCACCATCTCGCGGTTCAAGCCAAAACGGGGCTGGCGCAAGAAGACAGGCTTCCGCTCGGGGCTCACTCGCCTCGAGGTGCAGAAGATCGCGCAGGAAGGATAGGCAATGGCTCATAAGAAAGGCGGCGGCAGTTCCAGAAACGGCCGCGATTCCAACGCCCAGCGGCTGGGCGTCAAAGCGTTCGCCGGCGAGACGGTCAAGGCCGGCGCGATCCTGGTCCGCCAGCGGGGAACTCGTTTTCGGCCGGGCGTCAACGTGGGTATCGGTTCTGACGACACCCTCTTCGCCAAGGCTGCCGGGCGCGTGCAATTCACCACGGGCAAGGTGGGGCGCGTCATCAGCATCGTCGTCGAGTAACGGCCGGTAGGCTTACCGCGGCCGGGCTCGCCTCTTCTTAGGGCCGTCCATGTTCTTCGATCACGCAAAGATCCACGTGGCGGCCGGGAACGGCGGGAACGGCTGCATTTCTTTTCGCAGGGAGAAACACGTTCCCCGGGGCGGCCCGGACGGGGGCGACGGGGGCCGGGGCGGCGACGTCTTCGTGGTCCCCGACCCTCAGCAGCGCGACCTGCAGCCCTTCACCTTCAAAGTGCACTTCAAGGCCGGCTTCGGTCAGGCGGGACAGGGCGCCCGCAAGCACGGAGCCAGTGGGGAGACCGTCTTCGTCCGAGTGCCGCTGGGCACGCAGGTGTGGGCCGAAGACGACCTCATTGCCGACATTGTGCGGCCTGGCCAGCAGGTGCTCGTTGCCCGAGGTGGCGCGGGGGGGCGCGGTAACGCCCGTTTCGTCAACTCGGTGCGTCAGGCGCCCAAATTCGCTGAATTGGGCGAAGAAGGCGAAAGCCTGTGGCTGCGGCTGTCGCTCAAGCTCATGGCCGACGCTGGGTTGGCCGGATTACCCAACGCAGGCAAGTCTTCGCTCCTTCGCCGGCTCTCAAACGCCAAGCCGAAAGTGGCCGCCTATCCTTTCACCACCATCGAGCCGATGCTGGGCGTGGTCGATTGGTCGGGAGAAGGGGACATGTTCACCCTCGCCGACGTTCCCGGGCTCCTTGAGGGGGCCAGCGAAGGCGTAGGCTTGGGTCACGAGTTCCTTGCTCACCTGGAGCGGTGCCAGCTTGTCCTGCACGTGGTCGATCTGACCGGGTACTACGGGGCCGAAGCGCTGGAAGGGTTCCGGACCATACTGACTGAGTTGGACGCCCACGCCTCGGGCTTGGGCGAGAAGCCTCAGGTGATCCTGTTGAACAAGGTGGACGCGGTCTCGGCCGCGGTGGTCGAGGAGCAGAGAGCGGTGTTCGGCGCCGAGGTGGAGCGCCTCCGGCGCAGCGGTCATCCGGCGTTCTCGTACCGTGTCGACGACGATCTGCCGCCGGTCGAACGGCTGGTGTGGCCGGTGTCGGCGGTGACCGGGGAGGGATTGAGCGCCTTGCTGCACTGGGTGGGGCCGGTGTTGCGCGAGCTGCTGGCCCCCGAAGAGGCGGAACTCGCCGCTACGCCAGGGTCGGAATCCACGGCCTCGACCGAGTCGGCTCTGGCGGCCCCGCAGATGCAGTCCACGACTGGAGCCGGGCGGTCACGTCACCTACCGGCCGCTTGGCAGCGCGGCAAAGACGTTCGTCGTTCATCGGGAGAAGGAAGGCTTCGTGGTTCAAGGGCAGGCCGTCCGTCGCTTGGTCAGCAGGTTCGACCTGACCAACGAAGAAGCTATTCGGTATCTTGGAGAGAAGCTCGACCGGCTGGGGGTGTATGCTGCGCTGCGGGCGCAGGGCGCTCAGCCGGGCGACGACGTGGAGATAGAAGGCTACGCCTTCGAGTTTCAATAGAGGTGCGATCGTGGCAGGTAAACGCCTAGGCAAGACGGTAGTCGTCAAGATCGGCTCGAGCACGCTCACCAACGAGCGGGGCACGTTCCGGCTCGGCCCGGTGGCCGGCTTGGTGGCCGAGGTCTGCGAGCTGCAGGCGCAGGGGAACCGGATGCTGCTGGTCTCGTCCGGCGCCGTCTCCTCGGGGATGGGAGTGCTCCGGCGTAAGCGCCGTCCGGTCGAAGTGGTCGATCTGCAGGCGGCCGCGGCCGTGGGCCAGGGGCGTCTCTTCCACATATACACCGAGTTGTTCGCGCACGACGACGTGGTGACGGCTCAGGTCCTGCTCACGGCCTTCGACGTGGCCGCGCGCACCCAATACCTGAACGCCCGCAACACGCTCAGGCGCCTGCTGGAGTGGAAGGTGGTGCCGATCATCAACGAGAACGACACCACCTCGACCGACGAGCTCTGCTTCGGCGACAACGACGCTCTCGCCGCCCAGGTGGCGTTGCTGGTCAAAGCCGACCTGCTGGTGCTCCTGACCGACACCGACGGGCTCTACACCGCCGACCCGCGGGAGGACAGCAGCGCCCGTCTCATCACGACGGTGGACGACATGAGCGAGCTGGAGTGCGTGAGGATCGGCGCGATCGGACCGTTGGGCTCCGGGGGCATGGCGCAGCAAGGTCAATAGCGCCCGGATAGCCACGAGCGGCGGGGTGGAGACGGTCATCGCTCGGGGGACTCGGCCCGACGTGTTGAAGGCCTGTCTGGCCGGCGAACAGGTGGGCACCCGCTTCTCGGCCCGGCCTCTGGGGCTGCCTGACTACAAGCTGTGGCTGCTCTACGGCAAGCCGGCTCGGGGCAAGGTGGTCGTCGATGCAGGCGCAGCGCGGGCCTTGCGGGGCAAGGGCAGCCTACTGCCTGTGGGCGTGGTCGGCGTGGAAGGTGACTTCGCGGCCGGAGACGCGGTCATGGTCGTCGACGGGGACGGCGTCGAATTGGCCAAAGGCCTGGCCAGCTACTCCAAAGAGGAGATGGAGCGGGTCAAAGGGCTTCAGAGCAGCGGGGTGGCGGAGGTGCTCCCCCAAGCCTCGCCCGAGGCGATCCACAGGGACTATCTTGGTGCTGATGTGTTAGCGGACCGGGAGGACAGTTGAAGACCAAGGAACTGGCTACGCATGCCAAGCGAGCCTCTCGCCAGTTGGCCACGGCTCCTACGGCCGTGAAGAACCGGGCCCTGGTGGCCATGGCGGAGGCGCTCGAACGCCGCGCGGCCGAGATCCTGGTCGAGAACGCCGACGACGTCGCCGAGGGTCGGAAGAAGGGCCTGTCGGCCGCGCTCATAGACCGTCTCCTCCTCGACGAAGAGCGGCTGCATGGTATCGCGGCCAGCCTGCGCGACATAGCCGCGCTGCCCGATCCGGTGGGCCAGGTGGTCGAGGGCTGGCGGACGCCCGAAGGTCTGCAGATAGAGAAAGTGCGCGTGCCGTTCGGGGTGATCGCCGTGGTCTACGAGGCTCGGCCCAACGTCACCGTGGATGCGGCCGCGCTCTGCCTCAAGACGGGCAACTCCGTGATCCTGCGGGGCGGGAGCGACGCCTACCGGTCGAATCGCATCCTGGCCGAGGTGATCACCGGGGCTGCGCTCGAAGCCGGGCTACCCGGGGACTGCATCCAGTTCGTGTCGAGCAAGGACCGGGCAGTCCTGGTCGAACTGCTGCAGATGAGAGATCACATCGATCTGGTCATTCCGCGGGGAGGCGAGGCGCTCAAGGAATTCCTCCTGGAGCACTCGAAGATCCCCGTCATCTACGCCGCCGGGGGCAACTGCCACGTCTACGTCGACAAGGCGGCCGATCTCAAGCAGGCGCTCGACATCACCATCAACGCCAAGTGCCAGCGGCCGGGGGTCTGCAACGCGGCAGAGACCCTTCTCGTGCACGAAGCCGTTGCCGCTGAGTTCCTGCCGAAGGTGACAAGAGCCCTGCACGAACGCAAGGTGAAGCTGTGGGTCGATGCGCGGACGCGCGACCTGGTGGGGGAGACGGAGGTCAAGCTCCTGCGGGCCACCGACAAGCACTACGCCACCGAGTTCCTCGGTCTGGAGATGGCGGTCAAAGTGGTGGAGAGCCTGGAAGAGGCCGTCGAGCACATCGCCCACTACGGGACCGGGCACTCAGAGGCCATCGTGACCCGGGATCTGGAGGCCAGCCGCCGGTTCGCCGAGGCGGTGGACGCCGCCGCCGTCTACATCAACGCGTCGACGCGCTTCACGGACGGAGGAGTCTTTGGGCTGGGGGCCGAGATCGGCATCTCCACCCAGAAGCTGCACGCCCGGGGGCCGCTTGGCCCTCAAGGAATTGACCTCCACCAAGTACGTGGTGACCGGGAGGGGTCACGTCCGGTAGCGAGCCATGGACCCGGACGACCCCATCTCCCGTCTGCGTGATCGCCCCGGCCTCAGGCTGGGCATCATGGGGGGCGCCTTCGACCCGATCCACATCGCGCACCTGGTCACCGCCGACGAAGCGCTGCTGCAGTTCGAGCTTGACGAGATGGTCTTCATGCCCGCTGGGAATCCTCCCCACAAAGCCCGGCACTTGGCGCCTGCGGAGTTCCGCTATCTCCTGGTGGCGGTCGCGACCGCCGCCCATCCGCGGTTCCTGGTCTCCCGCTACGAGATCGATCGAGAGCAGGTGGGCTACACCGTGGACACGCTGGAGTACATGGCCGGCATCCTGTCGCCCGACGCCAAGCTGTTCTTTGTGACCGGGGCGGACGCGGTCTTGGACATACTCACCTGGAAGGATCCGGCCGGGGTCCTGGAGCTGTGCACGCTGATAGCGGCGACTCGTCCCGGGTACGACCTGTCCCGTCTCTCCGGGGTGCTGGACCAGCTCGGCCCGGGTTTGGCCGGCCCAGGCCCGGAAGCCCGAGTGAAGGTGATGGAGGTGCCGGCGCTGGCGATCTCCTCCAGCATGATCAGAGAGCGTTTGGCGTCGGGGAAGACGGTCCGCTATCTGGTGCCTGACTCGGTGGCTCAACTCATCGAGAAGGCCGGTTTCTACTCCGGTCCCGCTGCTCCGGACCGGGCGCCAAAGGCCCGTGCGGTCCGTGAGCGACGGTTCTGGGTCCCGCCGGGGGCTACCGGCTATCGGTCGGAGCGGCGCACCACCCGCCGGGAGGCCCGCCGCCGCAAGACCATCAGACGGCTCTATCTCACCGCCGGTCCGGTGGTCGTGCTGATCCTGGTGGTCGTGGCTCTTCTCGTGTTCCTGGGCGGACCCAAGAGGGACAGCGCAGCGGAGACCACTCCGTCGACGACGGTCCCGGCCGAGCCGGTCGCCGAGAGCGCTCTCCTTGTCATCGAGCAAGAGGAGACGGTGCCTGCGCTGGTGCTGCTTCTTCCCCAGGACCAGGCCGGCATCGCCTTGGCGATGCCGGGCACGACGCTCATCAAGACCGCGACCGGCTTCAAGACCCTCGCCGAACTCCACGGCTCAGCGACAGGACGAGGCTCTGGCGTCGGCCCTGACCGAGGTGTTGGGCGCGAGCGTCGGGCCCGTGGCCTCGGTGCAGTGGGGGCAGTTGGCGGCCGCCCTGAGCCAGACCGGGCCGGCGGGGTCGCCATCGGCCGAGATCGGGGCCACGGAGGAGGACGATGCGGCCATGGTCGTCGAGCGCCGTGATGACGCTTCGTCGGCGCGGAGCGGTTCCTCCGGCGGGGCGGCGGTCTGGGACCAGATGGAGCTGGGGGGTGACGTATCCGGCTTTCGCAGCTCCGTGGGGGCCATGGCTCTCTCGATCTCGGCCGGATCCTGGACTCAAGCGGTGCTTCCCGGCAAGCTCGTCGAGGGGGTGGGGTTCACGTACTTCGAACCGGATGTCGAACAGGTTAAAGCCCTACTTGCCGGTAGGCCGTGGAGATACTGGAGAGCGATTAGTGAACGTCTACGTGAGCGTCGCGGCAGAGACAAAGGTTCGGATGATAATACGGGAGACCGGGCCGCTGCTGGTGGCCTTCTCAGGGGGCGTGGACTCCACTGTGACTGCTCAAGCTGGCCCTGGAGGAGCTGGGCGCCGCACGGGTCCTGGCGGTGACCGCACACGGTGACGTGCACACCGCCGAAGAACTGGAGTCGGCCCAGAGGATCGCCGCGCAGATCGGCGCTCGGCATCTGATCGTCGATTCTCACGAGCTCGAGGTGCCGGGCTTCTCCGCCAATCCGCCGGAACGCTGTTTTCTCTGCCGAAGTGCGATGTACGCGCAGTTGTGGGAGCTTGCCCGTCGAGAAGGGCTGGGGGCCGTGGTGGATGGGGCCAACCGCGACGATGGCGCCGACTACAGGCCGGGCATCAGGGCGGCGAAGGCGCTGGGAGTGCGCAGTCCGCTGGCCGAGGCAGGTCTGGGCAAGGACGAGATACGGGCCTTGGCGCGGGATCTGGGCCTGCCCAACTGGGATCTGCCCGCGTCGCCGTGCCTGTCGTCGCGCTTCCCGTACGGCGAGCAGATCACCAAGGACAAGCTGGGGATGGTGGCCGCAGCCGAGCGGCGCCTGCGGGAACTGGGGTTCGCCACGGCCCGGGTGCGGCACCACGGCGATCTTGCCCGCGTAGAGGTGCTGAGCGGCGACATTGCTCGAGCGACTGAGGAGTCCGTCCGCCGTGCTATCGTGCGATACTTGCGTGAGCTCGGCTACGCCTACGTGACGGTGGATCTGGAAGGCTTCCGCAGCGGCAGCATGAACGAGACTCTGCGAACCAGCGCCACGGTCCGGGGCGGCAATGGAGGGGGAAGACATGAGCGCGAACACCGAGGAGACGAAGAGCGGCGGGAGCGGCTCTCGCGCCCTTGGCGGCACTTGGTGCCGGCGGGCGGAGCGTGACGCATTCCTCCGTTTCACCGACGCGGGCAAGAGGCTGAGCGCGATAATGAGACGTGACATCCAGGCCATCAAGGATCGCGACCCCGCCGCCCGGAGCGACCTGGAGATACTGACATGCTATCCGGGGCTGCACGCGCTGTGGTTGCACAGGTTGGCCCGCGCCCTGTGGGACCGCGACGTCCCCTTGGCGCCTCGGCTGGTGTCTCGAGGCCGGGCGGTTCCTTACCGGCATCGAGATCCACCCGGGTGCGACGCTGGGCGAGGGGCTGTTCATCGACCACGGTGCCGGGGTGGTCATCGGTGAGACCGCGGAAATCGGCGAGAACGTCACCATCTATCAAGGCGTCACCCTGGGCGGGACGGGCAAGGAAACCGGCAAGCGGCACCCGACCATCGGCGACAACGTGGTCATCGGTGCGGGCTCGCAACTCCTTGGTTCCATAACGGTGGGAGACGACGTCAAGGTGGGCGCCGGAAGCGTCGTGGTGCACGACGTGCCCTCCAACTCGACCGTGGTCGGGAACCCGGGGCGGCCAGTCATCATGGACGGCACCAAAGTGGGCATACCCGACATCGACTACACCATCCTTCCCGACCCGGTGGCCGAGGCCATGAAGTGCTTGGTCCGCCGGGTGGTGCAGCTGGAGAACGAGCTGGAGGAGCTCCGCGCCTCGGCCGGGCAACCCACGGGTGCCGGCAAGCGCGCCTCGCCCGCAGCGGCCGATGCCGGCCGCCGAGGTGGCCTGCGATCCGGTGAGGCTTGATGGTCTGCCCGAGATCTGAACCTCCAGGATCTCATCTAGCCAAGGACCTCAACGACCGGCAGCGCGAAGCCGTCTTCCACGACGGAGGTCCGCTCCTGGTCCTTGCCGGAGCCGGTTCAGGCAAGACCCGAGTGCTCACCTATCGCCTGGCCCATCTCATCCAGAGTGGGCAAGTGAGACCTCAGCAGACCCTCGCCATCACGTTCACCAACAAGGCGGCCGGGGCAGATGAAGGAGCGGGTGGCCGATCTCCTCGGGTGAGTCGTCTCGCTGGATGTGGGTCTGCACGTTCCACTCGGCCTGCGCCCGCATGCTTCGCCAGGACGCCACCTTGCTGGGCTATCGCTCGAACTTCACCATCTACGACGAAGATGACTCCACCCGCCTCATCAAGCACTGCCTGGAGGATCTGCGGCTCGACATCAAGCGCTTCCCGCCCCGGGCGCTACAGAGCCTCATCTCCGACGCGAAGAACAAGCTGGTCGATGTGGACGATTTCGGCCGGCGAGCCGTGGGCAGAGCGGCGGCGGGGCTGACGGAGGGGCATGGGACGATGAGGGAGTGTCGGGGCACCTGGATGTGGCCGCTCAGGTCTATCGGCGCTATCAGGCGCGACTCCTGGAGGCGAACGCCTTCGATTTCGACGACCTGCTCATGCGCATGGTCGACGTCCTTCAGCTGTTCCCAGAGCGGTTGGAGTACTACCGGGATCTCTTCCGTCACGTGCTGGTGGATGAGTATCAGGACACCAACCGGGCCCAATACCGTCTGGTCAGACTGCTCACCGAGGAGCATCAGCAGGTGACCGTGGTGGGAGACGACGACCAGTCGGTGTACTCGTGGCGGGGTGCCGACATCCGCAACATCCTGAGCTTCGAGGATGATTTTCCCGAAGCCACGGTGGTCAAGCTGGAGCAGAACTATCGCTCGTCAACGACCATTCTGGACGCGGCAAACGCGCTGGTCTCTCACAATCGGGGCCGCAAGGCCAAGAACCTGTGGAGCGAACGCGGCATCGGCGAGCCGTTGGTCGTGCTGGAGTGCCGCGACGAGCACGAGGAAGCCCGGCTGGTCTGCGAGGAGATCGTCAAGGTGCTGCGAGAGCGCCCGGCGTCCGACGTGGCGGTCTTCTACAGGGTCAACGCTCAGTCGCGGGTCCTGGAGGACATGCTTGTCCGCCAGGGCGTTGGCTACCGGGTGGTAGGCGGGACCAAGTTCTATCAGCGGGCCGAGATCAAGGATCTTCTCGCCTATCTTCGCGTGGCGATGAACGCCACCGACGACCTGTCGCTGCTGCGCGTCATCAACACTCCCCGGCGGGGGCTGGGCGACGTGGCCATCGGGCGGCTGCAGGGTTTTGCCGCCGAGAACGAGATGCCGCTGCGAGAAGCCCTACTGCACGCTTCCGAGGTCGCCGGGTTCACTGCCGGCGCCGGCCGGGCCTGTGTCGGGTTGGGTGAGAGCTTCGTCTGCTGGGCGACTGCAGCAGGGATTTCTGAGACCAGCGACGGCGAGGTCGGCGAGGCTTCGGTCGCCGGCGCTCGATGTCGGTCGCCGCGCTGGTGCGCCGGGTGATGGGGGAGAGCGGCCTTGTTGACGCTCTCAAGGCGGAGAGGACGATGGAGGCCGAGGGACGCTTGGAGAACCTGGAGGAGTTCGCCGGGGTAGCCGAGGAATTCGATCGCATGAACCCCGAGGGAAGCCTCAGCGATTTCTTGCAGGAGATCAGCCTGTACGCCGACGTCGACAGCCTAGAAGAAGGACAGCCGGTCGTCACGCTCATGACCCTTCACAACGCCAAAGGTCTCGAGTTCCCCGTGGTCTTCATGACAGGAATGGAAGAGGGTCTGTTTCCTCATTCCCGTTCGCTGGACGAGCAGCGCCTGGAGGAAGAGCGGCGCTTGTGCTACGTGGGGATCACCCGGGCTCGAGATCGCCTTTATCTCTCGCATGCCCGGTCGCGGACGCTCCACGGCGGCGCAGGATACAAGCTGCCCAGCCGCTTCCTCAGCGAGATCCCCGGGCGCCTGGTCGAATACCGGGGAACTCCCGCGCGTACCGCCCAGACCTCTCCTTCGCGGGGCGAACGTCTACCGGGCGGGGCGCCAGGGCGTCCCGCGTCAGGAGGCGCGGCTTCCGGCGGCAAGACGCCGGTGGCCGGTCTTTCCCCGGGAGACCGGGTTCTCCACGCCAAGTTTGGTGAAGGGGTGGTGCTGGGAGTCGAACCGGGGGGAATCGTCCGCGTGTTCTTCTCAGATTCGGGCGAACAGAAGAGGTTGCTGCTCGAATACGCCCCGCTGCGCCGCCTCTAGCCGCTCCTCATCTGCCGCGGCTCCTGAGTTTCCGCGTGGTAGATAGTGCAATAGTTGTTGCGGTATATTAATAATGCAGTACATATATGCGCTGAAGCAGGGGCACTTTCAGACAGTTCGCGTGGGGGTAGGAAGGAATCCGCAGCCCAAAGCAGTACAACAAGTGTTGCATAGTGGGGCGTTTTGGGTTAAAGTGGGTCCCATGCAACGAATGCTGCTATCTGGCGAGTTCGATCACACCTTGGATCCCAAGGGCAGGGTCACTTTGCCTGCCCGCTACCGGGAGTACTTCCGAGACGGTGTGGTCCTGGTGCGTTTCAACGACAATGAGCCCTGTGTGCGGGTGTACCATCCTGACGCGTGGAATGAGTTCGATGAGAAGTACCTGGAACCTCTCAACGTCTTCGAGAGTGAAGCCGACAGTTGGCGGACTCGGTCGATCCACAGGAACCTGGACACCGTCGAGACCGATCGTCAGGGGAGAGTGCTCCTGCCCTCCCAGCGCATCAAAGAACTGGGGCTGTCCGGCAAGATCAAGATCCTGGGTAACCGTACCCATCTGGAGATATGGGACCCGGCGACCCTAGCGGCACTGGAGCAGGAAAAGGGGGGCGGGAATGCCTAGTGCGGCAGCCTCCTTCGTCACGGAGATGGCCATGGCTCACGTCCCGGTCCTGACTCAAGAACTGCTCGACCTTCTCGACGTGCGAGCCGGACAGCCGAGTGGTGGACTGCACGTTCGGAGGGGGTGGCCACGCCGAGGCCGTCGCCGCGGGTCTTGGTCCGGAGGGTCTGCTCATCGCCTGCGACCAAGATCCTATCGCAGAAGACTACTACCTCACTCTCAAGGCGGGCCTGCGCTGCTCGTCCCGCTTTCAGCCCGGCAATTTCACCGACACGCTCGCTCATCTTCTTGAAGAGGGCTTCAGTGCCACCCACGTCTACATGGACCTGGGCGTGAGCAGCATGCAGATCGACACGCCGGACAGAGGCTTCTCGTATAGCTACGATGCACCTCTGGACATGCGCATGGACCCGTCGCTGCCGGTCACCGCGGCCGACATTCTCAACTCGTGGTCGGAGATCGTCGCTGACTGAGTTGTTCGGTCGCTACGGAGAAGAGCGTTTCTCGCGCCGCATCGCTCGAGCCGTGGTCGCGCGGAGGTCGGGCGTCCCCTACAGCCGCACGTCGGAACTGGTGGACACGATCAAGGGCGCCATACCCACCCCCGCTCGCTTCGGAGCGGGAAACCCCGCGCGGCGTGTCTTCCAGGCACTGCGCATCGAGGTCAACGACGAGCTGAACAGCCTGAAGCGGGCCCTGCCCGAGGCGTTTGCACTGCTGGAGCCGGGCGGCGTGATGGCTGTCATCAGCTTCCATTCGCTCGAGGACCGCATCGTCAAGGAGTTCTTCGTCGGCAAGGCTCGAGCGTGCACATGTCCGCCCGATTTCCCGGTGTGCATTTGTGGAGGGAGGGTGACGGGAGAGATCCTCACCTCCAAGGCTGTCACCCCCGGCGCGCGAGAACTGGAGATCAACCCTCGATCGAGCTCGGCCAAGCTTCGGGCTCTCAGGAAGTTCTGATGGCCACCTCCTCTCGATCGGCGTGGATGGATGCCTGGGAGGGCGACCTCGTTCCGTCCGCGGCTGCCCGGCGCAGCGCCGCTCGCGTAGGCGTACGCACGAGTTCCACCCGCTACTACGGGCGCGAAGCGACGGCGCGACTGCCTCGACCGGCGCCCGAGGCTCGAAGAGCTGAGGCGCTGCCCGAGCTCAAGGTCGTCACGAGACGCAGACCTCAGTGGGGCATGGTCCTGCTCGCGCTGGCGTTCGCCGTCCTTCTGCTGGGAGTCTCGGTCGTTGTCCCGATGCTGGTCGGCTCCGCCGCCACGGGGGTGGAGTCCGCGGTGGGTCAGTTGGAGGCGAAGCAGAAGGAGCTTGCCACGGCCGCCTCCGTCCTCTCCGCCCAGATCTCCGCGCTGTCCGCTCCCGAGCGAGTGACAGAAGCAGGCGACCCAGCTCGGCCTCGTACCGGCCCAGTCCGTCCACTATCTGCAAGCTGAGACCGTGACGGCGGCATCGGAGGGTGACACGACGGTCGCCGGCCGATGACCATGGGCCGGACGAACAGGCGTCTGGCTCTGTTCATGGGCTTCGCCCTCTTGTTCCTTGGCGCTCTGCTGGTTCGAGCCTTCTATGTGCAGGTGATCGCTGCTCCCGGACTCCAAGAGCAGGCAGATGAGCAGCATATCCGCACGGTACAGCTCGACGCGCCTCGCGGCATCATCTACGACCGCGACGGGGAGGAATTGGCGATATCCGAGACCATGGCCACCGTGTACGCCGACCCGGGCCAGATCAAGGATCCGGTCGCGGTGGCTCAGCGACTCGCTCCGATCCTCGGCCGCTCCCCGGAAGAGCTGCTCGCCAAGCTCACCAGTGGTTCGGATTGCGAGGTATCTGGCGCGTAAGATCGACCCGGCCGTGGGTGAGCAGGTCAAAGGCCTCGATATCCCGGGGCTATGGGTGTGCCCAGAGGACAAGCGGATCTATCCCAAAGGCGCGTTGGCTCCGCAGCTGCTTGGTTTCGTGGGTACCGAGAACAAGGGACTGGCGGGAATCGAGAAGCAATACGAGAGTGTGCTCGCAGGCAGCCCCGGCCAAATGCAGGTGGTGAGCGATCTGGCGGGTAACCGTCTGGCCACCATCTCCGTCAAGGAGGCGCGCCCGGGCGATTCCATCATCCTCACCATCGACGAGGACATCCAGTTCGAGACCGAGAAGGTGCTTGCCGACCTGGTGAAGGAGTTTCAGGCGCAGAAGGCCTGCGCGGTGGTCATCGATCCCAGCAACGGCGAGATCCTTGCCATGGCCAACACGCCACTCTTCGACACGAATACAGTTCGGCTCCGTCCACGGAGCAGGATCGTCGCAACTGGGTGGTGACCGACCAGTACGAGCCCGGCTCGACCTTCAAGATGGTGGTGACGGCCGCGGCTCTGGAGGCGGGGCTGGTATCGCCGGACACCACCTTCTCCCTGGGCAGGGAGATCCAAGTATACGACCGGGTGGTGCACGAATCGCACGAGGTCATCCCCGCGGTGCGGGAGCTCACGGTCACCCAGATCCTGGCCCAGTCGTCCAACGTGGGCACGGTGAAACTGGGACTGGAGGTGGGCAAGAAGCGGCTGGTCGACATGATCCGCAAGTTCGGCTTCACGGAGCAGCTGGACATCGACTTTCCGGGGGAGGCCGCGGGGCAGATGCTTGCCCCCGAGAAGTGGTCCGGCACGACCATCGCGAACGTGCCTATCGGTCAAGGGGTCGCGGTCTCGCCGCTGCAGCTTGCCGCCGCCTACGCCGCCGTCGCCAACGACGGTCAACTGGTGCAGCCTCATCTGGTGCGCAATGGCAAAGAGCCGTGGACCCGCCGGGTGGTGAGCGAGACGGTGGCAGCTCAGCTTCGGAGCATGCTGACCGACACCGTGTCGGACGGCACCGGCAAGCTGGCGCAGGTCAAGGGTTATCAGGTGGCGGGGAAGACCGGCACGGCGCAGAAGGTCAAGACCGACGGAAGCGGTTACTCCGAGGATCGCTATATTGCCTCGTTCGTGGGCATGGTCCCTGCCGACGATCCTCGCTTGGTGATCCTCGTCATGGTAGACGAACCGGCCAACTCGCATCTGGGAGCCTACGTGGCCGCTCCGGCATTCGCCAAGATCGCCGACTTCTCCCTCAAACGCCTGGGCATAGCGCCCACGGCCGCGGACTGATCTGTGGGGCTCTCCTCTCCAGCGGGCGTGCAGGACCTTGGTGATGATAGAATCCCGCCCCGTGAGACTCAGTGACCTTTTCGCCGGTGTCGAGAGCTGTCGCCTAGCCGGCGCGGCTGATGTCGACATCAGCTCCCTCAGCTATCGGAGCGATCAAGCCGGTAAAGGCACCCTCTTCTTCTGCGTTCCCGGGTTCGTGCGCGATGGGCACGATTTCGCCCCCGATGCGGTCGCCCGGGGGGCGAGCGCGCTGTGCGTCGAAAGACCCCTTGACCTGCCGGTCGCCCAGGTAGTCGTTCCTTCGGTGCGGATGGCGATGGGACCGGTGGCCGCCGCCTTCTACGGCCATCCCAGCTCTCGCCTCATGACCGTAGGCATCACCGGCACCAACGGCAAGACGACCTCCGCGTTCCTTGTTGCCCATCTCCTCGACCAAGCCGGGCACAGGGCGGGGCTCATGGGCACGGTGGAGCGGCGAATAGGCGGCGAGACACTGGCCGCCGGGCGGACCACCCCCGAGGCGCTCGACATCCAACGCGACCTGGCTCAGATGGTGGCGGCCGGGGACGAAGCGGCCGTCATGGAGGTCTCCTCGCACGCGCTCGATCTGGGGCGGGTTCTGGGAATCGAGTTCCGCGCGGTAGCTTTCACCAATCTGACCCAGGACCACCTGGACTACCACGAGACCCTTGACGCCTACTTCGCTGCCAAGAGCCGACTGTTCCTGGAGCCTGAGTTCACCGGCGAACGGTCCACGGCGGTCATAAACGTGGACGATCCCTTCGGGAGAGAACTGGCCGGCAGATGCGCTCGCGAGCGGCTGCTCACCTTCTCCAGCTCGGGGGCGACGGCGGACTGGGGCCCCGCCGACCTGGAGATGAGCGACTTCGTCATCGACGGCATGGGCACCAAGGGCAGCCTGCTCGTGCGCGGGTCGGCCCTGGAGCGGCTTGGCGCGCCGGCCGCCGGCCTCACCAGGGCGCCTGGCTCGAGCGGCGCCGAACTGCGCTTCGAGCTGGTCACTCGGCTGGTGGGAGCCTTCAACGTGGCGAACACCCTGACGGCCCTGGGCCTCGGGGTCGCTCTGGGCTTGGACATGCAGCGGATGATCGCGGCTCTACGCGTGTTCCGTGGAGTGCCCGGACGCATGGAACCGGTCGATGCCGGTCAGGACTTCGCCGTGCTGGTCGACTACGCGCACACGCCGGACTCGGTACGGAACGTCCTGCAGACGGCCCGAGAGATCACCCGGGGCAGGCTGATCGCGGTCGTGGGCTGCGGGGGCGACCGGGACAGAGGCAAGCGTCCCCAGATGGGCCGAGAGGCCGAGGCGGGAGCCGATCTCGTGGTCATCACCTCCGACAATCCGCGCACCGAGGATCCTCAGGCCATCATCGCCGACATCCTTGCGGGACTCCGGTCCCCCTCAGCGGCGACGGTTCAGCCCGACCGGCGGCAGGCCATCGCTGGGGCCATACGTGAGGCTCGCCCGGGAGACGTCGTTCTGATCTTGGGCAAAGGACACGAATCGGGACAGGAGTTCGCGACCGAGACCATACCTTTCGACGACCGGCAGGTGGCTCGCGAGGCTCTCGCCCGCGTCGGGTGGAGAGCGGAGTGATCGCCCTCACCGCGGAGGAGGCCGGACGGGCGCTCGGACGAGGCCCCCTTGCCGTCGGAGTGCCGGGCGTGAGCATCGACAGCCGGTCGATCCGTCCGGGCGATTTGTTCGTGGCCCTGCGTGGGGAACGCTTCGACGGTCATGACTTCGTCGACGCTGCTTTGGCCGCGGGAGCCTCCGGAGCGGTGGTCGACGCTCGCTGGTGGGCTGAGAGACGCGCCTCGGCCGAGCCCTTGCCGCCTACGCCGGCGGAGCAGCTGATCTATCGGGTAGACGACACCCTGGCGGCCCTGGGGGCCTTGGCTACGGCGGTGCGGCGGAAGTCGGGGGCGATCGTGTAGCCATCACGGGAAGCGTCGGCAAGACCAGCACCAAGGACCTGGTGGGAGCGATGGCGGGCACGGTGCGCCGCGTGGTGGCCACCGCGGCCAATCAGAACAACGAGGTGGGGGTGCCCCTCACCCTGCTCGCGATCGAGCCCGACACGGAGGTCGTCATCGTCGAGATGGGCATGAGGGGTCGCGGTCAGATAGCGGCGCTTGCCCGCGTGGCCGAACCGGACGTGGGGGTGATCACCAACATCCATCCAGTTCACCTTGAGCTTCTGGGCACCCTTGAAGCTGTGGCTGAAGCTAAGGCTGAGCTTCTTGACTACCTTCCGCCAACGGGCGCAGCCGTGGTTCCGGCGGATTGCCGATTCCTGCGTGCCACGCGCGGCGGCAGCGGGCTGTCGCGTCGTTCGCTTCGGGTTCGGCCCGGGCAACGAGAAGGCGGAAGTGCACGGCTCTCTCCTGGCGTCCGGGGCGAGGTGTGGCGAGGTCTTCGTGCTGCGCTGGCCTGATGGTCAAGTGGAGATAGAGACTCCATTCGCGTCCCGACATCGCCTGGAGAACACGGTGGCTGCCGCCGCCGTCTGCTACGCTGCCGGCCTGCCGGTGGACCAGTGCGTGGCTGGAGTGGCCGCCACCCGATTCACTGGATCGCGAGGCGATGTGATGCGCCTGGGCGCGATCTGCGTCATCAACGACACCTACAATGCCAACCCGGCCGCGGTTCGTGCGGCGCTGGACGATCTTGTCGATAGGGCGGCCCGGTCGGGAGGGCGGCCGGTGGCCGTCTTGGGCGACATGCTCGAACTGGGGCCGGAAGCGGAGCGCTATCACCGGGAGGCCGGCGCGTATGCGGCCGAAGCCGGCGTGCGGGCGCTCTGGGGGGTAGGTCCTCTGTCCAGGACGACGGTGGAGGGGTATCGTGACGCGCATGTGTCACGATCAGAGTTCGAAACTTTCCAGCCGGTGATAGCAGGACACGTGAACTCGGCCGAAGAGGCGTCCGCGGTGGTTGCCGGACTGCGGTCCGGGGACGTGGTTCTCTTCAAGGCTTCCCGTAGCATGAAGCTCGAGATCATGGTTGATCGAGTGGTCGAAGAGGCGGAGGCTGGAGCTTGGGGCGAGCCTCCTGAGCCCGGGCCGCGTCCGGACGGCTGCAACGGGGAGGCCGCGGTCGTGATCAAGATCCTGGCAGCTACACTCGTGGCCATGATCATCGCCGTGTTGGCGGGGCCACCGTTCATTCGCTGGCTGCGGCAGCGGGGGATCGGGCAGAACATCCGCGAACTCACTCCCGAGCGCCACAGCGCCAAGCAGGGCACCCCGACGATGGGAGGCGTCCTCATCCTGGGGGCCGCGCTTGTTCCCTACCTGATCTTCGCCAGCAAGACGGTACCCAGTCTGGTGGTGTTCATACTGGCCTTCGGATCGGGGGCCATAGGTCTGGCGGACGATCTCATCAAGCAACGGCGGCAACGCTCGCTGGGGCTGAGCGCAAGGACCAAGCTGCTGCTGCAGGTCCCGCTGGTGGTGGTAGCCGTGTTCATCGCCCTCCGATTCGGCGGGGTCGACAGGAGCCTGACCGTGCCCTTCGTACGCGGGGGCCTGGCGATCGGCGGTCTGTACTACGTGTTCGCCTTCTTCCTCATCGCAGGCTTCTCGAACGCGGTCAACCTGACCGACGGCTTGGACGGCTTGGCCGCGGGCACCGTGGCAGTAGCGCTGTTCGCCTACGCTGGGATCGCGTTCCTGCGCGGCGAGACCGACCTGGCCGTGTTGGCCGCCTGTCTGACGGGCGCGCTGGTGGGCTTTCTCTGGTACAACTCCCACCCGGCCACCGTCTTCATGGGCGACACCGGCTCCCTGGCTCTGGGCGCCGGGCTGGCGGGGCTGGCGATAGCCACGGAGACGGAGATCCTGGTGTTGCTCATCGGAGGCTTGTTCGTGGCGGAGGCCCTGAGCGTCATCATCCAGGTGGTCAGCTTCCGCCTCTTCCACAAGCGCGTCTTTCTCATGACTCCCATCCATCACCATTTCGAGCTCAAGAACTGGTCGGAGACCAAGATCATCGTGCGGTTCTGGATCGTGGCCGGCATCCTGGCAGCCTGCGGCTTCGTCCTGTACTACCTGAGCAACAAGTACATCGGTCCTCGGGTGAGCTGACCGTGGCCTCGGGCGCGATCGGGAGCCGCGGGGCGGGCGCGCCACGGAGCGCAGGTCTGCCGGTGACGGTGCGCCGAGTGCTGGTACTGGGGGCGAGCCGCTCGGGCATCAGTGCCGCCTTGGCCCTTGCAGGGTCGGGACTGATGGTGACCCTCAGCGACCGTCGAAACCGCGAGTCACTTTCCGGTGTGGAGGATGCGGTAGGCGCCGGTGTGCGGTTCGTTCGGGAAGATGATCTGGGCGCCCACTGGCCTGCTCCGGACTTGGTGGTGAAGAGCCCGGGAGTACCGGGGGAGGCGGCGCCGGTGACCATGGCCCGGGAACGGGGGGTGCCGGTCTGGAGCGAGGTGGAGCTGGCCTATGCCCTGTTCTCCAACCCCTTCGACGCCATCACGGGTACCAACGGAAAGACCACCACCACGGCCCTGCTGGGGCATCTGTTCGTCACTGCCGGTCGGCCGGCGCGGGTGTTGGGCAACATCGGGGTCGCCGTGACTTCGGTCGCGGGCGAGATAGCGCCCGACGAGGAACTGGTGGTGGAGGTGTCGAGCTTCCAACTGGAGGATATCCACGCATTCCGGCCGGCCGTTGGGGTCTTTCTCAATCTCACACCCGATCATCTGGACCGTCACGGCAGCATGGAGCGCTACCTGGCCTGCAAAGCCAATCTGTTCGCCCATCAGGAGGCGACGGATGTAGCCGTTCTCAACCGCGACGATCCGGCCGTGGCGGAGCTTGGGGTTCAGCTGGCGGCACGCAGCGGAGGACCACGGGTGGCGTTCTTCTCGACCTCCGGTCCGGCGCCCGGTTCCGGCCCGGGGGGACCGGGGCTCTCCCCGGTCGTCGCTGAGGCTGAGTCTCTCCAGCTGGAGTCCTGGGTGGACGACGGCTGGATCTTCCTGCGAGGAGAGCCGGTCTTGCCCGTGAGCGATATCCGGCTACCCGGCCTTCACAACCTCGAGAACTGTCTCGCGGCGGGGACGGCCGCGGTCGCGCGGGGCGTCGAGATCGCAGCCGTGGCCGAGGGTCTACGCACGTTCGCGGGCGTCGCCCACCGCCTGGAACGGGCAGGAATCATCTCCGGGGTGACGTATGTCAACGATAGTAAGGCGACCAACGTGGAGGCCACTCTCACGGCCTTGAGCGCCTACCCGAAAGGGACGCACCTCATCTTGGGAGGGCGGGACAAGGCTTCGGACTACCGGCCGGTCGCGCGCGCCTGTGCCCGGGGGTGTAAGGCGGTCTATCTGATCGGAGAAGCCACTTCTCTCATCGAGGCGGCTTTTGCGGAGGTGCGGTCTGGTGAAGGGCTGTATAGCGTCCCAGAGCCCCGGGCGTATGGGGATCTGGAGAAGGCCGTCCGAGCCGCGGCCAAGAACGCCGTCCCCGGGGATGTGGTGCTCCTGGCTCCTGCCTGCGCCAGCTTCGATCAGTACAGGAGCTTCGAAGAGCGGGGAGAGCACTTCCGGGCCATCGTCGATGGCCTCTGCTAGAGGAGTCTGATTGAGCGCGCGGCGGCGCCAAACGTACCGGATCGAGCGTTGCCGTGGACGAAGCCGCGCCGATGCGGGCGTACTCCGCCCCGAGGCGGCCGGGCAGCCGCGCGGCCGGTGCCGCCAAGGTCGACGTCCGCGAGCCGCGCAGCCGGCCGGCGAGCCGCCGGGACGTTGCTCCCAAGCGCGGTCTGCGGTCTGGGGCCAAGCTCAAAGACTCCGCTCTCGTCTCTCACCATCTGGTGTGGGTCACGGCGCTTCTCCTTCTGGTCGCCGGTCTGTGCATGATGCTGTCGGTCTCGGTCGCCACCACGGTCGCCGGCGGAGACAAGTTCGTCTACGTCCGGCAGCAGGGGATCACGGCGGCCGTGGGTCTGCTGCTCCTGATCGGGATCGCTCGCGTCGACTATCGCCGGCTCCGGGTGCCTTCCGTCCTCTTTCTGGGCGCCATCATGGTCGCGCTGGTCGCGGTCCACGTTCCCGGTGTGGCACGCAGCGTGGGCGGGTCGACGAGCTTCATTCCTCTCGGCCCGTTCACCTTTCAGCCATCAGAATTGGCCAAGCTCGCGGTGGTGTTGGCGGGAGCCCACCTGCTCTCCAAACGTCGGCAGCGGGCGGGCGATCTCGCCTCGTTCATGTGGCCGTTCGGGGCGCTGTGTCTGGGCGCCGGCGGTGTTGGTCGTGCTCGAGGGCGATCTGGGAACCGCCATCATCATCGCCGGGCTGGTGCTGGGTCTGCTCTGGCTTGGGGGTATGAACGGCCGCCAGTGGGTCTTGGCTGCGGGCACGGTAATGGTCGCGGCCCTGGCCTTCACGTTCTCCAGCCCCGAGCGCACGAGCCGGGTGCTTTCGTTTCTCAATCCATCCGCCGATCCTCAAGGCTCCAGCTTCCAACTGTCACAGTCGCTGGTCGCGATGGGTCGGGGGGGATGGTTCGGAGTGGGTCCGGGGGAAAGCGTACAGAAGTTTCAGTATCTTCCCAAAGCTCACACCGACATGATCTACGCCATTCTGGGGGAGGAATTCGGCCTTATCGGTGCAGGCCTCGTCATACTGCTTTTCGCGGTGTTCGCGCTCGCGTGCTGGCAGTTGGCCCGCCGCTGCGCCGATCCCATGGGCAGGTATCTGATCGCCGGGTGCGGTATGCTCGTCACGCTTCAGGCGGTCGTCAACATCGGAGGAGTCACAGGGGCGCTACCTCTTACCGGGGTGCCCCTGCCCTTCATCAGCTACGGCCGCAACAGTCTCATCGTGATGCTGGTAGCAGTGGGATTGATACTTTCGGTGAGCAGATCCGCGCCGCCGCGGCCGGTGCGGGCTCCCGCGGAGGCGTATGGGAATGTCACGCATATTGATCGCCGGCGGCGGGACCGCGGGGCACGTCGTGCCCGCCCTGGCGCTGGCTGATGTGCTTTCGAGCCGGGGCCACGAAGTAGCCTTCTGCGGAACCGAGCGCGGCATGGAGAAGGAGCTGGTCCCTCGGGCCGGCTATGCCTTCTCGGTGGTACGCATCCGCGGATTCACGCGCAGGTTGGGACTGTCCACGGTGCGGACGCTCGGGTCGCTGCCCGTGGCAGCGGTGGACGCCTGGAGGCTTCTGCGCACGTTCCGGCCCGATTGCGTGGTGGGAGTGGGGGCGTATGCCTCGGGGCCGGTGGTGGCCGAGGCGGCCCTTCGCGGGATCCCCGCGGTGGCCGTGGAGATGGACTCACATATGGGTTGGACCAATCGCATCCTCAGCCACGATGGTGGACAAGGTCTGTCTCTCGTTCCCCGATCCGGAGCGGGTGGGGGGCAAGTACGTCTACACGGGGCGGCCGCTACGCCCGGCTTTGCTGGCGGCCACCCGGGAAGAGGGGCTGGCTCGGTTCGGCCTCGCGCCCGACCGGCCGGTGCTCCTGGTCTTTGGCGGCAGCCTGGGCGCCCACTCGCTGAACGAAGCCACGCTCGCTGCTTTTGGCCGCGCTCGCTCGTCTCTTCCAGATCATCCACGTGACCGGCGAGCGGGAGTACTCCCGCGTCGCCGAGGTGCTTGGGGGAGCCGGACGCGAACCCCGCCTATCAGGCCTTCCCCTTTCTGGACGATTTCGCGCTGGCTCTTGCGGCGGCAGACGCCGTCGTGGGGCGCGCGGGCGGTTCGGTGGCCGAAGTGCTGGCTCGGGGGGTGCCCGCTCTGCTGGTACCCTATCCTCTGGCGGCGGGCGATCATCAGACGAAGAACGCCCGCATGGTGGCCGACGAGGGAGCCGCGTTGTTGGTGGCCGACGCCGATCTCGATCCCGAGAGGCTTGCCCGGGCAGTGGAGACGCTGCTGGATCCGGAGGTCAACCGGCGCATGAGGGCGGCCGCGCTTCGCTTGGCCCGCCCGGACGCGGCTGCCCGCATCGCCGACGTCATAGTAGAATTGACGACCTCGTCCGCCGGGAGACACCATGACTGAACCCGCTTCCATCGACACCACCAGCATCGCCGCCCCGGAGTGGTTGCGGAGCCTCCACTTCATCGGCATCGGGGGGGCGGGGATGAGCGGCATCGCGCTGGTGCTGCACAAGCGGGGCTATCGCGTCACCGGCTCCGACCTCAAACCTTCGCGCTACGTGACCCTTCTGGAGAGTTCGGGCGTGCCCGTGAGCATGGGTCACAAAGCGGTGAACATCGATCACCCCGACGTGGTGGTCATCTCCTCGGCCATACCCTCACACAACGTCGAGCTGCAAGAGGCCCGTCGTCGCGGCATCCTCGTGGTGAAGCGCGCTCAGGCCTTGGCCTGGCTCATGCGGTCGGGCCGGGGCATCGCGGTGTGCGGCACGCACGGCAAGACCACCACCACCTCCATGATCAGCCGGGTGCTGGTCGACGGAGGTTTCGATCCGACCTTCCTGGTGGGTGGTGAGTTGAACGACCTCGGCTCCAACGCCCGCCACGGCGAGGGGGAGTTCGTGGTCTGCGAGGCCGACGAATCCGACGGCTCCCTGCTGCTCCTGAGCCCCGAGGTGGCCGTCCTCACCAATCTGGAGCTCGATCACCACAGCCACTACCTCCACGTCGAGGATGTCGAAGACGTGTTCCGCGACTTCCTCGGGCGGCTGCCGGCGACCGGCCTGCTGGTCTACTGCGCCGAAGATCCCCGGGTGTCGGCCCTCGCCGGGCGTGTAGGCTGTCGCACCTGCTCGTATGGGTTCGTGGCCTCGGCCGACTACCAGGCGCGCGAAGTGCGCGCGAAGCATCCGGGCAGCAGTTTCGAGATCTGGGGCCGGGGGCTCAGGCTCGCCTCTGTCACCCTGGAGGTGCCGGGCAAGCACAACGTGCTGAATGCTCTGGCCTGCTTCGCCACTCTGGCCGAACTGGGGGTGGCGCCGGAGCAGATCACCGCGGCGCTGAGCACGTTCGGTGGAGCGGTGCGCCGGTTCCAGTGGAAGGGGGAGAGGAACGGGGTGACCGTGGTGGACGACTACGCCCATCATCCCACCGAGCTGCGGGCCACCTTGTGCGCCGCCCGCGAGGGCGACTGGGCCCGGGTGATCGCCGTCTTCCAGCCTCACCTGTACTCGCGCACCGAGTTCCTTCACGCGGAGTTCGCCGAAGCTCTTCTCGAGGCCGACATCCCCGTGGTCACCGACGTGTACGGGGCGCGCGAGGACCCGCGTCCCGGGGTCAGCGGCAAGCTGATCGTGGACAGCATGCTCAGACTCGATCGGCGCAAGCCGGTGGCCTATCTGCCTCGGCTCGGGTCCGTCGTCGACTATCTGGAGACGCTGGCCGTGCCCGGCGACCTGATCCTCACTCTGGGGGCCGGCGATGTCCATCGGGTCGGCGAGCGCTTCCTCGCCGCCGGCTAGCCGGCGGGGTCTGCACATGGGAACCGCGGCGTCTCTGGCTCGGGAGCTGCGCCGTCATGAAGGCGTGCGCCTGTGGACGAAGGCACCCCTGGCGCCGTTCACGACCATCGGCACCGGTGGCAAGGCGAGTCTTCTCGTCACCGTGGCGACCACTCCCGCGCTGGTCACGACTCTGGGGATGCTCGAGGCGTCGGGCTCTCCGTGGCTGTGTTTGGGCGCCGGCTCCAATCTCCTCGTGGCGGACGGGGGATATCGCGGCACGGTGGTCAAGCTGGACGACAGCTTCCACTACGTGGAGGGGCTGCCTTCTTCAGCGGCCTCCCACTCCGAGCACGTGACCGTGACCGCGGGGGCGGGAGCCTATCTGGCCCGGCTCGCCGCGGTAGCGGCCGAGGCCGGGCTGTCCGGACTGGAGTTCGCGTGCGGGATCCCGGGCTCCGTGGGAGGAGGGGTGGCGATGAATGCCGGAGCGCACGGATGGTCGCTGGCCGATCTGGTGGAAGAGGTGGAGGTGGCCTCGGCTTCGGGTGTTCGATGGACGCCTGCGACGGAGTTCGAGTGGGGCTACCGGTTCTGTCGCCTCCCGGCGGGCTCGGTGATCACGGCAGCTCGGTTGGGGCTCACCGTAGGCGATCCGGTCGGGATCCTCGAACATCATCGGGCGCTACTGCGTGCGCGGCGCACGACCCAGCCTCGTGGCGCGCGCACCTTCGGTAGTGTATTCAAGAACCCGCCGGGTGATGCGGCCGGCCGGCTGCTCGAGGCCGCCGGCCTCAAAGGAGTGCGGCGGGGCGGTGCCGAAGTATCCATGGTACACGCCAACTTCTTGGTGAACCTGGGAGACGCGACGACCGCGGACGTGCTTGCCTTGATGAGCCTCATGCGACAGGGAGTGCACCGGACGAGCGGGATCCTGCTGGAGCCCGAAGTCCGACTTGCTGGGCGCCGCGTTTCCCTGGGAGTCGTCCCTCGATGTCTCACAAGGGCCGCCTTGTTCCGATGGATAGGCGAGTCCGGGAGCGGCGTCGCTCGGTCAACCGGCAGCGGGGCCACCGGCGGGCGACCCTGGTCTTCGCCTTCGTGGGCGTTCTGGCGGTCGCGGCCCTATTCTTGTGGTTGCGATCCTCGGATGTCTTTGCCGTAAAGCGCGTGACCGCCACCGCGGTGGAGCACGTTACCCCCGGCGAGATATCTCAGGCCACCGCCGGCGCCCGGGGAGTGAGTCTGCTCCGGCTCTCGATCGGCGCGATCGAGAAGAACCTAACCGCCTTGCCGTATGTCCGCTCTGCCGAGGTCCGGCGCCGCTTCCCCAACACCCTCGACATCACGCTGGTGGAGTGCGAGCCGGCGGTACGCCTCCAGGCAGGAAACGGGGACGTGTGGCTGGTAGCCGGCGATGGTCGAGCCCTTGAGAAGAGCGCGGCCGGCGACCTGCCGCTGGTCGTGCCGGACGCGCACGTCTCACTTGTTGCCGGCAAGAAGATACCCGACGCTATCATCCCTGCTCTCTCCATTGCCCCTCTCTTGCGTGATAAGAGCGCGGCGACCTCCTTGCCTTCTGTCGACCGGATAGTCGTATCCGCGACGGGCCAGGTCACCGTGGTTCTGAAAGACGGAGCCGAGCTGCGACTCGGCGATCCCACACAACTGAAGCAGAAGTTGAAGGTGGCGAGCCGCTATCGTCGAGCAGTACTTGAGGGATGGCAAGCAGTTGCGGTATGTCGACGCCAGCGTGCCCGACCGGGTGGCTGTCAATGCGAAATGAACGTGATATTGTTCCCCCTAGCAGGAATGAGCGGGCAAGGAGCGTACTGTCCGATGAGCGGGTGCGTACGCAGGGTAGGCCGTTCTGTCGGCATGCGCTTACCGCGAACATGAAGTGGTGATTGAGGGCTTCTCGCAAAGGCTCAAGTTGGAGTCCTGTGATTCGATGATTCTGGAGGTTCTGACGCTATGAGCGACACGGGATCCGGCTACCTCGCGGTGATCAAGGTCGTGGGAGTGGGCGGAGGCGGCACCAACGCCGTCAATCGCATGGTCGACGCAGGGCTCAAAGGTGTGGAGTTCATCGCGGTCAACACAGACGCGCAGGCCCTCCTGATGTGCGACGCGGATGTGAAGCTGCATATCGGCGGAAAGATCACCCGGGGCCTCGGTGCCGGCGCGAACCCCGAGGTAGGGCGGGCCGCGGCCGAGGAGAGTCGCGACGAGATCCGCGAGATTCTCAAGGGCGCCGACATGGTGTTCGTCACGGCCGGAAAGGGTGGAGGCACCGGTACAGGTGGCGCTCCGGTCATCGCTGAGATCGCCCGTGAATTGGGCGCGCTGACCGTGGGCGTGGTGACCAAGCCGTTCAGCTTCGAGGGTCGGAAGCGGGGCAATCAGGCGGAGGCCGGCATCGAGGCGCTGTCCAAGAAGGTGGACACGCTCATCATCATCCCCAACGACCGACTGCTGCAGGTGGTGGAACGCCGCACGTCCATCATCGAAGCCTTCAAAGTCGCCGACGATGTATTGCGCCAGGGGGTCCAGGGCATCACCGACCTGATCACCGTCCCGGGGCTGATCAATCTCGACTTCGCCGATGTCCGTACCATAATGCGGAACGCGGGCTCGGCCCTTATGGGCATAGGGATTGCCAGTGGCGAAAACCGGGGAGTGGAGGCGGCCAAGTCCGCCATCTCTTCGCCCCTTCTCGAGTCTTCTATTGAAGGGGCCACTGGGATCCTGTTGAACATCAGCGGGGGTCCCGATATGGGCTTGTTCGAGGTCAACGAAGCCGCCGAGATCATCTCAAACGCCGCCGACACCGAAGCCAACGTCATCTTCGGCGCCGTCATCGATGAGTCGCTGCGCGACCAGATGCGGGTCACCGTCATCGCCACCGGCTTCGACCGGCTGCGCCAGAGCAGAGAGGGAAGTCGACAAGTCGATCGAAGGCGCGGCGCCCCCGCTGGGGAACATCCTCCCCCGCGAGACTCACGGGTTCGAGATGAACGACGACGTTCTCGACATCCCCCGGTTCTTGCGCGGCAAGGACTAGCGACCGGTGTGACGGCCACGGATGGTGGGGGCCGCCCTGGTGCGGCACTCGGGGAGCGGATCGACCCTGAAGCCCGTTCTCGGCTGGAAGTCCGCGAGATAGGTGCCATGACTTTCTTGGAGGCTCGCCTCCCTGCTCCGTTCCGCGCGCTCTTCAGCACTCGGCTGGGGGGCGAAAGCGGGGGGACCTTCGCCTCGCTCAATCTCGACCTCCGTTCCGACGACGATCCGGTGGTGGTGGCTCGCAACCGCGCCCTCCTGGACGGCGTGTTCCATGCTGTGAGCGGCGAACCTCAAGGGCCGGCCGGCCGCCGGCTGGTGAATCCGGCTCAGGCTCATGGCCTGCGCGTGGTGGGAGCCGCGGAATACGCGCGCGACCAGGAGGGGAGTCCCTGCGACGGCCTGACCCTCCATCCTCTGCTCGATCGGGGGCTGGCCGCCCTCCTGCTATTCGCCGACTGCGTTCCGGTCGTACTCGCGGGAGAAGTGGACATGGCGGTGGCGCATTGCGGCTGGCGGGGGATCCTGGGGGGCATGGTCCAACAGGCCGGCCGAGCCATGACCGGACCGCCGGGAACTGCCGTCATCGGCCCAGTATCGGGCCCTGCTGCTTCACAGTGGGCCGAGAGGTGGCGGACGCCTTCGCCGCGCGTTTCGGTCCCGAGGTGGTTATCGCCGCGGAGCCCTCCGCGGCTGGGGAAGGCGGGAGCCCCCGGGTCGATCTATGGGCCGCCACGACCATTGCACTGGGGGAAATCGGCATAGGAGAAGACCGGGTAGTCAATCCGCGGCTGTGCACCGCCTGCAACGTGGACCTCTTCTATTCCTACCGGGTCGAAGGGCCGGTCACCGGCCGGCACGGCTGCCTGGCTTGGGCGGTGTCACCGTGAACGCCGCTCGGGGCCCGGACCTCGAACGGGTGCGCGCCAACCTCAGCGGAGGTCGAGCGGCGGATCGAGGCGGCCCGGGTGAGAGGGGGCCGGCTCCGGGGTCCGCGGCTGCTGGCGGCCTCGAAGTACCTGTCGGTGGATGACATGGCTCTGCTGGACGGGGCAGGAATCCGCCTGGTAGGGGAGAACAGGGCAGAAGGACTGGAGCAGAAGTGGCGCCGGTGGAACGATGTCTTTGAGTTCCACTTTATCGGCCACGTGCAGAGCCGCAAGGTTCGGCAGGTGCTGCCTTGCGTGTCGCTGATCCATTCTGTCGAGTCGATCTCGCTGGTGGAGGAGCTTGAGAGGAGAGCAGAAGCTGAGGTTCGGGTGCTTCTAGAGGTCAACGTCAGCGGGGAGGAGACCAAGTATGGTATCCTCCCGGCGGCCGCGGAGCCGTTCCTGGAGCGGGCTGCGGCCTATCAGAGCGTCATGTTCGTGGGTCTCATGACCATGGCTCCTCTGGTGGACGATCCGGAGACGACAAGGCCGTATTTTCAGAGGCCTGCGCGAACTCCGCGACCGTTTGGCTACAGTGTTCGCCGGCCGCTACGAATTCTCCGAGCTCTCCATGGGCATGAGCAACGATTACGAAGTGGCTGTAGAGGAAGGCGCGACGATCGTGAGATTGGGAAGCGTGCTTTTCTCCAACGCGTAAGGAGGATGGGATGGCTCTGGGGCGCATGTGGAGTAAGACGCTCGTGTACTTCGGTCTGGCCGACGAAGACGAGGACTACGAGGACGAGGCTCTGACCGTTCAGCCGGACGTCGAGTCCGCGTACAGGGAGCGGGCGAGCGTGAGAAAGATCGAACGGACCGGCCGCCGCCGGCAGACCGCGGATTTCGACGACATCTTCGCCGACGACGAGTACCGAGGCCAGCGCGGCTCGGCGGCAGGCCAGCGGGTTGCGCCGGTCCGGCCTCTAGCGGCCGCCGTGGAGCAGCCCCAGGTGCGGGTGCATCTGGTCACGCCCAAGAACTTCAACGACGCGCAGACCGTCGCCGACAAGTTCAAGAGACGACACTCCGGTCATTCTCAATCTGCAGACCAGCGAGACCGAATTGGCCAAGAGGCTCATCGACTTTGCCAGTGGGCTGACGTACGCGCTCGACGGGGGCATGCAGCGGGTGGCCGACAAGGTCTTCCTGCTGACTCCCAAGAACGTCGAGGTCTCGGCGGAGGAGCGCCAGCGTCTCGTGGACAAGGGCTTCTTCAACCAGTCTTAGCGGCTCCGGCCTGCGACTGCCCGGCTGGTTGAGATCTCGCGGGTCTCGCCAGCGCTCTCAGTAGGTCGCCGGTATGGGTGTGACAACGACGACCTCCAGGACTGAAGTGGCATGAGAATGACTGTCGGAGTGGTAGGCACCGGAAACATGGGCTCCGCGCTGGTGCGGGGATGGCTCCGTTCGCCCGATTCCCAGGTTGACCTGCTCGTCTACGATATCGTCGAGGAACGGGCCCGAGATTTCGCCGACACGCAGAACGTGGCCGTTGCCGCGTCCCTCGATGACTTGGCGGAGCGATCCGACGTCATCATGGTGGTGGTGAAGCCCAAGGATGCCCAGGCCGTGCTAGGGGCTCTGCGCCCGGTCGTCGCCCAAGGGAAGACCATCGTCTCCTCGGCTGCCGGAATCACCTTGGACAGCATGCGGGCGGCATTGGGTCCAGGACCGGCGCTCTTCAGGATCATGCCCAATCTGGGGGTCGAGTTGGGGGAGGGCGTCGTCGCGCTGTCCCCTGAACCTGGGACCGCCGCGGACGCGACCGGTTCTCTTGTCCGTCTCTTCGCCTGCATGGGGATGGTGGAAGTGCTGCCGGAGGACATGCTCGACGCGGTGACGGCACTCGCGGGCTCGTCCATCGGCTTTCTTGGCGCTGGCGCTGGAAGGGACTGGAAGACGGGGCGGTGAGGGTGGGCATGCCCCGAGCCACAGCCCGCGCGTTTCGTACGCCAGACCGCCCTGGCTACCGCCCTTCTGCTCCAACGGCACCAGGGTTCAGCGGCCGACCTGAAGGACCAGGTGGCGTCCCCCGGGGGTACCACCATCGCGGGCTTGGCCGTACTGGAGGACCAAGGTGTACGGGGGGCATTCATGCGGGCCATCGAAGAGGCGACCGAGCGCAGCCGTCGTCTGCGAGACGGCAAGTAGTCTCCCGTGGTTGAATAGGAGCAGACGAGTGCGGGCAATCGCCCGTGAGCGGCACACCCCCAGTGAAGGGAGAGCGAAGTGAAAGTCACGCCTCTCGATATCCGGCGTAAGGAGTTCAAGCGTTCCATGCGCGGCTACTCCGACGAGGAAGTCGACGTCTTCCTTGACGAAGTGGCCGACGAGTTCGAGCGCCTGTTCCAGGAGAACATGGAGATGCAGGATCGCATGCAGCGGCTCGAAGAGCAGATCGCCGGGCATGTGCAGATCAAGGACGCGCTGGAGAAGACTCTGATCTCGGCCCAGCTGCAGTCTGACGAGATGAGGGCCAACGCCCGCAAGGAAAGCGAGCTCATCCTCCGCGACGCCGAGCTCAAAGCCCGCCACATCGTCAACGACTCGTACGGTGAGACCCAGCGGGTCCAGCAGGCGCTGATCCAACTCAAGCATCTGGAGGAGGACTTCCGCTTCAAGTTTCGTTCGTTGCTCGAGGGCCATCTCAAGCTGCTCAATGAGGCGCCGATCACCGTGCCGGGGCGCTGGGGCCGCCGGCTCTGGCGACCGAGCCGGTTTCGGACGCCGAGGCGCCTGTGCTCGCTGAGGCGCCCGGTCGGAGGCGTCTGCGCCCGGTCGAGGCGCCTACGCCGGCCGAGGCGGCCACCCAGGCGAGCTTCGTCGCCGCGTCGGTGCCACCGGTCGACCGCGAACCTGGTCGACGTCTGCCCATCGTTGAAGAACCGGCGTCGCGCAAGGCATCCTCTGGCGTCGGAAGACGATGTCCCTGACCGAGGAGACCGAGTTCGGCGCCGCTGACTCCGGCCCTGCGCCGGTGGTCGCCGAGATCGGCGACCGAGTCGGTGGGCGTCGCTCAGAGAGGCCGTCGAGGAGGAACCGCCGGCACGGGGCTTCTTCTTCGGGCGGCGTCTGGACGGCGGCGACGACGCCTTCGCGGCCGAGGAAACGGGCAAGAAGGAGAAGGGTCGCGACTTCGAATGGTAGGCGCCTGGTGGCAGATCCTGCGCAGGCGGCTCCGGCCATACGAGCTGGAGCGGGGAGACTGCTCGTGGGAGTGCGAGTCAGCCCCTCGGCCTCGCGGACGGCCGTGCTGGGTGTCTACGGTGACCGGCTCAAGGTATCGGTGAGCGCGCCGCCGGAGGACAATCGGGCCAACCAGGAGTTGACTGAAGCGCTGGCGAAGTGGCTCAGACTGCGGCGCGACGGCGTGAGCGTGGAGACCGGCCACGGCAGCCGTGACAAGGTGGTGGCCATCACGGGCATCGAAGAGGCGGAGTTGCGGAACAAGCTTGTTGGACTGCTGCAAAGGGATCGCCCGAGGAGGGGAGAGTGACCTGGTGGACCGCGACGCGCTGAGAAAGCGGCTTCTTGACGAGCGCGAACGATTGGAGCGTGAGATCGTCGACCTCGACGCCGACCTCTCTGAGTCGCTGGAGGACTCTTCCGAAGAGAGTCCGTACGATCAGCACATGGCCGAGACGGCCGCGGTCACGCTTGACCGAGAGATCGATCTCACCCTGGAAGAGAACGCCCGAGCCTCGATCTCTCAGATCGATCGGGCTTTGCGCAAGCTCGAGAACGGAAGTTATGGGCGTTGCGACAAGTGCGGCAAGCCGATCGGCGACGACCGCCTGCAGCGCCGCCCCCTACGCGACCTTGTGCATCGACTGCAAGCGCCTCGAGGAGCGGAACCGCTAGCAGCGGTCTCTGCCCATGAAGTTCGGATCTCCATCGCTCGCTACCAGGCGCCGCACCATCCTCAAGTGGTCGCGTGCTGGTCTTGGCCGTGGCCTTTGCCATGACTATCGATCTGGTGACCAAGCACCTGGCAGAGCAACAACTCGTCATGGGAGAAGCGCACAAGATCTTGCCCTTTCTCTCTTTGGAACGCACCGCCAACAGCGGGGTGGCGTTCGGGCTTCTGGGCGGGAAGAGCGCCCTTATCATCGCGGCGAACGTGGTAGCCCTCGTGGTGGTGGGGCTCTACGTGGGGATGGAGCGCCGCCCTCTACTGGCCGGGATAGCCGGGGGCCTCATTGTAGGGGGGAGTCTGGGTAACCTGGTCCAGCGGATGACCGGTGACGGGCACGTGACCGACTTCCTCAAATTCCCCTACTGGCCGAACTACAACATGGCCGATGTCTTCATCTTCGTCGGGATAGCCGCCATCTTCATCGGTCTGGTGTTGGAGACGGTGAGGGTCTGGAGGGCCGGGCGCCGGACGCCGGTCTCGCGCTGATGGACCGGCGACCGGAGGGTGGCCGTCAGTCAGGCGGTGGCCTTTCGTCCGCGCAGGGCTCTCACACGTTTGTGATCGGGGCGGACGACTCAGGTGTGCGATTGGACCTGGCTCTGGGCCGGCGCGCGGAGATGGGCAGCCGCTCCCGGGTCGCGGGGCTGATCCGCTCCGGGGCTGTGGCTGTCGATGGGATCCAGCGGGCCAAGAGTCACCTACTCTCGGAAGGCGAGACCGTGGTGGTGACGCTTCCCGAGCGAGCCGGCCTTCGACCTGGTCCCCGAGTCGCTGGACATCCCGGTGCTCTATGAGGATGAGTGGCTGCTCGTGGTGGACAAACCGGCCGGGATGGCGGTACATCCTTCCCGCGGACACTCCTCGGGTACCCTGGTGCACGGGCTTCTTGGGCATGGATTGGCGGGAGGCGAGGGATTTCGCCCCGGGGTGGTCCATCGCCTGGACAAGGACACCACCGGGCTGCTTGTGGTGGCCAAGTCCGACGAGGTGCATCGCCGCCTGGTGGCGATGATGCGCCGGCGGGCCGTCGACCGTCGCTACCTGGCTCTGGTCCACGGGAACTTCGCGGTAGAGAGCGGCACCATCGAGGCGCCGGTAGGCCGCGATCCGGTGAGGCGGAAATCGATGACGGTGGGCGGGTTGGCCGCTCGGGAAGCGCGCACCCACTTCCGCGTTCTGGAGCGTCTCGACGACTTCACTCTGGTCGAGGTGCGCCTCGAGACCGGACGCACTCATCAGATACGGGTGCACTTCTTGGCGATCGGACACCCGGTGGCCGGAGATCCCACCTATGCGCGCCGGGACGTGCTGGGACTCGGCCGCCAGTTCCTGCACAGCTATCGCCTGTCATTCAGTCACCCGATGACCGGCGAGGAGCTTCGGATCGAAGCCCCGCTTCCGGCCGATCTCACGGCAGCGCTCGTCCGTTTGCGCGGCTAAGGCTTCATTCTGAAACGAGCTTCGAGCGGCGCTGTCGGCCGCTTCTTGAATGGAACCGGCGTCCGAGGGTGCTAGACTCTTCGGACTATGAACGAAGCCAGCGACAGACGACCCTCCGACCCCATCCCCGCGGTTCCCGCCGTGGCGTTCTTCGATCTCGATGGGACGCTGGTCATCGGCCAGACCCAGGTGCTCCTGGTCAGGTTCCTGCGCCGGGCCGGGGTGGTCGGCCGGGTCTTCCTGCTGGCGACCGGTCTCTGGTTTCTCGCCTACAAGGCGGGGCTCGTGAAGGTGACCCAGCAGACCCGCGACAAGGGCGCACGGGTCTTCAAGGGGCTCACCGAGCAGGAGGTGGAGGAGCTCATGGTCCGTTTCGCCGCCGAGATCATGGTCCCCAGGCTGCATCCGGCCGCCTCGAGCGCGCTCGCGGAGCATCTGGCCGAGGGTGACCGGGTGGTGGTGCTGTCAGCCGCCCTGGAACCGGTGGTCGAAGCCCTGTGCCGGCGGCTCGGGCGTTTCCGACTATGTTGGCGCTCCGTGCGAGATCGACGAAAGGGCCGATGGCAGGCGCTACACGGGCCGGCTGAGCGGACCGACTCCCTACGGTGACGAGAAGGCCCGGGTCGCGGCCGGCTTCATGGAGCGCTGGGGCGCCGATCCCGCGGATTGCTGGGCCTACGCCGATCACGACACCGATCTTGCCCTGCTGCACTCGGTCGGTCATCCGGTGGCCGTCAACCCCAGGCCCGCGCTTCTGGCGACGGCGCAACGGGACGGTTGGCCGATACTTCCCTAGTCATCAGTCGAGTCAAGCCACTTCAAGGAGGCAGTCATATGGCCGACACGTTCCCCGAAAGCCTGGCGGAAGGGTGGGACCTGGACTCCTTGGCGGTCGACACCATTCGCACGCTGGCCATCGATGCGGTGCAGAAGGCGAACTCCGGCCATCCGGGGATGCCTTTGGGGGCGGCTCCCATGGCTCACGTCCTTTGGACCCGCCACCTGAAGTTCGACCCGACCGATCCCTCGTGGCCCGACCGTGACCGGTTCGTTCTGAGCGCAGGCCATGGGTCGATGCTGCTCTACGCCTTGCTCCATCTGACCGGCTTCGGTCTGGCGATCGAGGAGCTCGAGGCCTTCCGCCAGTGGGGCAGCCGGACGCCGGGCCACCCGGAATACGGTCACACCCCGGGGGTGGAGACGACCACCGGGCCGCTGGGCGCGGGCTTCTCCAACGGCGTGGGCATGGCCATCGCGGAGGCCTTTCTTGCCGCCACCTTCAACCGGCCCGGCTATTCGTTGGTCGATCACCACACGTTCGGCATCGTCAGCGACGGCGATCTCATGGAAGGGGTGGCGTCAGAGGCGGCGTCGTTGGCCGGCCATCTGGGGCTGGGCAAGCTGATCTACCTGTACGACGACAACCACATCTCCATCGAGGGTTGCACCGATCTGGCGTTCACCGAGGACGTGGGCCTGCGCTTCGAGGCCTACGGCTGGCAGGTGCTGACCGTCGCCGATGGCAACGACCTGGCCGCCATCGACAGGGCGATCGCGGACGCCCGCGCCGAGACCGGCAGGCCGTCGCTCATCAAGGTCCGCACCGTGATCGGCTACGGCAGCCCGAACAAGGCGGGGACCGCGGAGTGCCACGGATCGCCTCTGGGCGAGGATGAACTGAAGCTCACCAAGGAGGCGCTCGGCTGGCCGGGCGATCTGTTCTTCGCCGTCCCCGAGCGGGTGCGCGAGCAGTATGCGGCGGTCGCGAGCAACGGCGAGCGCGGCGCGGGCGCGGTGGCGGCAGTTGTCGGCCGGATACGGGAATGCGTATCCCGAGTTGGCGCGGCAATGGGAGGCGGCCATGGCGGGGCGGCTGCCCGACGGCTGGAAGGACAAGCTACCGGTCTTCACCGCCGGCGACAGTGTGGCCACCCGGTCGGCGTCGGGCAAGGTGCTGAACGCTCTGGCGACCGTCCTGCCGACCCTCATCGGCGGCTCGGCCGACCTGGCTCCCTCCAACAACACCTATCTCGCCGGGCTGGGCGATTTCCAGGCGGCCACGCCGGCCGGGCGCAACCTGCGCTTCGGGGTGCGCGAGCACGCCATGGGCGGCATCCTCAACGGCATGGCCGTCCACGGTGGCCTGTTCCCCTACGGGGGCACGTTCTTCGTGTTCTCCGACTACATGCGTCCCGCGGTGCGGCTGGCCGCGCTCTCGCACATTCCCGTGGTCTACGTCTTCACTCACGACAGCATCGGTCTGGGCGAAGATGGCCCCACTCATCAGCCCATCGAGCATCTCGCCTCCCTGCGCGCCATGCCGGGGTTGGTGGTCATCCGGCCCAGCGACGCGGCCGAGACGGTGGTGGCCTGGCAGGCGGCACTGGAGCGGAGGGATGGGCCCACGGCCCTCGTGCTTACCCGGCAGAACCTGCCGGTGCTCGACCGGACCACGTTGGCGCCGGCCGAGAGCCTGCTGAAGGGCGGCTACGTGCTCCAGGACGCGCCTTCGGGCGCGCCGGACGTGATCCTCATTGGCACCGGGTCGGAGGTGGAGATCGCCCTCGAGGCCGCCGCGGCTCTCTCCGCCCGGGGGGTGGCGGCCCGGGTCGTGGCCCTCCCGAGCTGGGAGTTCTTCGAAGCTCAGGAGCCGGCCTACCGGGAAGCGGTGCTGCCGCGCGCGGTCAAGGCCCGGGTGGCGGTGGAAGCCGCGTCGCCGTTCGGATGGGAGCGGTACGTGGGGGATGGGGGTACGATCATCGGTATCGATCACTTCGGGGCGTCCGCTCCCGCAAGCGTGCTGTACCGGGAGTTCGGCATCACCGCCGACAATGTGGTTAAGAGCGCTCTCAAGCTGCTGGAGTAGGGCTGGGGCGCAGGCCGCCGGGGGCGGCCTGCGCCACGACTGAGAAGGGAGGAGCCCATGGACCGCAACCCCCTGGCCCGGTTGAGCGAATTCGGGCAGAGCGTCTGGTGCGACGACATCGGGAGGGATCTCTTGCGGGAGGGTCGTCTCACGGCCCTCATCGAGAACGATGGGGTTTCCGGCGTCACCTCGAATCCCACCATCTTCCACAAGGCCATCACTCGGGGCACCAGCTATGACCTGGCGGTGGCCTCGCTGGCCTCCGCGGGAGCGAGCACCGGAGAGATCATGGAGGCGCTCATGGTCGAGGACATCCGGCTCGCCGCCGACCAACTGCATCCCGTCTATGCCGCCACGTCTTCCCGGGACGGCTGGGTGAGCATCGAGGTGGCGCCTGCGTTGGCCTACGAGACCCAGGGGACGGTCACGGAGGTCAAGCGCACGCGGGCTCTGGTCGGCCGGCCGAACGTGTTGGTGAAAGTACCCGCCACCGAGGAGGGGGTGGCCGCGGTGCGGGATCTCACCGGCTTGGGGTACTCGATCAACGTGACCCTGATCTTTTCATTGGAGCGGTACCGCGAGGTCATGGAGGCCTACCTGTCCGGTCTGGAATCGCTGCTGGCCCGCCGGGCGGCCGGGGAGGACGTCCCCAAGATGGAGGACGTGCACAGCGTGGCCAGCTTCTTCGTCAGTCGGGTGGACACGGCGGTGGACAAGCGTCTCGAGGCCCTGATCGAGGAAGCGAAGGCGTCAGGCCACGATCCGGCGGCGCTTGCTGCCCTCAAGGGCAAGGCCGCGGTGGCCAATGCCAAGCGGGCCTATCAACTCTTTCGAGAGACCTTCTCGGGCGACCGCTGGGCGGGACTCGCGTCGCAGGGGGCTACCGTCCAGCGTCCGCTCTGGGCCAGCACCAGCACCAAGGACCCTGCGTACAGCGACATCCTCTATGTCCAGGAGTTGATCGGACCGGACACGGTCAACACCATGCCTCTCAACACCATGGACGTCTTTCGCGACCACGGCAGACCTGCCGAGACAGTCACCGTCGGCGCGGAGGAGGCCGCCGCCGATCTGGCTGCACTCGAAGCTGTCGGGATCAGCATGGGTGAGGTCACCGCCCAGCTGGAACGCGAAGGGGTCCGGGCATTCGTCGACTCGTTCGAGGCGCTGCAGTCTGCCCTGGACGAGAAGAGACGCGGCCTCGCATGACCGCCATCGTTCTTCCGGATAACCCTTTCCGGGAAGGTCTCGATCTCCGTCGTGTACCCGAGCCTTCGACGATGGTCATCTTCGGCTCGACCGGAGATCTGAGCCGACGCAAGCTCCTCCCTTCTCTCTACGTGATGCACCAACAGGGGGTCTTGCCCGCCGGATTCTCCCTTGTCGGTTTCGGCCGGCGCCCCTGGCAGGACGCGGAGTTCCGGGCGTACGTGCGCGACTCTCTTACCGAGAGCCTGGGCCACATCCCTGAGCCTGAAGCCTGGTCGGGCTTTGAGCAGGCGCTGTTCTTCGCCTCTGGAGAATTCGACGACCAAGAGGCCTTCACCGGTCTCGCCTCGGTGCTGGCCCAGATCGACGCGCGTCGGGCGCGGACCGGCAACCACCTCTTCTATCTGGCCGCGCCTCCCAGCGCTTATCCGCCGATCATCGACGGCCTGGGGCGGGCCGGCTTGGGCGGGCGGGGCAACGGCCCGGGGTGGGCCCGCATCGTGGTGGAGAAGCCCTTCGGTCATGATCACAGCTCGGCGACCGAGCTGAACCGCCAACTTAAGGAGTGGTTCCGGGAGGAGCAGATATTCCGGATCGATCACTACCTTGGCAAAGAGACCGTCCAGAACATACTGGTCTTTCGCCTCGCCAACGGGATCTTTGAGCCGGTGTGGGACCGGCAATCCGTCGATCACGTGCAGATCACCGTGGCCGAAGATCTGGGTGTGGGCACGCGCGGGCCCTACTTCGAGGAGACGGGCACCATGCGGGACATGATCCAAAACCACGTGCTCCAACTTCTGGCACTGGTGGCGATGGAGCCGCCTCCGTCTTTCGAGCCGGATGCCGTGCGGGACGAGCGGGCCAAGACCTTGCGGGCGATCCGTCCGCTGGAGGGCGCGGAAGTGGACGTCGAAGTGGTCCGAGGCCAGTACGCCTCCGGGTTCATCGGAGGAGAGGCGGTTCCCGGCATACCGGCAGGAGTCCGGGGTGTCTCTCGATTCCCAGGTGGAGACGTTCGTGGCTCTGCGGGTGTTCATAGACAGCTGGCGATGGGCGGGGGTGCCCTTCTATCTCCGAGCCGGCAAACGCCTGCCTCGGCGGGCTACGGAGATCGCCATCCAGTTCAAGCAGCCTCCGCTTCTCCTTTTCGGCAAGGATCCCTCGCACGAGCCGGAACCCAACGTCCTTGCTATGCATATTCAGCCCGACGAGGGGATCACGCTCAAGGTGGGGTCCAAGCTGCCCGGACAGGCCCTGAACGTCCATTCAGTACACATGGATTTTCGCTATGGCACCTCGTTCGGCCGACGATCCCCTGAGGCCTACGAGCGGCTACTCCTGGACAGCTTGTTGGGTGATTCCACGCTCTTCAGCCGCGAAGACAGCGTCGACGCCGCTTGGCGCTTCGTCGACCGGGTGCGAGCGAGGTGGGAGGAGAGCGGGGCGGCTCCTCTCCATCCCTACGAGGCGGGGAGTTGGGGTCCCGAGGCCGCTATGGATCTCCTGGCCCGTGACGGTCGCCGGTGGAGACGGCCGTGAATGCCGGCGAAGCCCGTGGTCCGCTGATCAGCGCGACTCAGGGCAGGCAGGTGACTCTCGCCGCCGCCGCCGGGGAGCTACGCCAGGCCTGGATGGCCGCCGACGACGAGGCCCGGCGCACGCGCGGCGAGGGCATGCTCCGTCTGCGCGAGATGAATCTCGTTATCCACGCGGCGAGCGAGGCAGACGCCGGGCGAGCGCGGGCCGTGGCGGCGCAATTCGTAAGGGAACACTCCGGACGCGTCATCGTCTTGGCGCCCCCAGCTCCGGCGATCTCGGCTCCCGACGAGGCGCCTCGGGGGGCGCCCGGCCAGGAGCCTGGGGGGCGACCCGCCCTCATATCCACCAGCTGCTTCATCGACCAGCAATCCGGGCGCCAAGTGTGCTCTGAGCTCGTGGTCATCGGGGCCACCGGGGAAGAAGGGCGAGCGGCGCGGGCTGCCGTTTTCGGGCTGCTGGTCCCCGATCTCCCGGTGATTGGGCTGGTGGTCCGGCGGTTTCTCGCCGCTCGATCCGGACTCTGCTCTGGCTCGCGGAATTGAGCGATCAGTTGGTGGTGGACTCGGAACGGGCCAGACGATGCTGTCCAGGATCGCGGCCCCGGGGCAGATTCCGGGGCGGCGATACGCGCGCTGGCCGCACTGATGCAGGCGGATCTAGGCTCGCAGGTGCGCGACCTCGCGTGGCTGCGGGTCACGCCTTGGCGTGCGCTCACCGCCGAACTCTTCGACGGCGCCGACCGTCGCCGGCTCATCCCTCACATCAGTCGTCTGAGGGTGGAGCATCAAGGCGCCTTGGCTCAGGCTCTTCTCTACTCCGCCTGGTTCGGTTCGCGGCTCGGCTTGGGCGTCGCTCGGTGACTGGTGGCAGGAGGGTGCCTCGCGCTGCGTGGTTCTTCGTCGCGGCCCGGGCGTTGGCGGCGCCGAAGGCGACGCCCGCGTCGATGGTGGTCGAGCTGCGCCCGCTCGAGCGGGGGGCGGCCGACGCACTCGGCCTTGCGGGGGTGAGCGTATACGTCGAGTCGGCCACCTCGAAGACATCCTCCGCCGGAGCCCGCAGTCTCCATGCGCCGGCGGCCGCACAGCAACGTGTGCATCGCCTGTGTGGCCGAGGGGGAAGAAGAGGTCACGGTGAAGACCGTGGAAATACCCCCGGACGAGGACTGGCGGCTTCTCTCCCAGATCCTTGAGACGCCTCGGCCGGACGCGGTCTTTGCGGAGTCGGTACGTTTGGCGGCGAGCCCTCGGCATGATCCATGTCGTCCCCGACGAGAAGCGGGTCGCGCTGGCCGGAACGCGGCTTATCGCGCGCGTTGCTCCGTGATCACGAACGGAGCGGTCATCGGCCGGTCACCTTGGTGCTCAGCGGCGGCCACACTCCCCGGAGGGTGTACGAAGCGATGGCCGGCGGAAAGGAAGATCGGATACCGTGGGACCACGTCAGCGTGCTGTGGGGGGACGAGCGCTGCGTGCCTCCGGACGATGAGCGCAGCAACTACCGGCTGGCGGCGTCTGCGGGGCTTCTGGCGAGGCCTCGGGCAGGTGTCTACCGGATGCCCGGGGAGTTGCCCCCCGAAGAGGGAGCTCGGGTCTACGAGGCGACCCTGAGGGATCTTCTTGCCGGCGAACGGCCTTCCCCGTCTGGACGTGGTCTTGCTGGGGTTGGGCGACGACGGCCACGTGGCCTCGCTGTTTCCGGGCTCGGCGGCGCTGGGAGAGCGCGAACGGCTGGTGGTGGCCACCGAAGCGCACGGGGGTGTCCGGCGCCTCACCCTCACCCTGCCTGTGCTCGCCAGCGCCCGCAACCTGCTGTTCCTGGTCACCGGGGAGGCGAAAGCCGAGGCCGTGCGGCTCACCCTGGGGGAGGCGGGCTCCGCGGTGGCCTCGCCCCCGGCCCGTCTTCTCGTGGACATGGTCAAGGTCAAGAAGTTGGCCGGCTGGGAGTGCCCTACGGTGACCTGGGTGCTCGACAAAGCGGCCGCCTCCCGGTTGCCGGGCGCCGGCCGCGCCTTGACGGCGGCCCGGCGCCCCGGTAGGGTACGGCTGTAGGGACCGCCGGCGCCGAGCCCCGGGCCGGAGAGCAGCGGCGACGAAAGGATGGTGAGGATCGCGGTGGACAAGAGCACCGATCAGAATCGCAAGTCCAAGGTCCTCCTGGACGAGGAGCAACTGGGCCGTACCCTTGCCCGCATGACTCACGAGATCGCCGAGCAGGCCCCCGATCTGGGCGATCTGGCGTTGGTGGGCATCCAGAGGCGCGGGGTGGAGCTGGCCGCGCGCCTGGCCGGGCTGTTCGAGGCGTTCTACGCGGTCAAGCCGCCCACCGGGGCCATCGACATCACCTTCTATCGCGACGACATCGACACCCGCACGGGACCACAGTACGAGCAGCCGGTCGTGCACTCCACCGACCTGCCCTTCGACGTCAACGACAAGACCATCGTGCTGGTGGACGACGTGCTCTACACGGGGCGGACCATCCGGGCGGCCATCGACGCCCTGTTCGACTACGGGCGGCCTCTGTCGGTGCGGCTGGCCGTGCTGGTGGACCGCGGGCACCGCGACCTGCCGATCCGGCCGGACTTCGTGGGCAAGAACGTGCCCACCAGCCGCAACGAGCAAGTGGTGGTGCGTCTGGTCGAGACGGACGGGGCCGACGAAGTGCTCATCGAGGAGTAGCGTGCGCGCGGAACGGTGCTGGAGTCGCCGCCGGGGCGCGATACAATCCGTAAGAAGGCGAACCTTTTAAACGTGTCCTGTGAGGCCGAAAGGGTACCGACATGCACCTCATCTCCATCGACGATCTCACCGCAGCCGAGATCGAGAACCTTTTCAGGCTGAGCGACGGCTTTCTCGAGATCGCGTCGCGCTCCATCAAGAAGGTGCCCACTCTGCGGGGCCGCACCATCGTCAACGTGTTCCTGGAGCCGTCCACGCGGACGCAGTCGTCCTTCGAGCTGGCCGGCAAGCGGCTCTCGGCCGACGTGATCAACATCAAGGGGTCGTCGTCCAGCGTGTCCAAGGGGGAGAGCCTCAAGGACACCATCCTGACCCTGGAGAGCTACCGGCCGGACATCATCGTCATGCGCCACCCTCGGGTGGGGGCGTCGCGCATGGCCACCCGCTACACCAACGCCTCGGTGGTCAACGCCGGTGACGGGACGGGGGAGCATCCCACCCAGTGCCTGCTCGACCTCTACAGCCTGCGGCGCGTCTACGGCGAGCTCGCAGGGGCTGAAGGTGGCCATCGTGGGCGACATCCTGCGCAGCCGGGTGGCCCGCTCCGACCTGTTCGGCTTCCGCAAGATGGGCATCGACGTGCGCCTGGTGGGACCGCCGACGCTGATGCCGCCCGGCATCGAGTACTGGGACGTGCCCGTCTACAACGACCTCGACGCCCTCGAAGACGTGGACGTCATCTACCTCCTGCGCATGCAGCTGGAGCGGGCCAAGGGCAAGGTGCCGCCGGTGCCCTCGCTGCGCGAGTACAGCCGGGTGTGGGGTCTGTCGCCGTATCGGGTCAAGCCGGGCCAGCGGGTGATGCATCCGGGGCCTATCAACCGGGGCGTGGAACTCTCGGGCGACCTGGCCGACGACGAGCGCTCGCTGATCCTGCACCAGGTGGAGTCGGGGCTGGCGGTGCGCATGGCCATCCTCTACCAGTGCCTGGCCGGGAGTCTGACCGAGGAGCCGGCGGCCTAGGGGTGGGCGGCGGCGCGGCGGAAGGCGACGCCGTGGCAGGCTGATCGGCAGCGCGGCAGGCGGCGACACCGCTGCGTCCTTGCACATCGCCTCATCCCTCGACGTCGTGGCCGGGCGAGAAGGGTCTGGACGCGCAGGTTCAACGAGCGCTCGTTGATTGCCTGGGCCTGCCACGGCCTTTCCATCGGCCCGGCGACATGACCAACAAACCCAAGGGGGGACGATGACAGCAGTATATGGTGTGACCCAGTTCGAATTGACCGAGGACGACGTCAAGACCTACGGTGCGTGGTTCTGCGACGTCGCCCACGGGAGTCCTCCGTGGAAGCCGTTGTACATTACCCAGTGTTGGCTATGGCCCGGTTACCGCTCCATCCAAAGGGCCTACGAGAGGCTCTCCGTGCCCACCAGTAAGGGCTGGGACATCAGGCTGAGGGACGGATACCCGTATCCGAGCGTGATGCTGACATCGGACGAGGAGGCGAAGGAACGGGCGGTCGTCTTTCGGGGCAAGATCCGGCCCTTCGTCGAAGATCCGGGTGGGCTCTGGGAAGTGGCCAAGACTGAGCTACTTCAGGCGTATGAGGACTTGAAGACGAAACATGGACTGGACACCTACGAGTCCATACAACAATTGAGCAACATAGACCTCCTGGAACTTTTCGAGGACTACCAGCCGGTCAATACGAAGCAGTGGGACGTGCACATGGACTTCTTCGTCCCTGTGTTCTATCTCTTCGGCTTGTTCGAACAGATGTGCCGCGACCTGCTGGGGATCGACCACGGCAACGCCCTGTTTTCGAAGACGATGGCGGGATTCGACAGCATGGCCATGAACCTCAACAGGGAACTGTGGAAGCTGGGCGCACGGGTGCTCGAATCGGGCCTGGAGGGTGTCTTCTCCGGGATAGACAACGACGAGGCGCTACTACGGGAACTCGAGTTGAGCGAGGCCGGCAGGCAGTGGCTCGACGAGTACCGCGCGTTCCTCAAGATCTACGGCTGGCGATGCGAGCGCATCGCCGACTGGTCGACTCCGAGTTGGTTGGAGAAACCGAGCCTGGGCCTTCCTGCTATCAAGATGGCTGTGGCTACCAAGGGGGCTTCGAGCATCAACGCGAAGCTGGAGCAGGCTGAGAAAGAGCGGAAGGAGGCGGAAAAGGAGCTTCTAGCCAAAGTACCGGTGGACCAACGGGAGTGGTTCGAGGCTCTGATGAAGGCTGCTCAGTTCGCCGGCTTCTGGAGTGAGGACCACCACTACTCCTGCGACTGCTACGCGCATGCGCTCGGCCGCTGGGTGACCAGGGAGATCGGGCGCCGGTTCGCGGAGGCAGGTGTGATCGACGATCCCGAAGACGTCTACTTCTTGATCTTCGGCGACATCTACCGGGCCCTGATACCAATGGGCCGCGTGAAGCTTCAGGATCGAGTCGCTGCCCGTAAGGCGGAGTGGGAAGGGTATTTGACTCTAGCGCCGCAGATGATCATCGGTGACCCGGCCGTCATGGGGCTGATGGTGAAGAAGGACCCCGTCATGACCGCCGCTTTTGCCCTTCCCGAATGTGCGGGAGGAGTTGAAAGCCGATCTGTACGGCGGCGGATCGGCTCCCGGTGTGGTCGAGGGTATTGCCCGGGTCATCATGACCGAGAACGAACTGGGCGAACTCTTGCCGGGAGAGATATGGTGGCACCGGGGACCAGCTCACAATGGGCCCCCGCGTTCGAGATCATCAAGGGCATCGTCACCGACGGTGGGGGGGCCCTATCTCACGCCGTCATCGTGGCCCGCGAATACGGCATACCCGCCGTCACTGGGTGCCAAGAGGCGACCAGAAAGATCAAGACGGGCGATCGGGTCCGAGTGGACGGCGATCTGGGGATCGTCTTTATCAACCGGTGAGCACGGCGTCGGCCAAACCGACAAGGGGGGCGCAGACGGAGCGAAAGACCCTGAGAATGAGGCCGCGAGTCCTTCACAACGGTGACGAGACTCTCGCCCGGGAGAGGGAAGGTAGTAGAAGTGATCGACTCCTATGATCTGGTCTTCGTAGGTAGTGCCGGTATCAGCGAGTTGCATCGTTTCGATGGCACCAGGGAGCCGATACTCGGAGGGCCCATCTTTCAGAGTGCCATGGCCACCTCGTGGTCGGACAAACGGGTGGCCGTGGTAACACGAATGGCGGTCGCCGACGTTGCCATCCTGGAGCCCTTGCGCAAGTACGGCATTGCCGTCTTTGTCTCTCCGGCACCTGAGACCACGCGCGCTCGCATCGTCTATCTCAGTGATGATGTCGATGATCGGATGCACATTCTGGAAAAGTCCGCCGGCCCGTTTTCGATGGCCGATCTGCCGGCAATGGAGGCCCGACTCGTCCACCTGGTCGGCGTCAACCGAGTCGAGTTTCCTCTCGAGTTCATGACGGACCTGCGAGACCACGGCTTCGCCTTCTCGATCGATATGCAGGCTTTGGTTCGCACGGCCGACCTGGTAACAGGGGAGGCCACGCTCGGGGACTACTCCGGCAAGAGGCAGGTCGCGGCCATGGCGGAAAAGATCAAGCTCGACGTCGTCGAAGCGGAGCTTCTGACGGGGACGGCCGACCTCGAACAAGCGGCCATCCAGTTCGAGCAGTGGGGAACCTCCGAGGTCATGGTGACCCGGGCCGATGGCGCTCTGGTCCGTCACGAAGGGAAGACCTATTTCGAGAGGTTCTCGAACCGGAACATCACCGGCAGGACGGGGCGAGGTGACACCACCTTCGGCTCGTATCTGGCGCGCCGTATGGACTTCGATGTCGCGGAGTCGCTAAAGTTCGCTGTCGCCCTTGCTTCGATCAAGATGGAGACGCCTGGCCCCTTCTCGGGGACCCTGGATGACGTCCTCAATAGGATGAGGGACGACCACAGGTAGGAGCAGTTAAGCCAAGCTAAGCTCGTAGCCTCGGTCGCGGAGGTCTCGTACACCAGGATCGTGGGGCAGGCGCCCGGGCCGAGAGACAAGGTCGGCTGCTACTCGAACCCATCGGCTGGACACCGCCAGCGTAGGTGTAGGAATGTCCTATCATGGGAAAGCCCGACGGAAGGGGCCGGATTCCAATGGATGACTCTGTTGAACCCCGAGCGGTTCATGGCCCTTTCTGTTTCCATAGACCGCAGTTCATCAGATCAGGAGGGGTTTGGGGGATGACCAGAATCGATTTCGAGAACCATTTCGCCACAGTGGATTGGTTCACTTTCTTGCGAGGCGAGAAGACCCGGTCGCAAGGAGTGGCGCTCTCGATGCCCACCCTCAAGGCCTCCATCGAGGACGCTTTGCTCGACTTAGGGACGGGCCGTATCAAAGCCATGGACGAGGCCGGGGTAGATGTGGCCATCCTCTCCCTCAGCGCTCCAGGTCTCGAGCAGTTCGAGCCAAGCGCTGCCGCTACGATAGCCAAGCGCACGAACGACGAGCTGGCTGATGCCATCAGCAGACATCCAGACCGTTTCCGCGGCTTCGCTGCCCTTTCCGCGAAGGATACGGACGCGGCGGTGGAAGAACTGGTGCGGTGCGTCAAGGAGCTAGGGTTCGTCGGATGGAAGACCCACTCGAATTTCGGCGACTCCTATCTGGATGAGAAGAGGTATTGGCCCCTTCTCGCAAAGGCTGAAGAACTTGGAGCCCTCATCTACATCCACCCCGACACCCCGATCATGCCACCGTTGCTCACATACGGGTGGGGTCTAGCCGGCGCCTCGTTCGGCTATGGGGTCGAGGCGTCCCTCGTAGTGATGCGCTTGATCATCGGCGGAGTCTTCGACGTGTTTCCAAAGCTGAAGGTCATGCTGGGTCACTATGGTGAAGGCCTGCCCTTCATGATGGATCGGGTGAACCGGCCCTACGAGCAGGGACACGTGCATACTGATCCCGCCGTGGCGCCACCCTTGAAGAAGATGCCCGCCGACTACCTGAGGGACAACATGTTGGTGTCTACCAGCGGCAACTACTCCACAGAGGCGTTCATATGCACCAAGAATGCGCTGGGTCTGGGCCGCATGGTCCTGGGGACCGACTATCCGTACGAGAGCATGCGCTCCTGCATGGACTTCCTTGAAAGTCAGGTCCTGTCACCCTCCGAGAGGGAGCAGCTCTATTCGGGAACCTCGCGGGCGCTGGGTGTCAATGCCTGATCGGTTCGGTTCTGTAGTCCGAGAGAAAGGGGGTGCGAACGATAGAGGCGAGGTCTGCGATCGAGGACGGATACGATGCATGATCCCCGTCGGGGGATGACGTCAAGACGATGCGTGGGCTCGTGGCCCGGTGTTGTGAGACTTTTAGGGAGGGGAGACGGAATTGTCTGAGAAGTCGCGACTGAAAACGGGAGAAGAGCGTCAAGAGGGTCTAGTAGCCAGTAAGCAAGTGAACCGACGGGAGTTTCTCAAACTCGCGGGTATCACCGGAGCTGTGGTCGGTCTGGGCGGTGGCCTTGGCGGCCTGATCGCCGCCTGCGGCGGGACGACGACGACGACGACCACGACCGCGGTGGCGGGGACTACGACCACCGCCGCGGCGCAGACCACTACTACAACGGCGGGCAGCACCACCACCGTGTCGAGCGGCCCACAATCCGGCCGCGAGATCAAACTGGGGTTCATCAGCGAGCAGACCGGCATGCTGGCGAGCAGTGCGGCGTCGGACAAGTGGTTGATGAACCGTGCGCAGCAGGCCGTGAAGGATGGACTGGTCTGCGGCGACGGCCAACTGCATCCGGTGAGCTTCCTTCTTCAGAACTCGCAGTCCGATTCGAACCGGGCGGCCCAGGTCGCGGGCGACCTGATCACCAACAGCAAGGCCGACATGATGCTTGTATCCGGCGGTGTGAGCGTGACCCCGGTTGTAAACCAGTGCGAGGCTCTGGGTGCTCCATGTCTGGCGTGCGGCATACCGTGGCAGACGTTCTTCTTCGGTGGGGGAGCCACTGCGGACAAGCCCTACAAGTGGTCTTACGCCCATTGTTTCGGGCTTGAGCAGGGCGTAATGAGCTACATCGACGCCTGGAACCAGCTCACGACCAACAAGATAGTCGGCCTCCTATGGTCCAACGATGTCACCGGGCTGGCGTGGGCCAACGAGACGACCGGCATGCCACCGGCCCTCAAAACCGCCGGTTACACGGGCATCACGCCGAGCCTCTACCAGTTGGGCGCCGAGGACTACACGCAACAAATCTCCGAGTTCAAGAAGGCGGGATGCGAGATCCAGTTTGGGATTGCCACTCCGGCCGACCTCACCAACTTCTGGAAGCAGTGTCTCCAACAGGGCTACCACCCGAAATCGATGGGTTGCGCCAAGGCTCTCCAGAATGACTCGGATATGATCGCTCTGGGCGCCGTTGGCATAGGGATGCTGGGGTCGATAGGGTGGTCCCCGGAGTTTCCCTTCAAGGACAGCTTGACCGGAGCGACCGCCCCGGAATTGGCCGCTCAATATGAGAAAGATCAGGGTACCCAGTGGCAGCTTGCTATTCAGCAGTATAGTAAGTTCGAATGGGCCATCGACGTGCTCAAGCGCACCACGAATGTGGACAGCCCCGACTCGATCGTCCAGGCCATCTTGGGTACCAAGATGACGACGATCATCGGACCGCTCGACTACACCGCCCCCGTGAAACTGGGGACCGACCGCCCGGTGCTGAACAACTACCGGCCTCAGTATGGATGCGCGCAGTGGCTGAAGGGCACCAACTGGCCATACACGCCCTACGTTGTCTCGAACAAGGGGGCTCCGCTTGTGCCCGTGCAGACCAAGATTGAGCCCATGGTCTACGCTTAGGCGGCGGCATTTCTTAACGAGGTGGGCTAGAGCTCCCGCGGCCCAGAGAATGTGGCCGATCCCCGTGGGCCCGATGCATCGGGCCCACGGGGATCGGCGTTCTAAAGGGTGGTGGCCTGACGACTCGATGGGAGCGAGAGTGACAGCTGTGTACGGGGCGACCGAGTACGAGTTCGATGAAAGTGATTTCACGGAGTCCCAAGCCTGGTTCTGTGACGTAGCCCACGGCTCGCCTCCCTGGAAACCGCTGTACCTTGTGCATGGTTGGTCGCCCGGCTATCGGATCATCCAGAACGGGTACGAGAGCCAAGGGCGATCGATCTAGGGCTTAGGGAGCTCTTCTCAGGCAATGAGGACATGGACGCGGTCATGTCCGAGCTGGCGAACGGGGAGGCTGGGAAGACCTGGCTTGCCGAATACTTCGAGTTCCTCGATGTCTACGGCTGGCGGTGCGAGCGCATGGCTGATTGGGCGAGTCCAAGTTGGCTGGAAAGGCCGACCTTGGGCCTCCCGGCGATAAAGATGGCGCTGAACACCGGAGGTGTATCGACGATCGATGCCAGGCAGGGGGAGGCCGCAAGAGAGAGGCAAGAGACCGAAAAGGTGCTTCTCGAAAAAGTGCCGGCGGACCAGAGAGACTGGTTCAAGACCCTGATGAAATGTGCTCAAAATGCCGGCTACTGGAGTGAGGACCACGGCTACTACCTTGACCTGTATGACTCCGCCATGGGCAGATGGATAACCAAAGAGATAGGCCATCGCTTCGCTGAGGCCGGAGTCATTGACAATGGCGAGGATGTCTACTTCCTGCTCCTGGACGAGATATACAAAGCGATCATCCCGATGGAGAGAGTAAGGCTCCAGCGCTATGTAAGCGATCGCAAGAAGGAATGGGAAGGATATCTCAACGTCCAGCCCCAGATGCTGTACGGTGATCCGGACGTCATGGCGGAGGTAATTCGGAAAGATCCCGTGCTGACTCCCGCTTTCGCGATGCCGAAGGTGAGGGAGGAGCTCAAGGCCGATCTGTACGGCGGTGGCTCAGCTCCCGGCATCGTCGAGGGGACAACCCGCGTCATCATGACCGAGAAGGACTTGGGAGAGCTTCAGCCGGGGGAGATCCTGGTGGCGCCGGGGACGAGTGCTCAATGGATCCCGGCATTCGAGATCGCGAGGGGGATCGTGACCGATGGTGGTGGCGCCTTGTCCCACGCGCTGATCGTGGCGCGAGAATACCGACTCCCCGCGGTCACCGGGTGCCATGAGGCGACCAGGAAGATCAAGACTGGCGACCTGCTCAAAGTCGATGGAGATCTAGGGATCGTCTTCATCGTGAAGTAGCCGCCGACTCGAAGACGTAGACGTCATCTACGTGCTGCCGGCCGTTTAGGTTGACGTGTCCCCCGCTTCGCGCCGCGGTCCCACCAACGAAGCCGCCACACCGAGCACGCACAAGACCGTGAGGACAACGAAGCTGATGCGAACGGCGGTGAGGATCCGAGGATAGACAGCGGGCTCGATCGCCTGTCCTCCGACGACAATGGCCAGGATAAGACCGGCCAGTCCGATGCTGAGATTCTGGCCCGCCCAACGGACCGTCGCGAGGGTGGACGAAGCTACACCGACGTGTCGCTTCTCCACGCTGCCCATGACAGCATGGGTGATGGGGGCGGCAAAGAACGCGAACCCGAGCCCGAGCAGGCACAGCATGGCGACGACGTACCAGTAGGCGGTGTCTTCTCCGACGAATACCAACCCGAGCAGGCCGAGCACGCAAAGACACATGCCCGCGGAAGCGACGAGACGAGCCTCGATCCGATCGGCCGCCCTCCCCGCGATGGGCGAGAAGGCCGCCTGGACAAACGCGCCGGCGACCAATACAAAGCCGGCCGTCTGCGGGTTGAGTCCTCTGGTGTACTGGAGGTACAGGCTCATGAGGAACGTGACAGCTAACGTGGAGGCGTAGCTTATGAAGGCGGCCATGTTGGAGAAGGCGAACACGCGGTTGTGACGGAACAGACCGACGTTGAGCAGCGGGTCGGCCGCCCGCGTCTCCCACCAGATAAACGTTGCGAGCCCCGCTGCGCCGGCGACGACAAGGATCGTTCCGAGCAGGCTGGGGAGCGAGGTGAAACCCAACAGCAGCGCGGGGAGAGCCATTGCGTAAAGAGCCGATCCCAGAATGTCGAAACGAGCCCGCTTGGGCTGTCGCCACTCCACACCACGCAGTCTCCAGAGGGGTATGAGACAGTTGGCCACGCCGAGCGCTCCGACCACCAGGAAGAGGGTCCGCCATCCGGTGTTGTGGATGACGACTCCTCCCAGCACCGGGCCGAGAGTGAAGCCCAAATAGGGACCTGCCGCGAATAGCCCGAGCGCCCTGCCGCGCTCTTCGAGGGGATAGGCGAACGTCACTATGGCTGTCGAGGCAGTGATCGCCAGGGCTCCGGCGATCCCTTGGGCCGCTCTCAGGGCCATCAGCACCTCCGCCGACGGGGCGAAAGCGGTCGCAAGCAGAAGAGCGGCGAACACCCGGAGGCCCCAAATGAAGCTCCGCTTGTGGCCGTGGAGGTCGGCGATCCTTCCCATGGGCATCAGGGCCGCGGCGGTTGCCAGGACGTACGCGAGAGGGATCCAACTCAGCGTGAGGGCAGACACGCGAAACTCGGACTCGATCATGGGCAAGGCTATGTTGGTAGCCGACACGGTGAAAGCACCCAGGAAACCGCACAGGGTGATCGCGACCAGCAGCATTGTCCGCTCACGTTCTGACACCCTGTCACGCTACCACGGAGCAACGTAGTGCTCAAAGAAGCTGGAGCCACGGCGGCCTAGCCTTGGAGCAGTCCTCAGCAACACTGCTCGCTCTCCATACCTTGTCTTTTAGTTGACAAAACTTGTTCATCAACTAAAATGAGTAGGCCCATCGCCGAACAGTTTCCTGCCTGCCGCCTTGGGCGGATCCCCCTTCCGAGCCGAGCGTTGGAACGCTCGTGCGAAACAGCGAAGGATTCGTTATTGTGGTCAAGTCCGGATGGTCCTGAATGGGATGGTGCTTATGAGTGAGCTGTTTCCCGCGAAGAGTATCGCCGTGGAGGTGCTGCATTGCACCGATCAGTCCCGCGTCAAGGAATTCAACCGTTGGTATGACAAAGTCCACGTTCCCGAACTCAAGAGCAGCCCGGGAATCGTCGATGTCTATCGGTACCTGGACGTGCAGCCCGACTTTGGGGAGGTGGGCGCTCGCCTCATGGCTGCCCCGGGCAGCCCGCCGAGGTACCTGACTCTCTACCGGATCAACGCGGCCGACCCCTGGGACGTGATGCAGCAGGTCAAGGAAGACGAGAAGAAACGAGCGGCCGAAGGGAAGCTGTTCGACTGCATGGAACGCGTGGAGCTACCGTGTGGGACTTCGTGGCCTGCAGGCATTCTGTCCTGCCACCGGTCAGGCCGGGCTCGGCGCTGCCGGACGGGATGCCCGAAGCCATGCTGCTGCTCTTCGGCGGGATGGATCCGGCGCACAAGGTGGAGCACGACGATTGGTGGCTCTACACTCACGCCCACGATCTCCTTGAGACCCCGGGCATGAGGCAGTGCCAGCGATATCGCACCTTGAACCCGCAGCCGGCCGATGACGAGCCCAACGTGCTGAACATCTACGAGTTCGACGTGGACGACCCGGCGCCGCGGTCCAGCGCATCGTCGACGACGACGTGAACGTGCGCCGGCCGCAGGGACGCTTCAGCCAGTTCAGCAAGTCGGTCAAGTCCGGCGCCAGCGGGGTGTATCGGCACTGGGACCTGATGTAGTTCCAGCGATCGCCGTCTCAGATCGGTAGACAAGACTGCCAACAAGACCTAAGGAGGAAACGTGGCAAGAAAGCAGTTCGACTACGACTGGACGAAGATCCCCGAAGTGCAGATGTACGGGTACACCCACGAAGAGGAGGCCTTCTGGCCCTTCCAGAACCTCCACCCCAAATGGAAGATCCCGGAGAAGATCGCCATCCAGTGCGCCATCTCCGGCGGCGGCGCCCGCATCACTCCCCAGCAGAACCCGTATCACCCCGGCACTGATCTCGACACCATCAGGGAGTCGGCCGCGGAAGTGCTGGAGCTGGAGGACCGGTCCGTCCTGCATCCACTTCGACCATCCGCCGGATCAGATCGCAGCAACCGCAAGGGTGAGAAGTTCGACTTCGGGGATTCCTATGCCTACGTGGTCGAGCCTCTCATCAGGAAGTACGGCTATGAGAAGCTCTGCTGCCACATCAACACCCTGCGCGGCATCCACCGAACAGCAGATGAAGCCCGTGATCACCGGTCTGGCCGAGCTGACCTATCTGCAGCCTCGGGCTTCCACGAACTGGCTGAAGACCATCCTACCCATCATGGAAGAGAACGGCATGGCCTTCGAGATCGCCGTGCACGTGAACAGCGAACTCGATCTTGCCCGCCGTATCCTTCTGGAGCCCGGCCTTATCAAGAAGCCGGCCATGTGGTGCATTCTCTACGGGCTTCCCATGAAGGGCCCCCGCTGGCACTTCGAGTTCATCCCCAACGAGATCGCCATGGCGCAGCATCTGGTCTACGACCGTCGAGCGGATCCGGGAGATGGATCCCGACGCCAAGATCCAGGTGATGCAGGGTGCCCGGCCGTCCCGCTACATGGTCGTTCTGGCCATGCTCCTTGGCCTGAACATCCGCGTGGGCCACGAAGACACCGTCTTCAAGTACCCGCACAAGGACGACCCCTTGATGAGCAACGCCGAAGAGGTCAAGTGGGCGATCGAGACGGCCAGATTGCTTGGGCGCGAAGTCATGACGCCGGCGGAGTATCGCGAGTACATCGGCGTGGAACCGAGGACCGGCAACGATCCGCACGCGTATGCGGGGATTCCCGCCTAGGCCTAAGCGCTAGGCCCTGGCATGCGGCGTGTTCTCACCGCGCCGTCGTGCGACTGAGCCACATAGGGGCTTGGCCGTGAAGAACGTTTCTTGGGTCTTCGCGGCCAAGCCCGCTCTCCCATAGGGGGACTGAAGAGGAGTGAGCATGGAACGGGTTGTGTTCGGCTTCGATGAGCTCCATCAGGAGGACTCTGAAAAGGTGGGCAAGAAGTGCGCCAACCTGGGCGAGCTCACCGGTGCCGGTTTTCGTGTTCCACCGGGCTACGCGGTGTCCTTGGAAGCGTACTCTCGGTTCATGAACGAGACCGGGGTGAGTCGAGGATCGGTCTGGGCAGGATCGAGGAGTACCTGAGTTCCTTCGATGCCGACCCCAACAAGACCGCGGACATGCCTCGCTACGAAGAAGCCTCGGTCGTCATACGATCCATGGTGGAGGAGACCCCGCTACCCGCTGATCTCGACGCGGTCATCCGTGCACGCTACGCTGATCTTTGCAGCGCGGCCGGTGTTGCCGAAGTCTCGGTGGCCACGCGTTCGGCCGGGCCCGCAAGCCATCCCGGCCAGTATGAATCCTATCTTCACATCCGGGGTGCCGACGAGGTGGTCGCCGGCGTGAGAAGAGTCTGGTCCAGCACCTTCAACCAGCGGTCCTTGATCGCCCGTGCCCGTCAGGGGCTTGACGTTGCGTGCGACCCCATCGGCGTGGCCGTTCTCCAGATGGTGGACGCCAAGGCTGCCGGCGTGATGTTCACCGCCAACCCGGGAGACGGGGATACGGACAAGATCTACATCGAGTCCAACTGGGGCCTGGGGGAGTCCGTCGTCGCCGGCGAGGTCACCCCTGACTCCTTCTTGGTGGCCAAAGCCGACTCGGAGATCCTCAACCGGAGCATCTCCCAGAAGAAGATCTGGTTCACGCTCGACCCGTGCGACCGGCAAGGTCGGCTTCCAGGAGGTACCCCAAGACAAGAAGGACGCCCCCACTCTCACCGACGACGAGGTTCGGGAGATAGCCCGGGTGGGTGCGCTCATCGAAGAGCATTTCGGGGCGCCCCAAGACATCGAGTGGGCCGTCGATGCCAACGGCGCCGTCCCGGAGAGCATCATGTTCCTGCAGACCCGTCCGGCCAAGAATATCGTGGAGAAGAAGAGTGCCACCGATCGGCTGCTCGACTTCATGACCCGCGATTTTTGAACCACGCCCGGATCCATGCGTAGACCGAAGGGGAGACAATGACAGCCGTATATGGAGTGACGCCTGTTCGAGTTCGACGAAAGCGACTTTACCGAAGACCAAGTCTGGTTCTGTGACGTGGCCCACGGGTCGCCGCCGTGGAAACCGCTCTATATCGCGCATGGCTGGTGCTGGCCGGGCTATCAGACCATTCAGACCGGCTACGAGAGCCTCTCCGTGCCGACCAGCAGGGGCTGGCAGGTCAGACTCAAGGACGGCTACCCCTACCCGAGCGTCATGCTGACCACCGACGAGGAAGCAAAGGAGCGGGCCCCTATCTTCAGGGAACGGATCCGTCCCTACATCGAGGACTTCCGGGGGATCTGGGACGAGGCCAAGCTGGATCTCAAGAAGAACTATGAGGATCTCAGAAAGAAGTACGGTCTGGATACCTACGAGTCCATCGCCGACCTGCCCGACTACAAGCTATACGGGATGCTCGAGGAGTATCTGCAACTGCACCGGAAGCAGTGGCTCGTACACATGGAGATGTTCTTTGTTCCTGTGTACTACCTCTTCGGTCTGTTCCAGAACATGGCCAAGAGCATGCTGAACATGGATGCCGGCGACCCCCTGTTCTCGAAAGCTATGGCCGGTTTCGATAGCTCGTCCTTCCGCTTCAACGAGCAGATCTGGGCACTCGGCAAGCAGGCGATCGATCTGGGCCTCGAGGAGGTCTTCACGGGCAATGAGGACGACGCCGTGCTGGCCAAGCTTGCAGACCTTCCCGCTGGAAGAACCTGGCTGGTCGCGTTCGACGAGTTTCTCGATGTCTACGGCTGGCGCTGCGAGCGCATGTCCGACTGGGCCACCCCGAGCTGGCTGGAAAAGCCGGCCTTGGCTATCCCCGCGGATCAAGATGGCCATCGCCACCGGTGGAGTCTCGACCATCAGAGACAAGAGGGAACTGGCGGAGAAGGAGAGGGTCGAGGCCGAGAAGGAGCTTCTCGCGAAGGTGCCGGCGGACCAGAGAGACTGGTTCGAGGTGCTGATGAAATGTGCTCAAATGCCGGCTACTTCAGCGAGGACCACACGTACTACACCGAACTCTATACCTCCGCTATGGGCCGCTGGATATTCAAGGAGATCGGACGACGCTTTGCCGCGGCTGGAGTCATCGACGATACCGAGGATGTCTTCTTCCTGCTCATGAACGAGATCTACAAGGCGATCATCCCGATGGGGAGGGTGAAGCTTCAACGGTACGTGGAAGAGCGCAAGAAGGAGTGGGAGGGGTACCTGACCGTCCAGCCCCAGATGCTGATCGGCAATCCCGAAGTCATGGGTCTGGTCGTCCAGAAGGATCCCGGTGCTCAGCGCCGCCTTCGCCCTGCCCAACACGAGGCCCGAGCTCGGGGCCGATCTCTACGGCGGCGGCTCGGCGCCCGGCGTGGTGGAGGGTGTAGCTCGCGTCATCATGACTGAGAAGGACCTGGGAGAGCTTCAACCGGGAGAGATCCTGGTGGCGCCCGGGACCAGCGCTCAGTGGACGCCCGCGTTCGAGATCGCCGGAGGCATCGTGACCGATGGCGGCGGCGCTCTGTCTCACGCCGTCATCGTGGCTCGGGAATACCGGCATCCCGGCGGTGACCGGCACTCCAGGAGGCGACCAGGAAGATCAAGACCGGCGATCGGGTCAAGGTCGATGGTGACCTGGGGATCGTGTTCATACTGAGGTAGGCACCGACATATCGCGTTGACGTCCGCAGGGGGGAGGCTCGGGTCTTGAAACGCATCGCCATCATCGTGACGCTGGACACCAAGAGTGAAGAGGCCGCCTATCTGCGGGAACGGATCCTTGAACTGGGGCACCAGGCGCTGATAATCGACGTCGGCTGCGGGGGACTGCCGCAGATGGAAGCCGACATCACCGCGGTCGAGGTGGCCGAGGCCGCTGGGCGCCGATCTCGAGGCTCTCCGGGCCTCGCGCGACCGAGACATGGCGACCGGTGCCATGATCCGCGGCGCGGTCGCCGAAGCTGGACGCTCTGTGCCGAGGCAGGCGAGGTCGAAGGGCTGATCTCCATCGGCGGCATGAGCAGTGCCGTCATGGCCTCGAGCATCTACAGGGATATGCCGTACCGGATCCCCAAGCTCCTTCTGACCACCGCCGCTTCCATGCCGCAGGCCAACCGGTTCTTCGGCCCCTCGGGCGTGACCGTGATGCACAGTCTGATCGAGGTGGGAGCCCTCAACCGCCTGCTGATGGGGGAGCTGGCGCGAGCGGCCGGAGCCATCTGCGGGATGGTCGAGGGCCAGGCGCTCGTCCGGCTGCCGGCCAAGCTCAAGCCGATGGTGGCCATGTCGACCAACGGCTGGGTGGAGACCCCGGCTCAGTATCTGGTCGACGAACTCAAGAGCGAGTACGAGATCGTCCGTTTCCACGGGACGGGGCTTCCGGAAGTGGTCATGGAGAAGCTCGTCGAAGAGGACTATTTCACCGCGGTCATCGATCTGGTGCCGTCCAGCATCACCAACGAGAGATTCGACGGGTCGCGCATCTCCTGGCCGCGGCGCCTGGAGGTGGCCGGCGAGAGGGGCATCCCCCAGGTGATCGCCCCCTCGCTCGTCAACGTGATCTCCCGCACCCGGGATACCTCGGCGGCGCTGGCCGAGGAGATGAAGCGACGCAAGTACTACTTCATGGATTCCCTGCGCATCCTGCTGTGGCTGACCAAGGATGAGCTGCGCAGACATCGCCTCGGTCTACGCTGAGAAGCTCAACAAGGCCACGGGGCCGACCAAGTTCCTCATCCCCATGAAGGGTTGGCTGAACGTCGAGACTGAATCCAGCGATTACTTCGAGCCGGAGAGCATCCAGGCGTTTGTCGAAGCGCTCAAGACGAGGCTGAAGCCCGAGGTGGAGATCCGGGAGGTGGATGCCAACATCGATACCGTGGAGTTCGGCCAGGCGGTGCTTGCTAGCGTTCCGCGAGGTAACCGGCGAGTAGTAGGACCTGGCGCGGGAGGGCCCAATGCGTCTCATGACCATGTCGGAACTCGAGCAGGCGTCGGGAGTGCCTCGAAGCGCGATCCACTTCTATTTGCGCGAGGGGCTGCTGCCGCCTGCGACCAGGACCACGACGAATCGGGCCCTCTACGCCGATGCCCACCTTGATCTCATCCGCGAGATCCGACGGCTACAGGGAAACGGGTTGAGACTGAGCGCAATAAAGGTCGCTCTGAAACCGGCCATAGACGCGGTCGAGGTGAAGGAGATCGACCTGAGCCGCCAGTCGGAGATGGTCCACCGGTCCATTATGGAGACTGCCGCCCGCGCATTCGCCGCCAAGGGCTACACAAGGACCCGAGTTGCCGACATCATTCGGGAAACCGAAACGACTCCGCAGGTCTTCTACGGTCATTTCGCCACAAAGCGTGAACTCTTCCTGGAGTGCCTGGAGGTCTTCTCGGACTTAGCCGTCGAGTTGATCGAACCCCGAGTGGCGGAGGAACCAGACACTGCCAAACACGCTGTTCTCCGCGCCCTCGGGAATCTGTGGCTGCGCGAATTGAGTCCCGCTCCGATGTCTCTTGCCGCGGCGGAGGCGGTCCACGAAGATAGCGAGACAGCAGAGGCGTACTACAGGGGCTACGACAAGCTCGTGGCCACCGTGATCCCTGATCTTGAGCGGCTTCGACGAGAGAGTCGGTCATCAGTCCCGTTTCCATCCGACTGGCTGGTGGCCACCTCGCTCATGGGCGTGATCGAGGCGACGGTGGGACGGCAGGCGTGGGACGAGCAGTTCTCGAAACGCGATGTGCTGCTGACCGTGCTTCTGGCATGGATCGGCATCGAGGCCGTCTACAGCGGGCGCGTCGATCTGGGTTCGACACTTCAGGAGTACGAAGAATGGATCGACGATCTGCTTCAGTGGCCCCTACCCGTTCCCGGTAGAGCCTCCTCGAGCTGTTGACGAACGGTGCCAGTTGGTCCACACCCCACGAAATCGATGAGGCGGCGAGAATGGCGGGATTGACTGACAAAGTGGCCGTGATAACGGGAGCGACTTCCGGCATCGGAGCCGCGGCGGTCAAGCGGTTTGCCGAGGAGGGCGCGCAGGTGCTTGCCGTGGGTCGGGACTACCTGCACCCCGACGAAGTGGTGGAGATGATGCTGTTTCTGGTTGGCGAGAAGAGCCGTTCGTGCACCGGGGCCATGTACATGATGGACCAGGGTGTCACCTTGCTCTGAGGTTCAGAGCTTCGTAGATCACGGTGGGTGTGTCCAAGAGGAGGCGTGTGAGGATGGCCAAATACAGGCGAGTGTTTGAACCTTGGCAGATCAAGAACGTCAGGTTCAAGAACCGCATATTGAAGACGCCTCAAGATATGAAATGGGCGCACGAGGACGGCAGCGTCGGCCAGGATCATCTCGATTACTACGGGACTCTGGCTAGAGGGGGGGTCGGCGGGATCATAACCGACATGACCGGCATAGCCGATCCACAAGGGACCGTGCCTCGCTCGATATCCGCGGCCAGCGACGCCATGCTTCCCGGGCTGACCGCTCTCGCGGAGGCTACCCACCAATACGACTGCCCGATCATCCTCCAGATCGTCCACTGCGGCGCGAACGCGCAGTTTCCTCCAAGACCAGGGAACGAGGATTTCGTCGCGGTTGCTCCTTCGGATCTCGATGAAGAGACCAAGGGCATCCTGTTCCACGGTTTCCGCTCGTGGCCACTGCGTGCTCTGACCGTCTCGGAGATCAAGGAGATCATCGCCCAATACGCCGACGCGGCGGAGCGAGCCAAGAGAGCGGGATTCGACGGGGTCGAACTTCACGGCGACCACTACTACCTGATCAACTCCTTCCTCTCGCGCATGTGGAACCGCCGCGCCGATGAATACGGCGCCGGGAGCCTGGAAAGCCGGTGCCGCTTTGCCGTGGAAGTCATGAGAGCCTGTCGAGAGCGTGTTGGTGAAGACTACCTGCTGGGCATCAAGCTGAACGGGGCGGAATATGGGGTTCCCGAAGGCACTACCTCGGAAGAGTGTCAGCAGTTCGCCAAGTGGCTGGAAGCCGCCGGATCCGATTACTTCAACGTTGCAGCGGACGGCTACGGTGCCTACGGTCGCATCGCCATCGCCGAACAATTGTCGTATCCGGAGCCGCCCAAACCCATCATCCGGGAACTCGCCTCGATAGACTTCAAGCAAGGGATGAACGTGCACGTTGCCGCGGCGATCAAGAAGGCCGTCTCCGTTCCGGTCATCGCCGTGGGCAAGCTGGACGCCCCTCTGGGGGAGAAGTTCATCTCTGAGGGCAAGTGCGACGCGGTGGCCATCGGCCGTCGGCTGATCGCGGATCCGGGCTACGCCGCCAAGGCCTACGAGGGACGGGAGGCCGACGTACGGCCCTGCACCTCATGCATCACTTGCGAAACCCTCGCGGTCATGTCCTTGACCGGCGGCGTCCGATGCCAGGTGAACGCCTCCGTGGGCCGCGGATCCGAAAGCGAGCAGTTTGCTCCGGCCGCAAAGGCCAAAAAGGTAGTGGTCGTCGGAGGTGGTCCCGCCGGCATGGAAGCGGCCCGGGTCATGGCTCTGCGAGGCCATGACGTCACTCTCTATGAGAGGGAGGCCTACCTCGGTGGCCTGCTCCCCATGGCCGCCATGGTGAAGGGAACCGAGATATTCGATCTACCCGGGCTGATCGAATACTACAAAGGTCAGGTGGGCAAACTCGGGATCAGGGTCAAGTTGGGCGAGGAATACTCCGCCGCCGTGCACGCTTCGGTCGGTCCGGATGCGGTGGTCGTAGCCGCCGGCGGCCTGCCCGCCGTCCTGGATATCCCCGGTATCACAGGAAAGAACGTGGTGAGCAGCTCGGATCTCCAGAAACAGGCCAAGTTGGCTCTGAGACTCACCGGGGCAAAGGCGGCGGAGCTCCTTACCAAGTTGTGGATGCCCATCGGCAAGAACACGGCTATCATCGGCGGCGGGATCCAAGGGTGCGAGACCGCGGAATTCCTTCTCAAGCGGGGCCGCATGGTGACCATCACCGAACCCACAGACGAGGTGGGAACGGGCATTCCTCTTCTTCAGTGGGAGCTGCTCCACCCCTGGTTGGTGCGCAGAGGAGCGACCATTCTGACCGGCGTGAAGTACCAAGAGGTGACCGACGAGGGATTGGTCATCACCGACGGTGAAGGGTCGGTGCGCACCCTTAAAGCGGACTCTATCATGGTTACCCTGCCTCTGCGACCGAACACCGGTCTGTACGACGCGCTGCGGAATAAGGTGCCAGAACTCTATGTGATCGGGGACAGCAAGGAGCCCGGTCTGATAATTGACGCCATCGCAGCCGGTTTCGAGTTGGGGCGCACGATCTAGATGATCGATTCTGGGGAGTCGGGGTACTGGGGCGTGTACTAGAGAAAGGAAGGGAGCAAAGTGGCTCGCAAAGAGGCCCTCGCCAAGAACATCGAGGTCGTCGGCTATCACGATCTCGAGGGGAAGCCAGGCTTTCAGATGGCCATGCAGGAAGTCGACGGCCGATACTACCTCTATCTAGCCCACTTCAGGCACTCCGGCTGGGCCATTCTGGATGTCACCGATCCCTCCAGGCCGGAATACCTGAGATTCGTACCGGGACCGGACAAGGCGGGCCAGGTCACACTCAAACTCCAGGTCGCCGGCGGCCTCATGGTCACCGCCCTGCAGCAGGCTTTCCCGTTCCTGCACGGCACTTCCTGGGAGGACCCCTACGAGGAAGGCGTCTACATCTGGGATGTGAAAGACCCTGCGAACCCCAAGTGGCTGTCGCATTGGCAGACGGGGGGAGGACTGGGTGTACACCGATTCTTCTATGATGGGGGTCGCTACGTGCACCTCGCCGCCTCCTGCCGCGGGTTCAAAGGGTTCCTATACCGGGCACTGGATATCGCCGACCCTACGAAACCGCTGGAAGTGGGCCGATGGTGGCACCCAGAGCAGTGGAAGGCAGGGTTTGTGGAGCCCAAAGAGCCGCCGGCCGGCGATGTTCTTCTGAACTTGCTCGACGGCCCCAACATGCACGGCCCGGCCTATCCCAAAGGGGAGTTGGCCTACCTGAGCTATGGCGGCGCCGGCATGGTCATCCTGGATATCTCGGACATCACTCTGCCCCGCCTCGTCGGTCAGCTCAGGCATAATCCACCGCTCTCGGGAAAGCTGTCCGGTGCGCGCTGCCATACTGTCGTACCTCTCTCCCAGCGGCCCTATGCGGTCATGACCAGCGAGGGGGAGAGGTACCCGGTATTCACGAAGGAGTTCATAGGGGGCGTGGCCCAGCCGCTCAATTTCATCGGGATGGTGGACATCTCCGACCCCAGCGATCCCACCCTCATCTCCATCTTTCCCTACCCGGAGATACCGGAGGGCTGGCCGTACGAGAACTTCAACGAGATCCCGGGGGTGGGCGCCGGCCCCTTCGGGCCGCACAATCTGCACGAGCCCCACTATCATCCCGCGCTCGAAGACAGAAACGACCGGATCTACTGCTGCTACTTCCACGCGGGTCTGAGGATCTACGATACCAGCGACCCCTTCGTGCCCCGAGAGATCGCCTACTACATACCGCCGGACCCCGACAAGTGGGCGTTCAACAACGCAGCTGGGGATCTTTTCCCCGGTCCGAACATTGCCACCACGGAAGACGTGATCGTCGACAACCGGGGCTACATATACATAGACACGCTGCACCAGGGGCTGTACATCCTGCGCTGCACCGTGTAGAGCGGAGGGAGCTAGAGCATGCCACAGAAGAAGATGATCCACGACTTTCTCGACATGAAGGCAAGGGGCGAGAAGATCGCGTTTCTCACGGCCGTACGATTTCCCAACCGCGCAATTCGCCCAGGCCGCCGGTCTCGACATGCTGTTGGTCGGCGACAGCCTGGGAATGTGCGTCTACGGATACTCCGGGCACGGTGCCGGTCACCATGGACCAGTGCATCTGCCACGCCGAAGCGGTGCGTCGGGGAGCGCCCGACACCTTCGTGGTGGGGGACATGCCCTTCATGTCCTACCAGATCTTCGTGTGAGACGGCGGTTGAGAACGCCGGGCGTTTCCTGAAGGAGGCCGGCGTCGACGCGATCAAGCTCGAAGGTGGAGTCCGGGTGGCGTCGCGGATCAGGGCGATCGTCGATGCCGGTATCGTGGTCATGGGCCACATCGGCCTGACCCCCCAGAGCAGCGGGCAGCTGGGTGGGCACAAGGCGCAGGGCCGCACGTCTGGAATCGGCGCGGACGGTGGTGCAGGATGCCCTGGCGGTCCAGCAAGCCGGGGCCCATATGATCCTTGCTCGAAGCATTCCTCCGGAAGTCGGCGCCTATATCACGCGCTCCCTGTCCATTCCGGTCCTGTCGATAGGAGCCGGGGTCGATTGCGACGGGCAGCTGCTCATAGTCTCCGACGTCATCGGCCAGTTTCAGACCTTCTCCCCAAGTTCGTCAAGAAGTACTGCGACGTGGCCGGTACTGTCACCACAGCCATGCGCGAGTACGTCGCCGACGTGAAGACGGGGGCCTTCCCCGGCCGAAGAGCACTGCTACCGCATGATCGAGGGAGAGGAAGAGAAGTTCCGAGCGAGTTTGCCTGACGTAGGCGGCGCCGGACGACGCATCAGGACAAGGAGGTGGCCTGGCCCCGGGAGGCGCGCGTAGCTGACCAGAGTACCGAGCGACTGTGAAAGCGGGAGTCTACATGAGCACGACGATAAAGGTCGACTATGACGCCTGCAACGGATGCAGGATGTGCTTCAAGGTCTGTTACGTCGATGTGTGGCGATACGACGACGAGCAGGACAAACCGATCGTGGCGTATCCGGAGGATTGCGTCCACTGCAACATGTGCGAGCTGGAATGCGCGTCAGGGGGCCATCGAAGTCGTCTACGACTACGACTCGCCCTGGCCGCCGATCATAGAGCGGGGCTTCCCCTACGTGCCGGGAAAGGCCGAGATATGAAACTTGAAGACGTAGGCAAGGTCGAATCCGCGGACATCCTCATAATCGGTGGCGGCATCGCGGGGCTGGTCGCGGCGAACGCGGCCAAGGACGAGGCGCCCGATGTCGATATCGTGGTGGTCGAGAAAGCTCACGTTCCCTATGGCGGTCAGGCGAACAAAGGGGCGGGCAACATCAACTACCTGGCCCCCGGCGACGACCACGAGAAGTGGATCGAGCACCACGTCAAGAAGATCGGGGTCTACCTGGAGGATCAGGATCTCCTACGCGCCTACGCCGAGGAGAACGTGCCGAATCTCGAGCGCTTCGACTCCTGGGGTGGCGGCATCTGCCGGTCCGCGGACGGCCGGATCATCGCTCTCAAGTGGCTGCCGTATCTACCGTCCAGCATGGCGGCCGCGGACATCGACATGATGAACCCACTGTACCGGCGGGCCAGGAAGCTCGGCGTGAGATTCATCAACAAGGTGGCGATGATCGACCTGCTCAAAGACGGCGACAAGGTGGTCGGGGCGATCGGCTTCAACGTGGTCGATGGGACCTGCCACGTCATCCAGGCGAAGGCGACGATGATCACGACCGGCGGACAAAACTGGCGCGTGCAGCCGAAGTACGCCGACCTTCGCGGCGACGGGTCGGCCATGGCATACCGCGCCGGAGCGGAGATGAGGAACGCCGAGTTCGGCTCCTTCCACGTCATGCAGTTCGCCCGGAGCCAGGAGATCGTCTACGGAGCCGAAGAGGCGATGTACAACGCCAAGGGCGAGAACATCACCATGAGGCTGGAAGACAAAGAGCCGTCGGACGTCGATCCCTGGGCGTTCGTGCTCTGGTACAAGGAGATGCTGGCCGGCAACGGTCCGATCGTCTCCAAGACCGACGAGAGCTACGTCTTCACCGTCACCATCCCGCGACACCTCACCGAAGAAGTGTGGAAGCGGCCGGTGACGACCCGCTATTGGGGCAGGTTCATCGACAAGCAGCAGAAGGCGGGCATACGCTACGGGGGGACGCAGGAGATCTTCCCCGGGTTCGTGGGGGAACACGGCCCCATCCGCGTCGACCACGACATGATGTCGCACCCTTCCCGGTCTCTTCGGCGTCGGGGCGTCCTCCGCTTCGGGGTCCGCCTGGGCTGGAGCTGTTCCCACGCCTCCCGGCCGCCTGCGGGGCGGGGGCTTCGGGGTGGTCTTCTTCACTGCCATGAGAGGCGGACCGGCGGCGGCACGGTACGCGAACAAGGTGTCGGAGTCGACACGCGCGGACGCTGAACAGGCCGAGTCGCTCAAGAGGACATTCATGGCGCCGCTCGAGCGCGAACGCGGCATCCACCCGCTTGGAACTGGTCAAGCAGATACAGAACGCCATAGTCCCCTTGGGATACTGCATGTACAAGAACAAGGAGCGGCTGGAGGAAGCCTTGGGCATGGTCCTCGACGTAAAGGCCCAGATCCCCGACCTCAAGGCGACCGACTTTCACCATCTCGCGGCCTGCAACGAGGTCAAATCGATGGTCCATGACGCGGAGTTGTTCTTCCGCACGTCTCTGGAGAGGAAAGAGACCCGCGGCTGGCACATCCGCGAAGACTACCCGGAGCGGAACGACGCCGAGTTTCTGAAGTGGATCATCGTGAAAGACGACAAGGGCGAGATGGCCATATCGAGCGAAAGAGTGCCCATCGAAAGGTACCCGTACAAACCCTGAGGTGGCTGTTATCTCGCGGGCTCCTCGTGGGAGGGGGCCCGCGAGACTTACTTCACGTGCTACTTGACATGGAAGAACAGCGGACTATACTTCGGTCTCGGATAGTATCGGACCCGGCCCCGTGAGCTTACAGGGCGGCCCACGGAAAGGGGTGTGGCACAGGACACTGTATCTCTCGACCGGACAGCTCCAAAAAGGAGATGCGATGAGCGGTACTGACGTCGAACTGCGTTTCTGGGGCGGTATGACCCCGGAAGAAGGAATGTATCCGGGTTTCAACCCTCGGACCGAGACTAAGGGGGGGATCGTCTGCGAGTATGACGTGGCCGTCCCTATGCGCGACGGGGTCAAGATATTCGTTAACGTCTTTCGCCCTGAACAGGAAGGAAGATACCCGGCCCTGATCGCCTGGAGCCCGTACGGAAAACACGGGCGCACCAAGTATGCCTGGTTCCCCAAGTGCGGTGTCTGCGACTCCGATCTCTCCGAAGACTGCATCTTCGAGGGACCCGACCCCGCCTACTGGTGTGCCAACGGATACGCGATCATCAACGTCGATTCGCGGGGCGCCTGGAAGTCGGAGGGTGATCTGACCTTCTTTACTCAACAGGAAGGTCAAGACGGCTACGATTTGATCGAGTGGGCCGCGGTTCAGGAGTGGTGTAACGGCAAAGTGCGGTCTGACCGGGGTGTCGTATCTGGCCTGGTCACAGTGGCGGATCGCCTCCCTTAACCCCCCTCATCTCGGCGGCCATCATTCCTTGGGAGGGGGTCAGCGATTTCTACCGTGATTTTGCCTACCACGGAGGCATCCCGGAGACCTATTTTGTGCCCGGATTGAAGACCTTCATGAGCTTCACCTCGACGAGAGTGGAGGACATTGCGGAGCAGTCGGGCGAGCACCATCTCTTGGACGACTACTGGCAGAGCAAGAATCCCGATCTGTCCCAGATAAAGGTACCGGCTCTTGTGGTGGCCAGCTGGGCAGATCAGGGTCTCCATACACGCGGGACCATGGAAGGGTTCAGACGCATTGGATCCACGGACAAGTGGCTGCTCGTGCACGGGCGCAAGAAATGGCAATTCTTCTACGAACAGGTCGATGTGCAGAAGCAGTTCTTCGACAAGTTCCTCAAGGGCCTGAAGACAGAAGTGGACTACTGGCCCAAGGTCAGGGTGGAGGTCCGGGAGCGTTACTGCTGGGGCAACTTCAGAGCCGAGAACGAGTGGCCGTTGGCGCGCACCCAGTATACGCAGCTCTTCTTGAACCCTGTCGAGAAGACCATGAGCCCGTCGCCGGTCGGCGAGCCGGGCCAGACGCGCTACCGGGTCGACGACTTCATGGACAAGACCCAGAACGCGCAGTTCACCGCCACCTTCGACGAGCCAACGGAGCTGACAGGCTACATGAAGCTGAAGCTTTGGGTTCAGGCCCAGGGCAGTGACGACATGGACCTCTTCGTGGCGCTGGAGAAGATCGATCGAAGCGGAGCCGTGGTCAAATTCCCATTCTACGCTCCCACGAGGACGGGCCGGTGGCTTTGGGTTGGCTTCGGGTCTCGCATAGGGAGCTAGACGAGTCGAAGTCGACGGCCTATCAGCCGGTCCACCCGCACCAGAAAGAGGCCAAGCTTCAGCGACGGGGAGATCGTTCCGGTAGAGATCGAGATCCTGCCCTCGGGCACGCGCTTTGAGCCCGGAGAGAAGCTGCGCGTGATCGTGCAAGGCTGCGACATCTACTACTACCCGGGTGGATGGCCCACGAATGCCCACGACGGGCGAACCGTGAACCGGGGAGAGCACATCATCTACGCAGGCGGCCAGTACGATTCCCACCTTCTTGTTCCGGTGGTGCCGGCGAGATAGGCGTGAATATTCCAGATACAGCGGGCGTTTGCGGTCACTAGGTCACCGTAGCCGAAGGAGGAGCGTGCGTGGACAACGCCATAATATCGGCGGCATTGACAGGCGGTTTCGGCACGAAGAAGGAGATTCCCAACCTGCCGATGACCCCGACCGAGATCGCAGAGAGCGCCCGGGAGTCCTATGAGGCCGGGGCGGCTGTCGTGCACGTGCACCTTCGAGACGACAAGGGTCGCGCAACGGCCGACCTGGACATCGCGAACAGGACCCTGGCGGCGATTCGGGAAGAGTGCCCCGAAGTGATCATCAACCTGTCTACGGGTGTCTCGACTACGGTCCCCTTCAAAGAGCGGATGCGCTTGGTCGAAATGAAGACGCCCATAATGAGCTTCGACATATGCACGATGACCTTTGGAGCCGACAGCGAACTGCGCAATCCTCCCAAACTGGTGCGGAAGCAGGCAGCCCGCATGCTCGAGCTTGGGATCAAACCGGAGCTGGAGCTTTTCGACCTCGGCCATCTGCACTATGCGCTTCAACTGTTGAGCGAGGGGTTGTTGGTGGAGCCCCTGCTGGTCTCGTTCGTCTTCGGGAAGATGGGGGGCATGCCCGCCGACCCCGGTGTGCTCGCCACCCTCGTGCGGGAGTTGCCCCCGGATACCGCTTGGCAGGTCATCGCCGTTGGCAAGCACCACACGCCCATGACCACCATCGGGCTGGCGATGGGCGGGAACGTCCGGACCGGCTTCGAGGACACGCGGATGCTCGAGCGGGGGAGGATCGCCGACAGCAACGCCGAGCTGGTCAGGCGGACGGTGGAGATCGTCCGCCTCCTCCAGCGGCAGCCGATGGTGGCCGCAGACGTCCCGGCGGCTCTCAAGCTATCGAAGGAGCTGCTGTGAGCGAGTTGTTTCCGGCGAAGAGTATCGCGGTAGAAGTGGTGAGTTGCAGCGACCAAGCGCGTATCAAGGAGTTCAATCGGTGGTATGACAAGATCCACCTGCGAGCACTGAGAGACACCGCGGGGATCGTCGACGTGTATCGATACCTTGACATGGAGCCGGATCTTGGCGCGCTGGCCGGAGAGCGATTCGCGGTCCCCGAAGGAAGGCCGGTCAGATACGTCACCCTCTACCGCATCAATGACGCCGATCCCTGGGCTGTGATGCAGAGGATCAAGGACGACGACCAGCGCAGAGCTGCCGAGGGAAAGATGATCGACTGCTTCGAGACCTACGAGTTGACCGTGTGGGACTTCGTGGCCTACCGGAGGAGCGTTCTCCCGCCGGTCAGGCCGGAGACGAGACTACCCGACGGTATGCCCGAGACGATATTGCTGGTCTTTGGAGGACTGGACCCTGAGCATAGTGCGGAACACGATGACTGGTGGCTCTACACGCACGCTCATGATCTCCTTGAGACTCCGGGGATGGTCCAGTGCGAGCGCTATCGCAATCTTGGTCCACAGCTGACCGAGGATGATCCTCGGTTTCTGCACATCTACGAGTTTGACACGAACGACCCGGTTTCGGCATTCCGCCGGGTCCTTGATGACGACGTGCGCGTGCGCCGGGTGCAGGGGCGCTTCAGCAGCTACAGCCGGCCGGCGAAGGCCTATGGTAGCGGGCTCTATCGGCACTGGGATGTTGCGTAGCCGATCGCGGTGAAGAATTCCTCTGGACTCCGCTCGATATCTGTCCTAATTGTCCGTATAGCGGTATGGACTTGGATCTTCACACATGCCACACTGCTTATAGGCGAAATGGAAATGGAAAGGGGGAACTGGGGTAGTCAAACAGTTGCCGGCGTGAACAGGAGGTCTTCTAGGAGGACGATTCGCAGGGGGAGTCTGATCACGTTCCCCGGGATGCGCAGGCCTATTCCCTACTACATCGCATACTAGTTGGCCACCGAATAGGGGCTGACTTGGGGGGTTTACATGGAGAAGCAAGTAGAACAGCACACAGAAGCTGGGATGATTGACGCCCGTAGAGAGGACGGCTCCTTCAGCCGTCGCGACTTTCTGCGCCTCGCGGGCGTCGCCGGAGCCGCTATTGGCGTAGGTGGCGGACTGGGTGGCCTGGTCGCGGCCTGTGGAGGAGGCACCACTACGACCACGGCTGCGTCAGCCACCACTACGACCACGGCCGCGCCGGCAACCACAACGACCACCGCGGCAGCGTCCACCACAACAGTCAGTAGTGGACCGGAGGCCGGGCGGGAAGTGAAGATCGGCGTGATCACGCCGGTCACTGGCTACCTCGCCCTTTTCGGTGTCAGCGACAATTGGGCCATGGGGCTGGTGCAGAAGTACATCGGCGATTCGATGGTCATGGGAGATGGGAAGAAGCACAAAGTGACCTGGGTGACGCGAGACACCCAGTCGGACTCCAACCGGGCCGCCCAGGTGACGTCCGATCTGTTTTTGAACGACAAAGTCGACATGGCCTGCGTCGCCGGAGGTCCCGACACGGTCAACCCGGCGGCCGATATGGCGGAATCGGTGGGGTCGCCCCTTCTCTGCTGCAACAATATCTGGGAAGCGTTCGTCTTCGGCCGCCAGGCGAAGATCGACACCGAGTTCAAATGGGTGTGGGGCTCGTTCCTGGGCGTCGACCAGTGCGTCGCGGTCGCCGTCCAGGTCTGCAACAAGATCGCCTCCAACAAGGTCGTGAGCGTCCTCGAATCGAACACCGCCGATGGCCAGGCTTGGCTGACGCCGGGCACCGGGATCCTCGACATGTTCAAGGGCGCCGGATATACCACGGTATACCCCGGCCCATACAACAAGGGGACTGAAGACTATACGTCGCTTATTTCCGCCTACAAGAAGGCGGGCTGCGAGGTCCATATGGGCTCCAACCCGGGGACGGATTTCCCGAACTTCTGGAAGCAGGCGATCCAGCAGAGCTACAAGCCGAAGATGGCCATAGAGATCGTTTCGATATCCACATACGAGGACATGAAGGCTCTTGGCCCCATTGTTGCGGGCCTCACCCTCGGGTTCACCTGGCATAAGGACTGGCCGTTCAGCGACCTGATTTCTGGGATGACCAATGCCGAGTTGGCCGCCGACTACGAGGCGTCGCAGAATACGATGTGGAACAACATGATAACCCCGCTCGCCCGCATAGAATGGGCCGTGGATGTTCTTAAGAGAGTCAAAGACATCGACAGCAAGGACAGCATCGTCGAGGCGATCAAGGGAACGAAAACCGAGCTGACGACGGGACCGATCGATTTCACCACCCCGGCGAACCCGACCACGCTTCATGTCACGCCGAACGTGTGTAAGCAGGTGGTAAGCCTAGGCCAGGTCGTGAAGAGCACCGGCGGCAAGTGGCTCTACGACCTACCCATAGTTGCGGCGATCGACGCGCCGGCCAGCGTCAAGACGATCGACCCGGTGCCCATAACGTACGCCTAGACTGCACGATCCTGATCCGACCGTCCAGGACGGCGAGGAGTGGGGCCGCGGGCGCGAAAGCCAGCTGCGTCCGCGGCCCCACTGCGTCGGCCGAAGGTGGTTCCCATCGTGTAGCCTGCCGGCGTGTTGATGAAAGGATGTGACCCAACGCGAGAGCGCTTGATCGCCACATTCACCGAAGAAGCCCGAGCGTGCGGCGCGGGAGTAGTCCGAGTTCCGCGGGCGGAGGTCGCGGCGGCGGTCGCCACCTTGTTGGAAGACGCCGGGCTGACTGTGCTGACTGCGACCCTGGAGGGCCTGGGGCAGGAGCTCCAGGGTCGAGGCGTCGAGACGGTTATGGAGGGGCCCAGCGAGTTGCCGGTGAGCATCCTATCGCGGGCCGGTGCAGGTGTGGGAACGGCTCTTGCCGGGGTCGCCACCAGCGGCTCTATCCTTATCGGTCCGGGGTCGGGGGCTGAAGGCCTCGTCTCCATATTGCCCCCTCATTACGTGGCCCTTCTGGACGCCTCCTGCATCGAGCCTGACCTTGCCGCCGCGTTTGCCGCGTTTGCGCCGCTCATCGGCCAACCGGGTACGCGTTTCGCCCTGGTGACTGGTCCGTCTCGCACCTCCGACATCGAACTGACCCCAGTGATCGGGGTCCACGGGCCGCTGCGTCTTGACGTGGTGATCGTCGATGCCTAAGCGTCACGAGCGCGACATTGGCCGTGAGATCCAAGAGGCTTTGAGCGATCCGGTCCTTGAGCAGGCTATGGCTCGGGCTATGGGGACGATGCGTGATCGTCGAGCCGCCGCTTGGCCCGTGAGTGAGCGGTTCGAAGCGTTACGGACTCGAGCCCGGGCCATCAAGGATGACGCAATAGCGAGACACGCCGAGCTTCTGGCCGAATTCGAACGTGCGGCCACAGCGGCCGGGGCGATCGTCACGTATGCCGAGAGCGAAGAGACGGCGTGCGCATACGTCACCGGCTTGGCGCGCGAACGAGGCGTTCGATCGGTCATCAAATCGAAGTCCATGACGTCCGAGGAGATCAACCTCGCCGCTGCGCTGGAACTCTCCGGTGTTGAGGTGGTGGAGGGAGACCTGGGCGAACGGATTATTCAGCTGGCCGGAGAACGGCCCAGCCATCTGGTGGTCCCCGCCATCCACAAGAGCAAGGAAGAGATCATCCGTCTCTTCGCGAGAACTCTGGGCGTGGCCCATCCACCGGAGGATGCGCAGGGGCTGACGAGGCTGGTTCGCGACGAGCTGCGAGAGGTGTTTCTAAACGCGGGCATGGGCATCACCGGCGCCAACTTCGCCATCGCAGAGACAGGTACCATCGTCCTCGTCGAGAACGAGGGAAACGCCAGCTTGACCACGCAGCTCCCCCCAGTGCACGTGGCCATCGTTGGGCGTGAGAAGATCATCCCGGGCATCGAGGATCTGTCCGTCTTTCTCGAACTCCTTCCCCGCAGCGCGACCGGCCAGAAGATGACGAGCTATGTGTCCCTGATCACCGGGCTGCAGGGCCGACAAGGAGCTGCACGTCGTGATTCTGGACAACGGAAGGACCCGGGCCCTCGCGGACGACGATTTGCGCGAAGCCCTCAGGTGCATCAGATGCGGAGCCTGTCTCAACGCGTGCGCTCCCTATACCCTCGTGGGAGGTCACGTCTATGGAGGCGACCCCTATCCAGGGGGCATCGGCTGCATCTGGACGTACATCACCAAGGGCTCGGCGCAGGCCTGGGACTTCAACGGGCTTTGCACCACCTGCTCCCGTTGTACGGAGGTGTGCCCGGTCGGAATCGATATCCCCTGGCTGAACACGGTGATCCGCAGCCGGACCAACGCCGAGTTCGGTGCGGGTCTTCGCCAGCGCGTGTTTGGGCGGGCGGACCTTCTCGGTAGGGTGTTGAGCCCTCTGGCCCCGCTCGCAAATCGGGCCATGCGGACACCGCCGGCTCGCGGCTCTTTCCGGTTGCTTGGCATCGATCCAGACCGAAACATGCCCGCCTACAAACACGAGACCTTCATGAGTTGGTGGAAGCACCAAGCGCGCGAGGGGGGGCGGACATTGAAAGCCGGGACCGCGGTTCGTACCGAGGGGCCCGAAACGCCTCGGGTGGCCCTTTTTGTAGATTGCTTCATGAATCATAACCTTCCTGAGGTGGGGAAGGCAGCCGTCAGAGTCCTCGAGCAGGCCGGCATCGCCGTGACCGTGGCGCACGACGCCTGTTGTGGTCGGCCCGCTATGAGCCAGGGACTGCTCGATGGCCCGCGCCGATGGGCGGTACAGAACCTCAGGCAATTGGGGGGTCTCATTGAGGCCGGCTGGGATATTGTTTGCATCGAACCGTCATGTTTGTCTGCTCTTCGGGACGATTACCGGAGACTGCTTGAAGGATCACAGCATGCGCGTGACCCACGCCTCGCGCTCCTTGAACAGCACGCCTACGACATCACGGAGTATCTGGTGATGCTGGCCCGGGCCGGACGCTTGCCCCTCGAGCTGGGACCGCTCGCAGAAACTTATCTTGTACACGGTCACTGCCACCAAAAGAGCCTCGGGATCGGTTCTGCGCCCGCCGAGCTTCTGCGCCTCGTTCCTGGGATCACCGTTCGTGAACTCGATACCCTCTGTTGTGGGATGGTGGGTTCTTTCGGCTACAAGAGGGAGTACGCGCAACTATCCCAGGCCATCGGTACCCGGCTATTCGAGCAGATCGGCGAGCACGCCGGCGATGTGGTCGCCTGCGGCATTTCCTGCCGTTCGCAGATCGAGATGGGTACGGGGCGGACGGTGCTCCACCCGGTGGAAGTGCTCGCGCGCGCCCTGGCGCCAAGCAAGGAGGAGCGAACTTCGACATGATAGGCTCGGATCGCGCAACCTCGGAACTTGAGCTGGAGGAAGCATCATGAAGAAGACCAGGCTCTCTCTGTTGGACGGTGGCACGTTGGCGCTTCCTGACTTCAAACTCTTCTGGGGCCGGGGTACGGGCGAGATCATTCGTTTTGCCTGCTATAGCGTGCTTGTCGATCATGAAGACGGGTTGTTGCTCTTTGATACCGGCTTCGACTGGGAATTCATGGAGAAGTGGACCCCCCAGGACAATCCCCTTCAAGCCCCCGACCAGACGGTGCTTGCCCAGCTGGCCAAGTTGGGGATCCGCCCTGAAGATGTGAGGTACATCGTCAACTCGCATCTTCACATAGACCATGTCGGGGGGAACAAGTACTTCCCCGAAGCGACCATCGTGATGCACGAGAAGGAGTACGAAGCAGCCAAGAACCCGATGCCGTTTGAATATCAGAGCTACTCGGACCTCAGCTTCGATCCCGAGCTGCACCGGCTGAACTTCATCGGAGCCCGGGATATCCTCAAGCGGGCGGGTACCGCTGATGAAGAGCCGGCCTGCGAGAAATCCCCGAAGTACCAGTTCGTCACGGGGGATGTCGAGTTTGCCAAAGGCGTATGGCTTTACGAATTGCCGGGTCACTCGGCAGGGCAAATCGGCATGGTGGTGGAACTGGAGGGTCGCAAGCCCATGTTCTTCCCGGCCGATTCCTCACACCTGCCGCGTCACTTGGAGCAGATGATAGTCCCGGGATTCCACGTCGATCCGGTCGCGGGCTACAGGTCGCTTGAAAGGTTGAAGGTGATTCGCGCACAACACGACGCCGAGATCTTCTTCGGCCATCCTCCGGGCGACTCGCTGACCTACCGCAAGGCGCCGGAGTGGTACGAGTAGGGGCTAGGATGGCGATCCCTGGGCCGGCGGCCGTTTCGATCAACGATATGCTCGACGGCTGCGCCAAGATCAGCCCGGGCCAGGAGGTCTTGATACTGGCGTACGTAGACGGGCTCCACGGCGGAGACAATCTGGTCGACCGGGAGGCGATGGCCTGGATTCAGACCGCTGTTCAAATGCGGGGAGCGAAGGCCTCAGTCCTATGGGCAGACGAAAGACCCACGGTTCACAAGTGGAGGTTCCCACCCATAGTCAAGGCCGCGATGGCGGCGAGCGACCTCATGATCAACAACACTCTGGATCTGTCTTTCGAAGAGCTGATCGAGTTCAAGCAATTCACCTGGACTGAGAAGAAACTGTTCGTACGCAACTTCGCTACGACAGTCCTCCCTGCTCTGCACGAAGTGGGCGCAGACCCCGTACGAACTGGTGAGCGAGATCCGCTACCAGGCGGCACTGCTCATCGAAGTGGGGGCGGCCTGGCAACTGACGGACGCCAACGGCACCCACTTGGAGGGCACAATACTACCTGCGTTTGACCCTCATCATCCCTGGTTTACAACCTATGCCGTGAGACGGGAGGAGGCCGGATACTATCGGCCTTGGCCGGAGTGGGTGCTCCCACCCATTCGGCTGGCCGGCACCTCCGGGGTCTTCGTTTTTGACCGGATGCTGAGCTGGTGGTCACGCCACATCGGCATCTCGCCGTATTTCGATAAGCCAATCCGTCTCCGCATCGAAGACAACCGGATCACGAAGATTGAGGGTGGCGAAGAGGCGGATGCCTTGCGATATTTCCTGGCTTCTCTACAGGATCGTGTAGGCAAGGACGCCTACAACTTCAACGCCCTGCACTTTGGAGTCCACCCGAACGCTTCAGTGGACGCTCATGAATGCCCGAGCATTCTCTATCGTCGTCTCATTGAGCATTCGCATACCTCCAACATTCACGTTCATCTTGGCGTGCCAGAACTCACCAAGGAATACCCATATTGGGTCCATATCACGGGTGATATTCGGACGCGCCACGTTCAAGGTTGGTGACGTCGTTGTCCACGATCAAGGACGCCTGACTGCGCTTGATCATCCGTCGGTTGGAGCCGTTGCGGCCAAATACCCTGGACGGCCGGGATTGGAGGGATCTCATTGACAGGGATGGGGTGTCGTGGTAAGCATGATTTTGGTGACAGCGAGACGAAGAGGGGGACGAATAGATGAAAGACGACAACAACCGGTCAGGAGATTTTGAGAGCAGCGAAGATCTTAGCTTGAGGAAGCCTGTCAGCAGGCGCGAGTTCCTGAAGATCGCCGGAGTCGCTGGAGCGGCTGTCGGTGCGGGAGCCGGCCTTGGAGGCCTGCTCGCCGCCTGCGGGGGAACCGAAGAGACTACCACGACGGCTGGGCCTGTCACGACCGCCGGGCCGACCACCACTGCGGGGCCGACCACGACCGGGGCACCGACCACCAGCACGACCGCAGGCCCCGAAGCCGGGCGCGAGATCAAGATCGGCGTCATTTCTCCGTTGACCGGCATGCTGGCGGTCTTTGCCATCGCCGACAAATGGGGCGTAGGCTTGGTCCAAGAGTATCTGGGCGACACCATGGTCCTCGGCGACGGCAAGAGCCACAAGGTCAGCTGGTTGATCCGAGACACCCAGTCCGACGACAACCGGACCTCCCAGGTGACCTCCGATCTCATCCTCAATGACAAAGCCGACCTACTGATCGTAGGGCGGTAGTCCGACGACGGCGGTGCCGGCGGCCGTGATGTGCGAGACCATGGGGGCTCCGTTGCTCGCCACCAACTGTCCCTGGCAGGCCTGGGTCTTCGGCCGGTACCCGGACCTGAAGAACCCGGCGGAGTGTCCGGATAAGTGGGTCTTCGGCAGCCTGTTCGGCATCGAGCAGGCGACTGCCGGCATCGTCCAGGCGTTCAACAAGGTCCCCACCAATAAGAAGGCGGGACTATTCCTGGGCAATACGCTGGACAGCCAGGCGTGGATGACACCGGGCATAGGTATGGGTGACGCGCTCAAGGCGGCCGGCTACGCTGTGACTGATCCCGGCTTCTTCAACATGGGAACCGAGGACTTCACCGCTCTCATCAGCGCGTACAAGAAGGCCGGGTGCGAGATCAACTGCGGCTCCAACCCAGGCAAAGACTTCCCCAACTTCTGGAAACAGTGCCTGCAGCAAGGCTACAACCCCAAGGCCTGCGTCGAGGTCATCGGGTTGGCCGCCACCGAGGACCAGGAGGCTCTGGTCCCGCAATGCTACGGCATCATCATGGGCTTCACTTGGCACAAGAGTTGGCCATACTCCGACCCGATCAGCGGCATGACCAACGTCCAGGTGGCCGACCGGTACGAGAAGGATATGAACAAGCCTTGGGACCAGTTCATCACCGGATATGCGCGCATGGCCTGGGTGGTGGACGTCCTCAAGAGGACCAAGAACCTCGACGACAAGCAAAGCGTCGTCGACGCGATCAAGACAACCAAGATGGTAGGCATCACGGGACCGATCGACCTGACTTCCCCGGTCGACCCGGCCGGCCTTCATGTCACCCCCAACGTCTACAAACAACCGTGGGGCTTCGGCCAGCTGCAGAAAGGCGTCAAGTGGCCGGTCGACGTGCCCTTGGTGGCGCAGATCGATTCGCCGGAGACCAAGGTAGACCGCGACCCGGTGCCCATAGTCTATTCGTAGGCGTAGAAATATCGCGACCAGATAGAGGCCCCACTCCTCGCCGGGTTTCGCCCGGAGAGGAGTGGGGCCTCATTCATGTCAGGGTAGAATACGCGCCGGACATACTCCGGAGTGAGGTCGAAGGCGCGGACGGGGCGAAAGAGCCGAGGTGGAGCAGAACATGACTATGAGGAACCCGACGGTTGAGGACATACTCTCCCGCGCCATCAGCGACGGGGTGTCGCTTCTCGCCGAAGACGAAGGAAAGGCGCTGCTGGCCCGGTTCGGCATCGGCGTGCCGGAAGGAAGGCGGGTCGCCGATGTCGCGGAGGCCGAAGCTGCCGCGGAGCAACTGGGCTACCCGCTGGTCGTCAAAGCTCTGGTCCCCGGGCTTGCCCACAAGACCGACCGGGGCGCGGTGAAGCTGGGGATCCGAGACAAGGTGGAACTGCAAAGCGCGGTGCGCGAACTCCAGCAGCTCTTCCCGGGCGCTCCGCTTCTGGTGGAGCAGATGGCGAAGCCCGGGGTCGAGCTGATCGCCGGCCTCACCAATGACGAGCACTTCGGTCCCTGCCTGATGATCGGAATGGGAGGCGTCCTCACCGAGGTCTTTCAGGACGTGCAGTTTCTGCTCCTTCCCGCGACCCGCGCCGACATTCACGCAGCTTTGGGCAGGCTGAAGGGCACCGGCTACTGCCGGCTTTCGGGGAGCGCGGCCGTGGACATCGAACGGGTCGTGGACGCCTTGCAGGGTTTCGCTCGCTTCGGGCTCGAGGCGGCCGAACTACTACGAGGCCGTCGATATCAACCCGCTGCTGGTCGACGATGAGGGAGCGACGGCTCTCGACGTCAAGGTGATGCTGAAGCCTAGGTCACCCCGCCAGCCGGCCGGCATCTCGGTACCCGGCACGGGCTACTTTGCCGGTTTCTTCGCTCCCCGGTCGGTGGCGATCGTCGGGGCGTCGGCGGGCAAAGGCAAACCGGGCAACCGGTCATCCAGAACATCCTGGCCAACGGATACGCGGGCCGGCTGTACCTGGTGAACCCCAAGGGGGGGAGATCCTTGGGCTCCCGGTCTGCGCGGCGGTCGGCGATCTGCCGGAAGGCATCGATCTGGCCGTGATCATCGTTCCGGCCAAGGACACGCCGGGAGCCCTCCGAGAAGTGGCCGCGCGAGGGATCAAGCATGTGGTTCTTTCGGCCGGAGGCTTCGCGGAGACCGACGAGACGGGCGCCCATATCCAACAAGACCTGATCGACACTGATCAGAGAGTATGGGCTCCACGTACTTGGCCCGAACACCTCAGGCCATGTCTCCACGCCCCAGAGCTTCACATCCACCTTCTTCCCGGTAGGCAAGATCCGCCGGGGAAGCGTGGCCTACATCGCCCAGACCGGCAATTTCGCCACGTTCACCTTGAAATACATCCTGACCGCCGAGCATTTCGGGGTCTCACGTGTGGTGGGCCTGGGCAACAAGATCGATATCGAGGAGAGCCAGGCGCTCGAATACCTGGGCGACGATCCAGAGACGGCGCGATCGTCATGTACGTGGAGAACATCAGTATCCGCGGCGCTTCGTGGATACCGCTCGGGAGGTGACGCGCGAAAAACCTGTGGTCATGCTCAAAGGGGGTGCGACCGAGGCGGGGAAGAGGCCGCGGCGGCTGCCCACACTGCCGCATGGCTTCCGAGGACCGTCTTGTCGATGGCATGCTTCACAGGCGGCATCGTCCGCATCTCCGACTACTCGCACCTCGTCCTGGCCGGGAAAGTCCTCGATGTCCCCATTGCCCGCTGGTAATCGGGTGGCATTCCTCGCGCCCTCCGGGGCGATG
>CAWEJM010000011.1:0-103925 GCA_963809395.1 uncultured Actinomycetes bacterium | reverse complement strand
CGGAAGGGGTCGTCGGCGAACCTGACGCCCAGCTCTCGAGCCCGGGCCTTGTAGGTGAACGCGAGCTCGCGCATGTGCGCGGGGAGAAGTCGAGCTTGCGTTCGATGCCGTAGCGGGCCTTGAATTCGGTCATGATGCCGTCGAAGAAGTCCCGGTCGACTCCCGAGGCCATGGCCCACGACTGTAGGAAGCGCCGGTAGGAATCCCAGGCGGCCCACTCGAAGCCCGGCTTGACGGGACAGAGCTTCGGCCAGCTTGTCATTGAGACCCACGTCGACGAAGGTGGTCATCAGACCGGGCATGGAGATCGCCGCGCCCGAGCGGATGGAGAGCGTGAGCAGACGGATGGGATCGCCGAGGCGGAGGCCGGTCTCCTTCTCCAGGCGCTTGACCGCCTCCCGCACCCGCTCGAGGGTGTCGTCGTACAACGGCCGGTACGACATGGCCGGCCAAGCGCTGAAGAGCTCAGTGGAGAGGATGAATCCCTCGGGCACCCGGTGCTTATAGGAGGCCATCTGCTTGAGGCCCAGTCCTTTGAACCCGAGCGTCATCTGGTCGTCGGTCTCGCGCTTGGCCTCGTGGATTGGCGAGATCAGCCGTTCGGGATCGTAGTTCATCATGCGAGTGAGGGCGTGAGTTGCTCAGGCGACCGGTGAGGTAGGGATCTTGCCGCAGGATGGCAGACACATAACGGTCGAGGTCTGCATACCCAAGCCGATACCAGCACTTCGCGGAGCACCATCTCGGCGACTCGCATCCAGCGACATGCCCCGAGCCTCGCACTGGCGAGGATCGTGCTCGAGTACCGTATGGAGCACTTGGTCGTAGACGTGAGGAACTCGGAGGTGCGCGACAGCTCGGTGACCGATCCGACGATGAACTGGACGACGTTGTGATACTGGTGGAAGGTGAAGTTATGACTACTGAAGCTGGATTCGAGCAAGCCGCAGGTTGGTGGCAAGGTCTACGGGAGTCGACGCCGTCAGCCGCTAGGGCCTGTTCGAAACGCCGTATCGCGGCGGCCATGCGCCGCAAAGAGTCCCGGGTTACGTAGGTACCACGCCTTCGGATACCAGATCCTCGAGCAGGCGGGCCACCAGGTTCTCCACCCGGAACGACAAGCCTAGGGCGTCGAACTTGGGCTCGTTGTAGGTGCCATACATGGACGGGATCCGGCCGCGATGTGACGCTTCTGATAGATGTTCTCCACAGCGACTGACTGGAGCGGGGCTCAGGACTATCGCCTGTAGTTCTTGGAGTACGGCCAGAGCCATGTCGAGCAGGCGGTCACGAGTGGCGGCGTGGCGGGCTTCGCCTGCCAGGCAGCCAGAGCTCCGCGTGAACCTGAGACGCGTTCTTGCATCGAGCTGTAGGTGGTGGCTCACGGCCAGACCGACGTTGTCTGCCGACAGCGAGTACTTCTGAGCCAAGCAGCTGGTGGGTGCGGGCCATGAGGTCCCGCCCACGCGCCGACCGGACCCAGGGGAGCCCACTCGCCGGCGATCCCGGGAAGCCGCGGCTAGGAGCTCCCCAGGGCGGTCGGGACGACTCCAGCTCGGACGAGGCGACGGAGGCGCAATGCCTCGTCTGCGGTCCGCGGGCGACGGCAGCTGCCGCTGCCGTCGCCGCCGTCGACCCTCCGGCTCTGGCAAGGCCGCCCACAGGGCCAGGAGCACCGCGTGAGGCTCCTCGGCCGACTCCCGCTCTCGGCGCACGGCGGCCATGAGTGTTGGCCGACAGATAGGGCTCAAGCCCGGCAGGGATCCAGGGTGATCCAGTAGGTAGAGCACTGCGCGGCTGAAGGCCACCAGGCGGTTCGAGGACTCGGCGTGGGATTGCTTGCGCAGGAAGTGCGTCAAGGTGTCGCGCCGCCCGCAGATCTCATCGATCTCGGTAGAGACCGATCGCAGCTCGCCCTCGGCGCCGACGTCGTTGAAGTAGACGGGGAAGGCCCGCAGCAGCTGTTTGGCTACAAAGTAGATGGGGCGGATGTCGGCGTTCAGGAAGCGGGTCACGTCGCGCTGGAACAAATCGGTGTCGGCGATGTAGACGCCGCCCAGCCGCAATTGCACGTTGAGGGCCGCCGCCAGGCGCTCGTACAGGGCCGGATTGGACTCGATGATGTGCATCCAGCAGCGGATCTTGGGCAGGTGGTAGGGGTTGACCACCGTCTCCCAGTCGTCGGTCGCACCCTGGATGTCGGGGTACTGGAACCGCCAGGAGAGCACGTCCTCGATCAGATGGTCGGCGGCCGCTACATTGCCTGCCTCGCCGATGGCCACCCCGATGGCCTCGTAGCACTGGAAGCGCATGAGCAGGAACTGGTTGTCGCGAGCCCGGAAGAAGCGGGTAAGGCGGCTGAGGATGCGCTCGACGTCCATATGCCGCTCGGGCTTCATCAGTTGCCTGACCACGCCCAGCAGGTCGACCATGACCTCGTTCTGGCGGTAGCCGAGGGTGTCGTCCTTGAGGAAATAGAGACACACGGCGAAGCGGTCCTCGAGGTTGTCGATGCGGAAGACCTGGTCGATCGCCTGGTCGAGGATGGAGGAGAAGGTGGGCAGATCGGGAGACAGCAACACGTTCACCGTCGCATCTTTCACTCGGACAATGAGCTCTGCCACCCGCTCCGGAGCCAAGGGAGCAAAGTGCGCGGCCGCACCCTCAGGGTCGGTGAGCTCCGCGTCGACAGAGCCGGCCCACTCGGGGAGGGGGAGCCGCTCCATCACTCGGCGGTAGCCGAGGAGCAAGAGGGCGCGGTAGAGCTCGGAAAACGCCCGGTTCGACGGAGGGCCGGCGGGCGGCGCTTTCGGCCAGACCGCGCAAGAGGGCGTCGCGCTCCAAGAAGGGCGAGCGGCTGCCGCGGCAGCAACCTGGACAGGGACTCGGCCACCGTCCGGCAGGCTCTTGTCGTAAGCGTCGGGGTGGGGTCCGTTCGAGGGCGGCCGTGCACCACGTAAGCAGCTGGCGGAGAAGGAGCGAGGTCTGCTCCCCGGAAAGCGGAGAATCGAGGAGGTCCAGCACCAGCTCGGAGAGGAGCTCGAAGCACCGCGCGCGATCATCGGAACGCTCGAAGTAGGTCCAATTGCGCAGGAGGATGGTCTGGAAGCCGTCGATGAGCAGGTCGACGTTGCGAAAGGGGTGGAAGTACTCTGCCAGGGTCTCGGTCAGCGGTGTCCGGACGCCGTAGAGTCCTTCCACGGCCTGCACAAGGGGCAGGTAACGGTCGGGGACGACCACCGGTTGGGCGGTGCGGGCGATGTTGGCCCGCAGGGCGTCCGAGTCTACCGGCATCTCGATCGGCTTCATGTCGAGAATGATACCCCGTGGCCGTGCCGGGGAGGGCAGTAAGTGTCAGTCGTCGCGGTCGTAGTCCTCACGCTCGGTGCTCTCCGCGTCCTCCAACTCCCCGCTTCCTCCGGTCTCGGGACGCAGGCGGGTGAGAAGGACTCGAGAGATGCGCATGCCGTCTACTTCGAGCACCTGGGCGTGGAAATCGCCCACCCGAGCTTCGTCGCCCACTCGCGGCCGGCGCTGCAGTTGCTCGAACACCCGTCCGCCCAAGGGTGGGAAAACCTTCCTCCGGCACCTCCAGGCCCAGATAGCTCCTCCAGGTAGTCGACACGGGCGCCGCCGTCGACCGAGTAGCTGCCGTCGCCGCGGTCCTCCACCAGGGGTGCCTCGAGGTCGAACTCGTCCTGCACTTCGCCGATCAGCTCCTCGACCACGTCCTGGATGGTGACGATACCGGCAGTGCCGCCGTGCTCGTCCACCACGATGGCGAGGGGCGTGCGGGCGCTCTGGAAGCGCTGCAGGGCCAACTCGATGTTGGAGGTCTCGGCGATGAAGCCGATGGGGCGCAGCAGGCGCCGCAAAGTGGCGTCGTGCGGCGCCCGGTACAGGTCCTTGACGTGCACGTAGCCGACGATGTTGTCGACGTCCTCTTCGTAGACGGGATACCTGGTGTGATTGGTCTCGGCGATCTCGTCGATGACGGCGCTCACCGTCGTCGAAGTGGGCAGGGCCGCCATCTCGGTGCGAGGCACCATGATGTCGCTCACGGTCTGGTCGCCGAACGTGAGCGCCCGGCGCATGAGGATCTGCTCCACCTCGTCGATGTGGCCTACTTCCTGACTGGCCTCCAGGATCATGCGCAGCTCCTCCTCCGAGTGGGCCAGATCTCGCTCCGATGCCGGCTGGATGCGGAAGAACTTGAGGATGCCTGCGGCGCAGATGTACATGAGCCAGGTAAGCGGGCGTGTGATCAGATAGAACCAACGGAGGGGCAAGGCTACCGACAAGGTCGACTGCTCGGCCTTGCGGATGGCGATCGACTTAGGCACCAGTTCCCCGAAGATGATGGTGACGAAGGTCACGACCACGAAGCCGATGATGGCGGCCGCGGTGTGGCTTATCCCCAGGTCGAAGACCCGGGTGAACGCCGAGGCGCCGAGCCAGCCCAGTCCCAGGCTGGCGACAGTGACGCCGAGCTGGGTGGCGGACAGATAGGAGTCGAGATGGTTGACGATGTGGTCGGCCACGTGGGCGCGTCTGCTGCCCAGTGCGGCCAGCTCGGCCACCCGGGTGTCGCGCACCTTGACGATGGCGAACTCGGCGATCACGAAGAACGCGTTGACGAGGACCAGAAGTACGACGCCGATGATCTCGATGACGGGCGAACTCATCGCAGAATCATCCGGCGGGAGGGCGCCGCGGGAAGGCGGATACTTCGGGGATCGTCAGGCGTGTCCATTTCGGTATGACCAAGCATAACATAAGGGTCTACACGCACCGGCGGGGGGCTCCGCGCGGCGCGGCAGCAGAGTTGGGCGAAACTGCGCCCGCGAACGGCGCCCGCGAGCGCCGCGTATGACCTCTTGACTTTGGGGTATCTTGACGTCCACCGGCCGCATCGCCGCTCCATCGCGACCAAAGGGCTCGAATGCAGATTCTCGTCATCGAGGACAATCGCACCCTTGCCGTCAATATCCGGCGATACCTCGAGTTGGAGCACTACGCGGCGTCGGTCAGTTTCAACGGCCAGGACGGACTGGACCGGGCCCTCTCGGAAGCGTGCGACTGCATCATTCTCGATCTGGACCTGCCCGGGCTCCACGGTCTTGAGGTGTGCCGCCGCCTGCGTGCTGCCGGCAACGATTCGCCGATCTTGATCCTCACCGCCAGCGGGACGAAGGCGGACGTCGTGCGCGGTCTCGACGCCGGTGCCGACGACTATCTCGTCAAGCCGTTCGACATGGAGGAGTTGCTTGCCCGGGTGCGCACGCTCCTGCGAAGACGAGGAACGGTCTGCAGCCCGCTACTTTCCGCGGCCGATGTGACGCTGGACAGCAACACTCACGAAGTGCGGCGAGGCGGCACGAAAGTGCACCTGGCGCCGAAGGAATACGCTCTGCTGGACTACCTCATGCGCAACCTCGGCGTCGTCCAGGATCGAGGCTCGATCATCGAGCACGTGTGGGGAGAGCACAGCGCGCTCATTCCCTACCAGACCGTAGACGTGCACGTGTCGTACTTGCGGCGGAAACTGGGCAAGGACCTAATTCGCACCGTCCCCAACAAGGGCTACTACGTGCCGGGCTAACCATCATGTTCAAACGCCTACGCTACAAGATCGCCCTTCAGTTCACCGCTCTGGTGTTCGTAGTGATGCTGGTGGTCGGCGGGGCGTACATCGGCGTCCAGTATTTCAGCACGCACCGTTCCACGAGCGACCAACTCCGTCGCGACGCGGTCGTAGCTTCAGCAGAGCTCGCCGAGAGCGGCCGGCCGACGCCGCGATCTGGAAGGGATAGTCGAGAGCGTGCACGACGCCGCCGTGCGCATCTTCAGCTCGCGGGGCGACGTGCTGTTCGCGAGCGACCTCTTCGAGCGTGTGGCCGTGCCCATGGAGGCGGACGCCGCTCCCCGCTTTCTCACTGTCAGGGGCTCGGCGGGCTACTACCGCGTGTACCAGGTGCCCGTCGCCACCGAGAGCGGGATCTCCGCGGTACCTCCAGATCGCGCGGCCGGAACGCATCGACGTGCACGAGCTTCCGGGCGAGGTGCTGCTCTTCGGCATTGTGAGCGTGATCGTCACGTCGCTGACATTCCTATTCGGATTGGTGTTCGCGAAGCGGAGCCTGGCGCCGGCCGAAGCGATGTTCGGCCGTCTGCGGCAGTTCACGCACGATGCCAGCCACGAACTGCGCACGCCGCTGGCCGCGGTCAACTCGTCGCTAGATCTGGCCATGAGGACCGGCGACTACGTGGAGGAGATCCGCGCGGCCAAGCGGGAGCTGCAACAGGGGTCGCGCCTGGTCGAGCGCCTGCTACAACTGGCGGAACTCGACGAACTGGCGCTTGGCGCCCGAGCCGGTCGACATGTCCGCGCTCGTGAGGAGCGAAGTCGCGCAGCACCAGGGGGCCGCGGCCGACGCCGGTGTCGATCTGCGCTCGCGAAGTGTGCGAGGGGCTGATCGTACACTGTGACGAATCCCTGGTTCGACAGCTCGTGGACAATCTCTTGGCGAACGCCATGAAGTTCACTCCCGCCGGCGGCACGGTCTCGGTAGAGCTCACCGACTCCCATCTCTCCGTCCGGGACACGGGGGTCGGTATCCCGGCCGCGGCCCTCTCCCATGTGTTCGAGCGCTTCTATCAGGCAGAATCCTCCCATTCCGGAGAGGGATCGGGGCTCGGACTGGCTATCGTGGCCCGCATCGTGGAGACGCACGGCTGGACTATCCGCGTCGAGAGTCACGAAGGAAAGGGCAGCGTCTTCACCGTCGCCTTTCCTTCCTGATCCTCCTATCTTAATCTGCTCTTAAGGCCCGGGGCGCACAATGACATTCAGAGCACGACTGTGCCCGGTAGTAGTGGAGCGCGACCTGGAGGTCGTCTTGGATTCCGGAAGCCCGTCGACCAGGGCAAAGATGATGCGTCAGGACCTGTGTTTCGCTGGTGAGCGTGCTGCTGCTGCTCGCGGTGATCGGGGCAGCCCTCACCGGCCTGGCGGGCGACGAGAACGAGTTCTTCGGTCTGGGCGACGATCTTCATGCCTTTGCCGGATGGAGCATGGTCGTGCTGACCGTGGTCCACGTCCTCCTCCATGCGGGCCACATGGTGAGGTACGTGAAACGCAGGCTGCGTCGGCTTCTCGGCGTGGGCAGCGTCGTGCAGTCGGGTGTCGACCGGAGCCCGAGGGCGGAGTAGTTGGACTTCGCGCCACTGGGCTATCTTCTCGATCCGGCAGGACTGCTATCGGATCTGCTTGGCCACCTGGGCGCGTGGGTCTATGGGGTCGTCTTTCTCATCGTGTTCGCCGAGACGGGACTGGTGGTCGCCCCGTTTCTACCGGGAGACTCCCTACTCTTTGCGGCGGGAGCGCTCGCCGGCGCGGGGCGGATGGACCTGTGGATCGTCGCTGTCGTGGTGATGACGGCGCGCGGTGGGCGGCGACGCGGTGAACTATGCCATGGGAAGGTTGTTCGGCGAAGGTGATCGCAGCGCGAGCGGGGCGCTTCGTCAAACGCCGCCACATCGAAGCGACCGAGGCCTTCTTCCAGCGGCACGGCGGCAAGGCCCTGGTGTTTGCCCGATTCCTGCCCGTGGTCCGGACCTTCGCTCCCTTCGTGGCCGGCATGGGAAAGATGCCCCCGCGGCGCTTCTGGTGCTTCAATCTGGCGGGGGCGATAGCCTGGACGGCCACTTTCGTCACCGCCGGTTACTTCTTTGGTAGTCTTCCGTGGGTCGAGGGTAACCTGACGTTGGTGGTCCTCCTGATAGTGTTCGCATCAGTTGTGCCGCTCACTGGTCAAAGGCTGCACTTCACCGTCGCGGATCGCTGCTCGGAAGCCGTCTAGAAAACTGTCGAGGAAAGGAAAAGGTCATGGAATGTCCGGTCTGTGGAGAGAAACTGAGGGAGATCGAACAATTCGGCGTGACGGTGGATCTATGTCCGGGCTGCAAGGGCTGCTGGCTCGATCGCGGTGAGATGGAGAAGATCGCCGCGGCGGAGGAAAGAGGCTCTGGGGCGGTCTCTTCGGACGCGGCTCGGTCGCCGCGATCCGGATCACGACCGCGACGACGACCACGACCACGATCATCGGAAAGATCACGACGATCACGACGACCGCGACAGCCGTTGGGGCGGACGGCTCCGGCTCCGGCAAACCGAAGAAGCGCAGCTCCCTCTTGGGCGACATTCTCGGTGGTCTCGGCGGCGAATGACAGCTGACCTGACGGAAGAGACCTCAGGGCCTCTCCCCCGCCGAGGCCGCCGAGCGGCTGCGGTCGGAGGGGTACAACGAGCTTCCATCGACCAAGAAGCGAGGCTTCCTGGCGATAGCCCTCGGCGTGGCGCGGGAGCCCATGTTCCTGCTGCTGGTGTTCTCCGGAGGGCTCTACGCGGTCCTCGGCGACCTCCAGGAGGCCATCATGCTCCTGGGCTTCGTGTTCGTGGTCATGGGCATCACGATCTACCAGGAGCGCAAGACGGAGCGCGCGCTGGAGGCGCTGCGCGACCTGTCCAGCCCGCGCGCCCGGGTGATCCGCGGGGGCGAGCAGCTGCGCATCCCGGGGAGAGAGGTCGTGCGCGGCGACATCGTGCTCGTCGCCGAGGGCGACCGTGTGCCGGCCGACGCCGTCCTTCTCTCGTGCAGCGACCTGCAGGCCGACGAGTCGCTGCTCACGGGCGAATCGGTGCCGGTCCGCAAGCTGGCCTGCGATGGCGCGCCGACCGAGGAGGTCACGCGCGCGCGGCCCGGCGGCGACGATCTGCCCAACATCTATTCGGGGACCCTGATCGTGCAGGGCCAGGGAGTCGCCGAAGTGATCGCCGACCGGTGCGAGAACGGAGATGGGCCGCATCGGCGTGGCCCTCGAAAAGACCGGCCAGGAGCCGACCCAGCTGCAGCGGCACAGCGCGCGGCTCGTGCGGAACATGGCTCTCGTGGGACTCTTCGTGTGCGTCTTGGTGGTTCTCATCTACGGCCTGACCCGCGGGCACTGGGTGGACGGCCTGCTCGCCGGGGTGACTCTGGCCATGGCCACTCTCCCCGAGGAGATCCCGGTGGTCCTCACCGTCTTCCTGGCGCTGGGTGCGTGGCGCATCAGTCAGAAGAACGTCCTCACCCGGCGGATCCCCGCAGTGGAGTCGCTTGGCTCGGCCACCGTGCTGTGCGTCGACAAGACCGGGACGCTGACCCTCAACAAGATGACCATCGCCCGTCTGTTCGCCGGCGGGCGCTTCTTCGAGGTGCCGCCGGAGAGCGAGGCGGAAGCGCCCGGCGCGGTCGCGGAAGACGCCGACAGGGGCGGTTGCCGCTGGAAGCACCGGTTCACGAGGATTTTCACCAACTGGTGGAATACGGCATCCTCGCCAGCGAGCTCGATCCGTTCGACCCCATGGAGAAGGCGTTCACTCGTCTGGGCGAGCGGTACTTCAAAGACACCGAGCACCTCCACGGGGACTGGGCTCTCGTGCACGAGTACTCGCTGTCGCGCGAGCTACTGGCCATGTCCCACGTGTGGCGATCGCCGTCGGGCGACGCCCACGTGATCGCCTCCAAGGGCGCCCCCGAGGCCATCGCCAATCTGTGCCACCTGGACGAGGCGCGACTGGCGGAGCTCTCGCGAGCGATAGACGCCATGGCCGAGGACGGACTGCGGGTCCTGGGTGTGGCGCGAGCCGTTCACCAGGGAGTCGAGTGGCCCGGCGCGCAGCACGACTTCGATTTCGACTTCCTCGGTCTGGTCGGTCTTGTCGGATCCGCCTCGCGCCTCGGTGCCTCAGTCGCTCAAGGAGTGCCGGGAGGCCGGGATACGCGTGATCATGATAACCGGGGACTATCCCGGCACCGCCCGGGCCATCGCCCGCCGCATCGGGCTGGAACCGGCGGATGTGGTCATCACCGGGCCGGAGCTCGAGGCCATGAGCGACGCCGAGCTCCAGGAGCGCATCGGTGACTGCAACATCTTCGCCCGAGTCGTGCCCGAGCAGAAGCTGAAGCTGGTCCAGGCGCTCAAGACCCGGGGCGAGCTGGTTGCCATGACCGGCGACGGGGTCAACGACGCGCCGGCTCTCAAGGCGGCCAACATCGGAGTGGCGATGGGGCAACGGGGCACCGACGTGGCCCGGGAAGCCGCCTCGCTCGTGCTTCTCGACGACGACTTCTCGTCGATCGTGGCGGCTGTCCGGCTGGGCCGCCGCATCTTCGACAACCTCAAGAAGGCCGTCGCCTACATCTTTGCCGTGCACACGCCGATAATCGGTCTCACCTTGATCCCGCTCATCGTGCGCTGGCCGCTGATCTTCTCGCCGGTGCACGTGGTCTTCCTGGAGCTCATCATCGATCCCGCCTGCTCGGTGGTCTTCGAAGCCGAGCCCGAGGAGAAGGACGTGATGACGCGCAAGCCTCGTCCGGTCGGAGAGCCGCTGTTCGGGCGGAAGGTCCTGGGGCTGAGCGTCCTGCAGGGACTCGTGGTGCTCGCGATCCTGGTGGCCGTCTACGGGATCGCGCTGTGGCGCGAGCAGAGCGAGGATCAGGCGCGGGCTCTCACCTTCACCGCGCTGATAGTGGCGAATCTCGCCTTGATTCTGACCAATCGGTCGTGGAGTCGTGGGATCCTGGCCACCCTTCGTACGCCCAACAAGGCTCTGTGGTGGGTGTTGGGCGGCGCCGTGGTCTTCCTGGGTCTCGTCCTCTATGTCCCGGCCCTGCGGCAGCTGTTCCGCTTCGGCGTGCTGCACCCCGTGGATCTGGTGATCTGTCTGGCGGCCGGCGTGGTGAGCGTCGCCTGGTTCGAAGCCTACAAGGCGATCAGGGCCAAGAAGGATCGCACTCGCCTGGGCGCCTTGCCGGCAGCGCGCAGTGAAGGAGGCCGGACGGGAAAGCCTGGAGCTACGCGTCCCCGGTCTCCTCCCTTGCGCAGGTCGACCACCCGCTGGGCCTTGCCCTCGCTGCGCTCGATCGAGCCCGGCTCCTTGAAGGCCACGCTCACGTTGATCCCGATGATGTCCTTGATGTTCTTCTGGATGTGTTGCTTGAGATCGATGCAGGACGTCGTGCTCGGTGAAACATGGTGACGTCGTCGAGCGAGAGCACGGCCTCGGAGACCTCCTTGTAGAGGTCGGGAGCGATCTCCACCTGCACCTCCATGTTGTCGAGGGCGCCCTTGCGGCTCACGAGCAGCTGGTAGTGCGGCTCCACCTGCGGCGACATCAGCAGCACCGACTCCACCTGGCTGGGGAAGACGTTCACGCCGCGGATGATGAGCATGTCGTCCGAGCGGCCGGATACGCGGTCCATGCGGACGCTGGTGCGCCCGCAGATGCATGGCTCGGGATTGAGCCGGGTGATGTCGCCGGTGCGGTAGCGGATGAGCGGCATGGCTTCCTTGGTGAGCGTGGTGATGACCAACTCCCCCATCTCGCCGTCGGGCAGAGGCTCGCCCGTCTCGGGGTCGATGATCTCGGGCAGGAAATGGTCGTCGCAGATGTGGAGTCCGGCCTGGGCCTCGACGCACTCGCAGGACACGCCCGGGCCGATGATCTCGGAGAGGCCGTAGATGTCGCAGGCCTTGATGTTCCACTTGTGCTCGATGTCGCGGCGCATGGCCTCCGACCAGGGCTCGGCGCCGAGGACGCCCACCTTCAGGGGCAGCGTGGTGACGTCCATCTCCAATTGCTGGGCCACGTCCCACAGATAGAGGACGAAACTGGGAGTAGCAGCACAGCACGGTGGTGCCGTAGTCCTTCATCAGCATGAGCTGGCGCTGGGTATTGCTGCCCGAGATGGGGATGACGGAAGCGCCGATCAGCTCCGCTCCGTAGTGGGCGCCCAGGCCCCCGGTGAACAGCCCGTAGCCGTAGGCGACCTGGACCACGTCCTCGTCGGTGGTGCCGACGCCCGGCCAGGGAGCGGGCCATGACCTCGGCCCACATGCCGATGTCGGCTCGGGTGTATCCGACGGTGGTCGGCTTGCCGGTGGTGCCGGAGGACGCGTGGATGCGCACCACCTCTTTGAGCGGCACCGTGAAGAGGCCGAACGGGTAGTTGTCGCGCAGGTCGTGCTTCTTGGTGAAGGGCAGACTGGTGAGGTCGTCGAGACCGCGCACGCGCTCCGGGGCGATCCCGGACTGGTCAAAGAGGGCTTTGTAGAAGGGGACGCGATCGTAGACCCGTCGTGACCAGGGCGGCCAGGCGCTCTCCCTGGAGCCGCTGCGGTCCTCTCGACTCATGCACTCGTGCTCGCGGTCTCTGATCATGCGTGTTCCCCTTGAAGCGGCGGCAACGTGACCGTGCGATGGTATAGGCGGGGCGGGAAGCGTACCCGGAGGACGGCGCGGCCACCCTTTCACGCGCCGCCGTCAGGCCGGCCGCCGCCGATCGACATGCCTGGAGGCCACGCTGCCGGGGGCACCCCCGCCGGCGCCGAGGCTCATCCAACAGTCAGACTTGAAGCCGAGGGCAGATGTCCTGCAGGCACTCGCCGCAGCGAGGACGCTTGGCCGTGCACACGGCTCGCCCGTGCTCGATCAACAGGTATGTGAGTCGGAACCAATCGGCTCGAGGCACGATCTCCATGAGTTGGCGTTCGATCTTCTCGGGATCGGCCGCGGTCGCCAGCCCCAGTCGTTGGCTGAGGCGGCTCACGTGCGTGTCCACGGCGATGCCGGCATCGGGATCGGTGGCGAAGGCCTCGGGATACGCGTTGCCCAACACGACGTTGGCGGTCTTGCGGGCCACTCCGGGCAGGGTGAGCAATTCGGCCATGGTGGCCGGCACCTCGCCGTCGAAATCGGTGAGGATCTTCTGGGCCGAACCGATGATGTGCTTGGCCTTGTTACGGAAGAATCCGGTGGGTCGTATGTCGGCCTCGAACTCGAGCAAGGTCGGCGGTGGCGTAGTCCTCCACCGTGTGGTATTTCTGGAAGAGCTTGGCGGTGACCTGATTGACCATCTTGTCCGTGCACTGGGCCGAGAGGATGACTGCCACCAGGAGCTCCCAAGCGTTGCCGTAGTGGAGCACTATGCCGGCATGGGGGTACTCGCGCCTCAACCGGGCGATGACCTCCAGCGCCTGCGCGGCCCCGGCGGCGTAGGCGGCGGGAACGGTCGCCGCGAGTCTGGTGTCCAAAGGGTCAGCCATGATAGGTCATCTCATAATACGACACAAGGGACTCGTCGCTGCGATGATCGCGGTTGCGGCGCTCGTCCTCGGGTCGGCCGCGACCGGGCCGGCGAGTGCGGCGACCGAGCCTCCGCCCGCGGCCGAACGGGCCTTGGCCTCGGCCGCCGCCGACTCCCGCAGCTTCGAATCCCCCATCGCCGACATCTCCGCCGGCCCGGTCCCGGTGCTGGTGGGCACCGCCATAGGCGGGCCGCGCCCGGCCGTCTCCGCGGTGGTCAGGAATGGTCCTCGAGACCAGAAGAGAGTAGCCCTTACCTTCGACGACAACTTCGGGACGGAAACCGCGCTTCGCACGCTTGCAGCCCTCCGGCAAGCGGGAGCCCCCGCCACCGCTTTCGTGGTCGGCCAAGGCGTCGACCTCGAGCCGGCCATCGTCGAAGAGATCGCCCGCAATCCGCAACTGGAGGTCGGAGACCACGCGGGGCTCCATGTCGACCTCGCTCTCCGGGACGCCTCCTTCGTCGAGCAGTCGATAGGGGGTGGGGTGGCAGACTATCGGCGGGTGACTGCCGCTCATGCCGTAAGTCTCTTCCGTCCCCCGGGCGGCAGTCTGAATACCGACGGTCCTGAAGACTGCCGCGGCGAATGGCTTCCCGACCACGGTTCTCTGGGATTGCAGTCCCGGTGACTTCCTGGGGATCGATGCGCAGACTATCGTTGCTCGGACCATGGCGACCCTCAAGCCGGGAAGCATCGTCCTTCTGCACCTCAATGGGCCGCATACCGCCGAGGCATTGCCGTCGCTTATCCAGGCGATCCGGGCCGCCGGCTACCGCCTGGTCACTGTTTCGCAGCTTCTGAAGGGAAGCAGGAGCTTCTGCGACGTCGCACCGAGCGATCCGGCCTATTCTGCCGTGATGGCGATGGATCGAAGTGGCCTTCTTCGGGGCTATCCCGCCGGCGACTTCGGCGCTACCGAAGGCCTCAGCAGGAGGAATCTCGCGCGCGCTCTGGTCATAGGTCTGGGCCTGCATACCTCGGAGGTGGAGGCCTACGACCACCCCACCTTCGCGGACGTTCTTCCCCCGCCCGGCGGGGTGGCGGCGAACATGGGTAGCCAGGACCTGGCGCGCTTCGACTACATCGAGGAAGCGGTGGCCCACGGGCTCATGCAGGGAGCTCCCGACGCCGACGGAAATATGCTCTTCCGGCCCACGGCGACCGTGCGCAGGATAGACTTGGCTCTGGCCGTGGCTCGAGCGGCCGCTGACGCCGGTCTCCTCCCCGAGTACCCCTCTCGTTCGTTCGGCGACGTGCCATCTCAGGCGGCCGGGGCGCTCGCCGCGGTGGCCGAAGCCGGGTTCATGAACGTGGCAGGTGATGCCTTCGGTCCGTGGGAGCCCGAAAGTAGGGCGCACGCGGCCCGGGTTCTGCAGCGCCTCTTCGCCAAGGTCCAGGCGGTCAAGGGCCCCTAGTGGCGGTCGCGGCGGTCTAGCCGCGGCTGGGTGATGGCCGCGCGCTCGTTGTCTGCCGAGCGGCGCTTGTCTACAATGGTCGTGTTGGCTCGGATGCGTACCGACAGTCCTGCATTAACCCGTCCCGCGACCAAAGGGGGGTAGCTGTGGACTTCTATACAGGAAAGGTGCTGCGGGTCGATCTCAGTACCGGCTCGGCCGCGGTCGAGCCCCTCAACGTGGACTGGGCCGCGCGCTATATGGGCGGGAAGGGCCTGCTACTTCGCTACATGTGGGAATACGTGCCCCCGAAGGTCGATCCCTGGGCGCCGGAGAATCCCGTCTTTCTTGTCACCGGTCCCTTCGCGGGCACCAGCGTCAGCACGGCTTCGCGCCTGGTGGTGGGAGCCAAGAGCCCCACTACGGGGATTCTCGACGACAGTTACGTTGGGGGATCTTTCGCGCCGGAGATGAAGTTCGCAGGCTACGATCTCATCATCATCACCGGCAAGGCGTCAGAGCCGACGGTGCTATGGATCAAGGACGGCAAGGTCGAGTTCTTGCCGGCCGAGGGCAAGTACTGGGGTCTCAAGACCTCGGCTATCGAGGCCGCCCTGCGGGCCGACCTCGACCCCGACGCCAAGGTGCTCTCCATCGGTCCGGCGGGCGAGAAGCTGCTGCCCTGGGCCTGTCTGAGCACGGACCAATACCACAAAGCCGGCCGAGGCGGTCACGGGGCTCTCTTCGGGTCTAAGAATCTCAAAGCGGTGGCCATCCGCGGCACCGGTTCGGTGTACGTGGGCGACGCCCGGGCTTTCCTTGCCGACATGGTCCGCATCCATCAGGAGCACGTGCTCACCGATTTCAACCTCTGGGCGAACGAGGAAGGTACGCCCATCCTGGTCGATCCGGTCAACGGTGCCGGCGCCCTCCCTACTCGGAACTGGTCCCAGGGTAGCTTCGATGGCGTGGGGGGCATCAATTCTGAAGCCTTCCAGAAGGTCAAGGTCGCCAATCGGGCCTGCTATCAATGCGCCATCGGCTGCCGGCAGGTGCACGAGGCCGGCGGGGTCAAGAGTGAGGGTCCGGAGTACGAGACCATCGCTCTGTGCGGTGCAAACTGTGGCGTAGGCGACCTCGAGGCCTTGATGCGCTTCAACCACGAGTGCGACGAGTGGGGTCTCGACACGATCTCCTCCGGCTCGGTCGTGGGCCTGGCCATGGACATGACCGAGAGAGGCGTCGCCGACTTCGGTCTCCGTTTCGGTGAGGCCGACGGCTATCTGGGGGCCCCGGAGCTCATCTCCAAGAGGGAGGGCATCGGCGCCGACCTTGCGCTGGGCGCCCGGGCCCTGGCTGCAAAGTACGGGGTGCCGGAGCTGGCCATGGAGGCCAAGAATCTGGAACTCCCCGGCTACGACCCGCGCGGTGCCTTCGGCATGAGCGTCTCATACGCCACTTCTGACCGCGGCGGCTGTCACATGCGCGCCTACCCGGTCGCCGACGAGGTGATCGAAGGCACCCGGCCCTCCGACAGCTTGGAGGGCAAGGCCGAGCAGATCATCAACGGCAACGTTGACAACGGGTTCATCGGCCAGAACTTCAGCTCCATCAAGTTCAGCGGCATCTACTGCGACTTTTGGGCGGTCAACCCCGACCAGCTCTGTCAGATGTTCAAGCACGTGTGGAAGCGGGAGTTCACCGAAGACGAGATCATGCTCATGGGCGAGCGCATCTGGAACCTGGGGCGGCTTTTCAACCTACGTGAAGGCGTGGAGCCGGACATCCTGCCCAGGAAGCTCTATGCACCTGAATCCGCGTTCGCCGAGGGACCATCGGCGGGCAAGGCCATCGGCAGACAGGCGCTCGACGCAGCCATCCAGGAGTACTATCGGCTGCGTGGCTGGGACGAGGGTGGTACGCCGACCGAGGCCAAGCTGGCCGAGGTGGGCGTGGACGTCCGTCCGTAGGCGCTGGGTGAACGGCACAGAAAGGGACATCGATGCCACACGTTGTGATCAGCAGTAAGAAGTGCACCGGCTGCCATATGTGCGAGCTGGCCTGTTCGGCGTGGCACGAAGGCGCCTACCGGCCTTCGGTAGCCCGGCTGTTCGCCGAGGTCAATCCCACGACCACCGGCATCAAGGGGCATACTTGCCTGCAGACGGGCTGCGCCAAGTGCGCCGACGCCTGCCCGGTGGACGCCATCGAACGGCACCCCATCGAAGTGACGGCGGTCGGGGCGGATCCGGCAACGGGCTGGGTTCTCAAGGTCAACGAGGGCACGTGCACCAACTGCGGCGCCTGCTACGACGTGTGCCCCTACGGGGTCATTCGGGAGCACCCAGATCGAGCGGTCGCGTACAAATGCGATCTTTGCGACGGAACTCCCCAGTGCGTAGCCTTTTGTCAGAACCCGCGCGTGCTGGCCGTGGACGTGCGCCTGAGCAAGGCCGACAAAGAATCCACTCCGGTGTGAGCGAGGCTGTGGCCAAGGCACTCATCAGACTGCCGGTGGGGATTACGGGCACAGAAGGACCGACGCGCATGGAGTGCGAGGGAATCACGGTGGCTGAAGCTCTGTTCGATTGCGTGACCCGTGAGCCCAGGTTGAAACAGCGCATCTTCCGCGAGGATGGAAGCGTGTGGGTCGGGGTGTTCGTCAATGGCCGGAATGTCCGGCAAGGCGCCGGACTGGCCACGAAACTGAACGACGGCGACGAGATACGACTTCTGCCGCCGATCGCAGGGGGATAGCATGCAGCGTCTGATAGTGGGGATCTCGGGAGCCTCCGGGATCATCTACGGGGTCCGACTGCTCGAGGTGCTTCGGGACACGCCCATCGAGACCCATCTGGTCATGAGCGAGGCGGCCAAACGAGTGGCCGAGTTGGAGACCGACTACGCGCCGGAGCAGGTGGAGGCTCTTAGCGGACGTCGCGTACGACAATGAGGAGATCGACGCTCCCATCTCCTCGGGCTCCTACCCCACGTTGGGGATGATCGTGGTTCCTTGTTCCATCAAGAGCCTGTCCGCCATTGCTCACAGCTACAACGACACGCTGCTCGCCCGGGCTGCCGATGTGGTGCTCAAAGAGCGGCGGAGGCTGGTCTTGGTCGTGCGGGAGACCCCGCTGCATCTGGGCCATCTGCGTCTTATGGCGGAGGTGACCGAATACGGGGCGGTGGTTCTCCCTCCCATGCCCAGTTTCTACCACCAACCCAAGACCATCTGACGACATCGTCGACCAGACGGTGGGTAAGATTCTTGACCAGTTCGGGCTGGAGCACCACCTTTTCAGGCGCTGGCCGGGAGGCCGCGGACTCTGCGGTCCCGGGTCGGCTGAGCCGGAAACGGGTGAATCGACGGTCCCGAGCGGTCCGACCCGCGGGTAACCGATGACCGAGGGCGGGTCCGCGGACCGGGATGATCTGCGCGAGCGGGTAGCGCGTTACCTACGGGCGCATCACACCATGACCATCGCTACCGTGGGGCCGGTGGCGGGCGCGCAGGGGGCGGCGCCCGCCGGCGCCCCGGAAACGAGCGGGCCGGCCGGGAGCGCGCCGCACGCCGCCGGCACGCCGCACGCCGCCAGCGTCTTCTATGCCGTCGACGACTCGCTGCGTTTGGTGTTCCTCAGCAAGCCGTCGAGCATCCACGGTTCGCACATCGGTCAGTCGGCGCCGGTTGCGGTGACCGTCAGCGAGGACTATGGGGACTGGGAGCTGATCCAGGGAGTACAACTGTGGGGTGAGGCTCGACTGCTCAGCGGGGCCGCCAAAGCCGGGGCCTTTGCCCTCTATCTGAGGCGCTTCCCGTTCGTTCGGGAGATGCTGGATCAGCCCCGGCTGGCCGAGATCGTGCGGGGCATCGGGGTCTATCGGATGGAGCCGGCACTGGCGGCCTTCACCGACAATACGACCGGCATTTTCGGTCGCGAGGTGCTGGAATTGGCGGCCAAGTAAGCGCGCGGATATGAGGAGGATCGACCGAGGGATGGAGCATGACGGTGTCGAAGCCCGGGGCGCTACACTCGACGAGAAAGGATCGCGACCATGAGCCTGTTTGACTACAAACCCCACGCGCGCATCGCCGCTCGAAAAGAGCGGCCGCCTCGCAAGGTTAGGGATCACCACAAGCTTGGCTTCAACGGCACGGTCGCCAAGGTCATCACCGAGGGCGTGGGTACCATGTGGTGCGCTTATGCGTTTGCAGGTCTCGCCCTGATCGCCTTGCCCTCCGCCATCCACAATGGCTCACTTTCGATCGTCCAGTGGATATCGCAGACCTTCCTCCAGTTGGTCCTTCTGAGTATCATCATGGTCGGCCAGCAGGTTATCGGTGCCGCTTCGGACGAACGAGCGGAAGACACCTATAAGGACGCCGAGGCCGTCTTGCACGAAGCCCAGCAGATCCAGGCGCATCTGGCAGCCCAGGATGTCGCGATCGAAGCGCTGGCCCGGCGGCTCGAGGTCGAGCTCTGCAAGTTGCCCACATCCTCGTCCTGACCGAGGCGGCGTTTCCGAGGGGGTTGACTCGCACTATGCCAGCCCGTGCAACAAGGACGGAGAACGGCATGAACATAATCGTTGTGAAAGGCTCCCAAGATGAGCCCCCGGGTACCGGTAGACAACCGGGCCCCGGCGGTTCCTTCTGAGCAAAACCTTGTCGTAGGAGGAGAGGCCGACCTTCCCGAGGCGCTCGCGCCCCGGGGCAGGGCCGTGCGGTCAAAAACTGGCCTGCGGATAATGACCTTCCTGATGGTGTTCGGGCCCGGGCTGATCGTCATGGTGGCGACAACGACGCCGGCGCGGTCTCCACCTATACGCAGGCGGGCGCTCAGTACGGGCTGCACCTCATGTGGGTGTTGCTGTTCCTGCTACCGGTGACCTACTTCGTCCAGGAGATGGTGGCCAGGCTGGGGATCGCCACGGGCAAAGGCCACGCTGCCATGATCTTCGAACGGTTCGGCAGATTCTGGGGCATCTTCTCGTTAGCCGACCTGCTGCTGGTCAACTTCCTCACCATGGTCACCGAGTTTGCCGCCATCAACCTGGCCATGTCTATGCTGGGCATCTCGCCGTATATCGCGGTTCCGGCCGCCGCCGTGCTTCTGATCGTCATCGTCGTCACCGGCAGCTACCGGCGGTGGGAGCGCATGACGATCTTTCTCTGCCTCTTGGACCTGGCCTGGGTCGCTCTCGCCATCAGGACGGGTACGCCGGCGAAAGATGTGGCTCTCAATACGGTGATCCCGGGCCTTCCTCCGGGCGGGATCACCTCGAGCCTGATGTTCCTGATAGTCGCCATCGTGGGAACGACGATAGCTCCCTGGCAGCTCTTCTTTCAGCAGAGCTGCGTCGCCGACAAGCGCCTGCGTTTCTCCCAACTCAAATGGGAGCGCTTGGACACGTTCATCGGCGCGATCATCGTCATCACCGTGGCAGGCTGCATGATGCTGGTGGGCAACGCGGCGCGATTGAAGGGCATCAGCTACACCGACCCCGCCCAAATGGCTCACTTTCTGGGTCAGTTCTGGGGGCCGGTGGGCCGCGGAGCGATCCTCCTTCTCATGGTGAACGCGGCGCTCCTGGGAACCACCGCCATTTCCCTCTCCAGCTCCTGGGCGTGGAGCGAGGTCAAAGGAGTGCCCCACAGCCTGAACATGAAGTTCAGGGATGCCCGTGGTTTCTACGGCTTCTACATCGCCGCGGTGGCGGCAGCCGCTGGGATCGTCCTGATCCCGCGCGCTCCCCTGCAGTTGATCATCCTAAGCGTGCAGGTGCTCGCGGGGATCATGCTGCCGTCGGCCATCATCTTTCTCAACCTGCTTCTCAACGACAAGGATCTGTTGGGAGAGAAGTACGTCAACAAACGCTGGAACAACGTCATCAACTGGACCATCATCTGCATCCTATTTGCACTTTCGCTCACCCTGGCCGTCCAGGTCGTGCTTCCGAATGTGCTCACAGGCTGACCATGAAAGGAGGAAAGCTCATGCGTTCTGTAGCTGCCGCCGATCACTCGCACTTCTATTGGGTGGTGCATCCGCTGGACGATGAACCCGAAGAGAAATGCTCGGCTGAAGGTCTCGGTCTTATGCCCATGACCCGGATGACGAAGATCGCGCTCTTGTCGCTACGCGTCTACATCTTCCTCATGCTGCCGGTGCTCATGGCGTTCATTTTGCGGACCGCCGGAGTCTTTTGAGCGGAGGGTGATTGCCATGTCGGTTGCCGGAGGGCGACCCATCTAGGGCCCGCGAGGATCGATTGCCTCGCGAGCCCTTTACTGTGTGCGGCAGCCTAGACTTGAGGCTTCGGTTCGCTTCCCTCGGCGACCACGCTCACGGCCGATTCTGACCGGGACCTGAACGGCACCAAGAATTCACGCCGACGCTCTCATGGGATGGAGCCTCCCGGCCGATACTCGTGGTAGCCGGTATCGATTAGCCACAGAGTAGAAAGGCCTTGTTTCTTGACGCCGAGCGGCAACCCCAGAACCCGAAAATGCCCCGGTTGCGGCGAGATAGTCGCGCTGCCGGCGGATTGCAGGGCAGACGCTGACCCCGATGACCGGCGCCTCGACCAATTGGCCCGCGCGCTGTGCGGCTGCTGGGTGGTAAGCCTTCCCGAGAATGGATTCGCGCGCCTTCTGGGAGCGATCTTGGACGGAGAAGGGACTCGAAGTGAGGACGTCCGGCGAACCGCGGCAGGAGGGCTCTAGCTCCTGACAGGGTGGGCCTCCGGCATGATGCGGAAGCACGCATGGATGCGGGGGTCACGGGCAAAATCTGGTGGGATCGTCTGCTTGGTGATGTCGGCCACCTTGAACTCCAAAGCCACCGCCGGGTCGAGCTTGAAGCGGCGGAAGTTGCTGGAGAAGATCATGATGCCCTCCGGGGAGAGAAGGCCGGCGGCCGCGCGGATGAGCTCCACATGGTCGCGCTGTATGTCGAGCGTGGCCGTCATGCTCTTGGAGTTGGAGAAGGTGGGGGCGTCGAGGAAGATGAGGTCGTAGGAGCCGCCGGCGTTCGCTGCGCCCGCCGCGCCCGCGCGCCCGCGGGGCGTGGACATCTGAGCGAGCCACTCCAGACAATCGGCGCGGACGAAGCCATGCTCCGGGCCCGAGAAACCGTTCAGCGCCAGGTTGCGGCGGGCCCAGTCGAGGTAGGTGAGCGACAGATCGACGGTGGTTGTCGAGGCCGCGCCGCCCGCCGCCGCATAGACGGTGGCGGACCCGGTGTAGGCGAACAGATTGAGGAAGCGCCGCCCGGGAGCCAGCTCGCGCAAGAGCCCGCGGGTGATGCGGTGGTCGAGAAACAGACCGGTATCGAGATAGTCGGTCAGGTTCACCAGGAAGCGCAGGCCGCCTTCTTCCACCTCCAGGTAACCGACCTTCGTCGCGCAGCTTCTGGTACTGCTCCGCTCCCCGCTGCGGCTGCCGGACCTTGAGCACCACCTGCTCGGCCGGTATTCCCAGTACTTCGGGAACGACAGCCACGATCTCCTTGAGCCGCCGCCGGGCCAGGACGGGGTCGACCGTACGCGGCGGCGCGTACTCCTGCACGTGAGCCCAGTCTCCGTAGAGGTCGACGGCCACGGCGTATTCGGGCAGGTCGGCGTCGTAGAGGCGGTAACAGTGGACGCCCTCGCGCGTGGCCCAGCGACGGAGGTGTTTGAGATTCTTGGTGAGTCTGTTCCCGAACATGACGGCACCGGGGGTATCGCCGCTCCGGCTGCGCGGTAAAAGCCTCCGCGACTCCTCTACGGCGACACCCCCGGTGCCGTCGTCACCGTTTCGCTCCGGCTGCGCGAGACTCGGGTTCGCGGCGCCGGGCGGCGGCGTTCTGGAAGCCGGCGGGGTCGATCTGGAACAGAAGAAGTCTGCAGGGGAGGGGGCCGTTGTAGAAGACGTTGGTTCGGTAGGCGCGCAGGCCGAGATGGGCGCCCAATTCGGGGTTGCCGGTGAAGACGGCGGCCTCCCACCCTGAGAACGACTCCTTCAGTCTTTCGCCAAGAGTCTCGTAGACGCCGACGAGTTCGGAGATCTCCCCCAGGCGCTTGCCGTAGGGCGGATTGGTGATCACCAGACCCGGGAGGGTCCACTCGTCCTGCGCCGGCGCGGGCCTCAGGCCGGGTACGGTCAGCGCGGAGAGATCGCGACGCTCGAAGAGCGATGCGGCCGGCCAGTCCGGCCCTTTGGGCATTGCCGCGGGCCGCTGCCCAGTGCCCGCGCGTCGATGTCGTAGCCATAGAAAGGCGGAAGCCGTTCCAGGCCTAGCTTCGCGGCGCTCCCTGGCCTCCTCGACCAGTTCGCCCCAAGGACTGCGGGTCGAATCCCCTCCACCCCAGGAAGCCGAAGTACTCCCTCAGCAGGCCCGGCGCGATGTCGCCGGCCATCAGCGCCCCTTCGACGAGCAGGGTCCCCGAGCCGCACATGGGATCGACCAGCGCTCCGCCGGCCGCGGCGATGCGCGGCCATCCGGCCCGCATGAGGATGGCGGCGGCCAGGTTCTCCTTGAGGGGAGCCTCCCCGCCCTCCAGTCGATATCCGCGGCGGTGAAGACCGTCTCCAGATAGGTCCAGGCTGACGATGGCCTCGGCGGGGGTCAGATGCAGATTGATCCGGATGTCCGGCCGGGCAAGGTCCACTCCCGGTCGCACGCCCGCTCTCGCGCGGAAACGGTCGACCACCGCGTCCTTGATCCGTTGCTCGGCGAAGTGGGTGTTGAGCTGCGCCAGCGGCCCCTGCCTGACGGTCGATGTCACCTCCACGGCCAGGGTGCCCTGAGGGTCGAGGTGGTCTTCCCAGGCCATCCGGTGGATGCCCTCGTACAGGTCGTCCGGGCTGGAGGCGGGGAAGGACGTCATTCGCAGAAGCACCCGGCTGGCGACTCGCGACCAGAGACAGGCCCGATAGGCCAGTGGCAGCGGCCCGCTGAAGGCGACGCCCGCCCGGGTCTCGGCGGCATCGGCTGCGCCCAGGGAGCGCAGCTCGTCGAGCAGCAGACCCTCCGTGTTGCGAGGGCAGGTGGCGAAGAAGGTGTGGCTGAGGGATTGAGTGGGCGTGCGCCATGGTGCGGGAGAGTATAGCCGGGCGTCGTTCGAGTGCGCGGCGGCCAGAAGGCGGGGCGAGGGGCGGGGCGCGTGCGCCCCGCCCCGCGCGGACGGTCGTCACTTCTGGTCAAGCGGCTACAGCCGGTCACGCCTTGGAGGCAGCAGGCAGCTCCGAGGTGCAATTGGGGCAACGAACGGCCGCCATCGGGATGGCGGTGAAGCAGAACGGGCAGTCCTTGGTGGTCACGGCGGCCGGCTTCTGCGTCTTCATGTAGGCCTTCACGATGAAGAAGAGCACGAGGGCCACGATGATGAACACGATGATCGCGTTGATGAACATGCCGTAGTTGATGGTGACGGCACCGGCCTCCTTGGCCTGGAGCGACGGTGTTGTACGGTCCGGCGGGGTCGCCCTGCTTGATCACGGCGAAGAGGCTGGTGAAGTCCACTCCTCCGAGAGCGAGACCCACGGCCGGCATGATGATGTCGTTCACCAACGAGGTCACCACCGCGGCGAAGGTGACGCCCATGATGAACGCGACGGCAAGCTGGACGCAGATTGCCCCGGTCGATGAACGCCTTGAAGTCTTTCAGCATGCCGTGTCCTCCTCTCGCTCGGTTTCTCGGGTCGCTCGACCCCTGTCCTATCCCCAGGCGCTCATCAGCGAACCGGTGGCGTCCTGCCAATAGGGCATCCAGACGAGCCCCAGGGAATCCACGGTGATGTCGCTCTTGCGCGGTCGCATCAGCACCTTGTCCAGCGTCTCGGTCATCGGGTCGATCTGGGCTTCGAGGGCGTCGACTTCCGCCTGGAACTCGGCGTCGAGGTCGGCCTGCTTCTGCTTGACGGTGGCCAGCAGTCTCTTCCGCCCGCTTCACGTCCCCGCTCTCGTCGACGCTCCGGCCCACATCGCGCATGGTGGTCGTGGCTCTGCCCAGCGTGCCGGAGCTCAAGAGCTTGCGCCCGGTGAAGGCTCCCAAGAGCGTAGCCCCGAAAGAGATGGCCGTCTGCATCTTACGACCCTTGGCCTGCTCGGCCTCCCGTTCCACCGCCTGCTGAGCGCGAAGCGTCTGCTGCTGGAGGGTCGCCGTCTTGGCCGCGTACTTGCGCCGCAGCTTCTCTTTCAGGTCATCTCGCTTCTCCCGAGCGGCCAGCTGCGAGCCGCGCCCGGAACTCGCCTTCGGTCTCCCCCGGATTGGAGGTCAGCTTGAAACCGGGGCTCTTGAACACTTCGGCGGTTTGCGTGCGGAAAGCCCAGGCGGAGAAGTCGGCTTCCCAGGATCGATAGGAAGTGAGCTTGGCCATGGCCGGAGGCAGCGATGCGAAGGCGGCTCCCGGATAGGGCTGCCGGTCGAGATCCTCGAGAGGCGAGTCGAACGCCGTGGCCGCGTCCCAATCGAGCGCCAGGGCGCTCTCGGGGGCCGAGGCGATGCGCTGGATCTTGGTGGAGGTGCTGGCGCCGCTCCCCGTGCTCACGAAGTTGACCGTGGCGGCGGCCAGGACTCCCGGCCGGTACACCAGGGTGGGGCTGGCCGGGGTCGCGCCGCGAAGGGGCAGATAGAACTGAGGTATCTCGGCGGGAAGGGCCGGCGGCTCGGTCGTCGCGAGGCCTGTGCCGCGCCCGCGGGCACCGCGCCGCGGCTGCGGCCGCGATCCCGGGCGCCGCGCCGGCGTCGCCGGCGTCGGCGCGCCGGCGCAGCCGCTTGCGGCCGCCGGCGCCGCCGCCACCGGCCGGCGCGGGTCCATGAGGGTCTTGATCTGCGCCCGCGTCAGCGGGCCGGCGAGATAGGACATGGTCCAGCGGGTCTGGAAGACCACCGGGGCGTCCTCGTGGGCGTTGTACATGAGGAACACCCGCTTGCCCAGGCCGGCGAGGGTCTCCTCCATCTTCTGGCGGTCGAACGTGGTCTCGGAGCCCGCGGCCACGCCCTCCAGCCCTTCGAGCAGGCGGTCTTTGTCCCGCTCGGTCTGCAGACGGCCGATGAACCAGGTGCCGGCGTTGGCCAAGCCCTTGTAGTCGAGGTCCACCGGGTTCTGGGTGGCCAGCAGGACGCCCACCCCGAAGGCGCGGGCCTGCTTGAGCAGGGTCAGCAGCGGCCGCTTGGACGGCGGCTCGGCCACCGGCGGGAAGAAGCCGAAGATCTCGTCCATGTAGATGATGGCCCGCAGGCTGCCCGTGCCCGGCTGGGCCCGCACCCAGCCCAGCACCTCGTTCAGGAGCAGGGACACGAAGAACATGCGCTCGGAATCGGAGAGGTGGGCGATGGAGAAGATCGAGACCCGGGGCTTGCCCTCGCCGGTGAACAGCATGCGGCCGATATCGAGCGCCTCGCCTTCGAGCCAGGTCTGGAAGGTGGGGGCGGCCAGCAGGTTGTTGAGCAGCATGGCCAGGCCGAAGCGGTCCTTCCGCGGGTAGAACGATTCGAGATCGAGCACGCCCACCTTGGCGAACGGCGGGTCCTGGATCTGCTGGATGAGGGCGGCGAGGTCGAGGTCCCGGCCGGCCGACCAGACCGCAGTCGAACAGGCTCGAGAGCAGGATGTGCTCCCGGCTCTGGATGGGATCGGCGTCGACCCCCACCAGGCCGAGGATGCTGGTGACGGCGGTGTTGATGCGGTCGCCGAGCGCCTCTTCGTCGGCCCGGACGGCCGGCGCCGGGGGCGGCGAACGACTTGAGGATGCTCACCGGCAGGCCCGCGTTGGAGCCGGGGGTGTAGATGGTGAAATCGGCCGCGTCCTTCAGGCGTTGGATGCGGGCCGGGTCCTGTCCCCAATCGGCCAGTCCCTTCTTCCACATCTCCGCCTGTTGCTGGGCGAACTCATCGACGGAGACGCCCTTCTTGGCCGCCTCCTCGTCGCTCACCCAAGGGCGAAAGTCCTCGGGGCGCAGTTCGGGGAAGGTGAGCATCAGGTCGGCCAGGTCGCCCTTGGGGTCGATGACGATCGCAGGGATGCCATCGATGGCGGCTTCTTCCAGCAGACCGATGCAGAGGCCGGTCTTGCCACTCCCCGTCATGCCCACGCACACGCCGTGAGTGACGAGGTCCTTCGAGTCGTACAGGAGGAGGCCGCCGGACTCCTTGCTGGACAGATCGTACTCGCGGCCCAGGTAGAACGTGCCCAGCTTCTCAAAGTCTTCCATGGAGAAGGCTCCTCCGGTCACGGTGGGACTCGTCACTATCCACAATATGCCCAACGCGGGTAAGAACACAAACGGGCAGGTCGTTGAGCGCGCCGTTTAGGCCTCTTTTGGCCGTGGGTAGTAATCAGGCGATATGCTCGGCGACCACGGGCCGCACTTTCTAGGAACCGAAAGGGGACAAGATGGCCGACAAGAAGGTCGAGCGCTCCGGCAGAGAGCGCCCACTCACTCCCACGCAGAAGATGGAGGCGGCGCTTTCCGATCCAGGCACGATGAACATGGCGGACACCACCCACGACAAGGGGAAGTCCGCCCTGGTGGACAAGTTCCGGGAGAGGGAGGAGCGGTGGAGGAGGGACCAGTCCCTTCACGACCAACAGGCCGCGCACGCGGCTGAGCGAGGCGGAGCACGAGGCGGCAGGAGCCCGGCAGAACCGGTGGATCAGGACGAAGGCGGTGGCTCATGATCGAGAGCGTGGCTGTTGCCAGGGAGAAGCTGAAGGCCCTGGCCGGGGCCCGGGCCTCGGGGGCGTGTTCCTGACTGTGAGCCTCTCCACCAGTCGCCTGGACGACTGGCGCCAGTTCGCGCCCACCTTTCTCAACAGCGAGTTCAACCGCATCACCAAGGAGCGCGGCACGTCCAAGGAGGAAAAGCGCCTTCTTCAGAACGATCTGGACCACGTGCTCGATGTGCTCAAGTACGACCTGACAGCCAAGACCCAGGGTCTGGCTGTGTTCGCCGATGGCGGAGCGGATTTCTACGAGCGGATCGAACTTCCCTTCCGCCTGGTCAACCGGCTGGTGATCGAGCCCTCGCCCTACGTGCGCCCCGTGGTGCACGCCCTCTCCTTGCTCGAGCCGTTCGTGGTGGCGCGGGTGAGCCGGGACGAGTCGAGCCTGTTTCTCGTGGATGAATGGGGAGGGTGGCCAAAGAGGACGACCTTACCGGTCCTTGGCTGCGCAGCAGCGATCGCGAGACCGGCGAGGTGTCGGTCAAGGAGTACTACGCCGCCGCTCGTCAGGACGCTCTGGTCGAGCAGCACTTCAAGGAGGTGGGCGCCTCGCTCGCCAAGTTGCTCGAAAGGTCCGGCGTGAGACGCGTGGTGCTGTGCGCGCAGCACGACATCGCCAGCGGTTTCCGGCGCACGCTGCCGGCTGCGGTGGCGTCCAAGATCGTGGCCGAGATACCGTTCGACGCCGACGCGACGACCGCCCAGATGTTGGTGAGCGCTCGGGAGGCGGTGGAGGAGGCGCGGCACGAGGAGATGGCGGAGTTGGCCGCCCGCATCAAAGAGGGTCTGGGCAGCGGTGGCCGGGGAGTCTCGGGCTTCGACGACGTGCTGAGCGCGCTCGGGCGCCACCAGATCCAGACCCTGCTCGTCGACCGCAACTATCGGGCTGCCGGGATGGCGCTGCCTGGAATGTAGCTGGGTGGGCCTGACCGCGGCCGAGCGCTGCCCGGTGTGCGGCGGAGCGACCGTGCCCGTGGCCGACGCCGTTGGAGAGATAGTTCGACTGGCGATTCTCCAGAACGGCCTGGTGGAGGTGGGAGAGCACATCCCCGTCCTGACGGAGCTAGGGGGCGTGGCCGGCGTGCTGCGCTACTCGTAGCCGGTACGGTGCGGCGGCGAGCGTCGTGGCGAGTACGGTTGCGGCGGCCGCTGCTGCCCGGCTAAGGGCGGACTTCCAGCATCTCCGCCGGGAACCAGGGTTGACGCATGAGATAGCGGGCGAAGCCGTCCTCGCCGACCGGTTCGCAGCTGACGTCGGCGGCGGCCACGACCTCCGGGGGCGCGCCGCCCATGGCCACTCCGGTGCCCGCCCAGGCCAGCATGTCGGCGTCGTTGTAGGAATCGCCGAAAGCGAGCACCTGAGCGCGCCTCGAACCCCAGGCGCTCGCCCAGGACTTGAAGCGCCCGGGCTTTGGTGGCCGTCGGACTGGTCATCTCGAGAAAGAAGGGCCAGGTCTTCACGGCGATGAGGCGCGCGCCGAAATGCGCGCGCAGCCTGTCGAGAAGGGAGTCGATCGTCTCGGGATCGGCGCCTACGCCCATCTTGGTGGTCGGCTCGTGCAGGTAGCTGCTGAGCCGTCCCACCACGTTCGCTTTCATTCCCGAGAGGCGCTCGTAGCGGTCGACCTCCTCGGTCCTGCGGGCGACGCAGAGCTCGTCGTCGACGTAGAGGTTCACGGAGTACCCCTGCGGTTCGAGAAGATCGAGGATCTCGCGGGTCAACTCCAGGGGCAGCGGATCGTGATGCAGCAGGCGACCCGTGCCGACCTCGCGGATAAGGGCGCCCTGGTACGCGGCTACCGGGCCGTCGAGGCCCAGGTCTCGGGCATAGCGCGCGGCGGAGCGGAACATCCGTCCCGTCACCAGGATGGTGGGGATGCCGATCTGATCGAGAACGCGCACGGCCGCGATGGTGAGCGGGGTGAGCGCCTGCGTGCCGTCGAGGAGCAGCGGCAGGAGCGTGCCGTCGAGGTCGGTAGCGACGACTCGGGGCGCGTTGGGATGGGATTCAAGGTCAGGGGCAGGCACGGCGATAGATTACCAGGATGATGGATGGAACGGCGGACATGAAGCGGACGGACTGGCGACGCCGGAGCACCTGCCGGCGGGGGTGAGGCACCGGCGGCCTGCGCCCGCCGGGGCCGTGCCCGGCGCCGGGCGCACCTGCCCGCAGTGCGGCGCCCCGGTGGATATGCCCAAACACGCCGGCGTGGCGGTCTGCGCCTCCTGCGGGTCCACCCTGGTGCTCGACGAGTTTCAGCAGGCGCCGGACAGGCGCCGGCGGCGGCGGGGCCGGACCAGGCGGTCCTGCACTCGGTCCAGTGTCCGCAGTGCGCCGGTCCGCTCGGCGTGCGGGAGGGCAGGCGCATCCTCGTCTGCGGACACTGCGGCGTGCGGGTGGCCGTGAAGGAACGAGATGGCTTCTCGCGCTGGTACTTCCCGGTGCGAGTGGATCGTCTCAAAGCCGTGGGCGCCGGGTCGGCCTGGCTCGAGCAGCATCCTGGGATCGCGAAACGGGCCCGGAACGCCCACTTCGTTGAAGCCCAGCTCGTCTGGGCGCCGATATGGGAGTACAAGGCTCTGGTCGTGGGCTGGGAGTTCGGCAGCAGATTGCGTACCCAAAACGAGCTGGTGGGCGAAGAGGACAACGAGCGGTTGGAGCTGCAGTTGGTCCGCGAGAGGGTCGAAGAACCTCACCTGCAGGAGCGACGGTTCTTTCAGGCGGCCACCGACCTCGCCGCGCTGGGGGCGACGCGTCCCCGCATCACCGGCAGGGAGCCGGCGCTGCCACTCCTGGCAGGAGAATTGGACGCCTCGGCGCTCGTTCTGGAGGCGGAGGGTACGGCCGCCGAGATGATCGAGAAGGGGCGCAGGGCCGTGCTCCAGCCCCTATCTGGGGCGCTCTCCCCCGACGTCCATCTGTTCGCCCTCAGAGAGTCCACGACCTTGTTGTTCTATCCGCTGTGGCTGCTTCGCTATCGAGATGGGAATCGTTCCTACCGGATGGTGGTGAACGGTCGCGATGGGACCGTCAACTCGGCGACCGCTCCGGCCGACATCACGGAGCAGGTGGTGCGTCTGATCGTCACAGGTGGCCTCGATGGCGGTCGCGGTCGCGCTCTTGGTGTGGCTCGGTATCGAGCGGGGAGCGGTCCGTGCTCCAACGCTGGTAGCGGCCGTGATAGTGTCTGTAGTGGCACTACTGATGGTGTGGCGGTTCCGCGCGCAGAGGGAGGTGGAATACCACGAGCCTTTCTCCAGCTGACCTTGTTCCGTTGCTCTGCAGCAAGTGCGGTCTCGCCCTGCAGGGCGGTGACGAAGCCGCCCTGTTCGTCTGTCCGGCATGCGGGCTGGCGCACGAGCCGGGCGAGAGCGGCTTGGAGGCCTTCTCTCCCCTGACCGCGGCGGTCACCACGGAGCTTGCCGTGGCCGGCCCGGTGCAGCACCTGGCGGTGTGGCGACTGACCGTGTCGGTGGAGGCTCCCGCGGAGTCAGCCTGGGAGCGCATCCGGAAGGTAGCGGCGCCGGGACCCGCGTATCTCTACGTTCCCGCGTTCTCGCTGGTGCGCCCGGTGGTGCAGCGGCTGGGAGTGAGTCTCGTCGAGACCCAGCCCGTGCTGGAGCTTACCCCGGGACTGCCGGCGAGCGCTCCTCAGCGGCCCGCGCTGGTAAGCGCCGACGATCGCGCCGACGGCGGCGCGGACGACCGCGTGAGGCAGGGGGTCGACGAAGGAGCACTGGGCACCGCTCTCGTCTCCGCATCGGATCTCGGCCCATCTCCCCGGTGGTGGTGGGCAGGGAGGACGCCCGGGTGCTGGCACACTTCGTCTATCTGGCCGTCGAGTCGCACGAAGCGCACGACCTGCGTTCCGTCGACTACCGACTCGAGGCGACCGGCGAGGATCTGGTCTTCATCCCCGCCGTATGGGATCCGCGATACATCCACGAATCCAATTGGAGGTTGCTGCTGCGCGAGTTCGACGATCTGGTGGCATAGTACGATGAACGGGCGCCGAGAGCGCGGGTCACGACAGCAAAGGAGGACGTCATGGCTGGGATCGATGACCGGATCGAAGAGAGCAAGAACTGGTTCGAGCGCATGGCCGAACACGTGCCCGGCTACAAGGGCTACAAGGAGAAGGAGCTCCGGCGCGAGGCCGACAAGATCCAGCGACTGTACGTGGCCGAGCGCCTGGACGCCTGCCGGGGCAAGCTCGACGACCTGCAGCTCGACCTCACCCGCCGGGGCAGCCTGGATCTGCTGGGTGTCGTCGACACCACCATGCGCAAGATACGCAAGGTGCGCGACCGCGTGCAGTTCGCCGACTACGGCTACGCCGGCCTGTTCGACACCACCAAGGTGGACGAGGCCAAGCTCGACGAGCTCTACCAGTTCGACGTGCAGATGCGGGAGCAGGTCAAGGGAATCGAGGAGCTGAGCGGCACGCTTTCCGCCGACAGCCCGTCTCTGCGCACCGACATCGATCTGCTCGACGAGCGGGTCGAAGCCCTCGACGCTTACTTCAGCGAACGCGAACATCTCATCACCGGAGCAGGGAGGTAATCGATGGCCCTCATGGACCTCATCGAGTACGTCGACGAAGAAGGCGCCGAGATGGTCCACCGCATCCCCGAGCAGGGCTCGGGCGAGTTCAAGCTGGGCTCTCAGCTGATCGTGCGCGAGAGCCAGTGGGCGGTGTTCTTCCGCGACGGCAAGGCCTACGACGTCTTCGGGGCCGGGCGGCACACCCTGGCCACCCAGAACATCCCTCTGCTCACCGCGATCATCACCACGCCGCTGTTCGGCGACACCCCGTTCCGGTGCGAAGTGTACTTCGTCAGCCAGCGTACCTTCACCGACCTCAAGTGGGGCACCACCGAGCCCATCTTGTTCCGCGACTCCGAGTTCAAGATGATCCGGCTCCGCTCCAACGGCATCTACACCTTCCAGATCACCGATCCCAAGCTGTTCGTGGTCAAGATCGTGGGGACGCGGGGCATCTTCACCAACACCCAGATCGAGGACTTCCTGCGGGGCGTGATCGTGGGACGGCTGGCCGACATCCTGGGCGAGACCCTGGACTCGGTGCTCGACCTGCCCCGCTACTTCGACGAGCTGGGCGCCGGTCTCAAGGCGCGCATCAAGGACGACTTCGCCCAGTACGGCCTGGCGATCGTGGACTTCCTGATCAACGCCATCTCGCCGCCGGAAGAAGTGCAGAAGCGCATCGACGAGCGCTCGGGCATGGAAGCCGTGGGCGGCATGGACCGGTACTTCCAGTTCAAGGCCGCGCAGGCCATCGGCGACCTGGCGAAGGGCGGCGGTGGCGGCGGCGGTGGCGGTGGCGACAGCACCGTGGGCACGGCGGCCGCGGCCGGCCTGGGTCTCGGCACCGGCGCCGGCCTGGGCATGATGATCCCCGGCATGCTGCAGCAGGCCATGGCCGGCGGGGCGCAGCCCAAGGTGCGCTGCCCCAACTGCAGCGCCGACATCCCCTACGGCAGCAAGTTCTGCCCGGATTGCGGCGCCAACCTCTCGGCCACCGTCACCTGCCCGAAGTGCGAGGCCACGCTGCCGGCCGGCTCGAAGTTCTGCCCCAACTGCGGAGAGCAGCTTGCGGGCAAGTCCGGACGCGGGCGAGCAGAGGCACCGGCGCCGAGCCGACGAGCCGCGCCGAGGAGCGACAAGAAATGAGCACCGATGCGGCGCGCGCCTCGGGCGCGCCGGCGTCCGTGAGCGCCGGCTGCTGCTCGCGGTCCTGGTCGCTCGTCGTGCGCTGCCTCGCCCTCCTGGCCGGACCGGCTGCCCAGGCGCAGGCCAAGGACTGGCGCATCGACAACATGGACGTCCTCCTCGACGTGCAGGAGAACGGCGACGTGGTGGTCGACGAGACGGTCACCTTCACGTTCGAGGGCAACTACCACTACGTCGGGCGCAACATCCCCACCCAGAACATGGACGGGATGACCGACATCGAGGTGCGCGACGCGAACGGCACCGTCCTTCCCCAAGGGCGACACTCCCGGGACCTGGAGCTCGCTCAGCGAGTCCGGACAGCGCATCATCAAGATCAACTTCGACCTCACCGACACTTCGGCCACCTGGACCATCCACTACCGGGCCAAGGCCGTGATCATGTTCTTCGACCAGGGCGACGAACTGCGCTGGTACGTGTTCGACGCCGAGACCCCGGTGCCCATCGGAGCGGTGAAGGCCACCGTCAAGCTGCCGGGTTCGGTGCCGGCGGAGAAGATGACCCAGGCGGTGCAGTCCGGCTACGGGGTGCAGGCGAACGTCACCTCGCCGGCCGCCTCCACCATGGTCTACGAGGCCTCGGACATCCCCCCCTACACCAACTTCTGGATCGTCACCGGCTTCCCCAAGGACGTGGTCAAGTTCACGTGGACCGCGCGCCGGGTGGCGGCCTTCATCGTTCCCAAGGTGGGGTTCATCCTTCCCATCGCCGCCTTCCTGGTGCATGTTCCTGCTCTGGCGGCGCCGCGGTCGTGACGACCCGGCGGCCGTCTACGCCAAGTACGTGAGCGAGCCCCCGTCCGATCTCTCTCCCCGGCCTGGTGGGAGCCCTGATCGACGAGAAGGTCGACACGAAAGAGGTGATCGCCACCATCGTCGACCTGGCCAGGCGCGGCTACCTGGAGATGACCGACACCAAGAAGGAGGGCGTCTTCGGCAAGCCGATGACCATCTTCACGCGCCGGAAGCCCCTCGACGATCTCCAGGGCTTCGAGAAGAAGGTGGCGGAGTCGCTCTTCGACTCGAAGCATCCCGACCAGGTCACCACCAACGAACTGAAGAACCACTTCTACACGCACGTGGGGCCGATCGTGGAGCAGATCTACACCGAGACGACCAAAGCCGGGCTTTTCTATCAGAACCCCAAGAAGGTGCGGGCGCGCTGGGTGGGCTACGGCTTCCTGGTGGCGGTGGTGCTGGGCGTCCTGACGGTGATCATGGCCATGACCGATGTCCCCGGCTGGGGCTGGTTCCTGCTCGGCTCCATCGTCTCGGTGATCATCGTGTGGGTGTTCGCTCCCCTCATGCCTCAGCGCACCGCCAAAGGCGCGCAGGAGCAGCGGAAGTGGGAGGCGTTCCGCAACTACCTGCACGATCTCACCCGGTTCCAGGACATGGGCGCGGCCCAGGAGACCTTCGAGAAGTACCTGCCCTACGCCATCGCCTTCGGCGTGGAGAAGCAGTGGGTGCGGCGTTTTGAAGGTCTGAACGTTCCTCCTCCGGTGTGGTATCACCCGCGTGTTCATCCCCATACCGATCGGCTCCGGACCCATCAACACGGGCGGCTCGGCGGCGGTCTCGGGGGAGGTCTGGGCGGCGGCTGGCGCGGGCGGTCCCGGCGTGCCCGGCGGCGGTTTCAGTCTTGACACCATCTCCGACGGCCTGTTCGGCAGTCTGAACAACATGTCGAGCGTGCTGACCTCGGCCCCTTCGAGCAGTGGCTCGGGCCGGGGAGCGTTCGGCGGCGGAGGCGGCGGCTTCGGCGGCGGCTTCTCCGGCGGCGGCGGCGGCGGAGGATTCAGCGCCGGATAGGCGGCGATGTGACTCGGTCGCGGCGCCCGGCCCGCGCGGGCCGGGCGCCGGCTCACTACAGAGCGACCAGGAGGGAACGATGCGCACCAGGATAATCGGGATCGTGCTGATCATCGTCAGCCTGGGCATCGACGCCTGGCTGGGCGCCGGCTTGGCCACGGGCTCGCGGGCGACGGGAGTGGCCCTGGGATTCGTGCTGTTCTCCCTGCCGTTCTTGGCCGTGGGCATCTACCTGCTCATGTCGTCGCGGGGCGAGATCAAGGAGGAGAGCAAGGCCGACAAGGAGCGGACCATCCTCAACTCGGTCATGACCCGGGGCCGGGTGAGCGTCGCCGACCTGGCCATCGAGGGCAACCTGAACCGCGACCAGGTGAAGGCCTACATCTACGACCTCATCGGCAAGGATCTGTTCCGCGGCTACGTCAACTGGGACAAGGGCGAGCTGGTGTCGGCCGAGGCCGCCCAGATCAAGGAGGGCAGCTGCCCCAACTGCGGCGGGCAGCTGCGAGTTGGCCGGCAAGGGCCTGGTCCGCTGCCCGTACTGCGGCACCGAGACCTACCTGTCGCGCGACACTTCCGCGGATGTGGCCGCCGAGGCGCGGCCCAGCATGCCGCCCATAAGCACGCCGCCGCCGATGGCCGCCTCGGAGCCGGCGGCGCCGCGCGCCGGTCGCCGACCGGCGGCCGGCGCCGCGCCGGAGCCGCAGCCGCGCCGGCAGACGGTCGCCCGCCGGCGCGCTCACGCAGGTCTGAGGCGAGGCGCCGTCCATGAAACTGGCGTACAAGATCTGGCTCGACTATCGGGGCAGGGCCTTCGGAGACGGCCCTGCCCGGCTTCTCGACGGCGTCGAGCAGACGGGGTCGCTCCGCAAGGCGGCCTCGGAACTGGGCATGTCGTACAACAAGGCCTGGCGCATCCTGCACGCGGCCGAGCAGCGGCTGGGTTTCGCCCTGCTCGACCGCAGCGTGGGCGGCAGCCTCGGCGGCGGCTCGCACCTCACGCCCCGGGCTCAAGATCTGATGACCCGCTATCGCGCGCTCGCCGCTGACGGCCGCGGAGGCCCTGGAGGCGGCGTTCCAGCTCCACTTCTCCGACTGGGAAGACCCCGAGCCGGGCGAGCTTCCGGCGGAACCTCCTCCCGAAGCCTAGGCGTCGGGAGCGTCGACTCGGCGCGCCGCGGCCTAGGCGCTCGAGCCCGCGCGGCGACGCCTAGACGGTGACCCCCAGCGCGGCGGCGTTCTCGTTGTAGAGCAGCGCCATCTCCCGGTCGGTCAGCCCCAAGCTTTCCAGGAAGCCCTGGCACTCAGCCATGCTGTCGTAGGGATGGTCGGTGCCCAGCAGGATCCGGTCCATGCCCAGAGTGTCCTGCGTGCACTTGAAGGCCGCCGCCAGGTAGTTGCCGCTCGTCGACACCCACATGTTCTCCCGCAGGTAGTCGCTCGGCTTCCGCTTCAGCGGCGGAGTGGCTCCGATGTCGGAGATCACGTGCGGCCGGGTGTAGGCCCAGTCGATGCGGTGCATGAGGAAGGGCAAGAACTCGCCGTAGTGCCCGAGCACCACCTTCAGCTTGGGGAAGGCGTCGAACGCGCCGCTCAGGATCAAGCGGAGCATGACCATGGCCGTTTCCACCCCGAACCCGAAGGGCGGCCCGGAGAGGGCCACGCCGTAGGTGCGCAACTCGGCGATCTTCGGCACCGTGGGATGGAGGTAGATGGGCACGTCGAGCTCCTCGGCCTTGGCCAGGATGGGCCAGTAGCGTTTCTCGTCCAGATAGGAATCGCCGTAGTTGCAGTGCGTCTTCCAGCCGATGAGGCCCAGGTCTTTGACCCCACGCTCCAACTCCTTGACGGAGGCGTCCACGTCTCTCACCGGCAGAGCGGCGTAGCCCCGGTACCGGTCGGGGTACGTCGCCACCGCGTCCGCCAGGATGTCGTTGGCCTCCCGGGCCAGCCGGATGCTCTGGGCGGTCTCGAACTGTTCGATGCCGGGCGCCGTCAGCGAGACCACCGCGACGTCGACGCCGGCCTCGTCCATCGCCTTGATGCGGCGGCGCGCCCATCTCGAGCAGCTTCTCGAGCAGCACGTCCCCGAACGGCTCGCCGCCCTCGGGAAAGTAATAGAGACGGCGATTCTTGCTCTGCGGATCGTGCGCGAACCGGGGGTGGCCCGGGTTGCTGTACAGTGCGTCCACCCAGCCCTGCGTGGCGAAGTGGGTCTCGAAGTCGATCGTCTTCATCTGTCTGACCACCTTGGCGAAGTTGCGTGCTTTCACTGTGTCTCAAGGATAGCAGCCAACTCTACCGCCGCTATCCGGCTCTTCGGTTCCGCGTTATACTCGCAATCCGATAACGAGCGAAACAGGTGCGGGTTGAGCGAAAGTTGGGACATCTACGATAGGCTCTTGGACGAGATTCCAGAGGATGCCACGGTGGCTTCCTGTCTGGTGGGACGCAACTGGACCCTGGTGGATTCCGGCGGGATGGGACTCGCCATGACCTACCGGGGCGGTTCTCGGGGAGGCGCTCTGCGCCCCCCACATTCCGGCCGACCGCTGCGCGAGCTGGCGACCCACCTCAAGAGCTGGAACCTCTACGAGGCGTCCCTGGGCATGGCGGCGGTCAATTCCTTTCACAACGCGCCCGACCGGCTCGAGGGCTGGCTGGGCAGACCGCTGGAGGAGTTCCGCACCCCCGGGATCTTCGTCGAGATGCTCGATGAGATCGCCGGCAAGAAGGTGGCCGTCGTCGGTCATTTCCCCGACATGGAGACAGCGGCCGAGCGTTGCACTCTCACCGTGTTGGAGAGGAACCCCCAAGACAACGATCTTCCCGATTTCGCCGCCGAGTACGTGCTGGCCGACCAAGACTACGTGTTCATCACCGGCACTGCGCTCACGAACAAGACCCTGCCCCGGCTGCTGGCGCTCTGCTCCCAGGCCACCGTGGCCCTGGTGGGACCGAGCGTTCCTCTGGCCCCCTGGTGGTTCGACCACGGGGTGGACGTGCTGGCCGGCACCGTGGTCGTGGACCGCGACCAGGTCTGGCAATACTGCCAGGAAGGCGGGCTGAAGGGCCCCTTCGAGAACGGCGCCTGGATGGTGCAGATCACCAGAGACGACCTGGCGCGCCGGTGCGGCGCCCCGGCGGCCAGCGGCGCCCCGGCCCGCGGGCGCGCACGCAGGGCGGCGGACTGACGGATATGGCCGACGGTGTTGTGGAGACAGCGGAAGTGCAGGGGGCCGAGGCCCCGGTAGCGGGCCTCGGCCCCAGACTCAGGGCAGTGGCCGTACGCCTCCGGTTGCCTGGCCTCATCCTGCTGCCCATCGTCGTCTTCCTGCTATCGCTGACCTTGGGTCGCTACCACGTCTCGCTCGGCGAGCTGTTCATTGTGTTCGGGGCCAAACTCGGCCTGACTCACGCTACCGTGCCGGACAGCGTAAGCACCGTCATCCTGAACGTACGACTGCCGCGTATCGCGGCCGCCATGCTGATAGGCGCCGGCCTCTCCCTTTCCGGTGGCGCCTATCAGGGCATGTTCCGCAACCCACTGGTCTCGCCCGACATCCTGGGCGCCTCCGCCGGGGCGGGCTTCGGCGCCGCCCTCGGCATCATGCTGTCGAAGAGCATCTTCGTCACCCAGATCCTCGCGCTTGGTTTCGGCCTTGCCGCCGTTCTCGTCACCTACGCTTTGGCCGGCCGCCTGCGCCGGGGCGATCCCACCCTGTTCCTCGTGCTGACCGGCATCTTGGTTGGCACCGTGTTCACCTCTCTCATCTCGGTGCTGAAGGTCCTTGCCGATCCGTACGACAAGCTCCCGGCCATCACGTTCTGGTTGATGGGCAGCTTGGCCGCCATTAACCGACAGGACATTCTCATCCTCGTCGGTCCCATGGTGGTAGGCGGCGGGGCCCTGCTGGCGGTGCGCTGGCACCTCAATCCCCTTTCCTTCGGAGAGGAAGAGGCACAGGCCATGGGTGCCGAGACGGGCAAGCTGCGCGTGATCGTGATCGGAGCCTGCACCCTCATGACCGCCTCCGCGGTGAGCGTGGCCGGCATCGTCGGCTGGGTGGGACTGATCATCCCCCATCTGGCTCGCGGCCTGGTGGGTCCGGACTACGGCAAGCTTCTCCCCGTGTCGGCCGTCATCGGCGGCGTCTACCTGCTCCTGGTGGACGACCTGGCTCGTCTGGCGGGACCGTTGGAGATGCCGCTCGGCATACTCACGGCCATTATCGGGGCGCCGTTCTTCATCTTGTTGCTCGCCCGCACCAGGAGGGCCTGGGCGTGATCCTCGAGCTGCGAGATCTCGCCTGCGGCTACGGGCGGCGTACGGTACTCAGCCACGTCAACCTTTCTGTCGCGCCCGGCGAGAACCTCTGTCTTCTCGGTCCCAACGGGGTGGGCAAGACCACGCTGTTCCGCACCATTCTGGGAGCGATCGAGCCCATGTGGGGCGAGGTGCTGGTTGACGGCAAGAGCATCCTGGGACAGTCGCGGCGCGGCCGGGCGCGGCTGATGGCCTACGTGCCCCAGGCGCACACGGCCCCATTTCCCTTCCACGTGATGGACGTGGTGCTGACCGGACGCACGGCTCACATCCCTCTGACGGCCACTCCCTCTCGCCACGACGAGGAGGTCGCCCGGGCGGCGCTCGAACGCATGGACATCGCCGATTTGGCCGACCGTCCCTACACCGAGTTGAGCGGGGGGGAGCGCCAACTGGTCCTCATCGCCCGGGCTCTGGCCCAGGAACCGCGGGTGCTCATCATGGATGAGCCGTCCTCTCATTTGGACTTCGGCAACCAAGCCCGCCTGTTGGCTCTGATCAAGACCCTGGTGCACGAGCGCGACCTGGCCGTGCTCATGTCTTCCCACTTTCCCAACCACGCCTTCGCTTGTGCCTCCAAGGTTGGACTGATCAAAGAAGGGCGCCTGATCGCATTGGGCAGCCCCGATGCCGTGCTCACCGAGTCGAGCCTGGAAGACATCTACGGCATCCCCGTGCGCATTCTGGAGGGCGATCCGGAGACGGATCCGGCGCTCAAGGTGTGCGCCGCTCGTACCGCTGCTGACGACCTGGGGCTTGCGCGCGTTGATGCCGGCTGGTTATACTGCCGTGAGTATTACGTCTTCCAAAGCGGGTGGGCAGTAGGTTGCACAGCATGAAGATCGGTCGTTGCCCCAAGGTCATTCCTGTGATGGCGGTCGTAGCCTCGGCACTTCTGCTGATGATGGGGGTAGCAGCCGGCTGTGGATCTGGTGCCGGCGGCACTTCGACCACCGACGCAATCCAAGGAGCGGAGACCACCCAGGCGAGGACGGAGCACGGTCACCCTAACCGACCAGGCCGGACGCACGGTCACGGTGCCCAACCCTATCAAGTCCGTCTACTGCACCAGTCCCATGGGCACCAATCTCATGTACATGCTCGCACCAGACATGCTGGTGGGCTGGAATATCAGTCCCACCGCTCTTGAAAAGCAGTACATCCCGGAACAGTACCGGAGCGTCGTCGGACTGGGGGGATGGTTCGGCAAGAACACCACCGGCAATGTCGAGGAGATCATCAAACGTGCGCCCGACGTTGTTCTCAGCTTGGGTACGCTGGACGCCGCGGCAATCTCTGACGCTGATCGGATTCAAGGATTGCTTAACATTCCCGTGATCATCATCGACGGGAGCTTGGTGAAGAGCGGGGACACCCTTCGCTACATAGGCAAACTTCTCGGAGTGGAGGCGCGTGCTGAAGAACTGGCGGCGTACTGCGACGGGGTCATCGAAGAGGCCCAGGCCAACACGGCCAAGCTGCCGGAATCCAAGCGGGTGGGGGTCTATTACGCCGAGGGCAACAAGGGACTGAACACGGATCAGGAAGGTTCAGAGCACACAGAGGTGCTGGAACTGGTGGGGGGCGCCAATGTTGCTCAGGTGGAACAGGTGTCGGAGTACGGGATGGCCGCCGTGTCCCTGGAGCAGGTCTTGGCCTGGAATCCGGAGACGATCCTTGTGGCCAGCGATCCGGCTCAGGAGAGCAACGTCTACGAGCAGATCACCACGAGCTCCGATTGGGCGACCATCACGGCTGTGAAGGAGAAGCGCGTGTATCAAGTGCCCCGCGGTCCGTTCGATTGGTTCGACCGCCCGCCCTCCATCAGCCGTATTCTCGGTGTCAGATGGCTGGGCAACCTCCTGTATCCCGATCTGTACCGATACGACATGAAGGCTGAAGTGAAGGCCTTCTACAAGCTCTTCTATCACTTCGACCCGAGCGATGCGCAGCTGCAGGAGCTCATGGCTCGGGCGGTCAGGATCCAGTAAGTGGGCATCTGCGACAGATTGCGTGGCAGGATGCCTGAAGATAGACATACAAAAAGGAGAATCGAAGAGATGAGACCACGCGTTCGACCCGTACTGCTGATGGGTGCATTGCTCATGCTGATCGGCTTGATGGCGTTTGCCGGTGCCTGTGGTAGTTCCGACAGCACGGCGACAACAGCCGCCGGTGCCACGACCACGGTCGCCGCTGAAACAACCACCTCGGGCGCTTCAACCTCGGGCGCAAGCGGCGGCATCGTCGTGAAGGGCCTGGTCGACAACCCCATGACCCTCACGGTCGCCGAGCTGGAGAAGATGGCCGTGGTCTCTGTCACCGCCGAGCACCCCAAGCTGGGCGCCCAGCAGTACAGAGGGGTCCGGTTGAGCGATCTCTTCACGACTCTTAAGGTTCAATCTGCGGCGACAACGCTGATCATGGGGGCCTCAGACGGCTACATGGCCGAAGTGCCTCTCGCAGACGTCAAGGCAAGTGCGGACGCGATGATCGCCATCGGGGACGACGGCAAGCTGAACGGTGTGATGCCGGGTATGGATGGTAAGGCCTGGGTCAAAGATATGATCTCGATGGAATTCAAGTAGGCGTTGTGCGCATCTGCCCTGAAGGCACGCTAAGGAGACAATAGGGTGCGAACGCTAGAGGAAGATCTCGCCGCGGCGCAGGCCTTCCACGGCCATCTGTGCCACGGCATGGTGATGGGTGTGCGCCTGGCCCGCTATGGTTGCCGCGAGTTGGGCATCGACGAGCCCCGTTCGTACCGCGACCTCGTGGTCTACGTGGAGATGGATCGCTGCGCCAGCGACGCCATTTCAGTTGTGGCCGGCGTGACTCTCGGGCGGCGCCGCCTCAAGTGGCTCGACTACGGCAAGATGGCGGCCACGTTTGTCGACCTGGCCACCGACCGGGCGGTGCGTGTGGTCCCCAGGCCCGAAGTGCCGCACGCCGGCCGTGACACCAACCCGCTCGAGCTGTGGAGCGACTGGACCGACGAGCAGCTCTTCACCTGCACGCCGGTTACGGTTGCCGTGCCGATCGAAGACAGGCCGGGCCGACCGGTTCGCACGGTCGTCTGCGCGCGCTGTGGCGAGAAGGTCCAGGACGCCCGCGAGGTGGTCGACAACGGCGAGACGGTGTGCCGTTCATGCGCAGGTGGCTCCTACTACCAGTTGTGACGAAGCCTCGACGGGGAGACATCTTCATCCTGACCGGTGAGTACGGCGCCGGTAAGAGCGTGGTCTGCGCGCGCGTGGCCGCACAGGCACGCGAGTCGGGGTATGCGGTCCGCGGTCTGCTGACGGAGAGGGCCGCCGGGACCGCGGCTGCCACTGATGCGAGCCCCACCGCCGGGGGCCAAGGTCCTGAGGACCAGGGTATCGAATCACGCTTCGTGGTCGACCTCTCCACCGGAGAGCGCTTCCCCTTCGGGAGCCGGGGTGCGCCCTGCGCTGGTACGCCCGGCGCTGACGCGCCCGCCGCCAATGGGAGCGCGGCTACGACGGATGAGGCGCTTCCCGGTTGGCAGCTCGGCGCCGACGCCTGGGCACGGGGGAACCGAATCCTGTTGGCGTCGACCCCCTGCGACCTGCTCATCGTGGACGAGTTAGGGCCCCTTGAACTGCGGGCGGGGCGAGGCTGGATCGAGGCCTTCGCCGTGCTCGGCTCCCGGGACTACCGGGCTGCGCTGGTGGTGTGCCGACCCTGGCTGGTCGACGAGTTGATACCGCGGCTAGGTAGTCCCGCGCCCAAGGTGCTCGAGGTGGACCGGGAATCGAGAGACGCGCTTCCCGGTCGCATCTGCCGGGAGTTGCTCGGCCCCGGACCGCGCGGCCGGCAGCCTCGATAGGAGTCGCGCCAGCGTCTAGAAGTTGGTGGTCGACGTGTTCGAGGTGGGCGGAGTGTCGGTCGTGCTCGTCGTCGAAGAGGGCACAGTCGTGGTCGTCGTGCTCGGGCCCACCTCGATCTGGCGCGGGATCATCGGGTAGGTGCTGATGAAGGTGTCTTTGTGGATGACGGTGCCGTCGGCAGCCGTGACGGTGCGTACCACTTTGCACTGCATCCCGGATTGGCCGCCGAGCTTGACCAATGTGGTGCCCGGGCCAAGAGATGGGTTGGGGACGGTCACCTCGGTGCGGCTCACCCCGTTGTAGAAGTCGCTGGTGGTGTATGAGACCTTCCGGCCCTCGCTCGTGCCGTAGATCGTGAACGTGGTCTTGATGCCGTTGGAGGTACCCCTGATCCAGATGTACTTCTGGGTGTCGTTCTTGAAGCGCAGGTTGGGTCCGTTGGCGCTGACCGTCGCATCCCTGCCCTTGGGGTAGTGGTTGATGTAGATCGAGTGGTTCTTGCGCTCCGTCACCTCGAGCCCGGCGAAGAACACCGCGTTGAACAGCGTGGTGGAGACCTGGCAGATGCCTCCGCCGAACACGTCCTCCAGTTTGCCCGGACCGACGATGCCCGGCGCGGTCATGTAGCCCCGCGCGGCCGTGCGCGGCCCGATCTGCTTGTCGAAGTTGTACTCCTGGCCGGGGGCGAGCATGACATTGCTGGCGTACTCGGTGGTGATCCTGACGTTCACCTGCCGGTTGGCGGTGCCCACGTACTCGGGGGTGGTGTAGCTCGACAGCTTGTCCTTGATGCCCATGGCTTCGGCCTTTTCGGTGGTCAAGTCAGGCTCGGTGGTGGTGACCACCACCTCAGCCGTCCGTGAACTAGGCGAAAGGGACGCCACGGTCAGGGCTTCGGCCGTCTTCTCCGGGTCCAGCGCCTTGCCTAAGACCCCTGGGACGACCCAGGCCTTCTCTCCGTCGCTGTCGAACGTGGCGTCCACCGGTTTTGTCGCCACCTCGGTCGGCGATGCTGTCGAAGAAGGGCCCCATCTTCGCGGCCGAGATGATAGGGGACCAGGGTAGAGACGCCGTTTTGATTCTCGGAGGTGAAGTCCATGTAGGCGGTGATCTGGTCGGGAGTCAGGCTCCAGGTCTTGTCGCCGTCCTTGAGCGTCACGGGAGAACCGATCATCGTCTCGACCTGGGCGAGCGCCCGCCGGTTGTCTTCAGTTTGGACGGTCGGGTTCTTGGACCACCAGAGGAACAGTCAGCTCGGCGGCGTGCAGGGCGAACAGCGATGTCTTGAGTCTCTTCGCGCAAGGTGTTCTGGTCGACCACCCGGCCCTGCTGGCCTTCGATCTCCTTGATCTTGCCGCCCTCGATGGCCAGGCCCGCGTTCACAGGGGGCACGTCGAGCTCCTGGGCCACCTCGGCCAGGACCTTGTCCAGCATCGCGCTGTCGACCGTCCCGTTGAGAGGCACGTCGACGTGACTGAAATAGAGCTTGAAGCGCCGGCCCAGGTCGACGAAGAAGTTGCTCTCCCGAGAGACGGCCATCGCGGCAGACGCCGCGCCCGTCACGTCGAAGTCTGTTCCCACGTCGGCGGGCATCACGGTCCAGGTCTTGTCGCCGCTTGTGAGGACGATGTCGCGGTCCTTGAGCACCTTCGATCAGCCCGGTGACCCGGGCCGCGGCCTCATCACGAGTGAGACCTCCCACGTTGTGGCCGGAGATGCTGACTCCCGTGTGCACCTTGTTGTAGTACACGGCGGCGTCGACTAGGATGACGAGCACGAAGAGGGCGATGATGGACCCGACTGCTATGAGGATGCGGAATCGCGTGCGGTTGCGCAGTTTGTTCTGGGTGGCTCTCTGTTGTCTCAAGAAGGGCTTACTCCTGGAATCGAGGATGGTACAAAATAGCAGATGCCGTGGGCACCTTAAAGGTTTCCATGGCAATGGCCACGATCTCTCCGCAGACGTTTTCTTCAGCGGGAGCTCAAATCCTGGTGCCGTCGACACGGAGGATCTGCACGAGCGATTGGACGCGGCCGTGGCTCGTGGCGTTGTGGGTGCGGGTCTGGCCCATCGGGCGGTGCTGGCCGCCCGGCTGACTCGCACGCTTCCACAGGCAGGCGCGGACGCGTGCCTGGCGGCCATCTCTGGGGAGGCGCTTGCCCGGACCTTAGGGTTGTCGCGCGCTGCCGTGCACAAGCATGTGAACCATCTGCGGACGCTGGGTTTCGCCGTCGAATCTCTTCCCGGCGCCGGTTACCGGCTCGAGCGGCCCTTCGCCGACCTGGTGGCGGCCGAGGCGGTGCTGCCGTTCCTGCTGGGGCTGTCGCGGCCGGAGACGCCGTGGATGGCAGGGCTCCCCTATCTCTATCTTCCCCGCTGCGAATCGACGAATCTCAGCCTCAAGGAAGCCATGGCCCCGCGCGGCGCCGGCGCGCTTCCCGCCGGAGCGCTCATGGTGACCGACGAGCAGACCGGCGGCCGCGGGCGTCTGGGGCGCACGTGGTCGAGCGAGGCCGGAAAGGATCTGACGTTCTCCGTGCTTCTCCGTCCCTCCCTGGCGCCGGCGCAGGCGCACCTGCTCTCCCTGGCCGCGGCGCTGGCTGTAGCCGAGGTGCTGGAGACGCTCCCCGGCCTCGAGGGCCGGGTCGCGGTCAAATGGCCCAACGACGTGCTCTTGGGGGACGAGAAGGTGTGCGGCATCCTGCTCGAAGGCTCCATGGACGTCGATCGTCTGCACTGGGCGGTGGCCGGCATCGGGCTGAACGTCAACAGCGCGCCGTCGGCGCTTGGTGGCGGCCCTGGCGCCCGAGGACGCCGAAGCCTGGGCCGGGCGGCCCCGGCCGGTCTCTTTGCGGGAGCGCCTGGGCCACGAGGTGCCTCGGGCTCCGCTGCTGGCCGCGCTTCTCGCGCGGCTGACCAGCCGGTGGATCGACTTGGAGGATCGCGGCGGCTCCCGGCCTCGGCGCGCCAACCAGCCCCGGCGGTTCCGGCGCCGCCGGCGTCCTCGCGGCGCTGCGGCAGCGCGACGCCCTGGCCGGGCGCCAGGTGGAGGTCCTGTCGGGATCGCGGCGGCAGGGGCAGCAGGACGTGGTGGCGTCCGGCGAGGCGGTCGGCATCGGGCCGGAAGGGCAGCTGCTGGTGCGGCGCGCCTCGGGGGAGACGGTGGCGGTCTTCGCCGGCGACGTGACCTTGCGGGCCGTAAACTAGGCCGACGATCGCGCGGTTGACAGCCTCCGCCAGTCGCTCGCTAGACTGCGCGCCGAGCGGGTTGGGCGATAGGAGGATCAGAGACATGAAGGCAGGCATGATGGCCATGCAGGAAGTGCGGCGTCGACCGTTTGGCGGAGGAGTCTCGCGCAGCCGCTGGTCCTCCGGACCGCGCTGGTGCTGGCCGGCATAGGAGTGCTCACCGTCGCGGCCTGGCTCTCGGTGCCCTTCTATCCCGTGCCGCTGACCATGCAGACCCTGGCCGTGCTCCTGGTGGGTGGCCTGCTGGGCCCGACGTTGGGCGTCTCAGCCGTGGCCGGCTATCTGGCCGTCGGGCTGATGGGCGCCCCGGTCTTCCACAACGGCCTGGGCGGCTTGGCTGTGCTCGCCGGTCCCACCGGTGGGTATCTGGTGGGCTTTCTTGCCCGCCGCGCTTCCTCATGGGGCTTGCCGTGCGCTGGGCCCGGGGCACGACCCGCGCGCCGCTGGGCGCCGGAGCCGCTGGAGCGCGTGCCGGTCCGGGAGTGGGTCGTGCTTGCGGCGGGGCCGTGCTGGCCGGCGTGGCGATCTACGCTCTCGGTGTGCCCTGGCTCGCGCTGTTCACCGGTGGCAGTCTTCGGTCACGCGGCGGCCGTGGGCGCCGTTCCCTTCATGCTTGGCGACCTGCTCAAGACGGCGGTGGCTATCGGGGCCATCCGCCTGGGTGGAACCGCGCTTTCCAGTAGGGGCGCTCTGCTCGCCGGGAGTTCTGCGAGCCTTCTAGCGATATGCTGCACGCCGACGTGTCCGGCAGCGAAAGGGAACGGGCCAGGATTTGACCGTCCTCCATGCTCTCATACTCGGAGTAGTGCAGGGGTTCACCGAGTTCCTCCCCGTGTCCAGCTCGGCCCACCTGGTGCTCGTGCCCGAGTTCTTCAACATCCCCGCCCCCACGCTGGCCTTCGACGTGCTCGTGCATCTGGCCACCCTCGTGGCCGTGCTCGGCTACTTCATCCGGGACGTGAGGCAACATCGTGGTCTCGGTCGTGGCCCCCGGTCGCATGAGTCGTCAGGAGGTCAAATCCTGGCGGCGTCTCCTTGTCTGGCTGGTGATCGGCTCCATCCCCGCGGCGTTCGCCGGATTCCTCTTCTCCGACTTCTTCGAGGGCTTGTTCTCCAGCACCCTGGCGGTGGGCATCTTCCTGGTAGTCACCAGCCTGCTCCTGTGGGGCGCCGATCTCGCCCTGGGCAGGGTCAACCGGCAGCCGGCGCAGCTCGACAAGATGCGGGCGGCGGACGCTCTCGTGGTGGGCTGCTTCCAGGCTCTGGCCATCGCGCCCGGCCTGAGCCGTTCGGGGGCCACCATCGCGGCCGGCGTCTTCCTGGGCTTCGACCGGCAGACGGCGGCGCGGTTCTCGTTCCTGCTCAGCATCCCGGCCATCCTCGGCGCCTTCATCTTCAAGCTGAAGGACATCGGCGGCGGCTTCGCCGGCGGCAGCGGGCTGGCCTACGGGCTGGGTGCGGTCGCGGCGGCGATATCGGGGTTCGCTGGCCGTGTTCTTCTTCATGCGCTACGTCAAGAAGCACCGGCTGCGGCTGTTCGCCGTCTACACGCTGCTGCTGGGCGCCTTCGTGATCGTGCTCTCCGCTGGTGTAGATGCGGCGCGGCGCTTCGCACGGTGGGTCGCGCGGTCGCCTGTCCTGGCGCTGTGCGCGTCGGCTCCTGCTCTGTGGACCGGGGTCGGCCTCGGCGGCTTCGGCGTCGGTGGTCTACCGCGGCTCGAGCGAGCGCAAGCAGATCGCCCTGACCTTCGACGACAACACCAACGTCAGCCGGGCGCTGGCCACGCTCCGGGCGCTCGAGAGCCACGAGGTGCCCGGCGACGCTGTTCGTCATCGGATCGTCGGTGAACGCCTATCCCGCCATCAACCAGGAGATCGTCAAGGGCATGACGCTGGGGCTCTTCGAGGTGGGCGACCACACCTGGTCGCACCCGGTTCTGCCGAAGCTCTCCTCGGCGGGCATGGCCGCCCAGATCGGCGGCGGGCACCGACGCCTTCCGCAAGGTCACCGGGGCGCGGACCGTGCCCCTCTTCCGTCCTCCCTACGGTTCGACCAACTCGCAGGTGGCGGCGGTCGCCGGCAGCGAGGGCTTTCGCTACCTGGTGCTGTGGGACGTCGACCCGCGCGACTGGGCCGGCGGCTCGGCCGCCGCCATCGCCAACCACGTGGTCGGCCACGCCCACAATGGCGCCATCGTGGTCATGCACCTCTCGGCCCCGCACACGGCCGAGGCCATTCCCAGCATCGTCTCCCGGTTGCGGGCCAAGGGCTACGAGTTCGTGACCGTCTCCACCATGCTCAAGGGAGATCGCCTCTTCCTCGACGTGGACACGGGCACCGACGCCGGGCAGGCCATCGCCCGCATGGTGCAAGAGGGCTTCATGAGCGGCTACGACGGCAACTACTTCGGGCCCGGCGACACCATCACCCGGGCTCAGGTGGCCAAGGTGGCGACCCTGGTCGGGGGGCTGCACACGGCCGAGGTGGAGAAGGTCGATTCGCCCACCTTCCCCGACGTTCCGCCGCGGTTCGACTCCCAGGGAAGCCGCGTCTCCTACCCGTTCGACTTCGTGGAGGAGGCGGCCGCCGCCGGTCTGGTGGTCGGGGACTCAGGGCCCGGACGGGACGCTGGTCTTCAAGCCCGCGGGCGCCATCACCCGGGTGCAGTTGGCTCAGATACTGGCCCGCATGGTCCGGCAGCTGAAGGGCTACGGTCGAGCCGCCGAGGCAGCCGCCGGCCGGAGCCGCTGCCGCCCAGAGCCAGCCGACGGCTCCGCTTTCACCGACGTCCCCGAGTATGCGGCCGCCGACGTCGCGCTGGTCGCCGGCCTGGGTCTGATGTCGGGATACACGGAGCAGAAGTTCAGCCCCTGGGCGGGGGCGCAGCGGGCGCAGGTGGCTCTGGCTATGAGCCGCTACCTGGATCTGCCGGACGTGCGGCCGCCAGACTGACGGTCACGGCCAGACCGCCCGTCGGGGGCGCCACCAACTGCACCGAGCCGCCGTGAGCCGTCGCCACCGACTTGACGATGGAGAGGCCCAGCCCGAAGCCGCCGGTCTTTCGGCTGCGCGACCTGTCGGGCCGGTAGAAGCGGTCGAACAGGCGGTCGACCTCCTCGGGAGGACACCACCGGCCCGCTGTTGGCCACCTGCAGGATCGCCCGATCTCCCTCCACGCTCGTCTTCACCGAGAACCAACCGTCCTGCAGGTTGTGGCGGATGGCGTTCTCCACGAGGTTGCCCACCAGCCGCTCGAGGAGGGCCTGGTCGCCCTTGACCGGCGCCGGATTGCAGGTCGAGCTCCAGGCGTAGGCCGAGGGCGTCGGCTTCGTCGGACGACAGATCCACCTCGCCCTCCGCGAGCTCGGCCAGATCGAGGTCGACCAGGTCGGGCGAGGTGTCGGCGCGGGCGAGCACCAGCAGGCCGTCGATGAGCTTCTCGCTCCGGTCCACGGCCTCGCTGACGGCGGTGCCCATCTCCTGCAGCTCGTCGCGGGGAGAGGTCGGGGTCGCTGAGGGCCACGTCGATCTCGGTGCGGATGATGGTGAGGGGCGTGCGCAGTTCGTGCGAGGCGTTGGCCACGAACTCCTTCTGAGCGGTGAAGGCCGTGTCGAGCCGGGCCAACATGCCGTCGAAGGTGTCGGCCAGTTCCTTCAGCTCGTCGCGCGGCCCCTTGAGGGCGATGCGCTCGTGCAGCGTCGACTCCGACAGTCTACGGGCAGTGCTGGTGATGGCGTGCAGCGGCCGCAGCATGCGGCCGGCCAACACCCAGGCGAGACCGAAAGTGATCACCGCCATGATGGCCAAGGCGAGCAGCGATCTGATCCACAACTGGCGGAGCGCCTCCGCCTTCAGCTCGCGTTGCGCCTCGTCGAGCAGGCGGGGCAGGGGGATGCCGTTGATCTGCACGTATCGCTGCATCTCTCCGGGGGGCAGGTGCCCCAGCACGCCCGGCATGCTCTCGAACTCCAGAGCCTCCGGGGGGATGCCGAAGCGCTCGGCCACCGCCGCTCGGGCCTTTTCCGGCGCGGGAGTGAGGCTGTCGCGGACCATGAAGAAGTTGATGGCGATGAGAAGGACGCCGGCAAGGAGGAACAGGCCCCCGTACCAGAGGGTCAGCTTGAGGCGGATGGTGGGGCTGCGACGGTGGCGCTCCTCGAGCGAAGGCGCGGCGCCGGCGCCGGCAGACGGTTGGGCTTGGACTTCGGGCGCGTCGGCCGGCTCGGGCGCGTCGCCGGCGCCGGCCGCGCCGGTGAGGGGCTCGGGGGTCATATCTTGTAGCCCACGCCGGCGATGGTCTCGATGAGCGGGCGGATCGCCGATCTTGCGTCGCAGCGTCATGATGGTGACTCGCACCACGTTGGTGAAGGGATCGGTGTTCTCGTCCCACACCTTCTCCAGCAGCTCCTCGGCGCTCACCACCCGGCCCTCCGCCGAGAGGAGCACCTCGAGCACGCCGAATTCCTTCTTGGTCAGGCCCAGGTCGCGGCCGGCCCGCTCGGCCACGTGGCGGGCGGGATCGAGCGTGAGGTCGCCGGTGCTGAGGACCGGGGGCACCGGGGTCACCGCCCGCCGGCCGAGGGCTCGGATGCGCGCGACCAATTCCTTCAGAGCGAAGGGCTTGGGCAGGTAGTCGTCGGCCCCCAGGTCGAGGCCGGTGACCCGGTCTTGGATGGAGCCGGCCGCCGTGAGCATGAGGATGCGGGCCAGCGATTGGCGCGCGACCAGCTCCCTGCAGACGTCGTCGCCGTGGACCAGCGGTAGGTTGCGGTCGAGAACGACCACGTCGTAGCTGTTGACGGCGGTCTTGGCCAGGGCCGCCTTTCCGTCGAGCACCACGTCGACGGCCATACCCTCGCGGCGCAGGCCGCGGGCGATGGTGGTGGCCAGGCGCTCTTCGTCTTCGACCAGTAGGACCCGCACTCCCTCTCCTGTTCCCCGCTACCGCGACGCTGCATGCTCGCGTGGTGTCGCGATGATACCCTGTCGCGCCTGGGGAGAAGTGTAGGCGACGGCGAGTAAGGCGCCCGTAAAAAGCGCCGCCGGTCATGCGCTCGCTGAGCGCTCGCGCCGGTATCATGCATGTCCCGTGTACAGCGTGCGCGCCGGGTACTCATGCGATGAGTCGCCGCTCGGTGCTGTCGCGGCGGGATCGTGGATACAACGAAGGGAATCCTTTGAGGAGGCGCTTACTATGACAACGATCGAGGGCGGGTGCTCATCGCCGCCGAGCTGCGGCAACGCATACGGTGGGCAGTGGTGGAGATGGTGGTCGCTCTCGCTTTGGTGGGCGGGGCAGCCTTCGGTCTGAGCGGGTGCACCATCGAGACCGGCAGCGCACGACGTCCACCGCGTCGCCCATAACCACGATCACCCAGCCTACCGGCACCGCAGTCGCGCGGGCCGCGGCGACCAGCGGCGACGACCGGGTCCACCATCTTCACCGCGGCCGCGAGCGCCGACGGCCTGGCCAGCCCCGCTCAGGTGGTGGCGACCAAACTGGGGCCCAGCGTGGTCAACATCGCCATGTCCGGCACCGTCCAGGGGCCGTTCGGGCAGCAGCAGCAGTACTCGGGTGAAGGCTCGGGGGTCATCTACACCGCCGACGGCATGATCCTCACCAACAACCACGTGGTCACCGACGACAACGGCGATCCGGTGAGCAAACTGGAGGTCACCCTTGCCACCGGGGAGAAGATGCCGGCCACCATCGTGGGCCGCGATCCCCTCACCGATCTGGCGGTGGTCAAAGTGGAGCGCCGGTTCGCAACTTCCCGTGGCGACCTTCGTCACCGAGCAGCCGAAAGTGGGCGAGTACGCCATCGCCATCGGGAGTCCCTTGGGATACGAGAACTCGGTGACCCTGGGCATCGTCTCCGGTCTGGCTCGGAGCATCGAGGGCGTGACAGGGGACCGAGGGAGTGGCCCTCAACAACTTGATCCAGACCGACGCGCCCATCAGCCCGGGGAACTCGGGAGGCGCCTTGGCGAACGCGAGCGGCCAGGTGATAGGGATCAACGTGGCCTACCTTCCGCCCGGGTCGACGGGGGCCGTCAACATCGGCTTCGCCATCCCGTCGGTGGTGGCCACCCAGGTGGCCGATGAGATCATCAAGACCGGCAAGGCCACCCACGCCTACCTCGGAGTGAGCACCCAGACGGTGACCGCCGACCTGCAGCAGCAGTTCGGGCTGTCGCGGTCGTCGGGGATCCTGGTGGCCGAAGTGACCGCGGGCGGTCCGGCGGACAAGGCCGGCATCAAGCAGGGCGACATCATCATCAAGATCGACGACAAGGACATGGTCGTAGTCGAGCGACCTCCTGGTGGCCATCAGAGACAAGAAGCCCGGGGACACGGTGCAGGTGACCGTCGATCGGAACGGCACCACGTCGGTCATCTCGGTAGTGCTGGAGGAGAGACCGGCGAATCTGTAGCGAGACGGAGCGCGGTGCCGCATGTACTCGCGCGGGCCCTGCGCATGCGGCCGAAATGGCACCTCCGCTTTGACTTTCCCGAAGTCGCGGTGGTATAGGGATTGGGTATCTCACCGACCGGTCTGTGACAACGCGGGATCGTCGCGGAGCCCAGCATGAAAGGAAACTGCCGCAGTGAAGAAGATCGACCTTGAGAATCACTTTGTCTCGCAAGCGTTCGTTGATGCCCTAGTCGGCAATCAGGCGGGCTACCCCCGGGTGGTCAAGAAAGACGGGGCGACCCCGATCATGTACTCCGCGGCGGACGCCTGGCAGCCGTTCTGGGAAGCCAAGCTCGGTGACCTGGACGGGGAGCGCCTGCAGGCCATGGACAAGGCGGGAGTGGACGTGGCGGTGCTCTCGGTGGTCGCGCCTGGAGCTGAGCCTTTCGAGCCCTCGCTGGGCGTGCAGGTGGCACGGAAATCGAATGACGCCTTAGCCGAAGCGATCGACCGGCACCCGGACCGGTACAGAGGCTATGCCAGTCTCGCTCCCAAAGATCCCGAGGCGGCCGTCAAAGAGTTGGAGCGGTGTATAAAGGAACTGGGTTTCGTCGGCTGGAACACGTTCTGCAACTTCGGCAACTCCTACCTCGACGAAAAGCGGTTTTGGCCGATCCTCGCCAAGGCAGAGGAGTTGGACATCCCCGTCTACCTCCACCCCACGGTCCCCATGATCCCGCAGTTCCGCACGTACGGGCAGGCGTTGGCAGGGGCGTCCTTCGGCTTTGGAGCGGAGACGGCGATGGTGATGATGCGCCTCATCTTCAGCGGGGCTTTCGACGTCTTTCCGAAGTTGAAGATCATTCTGGGCCACTACGGCGAGGGGCTCACCTTCATGATGGACCGCGTCAATCGGCCCTTCCACGGTGGGCACGTGTGGACCGACCCCGCGGTGGCCCCGGAACTGAAGCGGCTGCCGGGTGACTACCTCAAAAGCAACATGATCGTCACGACGAGCGGCAACTATTCCAGCCAGGCTTTCGCCTGCACGAAGGACGCCCTGGGCATCGACAAGATGGCCCTCGGCACGGACTACCCCTTCGAGAACGCGAGCGCATGCATGGACTTCCTGGAGAGTCAGGCCTTGTCGCCGGCCGAGAGGGAGCAACTCTACGAGAAGACCGCGGCAGACCTGGGCATGTTGGCCTGACGCGGATCGCGAGGGCGCTGGCCGGGCGAGTGCGACGGGAAGAACGCGGGGTTCTTCCCAGCGCCCTCGGAGACCTCGGAGCCTCCCGCATCGTCAGCGGACGCTGAAGCCCCGCTCCCCTTTCGGCTCCTCATCGTAGACCTCGACCGTTGTGACCGTGGCCCGCTCCGGGCCCCGACGGGTCCAGGCCACCAACTCCTCGACCGCGTCGCGCGGGCCTTCGTACGTCGCCTCCACGCGGCCGTCGGGGAGGTTGCGCACCCACCCGTTCACTCCCAGGCGGGTGGCCTGCTGCCAGGCGCTGTCGCGGAACCAGACTCCCTGCACCCGGCCCTCGACAAGCACGTGCACGCGGATCGGCGCGTCGCTCATTCCCGGTATCCCTGTTGGCCGATGAGGGGAACGAAGGTGCAGCCCAGGATGGAGGTCTCGCGGTACCGCGGCCGCGGCGCCGCGCCGGGCGCGGCGTCGCCCGCTGCCCCAGGGGTCTGTTGGCCCGCCGCCCCGGCGCCCGCCGCGCCCGGCGGGCTCGGGGGCACCTCGTCCGGCAGCCTCTCGATGAGCGTGAGGTCTTGGTTGTAGCCGGCCTCCACCGGTATGACCAGCCGGCCACCAACGGCCAACTGCTCGCGAAGGCTCTCGGGCACGTAGGGCGCGGCGGCCGTCACCACGATGCCGTCATAGGGGGCGGCTTCGGGGAAGCCCAGAGTGCCGTCGCCGGTGATCACCCGGACGTTGGTGTAGCCCAGCCGGGCAAGCAGCTCCTCCGCCCGGCGGGCTAGGTCGGCGTGGCGCTCCATGGTCCACACGCTGCCGGCCGATTCCGCCAGCACGGCCGCCTGATAGCCGGAGCCGGTGCCGATCTCCAGCACTCGCGAGTCGCGGGGAGAGGCGGAGAAGTTCGGTCATGCGGGCCACCATGTACGGTTGAGAGATGGTCTGGCCCAATCCGATGGGAAGCGGGCCGTCGTCGTAGGCCGACCGGCGCTGGGATGCGGGCACGAACAGATGGCGGGGGACTTTCTCCATGGCGGCCAGCACTCGTTCGTCGATGAGACCGCGGCGACGGAGCTGTTCCTCGACCATGCGATGGCGGAGGTTGGCGAAGTCGGTTTCACGGATGGTTCAGCGCCCACGATCTCCACCGGTGCGGCTGGTCCCGTGCCGGGGAACGAACCCTTTTGCAAACCTACCCCTTAAGGATACGCAGACCTTTGTGCTTGCGCTTGCGCCTCCGCTGGAGGCGGTAGGTGAGCAGGAAGAGAAAGAAGGCGAGAAGCGCGCCGATGAGGGGCACGAGCACGAAGAGCAGGGTGCCGATGAGGACGGCGATATCTTCGTAGATGCTCATGAGGATGATGGGGCCGGTGCCGGCACCGGCGTCGGGGCGCATGGAGCGGCGGGCGCGGTCGGCCAGGCCGGCGATGACCAGTCCGAGGACGCCGGAGACGGCCATGGCGATCCAGCCCTCGGGAGCCATGGCGGCGGCGAAGACCATGCCGCCGAGGACGATCTTGATGGGCTGCATCACCTGGTCGCGGGTCTGCTGGAAGCGCGGGCATCTTGTCGACGGCCAGCTCGATGACCGCCAGGGCGAAGAACAGGGCGATGACCCAGATCTTCTCGAGGAAGGCGAAGGCAGTGCCGTCGAGGATCGGGGCGCTGGCGAACTCCAGCCGCGAGTACAGGGCCAGGAAGGCGACGGGGAGGAAGGCGCGCACTCCGGTGAGCACGGCCAAGCCGGCGCCCATACAGGCGCGAGCGTAGATGCTGGTGAAGACGACGTCCATACGGTGATTCAGTCTAGCATGGGCCCCGGAGGGCTGAAATGGCGCGCCGGGGTGAGCCGGATCCGAGAGGCGCGCCGGCCTCGGTTGCGGAGGGGGCGCCGGGGCGCGGTCGAGACTGATAGGCGGTCCACGAAGCGAGAAGCCGCCCCGGGTAGGCGGGCGGCGGGTGGTGCTAGAATCTGCGGACCGAATCGGGGCCGGGCATGGTGTGCGCGGCTCCGCGTCGGATCTTGTTTGCGCCCTCGTAGCTCAGGGGATAGAGCAGAGGTTTCCTAAACCTTTGGCCGGGCGTTCGATTCGCCCCGAGGGCATATCAGTTTCCCCTGCATACGGGCCACTTCTGGTCCGCTCAGTCGACCCTCTGAACCCCCCAAAAGGGCCGCTGCACCCCTACGCGCACCCCTACTAGGTTGATACACAGTGGTGATACACAGTGGCATTTGATCGACGAAATGGGCTGGTTGGGCAACCATCCAAAGAGGGGGGCGCCTATCACTGATCGAACACCCGCGCGCGTCACAATATCGCCCCTGCCGGATATGATGAGATGAGGGTGGAGCATGAGGACCGAGCTTCCGGGGTTTTGTCTCTACGGGGCTGCCCAAGTCTCAAGTTGCTCAAGCCATCGTCGGAATCCGCAGCATTCCGAATCGGAGCCGAGTAGCCCTCCTCGTTACCGAGCTCGGCCGGAGGGGAGGTCCCGTTTCTGTCAGGTCGTAGGGGTGGGGCTAGACCTCTACGGCCACCTCGAATTCCTCAAGCGACACCAGTTCTGCGCCGAACTTCTCCGTATATTCTGCCCGTAGACCCTTCGTTGCCTCAAGTGACGAGTCGAGAGTCTGGCGACTGTCCCAGCGGACGATTGCTCGAGTCATCCCCTTTTCTCGACTCACGAGCAACGTCGCCCCCTCAAAACCGGGAAGCTTGCGCAGCTCAGGCACAGTCACATCTCTGAAATGGCTGATGGCGGCGTCAATCTTCTCCGCACTGATCTGGAAGGTAGGAACTCGCGTGTACATCAGAACCTCACAATCGCCGCCTGGTCTCGCGGCCTCTCGGTATCAGCGCTGCGTTGGATAAGTCCCCGCAGCGCAGCGGCACAAAACCCGCTCGCGGTGGCTCCTTCCGCCTAAAAGAGCGGACCAGTAGCCGCCGACAGTGTGACTGAGCATCACCGGAACCCGAAAAGCGGCGGGAACACGATCACAACTGTGGTGGCCCAGACGGCATAGACGGGTAGGTAGCGCATCTGCAATTCCACGACTGCTTGATATCGAAGCCGTCCAAAGATGAAGCGGCCGTACCCTATAGCCACAAGCACCAGATTGACCAAGAGCACTATGTTCTCCCCTAAGGCCGCGAGCCTGTTGGCGGTGACGCCGTGTTCCGCAAGGCGCGAGACGATGCCGGAAAGAGCTGTCCCATCGATTACCAGCGCGCCGATGACGAGTGCGAGCGTCATCATGTCCCACAGTTTGGTGGGCTCCTCAGCGTCTCGCGCACTCATCGTGTACAGAGTCAGGCCCAGGACCAAGACCAGAAGAAGATCGAACCAGATGAGAAGCTCCCGGTCCTCGGAGGGCGCTCTCCGTGTTACCAGCATGGCCACGAGCAGACTGAGGAGGACTACGAGGAACAACGGGGTGAATATGCGGGCCAGCACGGGCGCGATGGTCTCGATCCGCCCCTTCTTCCGCTCCACCAGATACGCGGAAACCACAAGCAGGGCGCCGCCACCGAAGACCGCTACCCAATTGAGGATGAAGGTGCTGAGGTCGATGTCAACGAAATCGAACATCACGATGGAGACGCCTATCAGCACCAACCCGCCCAATCCGATCAGCACCGCGTAGATGAAGACTTCGCCCACGAACCGGACGAAATCCAACCGGGTGCCGGCCTTCTTCCAGCCCGGTCCGCCGTAGAGGACGCCCAGGAAGAGGATCAGGGCGATGGGCAGATGGATCGCGACCAGTCCAGCCGTATCGCTTGGATCGCGGAGCGGATAGAGGTTGACGAGCAGTGCGGCGGCAACGAAGACCGTCACAGCCGCCAGGATGAAGCGCAGCGAGAGGGACCGTTTCCACATGAGGTAGACGGCCACGGGAGGGAGGATGAACAGGGAGGCGTTCGTAAGGTAGACGAGCGCGTGATCCTCGTCTATGTTCAAGCCGAATAGTGCCGGGATCTTCGCCAGCAGTCCCCCCAGGATCGCCAATCCGATGACGAAAAGGACCTCGGTGCGCTGATGCCGGCGAGACGGCTCATCAGGTGCGGGCACGAGCAGTTGCCGCCAGAGACTCTCGGTGCTGACTTTGGCGAACTCATCGCCCAGCGCATCTGTGTCGCCCATACGCCGGACCGAGAGCAGGAAGGCCTCCTCAGCGGTCACTCCCCGGGCCGTAAGGTCGTCGATACTGTCGCGGAGATGAGACTCGAGCTCTTCCAGCTCCTCTGCGCCCAGAGCGCCCGATGACCTCAGGTGGCCCCTCCACTTGCGGACCTGCGACTCGAGCTCAAACATCTTCGTCTCCCGGGTTAGTGGCGCCGGCCAGTCGCTCCAGAGAATGGTGGACAACCAGCCACTGCTCTCGGAGACGCGCCGAGCTCGACCATTCCAGCGTCGGTCAGTCGGTAGTATTTGCGTCGACGCCCCGTCTCCGCGCCCTCCCACCGGGAGACCACGAAGCCCGCCTCCTCAAGACGATGGAGAACCGGGTAGAGCATGCCGTCGGTCCAGGTGAGACGATCGTCTGATACCTCCCGGACCTTCTGGATGATGGCGTAGCCGTAGCTATCCGACGCGTGCAGGATCGCCAGAACTATGGGGGTCGCGGATGCGGCAACAAGCTCCTTGGAGATATTCATCGCCGCCTTGCCACTCCGATCGTCGACCATACCTAGCGCTGCTATGCATAGTAGCATGAGGTACAAAGGTGGATCGCGTCAAGCGTGCGGTACTGAGGCAGGATTACGGGGAAAATAGTGGGCGCGCCGGCACGGCGACAAGCTCTCGCGCGCCCGTCGTTCATGACCCCCTGCCTGCGCTCGCCCAGCATTGACAGCGTTTCCCCGCGCGCCGGCGCCAGCAACCCTCTGACCACCGCCTGAGCAGCCGCGGTTGGCGCTCAGTCGGAGCGCTGCCGTGCCGACGCCCGAGACACTCGCTGTGCCCAGGTCCCGATGATAGTCTTTGTTGCCTCTTCTCTTGGCTTGGGTCAGACTGCGCTCCCTCTCGCACGGGGCCCGCGGGGCGGGGGTGGGCCGCCGTTTCCTTAGACATCGAGTGGTGTCGACTTCCGCAGCGGCGATCCCGCTTGGCGGCCCGCAGGTCAGCCTGATGGCAGCTTCGCTCCGATCCTCCCGCGCCCTCTCATTTCCCGAACATGGTCTTCAGATATGCCCTCATCTCGGGACTCAATTGCTTGTACAGCGTTGCGTTGTACGACGCGTTGTATGGGACGGGACTTGCAGCTTTCGACAGATCCACAAACCGGATGCTCGGGTCCAGGAACTGGTTGGTGGCATCCGGAGTACCCTGGGGGCGAGTGGGGTCCATGCTGGGGACCGGGATGAATGCCGGGGGTTTGCCCACGCCGGCAACGTTCGCGTTGCTCGCGGTCTGATTAGTCTGGACTATCTGTTGCGCCGCGATGGCGTACTTCCTTGATGTCGCCGCGGGCGTACCGTCTGCGACCGCGGGGTCGACGTTGATCGTCTCGATCGAGATGCTGTAGTCACTGTTGAGGTAGATGCTGAACGTGCGGAACTGCTGCGGGAAATCACGCAGTGACGAGGTCTCGACCTGCCAGAAACCCTGTTCGGGCGTGGCCCCGGGAAATGCCTTGACGGTGTTGAGGTGCCGATGTCCGGCGATCCACATCAGGAGGTTCGGCGTGTTCTGAAGCGTCTTGACCATTTCTTCCAGGGTCACGGCATTCTGAGTGGTAGTGGAGCCATCGCCGAGCGGATTCGCGGCGGTCTTGCCCCCGAGCCACCATTCGGTCTCGCCACCTATCTGGACCACACCGATGGGGACGTGCGCCGCGATGATCATGAGTTGGTTGGCGGCCTGGCCGGCCGCGAGTTCCGCCTTGAGCCAAGTCCATCGCTTCTCGTCAAGGAACCCGTGGCCATGGATGTCGGTTGAGCCGTCGGTCTCCGACTGGGTATCGTCCAGCACGATGACCTTGAGCGGCACGTCGGCTTTTGGCAGGAAGCTATAGCAGGCAAAACCGTTCTCCTGTGCTGGGTCGACCAGGTTGAATCCGTGACCCGCCGGGCTGGAGGACGTCTTGAAGAACTCCTGGACCCACTCCGTTCTCGTCAGCGAGCGGCGGTCGGGGTCGGCTGCCACCTTGGGAGGAGTGACGGCCACGGAGCCAGACGTGACAGGCCCCGTGTTGATAACGGTTTCCAGAGGGAGTCGATCCATCGATGACGCCACCGTAGTATTTGGGCGCCGCCTTCATGTTCTCCATGTTGAACAGGGCTGGGAAGGCCGATGGATTGGGGACCAGGAAATCCGGCACGGCCCAGACCGTGTCGCTGACGTATGACTCGCGGAGGCCAAGAGACGGGTCGGCATCCACCGGGAACGAACCGATCATGAAGTGATCGTGGTTGCCGAGCGCCTGGTACCAAGGGATCGACTTGTCCAGGCCGGCGGCCTGGAACGGCTTCTGGTAGTCGATGGTGTCGGCTCCCAGGTGAGCTCCGGAGCTCGGAGTGATCAATTTGCCGTCGATGACGTCGATGTACCACCTGAGTTCGTTGTAGGAAGTGTTGTTGCAGGTATCGCCCAAGGAGATCGCAAAATCGAAAGGGTTCTTCTTATGAAGGGCGTTGGCCGTCTGAATGGCGGCGTCAAGGACTTGGGTGGTGTAACCCATCACCGGGGAGTAGATGGAAGTGTTCCCCCCCGAGTAGGTCGGGTTCAGTTGTTGGAGGTAGATCAGCTGGTTTGGCGCTTCCTCGTCGGTGATGTGGATGTCGGTGAAGGCGAAGAAATTGAGTAGCTGCTGGTCTCTGGTTGGCGTTTCATACGTGTCCCCTCCCTGGCATGAGGTCCTTCCGCTCCACGATCGGAAGCGGCGATCCGTATGTCCAGGCACCGTATCCCAATGAATCGTATTCAGAGACCAGGCTGAGTTTTTCCACAGGAGGCGGGGAAGAAACCGTGAATGGAAAGGAAAGCATCCTTTGAGCCGTGGTCTGAGCGTCAGAAGCAATGGGATAGCCGTTGACCGCGCTGTCGTTGTCGGCACATCCCGGCAGCGATAAGAGCAGCGTGCCCATCAGTACGGCAAAACACAGCGTCTTCAAGGCGTTTGATGGCCTCAAGAGACTTGGGCGCTTCCGGCTATCCAGTCGAGTCATTGTTCTCCCCGTTCAACGATTGCTCAACTCCGACGCCGGGAGCGGGGATGCGGATGGTGCTCCCCGTTTCGCCACGAATGGGGATATCGGCATCCGCGAGAGCCGGCATGAGGGCCGGCATCCCGGTAGCTACGCTGCCGCGCGCTCGAGTGCGCTCTCGCCGGCAACAGCTAGTTCAGCTCGAAGTCCTTCTCCGTCAAGTTGGGATAGATGTCCTTGAGCGGCGAGAAGTCGGTCATCGCATTCTCCGAGAGTACTAAGACCGGTGAGGTGTACGAGCCGGCGGCAAGAGGGCTGACGTCTTTGATCGCATGGAACGGGAGCTCCAAGTTCGTGAGATTCGCGAAGTGCCTGAGGGCGCGCAACCAAGGGCTTCTCCACTACCGGAGTGTAGTGGCTGGAGGCGTGGTAACGGTCGCCCCCTACCTCCTCCCTTGGCGACTAGACTGGGGTCCCCTCGACACGGGTCCTGCAGGTGCACAATTCGCTCTGCTGGTGGTTCCTCTCTTGGCCGGGGGCCTCGTCGTGACCTTATGCGCACGCAGTCGACCAAACTGGCTCTACGGCACGGGATTGGGGCTGGCGCTTGGGTTGTTCGGGGCCGTTCTGTCTTCCTTTTATGACCATGACAGTCCCGGATTCGGTGGCATGCTGGTATTTGCCGTTGCCCTGGAGACGTTCTACGGTGTGCTGGTAGGCTCGGCCGGTGGAATGCTGGGCTCACTTGTCTGTCGTCCCCTACTGCGTGAGCGCCCCGACGGCAAGCCCAAACGGATCAAGCCCTGGCACGGCGGGGCGGCGTTGGCCCTGGCGGAACTGGTCTTGGTGGGAGTCACCGCCGCAGTCTGGGCGTAGTCAACCCTTCGCGTTGGCGGGCCTGATGAGGGCCCACCCTCGCCCCTGCCGGACATATGATGGAGTAAGGCGTAGGATGATGGCGGAGCCAATCGGGTCGCTCAATCGTCAACGGGCACGACTGGCTGGGACTGATACGGGGAGGGGCCGGTGGGACGTACGTCTCCATTGATGGCAGTTGTCTTCTCATGCGGAGTCCTGCTGGGAGCGGCGGTCGGTCTGGCGTCGTGCGGATCGCAAATCGCCAGCGAGTCATCCGCCCAGCAGTCGACGACAACCGGCGTCTCCCAGGCTTCCACCACAATCGCGGGGATCACCACGAGCTCGTCCCTCCCCGTCATCGAACTCCTGGGGGAGCCCAAGCTCGACTACCTCCATCCGGAGTACTCGTACAAGCTTGCCGACGCCGTGGTACTGGCCACGGTGACCGAGGTACTGCCCTTCCGCCAAAACCCCGTTGCCTACCAGCCGGACGACCCGGACGGTACTGAGCATCAGCCCGTGGTCTACAAGGGATACGTGCTCTCGGTCGAAAGGGCTTTCGGTCCCGACACAATCCCGGGAACGATCACTGTTTTTGCGCGAGGCAACGGCACCGTCGTCGTCGAGGGAGTCACCTATGAGGTGCGGAACGACCTCCCTCTGGATGCCAGCGTCGGCGAGCGGCTGCTCCTTCCGCTGACCAAAGACAGGTACTACGGGACTCCCGAGCCCAAGGAAGACGAGTACTGGGTCCAGGCGCCCTGGGCCGTCTTCTCGGTGGATGCGAACGATCGCTGCATGAGAGTGACGGGCAGGGAGTTCAGCGAGGAGTGGAAGGCGGCGAATGAGTACAGCCTCTATCTTCCTCGAGGATGTTGCCGTAGCCCAGGGCAAGAACCCGAGTGTCATACAGTAGGTCCCCTCTCGCCCCGTTTGCACCCCTACGCGCACCCCTACCGGAATGATAAACGGTGGTATACAGTGGACAAGGCGGACGGCCAATCCTCCCCTTCTGGCCCCGTAGAATGCGATCCGCTCGCGCAGCTGGACTCTCTTGAGGAGACTAATGGAGATCACTAAGACCTTACTATTGGGTGTCCCCCTACTGCGGGTCGTCGGGGATATCGACCATTTCTCCTCTCTGGCCCTGGATGACGCATTCCAGGACGCCCTCAGCCTAGGCGGCTCTTACATCCTGCTTGACCTCACCGAATGCCCCTACCTCGACAGCGGGGGGCTCGGTGTGATTCTCACGGTCTTGCGGAAGCTGCGAGCCAAGGGATGGCTGGGTTGCGTTGGATGCGGCACTGACCTTCTTCGTCTCTTTACCATCGCCGGCCTAACGGCCGACCGCGAGTTTCGCGTCTTTGCGGGTCTGGCCGACGCATCCGCGGCCCTTGAGGCAAGGATCATATGGCCGGACCGGTGATCTCTGCGGCACTGGTCGCCGTTCCCGCTCCGAACGAGGCTGCTAGGGGGTGCGGGAAATTCTCCGCTTAGGCATCATCTTCACTACTCTAGGGGTCCCGTAGGCTGTAACAGGCTCGCCCGCCTCACATGCGTGCCGATGGTCAGGTATCGACAGAATCGGGTTCCAGCAGTACGATCACGCAATGGCGAAAAATGGCAGGTGGGCAAATGGTCGTGGGGAGGACTCTGAGCAGAATCGGGCATCCCCCACCGCGCAACGGTTTACCGACACCCTGGTGCAAAAGGCCCTGCTCCGGCTTTTTCCGAGGAGCACTCGCCCGAACTCGCTGACGATCGCACGCCTCGTCTTTATACCGCTGCTTCTTCTGCTCTTTTACGTCGATCTGCGCTGGTGGGCGCTCGGGGTCTTCGTCGTGGCAGTTTGTACCGATTTCATCGACGGTGCTCTTGCCCGGACTCGGAATCAGATCACGCGAGCCGGCACGTTACTCGACCCCCTGGCGGACAAACTCTTGGTGGTCACGGTCCTCGCCTGGATCGGGTACAAGTATCTGGTGGTCCAGATCATGCTGGCCTTCATCGTACTGGAGTTGGTTGTGAGCTTGATCGGCGGCAGTATCTTGCTGCGCACCGGGGACTCGCGACCGGCGAACGCCTTTGGCAAGATCAAGATGGTCCTCCAGAGCATAGCCCTGTTCTTCTTCGTCTTGTCGGGCATTCTTGAGCTGCATACCGGGGTGACCATCTCGCTCTACCTGCTATGGGCGGCCCTTGCCATGGGCATCCTATCCGGGGGCAGCCAGGTCTATGGCTTTCTTGGCAGGAGCCGGAGCCCGAAATAGACGCCCTGTTTCTCCCGGGGAGACGCCTCGGTCGCCGCCCCAGTGCTCTGCGACGTACCGCGAGACTGTCCCAATGGCTAGGTGCACAACCCTGCCCCCGGCCGGTCCCGGGACCCAGCAGCCTCCCTATGCTTACACCAAGAGAACCGTCATCGGGAGAGCCTCGAGGCTCTACCAAAGGAGGCTTCGATGCAGCAGCAGCCGTATCCGCTGTCCTTTCACGTGGAGTACAAGCCGAAGCTCGACCGGTTGACGACGTTCTTTCGCATTTTCGCCGCCATCCCCATCTGCATCATCCTGGGACTGCTGGCCAGCGGTACCGTTGACTGGCACGGCGAAGCGTACACCTGGAGTTGGGCGGTGGGCGGCTTCCTTTTCCTACCACTGGTGCTGATGCTGCTCTTCCGAAAGAAGTACCCGCGCTGGTGGTATGAGTGGAACCTTCAGTTCGCGCGCTTCTACATGCGCGTGCAGGTCTACCTGCAATTGATGCGAGACGAGTACCCGTCAACAGACGAAGAGCAGGCTGTCCATCTAGATATCCCCTATCCTGATGCCGAGAGACTCAGCCGCGGCCTGCCGCTCGTTAAGTGGTTTCTCGCTATCCCCCACTGGTTCGTCCTGGCGTTTCTGTGCATAGCGGCCGCGGTCTGCATCGTCATCGCCTGGTTCGCCATCCTATTCACCGGAACCTACCCGCGCAGCCTGTTCGATTTCGTCGAGGGCGTGAACCGTTGGTGGCTGCGAGTGATCGCGTACGCGGTTTTACTCGTCACCGATGAGTATCCGCCCTTCACGCTGCAGCCTTGAGCGCTCGACTAAGCAAAGGGAGACGACCTTGAGCAGAAACGGAACAACAGCACGAATCGCGGGAGTATCGTCGCCTACCGCCGAGGCTTTCAGCGAACAGGAAAAAGGCGTCCTGAGGTGGGGCGGTCTTGGCGGCATGGTCGGAAGCATCGTTCTTGTCATCGTCTTTGTGATCGTGGCCGTCTTTGTGGGATCAGATACAAATGAGCCGACGGGCTTTCCTGGGATTCGGGTTGCCCGCACGTTCGAAGACGGTCTCTACCTTGCGGTCATGATCCTGTGGATCCCTCTCTTCCTGGCGCTGTATCGTGCCCTTCGACAAGAGCGTCTCGCGCCGGCATTGTTCGGTAGCGTTCTAGGTATTGGCGGACTCGTCGTCCTTGCGGCCGGAGCGCTTCCGCACATCACTACGCTGGCGGTCTCCGACCTCGTGCATGCTCCGGGGGCAACGATCAACAACGAGGCTGCGCTGGAACTGTGGAAGGCCTCCTACGCGGTATTCGACGCTCTGTTAACTGTGGGACTAATCCTCGCAACGATCGGGGTCATCTGCCTTGGAGCGGCAATGATCAAGAATCCGAAGTTCGGCAAGGGGATCGGCTGGACCGGCGTGGTACTTGGTGTGGCCGGGGCCGTGGCCGCATCGGTTGATCTGTGGAACCCTGATTCACCGGCGGCGGCGGTCGCCATGGTTGGACTCATCGTCTTTTGTGCGGTCGCAGGCTGGAAAACGTATAGACTGTCGAGATCCGGTAGCGGAGAAGCACTCGATCGTAGGGTCCATCCTCAGGTTTGACTTTGCCCACACCCAGCCGCCCTCGGCCGCTAGTCAACAACTCCTGTCCCGCTTTAGGTTGCCGACCTCGCCTCATCCAGCGCCACGCGGGCGGCCGTCCGCTGCTTCGCAGGATCCAGGCGCTGCGTGACTCCCACCATGACAAGCGCGGCGGCGCAGGCGATGAAGAAGGGGATCCGGTAGCCGACGAAGTTCAGGATGATCCCCGCCGCCACCGGCACCACGACGGCTGTGGCATGGAGAATGGTGACTCCCATCGCCAGGCTGGGGGCGATCTCCTCGGGAACGGCGATCTTGCGCAGATAGGTCGACGCTCCGATGGTGGAGAACGGGGAGATGAAGGAGTAGATGACGTAGAAGACGCAGGCCAGGTACACCTGGCCCGACAGGGCATAGCCGCCCAGCGCGACCACGTAGCCGATGTTGATGGCCTGCAAGATCCGCCGCTCGCCGAGGCGGTCGATCAGCCTCCCCACGTACGAGGAGGACACGATGCCCACGAACGTGACCGTCAGCAGGAGGAGCGAGATATCCTCGACCCCGAGCTTGAACCGGTTGACCAGCACCCAGAGACCGAACGAGAAGAAGATCTGCTGGCGTACGCCGTCCAGCAGGTTGAGCAGATAGTAGTAACGATAGTCCTTGCGCCACACGATGGGATCTCGCTTGGACGCCACCTTGCGTTCCTCCCCGTCGTGCAGATGGGGGAAGCGAAAGATAGCGACGGCGCCGACGAACGCGACTATGCCGATGAGCACGAACGTCATCTCGTACGAGAGCAAGTGGAAGTGGAAGATGAGGAAGACGACCACCAGGGCTGCGAACGTGCCCACCTGGTTGAAGGCCGCCATGCGTCCGAGCACGCGGCCGCTTCTCTCCTGCGTCGTGAGGCTCATGCCGAGTGAGTACTGGGTCTGCAGTATGGTGTGCATCCCAAAGCTGCTGATGAGGATCCACGGGATCACCGACACGAAGCCGGTGGCGATGCCGAAGAGCCCGAAGCCGAGGGCCACCAGGAACATGGCGCCGGAAGTCAGCCGCGGTATCGACACCCGGTAGAGAAGCGCCGTGAGCAGGATGAGGGTGAGCCCTCCGAACTCGCGGATGGCCGTCATGTAGCCGAACTGAGGTCCGCTGAAGTGGAGGACGTCCTCGAAGAAGTTGGTGATGACGTTGTTCTGCGCGCTGTAGGCGAAGCCGTAGCAGAGCTGCATCGCGGCGAGCATGATGAACCCGCGGCCTGCCGGGCTCTTCCAGGATCGGCGGAGACGATCGATCATCGGACGGGCGGCAGCACTGGGTCTTCTTGCTTTCTTGGCATGTCGCCGGTCAGCTTAAGCGCAAACGTGACAACCTGCAAGCGTTTGCGGGTATGTGGCTCAGGGTGTCTTCTGCGCCACCACGAAGTACTCTGAGGTGCTGTGGACCAACTCCTCGATCTCGATGGTGACCAAACCCGCGGCATCCATGGACTTCCGCAACTCCCCGACCGTGCAGCGCCACACGTAGGGGATCAGTCCCAGCCTGCCGGCCAAGCTCACGAGAAGCATCACGCTTCTGACCGGCACTGTCCCCTTCTCCCCCAAGCAAGGCGTCACCGATATGAGCAAACCTCCCGGTTTCAGCAGTTCGCCTATCCTCTAGCAGAGCCTTGGGTGCGTCTTCCAGCAAGTGGAATATGTTGAAGGCCAGGACTACGTCGAATGACTCACGATCGAGGCTTTCGTCGAATATCGTGGCTTTGGCGAAGGACACAGTGGCGACCTTGCGCGCCTCTGCCGCTTCTCGTGCAGTAGCGATCATCTTGGACGAGATATCGATTCCGTGGATCGCCTTGACGGCAGCGGCAAGCTTCAGGTCTACGCTGCCCTTCGCGCACCCGTAGTCCAGGACGGTATCGGTGGCTTTGAGATACGGCCTGGTCTTGGCCAGGACCTTGGTGTCGGTCTGGTCGGACTCCTCGGTCGGTTTGCCCCAGGTGCGGGCGAGTATATCCCAGAACTTCTCCGCCTTGCTCCTTCTTGGCTCCGATGGGGCCGCTGAAGTCATGGTCCCTCCGTCCTAGGCGTCGTGGTGATCCACGGCGATGGCGACGTTGCCCTTCTTGTGCCCCTTGTCGACATACCGGTGGGCCTCGACGATCTGCTCCAGCGGATAGCGCCGATCGACGACCGGCCTGATCTTGCCGGTCTCGGCAAGCTCCTTGACGAAGAGAAGATCCTCGCTCTTTTCGCCTCTGCCTGATGCGGTGAGAACGTTGAGATAGGTACCTGCCTTCTTGAGAGCCTTCTTGCCGTGCGAGGAGTCGAGCTTCCCCACCGCATCGAACACAACATCATAGGTCCCGGCGCTCAGGGTGAAGTCCTCCTGGGTGTAGTCAAGAACCTTGTCGGCGCCGAGAGATCTCACCAGTTCCAGATTGGTGGTACTGCACACCCCGGTCACCTCTGCCCCAAGGTGCTTGGCCATCTGCACCGCATACGTGCCGACCGCCCCGGAAGCGCCGTAGATGAGCACCTTCTGTCCGCTCCTGACACCGCCCTTTCGAAGACAACGCAATGCGGTCATCGCCCCGCCAGGAAGAGCGGCGGCTTCCTCATAGCTCAAGTTGGCCGGTTTCGTGGCAATCATCCCGTCTTCCGGGAGGCATTTGTACTCGGCATAGCCACCGAAGTTGACCCCGAAGGTAGAGGCAAACACCCGGTCGCCCTTCTCGAAACGCTTCACGTCCTTGCCCACGGCCTCGATCTCACCGGCTAGTTCCATCCCCAGGATGGTCCTTTTCGGCGCCTTGATACCCAGGTAGATCCGAGCGAAGAGTCGCTGCCAACGAGAACCAGGGATCTCGAGGCTCCGCATTATCGTATCCCCGATGGTCACCGTGGTCGCATGGACGCGGACCAGCACCTCATCACCCTTTGGCGTCGGCTTCTCCACCTCTTTGAGGTGAAGCACCTCCGGCCCTCCGTATGCTGTGTATACAGCGGCTTTCACGAAGGCTCTCTCCGGCTGGCCTGGTTCGTAAGTCCCGTCTCGACTACCCCTTGGCTTCCGGCGCCGGAAGCCAGTGCCGACCGATTGAATCCTTTGACTATCAACCACACGGCCAAGACCATCTCCTGGACACCTATCGGGATGTTGAGCACGGTATTGACCGTCGAGAAGCCGAACTCCTGGGTGAAGCCGGCGTACACGGTCGCCACCAAACACAACCCGGCTCCAACGAGGCCCCAACCCGACAGCCATCGGGGGACGAGTCGTCGATCTGTACAGCAAGTAGTAGTACATGAGAGCACCTAGGAGCAAACGGGAGGGACATGATGAACCCGTGCACCCAGTCACGTACCGCAAGCAACAGGTCTCCCGAGGCCAGCCAAGAGGATGAGCCGGCAGAACCTGCCGCCACGGATTCCTGGCTCAAGGTGAGCAGCACCAATAGGCTGAGAGTGCCGACGAGAACGAATACGCCCTCGACGACCCTGGCGGCGACCGATCCAAGGGCCAGCGCTCGGTTGTGCTTTCTCAAGACCGGATAGAGTGCTATGGCGATGCCCGCGGCGGTAGCGGCCCACACGAACTCGATGAGCGCTGTCAATACCACCCGGTTGTCGTTCGCCGCCAGCCTGGCGAGATCGACCGGGGCGTCGAGCATCGAGCCCAACGGAACGAGGCTCAGTATGCTTGCGGCCGAGCAAGCGATGAAGCAGGACTCCCGCGGCTATCGCGTTTCTTCTGTACGGGGACTTCATCGTTTCTCGCCTTCCGCTATTCGGAGAAGAGGTTGAACGGCGGGTACTGGTCGGTGACCAGCAGAACGGCGTAGGCCGAGACCCGCAGCGACCAGCGCTGCACCCCGACCACGTAGTCGAAGAGGCCCCGTGGGTACTTGCCGGTGAAGAGGATGGCGAACCAGGCGATGATGACGCAGACGACGGCTCCTATCCACAGGAAGAAGAGCACGATCCAGTGAGGGATGACCAGGAACCACTTGATCAGCGGAAGCCCGCGGCTGAGTTGCTTGGCGTCGGGATAGGGGAAGTCGAGATGCACCGCCTGCTCCTCGTCGGTGGAGGGGTACTCGTCTCGAAGAAGTGCCGCGTAGACCCAGACTCGCGCCAGGAACCGCGTGAGCTGGAGGTTCCAGTCGAACCACCAACGCGGGTACTTCTTGCGGAACAGGATCATCAGCACCAGGGGCAGGAACAGAAGACCACCGACGGCCGGCTGCCAGGCGTTGTCAGAACCGTCTTGCGAGATCGTCCCCGAGGCCACCAAACAGGCGATGACGAGGATCGGGATGATCCACAGGAAGCGGAACACGGTCGTGAGCCTATTGAGAGGCTTGTCCGGGTAGTCGACGCGGAAGGTCAAGGGATACGCGGTCGCGGTTGGATAAGGCGGCGCTGGCGTGTGCATGAGTCCTCCTGTTCGGGTGTGGGCGGGTGCCCTTTCTCTTAGTCTGCCCTTCCAGCGTACCGAGCGGCAGGAGCAAGAGAAACGGGCGGATGCAGGGAATGATGGCCCGCTACATGGCTAGTCTTTCGCCGGCCGATTGGGGGGGACCCCGCAGTCACACCGCCCCACTCCGAGCAGGGCTAGGAGCTGGTCCGGCGGGTCGTTCTTGCTGACGAAAGCGTCGCAGCCGGCCCTCAACGACTCGCCGCGCGACTCCGGTCTGCCGCTCATCGCGATCATCCGGCAGCCTGGCGCTCTCTGCTTCGACTCCCTGACGAACTCCGCCGTGCTCCCACCGGCGTAGTCCCCCTGGGGAAGCTCCCAGTCGAGCAAGATCACGTCGACGCCCGCGGGCTCAAGGGCCGCGAGGGCCTGGCCCAGGTCGCCCGCCTCGAGGACGTCCGTCTCGCCCAGTTCTTCGAGGAGCAGACGAAGAGCCGCTCGGATCTCGCCGTTGTCATCTGCAAGAAGAGTCCTCATGGGTCAACTGTGCCTCAGGGCGGCCCCGGCGCCCAGCGGCAAGTGGACGGTTTGAAGCCTGGCCGGCTGGCTAGTTGCGTAGCTCTTGGGCCGTGTGCCCGGGCGACCAGGTGACGGAAACGGTGGTCCCCTGGCCAGGCGCGGAACTGATGGTCAGGCTCGCTTTGATCGCTTCGGCCCGCTCTTTCATGATGCCCAGGCCAAGCTGTCCGGTCCCTGCCTCGGCGGGATCGAAACCCGTCCCGTCGTCTTGTATCACCAGACGGAGCCCTCCCCTGGGCTCGGCCAGCGGCGACAAGGACACCGTCGCCGTGGCGGCCCCCGAGTGCTTGGCCACGTTGTTCAGAGCCTCTTGAGCGATTCGGTAGAGGGCCACGCGGACCTCGGTGGGCAACGCGTCGGTGTCCTCGGTCCTCACCTCAACCGGGATGCGGGCCCGGCCGGTCACCGCCTCGCCCAACTGCTTGAGCAAGTCGCTCAAGTTCGCCTCGGCCAGCGCCGCCGGGCGTAGTTCCAATAGAAGGGTGCGCATCTCGGCCAGCGCTCCTCGGGTCAGCTGGCGCAGCTCGTCCAGCCGTTGCGCCCCCTGGACCGGATCTCTCGCGTAGATGCGGGGCAGGACCTCGGCGATCAGGCTCACGGAAAAGAGGGTCTGACTGACGGCGTCATGCAGGTCGCGGGCCAGGCGGTTCCTTTCCGCCGCGGCGGCAGACTCTTCCGCGTGTTCGTAGAGACGAGCGTTGTCGACGGCCATTCCGATCTGATTGCCGAGGGCGGCGAGCGAGGACAGTTGTTCGGGAGAAGAATCCGGTTCCCGGCGGGTGAGGAGCATCAGAGCTCCAAAGACCGTCCCCTTCGCGTTCACCGGGATCTGGATCATGGAGCGCCAGCCGGCCGGCTCCAACAGACCGCGGAGTTCCTCGGAAATGGAGCCCATCGGGAGGGGCGCCGGCTGCCCCTCGAGCGCTGTCAGCCGCCGCTCTAGGTACTCAGGGGGACGGGTGCGGATGCTGGCGAGCACGTCGGCGGGCAGGTTTCGCGACGCGATCAGACGGACCTCGCCTCCCTGTCCCTCTCTCTCGGGGAGCATGAAGGCCACTCCCGCCTCGAAGCCCAGGTCGGCCATTATCTCGCCGAGCGCATCGTCGAGGATCCGTTCCAGGTCGAGGGATTGGCTGACGACCGCGGCGACAGCGTTGAGCGTGGCGAGTTCCTGGGTTCGGGCGGCCACCCGCTTGTCCAGCTCGGCGTACGAGTCGCGAAGTTGCAGGGACATGATGTTGAACTGCTCCGCGAGATCCTGCAGCTCATCATGCGTGGTGATGCTCACTGAATGCTCGAAGTCGCCTGCCGCCACCTTTCGGGCGGCTTCGGTGAGCGTCTGCACCGGGCGCGTCACCCGGCGGACGCCGAACCACACCACCAGCGATGGGACCAACAGCCCGAGAACAAGTAGCAGAAGAAGAAAGGTGCGGTATCCCTGGAAAGGGCCAATGAGGGTGGACCAATCTTCTATCGCGATGAGGCCCCAGTTTGTCCCGGGGACGGGGGCATAGGCGGCGACGACGTCTCTCTGGTTGAGATCGCGAGTGCGCTGAGCGCCCGTATGGCCGGATACGACGTCCCGGACGATCTCCTGAGACGTCAAGTCCATGCCTACCAGGGTCGCATCTGGGTGTTGGATCACCCGGCCGTTCCCATCGACGACGTATACGTCTCCACTCACGCCCACACGGAGTTTGGCGATATCGCCGTAGAGCGCGCTCACCGAGGTCCCTCCCACGCGGAACATGCCCGCCAGGACGCCGATAAACTCTCCCTTGGTTCCCGTGATGGGGACGGCGACAGTGACCACGCGCGCGCCGTCCACGCCGTCGAGGGCGATATCTGAGTAGACAGGTCGCGACGAGCGCAAGAGCTGGGCGAAGTAGGGGCGGGACGACCAGTCCTCACCGTAATCGCTCTGCCGGCGGGGCCAGGCGGCGACGAGTGCGCCGTGCGAATCGAGGACGATCGTCCCGGCATCGAAGATGGAGAGCTTGTTCGAGGCGGCAGCCAGCGCCGCTTCCTGCTGCGCCACTTGGCCTGACTCGATGCTCGCTTGCCGAGTCAGGGTCCCGAGATCGAGGGCGAACTGGTTCAGTTCGGCGGCCAGGTTCGTGGCCGACAAGCGGGCGAGTTCCTGGTTGCGTTGTATGGCCTGCTGCTCGGTCACGCGCCCATAGGCGTAGACCGCGACGACCGCCACGGCAAAAAGGATGAGCGCGGTCGGGACAAATGACCAGGCCAGGATCCTTCTTCGCAAACGGCTACGCGTAAACAGAGCTTGCATGGGGTGATCTGGACCGACGCGCTATTGCCCGGCGTTAGTCTGAGCCGCTTCGATCTGCCGGCTCACGTCGTGCAGGATGTCGATGGGCGTCTGACCCAGGGTGAAGATCTTTGTGAAGGCGTCGGCTAGCAGGCGGGTGGCTTCGTCCATGTTGCCGGGGAAAACCTCCTGGACGACGGAGTAGCCCTCACGGTGTGGGGCGGCGAACACGTCGAGATCCATGTCCTTGGCCTTCTCCGGGTACTGCTCTTTCACGAATCGCTGCCAGTCCGCCACGAGCGAAAGCCGGGCCGGCTGCAGCAGGTTTGCCTCCGCCATGGCCAGCCCATACTCCTTGCTCACGAGGAACTTCACCAGAGTCCAGGCCTCCTGCGGATGCCGCGTCCCGGAGTAGATACCGAAGCCGTCGGTCGTGCTCAGCGTCACCCGCTTCACCGGCCCCGCGGGCATGGGCGCCACGCCGATACGGAAGTTCGCGTTTTCCAGGATATTCTTGAGTCCCCAGGAGCCGTCTTCGACCATGGCCAGTTTGCCCCCATAGAAAGCCGCCTGGGTACCCACGTTGTTCACATCCGTGAACGTAGCCATCACCTTGTCGTCCCACATGCGAGCCCGCACCCATTCGAGAGCCGCGAGCGCCACGGGGCTGTCGATGACGCACTTGGTCGGATCGTTGGGGTCCACGATGTTACCGCCCCAGGCGTTGATGTGGACCTGCAGCCGGTCCCAACCGATATCCAGCATGCTGCCCCAGATGTCGGTCAGGCCGTCGCCGTTGGTGTCGCGAGTCAGCTTCTCCATGGCCGTCTGGTAGTCGTGGTAGGTCCAGGAGGCGTCAGGATAGGCGACCCCGTACTTGTCGAAGATGTCCTTGTTGTAATAGAGGACCAGGGTGCCCTGGTACTTCGGCACGCCGAACTGGCGTCCACTCGCGTCGAAGAAGGCCTTGTACTGGGCCGGATCCCAGTCGGCGACGATGGCCGGGTCCAGGTCGGTTTCCACGTACTTGCGCAGGTCGAGCACGTAGCCTTTCTCATTCCATACGGGGAAGAACTCGCAGCACCCCTGAAAGACGTCAGGCGCGTTGCCGGCCTGCATGTCGAGCGGCATCTGGTCGGCGAGGTTCTCGGGATCCGGCGTGTAGTAGACGCTGAGCTTGGGATGCTCCGCCTGGAAGATCGTCAGCTCTTTCTGAGCCATAGGAGGGAACCACTCGGTCCTCCAATCCTGGTAGACGAGTTGTACCCTTTTCTCCGTTGAGGATGTGTCGGAAGAGCGGCTGTTTCCGCACCCTGCTCCGACGAGGCCGGTCGTCACTAGTGTGCAGGCAAGCAGGGCCGCGCCCGCCAAGGCAGGACAGCGCGCGAGCCATCGCGCCGCGCGCCCGCGAGATCCGGCGGGTCTCATTTGACCAATCTCCCGTGGATGGCCATCGACGCGGCCTCGGTGCGGCTGTCGGCCCCGAGCTTCATCAAGATGTTACTCACGTGGAACTTGACCGTCGAGCGGCTCACGAACAGTTTCTTGGCTATCTCGGGATTGCTCAGGCCGTCGACCATCAAGTGCAGTATCTCCAGTTCCCGCTCGGTGAGGCCCGGGTCGGGCTCGGCGGGATGGGTTGTAGCCCGTATGAGTACTTCGGCCGCCTCGGGCGCCAGCGTCGGGCGGCCGGCATGCGCGGCCCGGATGGCGTTGGCCAGCTCGTCCGCCGAGACGTTCTTCAGCAGGTAGCCGATGGCGCCCGCTTTGAGCGCCCCCTGCACGAGATCCTCTTCCTTGTAGCTGGTGAGTGCGATGACCTGCACGTGGGGGCAGGCCTCCCGGATGAGCCGGGTGGCCTCTGAGCCGTCCACCTCCGGCATCACCAGGTCCATCAGCACCACGTCGGGCCGGAACTCAGGGCACTTGCGCACGGCCTCCAGGCCGCCGCTCGCCTCGCCCACGAACTCCAGGTCGTCGTAGGCCATCAAGAACGCCGACAACCCACTGCGAACCACCGCGTGGTCGTCGACGATCATCACCCGTACCGGTCCCTGTTCCATGCCACTCCTCCCCCCGAAACTCCCGGCCGCGGCTCTCGCGCCGCGAACGCAGTCGCTCTAGGGTAGCGCGCCGGGCGCGGTTATTTAACCCCCCATCGGGAAAGACCCCTCCATCCGGCCCGCGCAGAGCGTCGACGTCGACGATGCTCCACATGATGGGCTGCCTCGACGGGCCCGACTCCGACGAAGTGTGGCTGAACGGCCGGCGGGTTGACGACCTGAGCACCCGGGCGACGACCAAGGTGCTCCGCGAGGAGATCGGCTTCATCTTCCAGGGTTTCAACCTGGTCTCCACGATGATGGCTCTCGACAACGTGGCTGTGGCCGCGCACTATTCGGGGAAGTCCCGGCGCGACGCGCAGATGCTGGCGCGCGAGGCCCTCGAGGCAGTAGGCGTGGCCGACCGTGCCGGCCACCGGCCATCGGAGCTATCCGGGGGGCGGCAGCAGCGGGTGGGGCCTGGCTCATGTCAGCCGCCGCGGCCCCGGACTGGCCTTCTATTTCGCCCGTACTGCCGGCGAGGGCTTCGCGCATGTGAGGGCCGAGGGAGATCTCGAACCATGTCCGTTCTCTCCCTTGTCCGACACCAATCTCCGAGAGGTGCCGCTTCGGGTCGCGCTGCAATCGCGGCTTCTCAGGAACATCCGCGAGAGCGGTGAGCACCTGAGCGAAGCTGGAGGAGGCTGCGCGTTGTGGGATAAACGCGACTGGGCGCGGTCGATGATGGCGGCGCCGGACAGTGCCGGCGCAGCCGCCCCAGGCCCGGAAGCCGGATTAGCTTCCGGCCCGACTACCACTGAGACCCGGCGGGCGGCGTAGCCGTCGCGCCTGGCAGGGCCGCGGCGCACCGACGGGCAGACCGGCCGGCCGCCAAAGCAAGCGTCGAGCGTCTTAAGACGATGGAAGTCGCGGGTTGTATCCTCAACGACGACCACGCGCCCTTGTACGTGCCTGGAGCGGGTTCGCGATCGCGATAGAATCGCTCATCACCAGCTACGCGTGTGGACCCGCATGCCCACCGGAGGTGGGACGATGAGCCCGATATCCGCATGAACGACTTCAGCCGCGGCCCTCGCGTGTTCTACGGGTGGTACATACTCGCCGCCTCGTTCGTCATCCTGTTCCTGAACACCGGGGGCCGCTCCATCATCGGCGTCATGGTGAAGCCGATGGCCGACGAGTTCGGCTGGAGCCGCGGCGCGATATCGTCGGCGGTCTTTCTCAACATGGCCGTGTTTGCGGTGGCGACCATCGTCACCGGCCGCCTGTACGACCGCTATGGGCCCAAGTGGGTGATCGCGGGGTCGACCCTCCTCTTCGCGGCCGGCTACGCGCTCATGGCGACCATGGATTCGCTGTGGCAGTTCCTCGCTCTACTACGGAGTCCTGAGTGCAGCCGGACTCGGAGGGATCACAGCCCCATCTTCGGCTCGATCATCGGCAACTGGTTCGAGAGAGCGCAGAGGACTGGCCATCAGCCTGGCGCTCGCCGGCAGCTGCTTCGGCCAGTTCTTCCTGATACCGGTCTTTTCGGACATGATCCTCGTCTCCGGCTGGCGAAGTCACGAGCCTGTGGATCGCCGTCCTCTCCCTGGTCGTCAATCTGCCCCTCGTGTTCGGGGTCATCCGGGGCGATCCCGGACAGACTCGGGCTCCAGCCCTACGGGGCGCGCGACCGGCACGACCGGCGGCGAGCCACGGGGCAGGGTGAACTCGCTCGCGGGACCGTCTCGTGCCGCAGACGCCCCGGTCCGGCCTGACCCTCTCGCGAGGCCATGCGCACCCGCTCCCTGTGGTTGTTCACCTTCGTCATGTTCGTCTGCGGCGGCGCGGACTACCTAGTCACCACCCATCTGGTGGCCATGGTCACCGACTACGGCATCTCCGACGAGGTGGGAGCCAACATGCTCGCCTGGCTCGGCCTTCTCAGCCTGGTCGGGATCCTGCTCGCCGGGCCTGCCGCGGACGCGATCGGCAACAAGATCCCCATCGCGGCTACCTTCGCCTTCAGGATCCTCCTGTTCGTGGTGTTGCTCAGCTTCAAGGGAGCGGTCCCCTTTTGGATCTTCTCGCTGGGTTTCGGCCTCACCTTGGCGGTGACGGCGCCGCTCACCCCGACGCTTGTCGGCGCCCTCTACGGCGTGACCCACCTCGGCTTCATCTCCGGGTTCATCGCGACCGTCCACATGCTGGGAGGCGGGTTGTGGGCCTACCTCGGCGGAGTCGTCTTCGACAGCACCGGCAACTACGACCTCGTCCTCCTGATCTCGGCCGTGATGGCCGCGCTCGCCCTGGTCGGTACGGTCTTCATCCGGGAGAAACGCCACCTCCCGCCCCCGTAGGCGAGAGGATGTCGGACGCGCCGGGGGTTATACCAATACCAGCGTCTTGGCTGCACCGGCGTTCGTAACGGGCCGCTGTTGTCCACAGGTCTTACAGCCCGAACAACCACACAGCAGGCTTTACCTCATCTTTACCCTACCTTGACTCTCCCTCAATATCGCCCGGCCATACTTGTCCCATCCTGACAAGAAGTGTGGATAGCTGCTTCAAGTGCAGGCCCGAACAGGAAGGAGACGAGCAATGATGGATTGGGGCGGAGGCTGGGGCGTTGCAGGCGGCCTGGCGATGACGGTGGGGATGACTGCCGTGGCTCTGCTCGTGGTGGCAGGCGTTTTCCTACTTATTAGGCCGGTGTTTGGAAGGCCCGAATACTCGCGGCCTGAGCCTGACGGGAGTGCGGTCACGCAGGCCAGTAGCGGACTCACGCAGGGTGATAGCGGACTGGAAGTGCTTAACGGCCATTACGCCCGCGGCGAGATCGCCCGGGAAGAGTACCTAGAGCGAAGGCGCGATTTGGTCGGGCTTTCTTCATAGGCAGGACCCGTCAATGGTGTCGGGCCGGCGGATGGTTCCAATAATCGGTAGATAGGAGAAATGGATGTTAAGACACACGAAGGTAAAAGTCATCGGTCTGGTTCTGGTAGGCGTCGTGGCTCTGGGTGGAGCCGTGTACGCCGCCACCGCCCTGGCTCCCGGTGGCGCGTCCGCGGCCCCCGCACCTGCGCAGGCTGCCCAAACAGTCACTGACTCGCAACTACGCGCGAGCATTCTCGACATGCTCAAGGATCGAATGGGTCTGAACGGGCCGGATGCCGAGCGGTTCGCAGATCAGATGATCGCCCGTATGCAGAACGCGAATCCGGACTTCGATCTCCAGACCATGGTCAACTCGTGCACCCGGTTTAACAACGCTGACACCAACGGGACCGACTCGGCGAATGGCGGCTGGGGCATGATGTACGGAGAGGCTCGGCGAACGGAGCCACGACTCCCAGCACCGGCCTCTCCGATCCCAGCGGGGCCGCCCCGAGCTCTCCGGGCCCTCAGAATAGTAACCCCGGCTATACCGGTCGCGGGATGATGGGCACCTACGGCGGCGGGATGATGGGTACCTCTGCACTCCAGTAGCACAATTCGGTTCCAGATATGGGCAAGACGGGGCCTGCGCCGATCCCACGCAACCTTCGACCTGCGTTCGACTCCCCGTCTTGCCCCGCCCCAGCCTCCCTGCACTATGCGGCTAGCTCGGCCAAGCTATTAGCCGCCTGACGAGAAACGGGGAAAGCAATGCCCTATCGAGTTATAGACATGATCCAGATCGGACCTCTGCACTTCCGCACCTGGGGCCTGCTGGTGGGCCTGGGCCTGGGAGTGGGCCTGATAGTGGCCAGTATGGCGTCGCGCAGACGAGGCCTGAGCACCGAGAAGCTCTACGCTCTGGCCGCCATCGGCATCGTCGCCGGCCTGTTCGGCTCCAAACTCTTGTGGGCGCTACAGCCGGCCGAGATGGCCGCCACTTTGGCTCGCCCCTGGCGGGCGTTTGCCGTCTGGCAAGGGGGGCTCACCCTGGTGGGGGGCCTGATATTCGGCTTTGGGGCGGCCCTCATCTACGCCTGGCGAGCCCGGGTACCGGTGAGACGCACCTTCGATGCCATCGCGCTCGCTGTCGGGCCGGCCATCGCTGTGGGACGGATCGGCTGCTACCTCACCGGACTGCATCCCGGCAAGCCCACCAGCCTGCCCTGGGGTATCTATTACTTAGGGGCGGTGCGACACCCCATCCCCTTGTATGAATCTCTCCTGGGGGTAGGGGCTCTTTGTCCTTGCTCTCGTCCTTTATCGGCGCCGACTCCCGGCCGGGGTGGTGGGGCTTTCAGTGGGACTCACCTATCTGGTGGGCCGCTCGCTACTCGACCTGTTGAGAGCCACCGGCATCAGCCAAGCTGATCCCCGGCTCATAGGTGGTTTGACGCTCACCCAGACCGTGACCATGGTCGGCCGCCCCGATCCTGGCCCTGCTCATCGTGTGGCTGGCGCGTCGACCGGTGCGGGCCGGGTTTGCTGCTCAAAGCTAGTGGCCTAGCGGGTCTTCAGGTAATCGATGAGCGCGTCGCTTTCGGCTCGGGTCAATTCCCAGCGGGGCATGACCACCTTGAGTGAGCTGCCGGTCGGGTCGATGCCCTGGGTCACCGCCAGGAAGAAGCTGTCCGGATCGAAGGCCTTGTCCGCCGGGTCGGTCGGGGGCGCCGTCAGCGTGCTCCAGCGGATATCGGGTGCCTCTACCTGGCCCATCATCATCTGGATGGTCCGGCCACGAGCATCAGAGCCATGGCAATTTGCGCATGCCACCCCCGACCCCATCATCCCCGTGACCCCGGAGCGGGGGATCAGGCGGCCGTTCTCGTCTGCGCCGGTCAGGAATATCCGCTCACCCAGGGCTGCGCCCGATACCTGACCGGTCGGGAGAGAGGATCCACCGGGATGCAACGGAGCACCGGCCGGGATCGACAAGGCGAGCAGGGCGGCCGCCACCGCCAGCCCCACGACCACCAGGATCAGCCCCACCGTCGCCTGCGTGCTCCATCTGCTGGTTCGGCTCATTGTCCGGCCTCCTAGCCCCCGAGAAGATCCTGCTTGCGTTGCAGGAACTCTTCCCGCTGGATCTCTCCGCGGGCGTAGCGTTCCTCAAGCACCTGGAGCGCGCTCTTCGGCACAGGGACCGGGCTGGAGGCGCTTGCGGCGGCGGCCCGGCTGATGATGGTCGTGCCTGGTCAAGCCTCTCACCAGAAGGACGATCCCAACGACGATCAAGGCAAGAACTGCAAGCATGACTACCACCATGACCGCCCCGCCAGCGTCGCCCCAGCCGTTTCCCCAACCCCACATCATGGCAATCTCCTTTGCGCTGTCTTCCTGGCGGCAGCCGCGTCTTCGAGCTTGAATGGTGTCTATCTTCCCGGTCCGGCTTGAGAAGAATCATTCTTCCCCAGAATCCGCGCTCACATGGCGACCAAACCCGCGGCGTCCATGAACTTTCGCAACTCCCCGACCATGCAGCGCCACACGTAGGGGACCAGTCCCAGCCTACCGGCCAAGCTCACGATAGACATCACGCTTCTGACCGGCGCTGTCCCCTTCTCCCCCAAACAGGGCGTCACCGATATGAGCAGACCTCCCGTTTCAGCAGTTCGTCAATCCTTTGCAGAGCCTTGGGCGCGTCTTCCAGCAAGTGGAATATGTTGAAGGCCAGAACTACGTCGAATGACTCACGCCCGAGGCTTTCGTCGAATATCGTGGCCTTCGCAAAGGACACAGCGGTGACCTTGCGCGCCTCTGCCGCTTCTTGTGCAGTAGCGATCAGGACTCCTCGGTCGGTTATGATGAACTGAATGCATGGGGATGAAATGGGCTATCCCATGACCGAAGCCCGTTGGGCGTCGAGATCACTACGCGCCTGCGACCGAAGGAGGAAGCCAGATGAGTCAGACCCCCACCGAGCTTGGCCTGACCCCGCACCATGTGGGGATCAGCGTGGCCGACCTGGACGCCGCCGTCGCCTGGTATTCGGAGATGCTGGGCTTCCGGCTCGAGGGCCACGGCTTCATTGAGACCGCGGGTGTGAAGCTCGCCGTGGTCAAGCAGGGGGATTTCCGACTCGAACTTTTTGAGGCTCCTGGCTCGGTGCCCGTGCCCGAAGAGCGCCGCTATCCCGATCCCGACCTGTTCTTCCAGGGGACCAAGCACATGGCGCTGGGGGTAGACGACCTTGAAGCGGTCCTGGGACGCCTCAAACAGAAGGGTGTCGAGGTGGTGCTGGACCTACTCGAGATCGGCGGCACGAGGGTGGCCTACATCCGGGACAACAGCGGCATCCTCGTGGAACTGGTCGAACGGGGAGACTTCTTCACCGATCCGACGCTCGACTAGTCTCGCTTGCCTCACCCGGCCGGTGCTTCTGCCCGGGCGAGGCCGCGCATCAGCCGGCGCAAGGGGTAGAATAGAATCGGCGGCCGGCGTCACCCCGGAAGACCTGCTCAGGGATGGGGTCATTCTTGGGGCAGCAACGACTCGGCCGGATACTCCAGAACCGGCCCTGACCTTGGAGGGACGCAAGCCGCATGAAACGCAAAAGGTATCTCACATTTGGCCTCGTTCTGGTCGGCGTGGCGGCGATTGTGCTCGCCGGGTGGGCATATGCCGGGTCGGCCGGTGCGACTCCGGATAATCGTGCAATCCCCAGGATTATCCGGGGGGCATCGACCAGCACCCAGGGGGCCATTGCGTCCCGCCACCACCACAGCCAAGCCCACCACTACGACTGCCAAGCCCGCCACCACTACTACTAAAGCCAGCACCACTACCACCAAGGCCGGTCCCACCACCACCGCGGGCGGTCCCACCACCACCAAGGCCGGGCGGCACCACCACCACCGCGGGCGGCCCCACTACGACCTCGGCTGGCCCCACCACCACCGCGGGCAGCCCCACCACCACCTCGGGCAGCACCACTACCGTGACATTGGTGCCCGGGGGGATCGGGTTCAGTGACGTGCCCTCGACTCATCCCTACTACACCCAGATCAGCGACATGGTCTCCCGTCAGGTGATCGGCGCCACGGTGGATGGGACCTTCAAACCGGACCTTCCGGTAACCCGCCAATACTTCGCGAGGATGATCGTGAAGGTTCTGGGCCTCGTGGTCACCGGGAAGGAGTTCTCGCCCTTCACCGACCTCGTCGGCGGTAAGGATTCGGATCCCTTCTACCCCGACAAATATGTGGCTGTCTGCTTCGCCCAAGGCATCACCGTGGGCAAGACTTCGACGAGGTTTGCCCCCACCGACGACCTCACCCGACAGCAGCTCATCACCATGGTCGTGCGCGCGGCAAAGCTGTCCGACCCGTCCGCTGACTTCACTCCGCCGTTCACGATCGGCCAGTTCTACCCCGACGAGCACTACGCCAACGCGCGTAAGGCGGCCTCTCTCGGGCTCCTCGACGGCCTCCAGGGGGTAGGCTCCGCCTACGACTTCTTGGCCCCTGCTACCCGGGGCGAAGTGTGCTTCATGCTCTACAAGCTCTTGAACAAGTAGCCGAGCCGCCCGAACTCAGATACCTGACGGGACTTGCGCGCTGGAGCAACGCGGTCTAGTCTCTTATCTTCACGCCTCTCCTCCTTGAATGAGGTGCTGTGTATGAAGAACCGCATCTGGAAGAGCCACGTCTTGAGACCGCTGCTGGTTGTCATCGGCATTGTCATCATTATCCTAGTAGTTCGGCAGCTCTATGTGCCGCAGGATTTCGGCGTACATGAACAAGGCTATACGTACGGATGGTATCGAGAAGGGAACATCGAGGACTGGAAGAAGGTCACGGTCAAGTACCAGGGAAAGGACTACTGCAAGACCTGCCATCAGGACAAGGTCGACCTAATAGCCACGACCCCGCACGCGACCATCCAATGCGAAAACTGCCATGGCCCGGCGGTGGGACACCCAACCGACCCGCCCAAGCTGGCAATCGATAAGACACGTGAGCAATGCCTGAGATGCCATGCCGGGCTGCAATACCCTTCGAACGCAAGGACGGCGATCAAGGGCATCGACCCGGTGAATCATAACCCGGGAGCTGAATGCGTCACGTGCCACAACCCGCACAAACCGACGATTCCGGGGGCCTGAAATGAGTTCGACAGGGCCTGAATCGATTCCGAGACGAGAGCCTGGATCGATTTCGAGACGAGATTTCCTGAAGAAGACGGCAATGGTTGCTGCTGGAGTCTTGGTGCCGGTAGCGGCGTTAGAAATCCTAAGCCCCTCGCGCGCCCAGGCCTTGAAGTCAGACGGGGCAGTGAGCTGGGTGTTTCTAGTCGATACCACCAAATGCGTCGGGTGCGGGTTCTGCGTGAAGGCCTGCAAACTGGAGAACGAGATCCCCTATGATGCGAACGTCACGCGTACCTGGGTTGAGCGATATGTGCTGACCAAGGACGGCGGCTTTTTTGCCGATTCACCCAAAGGTGCCCGCGACGGCTTCATCACCTCCAAGATCGACCTCGGCGAGGGCGACTATCAGGATATAAAGCCGGAGGAGATCGACAAGGCCTACTTTGTCCCGAAGCTCTGCAACCAGTGCGACAATCCACCCTGTGTGCAGGTCTGCCCGGTCGGCGCCACCTACAAGGCTCCTGACGGTGTTGTCCTCGTCGACAGGACCTGGTGCATCGGCTGCGGCTATTGCATCATGGCCTGCCCTTATGGCGCCAGGTTCTTCCATCCGAAGTATCGTACGGCTGAAAAATGCACCTTCTGCTATCACCGCATCACGAAGGGTTTGAGCCCCGCCTGCGTGCAGGCATGTCCTTTCGGCGTGCGCCAGATCGGCAATCTAAAAGACCCGAACGATCCTGTGGCGAAGGTAATAACAACCGAGCGTGTCGGCGTCCTGAAGAGCGAATATGGAACCAAGCCCCAGGTGTTCTATATCGGCCTGGACGAGGAGGTGCGCTGACATGGTACATGGAGAGATCTGGACGCTGAAGGAACTTTTCGTCCTCCCCAATGAGTACATCTATTGGGCCATTCAGATTGTGATGTACCCTCTCATGACCGGCCTTGTCGCAGGGGCCTTTGTCCTCTCGTCTCTCTATCACGTCTTCGGCATCAAGCAACTCAAGGGCATCGCCCGCTTCGCCCTGGTGTTCTCCTTTGCCCTGCTACCCGCGGCGATGCTGCCGCTTGTGCTGCACCTTCAACACCCCTTCAGAGGTATCGGTGTGTTGATGACACCTCACTTTACCTCCGCGATCGCGGCGTTCGGCATCGTCTTCTCTACCTACTTCGCGATCGTTGCATCGGAGCTGTGGTTCCTTTATCGAAAACACTTCGTCGAGCAGTCGCTGTTCCTCAAGCAGAAGTCGCGCAGGACTATCAAGGAGAAACTGTTCTATGGGACGTATCGTGTCCTGACTCTGGGTTCGTACGATATCGGCCAAGACGCCCAGAACAAGGACAAGAAGGCGATAAAGATACTCGCGGGCGTAGGCATTCCTGTCGCCTTGTTCCTACACGGCTATGCGGGCTTCATCTTCGGGTCGGTCAAGGCGAATGCTCTCTGGATGACGCCGCTCATGCCGGTCATCTTCATCATGTCCGCTATTGTCTCAGGCATCGCCCTCTCCATGCTGACCTACATCGTGACCATGGAGATCAAGAAGCTCCTGGCCCGCAGAAGGCAATCGCGAACGCATTCGGCTGAGCGCCGCGAGGAGATCATGGGCGTCGAGCTCAATGTCATCAAGATGACCTCCAGGTACCTGCTCTTCTTTCTGGTGTTTGCCATCAGCCTTGAGCTTCTTGACCTCATCTTCCGGGGATACACGGCCACCAAGTCATGGGATGTATTGAGGAGTGTTATCTACGGCAAGGACTTCACTGATATCTTCATTCTTCAGTATGGTATCGGCAACCTTGTGCCGTTGATTCTGTTTCTCACTCCGCGCCTCACGATCAGAAGGACCATCATAGGCGTTGTTTTAGTCTTGTTCGGCGTCTTCATGATGCGGTGGAACGTCGTTATCGGCGGACAGGCATTTTCTCTTACCTTTGCAGGGTACATGCGCTACGTCCTGCCGATAATTCCCCACAGTGTGGAGACTCTAAAAGAGGGATTAGTCGGCGCACTAGGCGTCTTCATATTCCCGTTCATACTCTTCTATTTCTACACCAGGATCATGCCGATATTCGGATCAAAAGAGACATACTCAATGAATCGCCGCATGTGGATCGACTCCCTGATGCGCGAAGGCAATTCCGCGGGGCGCAACCGGTTCACCTAACCGCCTGAGCGTCGGCGACCGGGGCTACGCCCGGTCGCCTTACGGCAATCGCAGCCCGCACGTGCGGCAGAATGCATCTCCCGGGTCGCAGGTCCCTCCGCAACTGGCGCAGGGACTGGCGTGCTCAGCGGGAAGACCGGCCTCGCTCTGCCCCACGCCCTGCTCACCCAACCGGTTCCTGAAGTCCGCGATCTTCACCCAGTAGACGATCCAGCAAACGATCGCGGCGATAGCCAAGCCCCACCCTAGAATCGGTACCGACCCGAGAGCGAACGAGGCTATGGCAAGAATGCCCGCGGACAGACCTACGGAATAACTGAAGTCGCCGTCGCTCGCCCAGCCCCGGGACTTGTATTCGGCCCTGATGGAATCCCTGACCTTGACGGCCGTGTATATGAACCATCCCAAGAAGAACACGGGAATGAAGTTGAGCCACACGTGCCCGGCGGGCATCGCTCGGTTGCGATCGCTCACGCGATTGAGCGTCCTCTGCAAAGTGAGGAGAAAGAGAAACCAGGGCACGATGAGGACACCAAGTAGGATGATGACCACGATGGCCGCGGTCCAACCCCAGTTCCACCAAACCCAGCCCGGGAAATCTACCGGATACATGCCGACCCCCTGACTTGCCTAGCTTCGAGAAAACCCACGCCTATCGTACTCCCTCGCCAGCATTGCGGGAAGGAACTGACTCCGCAGGAGCAAACAGCCCGGACGAAACTGGGTGAACGTTCAGGTATACAATTGAGCAGTCTGGATGACTTCGGGAACCCATCAGTTGGGGATGAGAGAGGCCACTTGACCACCCGCAATAGCCACGACCCCCGCCCTGATGGACGACGTTCGAAGCGCACGCATGTTGCGGGCCTCCTGTCCGTTCAGTCGGAAATCTTGGCGCTCCTTGCCACGCCCGTACCTGTGACGGAGACCGTCGAGAGCATTGTTGCGGTGCTCAAACGGTCGACGGGCCTCGACGCAGTGGGGTTGCGATTCACAGACGGCGGTGACTACCCGTTTCTCGCCGCCTTGGGCTACTCCGATGACTTCCTGCGGGCGGAGAACGCGCTGGTCGTCAAGTACCCGGATGGTGGAATCTGCCGAAATGCGGACGGCTCCGTCAGCCTGGAATGTACCTGCGGGCTGGTGGTGAGCGGGAGAACCGACCCCGCCAACCCCTTGTTCACCCCTGGTGGCAGCGCCTGGACCAACGACTCATTTCCGATACTGGACCTGCCGCGGGAGCAGGATCCTCGGCTGAATCCGCGGAACCGGTGCATCCACGCCGGCTTCCGGTCCATCGCACTGATCCCCCTTCGCGCGGGTGAGGAGATCCTCGGCCTTCTGCATCTCGCCGACCGTCACAAGGATTGTTTCAGCCTGGATTCGATTCGCTTCTTTGAGGGGGTAGCCGCCAGCATGGGAGTGGCTCTTCGGAACCGGCAGACCGAGAGAGCATTGAGGGAGAGCGAGGCAAAGCTCAAGCTAACCATCGACGAGGCCCCTGTCGGGATGGCGTCGGTCGGTCTGGATCAGCGTTTCCTAAGCTGTAACAGGGCCTTCTGCGACTTCCTGGGCTACAGCGAAGAAGAGCTGCTAGGAAAGACCATTGCCGAGGTCACCTTTCCAGAGGACGCGGAAGTCGGCATGGCGGATATGCGCGCCATAGTGGCGGGCGAAAAGAAGAGCTCTCGAGTACAGAAGCGATACGTGCGGAAGGACGGGTCGACAGTCTGGGGCGAGGTGAACATCAACCTCTTGCGTGACGCTCAAGGTCGGCCGCTGTACTTCCTGCCCGTTATCCAAGACATCAGCGAGCGCGTTCAGGCCGAGGAATCGCTGCGGTCGAGCGAAGAGCGCTTTCGCGGCGTCCTCGATCGTACGAATGCGGGGTATTTCTTCATCGACCGTGAGGGTAGTTTCCGGCGCGTCAACGAGTCCTGGCTGCGTATGCACGGCTATGAGTCTGCCGACGAGGTGATCGGCCGGCACTTTTCGCTGACCCAGGTAGACGCCGACCTACAGGCGTCCCAAGAAGTGGTCGAGGCCCTGCTGGCCGGAGAGGCCATCCCGGACGGCGTGTTCTCCCGCAGGCGCCGCGACGGTTCTATCGGATACCACAGGTTCACCGCACGTCCGGTCGTAGAGAAGGGGGAAGCCGTCGGGCTCGAAGGATTCCTCTTCGACATCACCGAGCACCAACGGGCTGAAGAGGAACTGCGGGAGAGCGAGCGCCGTTTGACCGAATGCCCAGCGCCTCGGCAAGATCGGCAGTTGGGAGTGGATACCCGCGGAAGACAAGGTGATTTGGTCTGCCGAAATGTACGCCATCTTTGGCATCGCGCCGGAGTCTGGCAGTCTCACCACCGAGATGACCATGCAGGCCTTCCATCCCGATGACCGCGCTCTGGTCGCGGAAGCCACTCGCAAGACACTGGAAGAACGCGAGCCGCAGCCCATTGAATGCCGGATCCTCAGGCCCGATGGCACCGTTGCCTACGTGTATGGCCGGGGCGAAGCAGTGCTGGACGCCAAGGGCGAACTCGTCAAGATGACAGGCATATACCAAGACATCACCGAGCGCAAACGGGCGGAGGAGGCGCTCCGGCTGAGTGAAGAGCACCTGCGCCAATCTCAGAAGATGGAGGCGATCGGTCAACTCGCCGGAGGGATCGCGCACGACTTCAACAATCTGCTCACCGCGATACTCGGCTACAGCGAGATGATACTTGCGAGTGAGGCCTCCGACTCTCGCTGAAGTGCGTCCTGACATCGAGGAGATCAAACTCGCCGGAGAGAGGGCTGCCACTCTTACCAAGCAGATTCTGGCCTTCTCTCGCCGCCAGACTCTCCGTCCCACCGCGGCATCGCTCAATGACGTTCTAGTCCGGAATGGAGCCGCTCCTTCGCCGCACCTTGGGCGAGGACGTAGATGTCCTCATCCTGGCGGACTCAGGCCTGGAATATGTCGAAGTAGATGTCCATCAGCTCGAGCAGGTGATCTTGAACCTGGCCCTAAATGCCCGCGACGCCATGCCGTCCGGAGGGCGGCTGACCCTGGAGACCGGCAACGTAGAACTAGACGAAGAGTATTGCCGAACCCACCCGGAGGTCGCGCCCGGCAGCTTCGTCATGCTCTCGGTCTCCGATACGGGCGTGGGCATGGACCAGGAGACGATGGACCGTGCATTCGAGCCCTTCTTCACCACCAAGGCTTTCGGCCAAGGTACCGGCCTGGCCTCGCCGTGATCCACGGCATCGTAAGACAGAGCCAGGGGAGCGTCTTCGTCCAGAGCGAACTGGGGATAGGCACCACCTTCGGGATCTATCTACCGCGCATGGCGCCGACGGATGTCCCGCAACCGGTCGTCCTTTCACCCCGCGTCTCGCCCCTGGGGAGCGAGACCATCGTGGTGGTGGAGGACGAGGCAGGTCTGCGCTGCCTCATCGAGCGGATTCTTGGCGAGGCGGGCTATACCACACTGGCTTTCGGCTCGGCCGATGACGCGATCGCAACTCTCGGACAAGCGGGGTATCCGGTGGACATGCTTCTCACCGATGTCATTCTCCCCGGCACTCTTCAGGGTCACCACCTAGCTCGCGCCGTTCGGGCTGCGCGGCCCGACTTACCTGTCCTCTACATATCCGGTTATCCTCGCGACGCCCTCGTTCACGCTGGGCGCTTGGACGAAGGGGTCAACCTTCTTGAGAAGCCGTTCACCCCGGAGGCTTTGGCGACCACGGTGCGCAGAGTGCTGGACGAGCCCCGTATGTGATGAAATGAAGGCGGATAATCAAGTCGCGATGGTCACCGGTGCGGGCTCCGGGATCGGCCGTGCCGTTTCAGTCGCCCTCCTCGACGCCGGGTACCGGGTCGTGGTGGCCGGCCGCCGCGAGGAAGCTCTCCTTTCAACCCTTGCGGGTCACGAATCTAGAGGGATCGTGGTGCCGGCGGACGTTACCCAAGAGCCGTCTGTGCAGCAGCTCTTCCGGCGTGCCCTCGCGAGAATTCGGTCGAGTAGACCTCCTGTTCAACAACGCCGGGACTTTTGGCACCTCAGCCCCCTTCGAGGATATGTCGCTCGAGCAATGGCAGCTTGTCGTGGACACTAATCTGACCGGGGCCTTCCTCTGCGCGAGAGAGGCCTTCCGGGTGATGAAGGAGCAGCAGCCGAGAGGCGGCCGGATCATCAACAACGGATCTGTCTCGGCCCAGGTGCCACGGCCGCATGCGGCCGCCTATACCGCTTCCAAGCACGCGATCACGGGTCTCACCAAGACGATCTCGCTCGAGGGACGAGCGTATGGGATCGCCTGCGGTCAGATCGACATTGGCAACGCGGCCACCGAGCTTTCGAACGCTTTCGGCAAGGGTGCTCTCCAGGCCAACGGCTCTATCTTGGCCGAGCCGCAGATGGACGTTCATCATGTAGCCGAAGCGGTGCTCTACATGGCCGGTCTACCACTTTCCGCAAACGTCCAGTTCATGACAGTGATGGCGACGAACATGCCGTTGATCGGCCGCGGTTAGGCCGTGGCTACCGATGGCCCGAGGAGGAACAGGCACCGAATGAACCTGCGAGAGCTTCTTAGCGGCGACAGAAAGACGATCTTCCTCGACGGGGCTATGGGAACCCAATTGGGAGAAGCCGGGCTCGAGATGGGTGGCCAGACCAACATGACCCACCCGGAGGCAGTGCTGGCCGTTCACAAGCGCTACGCCGACTGTGGAGTCGACCTGCTGATCACGAACACCTTGACGATGAACCGCGTCAACATCGAGTCTCACAACGTGGGGGTCGATGTGCGCGCGGTGAATCTGGCCGGAGCCAGGCTGGCCAAGGCGGCGGCCCGTGACGGCCAGTACGTGCTTGGCGATATGAGCTCCACCGGGAAGATGCTGAAACCGTACGGACCCCTCTCCGAGGACGACGCCTATGCCGCCTTCAGGGAGCAGGCAGCCATCCTGGCGGAAGGCGGAGCGGACGGCCTCATCATCGAGACCATGTTCGACCTCAGGGAAGCTCTGTGCGCTCTCCGCGCCGCCAGAGAGGCCGGCGATCTTCCCGTTATCGCGTCGATAGCCTTCAACACCGTGGGCAACGGAGGGCGGACGGTCATGGGCGACACGGCGAGTGACTGTGCCCAGGCGCTGAGCGAAGCGGGGGCGAGCGCCGTCGGGGCGAACTGCGGCAGTCTCGATCCGCTTGAAGTGGCCGAGATCGTATCCATGATGCGAGCGGCGACCTCGCTACCTATCGTCGCTCAGCCCAACGCGGGCAAGGGCAGACTGGTCGACGGACGCCTGGTCTTCGACATGTTGCCCGCTCACTTTGCCGCCGGCATAGAGGAGTGCGTACGGGCAGGAGCGCGACTCGTTGGCGGTTGTTGCGGCACGTCGCCGGCCCACATCGGGGCGATGGTGGAATTGGTGAGTCAAGCGCAGCCTAGGAGCTCTTCTTCGCCGCGATAGCGTCCTGAAAGAAGAAGAAAGCGACTGCCACGCCACCAACTAGTGTAAAAGCCATTACCAAGTAGATTCCCATGATTCACATCCTCCTGTCATACACAATTCGACGCATGCACTTTGAGTTGGCGGAGGAGGAAGAGGACGGGAAATCAGCGTGCGACTACGCTAGCTACGGCGTAACTCACAAACTAGGGTGCCCATTCTGGCCCTTCTGAGAGCAGAGAAGGTCTCTGCCGACTTGGAGTATACCCGAAGACCACACGGTTCAAACCAAGATAAGACGATGCAGCGTGAGCGCGATTGCTGGAGCCCTTCTGGGCTAGCGTTCTTGGCTTGCCGTCTCTGCTGCCCGCAGGAATGCCTCCAGCCTTTCGTTGAAAGGCGTCCCGGTGCGCTGCACGCTGTGTCCTGCTCCCGAGATCACGGCGCGCTCGGCACCAAGGCCCATCTCCAGTGCATCGCAGACCTTGTCGAAGATTAAGCTGTGAGCGCCCGAGACGACGAGTTTTGGGAAAGCTGCACGTCGTAGCTCATCGAGCGGGATGACCGCATCTCCGGGGTGGCGTTCCACCATTAGCAGCTTCGCGTTCTGCAAAAGAGGGGGAGGCAGCGGACTCGGAAGCGAGGCGGTAGAACCGGCGAGTTCCAGGAACTGGCGCAGGAAGACCTCGGGGTCGCGCGGACCGTGCTCCCAGAACTCCCTTACGCCGGCATCGAACGAGCGCACATCTGGATCGTTTCCAGCCACGCCGAAAGCCGGGGGCTCGATCACCGTAAGCGAGCGGACCGCCTCCGGTCGCTTGGCGGCCGCCAACAGTGACACCACGCCTCCATAGGAGTGGCCGACCAAGTGCATGCCGTCACCGAGAAGCTCGGCAACATCACCGGCATCGACCTCAAAGTCTTCCCGATCGGCCGGTGGATTCGGAAAATAGCCCCGTCGGTCGATGACGAAAAGGCTCCATCTCTCGGCGAGCGGGCGTTGCTCCGACCAGGTCATCTCACCGTTCATGACGCTGCCGTGGACGAGCAGGACCGGTGGTCCACTCTGTCCCCAGCGCTGCATGTGCACAGCCATCGGTCCTCCTTGCTCTCCAAAAGGGCCCGGGTCGCTTTCGGTCCTAGGTACCCCGCCCGCGGACTCTTCAAGCCGCTCGAGGGAATATGATGTTGTGCGTGCGATGGATGCTCGCGGAGCCCATCGCCTTGCTCTCCCGTCAGAGAGACCAGACCGTCAAGCTGGATCGGGAAGGGAGATCCATGAGCCCAGTCAGATCGCAAGTGGCCGCGTTGGTGCTGTTTGGGCTTGTCCTGCTCGCCGCATCCGGTTGCAGTCCGTATCCGTACCCCAACGTGTCTACCACCGTTGTCCTAGAATGGGACCCGGACGCCCTCACCATCGAGCATCAGGTCGAGGACTCGGACATAGTCGCGGTCGGAGAAATCGTCAAGGTCGACGCCCCTCGGTGGAATAGCCCCGACGGAAAGGCATGGCGCCCGCCGGAAGATCAGGCGACCGCCGTCTTCTACACCACCTTCTACATCGAGCCGGCCCGACTTCTCAAAGGGAGATCGAACTGGGGAACACCCGTGGCTTTCCGGGTGATGCGTGGCATAGCCGGGGGAGACGTTCAGTTGTCCGTGGGCGATGAGGTGGTGGCCTTCGGCGCGTCGGATGGGCGATGGGGACCGGGCGGCGTGTATCAGCCGGCGGGTGCCTACTGGCTGACCAACGAGAACAACTCCATCTGGATCGCGAAGGCCGGTCTCTATCGGAATCAGGGGTACACCAAGGACCCGGCGGAGTCGGCGTTGAGCTTGGAAGCACTCGAGGATCGAGTGGCGAGCTTCCTGATAGGAGACACCCGCAAGCTCCAATGACCCTTAGTCCACGTAGTGGACGGTGCCCCTCGCCACGCGCTCGCCTCGGCGAAACGTGTTCTCGTCCGCGGTGTAGCCTACGACGATCGCGCACTGCATCAGGCAACCCTCGGGGATCCCTGCTTCTCGCGCTACTGCACGGTTCTCCTCGGCATTCAGCGCGAAAGCCGGCGAACGGAGAAAGCACGAACCTAGACCCAGTTCGGTGGCTTGGAGAAGCATATTCTCCGCGGCTACGCCCGCGTTGAGCGCGGTGTAGGGAGCGTCGGTGGGCCCGGACAGGATTATCAGGACCGGAGCGCTGTAGAGCGGCTGGTATCCGGGCAACGACGCCCTCTCTATCAGGAAAACGTTGCCCGAGGCGAGCATGGCCTCGGACGTCAGATCGTTGATCCTTTGCCGCAGATCGGCGTTGCGGATGACCGACATGTTGAAGGGCCCGGCGTTCGGGGCCCACTGACCGGCCTTGACTATCTTGGCCAGATCGTCGACCGCGACCTCCCTGTCCAGGTACGCGCGTATGCTCTTTCTCTGGACGATCGCTTCCTCGACGGTCATGTTCGTCTTCCTCCCATTTGGCGACTCCGGTCCACGGTGGTCAGGAGTCCACTTGTCGCTTGAACGCGCAGAAGTAGGCATGAGTGTACCTGGTCGGCTCCGAGCCGCCGCCGCTAGAAGGGATCCGTGCTTTGGCTTTGATCATGCCGGTGATGGGGTCGTCGGGGGGATTCGGGCCTCCGTGGACGAGCATGTTGGCATCGTCATCCAAGTACACCGGCTGAATATGCAGCAGTTCCCAGCCATTGGCCCCATACTCGTTCAGCTTGGGAATCAGCGCCTGAGGCGCGAATCGCGGGGGTTCCCAGCCAGGCCACACTGACTGCAAGTAAGCCTTCGTCTCGGGGTCATGCGCCGTCGCTCTCAGAATGACGCTGCGATATTCCCACTTCATCTTTCGCTCCCTCAGTCGATGCCGTCAGGTCCGGAGACGAAGGCCGCGGCGCGTGCTGTGCACGCGCCGCGGCCTGAGTTCGTCCTGAACCTAGCCTAAGCGTACTTGATCGGTTGCAGCGTGTCTTCTACCTTAAGGTCCTTGGCGGCCGAGTTGAGAACCACGACCAGCTTGTACATCCACTTGCCGCCCGGGTCGAGCCGCCACTGTCCGCCCCACATGGGGGTGACGTACACATTGGGCACGTGCCGCTTGGAATCGGGCCCTGGCGCCACCGGGACCGTGAAGTCGACGGGACCGCAGACGAAGTTCGCCTTGGTCTCTGTCACCCGCTTCATGATCTCTTCCTTGTCGTCCACGTTGGTGGTGCGCTTGAGGACGTCGACCACCCACTCGAAGGCCGCGTAGTGCATGAGGGGCTGCGTCCACTGCTGCTTGGTCCTGGTCTCGAAGTCATCGCACAACTGCTGGCAGGTCTCGCCGGTGAGCGAGGACTTGTAGGGGAAGGTCGGATGGAACCAGTTGGTGCCGCATATGCCGTCGCCGCTCTTGCCCATGGCTTCCATGGCCGTGGGGAAGAGAGAGCCTTTGACGGCCTGGAAGATCTTCGGGTTGTAGCCCTGCTGCAGGCATTGATTCCAGAAGTTGGCCATCTCCGGCGGCAGGAAGAGGCAGGAGCAGATCTCGCACCCCTCCTTCTTGAACAGTTGGATCTGAGTCGAGAAGTCCTCGGTCATCGGCTGGAAGGCCCCGCCGTCGACCATGGTGAAGCCCTTCGCGGCGACGGCTTCCGTGGTGAAGTACTGCCGGTAGGCGTTGCCGTCCACGTCGTTGGGGAACATGACCGCGACCTTCTTGTTCGTCGAGAGCGCGTTCCACGTGTCGTAGTAGACCATCGCGATCTCATCGAAGCCCCAGAACAGGTGGTAGGTCCACTTGAACCCCTTTTCCGGGGTGCCACCCCGGCCATAGTAATAGGGCTCCATGGGACAGTCGACGGTGAGACACGGGCATCCCAAAGCCTCGCTCTGATCGGCGACCGGGTTCACGGTGTCCGGGGTGGCGGCCGCCATCATGAAGTCGACCTTACCATTTGTGATGAGGTCGCCGGCCACCTGGGCGGCCCGGTTGGAGTCTGACTGGCTATCCACCACCTGGATCTTGATCGGGTGGTTCAAGCCGTCGCCGCACACCAGTCCCTTGGCGACCGCTTCGCTCCATCGTTCCACGCACCACTTGCCGGGGATGCCGAACGCGGCGATGGCCCCGGTGATGGAATCGACAAAGCCTACCTTGATCTCGCGGCCGGCCTGGGCACCGGCGCTTACCGTGGTGGTGGCTCCAGCCGTGCTGGTGGTGGCGGCACCCGTAGTGGTGGTAGCTCCGGCCTTGGTTGTCGTGGTCTCTTCAGTCCCGCCGCAGGCAGCCAGCAGGCCGCCCAAGCCGGCCCCGGCTCCCACGGTCGCCCCGGCGATGCCGGCGATCTTCAGGAATTCGCGCCGGCTAACGCTCTTGGCGCCAAGGTGACCGGTGTCTTCGGAGTGATTCTTGTCTTCAGATAGCATGCCACTTCCCCCCTGTCCTTCTATGGAGATGCTCGGATCACTCGAACGGCAAGACCCATGTACATAGCGTAGCAGGCGCAGAAGGCCACTTCCATGATGTCTTCGCCGGTGGCGCCGGCGGGGACATTCCTCGCAGGGTTCAGGTATACAATCTATGAGTTTGGATGACTGCGGGAACCTACCGCTCTCGAACAAGGAAGGCCGCTTGACTACCCAGGATCCCAGCGAGCCCCGCCCGGATAGACGGTTTTTGGACCGGAGAGAGGCCGACCAGACTCTGGAAGAAGAGACCCGTCTGCAAACGGCCCTGCTTGACAATATCCCCGGCTGTATCGCGCTGATCATCAAGAAAGACACCCGCGAGATCGTCGCCTCCAATAGGTTTGCCCGGGAACTCGGCGCGGTTCCGGGCCAGACGTGCTTCAAGACGTGCGCCCAGCGAGACGACGAGTGTCCTTTCTGTCTGGCCCCCGAACTGTGGGCGACCGGTCAGTCGCAACGGATCGAAGTCGAGTACCGGGGAACATGGTACGAAGGTATATGGGTGCCGCTTTCGGAGGATCTCTACGTTCACTACATCTTCGATATCACCGAGCGCAAACAGACCGAGGAGTTGCTTCGTCGCACGCAGTTCGTCGTTGATCATTCGCAGGATCCTATCCACTGGGTGGATTCCGAAGGTCGGATGCTCTACGTAAACGACGCCTGTTGCCGCCGCCTGGGCTACTCCCGGGACGAACTTCTGGGCATGACCGTGAGCGACATCGACCCGCTTGCGCCTCAGCCCTGGTCGAGCCATTTCCATGAGGTCGGTGAAGGGCGGTCTGTCACCTTTGAGTCGCTGCACCGGGCCAAAGACGGGGAGATCTTCCCCGTGGAGGTGACGGTCAACTGCCTGAACTACGGAGGCCGAGAGTACAGCTGCGCTGCTGCGATATCACCGAGCGCATGCGGGTCGAAGACGCACTGAAGGAGAGCGAAGAACGTTATCGTCAGTTGATCGAGTCAGCCCATGACTGGATTTGGGAGATCGATGAACACGGTGTGTATGTGTTCGCCAGCCCCAAAGTGGTCGAGCTGCTTGGCTACGAGCCGGCCGAGGTGTTGGGCAAGACCCCCTTTGACCTCATGTCTCCCGATGATGCGGAGCGTGTTGCCGCCGTCTTTTCTTCGATTGCCACCAAAGGGGAGTCTTTCCGGGACCTGGCAAACACCAACGTCCACAAGGACGGACGTCTTGTGTTCCTGGAGACCGGTGGGATGCCCATCTTCGATTCGAGCGGAAACTATCATGGCTACCGAGGCGTGGATCGCGACATTACCGAGCGCAGAAGAGCGGAACAGTCTCTCCAGCTCGCTCAGTTCTCAATAGACAATTCGGCGGATTTCACGCTCTGGCTGGGCCAAGACGGACGCTTTCTCAACGCGAGTGAGTCTTTGTGCAACCGCCTCGGCTACTCGCGAGACGAGTTGCTGGCTATGTCCATTTTCGACATCGACCTGGTCGTGGCGCCGGAAACCTGGCCTGAACGCCGGCGCGAACTGAAGGAGCACGGGCCGCTCACCTTCGAGAGGCAATTTCGGACCAAGGGCGGGGAGATCTTCCCCGTCGAGGTCCACGGCGTCATCTTCGCACCATGATGGTCAAGAATATGATTGCGCCATCGCTCGCGACATCACCGAGCGCAAGCGAGTCCGAGGAGTTGCTGAGGCTCACCCAGTTCTCAGTCGATCGCGTGTCCGACATGATGTCGTGGATAAGTCCCGAAGGACGTTTCCTCTTCGTCAACCACCTCTCTGCCGACATCTGGGCTACACCCGCGAGGAGTTGCTCGGCATGACCGTCTGGAAGGTCGATCCCAGCATTCCCGAGTCCTGGGATGAACGCTGGCTTGAGTTCAAGGAGCATGGATCGCTGAGCTTCGAGTCCATTCACCTTAAGAAGAGCGGTGACGTCATCCCGGTCGAGGTGACGACCAACTACATCGAGCACGAGGGCAAGGCGTACCTCGTGGCCTTCAGCCGCGACCTAACTGAGCGCAAAAAGCAGGAGAAGTTGCTCGAGGACGAGGCCTCTCGGCGGCGCTTGCTGGTCGAGCAGTCCAGAGACGGTATCGTGGTCCTTGACCAGGCCGGCAAGGTATGTGAGGCCAATGAGGCATACGCCCGTATGCTTGGCTACTCCATGGAAGAAGTCTATCAGCTGCATGTGTGGGACTGGGAGAGTCAGTTTTCGAAGGAACAGACACTGGAGATGCTCAGCACGGTCGACGAAGAGGGCGACCACTTCGAGACACGCCACCGCCGGAAAGATGGCACGCTACGCGACGTTGAGATAAGCACCAATGGAGCCGTATACGGAGGACAGAGGTTCATATTCTGTGTATGCCGGGACATCACCGAGCGCAAGCAGGCCGAAGAGGCGCTCAGACAAAGCGAAGAGCGGCTTCGAGAAAGCCAGAAGATGGAGGCGGTGGGTCAACTGGCTGGAGGCATCGCGCACGACTTCAACAACCTGCTCACGGCCATTCTCGGATACAGCGAAATGATCCTTGCCAGTAAGGCCTCATCCCTCGACGAGGTACGCCCCGACATAGAGGAGATCAAGCACGCGGGCGAACGGGCCAGCGTCCTTACTCAGCAGATCCTGGCCTTCTCCCGCCGCCAGATCCTGCGCCCGGCGGCGTTGTCGCTGAACGAGGTCCTTGAGGGGATGGAATCGCTCCTTACGCCGCACTTTGGGTGAGCACATCGACCTGGTCACCCTCGAACATCCCCAACTGGATCTGACCGAGGTCGATCGGCACCAGTTCGAGCAGGTGCTCCTGAACCTGGCCCTAAATGCCCGCGATGCCATGCCTTCCGGGGGTCGACTGACTCTCGAGACCGCCAACGTGGAACTGGATGAAGAGTATTGTCGAACCCACCCGGAGATGGCGCCCGGTAGCTACGTCATGCTCTCGGTCTCCGACACGGGCGTGGGGATGGATCCGGATACGATAGACCACGCCTTCGAACCCTTCTTCACCACCAAGGCTTTCGGCGAGGGCACCGGCCTGGGCTTGGCTGTTATCCACGGCATTGTCACCCAGAGCCACGGGAGCATCTCCGTATCACAGTGAACCGGGCCAGGGCACCACCTTCAAGATCTATCTGCCCCGTGCGGTCCAATCGGATACCTCGGAAGAGGTCATCATCCCACCCCACGTCTCGGCCCGTGGGCATGAGACCGTCATGGTGGTGGAGGACGAGGCGGCGCTGCGCGGCCTCGTCGAACGGGTTCTGGACGGAGCGGGCTACACGACACTCGCTTTCGGCTCCGCCGACGAGGCGCTCGCGGCTCTCGGACAAGGGGACCATTCGATCGACCTGCTCCTCACCGATGTTATGCTGCCCGGCGCTCTGCAGGGCCACGACTTGGCCCGAGCCGTTCTGGCCTCGCGATCCGATCTGCCGGTCCTTTACATATCCGGTTACACCCGCGACGCCCTCGTCCATGCCGGGCGCTTGGACGAAGGGGTCAACCTTCTTGAGAAGCCGTTCACCGGGGAGGCCCTGGCGACCATGGTGCGTACGGTTCTGGATCAGCCCCGGCACTTGGAGTAGCGCCTGTCTGAGCTGCGAAAGTCAGGGAGCAGGGATCATCATGGCCTACGGGGATTGGATCAGCCCGAGATGGGAAGCTCCTGCTCCTGGAGAAGACTGTCCGAACCGTGCCCTACGGATTCCTCAGCGTGGCCTTTTCCCTATACCTTCAGTACTTGGGCTTCTCGATCTTCCAGATCGGAATCGTACTCACGCTGACGATCTTGAGCAGCTCCCTCTACACCTTCGTCATCAGCTTCGTAGCCGATCGCCTCGGACGGCGGAGGACACTCGTCTTCTTCGCGCTCACGGACCTGGCAGCGGGCGCGCTCCTCTTCACTTCAACGGCCTGGTGGGCCCCCGTCCTTGCTGGGATCGTGGGCAACATGATAGTGGGGGCAGGAGAGGCCGGACCGTTCCTGTCCCTCGAGCAGGCGATGCTCCCGCGGACGTGCGAGCCGAGTCGGCGGACGTTGGCCTTCAGCCTCTACAATTTCGTCGGGTACGGCGCGTTGGCAGTGGGAGCGGGTCTGGCGAGCCTCGCCTCCACCCCGTCCCCGGACCATCTCCGGCCGTTCTTCCTCGGCTACCTCCTGTCCGGGCTTCTGGGCGCGTTCCTCTATTCTCGACTCAGCAGGCGCGTAGAGTCGGAGAGGCGGGCAACGAAGCGCGCGATTCTGTCTGCGAAGGGCCGGCCGATCGTCTACCGGCTTTCGGCGCTCTTCGCGATCGATTCGTTCGGCGGCGGATTCATCGGGGGAAACATCCTCTCCCTTTACTTTGCGCACCGCTTTGGATTGAGCCTGTCCTCGCTCGGGCTCGTGTTCTTAGGCGCCCAGGTCGTGACCGCCCTGTCCGTCTTCGGGGCCGAGCGGATCGCCCGAAGGATCGGCCTATTGCGGACGATGGTCTTCAGCCATGCGCCCTCGAATCTCTTTCTCATCGCGATGGCCTTCGCCCCCACCGCTCTTGTCGCCGTGATCCTCCTTCTGTGCCGCCAGTCGCTGTCTCAGATGGATGTGCCGACGCGGCAATCCTACGTCATGGCCATCGTGGACGACTCTGATCGGACGCCGGCAGCTGGGTTCACGAGCACGACGCGAACGGTCACCTCGTCCATCAGCCCGTCCATCGCCGGGTACGCCTTACAGAACCTGTGGTTGGGGACACCCCTGGTCGCCGCGGGAACGCTCAAGCTCCTCTACGATGCTCTTATCTACGTGAAGTTCCGGCAGATACGTCCCCCGGAGGAGAAGTCGAGGATCGAAGGCGTAGAATGAAGTCCAGCTAAGGAGGTGGCCATTAGACGTCGACTTCAGGTGGCCGTCTGTCTGATCGTGGCTCTACTCGCGCTCCTGCTGGTCGGCTGCGGCGCTCAGGCCCGGGTCATACCAAGCGCTCTTGACTCCCAGGCCATCGCGGTCGCCGCCGCGGGCGACCCGAGCCGGTTACCATCCCGGGCCACCGGCGTGCCACCAGGTTTCGTCCTTGGAGATGACCCAGTGGATCGCCCGCTCCGGCGGCCGCGAGCTGGCATTCCCAACAATGGATCGATTTCGAGAATCACCGGGCGCGCTGGGACAACTACGGCGATGCCACCTCCATCTTGAACGGTCCGACAACCACGGCCATCGATCCGGCCGCGGCCACGATCCTTTACTCCAGCGTCGTCGACGATATCCAAGAGATCACCTACGATGCGCACTCGACCGAACTGCGCAGTAGTCCGGTCGCCGGTGAGGGTGCATTTGGCGGGTCGGAGTTCTCCAGCGGGCAGGGAGACGTCGTTCTGCTCGGCCGGCAGGCGCTGGGCGGCGTGCAGGTCGATGTGTACCGGGTCGATCTCAATATCCCCCGAGGGCAGGAACGATCGGCCGATTTCGGTCTGATCTACGTAGACAGCGCCGGCGGCCTGCGCCTTCGCGAGGAGTGGCTGCTGGGGTCGCCCGGCCATGCGTGGGTCTATCACATGTACGAGTACAGGCTGCTCCCACGGACTCCCGAGATCGAGGCTCGGATGAAGCCCGAGGCCCTTGTCGAATTGGCCGCCCAGGCGCTGGCCGGTCACATGGCTGAGATCGCGAAGCTGGATTTCCCCGTGTGGGGGCTGCCGGCCGGCGCACAGGGGCTCGTGCTCTCCGGCGCAGAGGATCGTGACCAGCGCCAAAGGGACCTCAGTGCGCCTGGAATACGTACCGAAAGGGTTCATCGGGCCGGGGGCGGTCTCGGTGGAGACCAATGACCTGCGGGCGCGCGGCGACTTTCCCCAGAATCTCTTGATCAGCCGAGAGCAGGCCATCGCCAACTCCGGCGGCACCGACCACATCGACTTCCTCATGCCGGGTGGCAACGTAGGCGAAGACGGCAGCAACGATACGGACGCCCCCGGCGATAGCGGCGCCGGCAGCGGCGACACCGCCGTGCGGATCCTACTGGGGTCGAACTCCGGCAAGCCCTCCGAACCGCTTATTCTGGGCACCCTCGCGGCCGAGCTTGTCGATGTCAGGCAGGCCGGGCGCTAGAGAGGTGCCCCGGGAGAAGCGTGTGCGTGCGGTCCGTACGAGTCAGTCCTGGGTGCGGCTCACCAGGTTCTGGCAGATGCGCACTCCCTCCATCGCATCTGTGCTCCACGAGTCGGCTTCGCAGTACTCGCATACTCGGCCGTCGATGATCCCTCCGCCCAGGACGACGGGGGGCCGGTAGCCAAGTTCGGCCTCGGTAGCCCGAAGCAGTCCCACAGTCTTCTTCATGCTATCGAACGCGGCCATGATCAGCCCCGAAAGACAGACCACATCGGGCCGGGATCGTCTGACCTCGGCCAAGAACCTCTCCGGAGACACGTCGACGCCTAGATCGACCACCTTGAAGCCGAAGCCCCGAAGCGAGGTGCCAAAGAGGTTCTTTCCGATGTCGTGGATGTCGCCGGCCACCGTCCCAAGCACCACTGTTCCCGACGACTCTTCGGGAGCAGTTTGCTCGTGAGGCGGCTGCGCCAGGTCAAGCACTTCTTTGAAGAGTTCACCAGCCATGATGAGGCCCGCAATGTAATACTCCTGCCGTTCGTAGCGCTCCCCCACCATCCTCAGCGCCTGCTGGCAGGTGTTCAGGATCGACAGCGGCGTTGCCTCGCCGTGGGCTAGAAGTTCCCGCGTGAGCTCAAGAGTCCGGCTTTCGTCCAGCTCGATGAGGGCCATTCGCAGGTCGTCTAGTGTCACCAATGGTTCATACCTCAGCCCTCATCCTATTCCGGTCCCAGTCTCGCTCTAAGGCGGAACAGCTCAGCACGCATGAGGAACCAACCCCAGCTGACCGGGGTGCGGTCGCTTTCCTGGAAGACGTGCTCCAGACACAAGGCCAACGCCCCCTCAGATTCCCCGAGAGTGTGGGCGCTCTCCGCGTCGAGGCTCACCGCGGTGAGCGTGAGTTCACCCCGCGGGAATCTCTGTGCTCTGCCCGAGTCCAAGAAGGCGTGCAAGGAGGTCAACTGGAGTTGGGACTCAACGAGCGGACGACGGGGGTCGTAGATGATGTACTCCGTGTGATACATCGCCGGGCTTCCGTTGTAGAGCACCAAGCGTCGCAGATATATCACACGTTCGCCGGGCTTGACGCGCAGCATTGCGGCCACCTTCTCGTCCGCTCCGGTCGTCGAAGCCGACAAAAGGCGGATCTCCGCAGACTCATCAAGCCACTCGCCAGTGAGCGAATCCAGCCTGAAGGTCGAGTCGGCCAGGTCGACAGAGCGTGCAAACGTTCCCCGGCCTCTCATGCCGGAAACCAGACCCTGGTCTTGGAGGATCGTGAGGGCCCTACGCGCGGTCATCGGGCTCACCCCGAACTCGGCGCAGAGCTGCGACCCAGAAGGCAGGCGCATACCCGCTGCGTAGACACCTGAGGTCACTCGGTCGGCCAGGGTCTCCGCGATCTGGAGGTAGGCCGGAAGCCCTTTCTCCGACCCCTGACTCGAAGGCGAGGCTTCGGGCGAGCCCGGTTCTGTGGCCGATAGTGTGTTCAATCCGAGAGATCTCACCGGTCGATGTGCCACCCGCCAGATTGGCTATCTATTTCCTTGTATAGACAATACCACGTTGTCTATACAGGTTGATTGCGTTGCTTCTCATCTTCTTGTATAGTCGGGAACAGGCATGAACCAAAAGGAGCCCACTATGCATGAACTAGTCGAGGCCATGGCCAACATGAAGGAGAAGGACGCCCTTCGCATCGTCGATGAGATGCTCGCGAGGGGCGAGGATCCCAACAAGATCTTAGATCTCTCCTCAGAAGCCATGCAGGTGGTGGGCGAGCGCTACCAGGAGGGCACCTACTTCCTGCCGGAGCTCATCATGAGCGGGGAAGTGCTCAAGAAGATCGGTGAGATCTTAAAACCCCACCTGGCCGCCAAGCAGGACGAGACCAAGAAACTGGGGAAAGTGGTCTTAGGAACGGTACGGGGCGACATCCACGACATCGGCAAAGACATCGTGGGCTTCATGCTGGAAGTGAACGGCTTTGAGGTCATCGACTTAGGTATCGATCAGCCGGAAGCGAAGTTCGTCCAAGCGGTGAAAGAACACCAGCCCCAGGTCCTCGCTCTCTCCGGATTCCTCTCCGTGGCTTTTGACTCCATGAAGTCCACCATAGAAGAGGTGGAAGCGGCCGGACTGCGCGACGGCCTCAAGGTCATCATCGGCGGTGGGCAGATGGACGAGACCGTGCGCAAGTACACCGGGGCCGATGCCTACGGAGACGACGCCATGGCCGCGGTGGCCTTTGCCAAAGAGACTGTGGGGGTGAGCTAACGATGGCGGAGAAACCCTGGGCGGACATGACCGCCGATGAGAAACGGGCCTGGCGCATCGACCGCTGGCGGAACCCTCCTATTCCCGTTCGCCAGCCCGGAGGCTGAGGCCGACTACAAGGGCCGCATCAACCGCGTCTTGGCTGCGATCAACCTGGAGAAAGCCGATCGGGTCCCGGTGAGCTCTGCTGGGCGGTTTCTGGCCCGGGGCCTGGGGAGGGATGACTCCCTACGACGTTATGCACGACTCGGCCCGGGCTGCCAAGGTGTGGATCGACTTCAACCTCGAATTCGGGCTTGACACCAGCGTCAACCCGCTCTTCGCTGCGACTCCCGCCCAGATGTTGGAGCGGCTTGATTTCAAGACCTACAACTGG
>CAWEJM010000010.1:0-207010 GCA_963809395.1 uncultured Actinomycetes bacterium | reverse complement strand
CTGGCTCCAAGGGACCCGCGGTGCTGGTGGTAGACGGCGCATCGGTGGCTACGGTCGTGGGCGACGCGACATCGATCGCGGTCGCCGCCGATTCTTCGCCGCTCGTTCTGCCGGCGAGCGTCAGACCGGAAGGGGTGGGACCGATAGGCCCGGGACGGCTGCCGCACGCGGAGGTGATGCCCGCCGCACACAAGACACCTACGAATATCGCGACCGCTGCCATCCGAGCGCAGCGCGAGACACCACGCACGTCATGCATTCTCGGCCAACGACGCCCGCCATTGCTCTCCATCCGGCCTTCCTCCCGCGCAAAGCCCCACTCATGACCACGGCCCAGCCTACAGCCGGTCAAGCTCGGTGTGAATAGAGACTTTGGATGTAGGTTGGCCTAGAAGTGGCGCCTACATGGGGCGCCTAGATGAGACGCAAGAACTTGCGTTTTCCCACCTGCAAGACAGCTCCGCCCAAAGTCGCCGGGTCGAATTCCGCCTCGGGATCCTCCAGCACCGTGTCATCGAGCCTCACACCCCCCTGCTCGACGAGCCGCCTGGCTTCGCTGTTCGACGACGCCAGCCCGAGGCCCGTGAGCAGGCGTGGCAGCCACACCATCCCATTGCGGATGGCCTCAGCAGGCACCGGCGCTTCGGCGAGGACTTCGGGCCGCTCCTTCTCTCTGAAGACGCGGTCGAAGCGACCACGGGCCTCGGCCGCCAGAGTGGAGGAATGGTAGAGGCTCACCAGCTTCTCGGCCAGGTCGCGCTTCGCCTGCGCAGGATGGTACGCTGCCGTCTTCCAGCCCGCGCTCGAGAGCCTCCACCTCACGCCGTCCCGCGCCGGTGAGAAGGCTGCAGTAGGTGACCATCAGTTCGTCCGGGATCGACATCATCTTCCCGAACATCTCGTCCGGATGATCGTTGACGCCGATGTAGTTGCCATACGTCTTGGACATCTTCTGTTCGCCGTCAGTGCCGACGAGCAGCGGGACCGTGAGGATGCTCTGAGGCGGCGCCCCGTATGCCTCCATGATCGTGCGACCCATAAGCAGGTTGAACTTCTGGTCGGTCCCTCCCAATTCCACATCGGCCCGGACCGCCACGCTGTCGTAGCCCTGCAGCAGCGGGTACATGAATTCGAGCATGGAGATCGGTTCGTTCGCGAGATAACGGCGGGAGAAATCGTCGCGCTCGAGCATGCGCGCCACCGTAACAGTAGCCGTGAGTCGCAAAACCTCGTCCATGCGCAGCGGACCCAGCCAGTCTCCGTTGCGCGTGAGTTCGACCTTGTCCATGTCGAGAACCTTCGCCGCCTGTTCGACGTAGGTAAGGGCATTGATCCTATCTCTTCGTCGGAAAGGCGCGGCCGCAGCTTCGACCGCCCCGAAGGGTCACCGACCTTGGCCGTGTAGTCGCCGATGATGAGCACCGCCTGATGGCCGAAAGCCTGGAACTGAGCGAGCTTCCGCAAGACCACCGTGTGGCCGAGATGGATGTCGGGAGCAGTGGGATCGACGCCGAGCTTCACCCGCAGAGGCCGACCCTCCGCTTTGGCCCGCGCCAACTGGTGCAGCAGCTCGTCCGCCGGCAGCACGTCAACGCTGCCGAGCACGAGTTCCTCATACTCCTCACGTACCGCGGCGGGCACGTCCGCCGGCATTCTTGCGCTGTCCATCGGCCACCTCCCGGGCGGGAGCATACCATGACGGCGGCCGCCCATGGTGTAACATCAGCCGACGATGGCCAGGGATACGAAGTCAGCAAGAAGACGCAGGCCGGGCCGTGGACGCCGTATTGTGCGGGGCACGTTGTTCGCATTTCTCCTGGTCATCGTGGCCCTCCTCGCCACCCTTGCCGGCTTCTATGTCGCGGTGGCCCGCTCTCTTCCTTCTCTGGAGTTGGCCGGCGACATCTCCTCCACGCAGACGACCAAGATCTACGACGACTCCCAATCCCCCGTACTCCTTGCCGAGTTGCATGGACTTGAGAATCGGGACGTCCTACAGGCCGATCAGATCTCACAAGTCATGCGAGACGCGGTCGTCGCGATCGAAGATGAGCGCTTCTACCAGCACAGCGGGGTGGATTTTGTGGCCATCCTTAGGGCGTTGTGGGCCGATGTCCGCCACCGCCAGATCGTCCAAGGCGGCTCGACCATCACCCAGCAATTGATCAAGAACGCCTACATCAATGACGACCAGACGCTCGACAGGAAGCTGCGGGAGGCTGCGCTTGCCTACCAGCTGGAGAAGAAGTGGTCGAAAGAGAAGATCCTCAACGAGTATCTCAACATCGTCTATTTCGGCGAAGGCGCCTACGGAGTCGGAGCCGCGGCCCGCACGTACTTCGGGGTGAACGCCGCCGACCTGACCATCGCGCAGGCCGCGCTGCTCGCCGGGTTGCCGAAGGCGCCCTCGGCCCTATCCCCCCGACGGGATCCGGAGGCGGCCCTCGCGAGGCGTGATCTGGTTTTGAACAAGATGTACCAGCAGAAGTACATAACCAGCAAAGAGCTACAGCAGGCGTTATCCGCCCCCCTCAAGTTGGCGGCGCCCACCGACGAGGACTCCGTCAAGGTTCCCTACTGGGTTGAGATGGTGCGGGAGCAACTGGTCTCGCGCTACGGTTCTTCTACGGTGCTGGGCGGTGGCCTGAGGGTGTATACGAGTGTCGACCTGGGCCTGCAGCAAGAAGCCGAAGATGCCATCGCCGGCGTCCTGAACGAGGTCGGGGATCCGTCTGCCGCCTTGGTGTGCATCGACGTACGCACAGGCCGGCTCGTCGCCATGGTGGGAGGTGCCGACTTCAAGACGTCGCAGTTCAACCTCGCCACTCAGGGCAGACGTCAGCCGGGGTCGGCCTTCAAACCCTTCGTGTTGGTCACGGCCCTCAAGCAGGGCATGAGTCCCGATGCCACCTACGACTCCGGACCGATCACGATCGATCTGCCGAGCGGCCCTTGGGATGTTTCATCCACCGACGAGGGAGCGCTCACCCTGGCTGAGGCTACCGCTCGCTCTTCAAACGGCGTCTACGCTCGGCTGGTGATGGACCTGGGGGCCGCTGAGGTGGCCAAGACGGCATACGAGATGGGCATCGTCACGTCCATGGGCGAAGAACCCAATCCCGCCATCGCCTTGGGCGGGTCTGACCACCGGGGTCAGTCCCCTCGAGATGGCAATGGCCTATGCGACCTTGGCCACAGGCGGGGAGCGCCTTTCTTCGCTGGTACCCTTCGCCCAATCCAAGACCTCCTTCCCGGTTGTCATAGTGCGGGTGACGGACTCGGCCGGTAAGGTCCTCGACCAGAACGGGGCGTCACGCACGCGGGTCCTCGACCGCGGGGTGGCCGCGATCGCCACGTCCTGCCTGCAGTCGGTCATCGCCTCCGGGACCGGCACGGCGGCTGATATCGGGCGGCCGGCGGCAGGCAAGACGGGCACGACCCAGAACTACCGCGACGCGTGGTTCGTGGGTTACACGCCCGAGTTGGTCACTGCTGTGTGGGTCGGCTATCCCAACGAGCAGAAAGCCATGACCGACGTGCACGGCATCAAGGTGACCGGGGGGTCATTTCCTGCGCGCATCTGGGCAGGCTTCATGAAAGAGGCGCTGAAGGGCACTCCCGCGTCGGATTTCCCGGCGCTGGCGAGCAATGACTGGGTCTCAGTAGCGGTGTGCAGTGAGTCGCACCTTCTCCCTACAAAGCTTTGCCCTACTCTGATCACAGAGCTGTTCCGAGCGGACAAGCAGCCCACCGAATCTTGCACCATCCACGCGCCAACGGAAGTGCCGGATGTGGTGGGCTTAGTGCTGGCCGAAGCTCAGAAGATCCTCGAGACGGCCGGGTTCAAGGTCACCGCTGTGGACGATGCCGCGTCGCTCGCGCCCGCCGGAACTGTAATAGATCAAAGCCCCGCGCCCGGCACCGAGGTTCTCCATGGCGCTACGCTCACGTTGACCGTCTCTGCTGCTCCGCCTCCAGTCGTCGTCCCGGCGGTCGCCGGTTTGGACGTGGCAGCCGCTCGACTGGAGCTGGCCGCCTTGGGACTTGTCGTGGAGGAGACCGCTACCCCCGATCCAGCTTCGGTCGGCACTGTTCTCTCTCAGGACCCGGCTGCGGGCACCGAGGTGCTCACGGGCGCCACGGTGCGCCTCGTGGTCAGTTCCGGTCCCGGTCGCGCTCGCCTTCGCCGTAGATCGTCCCGTACTACGCCCGGCTCACGCGGGTGAACCCGGAGCAGGCGATCACGCCCACCCCTCGGCGCTCATACTCGTCGATGATCAGGTTCATGCCCAGGGAATCGGAGGAGACGTGCCCCGCGATGACCACGTTGACCTTCTCTTCCTTGGCCTTCTTGCGATGCTCCTCCCCCATGTGCATGCCGACGATGGTCCCGACTCCGGCGGCCGCCAATTTGCCGATTGAGTCGACCGGACCCGATGTGCCGCCCGTCATGTCGACCATGATCTTGCCCGTCCGACGTTTTCCGCTGCCCTCAAAAATGACCGGCCCGGTGCCTTGAAGAACGGCTTGTCGATACTCCGGGATGGTCTTGAGCATTTCGAGAAGTTCGTCCACCGTGCTCTCGGCGCCCAGATCGTCGCAGCGAGCCTGCACAAAGGCGTTGACGCTGTTGTCGGCCGGTGTGTGGCAGCACATAAAGGGCAGATCGACGAGACGAGCGGCCGCAAGCGCCTGCTCGTTGTTGCGCGGATGTATGGCACGCATCACTTCGGCCATGCGCTCGGTCATGACGGCGTCACCGTAGGCGACCGACACGCCGAACCGGCGCCAAACGTCGGCCTGGACGCCCATGACCTCTTCGAGACGGGCAAGAGCTCGACCTTCGGGATGGTGAGCAAGGAGAAGGTCGATCGTCCGGCCCCTGGCGCGCAAGACATCGGCCAGCAGCACTTCGCCGACTTCGATATCGATGCCTACGAGAATCCCGGTTACCTCTGTCTCCGGATCGCCCACGAGGATGCGGGTATCCGCGTAGGGATTGACGAGTGATTCGAGGTCGAACTCCCAGCGCTTCTCTGCCGCCAGGGCCTCGTAGTCCTTACGCGCCGACTCCAGCGCGCGTGCCACCCCGCCCTCGCCCCTGGGGTCCGCGGCCACGCCTGCCCGAAACGCTAGCTCATACATCTCCCGCAGTTTCATGCTCACTGGCCTCCCGTCCGTCTCACACCATGCGTCACGTAGGCACTGCCCGCCATATAGAACCGCAGAGGCAGCTGACCGCCTTGGGATATACCGACCCTCGTCGTACGAATGACTTCCGGAACGACACCGTCGTCGATGATATGCAGTCCTGATACTTCCCCCAAGGGGAGGGTCATTCAATCCCAAATGGATACCCAGTGCTTTCCCCACTCGTCCGGGGCCGCGCGAGGGACTCTCGGAACGCGTCGTCCAGGGGCTCGAACGAGCGGATGAGCACCGCCGAGCCACGCGATTCCAGGTCGCACACCACGTTCAGCAGCACGTGCATGCCGTAACTCAGGAATACGTACAGGCAGCCCGGCGGCCCGAACATGGCCGCGTTGCGCGGCGTTCGCCCGCGCGCCGCATGACAGGCAGGATCATTCTCCGGGAGGTAGGCCTCGACCTCCGTGAGCCGACCGCCACCCACGCCCGCGCGCCACACTATCTTCCCGACCAGATCTGGCGCCACCTCATCCGCCGAGCGCGCGAAGAACTCGGCCTTCAGCGCCCGCCCCGGAGGCAGGTCGCCGTGCACGCTAACGAGGGCAACGCCGAGATCCATCGGCCCATCGTAGCAGGCAGCGCACACATGCCGTTCGGCGCCGACCCGACGAGCGGGTGCCTACGCGGGACTATGGGGCGCAGGTGGGGCCCGCATGGGGCGCGGCGGAGGGCGACTGCGCCGCGAGCCGCGCCAGCACACCGCGGGCGAGAGTCAGTTGTTCGGCGATGCGTTCGGGCGCGGTGCCCCCCGGCGAGACCTTGGCAGCCACCACCCTCTCCAGGTCGACGACCGCGTAGTAACCGTCGTCGAACGAGGGGACTGATCTCCTGCAACTCGGCAGGCGTGGCCTCCGCGAAAGGCCGTCCCTCGGCAGCCAAGCTTGCCACCAACCGGCCGGCAAGCCGATGTGCTTCCCGGAAGGGCAGGCCCTTCTCTACCAGGTAGTCGGCCACGTCGGTGGCCTGAGCATAACCCCCCTCAGCCGCCTGCCGTCCGCGCTCCCGGTCAAAGGTGAGTCCTTCCACCATGGCCGCCATCGCCTCCAAGCAGAGGTCGAGTTCCTCGCGGCTGCCAAACACGTAGAGCTTGTCTTCCTGCAGGTCCTTGTTGTACGCCAGCGGGAGCCCCTTGAGCAGCGCGCCCAGGCCTAGCAGCCGGGCAAGAAAGCCCGCCGCCTTTGCCCGGACCAGCTCCGCCCCGTCGGGATTGCGCTTCTGTGGCATGATGCTCGATCCCGACGTCCACGATTCGTCGAGCGCGGCCAAACCGAACTCCTGGCTGCTCCACAAGACGATCTCCTCGGCCAATCGGGACAGAGTAAGGGCGCAGTTAGTGACGACGGCCAAGTAAGCGAAAGCGGCATCGCGGGCGGCCACAGCATCCATAGCGTTGGGGGCTACTCGTGCGAACCCAAGTTCAGCGGCGACCTGCTCCCGATCAAGGGGGTAGTTCACCCCAGCTAGAGCTCCCGCGCCAAGAGGCATCCACGAGGATTCCGACCAGCCAGAGAGCCGCGTCCAGTCCCGTTCGAACATGAAGAAGTACGCGAGCAGATGATGAGCGAGCAGCACGGGCTGAGCGCGCTGCAAGTGCGTGTAGCCGGGAATGACGACCGTTCGTCCCGCTTCAGCCTGGGTCAGCAGGGCCGCCATGAGCGCGCTTAGACGTTCTTGGTGGCCGGATACGGCATCTCGCAGATACAGTTGTAAGTCGAGAGCCACCTGGTCGTTGCGGCTGCGCCCCGTGTGGACCTTGCCTCCCACCGGGCCGGCGATCTCGGTCAGGCGCCGCTCGACCGCCATGTGGATGTCCTCGTCCGACAGATGCCAGACGAACGTTCCCTCCTCCACCTCCCGAGCCACCTGGGCCAAGCCGTCGAGCAACCGGTCACTCTCTTCCGGGCCCAGAACGCCGACGGAAGCCAGCATGCGCACGTGGGCACACGACCCAGCCACATCGTATTCGGCCAACACGTGATCGAACGGGATCGACGCATTCAGCCGCTCGAAGAGCGGCGCCTGGGCGGCCGTGAAGCGGCCGCCCCACGGCTTGGAGCTGCCGCTGCCTGTGACAGGTCCGCTCAAAGCAGACCCTGACGGCTGCGGGCCCAGACCTCCACCGGCAGCCCCCACAGCCGGATGAACCCCTGAGCGGACTCGTGACTGAAGGTGTCGCCCGAGCCGTAGGTGGCCAGCTTGGGCACGTAGAGCGAGTTGGGGGAGCGCCTTCCTACCGGCCTGCAGGAGCCCTTGAAATAGCGCAGGCGAGCCTCGCCCGTGACATGCTTCTGGCTCTCGTCGATGAACGCGCGCAGGGCCTCCGCCAAGGGGCTGAACCAGAGGCCGTCGTAGATGAGCTCCGTCAGCCGTTGATCGATCATGCGCTTGAAGTGCTGTAGCTCCCTGGTCAAAGTCAGATCTTCGATCTCGCGGTGAGCCATGATGAGCGACAGCGAACCTGCCACCTCGTAGGTCTCCCGGCTCTTGATGCCTACCAAGCGGTTTTCGACCATGTCCACCCGCCCAAAGCCATGGGCTCCGCCGATCTTGTCCACTGTCTCGACCAACTCGATCGATGGTACCGCCTTGCCGTCCAACGACACCGGGATGCCCGACTCGAAACCGATGATTATCTCCACGCCCTCATCGGGAGCGTTCCTGGGATCGACCGTGAAGATGTACGCATCGTCGGGCGCCGCGACCCAGGGGTCCTCGAGCTCTCCGCATTCGATCGCCCGTCCCCACAGGTTCTCATCGATGGAATAGGGGTTCTTCTTGGTCAGAGGCAATTCGATACCGCGCGCAGCGATGTAGTCGAGCAGCTGGGGACGGGTCATGTTCCACTCGCGAGCCGGGCCCCAGCACGGTGATGGAAGGGTCCAAGCAGCGGACGGAGACGTCTATGCGCACCTGATCGTTGCCTTTGGCAGTGCAGCCGTGCGCAACCACTGTCGCCCCGTACTTGTGAGCCACCTCCACCATCTTCTTGGCGATCAGCGGGCGCGAAAGCGCGGAATGCAGCGGGTACCTCTCTTCATAGAGCGCATTGGCCTTCAACGCCGGAAAGGCGAAATCCCGCAGGAACTCCTCTTTGGCGTCGACGATCACCGACTCCACCGCTCCCGCCTTGAGCGCCCGCAGCCGCAGCCCTTCCAAGTCCTGCATGCGGCCGACATCCACCAGTGCTGCGATCACGTCGTACCCGTAGTTCTCGATCAGGTACGGAATCAGGGCCGAGGTGTCCAGCCCACCGGAATAGGCCAACACGCACTTCTCTTTGCTCATGTACTTCACCCTCCTAGTCGTGTGAGATACGCGCTGACGGCTTCCGCCGCCCGCAAATCCGAGGTGACGAGTATCACCGTGTCGTCTCCAGCTACGCAGCCGAGGATCAGCTCATGCTCGAGCTCGTCTATCACCCGGCCCACGCCCGGAGCCGCTCCGGGGTCGCAGCGCAGCACGAGCAGGTTCTGAGCCACCACCAGGCCGCGGCCGAATTCCTTCAGCATCCTTCCGCACGCCGCCGACGGATCGGGGAGCTCCTCCCTGCTGGGTACGAGGACATACCGCGCTCGCCCGGCCGGGTCACGGCCCTTCTGCAGGCCCACCTCCCGGAGATCGCGACTGATGGTCGCCTGGGTCACCTGGCAACCGGCAGCGGCAAGCTCATCCACCAGCTCCCGCTGGCTGGCGATGGGCCGGTCCTTGAGTATCCGGCGGATGATCTGCTGCCTTTGACGCTTGTTCACGAGAGGCGCTCGCCGACCAGAAAGGCCATGAGGGCCTTCTGGACGTGGAGCCGGTTCTCAGCCTGATCGAACACCGCGGATTGCGGACCGTCCATCACCTCGTCGGTAATCTCCTGTCCCCGATGTGCCGGCAGACAGTGGAGCACGATGGCGTCTGGGCGGGCTCGCGCAAGCAACGCCGCGTTCACCTGATAGGGGCGCAAAGCCTCCACCTTGGCAGCGTCTTGTTGCTGCCCCATGCTGATCCACACGTCGGTATACAAGGCCGAGGCCTCCGACGACCGCGGTCTGAGGGTCGCGCTCCACCCACACCTTAGTCCCGAGACGACTCGCCAGCGCGCCTATGGACGCCATCTTGGCCGGCGGCAGCTCACACCCCTCCGGGACGCTCAGACACACATCCACCCCGGCCATCGCTCCAGCCTCAGCGAGGGAAGCGGCCACATTGTTGCCGTCGCCCAGGTAGACGATCTTACGCCCGGCCGGGTCGGCGAAGCGTTCTCCGAAGGTGAACAGGTCGGTGAGGGCCTGGCAGGGATGATCGTCGTCGGTAAGAGCGTTGATAACCGGTACGGAGGCCGCCGCGGCCAGGTCTTCGACATCCTTCTGGGCGAAGGTGCGGATCACGATCGCGTCCACGTAGCGAGAAAGAACCCGAGCCGTGTCCTCGATGCTCTCCGACTTGCGCATTTGCAGTTCCTGCTCGGAAAGGTATAGCGGCATCCCTCCAAGCTGATGGACGCCCACGCTGAACGACACCCGAGTGCGCGTGGACGGTTTGCCGAAGATGAGGGCGACGGTCTTGCCGGCCAGCACATCGCCGCGTGGGCTCTGCTTCCACACGGCGGCTTGGGCCAGCACGGTCTTGAATTCTGCTTGGCTCAGATCGGGGACAGTAAGGAAATGCCTGACGCCCACGTTCACCCTCCCTCTGCCCGCGAGGCCCGGTTTCCGGAGACGATCTTGGTGCCCAGCCCGGCGTCGTCGGTCATGATCTCCAGTAGCACAGAGTGGGCGATACGGCCGTCGATGATGTGGGCCGCCCCCACTCCGCCCTCGAGGCTGGTGAGCACCGCCTCCAACTTGGGGATCATCCCCTTGGATACCTTCCCGCTCTCCAGCAGCTCGATCACGTCATCCCCCGTGCACTCCGACAAGAGAGACGACTCATCCTCCAGATCGGCGTGGAGACCGGCGACATCGGTCAGAAAGATGACCTTTGCCGCCTTGAGAGCCGCCGCGAGCGCGCCGGCCACGGTGTCGGCATTGATGTTGTAGCTCTCCCCCTCGGGCCCCGCTCCCACCGAAGCCACCACGGGCACGTAGTCGCGCTCCAAGAGATCAAGAAGTCCGGTATTGACCTCCGTCACTTCACCCACCAAGCCCAGGTCGATGGGGGCGCCGTCCTGGCCGCGCTTGAGCAAGGGCCGCGCCTTCAGCAGACCGCCATCATCGCCGCACAGTCCCACGGCAGGCACGCCTTTGCTGTTTATGAGGCTGACTATCTCTTTGTTGACCTTGCCCACCAGCACCATCTTGGCCACTTCCATGGTGGCCGCGTCGGTGACCCGGAGCCCTTCCACGAACTTCACCGGAAGATCGAGCCGCTTCATGTAGTGGCTGATCTCGTTGCCACCACCGTGCACGATGATGGGCTTTATGCCCACATAGCGCAGCAGGGCGATGTCGGTGGCAAACTCGTCTTTGAGATCGGCCGAGCTCATGGCCGCCCCGCCATACTTGATGACCATGGTGCTCCCGCTGAACATACGAATGTAGGGGAGCGACTCGAGCAGCGTCTCCACCCGCTTGCGGTATATCTCGCGCATGATCGTCCTTAGCTGTGATATTCGGCGTTGATAGTGATGTACTCGTGGCCCATGTCGGCGAAGAACACTTCTGTCGAGGCCGACCCGAGACCCAGATCCAGGCGGATGTCGATCTCGGGCTGCTTCATGGCGGCGCTCATCTGCGCGCGCTGCGCCTCGGATACCGCGCAGGCCGCTCCGCCCTCCACCACAGTGACCCCACACAGTTGGAGACGGGCCTGGGGCAAGGACCGACCGGCCATGGCCGCCCCCGCGGAGCTAATGATCCGGCCCCAGTTCGGATCGCCTCCGTGCATGGCCGTCTTCACGAGAGGAGAGTCGGCGATCGCCCGGGCGACGGCCACCGCGCCCCGGTCCGTTTCGGCGCCCAGCACGCTGAGCCGCATTATCTTCGTGGCCCCTTCTCCGTCGGCGACCATCATAAGGGCGATTCTCAGGAGCATGGCGTCGAGCGCACCGCCGAACCGCGCCAAGTCGCTCCCTTGCGGGTGCACCCCTGAAGCGCCGCTGGACAAGAAGAACACCGAGTCGTTGGTGCTCATCTCGCCGTCCACGGTCACCCGATTGAACGACCGGGTCGCGGCCTGGTCTAGAAAGGACTGCATCTCCTCGGGGGTCAGGACCGCATCGGTGGTCACCACACACAACATGGTCGCCATCGCCGGAGAGATCATCCCCGCGCCTTTTGCGCACACCCCCAAGCGAACGACACCACCGGCCGTGTCGACCTCGAAGGCGCACATCTTGGGAAAGCGGTCGGTGGTCATGATGCTGCGATTGAAGTCGGGACCACCGCTCGGTTCGATCGCCGCCGCCGCCTTGGTCACGCCGGCGGCCATGAATGCCGCATCGAGTTGCACTCCGATGATTCCGGTCGACCCCACGGCCACCATCGACGGCGCCACTCCGAGCGCTTTCGCGCAGGCTGTCTGCATCGCCCGGGCAACCGCGAGCCCGGGGGCGCCCGTACAGGCGTTGGCGTTCGCGCTGTTCATGGTCACAGCCACGAGATGACTCAGGTCGCACTCCGTCCGGCTGAGAACGATCGGAGCGGCGGCAAAGGCATTGGTGGTGAACACAGCGGCCGACGTGGCTCCCGGGCGCCACTGCGGTTCGACGGCGAGCACGCCCATGTCCGGGCGTCCACTGTCCTTCAGACCCGCCACCACGCCCCCGGCAAGAAAGCCGGCGGGGAAGGTGGCTCCCTGAGACCCTTCGGCGGGCTCCACCAAGCGTGCGCCTTCCGGCACCGAGAAGAAACGGGAATCATGCGGGGAGACTACTACCGGGTGGTTCGGTCCGCCGAGGCCGCTCATACTTTCCTCCTCAATCCCGCGTTCTCAGCCAGCCCGAACATGCAGTTCATATTCTGGACGGCTTGCCCCGACGCGCCTTTCACGAGATTGTCGATGACGGTGAACACCTTGACCACTCCCGCGGCCGCATCCTCGCGCACGGTGAGGCGGCAGAAATTCGTGTGCGACACCTCGGCCAGACTGGGCACGTGCTCACACACCTCCACAAAGGGCTCACCCGCGTAGAAGGCCTGATACTTCTGCAGCCACGAATCGGTCCCGGCCAAGCCATACCGCGGCCGGAAGTACATGGTGGTAAGTATCCCCCGGTCCACAGGCAACAGGTGCGGCGTGAAGGACACCGGCAGCGGACGACCGGCTGCCACGCTCAACTCCTGCACCATCTCAGGGGTGTGCCGGTGTCCCACCTCGCTGTAGGCGCGGAAGTCGCCGTTCACGGCGCAGAAATGGGTCTTCGCCGACGGGGAACGTCCCGCTCCCGACACTCCCGATTTCGAGTCAACCACCACCCCGCCGGCGTCGATATCGCCCGCAACGGGCAACAGGCCCAAGAGCATGCCCGTGGGATAGCAGCCGGGATTGGCCACCAACCGCGCCTCGGCCACCTTTGACCGATAGACCTCGGGCAAGCCGAAGACCGCCTCCTCGACCAGGTCGGGCCGCGGGTGGACGAAGTCGTACCAATCGCTATACGCCTGCGAATCCTTGAGCCGGAAGTCGGCGCTGAGATCCACGACGCGGCACCCAGCGTCGATAAGGTCGGCCACCGCCACGTGGGCTTCGGCGTGGGGATAGCAGACGAACACCACGTCCGAGCCGGCGATATCATCGAGCGCGTACTGGGCATAGCGTCCCTCGACCCGAAGATGTGGGAAGACGTCGGCCACGGTCCGACCGACATATGACTTGGACGTCAGAGTACGCAGACGCACATCAGGATGCTCTGCCAAGATGTCGGTGAGAATGGCTCCGGTGTAGCCGGTCGCCCCAACTATGCTCGCTACGATCACCCCTACACCTTTCAGTCGCTGCCTTTGTGTGCATGACTATACACTAGGCTGCAAGATGATGCAACGGGCTTCTTGGAGCGAGCCGCGCTCGCGGTCAGGCGCGCAACACCGCGCCCAGACGAGCGCCCGCCTCCAGCAACATGCGGGCGCGGATCTCGTTCACCTCGGCATCGCTGAGCGTGCGGTCGGTCGCCCGGAAGCTCAGACGCAGAGCCAGACTCTTCTTGCCCGGCGGCACCTGCGCTCCCTCGTAGACATCGAACACCCACATGCCTTCCAAGAGGTCTCCCCCAGCCGTCCGCAAGACATCCATGATCACCGCCGCCGGGACACCAGCATCGACGACAAGGGCGAGGTCTTGCTCCACCGCGGGATAGGCGAGCAGATCGCGGAACATGGCCACCGCCAGGGAAGCGTCGACAAGCGCCTCAAGATCGATTTCCGCAGCCACGGCGGGAGCGCGTAGATCGTACGCCTGCAACACAAGTGGGTGCACCTCACCCAGCCACCCGACGGACCGGCCTTGAGAATCGCGGATGATCGCGCTCTTTCCTGGATGCAGAAACGGCTCCTGTGCGGGCGCGTAGTCCAACTCACAGGCCAGTCCCGCGGCCAGTCGTTCAACCAGTCCCTTGATGAGATAGTAGTCGACGGTCACACCCGACCGCAGCCAGAAATCACCATCCCATCCACCGGTGACAGCGATGCCTACCCGCGTCCTCTCCTCTGGGAGAGTCGCTTCTGAAGGGTGAAACACCCGTCCCACCTCGAACGCGTGCACTCGCTCCTCGCGCACCGCAAGATTCTTGCGCGCCGTGTCCAACAATCCCGGCAGCAGCATGGTTCGCATGAACGCCTGGTCGCTGCTTAGCGGATTGGCGATCTTGACAGCCGTCCGCCGCACATCGTCAGGAGCCAGGCGCAGGTGGTCATACCACGTGTCGCCACCGAAACTGTAGGTGATCACCTGGGCGAGACCGGCACCCACGAGCAGATCTTCGACGCGTCGCTTGCATGCCTGCGACCTGTCAAGTCCTCCCTTGCCGGTCCGCCGCGCCGGCAACGTGGACGGGATTTGGTCCAGGCCATGGATGCGAGCGATCTCCTCGATCAGGTCGATCTCCCGCTCAAGGTCGGCCCGGAAGCTCGGCACAGTCACTACGAAGTCGTCGCCGCATTCCGCCACGTCGCAGCCCAGACGAGCCAACATCGCCGCGATCTGAGCAGCGGGAACGGTGGCGCCCAGCACGTGCTCGAGGCGCCCGGGCCGGAGGTTCACCGTCTTCTCGGGGCTCAGTGGAGCCCGCACATCGATCGTACCGACCGACACCGTACCACCGCAGACATCGACCAGAAGCTGGCAGGCCATGTCCAGCGCGAGCGGGATCAGACGCGGGTCGAGGCCCTTCTCGTATCGGGTGGACGCCTCAGAGCGTAGGCTCAGAGCCCCCGACGTACGCATGATGGACGGCCCGGCGAAGTTGGCCGCTTCCAGAAGGATATCTGTCGTGCTATCGGTCACTTCGCTGTCAAGGCCGCCCATGATGCCGGCCACCACCGAAGCCCTCTCGGCATCGGCGATGACGAGCATATCCTCGGTCAGCGACCGAGTCTCGTTGTCGAGAGTGATCATCGTCTCGCCTGGATGAGCCCGGCGAACGATGATCCGCCCTCCCCGGACCGTGCGCAGATCGAAGGCGTGTAGCGGCTGTCCAAGCGACCACAACACATAGTTCGTAACGTCGACCACGTTGCTGATGGGCCGCATGCCCGCGTGGCAGATCCTGGCCTTGAGCCACAGTGGCGATTCGGCGATCGTCACGCCGCGAATGACGCGGGCCGCGTAACGGGGGCAGAGGTCCGGGTCGCGTACTTCTATGACGATGTCTTGGTCGACCGGACGGTCGCCCCAGGGGTGTGGGAACGCGATGTCCTCGTCGAAGGAGACCTCGGTGATGGCCGCGATTTCGCGCGCCAAGCCGCGGATCGACAGGCAGTCGGGCCGGTTTGGCGTGACCTCCAGTTCGAGCACCTGGTCGGTCAGCGCGAAGTGGTCGGCCAGCAGGCCGCCCGCTTCCCACGTCTCGGGTAGCACCATGATTCCGGGGCTCTTGGCAGCGAGCCCCAGTTCAGCCTCCGACAGGATCATCCCGGCAGATGGGATCCCCCGAAGCTTGGCATCTCTGATGCGAGTCCCATCGGGCATCACGCCTCCGGGAAGGACTACGGCGACGGTCTGACCGGCGGCCACATTCGGAGCGCCACATACGATGGTACGAGGCTCTCCCGCGCCCACATCTACGGTACAGACCGAAAGCTTGTCCGCGTCCGGGTGCCGCCGGCAGTCCACTACTTTTCCCACCACAAAACGGCCGAGGTTCTCTCTGTCACCCGGCACTCCCACTTCTGTGACACGCTCGACCTCGGTACCCGTGAGGGCCAGGCGCGAGGATAGTTCATCGGCCGTCAGATCTATCGACACATACTCACGTAGCCAGGATAGGGGGGCTCTCATGGCGTCTCCGGTCAGAACTGGCGCAGAAAGCGCAGGTCGTTCTCAAAGAATAGGCGCAGGTCGTTGACGCCGTGCTTGAGCATGGCGATCCGCTCTATGCCCATGCCGAAGGCAAAGCCGGAATAGACCTCAGGGTCGTAATCGACGAAAGCGAACACGTTCGGATCGACCATGCCGGCTCCCAGGATCTCCAGCCAGCCGCTCTTCTTGCACAAGCGGCAACCGGCGCCGTCGCACATCATGCAGGACACGTCCACCTCCACGGACGGCTCGGTGAAGGGAAAGAAGTGGGGACGCAGCCGAACGCGTCGCTCGGCCCCGAACATGGCCCGGGCGAAAGTCTCCAGAGTGCCCTTGAGATCGGCGAGCGTGATGTGTTCGTCCACCACGAGTCCCTCCACCTGATGAAACATGGGCGTGTGGGTGGCGTCGGAATCACGGCGATAGGCCCTGCCGGGGACGATGATATGAACGGGAGGCCGCTGCTTCTCCATCGTCCGTACCTGCACGGGCGAGGTGTGAGTGCGCAGTACCACGTGCTCGCTGACGAAGAACGTGTCGTGAAGGGATCGTGCCGGATGGTCGGCTGGAGTGTTGAGGGCCTCGAAATTGTAGTAGTCGGTCTCAACTTCCGGGCCGTCGGCGATCTCATATCCCATCCCGACAAAGATATCCTCGATCTCGCGCTGGGTCTGGGTGACCAGATGAAGCTGTCCCAACGGCAAGCGCCATCCAGGCAGGGTGATGTCGATCCGCTCTCTCTCGAGCCCATCCACCAACTCCTGGGTCTCCAGCGCGAGGCGGCGGGCTTCGACCGCGGCCTCCAACTCCCGCCGGATAAGGTTGCCCACCTTCCCTACCTCGGGGCGCTCCTCGACAGGCAGCTCGGGGATGGTGCGCAGAAGGAGCACCAGATCGGCTTTGCGACCCAGGAAGCGGACGCGGGCAGCCTCCAGAGCGCCGAGATCGGTCGCTGTCGCGACCGCGCGCAGACCCTCGGCGTAGATGCTCCGCAGATCGTCCCTGGAGATCTGCTCAAGAATGGGGTCGTTTCCTGTGATGGCTTCTCCTTCCTAGCGGCCCATGCTAACGGACCGTCCCGCTATTTGCCATCGGGCTTCTGGCTGAACGCGTAAAGCAGGATGGTGCCGGCCATAGCCACGTTGAGTGAGTCGAACCGGCTTTGGGGAATCATCACACGCCGCCCAGAGCTCCACTCGACGCCTGGCCCGGCCCGCTCCGCCCCCAGAATGACGAGAGCGCCCCCCTTGAGACCCACCGTCCGCACATCCTCGCCTTGATGGGGATCGGCGATGAGCACCTCAGGCCCCTTTCCCCCCGCAGCCACGAGACGCTCGATCCTGGCTTCGAGGTCGGCCGCCGTCACTTCCGTCACCACGGGAACCAGGAATTGCGCCCCCATGCCCGCCCGCATCGCTTTGGGGCCGAAAGGATCGGCCGTACCGGGTGAGCAGACGACGCCCCCGGCTCCGAACGCGGCGCAACTACGCACCAACGTACCGACATTCCCCGGGTCGCCCACCCCGGCAAGAACGACGGTCACCTGCTCTCCCAGGCGGAGATCGCCCAGGCTCCAGACCGGCTCCGGACAGATGAAGATTACATCGGCCGACCCGCCCAAAGAGCTGGCGAAGCCGAGGGTCTCCTCGTCGCACACGCCGATGTCCACTCCGGTCGCCCCTGCCTGCTCGCTCGAGGCGGCTCGTTCCAGGAGCACCGAGGGCAGGTCGGCGACCAACTCACGGCGCACGAGTATGTCGCGCACATCGGCCCCCGCGTCGACGGCGGCGCGCAGCAAGTCCATCCCTTCCCCCACGAGCATGCCCCGCTCGCGACGATGCTTTCTCTTCTGCAGCTTGCGCGCCAGTTTGACGCTATGGTTTTGCCGCCCGGCGACGTCGCGGATCACAAGTGCGTTCTCCGCCCAAGGGCAGCAGAGGCGGGGGCTAGCTCGCCCCCAGGGCCTCTTTGGCTCGGGCCGCTATCTGGGCGAACACCTCGGGCTCACGGACCACCAGATCGGCGAGCATCTTGCGGTCGACCTCGATCTCCGCCGCTTTCAGACCGTGAATGAACTGGCTATAGCTCAATCCATGCTCCCGGGCTCCGGCGTTGATGCGGGTTATCCACAAGCGCCTGAACTCGCGCTTGCGCACTCGGCGATCTCGATAGGCGTAGGTGCCGGACTTGATCAGCTGTTCTTTGGCCCTGCGGTAGGAGGACTTCTTCAGCCCCCAATACCCCTTGGCCTCTTCGAGCGTCTTGCGGCGTTTCTTGTGAGCGCTAACGCTCCTCTTGATTCTGGGCATAGCTCATTCCTCCTAGCGGCCCAGAAGTGAGCGGAGCCGGCTGGTGTCGGTGGCGTTGACTTCGACTGTCTTGCGCAGCTTGCGCTTGCGATTGGCCGACTTCTTGGTGAGCAAATGGCTCCCAAAGGCGCGTCGCCTGATGAGTTTGCCGGTGGCGCTCACCTTGATGCGTTTCTTCGTTCCGCTGTGAGTCTTGTTCTTGGACATCTTGGACATTCTGTTCCCTTCATTCACGCGCGAGCGAACTCTGAGCGCCGGACCAGTGCCGGCATCGAACCCAGAGGGAGGCGCGACTTGTGCTGCCCGCGGGCTAGCTCCGCTTGGGCGCGAGCATCATGACCATGTTCCTGCCATCGAGGTTCGGCTCGGACTCCACTTCGCCGATAGCCGCCAACTCGACGGCCATACGACGGAGGAGCCTCTCCCCCAAGTGGGGATGGACCAACTCCCTGCCGCGGAACATGATGGTGAGCTTGACCTTGTCGCCCTTTTTGAGAAAGCGCTCCACGTGACCCTTCTTGGTGGCGAAATCGTGGTCGTCGATCTTCGGCCTCAGCTTGATCTCTTTGATGCTGATGGTGGTCTGCCGCTTGCGCGCTTCCTTAGCCTTCTGTTCTTGCTCGTACTTGTACTTGCCGTAATCCATCACCTTGCAGACCGGCGGACTGGCCATAGGTGCCACCTCGACCAGGTCGAGGTTCAGTCTGTCGGCGTAAACCAACGCCTCAGGCACTCCCACGATCCCCACTGTCTCGCCGTCCGGCCCTATCAATCGGACCGCTTCTGCGCGAATCTTCTCGTTGATGCGAACGATGTCGGCTATCTTGCCCTGCACCTCCCCCGGTGCTACCGGTTAGAGACTATCCTTACCACGCAAAAAAGCGGTGTGACCACCGCTCCCCAATGCAGCCGCCCGGCTCGATGACGGACCGCGAACTACTATGGCTAGACCCCAGCGCCAATAAGGCGGGGGGTGGGAAGGGTGGCTTCCTCTTTATGCAATGCCGGAGTATAGCCCAACAACCGTCTACGCTCAAGAAGCGGCAGTCGCTTCAGGCGGACGGGGGAACGGTCGGACCGCCGGCTGCCGGCAGGCTACATCTACCGGCAATGACGTTGACCGCTTCGGACAGGGCGAGCGGCTGGGTGTCGCTGCTCCCTCGGCTGCGCAGCGTCACGGAGCGCTGCTCCACCTCTCGATCACCCACCACTAACATGAACGGCACCTTCTGTACCTCGCCGTCGCGGATCTTCTTCGAGACCGACTCGGGCCGCAGGTCGACCTCGATCCGCAGCTCCGCAGCCTGTAGGGCGGCCTTTACTTCTCCGGCATAGGAGGCGTGCCGATCGGCGACCGGCACCACCACCGCCTGCACCGGCGCCAACCAGGCAGGCAAGGCCCCGCCGTAGTGCTCGATCAAGATGGCGAGGAACCGCTCGATGCTGCCCAGGACCGTGCGATGGATCATCACCGGCCGGTGGCGCTGGTTGTCCTCGCCCACGTAGTCGAGGTCGAGGCGCTCCGGCATGGCGAAGTCGACCTGACAGGTGGCACACTGCCAGGTACGCCCCATGACGTCCTCGATGTGGAAGTCGATCTTTGGGCCGTAGAACGCCCCGTCGCCTGGATTGAGAGTGTAGGGCAACTCCGCCCGCTCCAAAGCCGCCGCCAGAGCGCCCTCGGCGGTCTGCCACATCTCATCGCTGCCGATCGATTTCTCCGGTCGCGTCGACAACTCCACATGCACCCGCTCGAAACCGAAGGTCCTGTACATGCGCCGCACCAGCTCGATGACGCCGAGGACTTCGTCCTCCACCTGCTCGGGCAGGCAGTAGATATGGGCGTCGTCCTGGGTGAAGAGCCGTACTCGGAACAGCCCGTGGAGCACTCCCGACATCTCGTGACGGTGGACCAACCCCAGTTCGGCCATGCGCAGAGGGAGATCGCGATACGAATGCTGGTCGCTCTTGTAGATCAACGTGCCCGCCGGGACAGTTCATGGGTTTCACCGCGAAATCGACGTCGTCGATACGGGTGAAATACATGTTGTCCTTGTAGTTCTCCCAGTGGCCGGAACGCTCCCATAAGGTGCGCTCCAGCATGATCGGCGTCTTGGTCTCTTCGTAGCCGGCGGCCGTGTGCTCCCGTCGCCAGTAGTCGAGCAGGGCGTTGATGACCCGCATGCCCTTCGGGATGGAAAAAGGGGAACCCCGGACCCTCCTCGTGGAAGCTGAACAGCCCCAGCTCTCGGCCTAGACGGCGATGGTCCCGTTGGCGGGCCATCTCCAAGCGCTCCAGGTACTCCTCCAGCTCCTTCTTGCTGGGGAAGGCGGTGCCGTAGATGCGGGTGAGCATGGTGTTGTCGCTCTTGCCGCGCCAGTAAGCGCCGGCTACCGAGAGCAGCGCCGCCGCGCCGATGCGGCCGCTGTCGGGAACGTGCGGACCTCGGCAGAGATCGAGAAACTCGCCTTGCTGGTAGACGCTGATGGTCGCGTCTTCCGGAAGGTCGCGGATGAGTTCCTGCTTGTAGGGCTCGGCCTCGAACAGCCCGAGCGCCTCTTCCTTGCTGACCTCGCGCCGCTCGAAGGGCGCGGCGGCGGCCACCAGTGCTCTGTACCTCTGCAGTCAGCCTGGGAAGATCATCCTCTCCCACCGGTCGGGGGAATTCGAAATCGTAGTAGAACCCGTCCTTGATGGCGGGACCGATGGCCACCTTGGTCCCAGGGAACAGCTTCACGGCCGCCTCAGCCAGAACGTGAGCGGCCGAATGGCGGATGACGTCGAGACCTTCAGGCGAGGATGCAGTGATGATGGCCACCTGGTCACCGTCGCACAGGGGAGTGCCAAGGTCGACGACCTGCCCCCCGATCTCTTGCCGCCACGGCGGCCTTCGCTAGGCGCGGACCGATGCCCGCGGCCACGTCGGCCGCCGTCGCCCCTTCGGCGACCACCATCTCTGATCCATCCGGAAGCAGTACCTTCATGGACCCTCACAAGAAAGGCGTGACCGACCGGCAATGAATGAGTGGGCACTACTGGATTTGAACCAGTGGCCTCTTCCGTGTCAAGGAAGCGCTCTCCCCCTGAGCTAAGCGCCCATCAGGTCGGTGATGATACAGCCGGCCTTCGCGGCTGGCAAGACCGGCCGGGCTCAGTAGTAGACATCCACCCTTGTCCCAACCGCCAGCAACGGGTACAAGACGTCCATCGAGGCCAGGGAGACGCGCACACAGCCGTGGCTGGCGGGCTCCGGGGGCACGGAATACGAACCGTGGATGGCGTAGCCTCCGTGGAAGTAGACCGGTTTGTACAGCATACCCAAGGCGCTCTGGCGCCAATACGGCAACTTCCTTTCCACCGAGAAGGTGCCGGTGGGCGTGCGCCAGCCTAGGCGACCGCTGGCAATGGGCACGGTCATCTCCACCACATTGTCCGCGATCAGCAGGAGCACCTGCCTCGTGAGGTCGACTTCCACTCGGCTGCCCGGGACAGCCAGGCGGGATGCCGGGCGCTCGGCTGCGAGCAGTCGCGTCCAGACAGGAGCGCCGGCGACGCCGCTGCGCTCCAGCCCTTCAACCTTCTGGAAGGCCATGACCGCTTCGCCCGTGCGCGCGTCGAATACTTCGTCGATCGTTCCAAGTTGATAGGAGAGCGCAGTCAGTTTCCGCTCCATCCAGGCCACCATCGGCCCCCGAGTCCCTTGGCGGGCCGAGGGGTAGCCCGCCTCGGCCACGACGATCCCGGGCGGCTCCAGGCGCGCGGAGGGCGCGGCGGCATAGTGCCGCGTACATGATGCCGGCAGCTTGGCCACGCGTGAGGCTGAGGAACGGATAGAAACGGCCGTCGTCGAACCCGGACACCGCTCCCAGGCGATATGCGTTGGCCACGGCCGAACGGTGATCGGGCGCGATGGCTGCCCGGTCTTTGAAACCCTGCAGCCATAACGAGACCTCGGCCTCGTCGTGAAGCAACTCCACAGTCGCGTCCGACCCGGCACCAGAACGATAGCCAAGGGCGCGAATCAACAGAGTCGCCGCCTGCTGGCGCTCGAGATCGGCGTCGGGAAGAAAGACCCCATCGGCATTTCCCTGGACTATGCCGACCTCATACAGCGCCCCCACGGCGCCGGCGAACCAGTCCTCCGGCGACACGTCGCCGAAGGCAGTGTTGTAGGCCGGCGCCAGATGTAGCAGCGCCGCTATCGCGTAGGCGAACTCGGCCCTCGTCGCGGGCGCGTAAGGCCTGAAGCTTCCATCGAGGCCACCGTGCATGGCGCCTTGGCTTGCCAGCGCCTCCACCGGGCCGTAGAACCAATCTGTCGTTTGCACATCGATGAACGTCTGCGCCCGAGCGTCGTCCACGGACCAGCCCAGGAGCAGGACAAGCGCCAGGATCGCCACGGCCGCCACAACAGTGGTCACCCGCATGCACGCCCGCGCGTGGGCTGGCCCTGAGGACGACAACAACTCTGTGCGGTATGCGCGGTGACGCGCAGTGCGATGATTGGCGGGCCGAAGTCTCATGAGAGAAGCTATTCCATCTTCGGGCTCAGAACGAAACCCGCGGCTACGACTCATAGGGAAGAACACTTCCACGAGGAGGCGACGACCGGAGTCGAACCGGTGTAGCGGGTTTTGCAGACCCGTGCCTAAGCCACTCGGCCACGTCGCCTCGAAGGGCGGGAACATGGAGCGGATGAAGGGATTCGAACCCTCGACCTTCTGCATGGCAAGCAGACGCTCTAGCCAACTGAGCTACATCCGCCCGGTGCCTCGCGGCTGGTGGATTATAGACCAGGCCCCACCACGATGCAAACGACGCGACTGTCGGCGCCGCAAATGCGGCATCCGCTCCGCCGCGCCCCCATGACCCGCGGGGGGCGACGAGCTACGATGAGACTCCTTCGTCCAACGCGCGGTTGACGAGACCATCGGCGCGGGCGTTCTGCTCCCGGTTCACATGGCGGATGGAAAACCGATCGAAACCCCGAGCGCGGAGCTCCGCCTCCGCATGCAACGGTTTCAAGCCTTCGTTCTTGACCCGGTATTCACGGCGCATCTGCTTGACGAGAAGCTCGGAGTCGGACAGCACTTCGACCTCGGCTGAGCGCCGGCCCGTTCGGCCATCTCCAGGCCGGTCAGCAGGGCACGGTATTCGGCCACGTTGTTGGTAGCTATTCCGATCACCCGACTCACGGTGTCCAGCAGCACGCCGGCTCCGTCTTCGAGTACGACGCCGATAGCGCTCGGTCCGGGGTTGCCCCGGGAACCGCCGTCGATCCACACTCGCACTCGCGAGCCATCTCCAGAGGCGCCGTTGGCAGCAGCGGCGCCGCGCGCTCGAGGCGTCTCGAGCGCGGCCGAGGGACCACCGGGACCGGTCTGCTCCCAGGGAGAACGCCACTCTCTCGCTACCGCCACTGTGACCTCGCTTTCAGCCAATTCGCGACCGAGGCGCTCGCTCCAGCGCCGGAACGCCCACCACTCGAAGTCGCCATGCGGGACTGCGATCAGCGACAGCCCGGCTTCTCCGGCGCGCTCTGCGTCGTGGTATCCCAGATCGCCGGTAATGAGCACCTCACACACGAGCGGCCGCCTGATCGATCAGGCTCCGGCCGCTGCCGGGCAGGACACCCACCCGGCGGACGACCCTCCGGCCGTCTCCGCTCCAGCTTAGGTGCACCCAGATCGAATGTCTCCCCTACCCTGGCCGCTAGAGCCGAAACGGTCAGCGGCTCGACCAACGTTCCCACTCTGCCGAGACCGGCATGGACCGATACGTCCTCGACCGGATAGATATCGAAAGCCGGTTCTTCGTAGGGATGGGCACCCACATAGGCGGCGACGACCGCGGACATTCGGGCCCGGGGCACGACCGTCTCCCAGCGGATCTCGGGTGTCCGTTCCGGCTGCGCTACCTGGCCAACGACAGGGTGCGCATCTGGCCCCGGAGTGAACCATCCCCGCCCCTCGGTAGCGAACGCGCACTCCCGGTAGTCCCCGATAATCCCCGCCCCAGCGGCGAACACGGCCGCCGCGACCGTCTCCAGCGCTTCCGCCGGGACGAAACCCACCAGCTTGTACCAGCCGGCGGACGCACGTTGCAGAGGGGCCATGCCCTGGAGACCCAGCGCCTCCCCGGCGATATCGGCCAAGCCCTCTGGAGCCGCGTCGAGGTTCGTGTGGCACGCGACGAGATTGATCTGTGCCGCGATCAGCCGGCGCACCAGCCGTTCACGGGGCCGAGAATCCACCAGAGAACCGCAGCGGCGAGAACAGCAAAGGGTGGTGGGTAAGGACGGTGTCATACCCACCCGCGATAGCTTCGCCGAGCACCGGCTCGGTCAGTTCGAGCGCCACCAGAACGCGGCGCACCGGTGCCCGCTCATCCCCGACCAGCAGGCCCGAGTTGTCGCCGGGCTCCGTCAGAGCCTTGGGCGCCAGCTTCTCCAGGACGGCTTCCAGATCGGCAACGCGCATCATCGGTCCCTCAGAGCGGTTCTCCGGGTAGGGGCGCTCCAGCCAGCCAGGCCGCGCCCTCCGCGTAGAGCTTCTCCACCGCAGGTCCGCGTAGCCCAGGCAGATTATGTTTCACGTTGAAGCCACTCTTGACCTGCAGATAAGCCAAGTGACGATAACCCTCGGGGAAGTCGGCAAGCAATCCCGGGTCGAGCGTAAGTATCGCCGCGGGATCAACCGGATCGAGGCGGTCCTTCTCGTAGATCGGCTGACGGCGAACGATCGCCCAGCGGCCCTCGCGCTTCTCAAAGAAATCGTAGAACCGCCCCCAGCACACGACATCGGCCTGGACACCATCGACCTCGGCGCGCTGAAGGATGGTCATCTTTGCCTGTGAAATGGCCCGTGTGCCCACGATGTCGCACGAACACCCGCCCAACTGGTGGAGAATGTTGACGCCTGCGTCGAAGCCCTTGCGGCTGATGTTGATGAATTCCGTCGCCGGGCCCTGGAACCAGGTGGCTGTCATCCACCCGTCAGAGTGCCAGACAGTGGCAAAACGCTCCCAGTCTCCGGCGTCCCGCCAGACGACCCAGTTCTCGACCGTCTCTCTAATCGCCAACTTGTCGGCAGTCAACTCGTCCATTGTCATCTCTCCCCTTTCGGTCTTCCCCCATGCTTCGGGGTAGCGTGCTCCGCGATACCGCGGTGCCTGTAGGTGGGCCCAGCAGGACTCGAACCTGCGACCGGCCGATTATGAGTCGGCAGCTCTAACCAACTGAGCTATGGGCCCCAAACGAGTCCTCATTCTACCGCACCGTTCTCGAGCGGCGCAGCCACCTTCTCGAGCACGAACACCCCGTAGGCGGCCCGCAGGTTCGGCCAGAAACGCAGCCTGCCCCTCTCGCCCACGTAGAAGCGGCGCACGATGTCGATGCCCTGGTCACGGGTGAACTCGGCGAAGTCCTTGATGGTCAACGAGTGGACGTTGGGCGTGTCGTACCACTGATAGGGCAAGGATCCCGTGACCGGTGCCCGACCGGTCACGAGCAACTGCAGGCGCGACTTCCAGTGACCGAAATTGGGGAAGCTGGCGACGACGTAGCGCCCCACTCGAAGGGCTTCCCTGCAGGACCGTCACGGTCTCGTGCGCCTCCTGCAGGGTCTGGCTGAGCACCACGTAGTCGAAGCTGTTATCGGGATAGTAGGAAAGGCCTTCGTTGAAGTCGCCGTGATAGACGGTGACCCCCTTGGTGACGGCTTCGTATACCTTCTCCTCGACGATCTCGATGCCGGTGCCGCGCACTCCCTTGCGCTCCTTGAGCATCTTGAGCAGCGTCCCTCGACCGCAGCCGAGGTCGAGTACACGTGCTCCCTGCGGCACCACGTCCACGATGAACAGGTGGTCCCAGCGCACCGTTTCGGCCGTCTTCCCCTGCGAGCTAGGCAAAGCGTATCCCCCGCTGTCTGGCGGTGGACTCCATGAAGTGCCACACCACTCGGGTCAGGTCCTTGTTCTCCAGCAAGAAGGCATCATGTCCGAAGGAGGATCTCATCTCCAGATAGGAGCAATCCAGGCCGTTGCCCTTCAAGAGCCCTGACGATCTCCTTTGACTGGTACGGCGGATAGAGCCAATCGCTGCTGAACGCGATCACAAGGAAGCGCATATCCTCCGGCAGATCGCGAAAGGTCTCCACCAGTACGCCGCGCCCATTGCTGAGGTCGAAGAAGTCGAGGGCTTTGGTGATGTAGAGATACGTATTGGCATCGAAACGCCGCGTGAACAACTCCCCCTGGTGGCGCAGATAGCTCTCCACCTCGAAGTCAAGGGTGACGTCGTGACCCAGCGCCCTCTTGTCGTGCAATCGTCTGCCGAATTTCTCGTGCATGGACTCGTCGGAAAGATAGGTGATGTGGCCGATCATGCGGGCGACGGTCAGCCCGCTGTCGGGAGGATCCCCTTGGTAGTAGTCCCCGTCGTTCCAGTTCGGGTCGGCCATGATGGCCTGTCGTCCCACTTCGTTGAAGGCGATCTGCATCGGCGAGTGCTTGGGAGTGGCGGCAATGGCGATGCACGACGCCACTGCCTCTGGGTAGGCGACGGCCCACTGCAGAGCCTGCATCCCCCCCATGGAGCCTCCGCAGACGCACAGAAGGCGCGTGATCCCCAGATGGTCGATGAGCAGCTTCTGGGCCCGCACCATGTCGCCCACGGTCACAAGAGGGAAATCGAGCCCGTATTCCTTCCCCGTGGCCGGATCGATGCTGTTGGGCCCGGTGCTACCTTTGCAGCCGCCGATGACGTTGGAGCATATGACGAAGTAGCGATCGGTGTCGAAGCCCTTGCCCGGCCCGATCATCGTCTCCCACCAGCCGGGCTTGTCTTCTCCGGGATAGTAGCCGGCGGCGTGCGCGTCGCCTGAAAGGGCGTGCAGGATGAGGACGGCGTTCGTTCGTTGTTCGTTCAGCCGGCCATACGTCTCGTAGGCGATGGTGACCGGCTCGAGGTTTACGCCCGAGTCGAGGGGCAGGGACGCGAACTCGACGGACTTCAGTCCGACGGTCCCCACTGAGGCGCCAACGCCCTTTTCGCCCACCACGTAGTCGCTCACCCCTGCTCCTTGCCTCCTGGCCGAGGCATCCGCTTCATCCGCGCCGTATTCGCAGATTATACGAGCTATCCCCGGTAACGGTTCGTGATGGGCAGCCGTCTATCCTTTCCAAAGGCTTTGGGGGTGATGCGCACTCCTGGGGGAGCCTGGCGACGTTTGTACTCGTTGCCATCGATCATGGCCGCCACCCTTTGCACCTCGGATCTGCTCAACCCGAGGGCCACGATCTCCTCGACGCTGTTGTCCCCGACCACGTACGCCTCGATGATCCGGTCGAGGATCTCGTAGGGAGGCAAGGTGTCCTGATCGGTCTGATCCGGAGCGAGTTCCGCCGACGGAGCCCGGTCGATCGTCGAATCCGGGATGGGGCCGGCGCCTGGACCCAGCGAGTTTCGATACTCCGCAAGCCGGTAGACCAGCGTCTTGGGCACGTCCTTGAGGGCGGCGAAACCGCCGGCCATGTCGCCATAGAGCGTGGCGTAGCCCACGGCCATCTCGCTCTTGTTGCCGGTCGTGAGGACCAACCATCCGAACCTGTTGGAAAGGGCCATGAGCACATTCCCGCGAATGCGCGCCTGGATGTTCTGCTCAGTGACACCGGGCTCGTCATCGCTGAAGTAGGGGGCAAGACTCTCCAGGTAGGAGCGATACATCGTCTCGATAGGAATCTCGTAGAAGTGGATACCCAATCGCTCTGCCGTCTCTCGGGCATCGCTCTTGGTGCCCACGCTCGAATAGCGCGAGGGCATGGAGACGGCCGTCACTCGGTCCTTTCCCAGGGCGTCTGCCGCGATGCACGCGGTGAGGGCCGAGTCTATCCCTCCGCTCAAGCCCATGACGACCTTCTGGAAGCCGTTCTTGGCCAGGTAGTCCCTCACTCCCAGGCGCAGCGCCGCGTAGACTTCGGCCTCGACCGCAAGCGACTCGCTGACCCCCGCGCACACCGCCCGCGGAAACGCCTGCGCGGTCGCCGCTGCGGCGGCGCCGCCCTTGGCGCTCAGGTCGGCGTCCACAGGGATGATCTCCACAGGCCACGCGGAGGGCGCACAATTGGAGCGGCCGGTCCGGTCGCAGCGGGCCCGGATCGATCTCCACGATCAGCAACTGCTCGTCGAACTGGCATGCCCGGGCCACAAGCCGGCCCGACGGGTCGAAGACGAGGCTCTGGCCATCGAAGACGAGTTCGTCCTGCCCGCCGACGCCGTTCACATAGCACAGATACGTCCCAGCTTCGCGGGCCCGGCGCGAGAGCATGGCCTCCCGCTCCCTGCCCTTTCCCAGGTGGTAGGGCGACATCGACAGGTTGACGACGATCTGCGCGCCACCCGCGAAGGCAGCCGCCTCGGTGGGGCCGCAGTCGTCCCAGACGTCTTCGCAGATGTTCACTCCCAGACGCACGCCCGGCATCTCGATCACGACGACGCGGTCTCCGGGGGCGAAGTACCTCTTCTCATCAAAGACCGCGTAATTTGGCAGCCAGATCTTCCGGTAGGAGCCTACCAGTGCGCCCCCTGCCAGGATGGCCGCTCCGTTGGACACCACCCCGCCGTCCAAGAGCGGCACGCCTACCAGAGCCACAATGTCCTTGCAGCCGGCCGCCACCTCGAGCAGCGCCTGATGGCAGCCGACCAAGAAATGGTCCTTGAGAAGAAGATCCTCGGGGGGATAGCCGGAGATGGCTAGTTCGGGAAACGCCACCACCGTAGCGCCGGCCGCGGCGGCCTGCTGCGCCGTCTCCACGATCAGCCGGGCGTTCCCCTTCAGATCCCCGACCGTGGGATTGATCTGCGCCAGCGCGATTCTCACAGTCCCTGCCTTACTCCCCCTGCCTCAGCAGATCCAGGATCTCCCGCGTCTTGACCTGCAACAGATCCTTGTCGCCCCGGGTTTCCACGTTTACCCGCACGACCGGTTCGGTGTTCGACATGCGCACATTGAACCGCCAGGTGGGGTACTCGATGCTAAGGCCATCGGTCTCGTCTACCGCAAGCGCTTGGGGCGCGTACGCTGCCCTGATGGTAGCAAGGGCCCCGACCGGATCGGCGATGGTCAGATTGATCTCGCCGCTCACGGGATAGCGAGCGATCCTCTCTTCGACCATGGCCGACAGCGGACGACCGCCCTCGCTCATCGCCTCAACCACCTGGAGCCAGGGAATCATGCCACTGTCGCAGTACGAGAACTCACGGAAATAGTGATGCGCCGACATCTCCCCGCCGTAGGCCGCGTCGACCGCCCGCATCTTCTCCTTTATGAAAGCGTGGCCGCTCTTGCAGAGCACCGGGATTCCGCCTGCTGCCTTGACGATCTCCTCGGTATTCCACACAAGCCGAGGGTCATGGATGATGCGCGCCCCAGGGTGGCGCCGTAGAGCGCGCTCGGCCAGGAGGCCCACGAGGTAATAGCCCTCGACGAACTCGCCGCGCTCGTCGAAGAAGAAGCAACGGTCGAAATCACCGTCCCAGGCGATGCCCGAGATCGGCTCCTTCCGCCACCACAGCAGCAGCGGTCAGCGCACGGTTTTCGGGCAGCAGCGGGTTCGGCACTCCCAGCGGGAACGAGCCGTCCGGCTCATGGTTGATCTTGATGAACTTCAAGGGCAGCGACCCCTCCAGCATGTCGATGACGGGGCCGGCGCCGCCATTTCCGGCGTTGACCACCACCTTGAGAGGCCGCAGGCTGGAAATGTCCACGTAGGTGAGAAGATGTTCCACGTACTGCGGGCGCGCATCGGCTTGGCTGATGGTCCCCGGTGTTTGGATCGGCGTGCTCGCCGCACGCGGAGACGTTCCCGCCCGATCGTCGAGAGCGCTCGCTACCGTCGCCTCTATCTCGAGCAGGCCGGTGTCGGCGCTGATGGGTCGCGCCTGCTCACGCGTGAACTTCATGCCGTTGTAGTCGCGGGGGTTGTGACTGGCCGTGACCATGATGCCGCCGTCGAGTCCCAGTGAGAAGGTGGCGAAGTAAACCTCTTCCGTCCCCACCAGTCCGATGTCGACCACGTCCACCCCGGCGGCGGTCAGTCCGCGACACAACGCCTCGGTCAGCGACGGGCTGGTCAGCCGGACGTCGTGCCCCACAGCCACCCGTTTGGGACGCACCAGTCTCGCGTACGCCAGGCCGATGAGTTCGGCCATCCCCTCGTTCAGCTGGTCGGGCACCCGGCCGCGCACGTCGTAGGCTTTGAAGCACTCGAGGTGCGACTCATGCGTCGTCATTGGTCACCTCCCCGTCTGTCGTCCGACCCGTCTTCGCATTTGGCAGGCACCCGCGGCCGCGTTTGCACGGGCCAGGGCGTTCGCCTATACTACGCGACGTTCACGGTCCTCGGTAGCTCAATGGTAGAGTACCTGACTGTTAATCAGGGTGTTGCAGGTTCGAGTCCTGCCCGAGGAGCCATAACCCGCTCAAGCTGGATCGCATGAGCTGCGCGATGCGCTCTGCCATGCTCCGGGCCAAGTGGACCGGTGCGCGAAACCGGATTCAGTCAGAGCTTCCGCAGAACCCCGGTCACCTTGCCCGCGATCCGCGGATGCCGGGTGAAGATAGGCTCCATCGAGTCGTTCTCCGGTTGAAGCCGGACCTGGTCGGCCTCCCGGTAGAAGCGCTTGAGCGTAGCCTCGTCTCCGAGCATGGCCACCACGATGTCGCCATCGTCGGCAGTGTCTTGGCGCTTGACCACGACGATGTCTCCGTCGAGAATCCCGGCATTGATCATGGAGGTGCCGGTGACGCGCAAGGCGAAGCATCCCCGCTCGCCCAGGAAGTGAGGGATGTCGATGGATTCTTCGATGTTCTCCTCCGCGAGGAGAGGCAGGCCGGCGGCCACCCGTCCGACCAGAGGAACGTGCATACCCCCGGCGACAGCGGCGAAGGCCTGCTCTCGACCGGAGGGCCGTACCACTTCAAGGGCTCGCCGTTTGGACGTGCCCCGGCGGATATAGCCTTTCGCTTCAAGGGATCCGAGGTGACTCTGCACCGACGCGGGAGAGCAGAGTCCGACAGCGGCACCGATCTCCCGGACCGTGGGCGGATACCCCTGCTGCTCGACCGCGGCCTCGATGACCTGCAGTATCAGCCTCTGTCGCTCCGGCAGCTTCATCGCCTACCCCTCCGGCTACTGGGTGAACATTCGTTCGGTCGCGCAGACTATAGAACACTTGTTCGCCCACTTCAAGCCCATTATTGACGGCCCAATGTGCGGGCCCTATACTCACGCGCTGCTCGCCCGCACCGTGTCCGAGTGGCGGAATTGGCAGACGCGCTAGGTTGAGGGCCTAGTGAGTGAATAACTCATGGGGGTTCAAGTCCCCCCTCGGACACCTCATTCGGTGGTTTTCTCGACACGGGACTGGGTAGACTGCTACCGTTCCTTGCAGAACAAGTCCATCTGCGCATCATTCCATCGATCCGGAGGACCACATGGTCAGAGTCCCTCCAGAGCTCGGCCCCGCCGACATCTACCGAGCCTGCGACGTCTCAGCCCTTGCCTTCAAGACCACTGCCGATCTGCCCCAGCTCACCGAGATCATCGGTCAGCCCCGAGCCGTGTCCTCGGTAGAGTTTGGAATGGGTATCCACAGCGACGGCTACAACATCTTCGCGGTCGGCCCCACCGGGACGGGAAAGGCCAGCACCATCCACGATTTCCTTTCCCGGCAGGCAGCCTCTCGGCCGGCGCCGGACGACTGGGTCTACGTACACAACTTCGCCAAACCGTATCAGCCCAACGCGATTCGCATGCCCGCCGGCAAAGGCCGAGGAGTTCCGCAAGGACATGGAGAAGCTGGTCGAAGACCTCCAGGCCGCCATCACCCAGGCGTTCGACGGGCGAGGAATACGAGAAGCAAAAGCGGGAGATCGCCCAACAGGTCAGCGAGAAGCAGGAGACGAAGCTTGGGGCTCTGAGCAAGAAGGCGGAGTCTTTGAGCCTCACGATGGTGCGCACCCCAGCCGGACTCGCTTTCGCCCCCAAGACCGCCGAGGGCGAGACCATGTCTCGGGAGGTCTACGAGGCTCTGCCGGCCGAGGAGCAGAAGCGCATCGACGAGGGCCTCGAGAGCCTCAACGATGAGCTGCAGCAGGTCATGCGCCTCGTCCGCCAGGACGAGCGTGCCGGCAGGGAGGCGATGCGCGAGCTCGACCGCGAGGTGACCACGTTCGCCGCCAAGCATCTCGTGCGGGAGGCGTGCGACAAATGGTGCGACGTGACCGAGATCGTGGAATACCTCGAGGCCGTCCTCCGGGATGTGGTTGACAACGCCGACGAGTTCAAGAAGTCGGACGAAGAGACTCCCGTCATGTTCATGGGCATCCCCATGCCTGCTCGGCAGAAGGGTGAAGGCGCGTTCCGCAAGTACCGGATCAACGTTCTGGTGGACAACTCCGCCGAGACCGGAGCTCCGGTGGTCAGCGAGAGCAACCCCGTGCTACAGAACCTGGTGGGTCGCATCGACCATCAAGCTCAGTTCGGCGCCCTGTTCACCGACTTCAACATGATCAAGCCGGGAGCCCTCCACAAGGCCAACGGCGGCTTTCTCGTCCTCGAAGCCCGGGACGTCCTTCTGAAACCCTATTCCTGGGACGCGCTCAAGCGCACGCTCAAGACCGGCGAGATCCGAGTGGAGGACGTCGCCCAGCAGATGGGTTTTGCCACCACCGCCACTCTTGACCCGGAGCCGATCCCGTTCAAAGCCAAGATCGTACTGATCGGGGAACCCTTCATCTACTACCTGCTCTTCACTCAGGACCCCGACTTCCAGGAACTGTTCAAGGTGAAGGCCGACTTCGACACGGTCGTCGATCGCACCCCGGAGAACGAGCAGCTCTATGCCCGTTTCGTCAGCCACATCTGCCACCGCAAAGATCTCGCCTCCTTCTCCCCCGAGGGCGTAGCCCGCGTGATCGAGCACTGCTCTCGCCTGGTCGAGGACCAGCGCAAGATGACCACCCGTTTCCTGGACGTGGTCGACCTCGTGAGCGAAGCCTCCTACTGGGCCCAACTTGGCCGCCAGAGCCGGAGAAAGCCTCTGGTCAAGCGGGAGCACGTGCAGAAGGCCATCGATCAGCGCATCTATCGCTCAAACCGCGTGGAAGAGCGGGTCAGGGAGATGATCGCCGACGCCACGGTCATGGTCGACACCCGGGGCGCCGTGGTCGGCCAGATAAACGGTCTTTCGGTCTCGTCCATCGGCGACTACGCGTTCGGCCGACCCAGCCGGATCACGGCCACGCACCGCCTGGGCGAGGGGGAGCTGATCGACATCGAGCGCGAGGTGGATATGGGAGGTCCCATCCACTCCAAAGGCGTCTTGATCCTGGCCGGCTACCTGGGAGCCAAGTATGCCTCCGACCGCCCATTGTCGCTGAGTGCCCGCCTGGTCTTCGAACAATCGTATTCGGGAGTGGAGGGCGACAGCGCCTCCTCCGCGGAGCTGTACTCCTTGCTGTCGTCCCTTTCCGGCGTGCCCATCCAGCAGCGCTTTGCCGTCACCGGGTCGGTGAACCAACGGGGTCAGGTCCAGGCCATCGGGGGCGTCAACGAGAAGATCGAGGGGTATTTCGCCGTCTGCCAGGCTCTGGGTCTGAAGGGCGACGAGGGCGTGCTCATCCCCAAGGCCAACGTGCGCAACCTCATGCTGAGCGACCGAGTGCGGGATGCTGTGGGCAAGGGTCGCTTCCACATCTTCCCGATCTCCACCATCGATGAGGGCATCACCGTCCTCACCGGCACCCCGGCGGGGACGCTGGGCGCAAAGGGCGTCTATCCCAAGGGATCGATCAACCGGCTGATCGTCGATCGGCTTGCCGTCCTCACCGAGAAGGCGCGCGACGCGGGGCGCAAGAAGGACAAGGACGGCTCGCCGGGCGCTTCGCTGACTGGGGCGACAGGCTAGACCAGGCGCTCGACCTGCACCATCGGTACTCCGCTCGCATCGCTCTCCAGGAGGCGAGTGACAGGCGCCGCCGGTGAGAAGCCGGGCACGAACACCACTCCAGCCGGCACGCGACCGGTGACCCACGCAGGCAGTTCGATCGCCGCGAGGGTGCGACCGACCACCCTCACGCGATCGCCGTCGGCAACGCCGAGACGCTCGGCGTCGGCCGGGTTGATCTCCAACCGAGCCTCCTCCACCAGCTTGGTCAGGCCGGGCGAACGCCGCGACCTCACGCCCGTTCCGTGGTGTTCGAGCACCGAGCCGGTGAGCAGCACGAAGGGATAGTCGGCGTCCGTCGCCGGCGATGCCCGGGACGGCGTACCTTCGACCGCCGCGAAAGACCCTTTGCCCCGCGTGAACTCCTCAGCATGCAGGATCGGGGTGCCGGGGTGCTCGGCGCCGGGACACGGCCACTGCAGCGCTTCGTCCTCGAGCCTGACATATGAAATGCCTCTGTAGGCCGGGACCACCTCAGCTATCTCGCGCATGACGTCCGCCGGCGTAGCGTACGACCAGTCAGCGCCCAACCGGTTCGCGATCTCCTGGATGATCTTCCAGTCGGGAAGGCTCTTGCCGAGGGTGGGCGCAGCCGGGCGCACTCTCTGTACGAAGCGCTCGACGTTGGTGAAAGTCCCCTCGTCCTCTCCGGCCACAGCCGCCGGGAGTACCACGTCGAGCGTAGCGCGCCGTGTCGCTGAGGAAGCTCTCTTGGACCACCAGGAAGTCCACTCCTTCGAGAGCCTTTCGGACTCGGGCCTCGTCGGCAAGCGCCAGCGCCGGGTCGGCTCCCACGACATACAGGAAACCGACTTCCCCGGCTTCCGCGGCCTCGAGTATCTGGGCCGTCGTCTTGCCGGGCGCTCCGCGCTCCGGACAAGCCGCTCCTCCAGGCAGGCGGTCGGGACGCACTCCCATGTCGCTGAGTCCCTGCGAGTTGGCGCCGGAGCGCAGCGGGTACACGCCGGTGCCCGGGCGTCCGACGTTGCCGGTGAGCAGGGCCAAGTCGGCGACGGCACGTACGGTTGCGACTGCCTGGGCGCGAGCGAGCCCCCGAGGCCTCCTGCCAGCCCCGGGCCGTACAGGATAGCGGCGGCGGCGGCCTGGCCGTAGGCCACGGCCGCCGCCCGCAGCGCATCGGCATCCACCCCGCACGCGGCGGCCTCAGCCGCTACGTCCACCCCTTCGAGCGAAGCCTGGAGGGCCGCAAAACCCTCGGTGCGCGCGCCGATGAACTCGCCGTCCTGCAGGCCCGAGGTCGACAATATGCCGCAGGATCCCGCGAAGGGCCGCAAGATCCGTCCCGGGCTTCACGGCCAGGTGCAGCGTCGCGCGCCGCGCCAGCTCCGTCGTGCGCGGGTCGATCACGATCACGGTCTTGCCCTTACGAAGAGCCTTGATCACGTCAAGCGCCAGCACCGGGTCGGACTCGGTGAGATTCGCGCCGATGACCAAGATCACATCGGCCGCGGCCAGATCCTTGCGGGAGTTCGTCGCCGCGGCCAGACCGAACGCGGCAGTCAGGGCTTCGTCGGACGCCGCCTGTTCGGCGCTGTCGATCGCGTCGATGTTGTTCGACCCGAGAAGCGTGCGCACCAGCTTCTGTAGCAGATATGCAGCTTCGTTGGTGCAGTGCGTGCCGCACACCGCGGCAAGAGCCTGGCCGCCCCGCTCGTTCCGGACGGCCGCGGCCTTCTCGACGACGCGCGCGAGAGCCTCCTCCCAAGAGGCCTCTTCCAGAAGTCCCTCGGCATTCCTCACCAGTGGCTGGGTGAGCCGGTCGGGGGCGTTGGCGTAGCCCATCCCGAAGCGCCCCTTGACGCACAGGTTGCCGGCGTTGAGGCCCTTCTCGAGTTCTGAGGCGACGCGAACCACCTTGCCGCGATAGCTGTGCAGCACCAGCCGGCAGCCGTCGGCGCAGTACGAGCAGGTGGTGACAGTCTTGCCTGTCTGCCACTGCCGCGCCCCCTGAGGCGTCCGCTGGCCGATAACCGATCCGACCGGGCAGGTGCTCACGCACTGCCCGCACGACACGCAACCCACCTCCTGCAGCGGCAGGCGATAGGGCGTGTCGACCTCGCTCTCATAGCCCCGTTTCACGATAGCCCCAGCACCCGATGGACATGACTTCCCGACAGATGCGGACGCATCTTCCGCAGAGGATGCAGCGGCTGCTGAAGTGGGCCACGTTCGGATGGTCCCCGGCATCGCCGGACACCGGCGCACGCCAGCCCCAAGGCACCATGTCGACGAGGTATTCGTATGCGTAGTCCTGCAGGCGACAATCGCCCGCGGCCTCGCACACGGGGCAATCCAGCGGGTGGTTGGTCAGCAGCAGTTCCAACACGAACTTCCGCAGCTTGCGGATCTTCTCGCTGTGGGTCTGGATGCTCATGCCCTCGCGGATGGCGGTCCCACAGGCGGCCAGAGGTCCACGAGCCCCCTCGACCTCAACCAGGCACAGGCGGCAGGCGCCGTACGGTTCGAGACGAGGATCGTGGCAAAGCGTGGGGATGTCGACGCCCGCATCGCGCGCCACCTCCAGAATAGTCTGGCCGGGAAGCGCCTGGATCTCCTGCCCGTTAAGGGTGAGAGTCACCGGCTGCGCCCCAGTCGGCTCGGCGTCGACGGGCATCACGACCTCCTCACAGCGTCAAATCGGCACTTGTCAAAACAGATAACACGCTTGATACAGAGCTTACCAGCCCCACGTAAGGTAATCCTGAATCGAATCGGCGGCTACTCTGCCGGCTCCCATGGCCAGTATGACCGTGGCGGATCCGGTAACGATATCACCACCGGCCCACACGCCCTTCTTGGTGGTCTTGCCTGTCTTCTCGTCGACCTTGACATAACCCCACTTGTTCAGCTCGAGCCCAGGGGTGGATCTCGTCAGCAAAGGATTGGCACCGGCGCCCACGGCGACGATGACCAGGTCGCACTCCAGCTCGAACTCAGAATCTTCCATCGGAACCGGCCGGCAACGCCCCGACTCGTCCGGTTCGCCAAGACACATCTTCTCTGCATTCCATGCCGACAACGCGTCCCCGTTCATTTCCGATGAATCTGGTCGGGGCGGCCAGGAAGAAGAATTCGACCCCTTCTTCTTCGGCATGGTGCACCTCTTCGCTCCGAGCCGGTACCTCCGTTCTCGAGCGCCGATAGACGATCCGAGAGCTCTCGCCCCCAGGCGCAAGGCGGTTCTGGCGGAGTCCATCGCCACGTTGCCGGCCCCGAGCGTGACGACATTCTTGCCCCGGATAATGGGGGTATCGTACTCGGGGAACCGGTAGGCCTTCATGAGATTGGCCCGGGTCAGGTACTCATTCGCGGAGTAGATGCCGATGAGGTTCTTGCCCGGTACGTCCAGAAAAGTCGGCAACCCGGCTCCGACGGCGATGAACACGGCATCGTAACCCTCCTCAAAGAGCTCATCGACCGTGATGGTTCTTCCGACCACCTGATCGCACACCAGCTTCACGCCCAGCCGCTCAAGGAAATTGACTTCCTGGGCGACGATGGCCTTCGGCAATCTGAATTCGGGAATACCGTAGACGAGAACACCGCCGGGCTTGTGGAAGGCTTCGAATACCGTCACCTCGTGACCTTTGAGCGATCAGGTCACCGGCCACCGTCAACCCTGCCGGCCCTGACCCTACGACCGCCACTCTCTTTCCGCTGGCCTCGGCTATGGGCGGCAAAGCGCCGCTACCGTGTTCTCTTTCCTGGTCGGCGGCAAACCGTTCCAGGTTGCCGATCGCGACCGGGTCGCCCTTCTTGCCCAAGATGCATTTCTCTTCGCACTGGGTTTCCTGAGGACAAACCCGCCCGCACACCGCCGGCAGGCTGTTCTTGCCCCAGAGGTTTCTGATCGCCTCTGTGAACTCCCCCTCCTTGATGTGCCGGATGAATCCGGGGATATCCACCCCGACAGGGCAACCGGCTCACGCAGGCGGGGTTTCTGCACTGCAGACACCTTTCCGCCTCTTCCATGGCCGTCTCCGGCGCTGTAGCCAAGCGGAACCTCATCGAAGTTCTTGGCCCTCGCCGTCGGGATCTTGTTGCGGCATCGCATGCCGTGCGATGTGCTCTCTTGCCGCTTTCTTGGTCGCTTCTTCCGACATCTTAACCTTCCCTACCCATTCCTGCAGAACTCGCCGTAGCAGCGTTCTTCATCTTCGTGATAGGCCCGCAGGCGAAGCGTCAACTCATCATAATCTACCTGATGTCCGTCGAACTCGGGACCATCCACACAGGCAAACTTCGTTTCGCCACCCACGGAGACGCGACAGCCACCGCACATCCCGGTGCCGTCGATCATGATCGGATTGAGACTGACCATCGTCGGTATACCGCGTTCCTTCGTAACCTTGGATACCGCTTTCATCATGGGAACGGGTCCGATGGCAACGACGAGCTTGATGTCCTCTTCGCCGAGGACTCGCTCCAGCACTTCGGTGACGAAGCCGTGATGACCGTAGGAGCCATCGTCCGTGCACACGTGGAGCTCGTGCGAAGCGGCCCTCATCTCGTCTTCAAGAATGAGTAGATCCTTGGTGCGCGCGCCGATAATGCCGATCACGTGATTGCCGATCTCCTTGAGACCGCGAGTTATCGGGTACAAGACCGCGACGCCGGTGCCGCCGCCCACGCACACGACTTTGCCGACTTTTTCGAGATGGGTCGGCTTGCCCAAGGGGCCGATGACGTCTTGATAGCCGTCACCCACTTGCAGGGTCTTGAACAAAGCCGTGGACTTGCCTACCACCTGGTAGACCACGGTTATCGTCCCCTTATCGGGATCCGTATCCGCCATGGTCAAAGGTATGCGTTCGCCCGTCTCATTGGCCTTGAGAATGACAAACTGACCGGGTCTAGCCTTGCGCGCAATGGAAGGCGCCTCGATCTCGTTGAGGATCACCGTGCCTTCGGACATCTCCTTGCGCTCAACTAGTCTGAACACTCTAGACCTCCCGTTGCTAGTGGAACTCGGCATCCGAGACAGAATACAGGGACTGGTCGCTCAACGCGCGCACCAAACGTACGGTACGCATGCATTCAGGATCGAGGACGTCGACGATCACCGCGCTCGACGCCCAAAGCCGCGAGCATGGCCATATAGGCATTGTTGATCGCCGGCCTCAGATGATTGGGGGCTCCGCTCGAGATGTTCGTCAGTCCACAGAGGCTGCGTACCGGGGGATCGAACATCTGCGGCAGCGCCGCCACGACCTCTTGCACGGCGACCGCGTGTCGCTGGCCCATATCGACTCCCAGAGGCAAGACTACCGGGTCGATGAAGATGCGGTCGTTGCTGATGCCGGCCTCGTTGGCGGCCGTGACCAGCTCGAAGGCGAGGTTCAAGCGATCGGCAGCCGTGATGGGGATGGAGCCCCGCATGGTCATACCGATGATCTCGCACCCGTATCGAGCGGCCAGCGGCAGGATCTGCTCCAGCTTGTCCGGCTGCAGGGAAAACGAATTGACGATGGGCCGGGGCAGGCCCAGCTCTTGGCAGCGGATGATCCCCGCTTCCATGGCCGCGGCGTTCGTGGTGTCCAGACAGAGCTGGCAACTCACCACTTCGGCCAGAGCCTCGATGACGAAAGTCATGAGATCTCTCACCGTCCTTGCGGGCGGGCCCCACATTCACGTCCAGGACATCGGCCCCAGCCGCCACCGACCGCCTGGCCAGATCTTGGATGGGAGCCTTTGTCCAGCGCCTTGAGCGCGGCGCCTACGGCCGCTCTCATGACGTTGATGTTCTCGGCTACGACGAATCACTCGCTCTTCCTTCCCACCACGCGTCTTGGCTCGGGCGAAGCTCTCGCCGGCCTGGAAGGAACTGCGCACGAACGGGGCCGCGTGCACCTGCAGGCCGAGAGCTTCGCCCCACAGCCGGTAGCTGACGAACACCTCCGGTCGCACGTACTCGGTCACCGGCAGGTGCCGCCCAGACGGCCGCAGATACTGCCCGATGGTGACCATGTCGACCCCGACCTCGGCCACTTCTCCGAGCAGGGCCTTGACTTCGTCCTCGGTCTCCCCCAGTCCGACCATCCAGCCGGTCTTGACCAGACTCAGATTCCTCTCGGCGGCGCGCCGCAGCACCGCCAAGGAACGCTCGTACACCGCCTGCGGCCGCACGGTCTTGTACAGACGCGGGACGGTCTCGACATTGTGGTTGAAGACCTCGGGAGCCTCATCCAGCACTAGGTCAAGGTCCTCCATTCTACCGGCAAAGTCGGGAACGAGCACCTCCACCGTCACCTCCGGCGCCCGGAACCGAATGGCCCGCATGGTGGCCACATAGTGGCCAGCCCCTCCATCGCCGAGATCGTCCCGGGTGACCGACGTCACCACCACGTGCTGGAGTCGCAGACGAGCCACCGCCTCAGCCACATTCTGGGGCTCGTCCGCCTCCAAGCTGAGCGGCCGGCCGCTGGCTACGCCGCAGAACCCACAGTCCCGGGTGCACACGTCGCCCATAATGAGAAACGTCGCCGTGCCGCGGGCAAAGCACTCACCGAGATTCGGGCACAGCGCACTCTCGCACACCGTGTGGAGACGCCTGTCGCGCAGCATGGTCTCCATCCTTCGCAGGGCGCCTGAGTCGGGCAGCGGTTTCTTGAGCCATTCCGGCTTCCGGCCCGGTCCCTCGGCCTGCCCGGCTCGCCTGCTCATCACGGCCGCGCCGCCGGCCACTCCCTCTCCGTGCATCCTCGGCACCCGGCCTACCGAGCGCTCAGAAGCGCGCGCAGGTAGCGTGGGATATCGGCAGCCTCCCGCACCCCCACGGACACTTCCCAGTCGCCCAGCTCAGCCTCAAGCTCGGCCCGAATGCCGGCCACGCAGCCGGGGATGATCAACCTCCGGTGTCCCACCTTGTCCTCGATGCCCGACTTCTTGACGAACGGGGCGATGGCGTCGGCCACGAACTTGCCCGCCGCCCAGGCGGTGAGCACCGACTGTCCCTCCACGTCCATCACCAGGAGCCACGCCGGCACCTTGCTGTTCTCCACCTCGCCCACCACCGTGTAGTAGGTCAGAGAGAAGTTGGTGGTGAGCAACACCGGGCTTTCCGGCCCCGGTACACCGACCGGATAGATGCCTGCATCCACCATCATGGGCTTCTGCGGGTCGGTGAAGAGACCTTGGGCAAGCGCGAGGAGGGGTAGATTATGAGCGGGGTCAATGGTGTCTACGACCACGATGCCCGCGTATTTCGCAATCAGGGCAGAGGCCAGCACCGTCTGAAGCAAGGGATCGTCGGTGAGCCGGCAGGGGAAGGCGATAGTCGGGAACCCAAGTGCTTTGATCTTGTCGCGGACCGCGGCCCGGCGCACGAACACATGCGCCTGCAGGGCATCACCGGCCGTCTGCACCACCGGCTCCAGCACCACCTGTTCGAAACCCGCGTCCAGGGCCCGCCGGCCGAGGTCGGCCAACTCTTCCAGGTTCTGCCCCCGTAGCACGAAGGGCACGTCAAGAGTCCTCGCCACTTCCGCGACCCGGTCGAAAGTGGCGGGACCGGCGCCACACAAAAGCGGTCGCGACTCCTTGATGGGTTCGCCCGCCGCCAGGAGGGCCTCGGGGTCGTCGCTGACGATCACGATCCCGGCGCGAGTCCGTTCCGCGGCCGTCCGCACTCTGGACTTAAGACGATCTGTGTCGGCCGATCCGACCGCCAGCAGGCGCGGCCGCAGAATCTCCCCCACCCGTTCGAACCGCTGGTGGCGGAAGTCCTCGATCAGATCCCGCGAACCCCTCATCGTCAAGAGAGTCGTCGACCAGCACCGCCAGCGCCGGAGCGTGCTCGAAGCGCTTCTCGTGCCGGTAGAGAACCGTCTCCTCCCCCACGATCGTCCGGTCTTCCGCCGGTCCGATCTCCACTCGACGAACAGCGGCCGTGGCTACATCGGCCAAGGTGGCCAGTACCGTCAGGAGCCAAGTGCGGACACGCCGATAGCGTCGTCTTTCCCGCGGCAAGCTGCAGCGCGAACGCCATGCAGGTGGGGTAGCCACAGTCCTTACAGTTGGTCTTTGGGAGCAGCTTGAAGACCTGGAGACCACTCAACGCCACGAGTCGGTCCTCTCGGCGAGAGCGGCGATCGCCGCTTTGATGAGTCGCACGGACGACGGATGGCGCACGACGACGACATCGGCCCCCGCCAGCACCAGACAGACCGCGCTCACGCTCTCCCAAAGCACTCCGCGCGTCAGCCGCTCTCCGTGCCCAGGTAGTTCCTCCTCCGACGCCCGTGACTCCTTGACGTGCCACGTCTCCTGACCCACGTTGGCCAGCAGCGGCGCCTGCATCTTCGCGTCGTTCTGGGCGAGAGACGCCAGTCTATCCCGCTCGAACACCGTGTAGGCATATTCAAAGCTGTAACCAAGGGCGGAGCAGGTGGGGTCCATGATGATATCCGTCTCAGGTATACCCGCCTGGGCGAGAAGAACGTTGAGTTGCTTGGCCAGGCTCACGTCCATGGGGGTGTAGGCGACAACAGCGTGCCCGCTTGCCGCCGCAGCCCAGCCGACGTCACGATAGGTGCCGTTCTCGGCGTTTCCAAGAGCGACTCGGCGTCCGGCACATTCGGCCCCGACGAGGGGTAAGAGAACGCGATCTACGTCGGGATCGCCACATCCGATCACAAAACAGGGCAGGTCGGCCGCCTCCACGATGCGCCTCGCCCTCCGCGCGACTTCGAGCAGCTGCTCTCTGGCCCCGTGGGAATCCGCGCTCTTCAGGCGTAGATAGAGGGCGTCTGCACCCAAGGACGCTGCCCGTTCGCGCCCACGCGAACGCATCGTCATAAACGTCGCCGAATACCTCCGCCAGTTCCGGCGACCAGTCTTCCGGCGCGGCGTCCCACACCTCCAGACACACGCGGGGCGGGTTCGGCAGCGCTCCATCAAACCCGTGAAGCGGAAACGCTGCGCCTCCTCCCACGAGCAGCCCACCCAGGTCGAGCGAGCGCACCTTCCCCCGGTATGCCTCGGTGGGTCCGTTCACAGACGTCTTCTCCGCAGGTACCACCACGTCTCCAGGTCGAGGAAAGAACGGCCTATGGTAACAGATGCCCGGGCGCCAACAGGTCCCACGCCGCCCCGACTGCCTGCTGCATCACGTCTTTCACCGGCAGTCCCGTCGCGGCCGAAACGGCGGCGGCGTCCTCGTACTCCGGCGCCACGCTCACCAGCCGGCCTCGCCAGCGGCCCCACTTGACCCGGACCTCGCTTCCACCCACGACGACGCCCACCGTCCCCCGGGTCGCCAGCCAGCGTGACACCACGCGCCGTCGAACCCCGAGAGTGCCTGTCTGCGCGAAGATGGCCTCCACCGCGGCCTGCTCGTTCTCCGGGGACACGAGAACATGGAGCACGGTACCGGGGCGATCCTTCTTCATGTTCGCCGCCACGGTCCACACATCCAGCGCACCGGCGTCACGCAGGAGCCGGCAGGCGTGCCCCATCACCTCGGGTGAGACATCGTCCAGGTTCGACTCCAACTCGACGATCGTGTCGCGATCCTCGAGCGAGCCTTCAGCGCCGTCACTCGTCACCCCTCGGCCGAGCACCGCTCGCAAGACGTTTGGACCGTGCTCCAGTCTCATGGAACCGGCTCCGTAACCCACTCGCTCCACCCGCATGAGCGGCAGCGAACCTGGTTCGGCACGCAATTGGCCCACCAGCAGCGCGCCCGTGGGAGTAGTCAACTCCCGCATCTCCGGACCTCCGAAGATGGGATAGCCCTCCAGCAGCCGGACCGTGGCCGGCGCGGGCACCCCCATGCGGCCATGGGCGATATCGACCGTCCCCCCGCCCACCGGAATCGGCCCCACAACCAGCTTTTCGACCCCAAGGGCCTCAACAAGGACGAACGCGCCCACCACGTCCACCAAGGTATCGACGGCGCCTACTTCGTGGAAGTGGATCTCATCCACCGTGCATCCGTGGACAGCGGCCTCCACTGCAGCCAGACGACCAACGGCCTCCGTGGCCCGGCTTCGCACCCACTGCGAGAGCGACGCGTTCCCGATGATCCGCTCCATATCCGCCAGATGCCGGATAGGGGGAGCGTCCTCGTCGTGCACCCGTACCCGCGTGCACGACACCCCGCGCTCCACGTCGCGCACGACTTCTACCATGGCCGTGCCCAGGCCCATGGCTGCCACCGCTCGACGCAGCTCCGCCTCCAGGCGACCGTCTTCTCGATCGATATCCAGCAGACAGGCCAAGAGCATGTCGCCGGATATCCCCGTCCACGGATCCAGGAACAGGATATCTCACTTCATCACGCCGGTCGCTCACCCTACCGCTCCCCTTGACTCCCGTAGCAGTCCTCATGGTTGTTGCATTCTCGCATGCCACCCCATACACTGCAGGGCGTACGGCCCAGTTCGACACCCGGTGCGACACTGTGACGCAAAGGCGACTAGCCGACTACATAGGGATCACGGTCCGCCGGCTGCGGTCAGACCGCGACTTCACTCTGCAGGCCCTCGCCGATGAATCCGGGGTCTCGAAGAGCTACCTGGGCGACATCGAGAAGGGCCGCAAGAACCCCACCACCGACGTCATCGAGGCCATAGCCGAGGCCCTGGGCGTTCCGGCGCGCGAACTCCTCTACCACGCCGCGCTGGACGAGGACGACCCGTTCTTCGAACCAGAGCAACTCAGCCTCGAAGACGTGGCCGAAGAAGACGCCGAGACGAGGGAGTTGGCCCATCTGGCCAGGCGCATACGGCCCACCGATCGCCGCTTTCTCCTCGAGCTGGCCCGCAGGCTGTCCCGCTAACCCCAGCCCAACTCGTCCAGTCGCTCGTCCGAGATCCCGTAGTAATGGGCGATCTCGTGGATGACCGTGCGCCGCACCTGCTCCCTGATCCGCTCCTCGTCGGGGCCGGTCATCGCTTCTATCGGCTTCTGGTAGATAGAGATGCGATCGGGGAAGGCCATGTAGTAGATGCCACGCTCGGTCATGGGCACTCCGTGATAGAGACCCAAGAGCGAGTGCTTCGACCTCGCCGACAGCCCGGCGTCCAGCAGATCGTTCGGGCTGGGCCACTCCTCGATATCCACCTGGACGTTCTCGAGCTTCTCGAGAAACTCCTCCGGCAGCGACTCAAGGGCTTCGGTGACCAGGTCCGCGAACGCGTCAAGATCCATGGCCGAGCAACCCTTCCTCCCGAAGCCGGACGATGAGCGCCCTCACGGCCGCCCCCCGATGGGAGACCAGGTCTTTGCTCGCCGGCGAGGTCTCGGCGAGCGTCTCCTCCAGGCCCTGCGGGCGAAAGATGGGATCGTAGCCGAAGCCGTCCGTGCCGCGAGGAGCCTCCGTGATGGTGCCCTCGACCACCCCTCGTGTCCTCGATGATACGACGTTCTGCTCCCGCGGACCGAAGAGTCGGGCGGCACTATCAGGCAAAGCTCGCACACGAAGCGGGCCTCGCGGTCGGCCCGCCCGCGCAGCTCGGCCAGGAGCTTGCTCACGTTGTCCTCGTCGCGGGCGGCGTCGCCGGCATAGCGGGCCGAGAGCACTCCCGGCCGGCCATCCAAGGCGGCGACTTCCAGCCCGGAGTCGTCGGCCAGCACCGGCACGGCGCCGCCCGAGCGCGGCGAACACAGCCTCCGCCTTGATCCGAGCGTTCTCCGCGAACGTCCGGCCGGTCTCCTCGGGCAGCTCCACCGCGTCCGGCACCAGGTCCACCCGGAACGCATCCCCCAATAGGCGCCCGAACTCCCGGATCTTGCCGGGATTGCGGGTAGCGAGAACCACGGCCAGGGATCCGATCACGATCGCGGCGGCACCCCGGTGCCCTCAGCGTAGGCTCGGGCCACCACCTCCATCTGCGCCGCCCTGATCCCGGCGATCCCGCTCCTCGGCCAGATCGAAGAAGCTCGTCCAGCACGCTCCGCTCGAACGGGTGCGTCTCGGCCGTCGCTTGGACTTCGACCAAGCGACCGTTTCCGGTCATCACCACGTTCATGTCCACCTGAGCGACGCAGTCTTCTGGTACTCCAGATCGACGACCGGCATCTCTCCGACCACCCCCACGCTTACCGCCGCTACCGAGTCGTTGAGCGGCAGCGCCTTAAGCGCCCTACTATCGACGGCCCGCTTCAGCGCCAAGTGCAGGGCGAGATAGCCTCCGCTCACCGCCACGCAGCGCGTGCCGCCGTCGGCCTCCACCACATCGCAATCGACGTAGATCGTGCGCTCCCCCAGAGCCTGCAGATCTACCACCGCCCGCAGACTGCGTCCGATGAAGCGCTGGATCTCCACCGTCCGGCCGTCTTGCTTCCCGCGCACCGCCTCCCGCGGAGTGCGATCGCGCGTGGAACTGGGCAAGAGCGAGTACTCAGCAGTCAGCCAGCCTGCACCGCTCCCCCGGCGCCAGCCCGGGACCCCGTTGACCACCTGGGCCGAGCACAGAACGCGCGTACCTCCCAGCTCCATGAAGACCGAACCGTCCGCCGTGCGGACGAAGTCCGGGGTGATCTTCAGGACGCGCATCTCCGCCGGACCTCGCGTCCCGACTCTGCCTCCGTTGCTCATATCTGGGTCACCTCCCGGATGGGCAGCTGCAGGAAACGGGCCCCCACTTCCCTGAACTCCTCGCTGTTGCCGGTCGCGAAGAAGCGGTAATCACCCTCGCGCTGCTCGGCGTTGCCTATCGCCTTACGCTCCAAGAATCTCGCCCACCTCCCGCGCGGTCTCCTCGGCCGAATTGATCAAAGCCACGTGTGGGCCCAGCAGCCGTCGCAAGCATCGGGGCTGATCAGGGGATAGTGCGTGCATCCCAAGATCACCGTGTCGACAGCGGCCTCCTTCAAGGGGGCGACGTACTCGCGCGCCGCCCGCTCGGTCTCCTCGGAGAACACATCGCCTTCCTGGATGAGCGGAGCAAGACGAGGACAGGCCACGGCAAACACCTCCAGCCCGGCGTCGAGGGTGTGGAGAGCCTTCTGATAGGCGTTGGAGCGAACGGTGGCCTCCGTGGCCAGAATACCCACCCGCCGGCTGCGCGTCTCCTGCACAGCCGCGCGAGCCCCGGGCATCACCACCCCCACGATGGGAGTGGCGAAAGCGGCCTGCAACTGCGGTAGCGCCGCCGCGGCTGCCGAATTGCAGGCGATGACGATCGAGCTTCACTCCCCGTTCGACCAGAAAACCTGCCGCCGTGAACGCGAGTCGGCGGACTTCGGCCAGCGGCTTCGGCCCGTAGGGGAAGTTTCCGGTGTCACCAAGATAGACGAAGTCCTCGTGGGGCAGGTTGACCAGGCATTCGTGGAGGACGGTGAGCCCGCCCACGCCCGAATCGAACACGCCTATCGCGCGCGGGTCGGGGATGTGCGGATCTGTTTCACTCATCGTGAGCCGATTCTACCAGACCCCCGGCCCCCTCTTTGCCGTGGTCCACGGCTCGGCGAACGGCGGCGTTTATCTCCCCCCCGATCAGCACCATCAGCCCGATGACGAAGGCCCAGAACAACAGCACGATGGCGGTCCCGATGACCCCATAGGTCAGCCAGCGCACTTGGAAGACGCTCTGACTCAAGAACCACGACAGTCCGATCGACGATCCGATGATCGCTCCGACCGCAAACAGCGCCCCCGGGATGGCGCTGTACCACTTCTGTCGCGCATCTGGGGGCGAAATAGAAGAAAGCCCCGACGGCGACCACCAGCAAGATGAAGACCACGGGCCAGCGCAGGCCCACCCAGAGCACGTGGAATGCGGAGTCGTAGCCGGTCTCGCGGCCGATCAGGTCGCCGATCCACGACCCGAACACCAGCAGAAGGACGCCGGCCGGGATGAGGATCGCCCCCGCGATCGCCAACCCCGCCGCCATGAGCCGTCTCCGGCCCCACGAACGGGTCTCCTCGAGTCCATACGCGCGGTTGACCGCCTTGATCAGCGTCATGACCGCGCCGGAAGCGCTCCACAGGGTCAGAACGATGCCGACCGACAAGAGAGCCACGCTGGCCGCGCCGATCTCGTTGAACACGTTCTGCTCGACGATCTGATACAGGCGGCTGTCGGTGCTGACCAGCTGAGCCAGACCGTCGAGAAGCCGGGTGGCCAACTGTTCGGTCGGCGGGAGATAGGCCACGAGCGCGCGCAGGAACAAGAGAAACGGGAACAAGCTGAAGAGAGCGCTGTAGGCTATCTGTGCCGCCAGACCCAGGCAGTCGTGGCGATAGATGCCGACCGCGACACCCTTCGTCCCCTCGGCGAACCCAGCGCCGAAGCGCCGGAGCCTATTCAGCATAGACCCGGATACCCGGGTATCTGTAGGCGTAGCTGGGAATGAGAGTATTCAGCCGAGCGACCAGGTCTCGCTGGAGGAGCCCGTCGAGCGCATCCTGGAGAGCTGCGGCCGGGTACGCGGTCCTTGTCTCGAGCTGCCTGAGTGTCAATCCGCTCCCGGCCGTCTGCAGGCAATCAAGTACGTGTCTCTGCTCTTCGCTCAACTCTGCGAGTGGCTTGGGGTCGGCAGGATCAGAGTGTCGGACTCCCAGTCTCTGTCTGCCGGTCTCGCTGCTCCCGAGTCTCTGTCTGTGGCTTCACGTGGGCCTCCTTCCCGGCGGTGATGCCATGGTCCATCATCGGATTCTATGCCCCGGTTCTCGCCGCTCTAAACGTTGAGCACCTCGTCCTTGCCCGCTGCTGCGAAAGAAGAAGAGGGAGATGGCGATCATCAACCCCGATAGCAGCCAGATCACGGAGTACTGCCGTCCGCTGTGGGTGAACCTGCCGGCGATATCGATAGCTCCGCCGGCGACGACGGGAGCGATGATGTTGGCCAATCCCCGCATCATGGAGAACATGCCGGTGAACTGTCCGATGTGCTCCTTGGGCATCAAGCGGATGAGGATGGCGTACGGCAAGGTGAGAACGATCGATCCCCCCAGCCCGAAGATGGGCAAGAACACAAAAGCCCACTTGATGTCGGTGATGAAGACACCGAAGAGGCAACCGCCGAGGTAGATCCACAGTCCCACGCGCATGACCCGCGACCGGCCGTACTTGTCGGCGAGGAACCCGCTCGCCAGCCCGGCCACCATGTACGTGACCCCCACCAAGCCGAGGAGGAGGGCACCCACCTGCGCGGTCGCACCCAGTGAGTAGATGAAGTACAGCATGATGAACGGACGGAGACCGGCCAGGGTGGACTCCCACAGGAAGCTGGCCACCATGAAGCGCTGGATGCCCTTGTTCTGGCGAGTGGAATGCCAGATGCGCTTGACTTCGCCCCAGATGCTCAGTCGGGGCGGGAGCAGAGAACGCTCAGGCTCGGGCTCGTGGATCTTCACGACGGTGAGGTATGTGAACACCATGATGAGCACGCTGCACAGGATGAACGGCAACGGCTCCCAGCGGTAGAACAGGACCCCGGCCACCACCATGCCCATGAACATCCCGCCGCCGCGCATGAACGTCTGGAACCCCTGGACCCTGCCGTGGCTGGCCGGCGGGGTGACATCCGGCAGCAGCGATTGGTAGGGCGACGTGTAGAAGTGATAGGCGGCGAAGAACACGAACGTGGAGATGGCGATAGGAACGTAGCCCGGCTGGAAGGGGGCCAGCATGAGCGAGGCCGCCATGAACGGGGCCGCGAAGATCATGAACGGTTGCCGGCGGCCCCAGCGCTTGGTCCAGATGCGGTCGCTCATGACCCCCACCCACAGCGGGATGAGAGACGAGAATATGCCCTCGCCGCCGATCGCGAAGCCGATCAGCGTGGCCGAATGCGTGTAGCGCTCGAGGATGAGCGGCAGATACGTGGTGACCAGCGAAAGGGCCGTCGAGAAGCCCAACGTGGGAAGCGTCAGGAAGAGCATGCTCCTGACGCCCATCTTCTGCTCGCTAGTCACCCGACCGCATCCCTTCCGCCTCCTCCGCCCGCTCAGAAAGACCTCGAGGCCCGTTTCAGCGCAAGGCCAGTCCGGATTCTACCAAAGGCATGGAGGGGGCCGCGAGCGCCGTCGCGAGCGCGGGGCCCGAGGGATCGACAAGAAGGAGGGGCGGCAGGCGTCCGTCCGGACGCCTGCCGCCCCGCTCCCGCCGTCAGCGAGCGGCAGCGCAGTTCGCGGCCACGAACTCCCAGTCGACGAGGCTGTTAAGGAAGGTCTCCACGTACTTGGGACGCAGGTTCCGGTAGTCGATGTAGTAGGCGTGCTCCCACACGTCCACCGTGAGCAGCGCGGTCTGGCCGTGTTTGAGCGGCAGGTCGGCGTTGCCGGTCTTCACGATCTTGAGCGCGCCGCCGTCCAGCACCAACCAGGCCCAGCCCGACCCGAATTGGGTGACGGCCGCCTGGGTGAACTCCTTCTTGAAGGCGTCGAGAGAGCCGAAGGCTTCGTCGATAGCTTTGGCCAGCTCGCCGGCGGGCTCGCCCCCTCCGCCCGGCTTCATGCACTTCCAGTAGAAGCTGTGGTTCCAGACCTGGGCCGCGTTGTTGAAGACACCACCATCTGCGGCCAGGATGATGTCCTCGAGACTCTTGCCGGCCAGGTCGGTCCCCTCGATCAGACCGTTCAGGTTGGTCACGTAGGCGTTGTGATGCTTCCCGTAGTGGTACTCGAGCGTCTCTTCGCTCAGAAATGGGGCCAATGCGCCCTTCGCATACGGCAGATCGGGTAACGTGAAGGCCATGTCGGTCTCCTCCTCCGGGCTCTCTGCTTTCGAGAGGCTGGTACCCCGCCGGCATGGAACCCGAAACCTGTCCCGACCGGCTGGCTCAGCCGCTCAGCCCCTGTCTTCGCAGGAACGAGCGCACGAAGTCGGACAGACGGGGCTCGCCCCTCTCGGCAAGCTCGTACCCTACCTGCACTATCGGCTTGTCCACCAGTCATCAGGCTCCTCAGCGAGAACGGGGTGGCGCTGACCACCAGATCGGCCGGAACCGCCGCGATGGTGGCCTCCAGATCGCGCAGCTGCTCCTCGTAGTAGCCCAACGCCGGCAGGATCGGCCCAAGATGGGGATAGGCGGCGTACGTGTCGGCGAGATCGGCCCTGCGCGTAAGGCCGCGGGATCGATGACCTCCGCGGCCCCGAACTGCCGGGCCGCCTCCACACCCGCTCCGGTAGCCATGCCCCCGTGAGTGAGCGTGGGCCCGTCCTCCACCACCAGCACCCGCTTGCCCCGGATCTGCTCCCCGTCCGCCGCGCTGATGATCGAATCGGCCTTGATGACCACCGCGTTCGGATTCACTCTCGCGGATATTCGCCATCACCCGGTCGACGTTCTCCGGCGGCGCGCTGCTCACCTTGTTGATGACCACCAGCTCCCGCCCGGCGGAGATTCATCTCGCCCGGGTGGTAGGCCAGTTCGTGTCCGGGCCGGAACGGGTCGACGATGACGATCTCCAGGTCGGCCCGCAAGAAGGAAAAGTCGTTGTTGCCCCCGTCCCAAATGATGATCGACGCCTCCTTCTCCGCCTGCGCGACTATCGCCTCGTAGTCCACGCCCGCCCAGACGACCAGACCCCGGCGGATGTGCGGCTCGTAGTCCTCTCGCTCCTCGATGGTGGCCTGGTAGCGGTCGAGATCCTCCAGGGTGGCGAAACGCTGGACCTTCTGCGCGACCAGATCGCCATAGGGCATGGGATGGCGGATCACCGCCGGTCGCAGGCCCTCTGCGATCAGCAGGTCGGCCAGGAATCGCGAGGCCGGGCTCTTCCCGGCCCCCGTGCGTACCGCCAGCACGGCGATGACGGGCACCGAACAGGCGACCATGGTGCTCTTGCGGACCGAGCAGCGCGAAGTCGGCGCCCGCGGCCAAGACCCGCGAGGCCTGATGCATCACGAACTCGTGGGCCACGTCGCTGTAGGCGAACACCACCTCGTCGACTGCTTCCTTCGCGTATGAGTGCGTCCAGCGAGCTCTCGGGAACGATGGGGATGCCCTCCGGATACCGGGGCCTGCCAGCTCGGGCGGATACCGACGCCGATCGATGCCCGGTATCTGGGCGGCCGTGAAGGCGACCACCTTGGTCTGCGGATCGTCTGCGGAAGACCACGTTGAAGTTGTGGAAGTCGCGCCCCGCGGCTCCCATGATCACCACCCGCTTCTGCTTCACCGTCGCCTCCCTCTTCGCTCGCACCCACGCTCATCGCATTCTAAATGGCTGAGGCCCCTTCCGATAGGAAGGAGCCCCCGCGGTAGCAGCCCTGTAAGCCGGATTCTGTCTGGGGTAGCCATCTATCTAAGGCCGCCCGTTGCCGGACGGCTCGTGCGGCCAACCCGAAGGCTTCGGGCGAGCAGCCCTCAAACGCCTCCCTATTCGGCCTTGCACCGGGTGGGGCTTGCCTGGCCGCCGTGTCACCACGGCGCCGGTGCGCTCTTACCGCACCATTTCACCTTCGCAACCGGCCGAGCCGGCGTGCTGTGTAATTTCTGTGGCGCTTTCCCTGGGGTTTCCCCCGCTGGACGTTATCCAGCACCCTGCTCTGTGGTGTCCGGACTTTCCTCAGGAACCCGCTCGAGGCGAGCCCCTGCGGCTACCCGGGCTGCGCATGAAGTATACCAGTATGCAGACGACATGAGCCTAGACGGCGAGCCGCATCACACCTGCCGCTACGCGTTCGCGAGCGAATGGGTCCCCAACATCTTGTTCTCCGGGATGGGGAAGGACTTGGCGAAGTGACAGGCGGCTTGGTGACCGATCGCCACCTGCCGGAGCGGAGGCTCCTCGTCCTTGCAGATGGGGAACTGGGCGATGGGGCACCGGGTGTGGAATCGGCACCCGCTCGGAGGATCGACGGGGCTGGGCACGTCGCCGCGCAGGATGATACGGGCCCGCTTGCCGTTGCTTCTCCGGATCAGGCACCGGCACGGCCGAGAGAAGCGACTGAGTGTAGGGGTGATTCGGCGTGTTGTAGACCTCGCGCCAGCCCCCCAGTTCGACGACCTTGCCCAGGTACATGACCGCCACCCGGTCGCAGATATGGCGGATCACCGCCAGGTCGTGAGCGATGAACAGGTAGGTCAGCCCGAACTCCTCCTGCAGCTCCTCGAGCAGGTTGATGATCTGCGCCTGGATGGACACGTCCAGCGCCGACACCGGCTCGTCGCAGACGATCATCTTCGGCCGCAGCATCAGAGCCCGGGCGATACCCACTCTCTGCCGCTGCCCTCCCGAGAACTCGTGCGGATACCGGTGGATGTGCTCCGGACTCAGGCCCACCACCTTCAGCATCTCTTTGCGAGCGCTCCTGGCGCTCCTTCCGGGTCGCCGATGCCGTGGATGACGAGCGGCTCCGCCATGATCTCCCCGAAGGTCATGCGCGGATTGAGAGAGGCATACGGGTCCTGGAAGATGAACTGCACGTCGCGACGGAAGGCTTTCAAGGCCTTGCCACGCAGCTTGCGCACGTCGGTGCCCTCAAAGTGGATCTTCCCGGCCGTGGGCTCGAGCAGCCGGATGATGCAGCGGCCCGTCGTCGACTTCCCGCATCCCGACTCGCCCACCAGGCCCAGGGTCTCTCCCGGGCTACCGAGAAAGTCACGTCGTCCACCGCCTTGACCGACTTGCCCAGGTGCGACAGGATGACTCCCTGGCTCACGGGGAAGTGCTTGGTGAGACCTTCCACTTCGAGCAGCGCCGTCATCTATCCGCCCCCTTGGCGCCCTCGCCCACATAGCAGGCCCGGTTCTCGAACTGGGCGATGAAGTCGGCATCGCCCGCGAAATGACAGGCCGAATGAATGCCCACGGTCGATCTCGACCAGAGGCGGCACGCTGGTGTGGCAGAGAGGCTGCGCATACGAGCAGCGTGGACTGAACGCGCACCCGGGAGGAAGATTGATCAGGCTTGGGGGACTGCCTTTGATCGGGCAGAGAGCGCCTTTGTCGTCGACGTCATGCCGGGGCAGGCTCTCGAGCAGCCCCCAGGTGTAGGGGTGGAGCGGATGGTAGAAGACCTCGTCCGCCGCCCCGAACTCCACCGCCTTGCCGCCGTACATGACCAGGATGTGGTCGGCCATGTCGGCCACCACCCCCAGATCGTGGGTGATCAGGATGATGGCCGACTCGGTGCGCTTCTGGATCTCCTGCATCAGATCGAGGATCTGCGCCTGGATGGTCACGTCGAGAGCCGTCGTGGGCTCGTCGGCGATGAGGATATCCGGACCGCAGGCAAGGGCCATGGCGATCATGGCCCGCTGGCGCATGCCGCCCGAGAATTCATGCGGATAGTTGCGCGCCCTCTCCGCCGCCTGAGGTATCCCCACCTGGTCCAGCAACTCCACCGCCGCCGCCCAGGCCTCCTTGCGGGTCATGTTCTTGTGGAGACGCAGTGGCTCGGCGATCTGTTTGCCGATCCGGTGGACGGGATTGAGCGACGTCATGGGGTCCTGAAAGATCATGGCGATGCGGTTGCCGCGCAACTTGCGCTGCTCCTTGTCGCTCATGGCCAGGATGCTCTCTCCCTTGAAACGGATGTCGCCGCTCACCACCTTGCCGGGAGGCTCCGGTATCAGGCGCATGATGGACATGGCCGTCACCGACTTCCCCGACCCGGACTCGCCGACCACGCCAAGTGTCCGCCCCGCCTCCAGGGTGAAGCTGACCCCGTCGACGGCCTTGACGACACCGTCCCGGGTGAAGAAGTGCATATGCAGATCGTCGACTTCGAGAAGCGGCGGCACGACTACTCCTTGAGCTTTACGTCGAGGGCATCACGCAGGCCGTCGCCCAGGAGGACGAAGGCCAGCACCGTCGTGATGATGGCGATGCCTGGGTACAGCATCATCCAGGGAGCCGTGAAGAGCAGTGACCGGGCCTCGGAAAGCATCCCGCCCCACGAGGGAGCCGGGGGCTGCACTCCCATGCCCAGAAAGCTCAGCGCCGCCTCCGTAAGGATCGCGCCCCCGACGCTCATGGTCGCGTACACGATGATCGGGGCCACCGAGTTGGGCATGATGTGACGGGTGAGGATCCGCCGCGCGGATGCCCCCATGGCGCGCGCCGCATCGACATACTCGCTTTCCTTGACGGTCAGGATCGAACTCCGGAACACCCGGGCGATGCTGGGCCAGCCCAGGATCCCGATGGCCAGGAACACGTTCTGCAACGCCCTTGCCCAGCACCGCGATCAGTACGATGGCGAACAAGATGTAGGGAAAGGCGAAGAAGACATCCGCCGTGCGCATGATGATCGCGTCCCACCAGCCGCCGTAGTAGGCGGCGATAGCGCCGGCCAGCACAGCCCGATGAAGACCATGATCGCCACCGCCACAACACCGACGAGAAGGGACACCCGTGCCCCATAGATCACCCGCGAGGCCACGTCGCGACCCAGCTTGTCCGTGCCGAAGGGATGGCTTGCGGACGGTGGTAGCAGCTTCCGCTGCGCGACCGTCGTCGTGTCTATGTAGGTAGGGTTGCCCAGATATCGAGGAACCCAGAGATCCGCGCTCACGGCGATGAGGATCATGAGGATGATCCACACCAGCCCGGCCAGAGCCAGCTTGTTCTTGCGAAGCCTTCGCCACGCGTCGGCCCGCAAGGTGCGGCCCGGCGCCATCTCGTCAAGGCTGCCGGGCTCGACCGCTGGCTCGCACGACCGCCGCGGATACGGGAGTCTCCGCTTTGGATGATCGTTTGAACATGCTTCGGCCCCTACCTGGCGACCCGGCCGTAGCGGATACGGGGATCGAGAAACGCGTAGCTGATATCCACCAACAGGTTGATCACCATCACCATGATCACGATGATGACCACGCCACCCGTCACGATGGGCCAGTCGCGCAGATCGATGGCGTGGTATATGGCCAACCCGACTCCAGGCCAGTTGAAGACCGTCTCGGTGAGAATGGCCCCTCCGACCATGGCGCCCAGATCGAGCCCCAGGAAGGTGACCACCGGTATCATGGCGTTCTTCAACGCGTGCCGCCGTATGACCTGTCCGCCGGTGAGACCTTTGGCCGCGGCAGTGCGGATGTAGTCCTGTCCCATGACCTCCAGGAGTTGGCTGCGCGCTATCCGGGCGGCGTACGCGGTAGAGACCGAGGCCAGAGTGAAGGCGGGAAGAATCACGTGGATCCAAAATGGGAACTGGTCTCCGGACATGCCCGAGACAGGGAGATACGGCAGGCCCCATTGCTTGAACTTGATGCCGAAGAGTATCTGCAAGCCCATGCCCAGCCAGAAGACCGGCACTGACACAAGCACGGACGTGCTCAACGTGACGAGCATGTCCCAGAACGAATACCGTCTTACGGCCGATAGGATCCCGGCGGAAATGCCGAGAGCCGCCTCGATCAGAATGGCGACCAGGGCGAGCTTGAGAGTGTTCGGGAACTTCTCGAACAGGATGTCTCGCACCGGCCTCTGCAGTTGATATGACTCCCCCAGGTCGCCCTGCACCAACTTCCCCATGTAGCGGTAGTACTGGACGTATATCGGCTTGTCCAGACCGTAATCCTTGATCACCTGCGCCCGCACGGAGGGCGATACGTTCCGCTCTCCGGCGAGCATCCGCACCGGATCGCCGGGCACAAGGGCAGGAGACCGGAGTAGGAACAGCAGGATGGTCACCCCGATGAAGACCGGGATCATCTGCAGGATCCTGCGTCCGATGTACTTCAGCATACGAAGCCCTTTACGAGACCGGCGACCTTAGACGAAGCGGTAGGATGCCCTCGAGGGCATCCTACCGCTCGCACTCAACTCGAACGTCCGCTAACAGTACGCTCGTATCCGTTCCTGCTGCCGCTGCCCACCTACTGGGTGATCCAGCAGCCTCACGAAGTCCAGGAAGTTCATCGGGCTGTAGGTCAGATTGTGCACCCGAGCCGGAGGCCACGTGTTGGTGCGCGTAGGTGGCAATGGGAGCCTCGGGGCAGTCATCCCCGATCAGTCTTACAACCGCCTGCGAGGCCTTCATCCGCTCAGCGGTGTCGGCAATCTGCGCGGGCCGCTGTGATGGCGTCGTCCACGGCCTTGCTCTTGTAGTGGTCGAAGTTCGTGGCCGGACGTGCTGTAAAAGAGCGGTGGAGAGGAAGTTGTCGATCGTCGGATAGTCGGCGATCCAGCCGCTGCGACCGATCTGGTAGTCCCCGTCGCCTACCTTGCCCCAGTACGTCGGCCCGTCGCTGGTGTCGAACTCGGTGTTGATGCCGATGGCCGCTAGGTCGGCCTGCACGAGCTGCATCCACTTCCTCATGACCCGGCTCCGGAGTTGAAGGACTGCTTGATGGTCGGCAGCCCCTGCCCATTCGGATAGCCGGCCTTCGCGAGCATGTCTTTGGCCGCCTGGAGGTCGTAGTGGCTGTACTGCCACGCGTTCTCTTCGTAGCCGGGAAGTACTGGAAGGGATCACGCTGCTGGCGGGCTTCCGAAGCCCTTCCCAAGCGGTGTCGCAGATGGCCTGCCGGTTGATGGCCAGCGAGATGGCACGACGCAGATCGGCGTTCTTGAGACAGCTCATCCTGGTTGTTGAAGAGGAGCTCGACGATTCCCAACTCCGTGCCGTTCTGGACCTGCTTGCCCGGGTTCGCGGTATAGCCGTCGTCGGCCGGCCCGTACTCGGCCGCCGTCGCCTTGTACTGGCCGCTGGGAATCTGGATCCAATCGAGGGTGCCGGCCTTGAAATCCAGGAAGGCCGTGTTCACGTCGCTGTACTCATGGAAGTATGATGCCGTCGATGTTCGGCTTAGTGCCCGAGTACTCTTCAAACCTCACGACCTTGACGACCTTGCCCCGGCCACCCACGGTTCGGCCATCTTGAAGGCGCCGTTGCCGATAGGCATGGCCGCGAAGGCCTTGGGATCCTTCTCCACCTCTTCCTTGGGAACCGGAGCGCAATCCGGGAAGCCGACCACATTCGGAAAGTCGGCGAACGGATAGGAGAGCGTCACCTCGAGGGTGTAGTTGTCGATGCGCCTTGACCCCGCTCAGCTCGGTGGCGGGATTGGTCTCGGCCTGCATCTCGTCGTAGCCCTTGACCATGCTCAAGAGGAAGCCGTAGTTCGGACTTGTTGGCCGGGTTCGAGAGGCGCTCCCACGCGTACTTGAAGTCCGCCGCCACCACTTCCCTGCCGTTGTGGAACTTCGTGCCCTTCTTCAGATGGAAGGTGAACACGGTGGCGTCGGCGTTGACATCCCAGGACGTCGGCCACGTCGGGCTTGAGCTTCGGAAGTCTTGCAGGTCGAACTGCGATGAGGCTGTCGAAAGAGCGTTGATCGACCTGGATCCCCTCGGACTCGAACGCGAGCACCGGATCGATAAAGGAGATGTTCGCCGAGATAGACATTGAGAGTGCCGCCCTTGACGGGTTTCTCGCCGCCTGCAGCTGCGGTAGTTCGTGTCTCGCCGCCACCGCCACAACGCGGCGACCGCCATCAGACGCACCGACCAGAACGACCGCAAGAACGAGCCCGAACCAAGTACGCTTACTTAGTTTCAAAATCTTCCCCTCCTTAGCTTCGAAGACACCCCACGCCAACCTGCCGAGCCTTCGTTGCGCTACCACCTCCTCCGCACTCTCGTGCGTTCCGGACGTCTCTCGTCGTATCGGCTCATCAGATGATATAGACAAGAGCTATCGTCACGACGAAGAAGGCGACCGCGCACCCTATCGTCAGACGGTCGAGGTTCTTCTGCACCACCCCGCTCCCGCCGAAGGCGCCGGATCCACCGAACGTGGTGGAAAGACCCGCATCTTTCCCCGAGTGAAGAAACACAAGAAGCAGGACCGCCAAACCGAGAATCGTATCCAGGGCAACCAGTACGTACGTCACTTCGATCTACCTCTCCCGTAGCCGACTTCGCTCTCCATGAGCTGCATTGCCAGACATCTTACCCCTTAAGGTACCATCGCAAGCGCGCCTTTGCCTACGTCCTACTCTTGTTCGCCCTCACAGAGAGGCCGCCCCGTCATCTCCGAGGGTCTGTCCAACCCTAGAAAACACAACAAGGTCGGGGCCACATCGGAGAGACCGGCTCCCTCGCGCAACACGGCGCCCTCCTCAAGAAGGACCAGGGGAACCCGGTCGGTACTATGAGACGTATTGATGCTGCCATCTGCTTCCAGCATGGATTCGGCGTTTCCGTGATCGGCCGTCACCATGACTTTCGCTCCCACCCCACCAAAGACCTTCAACACCCTCCCCAGACAGCGGTCGACGTGCTCGATGGCCTCCACCGTCGCCGGGATGTCGCCGGTGTGCCCGACCATGTCGGGATTGGCGAAGTTGAGAACCACGAAGTCGACCGGGTTCTCGGCCATTGTCTCCTCGAGGCAATCGACCACTTCGTAGGCGCTCATGGCCGGCTTGAGATCGTACGTCGCCACGTCCCTGGCGGAGGGCACCAGCTTGCGCACCTCTCCCGGAAACGGCTCTTCCCGCCCTCCGTTGAAGAAGAAGGTCACGTGCGCGTACTTCTCGGTCTCGGCGATGTGGAGCTGGGTGAGGCCGGCGGCGCTGATAACCTCGGCCAGCACGTGACGAGGCTCCTCTTTGGGAAAGGCGACCGCCAGGCGGAGACTCGGGTCATATTCGGTCATTCCCACGAAGTCGACCGACGGCGCGGGACCGCCACGGTCGAACCCGGCGAAGTCGGCCTGAGTAAGGGCCGCTGCCAGCTCCCGCGCCCGGTCCGGACGGAAGTTGAAGAAGATGACCCCATCACCGGCGCAGACCCGCGAACCCGCGTCGGCGCACACGATCGTGGGCTGGACGAACTCATCTGTCTCGCCCCGAGCGTATGACTCCTGGATGGCGGCCATGGCGCTTGCCGCCGCGAGCCCCTGGCCGCGCACCAAGGCGTCATAGGCGCGCTTCACCCGCTCCCACCGCCGGTCACGATCCATGGCGTAGAAACGACCGGAAACCGTAGCTACGACACCAAGTCCCTCCGCCTCGAGGAACGCCTCCAGGTCCTGCATGAAGGCCTCGCCTGCCGTGGGCGACGTGTCCCGGCCGTCGGTGAAGGCGTGGACGAACACCCGGGGCACTCCGCGCCGGTGCGCCATCGTCACGAGCGCTTTCAGGTGGTCGAGAGAAGAGTGCACTCCTGCGTCGGACAGCAGACCCCATGAGGTGAAGAGACCGGCCTCGGGCGACGACTCCGTCCATCACGGCCCCAAGCACCTGGTTTTCGAAGAAGGAACCGTCGGCGATGGCCCGGTTGATGCGGGAAAGATCCTGGTAGATGATCCGACCCGACCCCAGAGTGAGGTGACCGACCTCAGAGTTGCCCATGACGCCGGGAGGTAGGCCGACGGCTTCGCCGCTGGCCTCCAGAAGGACGTGTGGATACCGCGCCCACAGGGCGTCCCAGACCGGCGTGTCGGCCAACGAGATGGCATTGCCCGGGCCGGGCGGCGCGCAGCCCCACCCGTCAAGGATGACGAGGGCTGCGCGCCGGCGACCGTTGCCCGGCGCAGTAGGCATAGCCCCTGGGCCATGGGGCCTATCGCTCCTTGAACGGACGATGCGGGCGAAAGAATCGAGCTCGAGACTCGCCCCTCCCACCAGAACGCCATCGATATCGGGCTGGGCCATCAGTTCGTCGATGTTGTCCGGCCTGACGCTGCCCCCGTACAGTATGCGCACCGCCCGAGCCGCCTCCGCGCCCAGGGCGGCCGCCACCTGGGCCCGGACGAAGGCGACCGCCTCTTGCGCGATCTCGGGAGTGGCCGTCCTGCCCGTGCCTATGGCCCAGATGGGTTCGTAGGCGATGGCCACCGATCCAGCCTCGTCGCGGTCGCACGCGAGGCCACGCCCGCGGGCACCTGCGTGGAAAGGACTTTCTCGGTCAGACCGGCGTCGCGCTCAGCTTCGGTCTCTCCGACGCACATGATGGACAGCAGGCCCTCGTCCAAGACGGCCCGCACCTTCTTGCTCACCGTTTCGTCCGTCTCACCGAAGTACTGCCGGCGCTCCGAGTGGCCGATGATGGCGGCCTTCACCCCCAGATCGGCGAGCATGCCCGGCGCCACCTCGCCCGTGTAGGCGCCTTCCGCCTCCCAGAACACGTCCTGCGACGACACCGAGACGCAGGTGCCCACCGCCGCCTTCACCGCCTCGTAGAGGCCGGTGAAGGGAGGAGCCACCACGACGTCGCGATCGTCCAACGCTCCCAGCAGCTCGGCGAGCTGTCTGACGAACGCCGCGCCTTCGCTGCTCGTCTTGTACATCTTCCAGTTGCCGACCATGAGGGGCACGCGGCCTCCGCCGACGGCGAACCCCGTCATCGACACTGCTCCTTGTCGGGAAGAGCGACCACGCCCGGCAGTGCCGCTCCCTCGATGAACTCAAGCGAGGCCCCTCCGCCCATGGAGACGTGGTCCATCTTGTCGGTCAGGCCGAACTTGTTGAGCGCGGCGACCGAATCGCCGCCGCCCACCACCGTCACCCCGGAGCACGCGGCCATTGCTTCAGCCACCGCCCGGGTACCGGCGGCGAAGGGGGCCATCTCGAACACCCCCATCGGTCCGTTCCAGAAGACCGCGCCGGCCTGGGCGATCGCGGCGGCATAGGCGGCCGCCGTCTCCGGTCCGATATCAAGCCCCATCCAGCCCTCGGGGATGGCGTCGACCGCAACGATCTTCGTCGCCGCGTCCTCGGCGAATGAGTCCGCCACCACCACGTCGGTGGGCAGGACCAGCCGGCAGCCGCTGCTCTCGGCTTTCTTGAGAGCCTCTCCCGCGACGACCACACCCTCGTCCTCAACCTTGGACGCCCCCACCGAAAAGCCCTTCGCCTTCAGGAAGGCGAAGCTCATGGCTCCCCCGATAAGCAACTGGTCGGCCAGATCGAGGAAGCGGTCGATGACCTTGATCTTGTCGGTGACCTTAGCCCCTCCGAGAACGACCACGAACGGCCTCTGGGGCGCGGCCAACAAGCCGTCCAGGGCCGTGAGCTCCTTCTCCATCTGTAATCCGGCGACCGCCGGAAGGGCCGCGGCCAGACCGGCGGTGGTGGCGTGCGCACGGTGGGCGGCGCTGAACGCGTCGTTGACGTACAGATCGCCCAGGCGCGGCCAATTCCCTCACCAAGGCCGGGTCGTTCTTCTTCTCTCGGGGATCGAAGCGCGAGTTCTCCAGCAGCAGGACGTCACCCGGTTTCATGAGCGCCACGGCGGCCTCCACTCCCGGGCCCGGACAGCTCGCTCACCTTGCGGACGGGTATCCGCCAGCAACTGCCCCAGGCGCATCGCCACCGGATCGAGCTGCAGCGCGACATCGGGGGCGTCTTTGGGACGACCGAGGTGAGACATGAGGATCACGCGGCAACCGCGCTCGCGCAGATACTGGATGGTGGGCAAAGCGGCGCGGATGCGGGTGTCGTCGGTGACCCGCCCATCCTTCAGGGGAACGTTGAAGTCGACGCGGACCAGCACCCGCTTGCCGGCGACGTCGACATCCCGGACCGTCTTCTTGGTCATGTCGCCCCCTTCCCGGACGCTAGAACAGCCGGCCGCACAAGTCGACCATGCGATTGGCAAAGCCCCACTCGTTGTCGTACCACAACACCACCTTGGCCTGGCGTCCCATGACCATGGTGAGAGCCGAGTCGAAGACGCAGGAATGAGGGTCGCCGACGATGTCCGCAGACACGAGCGGCTCGTCGGTGTAGCGAAGCACGCCGGCCATGGGGCCGTCGGCGGCCGCTTTCACGGCGGCATTGATCTCTTCCACGGTGGCTCTCTCTCGCCAGTGTGACCACCAGGTCGACCACCGAACCGTCGGGGACCGGCACCCGCATGGCAAAGCCGTCCAGCTTGCCCTTGAGCTCAGGCAGCACCAAGGCGATGGCCCGGGCCGCCCCGGTGGAGGTGGGGATGATGGAGAGCGAAGCGGCACGAGCCCGCCTGCAGGTCCTTGTGGGGCAGATCGAGGATGCGCTGATCGTTGGTGTAGGCGTGGACCGTGGTCATGAAGCCCTGCTCGATGCCGAAGGAGTCGAGCAGCACCTTGACCACCGGGGCCAAGCAGTTGGTGGTGCAGGAGGCGTTGGAGAGGATGTGATGACGAGCCGGGTCGTAGTCGGCGTCGTTCACGCCTACCACCACCGTGAGGTCGGGGTCTTTGGCCGGCGCGCTGATCACGACCTTCTTGGCCCCTTGGTCGAGATGAAGAGCAGCTTTGGCCCGCTCGGTGTAGAGCCCGGTGCACTCGACCACCACGTCGGCGCCCAACTCCCGCCAGGGCAAGCAGACTCACGTCGGCAGCCGAGAGGACCTTGATGCGGCGGCCATCGAAGACGATCTCATCGGCCGTGTGGGTGACCTCTCCCGGCCACACGCCGTGGACGCTGTCGTATTTCACAAGATGAGCGAGCGTGGCAGCGTCGGTGAGATCGTTGACCGCCACTACCTCGATGTCCGCGCCGTTCTTGACCACCGCCCGCAGGAACAGGCGGCCGATACGTCCGAACCCGTTGATCGCTACTTTGGTGCTCATTCGAACGTGCTCCCTTGCGTCGCTCTCTCGTCTCTCAGCGAACGCGCATTTTATCACAAGCACCTCGGCCTCCGGCCGCGCCGCCCGCCAGTTCCGCGGCCTGCACCAGCCGCCTCAACCGGTGGTTTACGGCCGAGCGGGAGACCCCCTCCCCTTCGGCTTCCGCCAGCTCCGACAGATTCATATACGGGTAGCGAAGACGCAGATCGGCCATCTCCCGCAGCGCGGGAGGCAGCGTCGCCAGGCGCCCGGTCCGCTCGAGAACGGAGATGGCCTCCAGTTGCCGCGAGGCCGCCACGCTGGTGCGGCGCAGGTTCGCCGAGTCGCAATTGGCCAGACGGTTGGCCCGCGACCGCACCTCTTTCACCACCGCCTGTTCCTCCACCACCAGCGCCGACTGGTGCGCTCCCGCCAGGGCGAGCAGGCCGGCCACTTCATCCCTTCCTTTGAGATACACCACGTAGCTCCCCCTGCGGAACCTCTGGCCGGGATGGAAGTCCATGTCGCTGAGCAGCCGCGTCAGATCGGCAGGCGAAGGTCTGGTGGGAGGTGATGATTTCAAGATGGGCCTCTCTTTGCGGCGAGTTCGCCGAGCCCGCCCCGATTAGACAGCCGCGGATGAAGGCGCTCCGGCAGCAACTCTTCTTGACCAACCGTTTGCTGATCCCGGGCTCGAGCTGGAAGCTGTCGCTGAGCGCGCCCATCTCGTTGAGGATCTGGAGGGCCGGTGGGGTGCCCTTCACGTGCACTTCGTACACCAGGCGACGGCCGAAGCGAGGCTCCCGCCGGGTCAGTAGATCGCCCTCGGCTCCATAGGCCTTGAACTGCGAGTAGACCATCTTCGCCGCCCCCTGCACCGTGGTGGCCAAGCGGATCTCGTATCGCTCCGCGTCGCTTGCTCCGCCCCGGATAATGAAAGTGCCCGCCGTGTGCATCAGACCCGCGGACGCCGCCATCCGGCAGCAACCCTGCTTCTCCTCCGCGCGAGCCAGCTCCTCCCGGAAGGCCCGTGTGAACCCCGACGGCACCCTCACACCGTCCGATCTACATCCCGATGCGACACGCTCGTAACCACGGCGAGCGTCGTCGTGAAGCCTGGCAGCCAACTCCTCGACGAGCACCACCGAGCGATGGCGCCCCCCGGTGCATCCGACCGCCACGACGAGCCTGGGCTTCTGCTCGGCTACGAAACGCGGGGCCAGGAAGCGCACCAGCGTCACCACCTGGTCCAGGAAGGCGCCGGCCTCTTCCCGCCCCAGCACGTACTGCTTCACCGCCGGGTCCGATCCGGTGAAGGGCCGCAGGTCGGGCACCCAGTGGGGATTGGGCAGGAAACGGGAGTCGAGAACCATGTCGGCTTCGTCCGGCAGCCCGAACTTGTAGCCGAAGGACAGAAGGCTGAGAAACAACTGGTCGCTCAGCTGATCGGCCAGCAGGGTCTCCTCGAGCCGCCGGCGGAGCTGCCGGGGAGAGACGCCGGTCGTGTCTATCACCACGTCGGCCTGCGCGCGCAGCCGAGAAAGAAGGCGCCGCTCCCGGTCGATACCCTCCACCAGGCTCGACTTCGAAAGCGGGTGCGGCCGTCTGGTCGATTGGTAGCGGGCCATCAGCGCCTCGTCGGACGCCTCCAGGTACAGCAGGCGGAAGGGTACGCTCGACTCCCGCAGGTACTCGAGGGCCTGGTCCAGTTGCTCGAAATACGTGCCTCCGCGCACGTCGAAGACCAGGGCCACCCTGTCGACGCGGCTCCCCTCCAACGCGAACAACTCCACCACCCGAGGGAGCATCTGCGGCGGCAGGTTGTCGATGCAGAAATAGCCCATGTCTTCGAAGGTAGCTACCGCTTCCGACTTGCCTGCGCCGGACAGACCGGTGATCACCGTCATGTGCAGTTGACGTGGGCCGGTCACTGTACCCTCCGCCTTTCGGCGCCTGCCGCGCTATCGGCGCGTGCCGGAGCGTGCGTCCGCTCGTGAGTCAGCAGCCGCTCTTTCCACGCCGGGTCGTCGCCGTAGTGCCCAGACTGCCGTCGGCACGGATCACCCGGTGGCAGGGGACCACGACGGGGATAGGATTCGCCGCCATGGCGTTGCCCACCGCCCGAGCGGCCCGAGGATAGCCGGCCATCTCGGCCAGCACGCCGTAGCTGACGGTGACAGCCGCCGGGATGGAGAGCAGGGTCGTGTACACGGCCCGCTCGAACGGACCAAATCCCAGACCGTCGAGTGCGATCTCCTCCGGCCTCCACGCCAGACGTTCGCCGCGAAAGTATGCCTCCAACTCCTCCACCCAGCGAGCAAGCGCGGCCCGGTCGGCCGGCGCCGACGATGCGCTCCGCGAGCGGCCTGGCGCTCTCAGGAGCACAGATGCCGTCGCGCCCGGCAGCTCCACGCCCGACGAGGCGTCCCTCGCTCACCACAACAGTCCCCGTTCCCCAGGGCGTGCGGTAGGGACCGATCGCGACCGGGGCTCCCCCCAGTCGGCCGACCCCGGGCCCCGGGCGCCGACGCCGCGCCCGGTCGAGCTGTCAACCTGTCTTGTGGACATGCGCGTATATCTCCCTTGCCACTTTGCCCGGCAGCCCGGGCACGGCCTCGACTTCCTCCCTGGTGGCCTGCAGGAACCGCTCCGGGGAGCCGAAGTGCTGCACGATGGCCCGCTTCCGCTTTTCCCCGATGCCCGGAAGCTGGTCGAGCAGCGACACCGTCGTCTGGCCGGCCCTCTTGCTTCGGTGGAAGCCTAGCGCAAAACGGTGGGCTTCATCGCGCACCCTCTGCAGAAGCAGCAAGCCCGGCATCGTCGGGGGCAAGGTCGAGAGGGCCGGGCGACCAGGGGACGAAGACCTCCTCCTCCCGCTTGGCCAGCGAGATCACGGTGACCGCCGCCGTCCACACCTGCCTCCCGCAACGCGTCCAGCGCGCCTCCCAACTGCCCCTTGCCCCCGTCGACCACCACCAGGTCCGGCACGGCCTCGAAAGAACGGTCGTAGGGCCTGTCCAGCCCGCCCCGCTCGTCCAGCGCCGTGGCGATGCGCCCTCGTCCCGGGTGAAACGGCGCACCAGCGCCTCGCGCATGGCGCCCACGTCGTCCTGGCCTTCGGTGGAGCGGATGGCGAACTTGCGGTAGTCGCTCTTCTTCGGCACTCCCCCCTCGAACACCACCATGGAAGCCACGATATTCTCCGCTCCCAGATTGGAGATGTCGAAGCCTTCGATCCGCATGGGCACGCTTTCCAGACCCAGGGCGCTCTTCCAGAGCCGTCAGCGCTCCGTACCGCCGTTCGCGGGTCCGTTCCTCCCGCAGCCTCTCGTGCGCCAGGGCAAGGGCCGCGTTGCGGTCCGCCAGTTCCTGAAGCCGGCGCTTGTCTCCCCGTTCCGCCTGTCTGACGTCGACCTTCGTCCCCCGCAGCTTCTCCAGGAACGCGGCCAGGCTGCCGGTGTCGACCACCGCTCCCGGCACGATCAACTCCGCCGGCACCGTCGGCGAAGACGCGTAGTACTCGGAGACGAACCGCTCGAAGATCTCCTGCTCCCCCGCCCCTTCGACGTTCACCAGCGTGAAACTCCGCCGGTCGGCCAGCTTCCCGTCTCGGGTGATGAACACCTGCACGTTCGCCCCCCAGCCATCCACCGCCATACCGGTCACATCCGCCGACCCCAGCGAGCTCGACTCGATCCGTTGCCGCTCCAACACATGGGAAAGGGCCTCCAGACGGTCACGGAACACGGCGGCGCTCTCAAAATCCTGTCTCTCCGCGGCCTCCTGCATCGACCGCTCCAAGCGAGCGACCACCCGAGTCTCGCGCCCGCTCAGAAAGTCCACCACCTGGCCGACGACGGCCCCGTAGTCAGCGACATCCACCGTCCCCAGACAGGGACCGGGGCACCGGTCGATATGGAACTGCAGGCAGGGAGAGCCGTTCCGCCTGCCCGGCTGCCGGCCCCGGCAGGCCCGCACCGGGAACACCCGGCCGAGGACGTCCAGCGTCTCGCGCACCTTGGCGGCGCTGGAGAACGGACCGAAGTAGAGGTTCCCGCGCCGGTGCGCCTGGCGGGTGAACATCACCCGGGGGAACTCGTCCTCCGCGGTGATCATGATGTACGGATAGGACTTGTCGTCGCGCAGACGGATGTTGAACGGGGGCCTATGCTGCTTGATGAGGTTGTGCTCCAGGATGAGCGCCTCCACCTCGTTGGTGGTGACGATCCATTCGACGGCAGCCGACCGGCTCACCATCTCGGCCACTTTGGCCGGCACTCGGCCGGCATCGCCTCCTTCGAGGGCGGGAAGGTAGTTGGCCAGCCGTTTACGCAGAGAGAGCGCCTTGCCCACGTACAGCACGTCGCCGGACGCGTCCCGATAGAGGTACACGCCGGGAAGATCGGGGGCATGCTTGATGTGATGTCTGAGCTCGTCGCTGCCGCTCATCGGTGCCGCCTGGGCCGCTCCGCCCTGTCCGCGAAAGAGAGTCGCGCCTACCGCTCAAGTGTACCCCACGCGGGCGTGCCCTGGCCCCGAGAGAGCCCATGTTATACTTTTTGCCCTTGCGGCCCGGCGTCGCCAGAGGTCGTGCCGATGCGTATCTTCACTTCCAGCGGGGGAGCATGTGAGCCTAAGAATCGTGGTGCTGGCCAAGCAGGTGCCCGACACCCAGAATGTCACCGGTCAGGCCATGAACGACGACGGCACCGTCAACCGGGCCGCTCTTCCCGCCATCTTCAACCCTGAGGATCTGAACGCGTTGGAGGAGGCCCTCCGCCTCCGCCGGGCGACTTCCGCTGACGCTACGGCTGAGTCGGCTGGCGGCGTGCGTACTTCGATCTTCCAGCGGGAGCAGCGCGTGAGTCTACGAATCGTGGTGCTGGCCAAGCAGGTCCCCGATACCCAGAACATCACCGGTCAGGCCATGAACGACGACGGCACCGTCAACCGAGCCGCCCTCCCGCCATCTTCAACCCCGAGGATCTCAACGCCTTGGAAGAGGCCCTCGCTTCGCGAGCCACGGGGGCCGGGTCACCGTCATCAGCATGGGACCGCCCGCGGCAGCCCAGGTGCTGCGCGAGTCTCTCTATCGGGGAGCCGACGAGGTGATCCTGCTTTGCGACGGGCCCTTCGCCGGTGCCGACACCCTGGCCACCAGCTACGCCCTCTCCTTGGCCGTCCGAAAGATCGGCCACTACGACCTGGTCCTCTGTGGCCGCCAGGCGATCGACGGGGACACCGCCCAGGTGGGCCCCCAGCTTGCTGAGAAGCTGGGACTGCCGCAGATCACCTGCGTGAGCCGCATCGACGCCATCGACGACGGCTCCATCACCGCCACCCGCTCTGTGGAAGGCGGCTTCGAGACGCTGCGCGCCCCGCTGCCGGCGCTGCTCACCATCACGGGCGAAACCAACGATCCCCGGCCGCCCAGCGCGCGACTGCTCATGACCTACAAACATGCCGACGCCGAGTTGCTCCGCCCCTACGATGACAGCTATCTGGACCCGGAGAACGAGGAGGCCGAGGTGTGCATGATCGATCGCCAGGGCCGGCCGGTATGCCGGGCCCGCATCGTACTCTGGGACATGGAGGCCGTCGGGGCCGGGCGCGACGAGGTCGGCCTCCGCGGGTCGCCCACCCGGGTCAAGAAGATCACCAGCGTCCAACTATCGCCCGCCGAAGCCCGCATGGTCGAGCCCACCGACGAAGGCGTCGCGGCGTTGGTACACGAGTTGATCGAGGAGCACATCCTTGGCTAGCGGGGCGACACCGCGTGCCGGAGCACCGGGCGGCGGACGATAGGGCCGCAGCGGCGGGCGGCATTGGCGCCGGCCCGCGCGAAGTCTGGGTCTTCGTCCAGGTGAACGACGGGCGCGCGGCCGAGGTCAGCCTGGAACTGCTCGGGCCGAGCCCGGGAGTTGGCAGCCGAGCTGGCAGACCCCGGTCGGGGCGGTCCTCATCGGTTCCGAGGTCTCCGGTCTGGCCGAGGGGCTGATAGCGTCACGGAGCCGATCGCGTGTACGTGGCAGACGACCCGGCGTTGCGCGACTACCTGACCCAGCCGTACGCTCGTGTCATCTCCCAGCTCATCAAGCAGCACCAACCCGACATCGTCCTGTACGGCGCGACCACAACGGGCCGTGATCTCGCTCCCCGGGTGGCGTCCTTGCTCCGCACCGGTCTTACCGCGGATTGCACCGACCTGCGCATCGGTCCGCATCACACCAAGGAGCGCGACTACGAGCAGCTCCTCTATCAGATCCGGCCCGCTTTTGGGGGCAACATCATCGCCACCATCATCTCGCCCGACCATCGGCCGCAGATGGCCACCGTACGCGAGGGTGTCTTCCGGCTGCCCGATCCCGAACCAGGGCGCCGCGGTCAGGTGATCCCAGTGCCGGTCGACCTGCCCGCCGAGGACCTCTGCGTGCAGGTGATCAGCCGGAGCCTAGAAGAGAAGAGGGTCGACCTCAAGGGAGCCGCCATCATCGTCGCCGGCGGCGCCGGCGTGGGCTCCAAGGAGGGTTTCGCCCTTATCCGCGAGCTGGCCGACACGCTCGGCGGAGTGGTAGGCGCCACCCGGGCGGCGGTCGACGCCGGCTGGATCGGCCACGAGCACCAGATCGGGCAGACGGGCACCACGGTGCGGCCCAAGCTCTACATCGCCGCCGGCATATCCGGATCGGTGCAGCACCGAGCGGGCATGGACGAGTCGGCCCGCATCCTGGCCATCGACACCGACCCGCAGGCCCCCATCTTCTCCGTGGCCCACTACGGCATCGTGGGCGACCTCCACGATGTGATCCCCCGGATCATCCGCGCGTACCGGAGCAAAGTATGAGCAACTTCTTCACCGACAACGCCGATCTGGTGGCCTACCTCGAGCGTCTCGACCTGGAGTGGGCGGTCGATTTGCGCGAGAAGGGCTTTGCCGAGACCTCGGCCTACACCTGGGCGCCGCGCGACCTGCCCGACGCTCTCGACAACTATCGACGCACCCTGGAACTGGTGGGTGACATCGCCGGGCGAGTTCGTCGCCCCTCGGGCCGAGGACGTCGACCGCGCCGGCAGCACCTTGGTCGACGGCGAGGTGTGCTACGCCCCGGGCATCTCAGAGGCGCTCGACACGGCTCCGGCAGGCCGATCTCATGGGCATCACCCTGCCTCGTCGTTTCGGCGGGCTCAACTTGCCCGGTCACCATCTTGGCCATGATCACCGAGATCGTCTCTCGGGCGGACGCTTCGCTCATGAACATCTTCGGCCTCCAGGACATCGCAGAGACGGTCAACAAGTTCGCCTCCGAGGAGATCAAGCAGGCCTATCTACCCCGCTTCGCCAGCGGAGAGGTCACCGGGTCGATGGCCCTCACCGAAGCCGAGGCCGGCTCCGACCTTCAGAACATCCAGCTCAAGGCCCACCAGGGCGACGACGGGCTCTGGTATCTGAACGGGGTCAAACGCTTCATCACCAACGGGTGCGGGCAGATCGCGCTGGTCCTGGCCCGCAGCGAGGAAGGCACCACCGACGGCCGCGGACTTTCGTTGTTCCTCTACGAGCGCGACGAGCACATGAAGATCCGCCGCCTCGAAGACAAGCTGGGCATCCACGGCTCGCCCACCTGCGAGTTGCAGTTCACCGACGCGCCCGCCCTCCTCATCGGCGAGCGTCGCCGGGGCCTGACCACCTACGTGATGAGTCTCATGAACGGAGCCCGGCTGGCCATCGCCGCCCAAGCCCAAGGCATCGCCGAGGCCGCCTATCGTGCAGCCTACAAATACTCGGGCGAAAGGATCCAGTTCGGGGTCCCCATTCGCAAGATCACCGCGGTCGCCACTCTCCTGGCCGACATGAAGGTATCGTTGGAAGCGGCGCGCGCGCTCCTCTACGACACCGCGGTGCTGGTCGACCTGAAAGAGGGTCTGGAGCACCGGCTCGAAGAGGCCGCGGAGACGGGGCTGTCCCCGGACGAGATCAAGGTCCTCCGAACGGAGGCCAAGAAGTACGCGAACTATGCCGGCCTCTTCACGCCTTTGGCCAAGGCTCGTTGCACCGAGGCCGCCAACCGCATCGCCTATGACTCGCTCCAGGTGCACGGCGGCTCCGGCTACATGCGCGACTTCGCCGTGGAGCGCCACATGCGCGATGCCCGCATCACCAACATCTACGAAGGGACCACTCAGCTGCAGGTGGTCGCCGCCCGCCGCGGGATCCTGGCGGGAACGCTCTCCGAGCGCTTCGACGACTACGAGACCTGGGATCTCTCCCGCACCCCGGAGCTTCTCGCCCGGGTCAAGGGCGGGCGCGGGCGCTACGAGGCCGCGGTGGCCCGTGTCCTGGCACTGGACGACTCCCGCTTCCGCGACCATCACGCCCCCAGGCTGGTGGAGATGGGCACAGATCTCGCCTGCGCCTATCTCCTTATGCGGCAGGGCCAGAGCGACGTGCGCAAGCTGCTGATGGCGGAGTATTTCGTCGACCGGATCGTCCCCGCGGTCGAAGCGGGAGCCTCGATCATCCTGGAAAGCCGGCCGGAAGAGCTCGACCGTCTCAGCGCCCTGGCAGCCGACTGAGCGCGACCGATGAGCGCCACACCGAATAGGAGACCCGGCATGAAAGACATGGCCACCCTCCTCACCATGTTCTCCGATGCTCACGGTCTCTCCGGTTACGAGGAAGATGTGGCCGCCCTCCTGCGGCGCGAAATGGAGCCGCTGGTCGACGAGGTCCGCACCGACAAGATGGGCAATGTCATCGGGATCCGTTCCGGCGACGGCCCCGTGGTCATGGTGGCAGCCCACATGGACGAGATCGGCCTGATCGTCTCCCACATCGATGACGACGGCTACCTGCGGGTGGTGTCCATAGGCGGTTGGTTCGACCAGACCATTCTCAGCCAGCGGGTGATGATCCACACGCTGGACGGCAAGCGCATCCCCGGCGTCGTCGGTTCGCGGCCGCCCCATCTGATGGACGCCGAGGAACGCAAGAAGATGGTCAAGCTGAAGGACATGTTCGTCGACTGCGGTGCGACCAGCGCGGCCAACGCCGCCGAGATGGGAGTGGAGATCGGTTCGCCCATCACCATCGATCGCGAGCTGCGCCGGATGGGCAACGACTTCGTCACCGGCAAGGCTCTCGACAACCGCGCCGGTCGTGGTGATGATGGTGGCGGCGCTGCAGCGGCTGAAGGGCAAGAGGGTGCGGGCCACCGTCCAGGCCGTGGGCACCGTGCAAGAGGAAGTGGGGCTGAAGGGAGCCCGCACCAGCGCCTACGGCCTCAACCCAGACGTCGCCTTGGCCACGGACGTCACCATACCGGGCGACCATCCGGGGGTGACCAGGAACGAGTCCCATGTCGTCGCGGGCAAGGGCCCCACCATAACCATCCTCGATGCGGCCGGCCGGGGCGTCATCGCTCCCCGTCCCGTGGTCCGCTGGCTCAGGGAGTCGGCCGAAAAGGCCTCGATCCCCTATCAGTTGGAGGTCGGCGACGGCGGCAACACCGACGCCACGGCGATCCACATCACCAAGACCGGCATCCCCTGCAGCGTCATCAGCGTGCCCACGCGCTACATCCACTCGCCGGTGGAGGTGCTGTCCTTGCGCGACCTGGAGCAAGGCGCGGCGCTGGTCGCGGCCGCGATCCTGCGAGCGCACGAGTACTTCTAGAGGTCGGCCTCCGCCCCGTCCGCCGCGTCCACCGTCTCGCCGGCCACCTCATCGGTCGCTTCGTCGCCCACCCTGTTCCCGCGTTCGCGCGCCCGCAGGGCGCGCTCCCAACCCAGACCGACCCTCTGTAGCTCCCCGGCCATCGAGGGCGGCACCCGGCCCTTGATCCTCACGTCCTCGTCGCGGTACTCGAAGACCACGGTACCGCGCTCCCTGACCCGGGCCAGTAGTTCGCCCGCCGAATAGGGCACCGGAAGGTCCACTTCCAGCCATAGTTCGGCCAAGACCGTGGCCACCAGGGCGCGCATCTCGTCGATGCCCGCGCCGGTGAGCGCCGACACTCTCAGCACGTGCTGATCGTCGCGGCGAACGATCCCGCTGTGGACCGGGTGCACGCCCGGAACGACTTCGGCCCGGTCGGCCTTGTTCAGCACCACCACTCGCGGCTTGTGACCCGCCCCCAACTCGTCCAAGACCGTCTGCACGGTGCGCCGGTGCTCGGCCGCGTGCCGGTCGGCAAGGTCCACCACCTCGATCAGGGCGTCGGCTCGGGTGACCTCCTCGAGGGTGGCCTGGAAGGCCTCCACCAGTTGGTGCGGCAGTTTGTGGATGAAGCCCACCGTGTCGCTCACGATCACGGTCTGGCCCTCTCCCAGCCGCACGCGGCGCGTGGTCGGGTCGAGGGTGGCGAAGAGCCTGTCCTCGACCACCGCGGCTTCCTCGCCGACCAGCGCGTTGAGCAAGGTCGACTTGCCGGCGTTGGTGTAGCCCACGATCGCCACGGTTGGCAGGAGGCGGCGGTCGCGCGCCCGCGCCGCGGTCTCGCGGCGGCGGCGCACCTCGTCCACGCGCTCCCTCGTCTTCTTGATGCGCTCCCGGATGACCCGGCGGTCGGTCTCGAGCTGGGTCTCGCCGGGGCCGCGGGTGCCGATGCCGCCCCCTCCGGTGCGCGAGAGGTGGGTCCACAACCTGGTAAGCCGGGGAAGCTGGTACTCGAGCTGGGCCAGTTCCACCTGGATGCGCCCCTCATGCGTCTGCGCCCGCTGGGCGAAGATGTCGAGGATCACCCCGCTGCGGTCGAGCACCTTCACGTCCAGCAGTTCCTCCAGCGACCGCTGCTGCTTGGGCGACAACTCGTCGTCGGCCACCAGGAGCGAGAAGCCGGTAGCGCCCTTGGCCGCCTTCAGTTCCTCGGCTTTGCCTTTGCCCAGATACCAGATCGGGTGGATCGATTCCCGGTGCTGAGCGACCATGCCCACCACCTCGGCCCCCGCCGTCTCCACCAGCGCCGACAACTCGCCCAGAGACTCCTCCGCGCTCCAGCCGGCATCGTCACCGCTGTCGACGGCGATGAGATAGGCTCGCTCGCTTCTCCAACGCGATTTCCCCCCGTAACGGCAATCGTCATCCCGTCCGCCCCCCGTCAGCACCCGGGCAGGACCCGTCTCAGCACCTTGCCCGTCTCGCTCTCCGGATGAGCGCAGACCTCCTCGGGCGTCCCCGTGGCCACCAGCTCACCGCCGGCGTCGCCACCCTCCGGCCCCAGATCGATGAGCCAGTCCGCGCATTTGATGACGTCCAGATTGTGCTCGATGACCAGCACCGTGTTGCCGGCGTCGACCAGGCGTTGGAGGACCTCGAGCAGCTTGTCCACGTCGGCGAAATGAAGGCCCGTGGTGGGTTCGTCGAGGATGTAGAGGGTGTTGCCGGTGGCCACCTTGGCCAGTTCGGTGGCCAGCTTCACCCGCTGCGCCTCCCCGCCCGACAGCGTGGTCGATGGTTGCCCCAGCTTGATGTAGTCGAGACCCACGTCGGCCAACGTCTGCAGGCGGCGCCTGATCTTGGGCTGGTTGGCGAAGAACTCCACCGCCTCCTCCACGCTCATGTCGAGCACCTCGGCCACGTTCTTGCCTTTGAAGCGCACTTCCAGGGTCTCCCGATTGTAGCGCTTGCCCTGACACACCTCGCAGGGCACGTAGACGTCGGGCAAGAAGTGCATCTCGATCTTGAGCGTGCCGTCGCCCTTGCAGGCCTCGCAGCGCCCGCCCTTGACGTTGAAGCTGAAGCGGCCCGGAGCGTATCCGCGCACCTTCGACTCCTGCGCCTGCGAGAACAGCTCGCGGATGTGGTCGAACAGGCCGGTATAGGTGGCCGGATTGGAGCGCGGCGTCCTGCCGATAGGCGATTGATCGATGTTGATCACCTTGTCCAGTTGCTCGATGCCGTCGATGCGATCGTGCTCGCCGGGCCGAACAGGGGCCCGGTTCACCAGATTCGAGAGACTCCGGAAGATGATGTCGTTGACCAGGGTGGATTTCCCCGAGCCCGAGACCCCGGTGACGCACACGAATGAACCCGTGGGAACGCTCACGTCGAGGTTCTTCAGGTTGTGTTCCCTGGCGCCGCGGACCACGAAATGCCCCCGGGGCCGGCGGCGCGCCGGCGGGATGGCGATCGCCCTGCTCCCGGCCAGGAACTGCCCCGTCACCGAGCGGGGCTCCTCCAGGATCGCGCTCAGCGGGCCGCTCGCCACTACCTCTCCCCCGTGCTCGCCCGCCCCCGGACCCATATCGACGATGTGATCGGCCGAGCGCATGGTCTCCTCGTCATGCTCCACCACGATGACGGTGTTGCCCAGATCGCGCAGCCGCACCAAGGTTTCGATCAGCCTGCGGTTGTCTCGCTGATGGAGGCCGATGGAGGGCTCGTCCAGGATGTAGAGGACGCCCACCAGGCTCGAGCCGATCTGGGTGGCCAGCCGGATGCGCTGCGCCTCGCCCCCGGAGAGCGTGCCGGCGCTGCGATGGAGACTCAGGTAGCCCACCCCCACCGACTCGAGAAAGGACAGCCGCTCCCGGATCTCCTTGAGCACCCGGCTGCCGATCAACCGCTCCCGCTGGCTGAGTTCGAGCCTCTCGAGGAACTGCGATGGCCCCGGTCACCGGCAGCAGACTGAACTCGTAGATGTTCAGCCCCCCGATCGTCACCGCCAGGGTGGGAGGCTTCAGCCGGGCGCCGTTGCAGGCCGGGCACGGTCTTTCGGCCATGTACTCCTCGATCTTGGCGCGCATGTAATCGGAGTCGGTCTCCCGGTAGCGCCTCTCCAGATTGGGGACGATCCCCTCGAAAGTGGTCATGTAGCTGCGTTTGAGACCGGCCCGGTTGACGTACGACACGTACAGCCGCTCTCCCCTGGTGCCGTAGAGGAACACGTCGCGGACCTCTTGGGGCAGGGAGGCCCAGGGCGCCGCCATGTCCACCTCGTAGCGCTCGGCCACCGCCTTGATGATCTGGTCGTAGTACTTCGAGTTGCTGCCGGTCCAGGGAAGCAGCACACCCTCGGCCACCGACAGCGAGGGGTCCCCCACCACCAGTTGAGGGTCGATCTCCCGGCGGGCGCCCAGGCCGGTGCAGGTCTCGCAGGCACCGTGAGGCGAGTTGAACGAGAAGATGCGGGGCGCCATCTCGGGCAGCGACACCCCGTGCTCCGGACAGGCCAGATTCTCGGAGAAGAGGAGGCTGGTGGGCCGGCGGGTCGGCGACTCGCTCGTGGCGCCTCGTCGTCCCGCGGTCGCGTCGCCGCCGGCGTCAGCCTCCCCCGGGGCGCGACCGTGGACATCGACCACCAGGAGACCGTGGGCCTCGGAAAGGGCCGTCTCCACCGAATCCGAGAGCCGCCGCCGTATGCCTTCCTTCATCACCAGACGATCGACCACCACGCTGATGTCGTGGCGCACGTTCTTGTCCAGCTCGGGCAAGGCCTCGTCCATGCTGTACTGCTGCCCGTCGATCTCCACCCGGGTGAAACCTTCCTGGCGGATGTGCTCGAGCAGTTCCTTGTGCCAGCCCTTCTGACCGCGCACGACCGGGGCTTTGACCACGAAGCGAGTGCCCGGCTCCAAGCCCAGGATCTGGTCGACGATCTGCTCTTTGCTCTGCCCTTCGATGGGGCGTCCGCATATCCAACAATGGGGATGGCCGATGCGGGCGTAGAGCAGGCGCAGGTAGTCGTAGATCTCAGTCACGGTGCCCACCGTGGAGCGAGGGTTGCGGGAGGTGGTCTTCTGATCGATGGAGATGGCCGGCGACAGGCCCTCGATGGAATCCACGTCGGGCTTGTTCATCTGGCCGAGGAACTGCCGCGCGTAGGCCGAGAGGCTCTCCACGTAGCGGCGCTGGCCTTCGGCGTAGATGGTGTCGAACGCTAGGCTCGATTTCCCCGAACCGGAGAGCCCGGTGATGACGATGAAGCGGTCCCGCGGGAGAGTCAGAGAGATGTCCTTGAGATTGTGCTCCCGGGCCCCCGCGATGACGATCTGATTAGTGCCCATTGCAGAGGGATTCTAGCAGGTGGCGACGGACGGTCAGCGCCGCACGTCCCGCGAGGATCCCGAAGGCCTGCGAGCGTAGAATCGCGGCATGGAAAGCGGAGCAGAGTTCACGGCGATCGCTCGCCCGGAAGACGGTCCGACGTCGACGGCACCTGGGTCTGGGAGTTGCGCGTACGGTTGCAGCGGCGGCTCGTGACTCGCCGTCGTGCTCATCGCCTCATGCGCCTCGCCCGAGGACTCCACGAGCACCACCGGACTGCCGGGCGCGACCACCGCCAGCGCGGTTCCCGTCGACCTCCTCGACCCTTACGTCGACCACGACCACCACGACAGAGGCCGGAGTGACCTCTACAAGCCATGGTCGACCACGTCGACAGCTCAGCTCGAGCACGACGACCACGTCGCTGCGCAGACCGCCGCCCCGATCGTCAGGCACGGCCCCGCCGACCGCAAGTGGATCGCCCTCACCTTCGACGACAACTACCAGGGCGAGAAGGCTTCGCAAGACGCTCGCCGTGCTCAGACAATACAAAGTGCCGGCGACCCTGTTCGTCATCGGTCACTACGTCGACCTGGGGCCAAAGCCTGGCTCAAGGAGATCGCCGCCGGCGGCTTCGAAGTGGGCGATCACACCCGTAGCCACGCCAATTGCCCGAAGCTCTCAAAGCGTGGTTTGCGCATCGAGATCGGGAACGGCACCGATCACTACCGGGAACTGACCGGAGCCCCCACCGTCGCGCTCTTCCGCCCTCCAGGCGGGTTCATCGACCAGAAGACGTGCGAGGTGGCCGCAGAGAAGGGCTTCAAGTACGTGGTCATGTGGGATGTCGACACCAACGATTGGCGGGGCCGCACCGCCGCCCAAATCACGGAGACGGTGATGGGCAACGCTCACAATGGGGCCATCGTGCTGATGCACATGGCCGGCAAACACACCGCCGAGGCGCTGCCCTCCATCATCAAGCGGCTGCGCGCCGCTGGCTACGAGCTGGTCACGTTGTCCACGATGTTGGGATTGTAGAACCCGCGCTCGCTACCAGCCTCGCTTTGAGCGCCCTGATCGTGTCGCGCTGAGCCTCGAGAGCCGGGTGGTCGGACTCTCGCACCTTGGTGTGGAAGAGAGCCAAGTTCATCTGCTCCCGTTGCAGCCGTTTGAGCAGCCGCCTGGCGCCGCGGCCCCTGCTCCGCTTGACCTGCCGGAGGGCGGCCCTTCGCCTGCGCCCGCTCTGCAGAATGCGGAACTCCGCCTCGTTCAGCACGTCGCTTCCCACCTCCGCGGCCACAAGCCGGGCGAACGCCTGTCCTTCGCGCCGGCGCGCGACGACGGCCAGGATCGCCAAGAAGACAAGGAACGGTACCCCCTTGACCAGGAAGACCAGGATGAACGACCCGCCGCCCCGCCCCATGAGCGACTCCAACCAAGGAGAGTTCCACACGAAGTGCGCAGCCCACGCCAACGCGACGAACAACGCCGCCACGCTCAGCCGCCTGCGCCGCGACGCCTCCCGCTGGGTCACCGCGTACGCGAAGCCGAAACCCATCAGACCGCTGAACAACGTGTGACTATACAAGCCCGCGAGAACGACCCGCACGAAGTACATGCTCACGACAGGACCCAACTGGCCGGCTCCGGATTCCGAGGCCGCGTGCACGAAGTACTGCACGTTCTCGACCACCTGGAAACCCAATCCGATCATGGCGCCGTAGACGAGCCCGTCCATGAGCCCGTCGAACTCGGTCCGGGCCATCAGATAGATGATGACCAGGCCCGCTCCCTTGTAGAACTCCTCATTGATCGGCGCCACGATGGCAGCTCCCCAGGAGTCGACCGTCGCCGCGGGAAGAACGTGCTGAAGAAAGCCCAAGGCGTACGAATTGGTGATGGCGGCGAACGTCACTGCCACGATCCCGCCCCACAGAAGGGCCACGGCGATCAGAGAAGCAGGCTCGGGCTCGAACTGATCCAAGCGGTAGATGATGATCCCAGCAGGGATGGCCGTTGCCGCCAGGAGCACCAGGGAAAGCAGCCAAGCGCCGGGCTGTGAGCCCAGATACGACAACTGCTCCCCTCCCACGATCAAGGAACATCCGGCCAAGAACACAAGAAAGAGCCAATAGGCGGGCTGACGGGTGAGGCTCATCGAGGCACCACCATCGTGCTCAGCATGCGGTCGAGATCGCCCTGCACACTGCGCAACTGCCCGACCGGGGCGACGGCGAGCATGGCCACTCCGGTCCCTCCGCGGGCCGCCACCACCAATTCACCCTCCAGTCGACCGGAGTCAGCCGTGCCGGAGAAGAGCACGACCAAAGCCGGTACATCTCCCGCGATCGTCGTAGAAGCGACCGGCAGCGCGCGATACGAATCGAACTCGGCCTCGAGTTCCTTGGTTTCCGCGGCGAGCAGGTCCTCGCCGGAGCCGTCGTACGCCTCGGCTGCGAACGCCACCAGCGCCCCCGCCTTCTGCAGCGAGACGGCGTCCGGGCCCACGTCCCAGATGTCGGCGGCGGAGGTCCACCCGCCAGGCGCCGTGAAGGCCACTCCCCTGCCGATCTGAACGAGTCGTCTCCGCGCCCGTCCCCGTTGGAGCGGCTATCGCGGCCAGGGCGAGCACGAAGAACATCCACCCGACCATCACCACTGCGAGAATGATCGGTCCGCGCCACCTAGGCCGGGCCGCGGCCTCGTCCGGGGCCGGCCTCGGGCGTGCGCCGCGAGCCGTGTAGATGGGTGCGCTGCCCTGGTTCATAGACCTGCTGTGTGCCGTGAAGCCAACATTCACCACTCGACAAGCCGGACTGCGTGGAGAAATGGCCGACCCATCTTAGGCGCATCCCAATCCCTCCACAAGTCGAAATCAGCCTCTGGAAATGTGACGGCCCGGCCTTGTTGCTCACTACCCGTCTGTAGTAGCCTATGCGCCGCCCGCGCGGTCGCGCGGTGAGGTGCCATGTAGGAGGAAGTGCATGCGGTTGCCAGCCTTTGCCCAGAGAAACACCAAGCGGCTTCTGCCGCTGCTCTCAGCCGCGCTGATGCTGGCGGTGCTGAGCGGTCCGGCTGCGGCACAGGCCGTCGCGGCGCCCTCGACGACGGGACCTTCGGCCGCGGCTCCCGCGACCACGGCGCCCTCAACCGTCACCCAGGAAGCGACCACGTCGTCGACGGCGGCCGGGGTGACCGCCGTGGTGCCGCCTGCCGCGGGCCTGACGCCGCTCAATCCGGGCTGGAAGACCGACCAAATGATGGTGCAGGTATGGCCGGAGTATGACCAAAATGCCGTCCTCGTGTTCATGAACTTCTCTTTGCCCGCGGAGGTCCAGCTTCCGGCGACTTTCAAGTTCGCCATGCCCACGGGAGCGTGGATCGCCGGCATCGCCGAGGTCGACCCGAGCGGCAACTTCAAGTACAACTACGCCGATTCCTATCCGCCGGTGCAGACCGGCGCCGTGTGGGACATCGTCACCATCCAGGTGACGGACTTCCGGGCGCTGCAGATCGACTACTACTATGATCCGGGCCTTCCCGCGGGTGCCGGGGCGCGCTCCTTCCCCTTGCTGGTGCAACTCCCCCTGGACGTGGGCACGCTGCTCCTACACGTGCAGCAGCCGGCCCGGGCCACAGACTTCACGGTGCAACCCGCTCTCCAAGGTTCGGGCCAGGCTGACGACGGGTTCACCTACGCGGTGGGGACGTTCTCCGACGTGAAGGCCGGCAGTACGCTCGGGCAGGTCGTCTCGTACGGCAAGCCCGACGGTGCACTATCCGCCGGCACCGGAACCGGCTCGACGCAGGCGGGCGACTCCGCAGCCGCGAAGGTGAACACGAACACCGTGTTGCTCGCGGCCATACTGGTCATCGTCGTTATCATTGGGGGTTTCATCGTCTACCGTCTGTATGCGAACTCCGCCAAGGCCAACAAGAGCGCGGGACGCCCAAGGACACAGCGAAGCCCAGCCGCGAAACCCGTAGCCACGAGACCCGCTGCCGCGGCGAAGCCGAAACCGGCGGCGAACCCCAAGAACGACGCTGCACAGGACGCTGCGTCGGACAAAGGTACGGAAATCGACAGCCAGTGCGTCGCCTGCGGCGAGGAACTGACCAAGAAGAACCGCTTCTGCCCGAACTGCGGAGAGGCGCGAGAGGACTAGGGCACGCGACCGACAAACGGTGAGCGCGAATAGCGGAACCAAGTTCGGCGACGCCCCCAACGAAAAGCGCGCCCCGGCGGAGCAGGCGCGCTCACGTTCTCGCGGATATGGAGGTAAGGGGACTCGAACCCCTGGCCTCAACGCTGCCAGCGTCGCGCTCTCCCAACTGAGCTATACCCCCGCGTCGAACGGCCACGGATTATAGCCGCTGCGCTATGCCGGTGCAACCGCGCCCCGACAGCCTGGTCGGCCACGGTAGCCGGCCGGTGCCGCCCGCGCTGCCCGGAGCGCGCGCAGGCGACGGCGCCTACTCCACCGTCTCGACCGGCGCCTGCTTCCACAGCATGTCCAGCCGGTAGAAGTCCCGGGCCTCCGGCGTAAACACATGCACCACGAAATCGATGAAATCCACCAGAATCCATTCGCCGCCCGCGGTGCCCTCGGTCCCGGCCGGCAGCAAACCGGCTTCTTGTTTTACCTTGAAGCCGATCTCCTCCGCGATACGCCGTGTCAAACGAACGTTGCGGCCGGTGCACAGCACGAGGTAGTCCGTGTAGCTCACCAACTCGTGCATGTCGAGGATCTTGACCTCGTCCGCCTTTACGTTGACGGCTGCGTGTGCCGCCAACAACGCCCGGTCGTGAATGAGCTCCAGACTCACCTCCGAGCCGGCGGTCTGCGGGCGTGCGCGTCGGGACAGACTCTCAAGATCAGGAAAGGGCAATTCGTTAGGCATGTATGTCGTCTACTCCCATTCGATGGTGGAGGGCGGTTTGCTGGAGATGTCGAGCACGACCCGGTTCACACCGGGCACTTCGTTGATGATGCGGTTGGAGATCCGTTCCAGGAGGTCGTAGGGAAGACGGGCCCAGTCGGCCGTCATGGCGTCGTCGGACGTGACCGCCCGCACCACGATGGGATAGGCATAGGTGCGCTCATCGCCCATGACTCCAACGCTGCGGATGGCCGGCAACACCGCGAACGACTGCCACACCTGCCGGTAGAACCCTGCCCGCTTGATCTCGTCGAGGAGGACGGCATCGGCGTCTTGCAGGATCTGCAGCCGCTCTTTGGTCACGTCGCCGATGATGCGGATGGCCAAGCCCGGGCCCGGGAAGGGTTGCCGCCAGACCATGTCGTCCGGCATGCCCAGCTCCTCGCCCACCACCCGCACCTCATCCTTGAACAGCATGCGCAACGGCTCCACCAACTCGAAGTCGATGTCTTCCGGCAGACCGCCGACGTTGTGGTGGGACTTGATCTTGGCCGCCTCCCTCGTGCCCGACTCGATCACGTCGGGGTACAGGGTTCCCTGCACCAGGAAACGGGCCTTGCCCAGCTTGTGCGATTCCTCTTCGAACGTGCGGATGAACTCCTCGCCGATGATCTTCCGCTTCTGCTCCGGCTCCGAGACACCCGCCAGCTTGGCCAGAAAGCGCTCCTGCGCCCGCACGTGCACCAGCGGCACGTGGAAGTGTCTCTGGAAGGTCTTCTCCACCTGCTCGCCCTCGTTCTTGCGCATGAACCCATGGTCGACGAAGATGCAGGTGAGTTGATCGCCCACCGCCTTGTAGGTGAGAAGCGCGGCTACGGCTGAGTCCACGCCGCCGGAAAGCCCGCACACCACCCGCTCGCTCCCGACCTGGGCCTGGATGCGAGCGACCGCCTCCTCGATGATCGAGACCGGCGTCCAGGTGGGGGCTATGTCGCAGATCTTGTACAGGAAATTCTTAAGAATGTCCTGCCCGTATTCCGTGTGCCGCACCTCAGGATGGAACTGGACCCCGTAGAGCTTGGCTCCCCGGTCCTCCATGGCTGCGACCGGCAGGCAGGGACTCTGGGCGATGCCCGCGAAACCCGGCGGCACTTCCAGCACCGAGTCCCCGTGGCTCATCCAACAGACCATGTCGGCGGGAAGGCCGCCGAATAGGGCACCCGGCTCGGTCACCTTGACCGCCGTGCCCCCGTACTCCGCCTGTTCGGTGCGCGCTACCAGCCCACCCTTGAGCTTGGCCATGAGCTGCAGGCCGTAGCAGATGCCCAGCACCGGAACACCCAAGGTCGAAGATCTCCGGGTCGACCGACGGGCGCGTCGGGATCATTGACGCTGCGCGGACCTCCGGACAGGATCAGCCCCGCCGGAGCCGCGGCCTTGATGTCGGCCGCCGGAGTGTCGTAGGGGATGAGCTCCGAATAGACCCGGCACTCCCGCACCCGCCGGGTGATGAGCTGCGCGTACTGGCCGCCGAAATCGACGACCAGGATCTTCTTGACGGTGTCGGCCTTACTTTTCAGCAGGCACCTCCTCCAATTCGACCCCGCCGGGCCAACTCCACCGCATCGGCGGGAGAGAACAACCCCGCCCCGTATCGGATCAAGTTGGCTGCCGCACAGCCGAGGCCAAAACGCAGACACTCCGAGCGGCGCGTCGCCTTCCATCAAACGCACGGCGTATCCCCCTACCAGCGCGTCACCCCAGCCCATAGGCGAGATGACGTCCACTTTCGGCATCGTGCCGATGAACGTGCGGCTGCCGCCTTCCTCGGCCAGTTCAGCAACGCACCCATAGCGGAAGGTTACCACCACGGAACCGCCCCCCATCTCTCGCATGCGCCGAGCCGCTTGGATGCGATCCTCCATGCCGGTGAACTCATACCCGATGACCTTCTCCGCCTCCACCAGCTTGGGAAACACGTAGTCGGGGCCGGCTTTGATGCCTTGACGGAGCGGCTCCCCATACGTGTAGAAGAAGATCTTCACCCCCAGCCGCCGCAGCCGTTGGATCATCTGAGCGTAACAGTCGTCATCCAAGCCGCGGGGAACACTGCCGGCTATGATCACGATGTCGGCCGCCTTGCCCAGGTACTCCAGCTTCTCGTACAGCAGGTCCATCTCTTCCGGCCGGATCTCAGGGCCATGCTCGGTGATCTCAGTGACGGCGTTCGTCGCCGGGTCGACCACCGCGGTGGACAATCTCGATTCGTCCTCGATGCGCACGAAATCGCTGAGGATGCCTTCGCCGTTCAGGTCGGCCAGGATCTGATCGCCCTTGCGCCCTCCCAGGAAGCCGGTAGCGATGACCGGCCGCCCCAAGGTCTTGACCGCTCGAGCGACGTTGATGCCTTTGCCGCCGGGCAGGATGACCGTGTCCGTCGCCCTGTGGCGGAAGCCGGCCTGAAAGTTGGGGACGGTCATGGTCCGGTCGAGGGCCGGATTGAGGGTCACCGTGAGTATCATCGTCCTACGTCACCCGTCCAATCCATCTGGTGAAGCGATCCCAGTAGTATCCAAGTTTCGATCCGAGAGTGGTCTTCCCAAATGAGGTGTCTGCCACCAGATCCACCGTCCCCACGGTTGTCCCCCCCACGGTGAGCACGACTCGGCCAAACGACTCTCCCTCCGTCACCGGAAGAACCAAGGGCCGGTCGAGGGCGATCGAGGTGGTGACCTCGTCGTCCTTGTATAGATCCATCTCCACGGAGCCCGCGGTGACCAGTCCTACACGCCCGTCGAGCTGATACGGAACGGCGGTCTCGGCCACCACTACCCCTTCGTTCATGAGAGTCACGTGACGATACTGAGCGAGACCGTACTCCATGAGGGCCTGGCTCTCGTCCCAACACACCTCCGGCACCGGCTGCCCCAGTACGACGCTGATGACCGATACTCCATCTTTGGTGCCCGAAGCCGACGAGGCACTGCTCGGCCTTGGGGGTCAGCCCGGTCTTGATGCCCGTCACCCAACCGAGCCGGCCCAGCAGCACGTTGTGGTTCTCGAAGACCAGCGGCGCCGACCGCCCCGGCAACGAGAGCGTGTAGCTCAGAGTGCTCACGATCTTGCGGAACTCCTCGTTCTTCATGGCGTACTGCCCCAGCCGGGCCATGTCGGCGGCGGTGGAGTAGTGACCGGTCTTGTCCAGACCGTTGGGATTGACGAACTGCGTGTCGTTCATCCCCAGTTCTTTCGCCTTGGCGTTCATCATGGCCACAAACGCCTCCACACTTCCCGAGCAGGCTTCGGCCAGGGCCACGGCGGCTGAGTTGGCGCTTCGCAGCAGCAGGGCGTAGAGCAGCTGCTCCACGGTCAATACGTCGCCCTCACGGAGCCAGGTGGCAGGCTCCGGGGTCTGGGCAGCGATCTTGGACACGGTGACGGGAGTCTTTAGATCCATGTTCTCCAGAATGAGAATGCCGGTCATTATCTTGGTGGTCGACGCCATGGGCCTGCGTACGTCGGCCTTGCGCTCGTAAAGGACCTTGCCTGTATCGGCGTTGATGAGGATGGCCGCCGGAGACCTTATCGTGGGAACATCGGCGGCAAAATCGCCCAGGTCCTTCGCGCGAACGGTGAAGATCGCGGTCAGCGAGCCGACCGAGGAGGAGCCGACAACGGACGGCTGGCCCTCGGTCGCGCCGGACGGAGAAACGGCTGCAAAGGTGGTGGTCGTACTGCCCCGCGCGATGCCGGTCGGGACCGATACCATCAGCGCGAGAACGAGCGCGAAGACCAGGAGCGGGCCCAGCCACCCCCGTCTGGCTGTCAGAGGCATCATGTGCCGGAGTATAGCATGGGCCCCTCGGCAGTCTCGCCGCCGGCGCGCCCGCGCCCGCCGGGAAGCCAAAGGCCCGATGTTATACTTCGCCACTGACAAGAGCATCACAAGGGAGGTGCGAAGATCGCCGAGGTACTGCGCCGCGCCTGGGACCGGCTGATCCGGAAGCAGTGGTTGATCGTCTATCCCCTGGCGCTGGCAGTGATCAACACGATCGCCTTTCTCGCGGTCTACGCAGCCAACGGCGAGAGCCTGCGCTGGAGTACGTTCGTCGCCGCCAACTTCGACCGCTGGCAGTACGTCCGGGATCACTTCTTCACCGGATTCTCGTTCAGCCCCGCTCTCGCTGTGGCCGTCTTCGTTGGGCTGGCGGTCTGCGCCCTCGCCGCCATGATCAGGGCTCCCTACTTCCGCGCCATCGCCGGCCTGGGTTATCCTCTGGCGCCGCGCAGCTGGGAAGAAGCGGGAAGACTGTCACTCTTCTACCTGTTCGCGAACCTGGTGGTGTGGACGTTGCCCCTGGCGGTCCCTGCGAGCACCGTCCTCGAGCAACTGGTTGCGGGCGCAGTGCTGGTGGTGGCCATCCTCATCGTCTTCGCCGACTACGTCATCGTGTTTGAGCAGCTGGCCTTCTTCCCGGCCCTGCGAAGGAGCGTCCAGCTACTGGGCCGCCGGTGGGCCACCGTCGTGATCATCTTCGTCGTCCTACAGGTGGTGTATTTCGGTCTGCACAGCCTCTATGACCTCTACTACCAGAAGGCCGGCGGAGTGTTCATCCTTCTGCCGCTCAGCCAGATACTGGTGGAATCGTTCATCATCCTCTTCGTCGATCTGGTGCTCATATTCCTCTACGAGCAGATCAGGCGACAGAGCCCGGTCTAGGCGGGCCGTCCCCCTCCGGTTTCAGGGAGCGATCTCCACCGTCGGCCGCGTCGTCGGCGCGTGGTCGGGACCGACGCGCGACTCGTGCCCCTGCACCACCCCGCCCAGGACCAGACCGCTCACGACCGCAACGAACACCACCAGCACCGCGAGCGGGAGCACGAGAGTACGCACCCACGAAATCGCGCTCTGGTCGCCCTGGTCGCCCCACTCGTCGAGAGGATCGTCCTCTCTAGCCACGACCCGCCGCCGTCCACAACGCTGCCTTCATCTCCCGAGCCTCGATCACGGCCGCCTCCTGCCAGTCGCCCGGTCGTTTCCGGTAGGCATAGAGGATGGCACGGGCTGAATTGACCACCGCCCCGGTGCCCTTCGCATCGAACAGAGCCGCGAGATCGCCGGCCTGGGCGCCTTGGGCCCCGTACCCGGGTATGAGCAGAGGCACTCCCGGCATCCGCAGGCGCAGCGCGGCTCCCTGTTCGGGATGAGTCCCGCCCACGACCGCTCCCACCGCCCGGTAACCGCGGCTCCCCCCGGTCCCCTCACCCCATTCGTTCACCAGTTCCGCCACCCGGCCGTACAGCGGGCCGCCCGAGGCCAAGGGCAGATCCTGTATCTCCGCGGAGCTGGGATTGGAGGTCTTGACCAGCACGAACACCCCCTTGCCGGCCTCTCGCGCCCTGCGGAAGAACGGCTCCAGTCCGTCGGTGCCGAAGTACGGATTGACGGTCACCGCGTCCGCGCCGGCCACATCCAGATGAGCGCGGGCATAGGCCTCGGCCGTGCTGCCGATGTCGCCCCGCTTTACGTCGGCTATGACCAGATAGCCCATGTCCTTCGCCAGGGCGACCATGTTCTCGTACAGCTCGTAGCCACGCGCCCCCAGGGCCTCGAAGTAGGCGATCTGGATCTTGACGGCCACCGCCTCCCCGCGCAGGCGGTGCAGCAAGCCGCTGAGGAACTGCCGGTAGCAGGCGACCTTCATCTGCTCGTCGGTTTCGTACTCGGCTCGCGGGTAGGCGGCTCGGATCTCAGGAGGGAGTAGGTCGTAGTCGGGGTCGAGGCCCAGCACGACGTGCGATCGCTTCGCCTCGATCGCCTCCAGCAGACGATCGGCGAAATGTTCCCCGCTAACCGTTCCTCGGCCAACCTACGTCACCTTTCTTGTCGGTCCCGTCGGCAGGCTTGCGGTCCGTCTCCAGGAAGAGAAAGGGCCGCATGACGCGGCCCCGGTGACTCCTGTCATGCGTGCAGGATCACTTGACGGCGTTCTTGAGAGCGAGGCCCGCGCTGAACTTGGGAACAGTGGTGGCCGGAATCTTGATCTTGGCCTTGGTCTGCGGGTTGATCCCTTCCCTGGCCTCGCGCTTCTGCACGTAGAACTTGCCGAAACCGGTGAACTGAACGTCCTCCCCCTTCTTGAGCGAGTCGGTGACCACATCCACGAACGCATCCACTACGCTGGCGGCGTCTTTCTTGGTGAGACCACTCTTTGCTGCAAGCTTGTCCACAAACTCGGCTTTGGTCACAGTTACCTCCCTTTGTCCACGCGGTACATCTGTACCTTAGCAAATCCCACGAGTCACGCACAAGCGGTTTCTTCGCTCGGATAGAGGCAAAAACCTGTATTTCAGGGCCGGGGAGCGATTCCCAGCTCCGACGAGGTGAACAAGGGGCGCAGAGTGAGTCCCGCGGCGGTCGCTGCCTCGGCACCGCCCTCCTCCCGATCCACGACGCAATAGAGGTCCTTGACCACGATGCCGGCTTCGCGCAGAGCCTCGGCCGCCATTATGGCCGCGCCCGCCGACGTCACGATATCCTCGATCAACGCCACCTCCTCACCCGGGCAGTACCGTCCCTCGATGCGCTTGCTGGTGCCGTACTCCTTGGAGAGCTTCCGCACCAGCAGCAGCGGCAGACCCAGCTCCAGAGAGAGCCCCGCTCCCAGCACCACGCCACCCAGCTCCGGCGCCGCCAGGCGCTGGTATTCCTCGCCCGAAGCCAATCGATCGCGGATCATCATGGCCATCTCGTAGACGATCCCGCGCAGCACCTGCGGCTCGGTCTCGAAGAGATACTTGTCCAGATAGTACTTGCTGCGCCTCCCGGAGCGGAGCACGAAGTCACCCTCCAGATAGGCCGTAGCCAGCAGAAGCTTGCCCAACGATGCCTTCTCCAACATCCCTCCTCGTGTCTCGTCGATCGCTATGTCCCAGAAACCGCGATCCCCTGCACGGCCACCGAGGGCGTGCGTACACTCCCGTACAACGGGATCCAGCGCGCGTCTCCCGCCAGGTCGCTCACCGAACTGAGCAAGGAGACGAACTCCGAGGCTATGGTGACTTCCCGCACCGGCCGGCCGAGGGCTCCTCCCTCGATCAGCCGCCCCGTCACTCCCAGAGATATCTCCCCGCTCACCGGGTTCACACCCGCAGTGCACGCCGGCGACGCTCTCCACGTAGAGTCCGTGGCCCACCCGACGGAGCAGCTCGTCCAAGCCGCCCTCGCCGGCCCGCAGCATGAGGTTGGTGGCCCCCACCCCGGGGAGCGAGCGGTACGAGTGACGAGCGGCATTGCCGGTGGAAGCGGCTTTGCGCGCCCTCTTTACGTGCCGTATAGGTGTTGTGTAGATACGCTCGCAGCACGCCGCCTTCCACCAGAGAGGTGACCTGCTGGGGCACACCTTCTCCATCGAACGGGTTGGTGGCCATCCCATCGATCGCCAGGCCGTCGTCCACCAGGGTGACCAAGGGCGACGCCACTCCTTCACCCAGCCTCCCGGCGAACACCGAGCGCCCCTTCTGTACCGCGTCGGCGCTGAGAGCGGGAGCGATGCTCGAGAGCAGGGCAGCCACCACATCGCGATCGAACACCACGGTGTAGGACCCGGTGGGGCAGGGGCCGGCTCCCAGAAGCGCCCGCGCCTTCTCTGCCGCTTCCCTGCCCGCGGCCCTCGGGTCGAGTTCAGCCGGCTCTCGGCCCACGCTGAAGCCCAGTCCCGATTGCCGGTCGCCGTCGCGGCCGGCGTGAGCCAACACGTAGACGAAGCAGAACGTCTGCTCGGCCTCGGCTTCCACTCCCGTGGTCGACGCGATGGCGACCCGCGCTTCGCTGTCGGCGTACATGCTTTCCTCGACCGTCTCGATGTCGACGCACGGCCAGGGCGGCCGCCTCGGCGTCGAGCGCCACGCGCACTTTCTCTTCGAGTCTCCGTGCTCGACACCCCCGGACGCCACAGGCCGTCGAGCGTCGGATAGGAGCCCGACGGGCGCGGCGAGGCAGGTCGACGAACGGGTCGGGGTCGGTGGCCCGGGCGTTGTCGACCGCTTCGGCCAAGACCCGGTCGATCCCGACGGGACTCAGGTCGGCAGTGAACGCGTAGCCCACGCGCCGGTCGCGGAGCGCCCGCACCCCGAGCCCGCGGGGCTCGGCAGTGCTCACCGATTCGACCTCCCGGCCGAAGATCTTCACCGTGACAGTCCGTCCGAACTGCACGTACGCTTCCAGCTCGACCCCCAGACCTCGGCCTCGGTCGAGCGCCGCTCGCGCGACGGCTAGGGGCGAGTCGAAGGAGTGCGCCCGGTGCGGAAGGACGTGTCGCTGGAGCTCATGGCAGGCTGGTCCCTCCCACCGTCAGTTCGCGGATGCGGATGGTGGGCTGGCCGCTCCCGACCGGTACGCTCTGGCCTTCCTTGCCACACGTGCCTGCCTTGACCTCCAGGTCGTCGGCGATGGCGTCGATGCCCCGCAACACCTCCGGACCGTTGCCGATCAAGGTGGCTCCCCGTACGGGCGCGGTCACGCGGCCGTTCTCGATCAGGTAGCCTTCGGCAACGCCGAAGACGAAGTCGCCGGTGGCCGGGTTGACCTCGCCCCCCGAGAGCGTCTTCGCGTACAAAGCGCGGGGCGTGTCGGCGATGATCTCATCCCGAGTATGTTCGCCGGGGCCGAAGTAGGTGTTGGTCATCCGTGGATAGGGAAGATGGCGGTAGTCCTGTCTCCGCCCGTTGCCGGTCAGAGGCAGGCCGAGGTGGCCGCCGCGCAGCCGATCGGTCAGGTAGCCGGTGAGCACCCCAGCTTCGATCAGGGTGGTACGCTCGCACGGCGTCCCTTCGTCGTCGCAGCCGGCGCTCCCCCACATGCCCGGCGTGACCCCGTCGTCGTACGCGAAGACGTGGTCTTCGGCCACCCGCTGCCCCTTCTTGCCCTCCCACACGCTGCTCTTCTTGAGGATGTAGTCGGCCTCCAGCCCATGACCGCAGGCTTCGTGGAAGAGCACGCCTCCGAATCCGTTGGCCAAGCACCACCGGCATGCGTCCGGCCGGTGCCGGGCGCGAGTCGAGCATCGCAAGGGCCTTCTCTGCGGCCGCCGTCGCCAGATCGGTCACCGCCTCTTCGTCCAACAGCTCGAAGCCTCCGTGATGGGCGAGCGTCTCCCGGCCCGTCTGGATGAGGCCATCGCGCTGGGCCATCACCGTGACCGCGATCATCACCCTGGTCCTGTCGTCGGTGGCCAGCGCGCCGTGGGAACCGGCGATCCACACCCGTTGCCGGCTCTCGCCGTAGACCGCCACCACCTGGCGGACCTCGGGAGAGAGTCTCCGAGCCGTCTCGTCGGCAAGATGGAGCAGTCGGGCCTTGGCCGCCGCGTCGACCGCGGTCGGATCCTGGCCGACGCGCTGCAGCGATGACGGGCGGTTCGTGCGGCGATGGCTGTGCACGGCGCACCGGCTCGCCGGCCCGCGAGCCGGCTCAACTCCCGCGCCAGGCCGCAGAGCGAGCCCTCGTCCACGGCATCCACGTACCCGAAGACACTGGAAAGACCCCGAACCAAGCGCACCGAGCCGCCTCGATCGGTGCCGGAGACGGCGTCCTCGATCTTGCCGTCCTCCAGCCGCAGAGAAAGCGAGTGGCGTTCCTCGACGAACAGCTCGGCCATGTCCCCGCCCCTGCGCAAGGCGGCATTCAGGACGGTCGTTCCCAGCTCGGGCGTAAGCCCGGGGAATGCCGCGTCGCCCACGCTCATGCGAGACCCGGGAAGAATCAGCCGGTTATGGGGCTGGCGCTCAGAATCTCCGATGCGACCTTCATGAACGGCTCCGCCTCGGCTGCCTTTCCGGGCATGGCCAGCATGGAGCCGTCGTCGAAGTAGAGTTCCACCTGTGGCTTGCGGCCGCGCATGAAGAGGAAGTAGTAGACACCGGCGGCCAGACTACCGAGGACGGTCAGTACGCCGAACACCTTCAGCAGCCGCTTCATCTACGCCTCCCCTTCGCCCTCGTCGCCGGAAGCCTCGGAGGTCAGCGCCTCGCGAGCGTCCCGCAGGCAGGTCTTCAGATCATAGAGGACCAGCCCACCCGGCTGCCCTTCCTGCCGGTAGCCAGCACGGTCATGCCATCAGCCGTCGTCTCCCTGGCCAAGAAGACCAAACCGGCCGACGTCTCGACCACCAGCTGTGTCAAAGGCTGCGAGCCCATCTCGGTGGCCCGCAGCTCGCCGAGACGGGAGAGTTCTTCGGCCTGGCCGACCGCCGCCTGCTGGGCTTCCGCAGGCATGTTCGAAGCGAGTATCTCGCCTGGGCCGAACAGCACCGCCTTGTCGATATCGGAGGAGATGTCCAGCATCTCCGTGAACGCCGCTTCGACCTCTTGCTTCATCAGCGCCTCCTTCCCTGGCGACCATCTACCTACTGCAGACCGTGTGCCCAGTGTACCACCGGTGCGCCAGCCTTCCCCCGAAAAAATGGGGCCATCGCGGCCCGGCGCGCCCGAAGGGCGCCGCGGCCGCGATGGCCCCGACCCGTCGCCCACCTTGTTCGATGGCCGACCGGGGTGAGAACTCTCCTACATCATGCCGCCCATGCCGCCGCCCATGCCGCCCATGCCGCCGCCCATGCCGCCGCGCCTTCTTTCTCAGGCTTGTCGGCCACGATGACTTCGGTGGTGAGGATGTTCTTGGCGATGGAGGCCGCGTTCTGAAGAGCGGACCGGGTGACCATGGCCGGATCGATGATGCCGGCCTTGACCATGTCTTCGTATTCGCCGGTGGCGATGTTCAGGCCGATGCCTTTGGTGCGCGTCTTGACCTCATTGATCACGACGGAACCTTCGAGACCGGCATTGTTGGCCAGCTGGCGGAGGGGCTCCTCGAGGGCCCGGGCAACGATCCGCACGCCGGTGAGCTCGTCGCCCTCGGCCACGACGGCATTGACCGCCGGGATGAGAAGCACCTGAGCCACGCCGCCGCCGGGGACGATACCTTCTTCAAGAGCAGCGCGAGTGGCGCTCAGGGCGTCTTCTACGCGATGCTTCTTCTCTTTGATCTCGGTCTCGGTGGCAGCGCCGACTTTGACCACGGCCACGCCGCCGGCCAGTTTGGCCAGCCGCTCCTGCAGCTTCTCGCGGTCGAAATCGGATTCGGTGTTCTCGATCTCAGCTTTGATCTGATTGATCCGAGCCTTGATCTGATCCAGTTCGCCTGCGCCGTCGACGATGGTGGTGTCGTCTTTGGTCACGACCACTTTGCGGGCGCGGCCCAGCTGGCTGACGGTAGTGTTCGAAAGTTTCAGACCCATCTCGTCGGTGATGACCTCGCCACCGGTAAGAATGGCGATGTCTTCGAGCATGCGCTTGCGGCGGTCGCCGAAGCCCGGGGCTTTGACGGCGATGCCGGTGAAGGTGCCGCGCAGCTTGTTGACCACCAGGGTGGCCAGAGCTTCGCCGTCGACGTCTTCAGCGATGATGAGCAGCGCCTTGCCGGACTGAATGACCTTCTCCAGCACCGGGAGCAGATCCTGGACCGAACCGATCTTCTGGTTGGCCATGAGGATGTACGGTTCGTCGAGAACCGCTTCCATGCGCTCGGCGTCGGTGACGAAATAGGGAGACACGTAGCCCTTGTCGAACTGCATGCCTTCAGTGAACTCCAGATCCATGCCGAAGGTGTTGGATTCCTCGACGTTCACAACGCCGTCCTTGCCCACCTTCTCGATAGCGTCGGCGATGACGTCGCCGATCTCGCGGTCGTCGGCCGAGATGGTGGCCACCCGGGCGATGTCTTCTTTGCCCGAGATCTCTTTGGACATGTTCTTGATCTCTGCCACGGCCGCGTCAACGGCACGCTCGATGCCCCGTTTGATGGCCAGGGGATTGGCTCCCGCGGCCACGTTCTTGAGGCCTTCACGGACCATAGCCTGAGCGAGCAGGGTGGCGGTGGTGGTACCGTCGCCGGCGACATCGTTGGTCTTGGTGGCCACTTCGCGGACCAACTGCGCGCCCTGATTCTCGAACACGTCGTCGAGTTCGATCTCGCGAGCGATAGTCACACCGTCATTGGTGATGGTGGGGCTGCCGTACTTCTTGTCGAGGACCACGTAGCGCCCTTTGGGGCCCAGGGTGACCTTGACCGCGTCGGCGAGAGTGTTCACGCCACGCTCGAGCGCGCGGCGGGCTTCTTCACCGTACAAAAGCTGTTTTGCCATAAATCCGGTCTCCTTCGTTAACTAAAGAGGATGAGTTCGCTGGATCCTGTCGCCGCACAGTGCGGGCGAGAGCTATCCCTCGGGCAGGATGCCGATGAGGTCAGAAGCGCGCAGGACCAGGTATTCTTCCCCGTCCAGCTTGACTTCGGTACCGGCGTACTTGGCGAACACCACGATGTCGCCTTCTTTGACCGGCATAGGGATCAATACGCCGTCATCGTACTTGCCGGGGCCGGCCGCGATGACCGTCGCCTTGGACGGCTTCTCTTTGGCCGTGTCCGGAAGGACGATACCGCTGCTGGTCTTATCTTCCTGTTCCAGGACCTTGACAACGACCCTGTCCTCGAGTGGCACTAGTTTCATGCACAACCCTCCTGTCTTTCGATCTTTCCGTTTTCCTGACCCGTGCTGTGCACGGGAGGATGCAACCTGGTCCACACGATTGGCACTCTACACCTGCGAGTGCCAGCGGCCGCATATAATATGCGCAGACTCAGGATTTGTCAATCGCCGGCACTACGTTCTTTCTTGTATTGCGGCGAGCGCGTGCGTCGACCACCGACCGAGCGCGAGCGACGCAGACGCGTCGACATCGAGATAGTCGGGATACGCGAGCATGGGTCCGCCAAGGGCAGCCGCCCCGATCATGGCCGCGTTGTCGGTGCAGTAGGCGAAGGGCGGGACCACTACGTGCAGACCCGCCGACCGACCCGCTTCCACCAGCCGCCTGCGCAGGAGCGAATTGGCGGCCACTCCCCCGGCCACCGCCAGCGTCCGCACTCCCTCGCGCTCCGCCGCCTGGAGCGCCTTCCCGACCAAAGCTGTCACGATGGCCTCCCGATAGGAAGCGGCGACGTCGGCGGCATTGCCGGCCCGCTCGTCGGCGCTCATCCCGCGGAGGAGGTAGTAGAGAGCCGTCTTCACCCCCGAGAAGGAGAAGTCGGGCCGCACGGAACGCTTCAGCCCGATCGGGAACGAGAAGGCGGTCGGATCGCCCTTCTCGGCGAGCTCGTCCAACTCCTTGCCTCCCGGATACCCGAGCCCCAGAAGCCGGGCACCTTTGTCGAAGGCCTCGCCCGCGGCGTCATCCAAGGTCTGGCCGAGCAGCCGGAAGGTCCGGCGGTCGTCCACCCGTATGAGGGCGGTATGGCCACCGGAGGCCACCAGGGTGACCATGGGGAACGGCGCCTGACGGGTCGGACAGCCACACGGCCGCCAGATGACCGTGTATGTGATTGACCGGGAAGAAGGGCAGGCGCCTGCTCCAGGCGATCGTCTTGGCCGTCTGGACCCCCACGAGCAGCGCCCCGATCAGTCCCGGCCCCACAGTGGCGGCCACTCCGCCCAGGTCGTGCACGGTGCAGCCGGCTTGGCGCAGTGCTTCCCTCACTACCGCCGTCATGCGCTCCACGTGCGCCCGGCTGGCCACTTCCGGCACCACGCCGCCGTAGCGCTCGTGGATGGCATCCTGCGAGTGGACCACCGACGCGAGCACCTCCCCGTCCGGCGTGAGCACCGCCGCCGCCGAATCGTCGCAAGAAGTCTCGATGGCGAGCAGAGGTCCGGAAAGTGGCCCCCGGCGGAAGGAGTCCGCCGACTGTTCGGCCTCGGCACGGACGCCGGCGCAGCTCCCGCGCCGCCTGCCGCGGGCCCCCGAGCGCTGCCACCGTCGCCCGCCTTGCGGGCCATCACCAGCGCGTCCTCGTGCGTGTCGGTGTAGTAGCCCCGCCGCTGCCCGATGGTGACGAACCCTCGCCCTTCGTAGAGAGCCATCGCCTCCGCGTTCCCCTGCCGCACCTCGAGGATCACCGTCATCCGAGCCGCGTCCGCGGCCCCCAGAAAGCGGCCCAGCAGATCCCCGCCCACGCCCAGACGGCGATGCGCAGGCGACACGGCAAGGTCCATAAGATGCCAGACGTCCGGGTAACGCCGCCCGATCAGGAAGCCCACCACCTCCCCGCCGGAATCCACTGAGACCGCGGTCCAACTGAGCTCCTGCACCAACTCGTCGGCGAACATCTCCGAGGTCCACGGGCTATCGAAGGAGACCGCCTCGATGGAAACCACGGCCGCCAGGTCGTCGGCCCTCATATCTCGTGAGGCAAAGCTCATGACTGGTCTAGCGGCCGCCGGAGCCATCGGCCCATGGGTCCCGCATCTTGGTGATGTGGATGTCGGCGTCGGGAGAGCGGACATACAGAGGCGTGACCGATTCCGGGGTACCTGGGCCGCCCACGGCAGGCTCCGACGCGGCGGTACCGCTCTCCGAGCCGAACACTCCCGCCAGCCACGGCGTCAATCGCGCCCCCTGGGGCAGCGGACCCGGTTCGTCAAGACGCTCCTGCCCCATCAGCAGCCATTCCGCCTCGACGTCGGTGCTCCTGAAGATGGCCCCAGCCGGGAGATCAACCACAAGAGCACCTTCCCCCACGACCAGCACGGTTTCGGGCAAGGCGTCCCGGTCGTGACGACCATCTGGCCCGAGCGACCATCTGGCCGGAGCGTCGTCCGGCCGGAGCGATCGTTCGCCGCCGCCGTGACCACTCCGCCCAGCGCCCCTCTATCGCACACCCCGAATTCGGTCGAACGGACCCAGCGTCTTGTGCCGGACGGGGACCCTGCTCCCGCGGGCCGGTAGAGGCCGTAGAACAGCTGGCCCCTGCGGGCGTCGACCACCGGCACCAGCAGCTGGCATCTATCGTCGATGGCCGCGCCGGCCGCCGCCAATGCGCCCAAAGTGCTCACGCCAAGCACCGGCACCGAGAGCGCCAGGCTCAGCGCCCGGGCCGTTGCCACGGTGATCCTCACCCCCGTGAACGTGCCCGGTCCGGTGCCCACTACCACGGCGTCCAGGTCTCGCGGCCTGCGGCCGGTCTCTTCCAGCATCTCGTCCACAAGGCGTAGCAGCACCTTGGCCTGCGCCCTGCCATCGCGCTCCATCCGTCGGGCCGCCACCGTCCAGCAGCTTCCCTCCCCATCCGCGTCCTCTGTGCACAGCGCAAAAGGGCCGCGCTGCAGATCGCCGTGGAGCCATCCAGAGCCAGCACCAGCCGATCACTCATCAGCGTCTCCAGCCGCTTCCCAGCGCAAGCGCGCCTCGGTCGTCGCTGCCTCCACCTCCACCGAGCGCTCGCGGAGGGTCTCGTGGCCAAGCCGAACGGTCCACGCCGGCGGACCGAGACGTCCCAGGCCGGCCTGAGGCCACTCCACCAAGGTCACGGCATCTCCTCTGCGAATACTCTTCCAGAGCAAGAGCGTCGTCCTCGCCGATCTCATCAAGCCGGTAGAGATCCAGATGTTGGATGGTCACGGTCCCGGAGTAGATGTTCGCGATGGTGAAGGACGGGCTTCTGACCGGATCCGATACGTGGAGCGCCCGGGCGACCACACGGACGAGCGTCGTCTTGCCGGCGCCCAGCGGCCCGTAGAGCAGGACCAGGTCCCCCGGCCGCAGAGACCGGGCCAGCCTGCGCCCGATCACCTCAAGCCTTCTCAGCCCCACCCCCTGCTCGCGCAGCACGACGTGACCCGTCTCTACCACAGAGGCAACTGCTCCACGCGTTGAGAGGACGGTCGCGTCTGTTCGCGGGGGCCCTCGCGGGGTTGCTCGGTCGGCTGCACGGTGGCTCCGCCCGCAAGCGTTGAGCCCAGACCTCGCGTCAGGAGGTGACGGAGCTTCGCGAAATCCTCCTCGAGCAGGCTCCGGTTCGCCGGCGCGTACAAGGCCGCGGCGGGATGGAACACGGGAAACACGACGGTGTCCACGCCCGCCAGCACCCTCGCCTTGGCCTTCCCGTGCACCGCCGTCATGCTGAGCTCGGTGTCGGCGAGAAGCTTGGTGGCGAAACGGCCCAAGGTGCATACCACCCGTGGCCGTATGATGGCGATCTGCTCCATGAGATGGGGACTGCAGGCCTCGATCTCGTCGGGCGCGGGATCACGATTCTCCGGCGGCCGACACTTCACGACGTTGGCGATGTACACGTCGCCTCTGGTCAGGCCGATCTGACCGAGTAGCTCGGTGAGGAGCTTCCCGGCCTGCCCAACAAATGGCTCGCCTTGGCGGTCTTCATGAAAGCCGGGGCCTTCGCCAACGAACATCAGCTCGGCCGACGGGCTCCCCACGCCGAACACCACCTGGGTTCGGCCGCCGCACAAGCCGCACAGAGAACAAGCGCGCAGCGACTCCTCCAGCGAGCGCAGGGCCTCGGCCTGGCCCATGTCGTCGTGTGTGGGCGCGTCTTCGATCATGAGGCTCAGGGTAGCAGAAGACCGTCTTGCGATGGAGCGACGGTTGTTTCGCCGCCGCGATTGCGTTGCCACCGGGAGAAGTGGCTGTTATGCTTCCCCGGCACCGCCCGGGACCGTGATATGGATGCCCTGCGACCGGAGCGCCTACCGTCTGGAGGCGAAGCCGAGAGCCGCATCCGTGGGTCGATCCCGCCGGCCCGACGGAACCACCGAGCCACGTCTGGTATCTGCAGGCAGAACTGGAACAGGCAGGTCTTTCATCGAAGCACCACATACATCTGGAACACGTCCGGGCGGAGAGCCTCTCGCTCAGAGTGCCGCACCCGCGCTCGCCTCCCTTCGTTTCGTGGTGGTCGGTGCCGGACGCCTTGGCTCAAGCCTCGCGCTCGCCATGCGGGCCCGCGGGGCCGACCTCCTCGGCTTCACCGCCCACACCGCGACCGGCCGCGCGACGGGCCGAAGCCTGGCTCGGGGGACGAGCGACGGCGCATGTCCAAGAGTTGATGTCGCTTTCACCCCGCCTTGTCGTCGTGGCAGTTCCCGACGACGCGCTCCAGGGCGTGGCGGACGAATTGGGCGCCGAGCTGCGCCACCGGCCTGCGCGCCCCGACCTAGTGGTGGCCCACACCAGTGGCGCCACTTCGGTGACCGCTCTCTCCCCCTGTGAGCGGGCGGGAGCGTCGACTCTGGTCTTTCATCCCTTGCAGACGTTCACCGATCCCAGCAGCGGGTCGGCCCGGTTTGCCGGCGCCGCGATCGCCATCACCCCGTCGGTGATGGGCGAAGCCTCCCCCGCGGCAGCGCTTGGCTTCGCCCTCGCCAACGGCCTGGGCGCTCGGCCGTTCCTTCTCCCCGACGACAAGCGCGGCCTCTACCATGCCGCGGCCACCCTGGCCTGCAACTACCTGGTCACACTCGAGTACCTGGCCGAGCAGCTCTTCATCACGGCCGGACTGCCCAGGGAGGAAGCCCTCTCCCTGTTCTTGCCTTTGGTTGAGGCCACTCTCGACAACATCGGTGCTCGGGGCACCGTCGCCGCCCTGACCGGACCGCTGAGTCGGGGCGATACACGCACCGTCTCCGAACACCTGCGGGCTTTGGCAGTCGACGCGCCTGACCTCCTTCCTGTCTACAGACTCCTCGGGCTGGCCACGCTCGATCTCGTACGCGCCCGTGGCGAGATCGGCGCCGCGACCATCCACGAGCTTGCCGGCCTCCTCGCAACCCCCGATCCGCCGCCACTATTAGAATCCAGTCGATAGGGAACATGATGAATGAACGAGACGATCTACACACCGCGACGAACGCCAACGAGGAGGACCTCGACATGACAGCGGCGCCTGCGCCTTCGGGCACAGTCTCAGTGATCACCGACCGGATCTACTTCAATACGCTCGGAGACGCCGACATGGTCAACATCACGGCCGACGTGCGCCGTCTGGTGGAGGAGACCGGCCTGCGCGCCGGTACGGTCACCCTCTTCGTCCCCGGGGCGACGGGAGCGCTCACGACGCTCGAGTTCGAACCCGGAGTCGTCCAGGACTTCCGGAACCTTTTCGACCGCATTGCCCCTCCCACGGCAGAGTACGAGCACAATCGCACTCACCCCGACGTGAACGGACACGCTCACGTGCGGGCCGGCCTGCTCGGTCCGTCGCTGGTCATACCCTTCGAACAAGGCGCTCCCTGCCTGGGCCGCTGGCAGGAGATCTGCTTCGTGTGCTTTGACAACCGGCCGCGCGAGCGCACGGTCATCGTCCAGACTCTCGGCGTGCGATAGAGGATCGAGGACAGAGGAGGGCCGCCCGATGAAACCGGTACTACAGTTAGCGCTCGACTTCGTCGACCTCCCCAGAGCCCTGCAGGTGGCGGAAGAGGCAGTGGCGGGGGGCGTGGATTGGCTGGAAGTAGGTACCCCGCTCATCAAGAGCGAGGGTCTACAGGCCATTCGCGAGATCAAGTCCCGCTGGCCTTCCCTGACCGTGGTTGCCGACATGAAGACCATGGACGCCGGCCGGGCAGAGGTAGAGTGCGCAGCCAAAGCGGGGGCGCAGGTGGTCGGGGTACTCGGTGCGGCCTCCGATGCCACCATCCGGGAATGCGTGGAGGCGGCCCGCAACTACGGGGCCGAGATCATCGTCGACATGGTCCAGGTGGCGGACGTGGTGGCCCGCGCCTTGGCCGTCGAGGAGATGGGAGCCAGCTACGTCGGCATCCACGTGGCCATCGACGAGCAGATGCAGGGCAAGACTCCCTGGGACACGCTGCGAGAGGTGACTCAAGCCGTCTCGATACCGGTGGCGGTGGCCGGGGGCATCAACTCGGAGACCGCCCCCCTCGCGCTCAAGGCGGGAGCGTCCATCGTGGTCGTAGGCGGGGCCATCACCAAGGCGGCCGACGCGACCGCCGCCACGCGGGCGGTCAAACAAGCCATGGACACCATGGTGGCTGTCAAGTCCGAGTTCTTCGTCCGATCCACCGGCCCCGACGTGCGGGAGATGCTGTCGCGAGTCTCTGCCGCAAACGTTTCCGACGCTCTCCATCGCAGCGGCGACATCCCCGGACTGCGCCCGCTGACCCCGGGAGCGAAGCTGGTCGGACCGGCGCTCACCGTCCGCACCTATCCGGGCGATTGGGCCAAACCTGTGGAGGCCATCGACGAGGCCAAGCCTGGTGACGTATTGGTCATCGACGCGGGCGGGGTCGCTCCGGCCGTGTGGGGCGAACTGGCCACCAACTCTGCCATACAGCGGAAACTGGCCGGGGTGGTCATCTTTGGGGCGGCGCGCGACAGCGGCGACATCCGCCGGCTGCGCTTCCCCCTGTTCTGTTCGTTGGTGAGCCCTACCGCCGGTGAGCCCAAGGGGTTCGGCGAGATCGGGGTGCCGGTGCGCATAGCCGGAATCCGAGTGTCGCCCGGCGACTGGATCATCGCCGATGACGACGGCGTCTGCGTCATCCCGCGCGAGAAAGCGATCGAATACACCAATCGGGCCATGGATGTGTTGGAGAAGGAGAACCGGCTGCGCGCCGAGATCCAGGCGGGAAGCACTCTCAGCCAGGTAGCGTATCTGCTGCGCTGGGAGAAGCGGTGACCGGCGCCGCTGCTTTCACACGGGTGAGCCCCGTGCTCACCCGGTCACCACGAGGTTGTCGATGAGCCTCGTGCCGCCGAACCATACCGCCACGGCCATGAGGCACTCGCCCGACACGGTGGCGACCGGCGAGAGATCGTCCGAGCGGACGATCTCCACGTAATCGATCCTCCCCAGACCGGCTTCCGCCAACACGGCGCGGATCGCGCCCTTGAGGGCGGTCGCGTCGCGCTCGCCCCGCCCAATCGACTCCTCCGCATCCCGAAGCGCCCGGTAGAGGACGGTGGACTGAGCCCGCTCCTCCGCCGTGAGCCGCGTGTTGCGCGAGCTCATGGCCAGTCCGTCTGACTCCCGGACGGTGTCGCAGGGGACGATGTCCACCCCCAGATCGAGGTCTCGAACCATCCGCTGGATCACTGCCAATTGCTGAGCGTCCTTGCGGCCAAAATAGGCACGCTCGGGGCGGCAGATATTGAGGAGCTTCGCCACCACCGTGCACACACCCCGGAAGTGCTCCGGCCTCGAAGCCCCACAGAGGCCGGCCGTAAGCCCCTCCACCTCCACCCAGGTGCAGTAGCCCTCCGGGTACATCTCCCCCACGGTCGGACTGAAGACAAGATCCGCCCCAGCCGCCTCCGCCAAGGTCACGTCCCGCTCCAGATCGCGAGGGTAACTCTGCAGATCCTCGCGCGGTCCGAACTGCGCGGGATTCACGAATATGGAGACCACCACCAGCCCATTCTCGGAACGGGCCCTCCGGATGAGAGAGAGGTGCCCCTCGTGCAGCGCTCCCATGGTCGGCACCAAACCCACGGAGACGCCCCGCGCCCGGGCCTCGCCGAGCATGGCCCGCAGTCTCGCGAACGGTGGTCAGGCAGGGGATCACGGACGGGGGGCCACGACGGCCCGCAGTCGACGCGCGGCGAGCCCTTTCGATCGGAGCCCCCGCCTTCCTCAGCCAGGTCCTTCAGCGAGGGCGCGCCGGCGCACCCCTCGGCCACCCGCACGGCGCGGCGGATGCTCAGGGCCACAGCCTTCGCTGCCGCCGCCCCTACCTGGAAGACATTGGCGGTCTTCTCGCCTGTTGCCAACACGAACACGCAATCCCCGTCCACGGGAGTGTGCACCGGATTGATGGCTCGCGCGAGACCGTCGTGACTCATGCGGGCCACGATCGCGCACTGCAACTTGTCGAGCCGGGCGTCGGTCATGACCACGGATAGCGTGGTGCTCTCCACAGCGCTGAACGTCGGCGCCGCGGGCAGCGTCATTAGCAGCTCTTCGCTGTCCACGAAGGCACCCGCGCGCCTGGCCCCGGCCAGGATGGAGCCGTCCTCGGCGATCACGTCCCCCAGCGCGTTGACCACGGTGAGTGCGCTTACCGTCACGTCTCCCCCCACCCGGACCGTGGTCAGGGCGATCCCACCCTTCATCAGGCCGGCCGCACCCAGGAGCTTGCCTACCGTGGCCCCGGTGCCCGCGCCCACCGAGCCTTCCTCTATCCGGTCTCCCGCCGAGACGGCCGCCTGGTAGGCATCCTCGGGACGCGGACACGCCTGCGCGCTTCCCACGCCGAGATCATAGATGACCGCGGCGACCACCAAGGGCACGCGGGCGTAGGGGGTCCGATAGCCGTAGCCTCTCTCCTTCAGGAAGCACGTGATCCCGGCAGCGGCCCCCAGACCCGGGGCGCTGCCGCCGGTCAGCAGGACGCCGTGGATCTCGCTCACCGAGGCATACGGAGACAACAAGGCCGTATCGAGCGTCCCCGGTGCCCCTCCCCGGATGTCCACCGAGGCCGTCACGCCGGCGGGGGCCAGCACGGCCGTGCAGCCGGTCAGGCCTTCGCGGTCGGAGAAGTGACCGACTGAGATGCCCTGAACCGCCACCTCTGCCGTCAACCGCTCGCTCCTTGCCGTTCGCCGCCGCCCCTGCTCCCTAGCGGGCGTTCTTGCGCATCTGCTCGAGAAACTCGGAGTTCGACTTGGTCTCTTTCAGCTTACCGATGAGAAGCTCGATGGCGGCATTGGGATCGAGCGCGTGCAGCACCGACCGCAGCTTCCACACCATCTGCGCCTCTGCCGGCTCCATGATGAGCTCTTCTTTTCTCGTCCCGGAGCTCTCGATATCGATGGCGGGGAATATGCGTTTGTTGGCCAGTTGGCGGCTCAGGCGTACTTCCCAGTTGCCGGTACCTTTGAACTCCTCGAAGATCACCTCGTCCATCCGCGAGCCCGTCTCGACCAGAGCCGTGGCGATGATGGTAAGCGAACCGCCCTCCTCGATGTTCCGGGCGGCGCCGAAGAACTTCTTCGGCGGATACAGCGCGGTGGAGTCAACCCCTCCGGAAAGGATGCGGCCGCTCGCGGGCGCCTGCAGGTTGTATGCCCGAGCCATCCGCGTGATCGAATCGAGAAGGACCACCACGTCCTTGCCCACCTCGACCAGCCGCTTTACCCGTTCGAGCACCAACTCGGTTACCTGGACGTGGTTCTCGCCCGGCATGATCGAAGGTGGAGCTGACCACCTCACCGTTGACCGTGCGCTCCATGTCGGTGACTTCTTCCGGCCGCTCGTCCACAAGGAGCACCATCAGGTGCACTTCCGGGTTGTTGGCGGCGATGGAGTTGGCGATGTCTTTGAGGATGGTGGTCTTACCCGCCTTGGGCGGCGAGACGATCAGACCACGCTGTCCCTTGCCGATGGGGCTGAGCAGATCCATGACCCGCGCGGCGATGCGGTCGGGAGTGGTCTCCAAGCGCAGGCGCTCGTCCGGGAAGAGCGGCGTCAGCGAGTCGAAAGTGGGCCGGTGCCGGGCCTGCTCAGGATCGATGCCGTTGACCGACTGAGATCTTCAGCAAGGCGTGGTACTTCTCGTTGTCTCGCGGGGTGCGCACCTGGCCGTTGATCTCGTCGCCCCGGCGCAGCTTGAAGCGCCGTATCTGCGAGAGCGACACGTAGATGTCGGAGTCGGACTGCGTATATCCCTGAGTGCGCAGGAACCCGTAGCCGTCGGGCAGGATGTCCAGCAGCCCCGTGCGGAAGTGCAGGCCCCTCTCCTGAGACTGCTCGTTGAGGATCTTCATGATGAGATCCTGCTTTGAATACTTCCGGTAATTCTTGATCCCGAGCTCGCCCGCGACCATGTGAAGATCGGAGAGGAGCTTGGGCTCTAACTCTGCTATTGCCATGGTCTTGCTTCCTGTCGCCGGTACATGTTCACTATCCTCACTTTGGTTCGTCATAGATCTTCTCTTCTGTTAGTAGGTCGAGTATCCGTCGTCCGGTCATCTGGTCTCCAGGCTCACCTGCGGCCCTCCGTTCTCCGACCGGTGTATCGTCCTCACCACTCGTACCGCGTGGCAGCTCGAACACAGCACCAGGGTCTCGGTGTGCGCTCCCATCGGAACGCACGTCGATCCCCCGCAAGAACCGACATCTCGTCACCGCGGTCGCGGCGAAGACCACGCCCTCGCCCGCCATGTCGCTGGTGGTCAACCGCAGCCTCCACGTTCTCGATGCCGGCGGCCCTGACCTGCTCGACCTGATAGCGCGAGACCGGCCAGAAGCGAGCTTGGATCTCGCCACCCAGGCAGCGCAAAGCGGCGGCGGTGATGATGCCTTCGGTGGAGCCCCCGATGCCGATGTACATGTCGACTCCCGCATCCTGGACGGCGGCAGCGATACCCGCGGAGACGTCGCCATCTTCGATCAGCGTGAGGCGCGCGCCCGAGCGTCTGATCTGAGCGATCAAGTCCTCGTGACGGGCCCGATCGAGGACCAACACCCTAAGGTCTTCGGGCCGCCGGCCGAGGGCGGCGGCCACCGCCTTCACATTGTCGACCACCGGAGCGTCGATGTCGATGGCGGCAGCGGCCTGCCCGGCCACGATCATCTTCTGCATGTACATCTCGGGCACCGCCATGATACTCCCACGTCGGCCCGGCTGCCAGCATGGCCAAAGCCCCATCCGAACCCCGGGCCAGGGCGGCATGGCCCTCCAACGGGTCCACCGCCAGTTCCCAGGTCCCGGGTTCGTCATCCTTGTCCTCACCGTCGGCACCTTTGTCCAAGCGCGGCCCCGACCCACTCCCCACTTCATCGCCCACTCGTAGCGCAGAGAGCTCCTGGTGTCCTCCGCGACCCACCACCACCCGAGCCCGAAACGGTACGCGCGCCAGCTCCGCGGCCATGGCTTCGCGGGCGGCACGGTCGCCCGCCAGGCCGTCGCCTCGCCCCACCCATTCGGCGGCCGCCAGGGCAGCAGCCTCGGTGACGACGGCGAAACGGCCGCACATGCACTGTCCCTCACTCTTCGCCACTGCTGCGTGCCTCCGTCTGCTCGATTGAGGTCGTACAAAGCATCGACCATCGTCCCCACGGTGTCGTCGATGCTCACGTTGTCCACCACCAGCGTCCCCTCGGTCTCGGCCCGCTCCAGAATGAAGTCCTGGATCTTCCGTATCTCCTCAAACCCTTTGAGGTAGCGCGCAAACACCCTCCGGCCCGACGTCTCCTGCTCCCTCACCAAGAAGTGGCTGCGATGAAGATCGGGATCGCTCGACCGCCACCACCATGGGCAGGAACAGCGCATCCTCCATCCGCTCGCGAGCCTCCGGCGGAGGCAAGCATCCCGGGAACGATATGCACCCCTTCCACCACCAGGCTGGTGCGCTCCTTGACCGCTCTGTCCAATACTGCCAACACTCCCACATTGACCATCTCCACCTGCTCCATGAACCCCACCACATGCGAATCGAAACCCGATCCCAAGGGGATCCGCACCGCCTTGTCGGCGTCGTACGACGAGTGGTGAATGGCCGGCATCAGACTTTCGGAGAAGAAGGCCCTCATCACCTCCCGGATCGAATCGGTGGAGATGATCCTCACCACCCCCAGCCTGCTCGCCACCCGGGCGGCGATGGTGCTCTTCCCCACCCCCGTCGCGCCGCCTATGAGGACTATCACCGGCCTGTCCTCCCTGGCCAGACGGTTCCACGTTGCGGTAGCGCTGCAGATAGCGCTGGTCCTCACTCTCAGCAAGCACCAGCTCCACCATCTGGCGCAGCCGCTCCACACTCACTTCGCGGTCCTGCTCCTGCAGGATGTGCCACTCCACGTCCATGGCCACGGCGAATGCCCGTTCGGGAGCCAGTCCGGTGGCGGTGAGAGTGGTCGCCAGGAGCCCCTTCGAGAACGGCACCTTGTGCCCCTCACTCACCAGCTGGATGGGGAGGCCCGCCGACCTCGGCAGGACGGTTCCCAGCTCCTTCTCGTCTCCCGAAGCCGCTCACGTCTTCACATCCGGCTCTCGAAACGCTCTTTCGCCATCTGGCCCAATTCCTCGGCCATCTCCGCCAGGCGGCCCGTCCGCCCAGGGGCCACCTCGACCGGCAGGTTGTCCACGAAGACGACCTCGAGCCCCCGCGCGGCTGCCTCTTCCGCCACCACATCGATGGCCGCGGCCTTGATCTCCGTCAAGACCGTATCCACTCGGGCCATCTCCGGCCGCGCGAGATCGGCCCTCAGAGCCGCCCGGTCGGAAAGATTCCCGGAGAACATCTCCACCCGGCAGCCGTAGTTCTCCTCCAGATACCGGCTCAGCAACGCCCCCTGCGCGGCCGGCGCAGTCGAGAAGAACGCCACCCGCCTGCCTTCCACGGACCGTGCCGGACGCGGCCTGAAGACGATAGGGATGGTCTCCATACCCGGCTTGACCTCATTCACAGCTTCGATGACAGCACGCACCTTCTCTCCAGAGGCAAGTGGCTCCTCGGCCATCGTCAGCACCAGCGCGTCGCTGATCAGCAGTCTGTAGGCCCCCAAATACCCGGCGATGTGCTCCACCGGTTGGCTGGCCCCGGCCACCAGCAGGCGCGCGTCGGTGCCGACCGGGGGCAACGCCGCCCCACTCCCCTCCAAGATCACCAGGCTCGGGCCCAAGCTGTTCGCCAGTCTCGCCCCCGCGGCCACGTTCGAAACGAACGGCTCGCCAGCCATGCCTCCGCCGCACCGCCGGCAACCCACCGTCACCACCCTGCTGAGCACCGCATCCTCGAAGTGATCGGACGCCGCGTGCCGGCCCTGGCGGCTCCAGGCCAACAGGTCCTCGACGGTCAGGGCGATGCTCGCTCCATCGATGACCTCGGGTTCCGCCGGGCCGCCCCGCCCCATGGCCACAACCACGATTCCCGGCGATGTCCCTCGTGCCCGGTGGCCACATCTTGAAGAACCCGCGCCACATAACCGCTGACGGCCGTCTTGCCCACCCGCTTCCCGGTACCGATGATGGAGAGCGACGGACTGGTGCAAAGACGATCGGAGCTCGCGGGGTTGAAGTGAAAATCGGAGCCTACGTAGCCGACGTTCCGCGCCAAGCTATGACTGATGAGACGGAAACGCTGCTCGTATCCTAGCACCGGCTCGTCACTTAGGTCAACGACCACCTCCGGTCGGAACTGCTCGATCAATCGGCCCAGCCCGCGGGCCCAGTCGCTATCGAACACAACGGGAAGCCCGTAGACGCTCTCGGCCGTCGCCTCCAGGTCGCCGGCCTTGATCTTCTCGGCGCCCCCGAGGAACAGCGCCGCTCGAAACTCGAAGCGATCGCCCGCCTGCTGCAAAGCGTCGACCACCACCGGAGGATAGTGCTCCCCATCGATCAGAGCGCGACGGCCGGGTCGCTTCATCAGCCCTGCGTGTCTGCGTCGAACTCCACGATCACCTCGCCGCCGTGGAAGGGATAGCGGCGTGAGATCTTCACATGGTCGCCCGCGATCTCGATCACGTTGTAGCAGGGCTTGGTGTCTCCCCGCAGGCGCAGCGTGGCCACGGTGCCGGCGTTCACCACGAACATGTTCTCCAGCCGCCACGCGTACGGCACGTGCTTGTGGCCCGAAAGGACGAGCCCCACTCCGCACTCCACGAGGACTTCCAGCACGTCGCCGGCGTCGTTGACGATGTTCCGCTCCCGCCCGGTGCCCGGGATGGGCAGCAGATGGTGATGCAGGACGAAGATCTTGAAGTCCCGCGGCTGCGCCATGAACGCTTCCTTGATCCACGGATAGCGGTGCCTGCCTATGCGTCCGTAGTCAAGATCGGGCTCGGTCGAGTCCACCCCCACCAGCGTGACCCCGTTCTTGCGGATCACGGTCTCCCGGGTGGCGAACAGGCGCTCGAAATGAGCGTAACCGACGTTGCGGCTGTCGTGGTTGCCCGGCACCACCAGCACATCGCGGCAGGCCAGGCGATCGATGTACTCCCGCGCCTCTCGGAACTCCTGCCGGTAGCCCATGCTGGTGAGATCGCCCGTGACCACCACCACATCCGGCGCAAGGTCGTTGACCTCCACCAACGCCCGGTCCAGCAGATTGGGCACGAAGTACTGCGAGCCCGTGTGCAGATCGGACAGGTGAGCGATGACACAGGAGCGAGTCTTGTCATCCATCTCCGCTACCTCCGCCTGGGATGCCGCGCCGCCGCCGCCCGCCGCCGAAAGCGCGGGACGAGCCGCGGACGCCGCCTATTCAGCGGTCGCTATGATCTCCTCCACGGCCGCCAGATCCGCCGGACAGTGGATGATCGGCCGCGACTGGTCGATGGCCGTCTGCGGATCCTTCAGCCCATGACCGGTCAGCACCGCCACCAGCGTGTCGCCGAAGGGTAGTCCGCTGTCTCCGGTACTTGAGCAGCCCGGCGACGCTGGCCGCCGAGGCCGGCTCGCAGAACACGCCTTCCTTCTGAGCCAGCAGCCGCTGAGCCGCCAGGATCTCGTCATCGGTGACATCGCGGATCGACGCCTCCCGAGTCGCGCGCCGCCGCCAGGGCTTCCTCTGCCCGGGCCGGGTTGCCGATGCGGATGGCCGTGGCCACCGTCTCCGGCTTCTCCACCACGCTGGCCCCGCACCAGCGGGTTGGCCCCTTCCGCCTGGAAGCCCCACACCACCGGCAGCCGCTCGGCCAGGCCGTGCTCCTTGTACTCGCGGAAGCCTTTCCAGTAGGAGGTGATGTTGCCCGCGTTGCCCACCGGGATCGACAGCATGGCCGGAGCATCCCCCAGTCTGTCGACGATCTCGAAGGCCGCCGTCTTCTGTCCCTCGATCCGGTAGGGATTGAGAGAGTTCACCAGGGTGATACGCTGCCGCTTGGAGATGTCCTTCACGTACTCGAGGGCCAGGTCGAAGTTGCCCTCGATGGCGATGGCGACCGCGCCGTGCATCAGCGCCTGCGACAGCTTGCCCATGGCGATCTTGCCCTCGGGGATGAGCACCACGCAGCGCAGGCCGGCCCGGGCGGCGTACGCGGCCGCCGAAGCCGACGTGTTGCCGGTGGAGGCGCAGATGACCGCCGTGGCCCCTTCTTCCACGGCTTTGGTGATGGCCATGGTCATGCCCCGGTCTTTGAACGATCCGGTGGGATTCGTGGCCTCGTACTTGAGATAGACCCGGCACCCCAGCTCCGCGCTGAGCCAGTTCGCCGGGATGAGCGGAGTGCTGCCCTCACCCAGAGTCACCGGGACGGTCCCGGCTTCGAGGGGCAGATAGCGACGGTACCGCTCGATCACCCCGAACGGGCGGGAATCCAGCGCGCCCATCAGAGCACCCGCAGGGTCATGGGCTCGCTCTTGCAGCACGTGAGACCGCTGGCCTGCTCGATGGCGGCGAAGAAATCCTTCTCCCTGGTGGGATGGGTGATGAGCACCAACTCCGCCTCCGCTCCTCTGCCTTTCTGGATCATGCTGGCGATGGAGACCCCGTGCTCGCCGAACACCGAGGCGATCCGGGCGAGGACGCCGGAGACATCCTCCACGTTCATCTTGATGAAGAAGGCCGACTCCACCTCCTCCGCCGGATAGAAGGCCAGGCGGCGATAGCAGGAGCAGCTCTGGAGAAAGCCCACGTCCTTCGTGTTGGCGATAGAGACGATGTCGCTCACCACGGCCGTAGCCGTGGGCATCCCCCCGGCTCCCGGGCCCATGAGCATGATCTCGCCGATGGCGGCACCCTGCAGGAACACGGCGTTGTGGGAGCCGCTGATGGAGGCCAGCGGATGGTCGACGGGAAGCAGGGCCGGGAAGACCCGCACGCTCACCCGCTCGTCGATCAAACGGGCGGCGCCGATGAGTTTGACCACGAAACCCAGGTCTTTGGCGTAGCGCACGTCGTCCAGGGTGATGCTCTGGATGCCCTCGAAGGCCACATCCGCCAGAGTGACGCGCGAATGGAAGGCGATGGAGCCCAAGATGGCCATCTTCGCGGCAGCGTCGGCCCCGCCCACGTCGGCGGTGGGATCGGCTTCGGCGTAGCCCAGCTCCTGAGCCTTGGCCAGGATCTCGGCATAGTCGCCCTCATCGTTGTACATGCGGGTGAGGATGTAGTTGGTGGTGCCGTTGACGATGCCGTACACGGTCTGCAGCTCGGCGGCGATCATGCTCTCGCGCATCACCTTGATGATGGGGATGGCGCCCGCCACCGACGCCTCGAAACGCAGGTGGCGCCGTTCGTCCCGGGCCAGGTTGAAGAGTGCCTCTCCGCGAGCGGCCAGCAGTTGCTTGTTGGCGGTGACCACGTTCTTGCCCTTGCGCATGGCTGCGTCGACGAACGTGAAGGCTGCATCGGTGCCTCCGATGACCTCCACGACGATATCGATGGACGGATCGTCCACGATGTCGGCGAAGTCGGAGGTGAAGAGACCCGAGGGAGCGTCGGCCGGGATCTTGGCCGGATCGATCTCCAATACCTTGGCGACCTGCAGGTCGACCCCGGTGCCCTCAAGGATCTGATCGTGCTCCTTCTGGATAAGGCGGTAGACGCTGGACCCGATGGTACCGAAGCCCAACAGTCCCACGCGCACGACCATCTCCCCGCTCATGCTTCCCCCTCGTCTCGCAGTGGATGGTGCCGCGCCACCAGGTCCGCGTAGCTCTCTCGCTCGATGATGACCCGCGCCCGTCCATCCTTGACCATGATTACCGCGGGCCGTGGACTGCCGTTGTAGTTGGAGGCCATCGCGTAGCAGTACGCGCCCGTGGCCGGCATCACCAGGATGTCTCCCGGCTCCGGCCGAGCTATGACCGCATCCTTGATGAGGATGTCGCCGCTCTCGCAATGCTTGCCGGCCACGGTCACGGTCGTGTCGGCGGGCGCCGCGGCCTTGTTGGCCAGCATGCCCTCGTAGTGGGCGTCGTAGAGCATGGGCCGGATGTTGTCGCTCATGCCTCCGTCCACGCTCACGTAGGTGCGCACCCCGGGAACCTCTTTGATCGTGCCCACCCGATAGGCGGTGATACCGGCTTTGCCCACGATCGAACGGCCGGGCTCGATGAGCACCCGCGGCATGGGCAGACCCATGGCCGTCATCTCCTCGCGCACCCCCTCGACCTTGACCGCCGCATAGTCGGCGATGGACGAAGGCATGTCGTCCTCGGTGTAGCGGATGCCCAGCCCGCCTCCCACGTTGAGATAGCGGCACTCGAAGCCGAAGCTCGCGTGCGCCTGCCCGATCAGGTCGACAAGGATCTCGATGGCCTTGCGGAATGCGTCAAGCTGGAATATCTGGCTGCCTATGTGGGCGTGCAGCCCCACCAGGTCGAGGTGCGGAGCCGCCAGCGCCTCCCGGATGGCCTCCAGCGCCACCCCGTCCGCCAGTCCGAAGCCGAACTTGGAATCGATCTGCCCGGTCTGGATATACGAATGAGTGTGCGCCTCGATGCCGGGAGTGATGCGCAAGAGTACCCGCTGGGTCCCCCCCCGAGCCGCCACCAACTCCTCGAGTAGCGCGAGTTCCTGGAAGCTGTCGACCACCACGTAGCCCACGCCTCCTGAAAGCGCGTACTCCATTTCTTCGCGAGTCTTGTTGTTGCCGTGGAAGAAGATGCGCTCGGCCGGAAAACCAGCGACCTTGGCCACGTGGTACTCGCCACCCGAAGACACGTCGATGGATAGACCTTCCTCCAGCACCAACTGGCACACGGCGAGCGAAGAGAACGCCTTGCTGGCGTAGATCACCTCGAAATCGTCGGTGTGCTGCGAAAAGGCCTCCATGTATCGCCGGCATTGGTCGCGGATGGATTTCTCCTCGTAGATGACGAGGGGAGTGCCGAACTCAGCGACCAGGTCGACCACGTCGCAGCCGTCGACCTCCAGGTGACCGGCGGCGTTGTGAGAAGCGGTGATGGGATAGACGAGCGTGTGGGTCAAAACAGCCTCCAGAACGGGAAACATGGGTACGTTACCACACATGCCCAGCTGGTAGAATGAACTTCCAGGATGATCGACGAAACGTGCACTTTCTCCTATTACCGGGGAACCAAAGAGCCCAGCTTCGCGACCCGCACGGAGCTCGAGGCAGCCAAGCTCTTCGACTACCATCGCATCGCCTGGGAGTACGAGCCCCGCACCTTCATCCTCGAACAAGACGAGCAGGGCAATATCCTAGAGGCGTTCACCCCCGATTTCTTCCTTTCCGATCTCGATCTCTTCGTTGAGGTCACCGAGATGAAGCAGTCCCTGGTCACCGCCAAGAACCGAAAGGTGCGCAAGCTGCGGGAGAAGTATCCGGAGGTCCGCGTCAAGCTGCTCTACCGCAAGGACTTCGTCCGCATGGCCCAGAAATACGGCCTGTAAGCTTTAGATGGCCGCGCCTCCCTCATCTCCATTCCCGGCCCACGGCTCGCATCGTCGAGACGAGAGGATCGGCGCGGTATTCCTCGACGCCGAGACGATCGCCAGGCGCGTCGAGGAACTGGCGGCTGAGATCAGCCGCGACTACGAGGGCCAGGATCTCCTCATGATCTCCATCCTCAGGGGGGCAGTGATCTTCATGGCCGATCTGGCCCGGGCGATCTCCCTGCCTCTGGAGATGGACTTCCTGGCGATCAGTTCGTACGTTCAGGAACACACCGAGACCGGCACCAAGGCGATCCGTTTTCTCAAAGATCTGGACAGGCCGGTCAAGGACAAGAACGTCCTTATCGTCGAAGACATGATCGACTCGGGCCTGACCCTCCACTACATCATGCGCTCGCTCAGCTTGAGACGACCCCTGTCTCTGGAGGTCTGCACGCTATTCGACCGGCCCCACCAGCGCCTGGTGGATATGGACGTGCGCTATTGCGGCTTTGCGGTCTCCGATGATTTCTACGTGGGGTACGGCTTCGACTACCGCCAGTTGTTCCGCAACATCCCCTACATCGCGTATCTGCAGCTTGAACCCCGCCAGCCCTCGCTCTTCTAAGAGCCTCGATCCCGCGTCCATTGTCTCCGTGATCCTGCTTTCGGCAGTCGACGCGGGGCAGGAACCCTCGCTGGAGCTGGCGGCGACCCTCTACGTGCCCGCGCCGGCGGAGAGGCCGGCGTTGCCGCGGGCGCCGACACCGGCGCCCGCCCTCATTGTCGGCCACGGGGCCGGAAGCCGGCGGGCACGACACGACGCATTCTGTCGAGAAGCCTGCAGACGCGGATTCGTCGTTCTTGCTCTCGACTTCCGCGGCCACGGGGACAGTGGCGGCGAGGCCGACGGGCCCATGGAGCAGGACGTCTTGGCCGCCGCCCGCTTCCTGCGCGCGCATCCGGCCGTCGACCCGAAGCGGCTGTGCTACAGGGGGTCGAGCATGGGCGGGTTCTACGGTCTCAAGGCTGCGCCGCAAGCAGGGTTCGCGGCCATGGTCCTACTCTGCCCCGCCGGCGAGGGTGTTGTACTGGATGCGATCGCCGCCAGCGAGAAGGCCGACGCGGATGCTGCGGACGAGACGCCGGCCGATGCGACGAGCCCCGACGGAGCCGGCCTCGACGGTCCAGGCGCGGGAGGGGCCGACCCGCCCCGGTGGGACACTCCCCGCCTCCGATCCTACTTCGAGCGACAGGACAGCGGGCTGCTGGCCGCCCAGGTGGAGTGCCCGGTGTTGCTGGTGCACGCTCGCCAAGACGACGTGGTGCCGTTCAACCACTCGCTCATGCTCGTTGAGCGCCTACGCACCGAGACTACGCTGCTGGCTCTTGACGGTGGCACTCACACCACAGCCCAACACGACCCCCGGATCCACCGCTTCACGATCGCCTGGCTCCACGACCAGATGGGCTCGGCCAGGCCGGGTCCAGGGCCTACTTGACGCACCGCACGTACTTGAGAAAGACGTCGAACGCCTTCTCCAAGGCCACGGGGTCGATCTGAACGGCCGTCTCCCCTTCGAGGCACTCCTTCATGCGGTAGCTGATCATGTGAATGCCCACTTGATCCAGGGCCGACCTTACCGCGGACAGCTGGGTAAGGATCTGCTCGCAGTCCTTTCCCTCTTCGACCATCCGTTGGAGCCCACGAATCTGCCCTTCTATCCGGGCCAGGCGATTGAGGATGCGAGTAGCATCCTCGCCGGCAACCCGCGTCTCGTCCGCCGCGCCTGGTTCCATTCCCACTCTCCTGCGTCGTTGTCCTATTCTTATGATACCCGGGGGGGTAACCTCGCCGCAAGTGACGCCAGTGGGTCACGATTTCGAAAGGGGAAGAAGAATGGAGCGGAGTACGGGGTTCGAACCCGCGACATCCAGCTTGGGAAGCTGGCACTCTGCCAACTGAGTTAACTCCGCTCGGTAAACGGCTCTGCCGGGTTGCGAATTCTACCACACCGTCCCCCTGGCCCGCTGCTCGGCCATAGTACGCTCCTGGCGGATTCAAGCTTCCGCTCCCACCACCCGCACACAGCGATATTTTCGATGGCAACGGCGGGGCGAACGGGCTTGACTGGCCGGCGAAGCTGAGTAGAATACGTACCAGAGTCCCGAGAGTTCAGACGCAGCATCTGAGGAGCTTACAAGGGGGCCCGTAGAGGAAACGCGGAAGTAAATAGCCGCGGAGTACAGTGAAGCGGGGCTGAAGTGAGAGCCGTTGAAAGGTGAAAAGCGAGTGCACTCGGGGCTCGCTTTTTTGTTTGTGCGACTAGGTTTCCTTGGAGCCTAGCGCTGGCACCCGGGACAGTAGGCCGTGCCCCTGCCGCCGACCACCGTGCGCACGAGGATGTCTCCGCACCGGGCGCAGCTTTGTCCTTGTCTTCCGTAGGCCCTTAGCCAATCCTGGAAGCCGCCGGCCCTGCCCTCGGTGTCGACGAAGTCGGAGAACGAGCAGCCGAGCAGCCGCACTCCCTCGCCCAGCCGATGACGGATCTCTTCCGCTAGGAGCGCCACTTCCCCGGCGGATACGGAGCCCGACGGACGGAGCGGCGAGAGCCGGGTCCACCACAGAATCTCATCGGCGTAGATATTGCCGATGCCGGCCAGATGCCGCTGGTCGAGAAGAAAGGCCTTCACCGGCGCCTTGCGCCCTCGAAGCCGTCCTGCCAGATAGGCGGCATCCCACTCCCCCATCCAGGCGTCCGGCCCCAACGCCCGCAGCCGAGGCGCAGGAGCACCCAGAGTCAGATGGAAACGACCGAACTTGCGCATGTCGCGGAACTCCAGGCGCATCAGGGACCCGTCCGCGGATTCCAGCGCAAAGAGGAACCGAGTGTGGGCGCCGGGCGGCACCGCGGAGTCGTCCTGTGCACCGGACGCCGCGGGACCGATCGGCTGAGGAGCGACCGGCGCGACCAGGAAGTGCCCCGTCATACCCAGGTGCAGAGTGAGGAAGGCGCCGCCCTCCAGGGCGATCACGAGAAACTTCCCCTGTCTGCCCACGCTCTCTACACGCCTCCCGGGCAGCAGCTCCCTGACCTGTTGTTCGGTGCAGTCGCGGAGCATGGCCGGCTCCACTCTCTCCACCGCGATGAAACGTCCTCCAATGAGCGCGCGGGCCAGCTGCCGTCTGACTGTCTCGACTTCGGGAAGCTCGGGCACCGCGGCCTCTCGCCTACATGCTCTCGGGAGCGCTCACGCCCAACAGATCGAGGCAGCGAAAGATGACCCGCTTGGTCACCACACAGAGAGCGAGTCGTGAAGCGGCCAGGGCCGGTTCCACCCCGATCACCCGGCAATGCTTGTAGAAGACGTGGAAGTCGCCCGCCAAGTCTTGAGCGTAGCCGGCGATGCGATGAGGAGCCCGCCGCTCGGCCGCGTCCTGGATGACCGAGGAGAAGCTTTCCAGCCTCTTGATGAGCGCCCGCTCGTAGGGAGAGGCGAACACCTCGGGCCCATCGGGCACGGCGGCCTCGATCTCCGCGGAAACGTTCCGGAGAATGCTCGACTATGCGGGCGTGCGCGTATTGCACGTAGAACACGGGATTGTCCTGGGATCGTTGCCGGGCCAGCCCGATATCGAGATCGAGCGTCTGGTCCTGGGAGCGCATGACCAGGAAGAATCGAGACGCATCCACGCCGATGGCCTGGATCAGTTCCGCCAGGGTGACCATCTCGCCTCGCCGAGTGGACATCTGCCGAAGCTCGCCTTCTTCGAGCAGGTTCACCAGTTGACCGATGATGACCTCCAGCGCGCCTGGACGACCGGAGAGGATCTCCACGGCCGCCTTCATGCGGGGGACGTAGCCGTGGTGATCGGCTCCCCAGATATTGATCAGATGCTCGAAACCACGCTCCAGCTTGTCCTCGTGGTAGGCGATATCGGCGGCAAAATAGGTGGGCCGCTCGTTGCTGCGTATGAGCACCCGGTCCTTGTCGTCGCCCCTGGAAGTGGTGCGCAGCCAGATGGCGTCTTCTTCGCGGTAAGCCTCGCCGGAGGCGAGCAACCGGTCGACGACCTGCTCCAGTCGTCCGCTCTCGTGAAGAGTGGTCTCGCTGAACCAGCAGTCGAACAGCACGCCGAAATCCGCCAGTTCGGTCTTCATCTCTGCGAGCATCAGCGCACATCCCCGAGCGCGGAAGAAGCTGACCGCCTCCTCCAGCGCCGGATCCATGGGCCAGTCCCCAGCTTCCGGCGGGGCGTCTTCATCGTCGGGCTCGCCGGTCGCCGGCGCGACGGCGTCAACCGTGCCGACGCCAGGCTCCATCGCCGCCGCCACGCTTGGGGCGCCTGTCGTGAGCGCGAAGCCGCCACCCGCGACCGCGGCTTCCCCACCCGGGGACACGGCCGCGAGCCGCAGCGCCTCTACCCAGCTGTCGCCCACCTCCGCGCGAACCGCCGCGGCGACATCTTTGACGTAGTCGCCTTGGTAACCGTCCGCGGGCACCGAAAGGTCGACCGCGAAGGATTGGGCGTAGCGCGCGGCCACGCTGCGCCCGAAACGGTCCATCTGCCGTCCGAAATCATTGATGTAGAACTCGCTGGCGACGTTCATGCCGCTGAACGCGAGAAGCCGACGGAGCGAGTCGCCATAGGCCGCATAGCGGCCGTGACCTACGTGGAGAGGACCGTTCGGGTTCACGCTGACGAACTCCAGATTGACCCGCGGATGAGGTCGGGCCTCCCCCTGGCCTATGGCATCACCCTCCCCGAGCATCTCGGCCGTGGCTTCAGCGTAGGCCGTGCTGCTGAGGGTGAAGTTGAGGAAGCCGGGACCCGCTACCTCGACCTCATCCACCAGCCGAGCGAGATCCGCGGCGCCCAGCAGGCGCTCGCGCAGCTGTTCTGCCAGTGCCCGCGGCGGCAGCTTGGCCGACCTGGCCATCTGTAGGCACAGCGCGGTGGCGTAGTCGCCGTGCGCCTCCTCCCCCGGGCGTTCCAGCTCGCACACCGGCACGTCGTTCCAGCCCTTCTCGGCGGCCCACTCCGCGATCACCCTCCGTACCCGTTCGGCCAACACCTGTCTCTCGTCCTCCCTATGGTCTAGGCTCGGCTGGAGCGCCTATGAGCTCCTCCAGCCTGGTTATCTCCACCGGTGTCCCGATGGCTATGATCATGTCTCCAGGACTCAGGCGCGACTCCGGAGAAGGGTTCGTGTCGAAGACCCCCGTGCGCGCGTGCCGCACCGCCAGGATGGTGGCCCCGGTCTGCTTGCGCACGCCCAGATCCTCGATCGAACGGCCGATTGCGCAGCACTGGGCGTTCAGTTCGAACTCTTCCACCCGAAACGCCAACTCTCCCCCGCCCGTGACCACCTCCAGGTAGTCGCTGACCAGCGGCTTGAGCACCAAGTTGGCCATCCGCTTGCCGCCGATCCCGTAGGGTGACACCACATGGTCGGCGCCGGCCCTCTGGAGCTTGCTTATGGTGTCCTCTGAGCTGGCGCGAGCGACGATGAGCAGTCCCGGGTTGAGCACCCGAGCGGAAAGGGTGACGAAGATGTTGCCGGCGTCGGAATTGACCGCGGCCACCAACCCCTTGGCCCGGGTGATGCCCGCGGCTTCCAACACCTCGTCGGCGGCTGCGTCACCGTGGACCGCCGGAAACCCGTCAGCCTCTGCCCGAGCCAGGCTATCGAGATCGCTGTCGACGATCACGAACCTCGCCCGATGCGCCGTGAAGTGACGCGCAACCGATTCCCCCACGCGGCCGTAACCGCATATGATGTAATGCCCTTGCAGCTTGTCCACCTGTCTCTTCACCGCCCTCCTCCGAAACATGCCCGTGAGTTGCCCGCCGACGACAAACTCCACCATCGTCCCGATGCCGTACAAGATGGTTCCCACTCCGCCGAAGATAAGAAGCAAAGTGAAGACCGACCCGGCCGCCGACAAGGGATGAACCTCGCCAAACCCCACCGTGAAGATGGTGATCACGGTCATGTACAGGGAGTCTAGCAGGCTCCAGCCCTCGATCAGCGTGTAGCCGACCGTGCCCACTACGACCACCGCGAAGATCGCTCCTAGGACTACCAGTCCTCTCTTGACCTCTTGTCGCATCCGACCGCGCACTCCCCTCAGTGGTGGTAGGGCTCCCCCCGCTCAATCCGGAGGGCGCGATAGAGCTGCTCCAATACGATGCACCGGGCCATCTGATGAGGGAAGGTCAGCGCTGAGAGCGACCACTGCGTCTGCGCCACGGCCAGGACGCCCGCGTCCAGCCCCAAGGCTCCTCCCAGCACGAACTGAAAGTGGCTCTGGCCGTGCACCTTCTTGTCGGCCAGGAAGGCGCTCCATTCCTCAGAAGAGTGTTGCTGCCCCCGGCCATCGACTGCCACCGTATAGGCGCCCCGCCGCAGAAGGGCGCGGAGCGCCATCCCCTCCTTCGCCTGCACCTGTTCGATGCCCAGCGATATCGCCGACTCCGGCACCTCGAGCACCTCCACGGCTCAGGTAGGGACGCAGCAAGCCCTCATAGTGCCGCCAGACCGCTTGGTATTCGTGAGCGAGACGCCCCACACAGACAAGGGTCGCACGCATGCCGGTTCAGAGGAACGAGAGCTCGCCCGCGTCGTCCACATCGAGCGCGTCAGAGTGTCGCAAGCCGCGGAAGACGGGGTCCTTCAGGACGCTGGGCATACTCCGCCACAGGCACACGTCGGCCTTGAGATAGCGGCTCTTGATCTCCGCCGAGCACTCGATCGTACAGGTGAGACAGAACTCCTCGTGCACCGAGACCTTCTCCCGCCGAGGCTTCTCTCCCTCGTCCACTCGGCGATAGGCCTCGAGGAGAAGGTTCTGCACGTCGATGGACGGCACCACGGCGAAACAGACCGGCTTCGGAGTAAGGACAAACCGGAAAGTGCCGGTGCTCCAATACATCAGCTGCATAACCTGGTCGGCGGTATGGTGGTCCACGATCTCTACCAGCACGTCGCGCTCTCCGTGCGCCATCTCGAGTAATCCCGCCAAGACCGGCTGTCCACCCTCTTCCTGCGAGTACCTCATCCAGCACTCTTTGACCTGGCCCTCCGTCAAGGCCCCTGCCGACACGAGCCGAGCTCCCAGAGCCTCGTCCGAGAGAGGCATGCTAATGGCTTCGATCCGGCCGTTAGAAAGGTAGATGACCCCGTTGTCTTCGAAGTCCTGGATCTCGAGGACCCCTGTTCTGCGCTGCGACGCCAGGAACTGCAGCACGCTGAAGAGCGGGAATTCACGGATGTTGCCCCAAAGAATCATGGTCAAGATTCTAACGCAATCGTGACGATCCGACCCGAGAGCCCCGTGGCGGACACGATCTTCAGGCGAGGCGTTGATGTTGCTGGGCGAGCCGGCACACCGCGAAACAGGCTTGACAACCGAAGGAGCGTAAGATATTTACTGATACGTGTTCTAGGGCATCGTCCTACATCGCATGGTCGGTTCGCGCCTACAGCCGACACCGACAATGTCCTGGACAATGTGTCACCGGTTCACGAACGAACCGGGAATATCTGCCGAAATCGTCTACGGGGGGGATGACTATGCTGCACGAGCCTGCTGCGGTACACGCTCAAGACGAGGCTGCCGCGTACAAACGGCGTCTTGGGTTGAAAATGCTCGCCGTCTACGGGGCGATCTACATCATCTTCATGATCGTGAACGTCGCTTGGCCCAAAGCCATGGGATGGATCGTCGTCGCGGGTTTGAACGTTGCGATCGTCTGGGGCTTCTTCCTTATCGTCCTTGCGCTCGTCCTGGCCTTGATCTACAACGCGGCCTGCACCAGACACGAGAAGTCCTTCGAGCGCGAAGGGCAGGCGTGACATGGGAGAGGTGAAGGTCCTCGCGATCGTCATCTTCTTCGTGATAGTCGGTCTCGTTCTCGCCGTCTCGTTCTACACGGCCTCCCGGGCTCGGTCGGCGAGCGGCTACTACGCCGCGGGGGGACGGATCCACTGGGGGGTCAACGGCATCGCTTTCGCCGGCGACTACCTTTCCGCGGCCTCCTTTCTCGGTATCTGCGGACTGATCGCGGTATCGGGCTACGACGGCTTCCTCTACTCCATCGGCTACCTCGCCGGCTGGGTGCTGGCCCTGTTCGTCGTAGCAGAACCGCTCCGGCGCCTTGGGCGATATACGTTCACCGATGCGCTCGACGCCAAGTTCAACAAGCGCAGCCTCAAGCTGATGGCCGCCATCGCTACGCTTGTGGTTTCCCTGTTCTACCTGATCCCCCAGATGGTCGGCGCCGGCGTGCTCATCACGCCGCTCTTGGGCTTTCCGCACTGGGTGGGAGTAGTCCTTGTCGGCGCCATCGTCATCACCATCGTGGCGACTGCAGGCATGACGTCCACCACCTACGTGCAGTTCATCAAGGGCACCCTCCTGATCATCTTCGCGCTCGTCATTGTGGTGGCTCTATGCGTCCGTGGTCTTTCGACCACTCCCGACCAGGGAGGTAGGGTCCCCTTCTACCAGTACACGACGCTCACCGCATCGAACTCGGGCGGCACGATCGCTCCCGATGACCCTGCCTACAAAGTGCTCGCCACGAAGGACGTCAAAGGGGTCGTATTCCTGAAGCTCGAGAAGGACGGCCGCGCCACCTGGTGGAAGGCCGAGACCGGCCCGACAGGCGTGTCGCTCCACGAGACGCAGGAAGTGGTGACTCAAGACGACGGCACCAAACTGATCAACGGCGCTCCGGCGTCGAAAGACAACAAGCTCCGGCTGGTGGGCAACATGAGCGCCATCGCCGGCGAGACCGGTGACGCTGCCAAGACCGGACCTATCGACCCCTTCAGCTATCTCAGCCGCATCGGCGACCCCAAGAGCACGGTGCAACTGTGGAAGACCGCCACATTCGTGGACGGCAACTCCAAGGTGTCGGTCTACTACTCGACTGCTACGCCGGGGAACAAGATCGTCAAGCCAGGCTTGAGCTTCAAGGTCGAGGGCACGCCGCTGCAGCGCATCGACTTCATCTCCCTGATGATCGCTCTCTTCCTTGGAACGGCCGCGCTCCCACATATCCTGATCCGCTATTACACCGTCCCGAGCCAGAGGGCGGCGCGTAAATCGACAGTGGTCGCCATCGCCGCCATCGGCTTCTTCTACATTCTGACGCTCTTCTTGGGTCTCGGCGCGATGACGAACGGGACGGTCAACGTGCTCGACAACAACATGTCCGCCCCGCTCCTCGCGGAATCCTTCGGGACCTTCTTGTTCGCCATGATCTCCGCGATCGCTTTTGCCACCGTGCTCGGCACCGTGAGCGGTCTCATCATCGCCGCTTCCGGCGCCGTTGCCCACGACCTGATGGACCGGTACGGCGGGCTGATCAAGAGCGACAAACAGAAGGTCTTCGCGGGCAAGATATCGGCCTTCGTGATCGGCGCCCTGGCGATAGCCCTCGGCATCCTCTTCAAAGGCATCAACGTATCCTTCCTGGTGGGCCTGGCCTTTGCGGTCGCCGCATCAGCCAACCTGCCGTGCATCATCATGATGCTGTTCTGGAAGCGCACGACGTCGAAGGGCATGGTGGCTTCCATCATCGTGGGGATCGTGTCGTCGATCGGCATCATCCTGTTCTCCCCGACGGCGTGGGAGCTCTACGGGCTCGATCCCACGCTGGCCCCGATACCGCTTAAGAACCCCGGGATCATTTCCATCCCGCTCAGCTTCATTGCGATCTACCTTGTGTCGAAGCTCACCAAGCCTGACATGCTTGAGGAGCATGGAGGCACGCCCACTGTGGCCAAGACCGCAAAGCCGGACTTGGTCGCGGGGACCTCGGGAGCCGAGTAGAACGCCCGCCCAAGAAGAAGCGCCGGATGCGAACCCGCATCCGGCGCCACGACGGGGGCGCCGCGGCGCCCCCGTTTTCGTTGCTGGCCCGTACTAGAAGACGTCGTGTGCCGGCATCGCGGCGCCGGTATACCCCACGGTCACGTAGTACACGGCCCGGTCAAAGAACCTGCCCAGCTCGCGGTTCAGGTCCACCGCCCGCTGCAGATCCATGGCGGACTCCCACACGCCGTGCGTGCGGGCAGACATCCAGATCTCCCTCTTCAGCAGCAAGATCGCGCTTATCAACTCCGGCAGAGGCAGACCCTGAGCGGCTCTCTTCCCTCCCAGGTCGTGGAAGAACCGCCCAACCTCTTCGGCTCCCGACCTGCCGCTCAAGTGTTCACTCACCTGCGCGAGGGCAAACTCGCTCGCGTTGGCAAGCTCATCGTGCGACACCACCCCGTACGAGGGGGTCTGTGGGTTGCGACGAAGGTCCTGGACCCACATGCTGGCGATCTCTTCCCCGTAATCCAACACGAACGCTCTCGGCAGACGACTGACCGGACCCAGCGGCAGAAGCACCCGCCTGTAGACCTCATTGAGTGTCTGGGCGCACGCGGCATAGAGAGCCGCAAGTCCGGTTAGCGATGCCTTCCCAACCGGCGATCTTGCCCCAGATCGCGCCGCCGCCGAAGTCGCGGATGGCGAGTAGGAAGAACAGGACGACCAGAAGCCCGAAGACCACTTGGAGCGCTCGGTTGAGCTTGATGGTCCCTATGAACATGTAGATCGAGAACACACCCCAGAACACGAAGAACCAGGCCATGGCAAACGTGCTGGGACTCGCGGCAAGCTTCGTATTCGGAAAGATCGCGGGGATGAGCCAGATGCCTACGAGGGTCACCCAGAAGAAGCCGTACGAGGTGAACGCAAGGGTTCCGAAGGTGTTGTTCTTCCTGTACTCCATGATTCCGGCGATGATCTGGGCAGCGCCGCCGTAGAAGAGGCCCATGGCCAGAATCATGGAGTTCAAGGGATAGAAACCCGCGTTGTGGATGTTGAGAAGGATCGTGGTAAGGCCGAACCCCATCAACCCCAGCGGGGCCGGGTTCGCATTGGTGTCAAGTAGTTTGAGAAGTGTCTCGTTCGAGGTTATCGGGTTGGCCATGTGGAGTGCTTCCTCCCTTTCTTTCGGCTGGATGGTGCCCTGCGATCGACTGCCGCCCCGCCCCACACGCACGTGCAATGCCGAACCGGTCGACACTATACCGGCGACCCGCTGGACTTGTCCACCCGGACGCGCAATTCTTGTAGAATGTGCCGGGGGGTCCGGCGCGCGCGTCGGAGGGGGCTCAGAGACCGGTCGGAAGGGCATCACATAGATCCTGTGACTGAGATCATCCGGGTTGACCTGCACTGCCACTCGTCCCTGAGTGACGGGGACCACACGCCGGCACATATCGCCCAGCAACTGGCGGCTATCGGGGTCGTCTGGGCGGCTCTGACCGATCACAACACCCTCGACGGACAGCAGCACTTTCGCGCGGCCTTGGAGAAGCGAGGACTGCACTTTATTTCCGGTTTGGAGATGGACGCTCGCTCACCCGATGGGCCGCTGCAACTATTGGCCTATGGGTTCGATCTGCAGGATCAAGCCTTGCTTCAGGTCTTGCGGACCTTGCGCCAGCCTTGGCGGTCCTCGGCGCGCCACTGGATCGGGCGCGCCCGTTCACTCGGCGAACGCACACCGTCTTCCGACGCGGCTCAGCCGTCGGCCGACGGTGGCCTTTCGCCACACCGCCCCCCCGGTACCCCGGAGGCTATCCGTCTGATCCACGAGGCTGGGGGCCGCGCCTTTCTGGCCCACCCACTTGCGACGGTGCTCACCGTCGAACGGCTGGAGAAACTCCTCGACTGGCTTCAACCTCTAGGATTGGACGGCATCGAGGCCTTTCATAAGCCGTACTCACCAAGCACCCAGGCAGAGCTACTGGAGATCGCCGAGCGCCGCGGTCTCTTGGTGGTCGCAGGCAGCGATTTCCATGGCTTTCACCATTCCGACGGAGCCGATCCCGGGGTCGACATGCCCCTGAAGTACTGGAACCGCTTCATGGCCTCGTTGACACCCGGTAAGGAAGCAGATCATCCCTCCCACACCACGACGGATTCACGTTCTTAAGGGGGCACGTTGGACACTAGCGGTCGTTTGCTGGACAAGCTTTTCCCGCGCAGGTGGGCAGGCTTCATCTTTCGGATAGTCTTGCCCGCGGTACTGGCAGGCGTCCTTTTCGTCCTCGCCATCTTCCTGATTCTGATCCCCTCCATGGAGCGTCAGCTGCTCGAGGGCAAGAAGGAGACGACCCAGGAATTGACCCGAGCCGCGGTCAGCATCCTGAACGAGTACTACGGCGAGGAGGTGGCCGGACGCCTCACGCGCGAAGCGGCCCAGAAGGAGGCCGTCGCCCGGATCCAACTGCTCAGGTACGGGGACGACGGCAAGGACTACTTCTGGATAACGGACATGCATCCCACGATGATCATGCATCCGTACCTTCCGGAGTTGGACGGCCAGGACTTGTCCAACTACGAGGACCTGCGCGGGAAGAAGATGTTCGTCGCCTTTGTCGACGCGGTGCGAGAGAAGGGCTCCGGGCTTCGTCGACTACTACTGGCAGTGGAAGGACGACCCCGAGCGGATCGTCCCCAAACTCTCCTATGTGGAGGCGTTTCGTCCCTGGGAGTGGGTCATAGGGACGGGGATCTACGTCAACGACGTGCAGCAGGGGATCGCGAGCGTTCAACGCAGTCTGTCGTACATCTCACTGGCCATAGTGATCGCCATTGCGCTTCTGCTCTTTTACGTCGCTCGCCAAAGCCTGAAGATCGACAAGCGGCGGGCCGTGGCGGAGCAGGGCCTCAAGGAATCGAACGAGAAGTACCGCTCCCTGGTGGAAGCTGCCACCGAGGGCATACTGATGACCCTCGAAGGGAAGTGCGCCTACTCGAACAAGCCGTTACTCGACATGTTGGGGTACACACCTGAAGAGTTCGCCGATATGGATTTGGCCCATCTCTTGGTCACCGAGACCGAAAGTGATCGGCGTGGGGCGGCTTTCATCGAGGCTTTAGGGAAAGACAAGACCGCGCCACCGAAATTTGAGGCTCGGTTGCGGGCCAAGGACGGCCGTCCGATCGAAGTCCTTCTGGCGGCGACACCCATATCTTTGGCGGGAAAGGACGGCTTCATTCTGATCGCCCAGAGCTTGAGCGGGCAGAAGGCCATGGAGGCTGCGTTGGACGAGACGCGGCGTCAGTTCAGGACCATGTCCAACGCTATCAGCTTGGGCGTATTCAGAAGCACCTGGGGTCGCAAAGCTGTGCTGGCGGAGGTCAATCCGGCAATGCGGAACATTCTTCGTTTGTCGCCTTCCGCCGATCTTATCGGCTCCGATTGGCTCGAGCGCATCATCGATGCCGATGAACGTCGCTATCTGGTCGCCCGTCTGAACGAGACCAAGTTGATCGAGGACTACCACCTGGGCCTGCGTCGTGATGACGGCGGGCGGACCGACGTCTCGCTCTTCGCTATGTTGGTGGAGGACGACAACGGCCAGCCGCTGTATTGCGACGGCATCGTTGAAGACATCACCGCGCAGCGAAGGGACCAGCAGGAACGGGAGGCCGTCATCGCGCAACTGCAGACGTCGCTCTTCTTCCTGCAGGAACCCATCACGCAGGCCGTCACTCCAGCCGTGTCTTTGGACATGAATCAATCCATCTTCCGCGCGGCCGCAGCTCATGACCAAGAACAGAGCGAGCGCCGTCTTCGTGACCGGTCCCGAGGGCGCGCTCATGGGGATCGCCACCGACCAAGACTTCCGCGAGCGCGTGGTGGCCGACGGCCTCGACCATGGAAGCCCGGTCCGTGCCATCATGACCGCTCCGGTGGCTTCGATATCCGCCCAAGCCCTGGTCTACGAGGCGCTCCTCCGCATGCAGGAGAGGAAGATCGACCACCTGGCGGTGATGGACGCGGCCGGGGCGCTCGTGGGCGCCATCCGGCTCCGCGATCTTGTCGACTACCAACAGTCTTCGTCGGTAATCATCACCGATTCCATCAGTCGCCCGGGCTCGATCGACGATGTCATCGAAGCCCACGAAAGGCTCCCCCGTCTTGCCCAGGCCGTGGTCGATTCGGGGGCCCAGGTGCGCTATGTCAACCGCATCATAACCAGCGTCTCCGACGCGACCGTCCAGAAGCTACTCGCCATGGCGTTGCAGCAACTGGGGCCCGCCCCTGGCCGCTTCGCCTTCCTCACCTTGGGCAGTGAGGGCCGCGAAGAGCAGACTCTGCTGACCGATCAGGACAACGCGCTTCTGTACGAAGACCCCCCGCCGGAGAAGGCCAAGGAAACTGCAGAGTACTTCTTGGCGTTGGGGAATCTGGTATGTGACTGGCTGGACCAGGTGGGCTACGCGTTCTGCGAGGGTGGCGTCATGGCCAAGAACCCCCGATGGAACCAACCCCTGTCCCGCTGGCGGGAGCAGTTCGCTCATTGGATCCACAACGCCGACCCCCAGGAGTTGCTGGAGCTCAACATGCTGTTCGACTTCCGCTGCGTCAGCGGCGAACAGCAGTTCGCCCGCGAATTGCGCACCTGGGTATTCGACGAGATGCAGGCCTATCCACTCTTCTTCCTCCATTTTGCCCAGAACGTTTTGCTGTACAAGCCGCCTTTGGGCTTGTTGGGCAATATCCAGACGACCTCTTCCGGGAATGGTCCCAAGGCCCTCAGTCTCAAAGAGGCCCTGATGCCCGTGGTGAACTTCTCCCGCCTCTACGCCCTGAAACATCGCATAGACTCGACCAATACCCTGGACCGCCTCACCGAGCTGCGCGAGAGAGGGGTGCTCAGTCGCGAGACGTTCGAAGATGGTGGTCCCAGACTACGAGACCATCATGCGCCTGCGGCTCCGCCGCCAGGCCATCGCGCTGCAGGAGAATCGCAAGCCCAGCAACCTGATCTCACCCGAGGATTGGACCTCGGCAGAGGAAATGAAGCTGAAGCGGCTCTTCTCCGTCGCGGCCGATCTGCGCAAGAAGATAAGCTACGACTTCCTGGGCGGTATAGCCGGCTTCTGAGATCTCCGCCCGACCCCGATGGTCGGACCTATCCTCGATGCACACGGGGCCGGCGCTGAGAGCGCCGGCCCCGTCTCCACACCAGACCCCGTTCGGGCGCGAAGAGGAACGCCAGCACGAAGATGACGGTGGCCACCAACACCATCGCCCCGCCCGAGGCCACGTTGAGGTAGTAGCTCGCGTACAGCCCCCCTACCGCCGACACCACGCCGATCAACGCCGACACCGCCATCATCACCGGCAGCCGGCGCGTCAGTAGGTAGGCGGCAGCCGGCGGGGTGACCAGCATGGCGGCCACCAGAGCCACGCCCACCGTCCGCAGGGCCACGACGATGGTGGCGGCCAACATCAGGAACAGGCCGGTCCGCAGCGCCTGGGTGTGCAGCCCCAGGGTCTCCCCCAGTATGGGATCGAACGACACCACCAGCAGCCGTTTGTAGAGCAGCAGGATCGCACCCAGCACCAGGAATGCCAGCCCTCCACTGATCCACAGATCGGCGACCGTCACCCCAAGGACGTTGCCGAAGAGCACGTGAGTCAGATCAACGGCGTAGGTGTGCATGGTGCTGATCAGCACCACCCCCAGGGCGAGCGCCCCGGCGAAGAAGATACCGATGGCCGTATCTTCTCGAATCGTCCCCGCCCGAGACACGAAGCTGATGCCCACGGCCACGATCAGTCCGGCCACGAGCGCGCCGGCAAGAAGGTTGGCTCCCACCAGAGTAGGCGACAGCCACCCCAGGCAAGATGGCGTGCGCCAGCGCGTCGCCCAAGAAGGCCATCGAGCGCAGGACGATGTAGCAGCCGAGGACCGCGCAGACCACTCCCACGATGACCGACGCCACCAGCGCCTTCTGCATGAAGCCTAGGGTGAACGGTTCGGTCAGCCAGCCGATCATCGCCCATCGCCCCCTGCCGATTCCGCCCCCGGCGCCGCTCACCGGGACCGTGCCCCCCGCAGCACTGGTCGACGACGATGGTCTTGCCGTCGACGACCATCATCTGGCCGCCGAAAGCAGCCTGCAGATGCTCCTGGGTGAAGACCTCCGCGGGCCGGCCGGCGCTGATGAGACGACTGTTCAAAAGCACCACTTCGTCGAACCGCGCCGCTGCCAGATCCAAATCGTGGGTAGACACCAGCACGGTGACCGCACGTGCGCGCAGCCCGGCAAGCAGGTCGAGGGTGGCTTCCCTTGTGGCGACATCGACGCCGGTGAACGGCTCGTCGAGGAGGAGCAGGTGTGGCTCCTGCGCCAGAGCACGGGCCAGGAACACCCGTTGCTGCTGCCCTCCGGACAACTCTCCGATGGGCCGCTGCGCCAGATCGCCGATGCCGAACTGCTCCAGGCTCCGCACGACCACCTCCCGGTCGGCGGCCGAGAGCCGTCGCAGCCAGCCTCGCCGCCCATAACGGCCCATCGCCACCACGTCCGAGACAGTCACCGGGAAGCGCCAGTCGACTTCCTCCCGCTGGGGCACGTACGCAACCGGTTCGCGGTATTCCCCGGGCGGGCGTCCGTGGATGAGCATCTCCCCGCTTCGCAGCGGCAATAGACCCACCATCGCCTTGAAGAGTGTCGACTTGCCGGCGCCGTTGGGTCCCACCACGGCCACCTGAGCCCCGTGCGGAATGCTCAGCGAGACCGAGTCGAGCGCCAGGCGCCCACCATAGAGCACGCTGACTGCGCGCAGTTCGAGCAGCTCGGTCATCGCAGCGCCTTTACGATGACATCCACGTTCCAGCGCATCATATCCAGGTACGTGGGCGCCCGCGCTCCCAGGGAGTGGGTGTACAGGTCGGTCACCACCTCCGCCCCGGTCTCCCGCGCGACTTGGCGAGCCAGATCGGCGCTGCTCCCGGTCTCGAGGAAGATGGCCGGGGCTCCGGTCGCTCGGATCTTCTCCACCAGGGCGGCCAGCTGTTTCGCGGAAGGCGTGCCTTCCACGCCCAAGTGGGAAACACCGTGCCCACGATCCGAAACCCGTACCGGTCGGCGAAGTAGCCCAGGCTCTCGTGGTTGGTCACCAGCAGCCTCCGCTGGGCCGGAATGGTCGCCACCTGGCCGGCGATCCAGGTGTCCAGCTCGCGCAGAAGCTGCACGTACGCCTCCGCGTTGCGCTTGTACGTTTCCGCACCGGCCGGGTCGATGGTGGAGAGACCTTTCTCGATGTTCTCTACGTAGGTGATCACCTTGAGGGGATCGAGCCAGAAGTGGGGATCGACCTCGCCGCCGCGCGTACCGGGTCGTCCGCTCCGGCTGCCGTCTCCCCGACCTGCGGCGTGCGTCCGGCCAGACCGGCGGCGGCCTCTACCACCACCAGGTCGGAGCGGCCGGCGCTCTCGATGAGAGCGTCCACCAGAGGTTCGAAACCGGGGGTGTTGATGATCACAGCCCGGCTTTCCGCCACCGCCTCTGGCATCCCGAGGCGTGGGCTCGAAGGAGTGCGGATCGACCCCTATCGGCACCAACGAGGTCACCTTCAGCCTGGAGCCGGCCACGTTCTGGGCGATGTCGGCCAGATAGCTGGTGTCGGCCAGCACCACGGGCTGCGCTCCTCCCGCCCCGGAGGGCGTCAGTCGCGGCGCCACAGCCCTGCGTGACCAACCCGGCCATGGCTGCAGCCCAGGATGCACGCCAGGAGCGAGGGCCATCCTCGGGCGTCGCCTCATCACCTGACCCGCGCGACCCGTCGCAGGAGCGGCCCGGTCCTTGATGTGCACCTTGCGGCCCCGGGTCTCGACGCGCCCCCGAACGGCCGAGCTGCTGGAAGGCACGCGACAGGGTCTCGGGCACCGTGCCCACAGCCGCGGACAGCTGAGCTCTTCGACACCCCGAGGTCGACGATCTGCTCCGAGTCACCCTCGGGTGCCAGAGACAGCAGATGCGCCGCCAGCCGCTCGGACACGTCGCGGAGAGACAGGTCCTCGATGAGCGAGGCGAACGAGCGCAAGCGCGCCGACAGCGCAGACAGCAGCCGCATGGCCACCTCCGGCTCCCGGCTCACCAGGTCGAGGAAGGCCTGCCGGGGGATGTAGAGTGCCTCGCTCGGCTCCAGCGTCTCGGCGCTGGCCGGATAGGCCTCGCCGGAGAGCACCGCCACCTCACCCACCGGCTCCCCGGGACCCATGATCATGAGAGTCTGCTCGCGGCCCTTGGGCGACAGCTTGAACACCTTGACCCGCCCTCTGAAGCACCACGTAGAGTCCCTCGGCCTGGTCACCCTCGAGAAACAGCGTCTGGTTGCCGTCGAGATGCTCGCGCCGGGCTCGGGAGATCAGTTCCAGCAGATGCGGCTCGTCCAGGCCCTCGAACAGGCTCGACCCGTCGCAGGACCTCGGCTCAGAGTCGAACGCCTCGCCCGCACCCGCTGCGTACGCCCTGGTGGTTTGCCACGAGACCCCATTTCCGCATTCCGGCAGAAGAATTCCGCGCTCTTGACTTAGGTCAAGGGCGTGTCTGAGCGATTATGTTAGCTTCTCGTCGGGAAAACAAACGCACAATGCTGGCCATCACGGGGATGGCGGCGCGGCGACACAAGCAGGAGGATGCTCATGTTCTGCTACCAGTGCGAACAGACGGCCAAATCGGTGGCCTGCACCGTGAAGGGTGTGTGTGGGAAGGACGACGAAGTGGCGGCCCTCCAGGACGCCCTCATCTACGCGCTGCAAGGGTCTGGCTCTCGTGGCCGAGAAGGCGGCGCCGGAAGGTCTGGTGCCCGCCGACACCTACCCGTTCCTGGCCGAGGGCCTCTTCGTGACCCTCACCAACGTCAACTTCGACCCCGAGGCCTTGGCGAGCTGGATCCGGGAGACGGCCGCGCGCCGAGACGCCCTGCAAGGACGCTCTGGCCAAGAAGCAGCCCGGCCTCACCTTCCCCGAAGCCCCGGTCTCCTTCGTTCCCGCCGACACCGTGGAGGGCCTCGCCGCTCAGGGCCGCGAGCACGGCATCAACACCGAGGCCTCCGCCGACGCCAACATCCGCTCGCTGCAGCACACCGTCCTCTACGGCCTCAAGGGAGTGGCGGCCTACGCCTTCCACGCGGCCGTGCTCGGCTACCGCGACCCTGTGGTCGACAACTACTTCGTCGAGGCCCTGGTCGATCTCGCCCGCTACGACGAGGGTGATCTGAACGCCTGGATCGGCAAGGCCCTCCGCTGCGGCGAGATCAACTACAAGACCATGGAGCTGCTCGACAAGGCCAACACCGAGACCTTCGGGACCCCGGTGCCCACCGAGGTGCCCCTGGGCGTCAAGGCAGGCAAGGCCATCCTGGTCTCCGGCCACGACCTGCTCGACCTGGAGGCCCTGCTGAAGCAGACCGAGGGCAAGGGCATCACCGTCTACACCCACGGGGAGATGCTCCCGGCCCACGCGCTATCCCAAGCTCAAGGCCTACCCCCATCTCTACGGCAACTACGGCACCGCCTGGCAGAACCAGAAGAAGGAGTTCGCCGAGTTCCCCGGCGCCATCCTGATGACCACCAACTGCATCCAGCATCCCCAGGACGACCTACTTCGACAACATCTTCACCAGCGCCGCGGTGGGGTGGCCCGGGGTGACCCACGTCGAGAACCGTGACTTCAGCGCCGTCATCGAGCGGGCGCTGGCGCTGCCGGGCTTCGCCGCCGACGTCCCCGGCAAGACGGTGCACGTGGGCTTCATGCGCAACGCCGTGCTCGCCCACGCCGAGAAGATCATCGAACTGGTCAAGGCCGGCAAGATCCGCCACTTCTTCCTGGTGGGCGGCTGCGACGGCGCCAAGCCGGGCCGCGACTACTACACCAGGTTCGTGGAGCAGGCTCCCGCCGACACGGTGATCCTGACCCTGGCCTGCGGCAAGTACCGCTTCTACGACAAGGACCTGGGCACCATCGACGGCATCCCCCGGCTGCTCGACATGGGCCAGTGCAACGACGCCTACTCCGCCATCCAGGTGGCGCTGGCCCTGGCCGACGCCTTCGAGGTGGGAGTCAACGACCTGCCGCTCTCGCTGGTGCTCTCCTGGTACGAGCAGAAGGCCGCGGCCATCCTGCTCACCCTGCTCTACCTGGGCCTCAAGGACATGCGCCTTGGCCCCACGCTGCCGGCCTTCCTGACCCCGGACGTGGCCAAGTTCATCGTCGACACCTTCGACCTGCACCCCATCACCACTCCGGAGGAAGACCTGCAGGCGATCCTGGGCTAGCAGCGTCGCACGGCGACGGCCCCAGCGCGCGACGGCCCGCCTGCGGCAGGCACGGTCCGGCGGCGCCGCGCCGACGCCGCGCCTACATCACGATCTTGTTGAGCGGATACTCCACGATCCCCTGAGCCCCGGCCTCCTTGAGGCGCGGGATGATCACCCGCACCGTCGACTCGTCGATGATGGTGTTCACCGCCAGCCACTCCTCGTCGCTCAGCGTGGAGATGGTCGGTTTGAGCAGCGCCGGCAGCGTCTCCAGCACCGCCGCCAGATCGTCGCCGGCGCACGTTCAGCATCAGCCCTACCTTGCCCAGGGCGGCGATGGCCCCCTCGAGCAGCATGCGCGATGTCTTCGAGCTTGCGCCGCTTCTCCGGGTCTTCCCAGGACTCCAGGTTGGCGATGAGCTGGGTGTTCGATTCGAGCACCGTCTCGATGATCCGCAGCTTGTTGGCCCGCAGACGAGCTGCCGGTCTCGGTCACCTCCACGATGGCGTCGGCCAGTTCCGGCGGCTTCACCTCGGTGGCTCCCCAGCTGAACTCGACCTTGGCCTTCACTCCCTTTTCGGCCAGATAGCGCTTGGTCGTCGCCACCAGCTCGGTGGCGATGATCTTGCCCTCCAGATCCTGCGCCGTCCGGAACGGTGACGCTTCGGGAACCGCCAGCACCCAGCGCACCTTGCCGAAGCTCTGTTTGGCGTACACCAGGTCGACCACCGGATGCACGGTGGCCTCGTTCTCCTGGACCCAATCGAGCCCGGTGATGCCGGCGTCCAGAAGGCCGTTCTCCACGTAGCGAGCCATCTCCTGGGCCCGGATCAGCACGCACTCGATCTCGGGATCGTCGATGACCGGGAAGTACGAGCGGCTGCTGGTGGTCACGTTGAAGCCGGCCCGCCGAAACAGTTCGATGGTGGCGCTCTCCAAGCTGCCTTTGGGGATCCCGAGTTTCAAGATCATATGTGGCTCTCCCCGCGGCTTGCGATTGGACGTGAGTCAGAGGGCCCCAGGAATGGGCGCCGACGCATTATAACGCGGCGCCGGCTTCGGTCGGGCTTCGGTCAGGCCAAGCCGGCCGCGGAGTGTTTGGCGGCGATGGTCGCGGCGAGCTCGTCGACCAACCTCAGATCCTCCGGCCGCGGGTGCCCCTTGATCAGCACCGGTTCGATCATCTCCGCCTTGAGACCGGCGGTGAGCGAGGCCACCGTCTCCACCACGTGGCTGGCCCACCCGTAGCTGCCCACCAACGACAAGAACCGCACCTTGGGCCGCAAGGCAGTGGCCAGGTAGAGAGCCGACATCACGGCGGGATGAGGGTTGGTGAGGACCGTGGGCGTCCCGACCACGATGGTCGCGGCATCGACCAACGAGGCGGCCAACCGTCCCAGATCGACGCTGGACAGGTCGAAGCGCTCCACTTTCACCCCGTCGCTCGGTGAGAGCATCCGTCAGATGCTCCACCAAGGCCAGCGTGCTGCCGTGCATGGTGACGTACGGGACCACCACCAGGTTCTGCGGCGGACCGTCCACCCACTCCCGATAGGCGTCGAGGATGAACCGCGGGCGCCTGTAGAGCGGTCCGTGGCTGGGAGCGATCACCTCGAGGCCGAGCGACTCAACCTTCTCCAGATTCTTCTTTACCGCCGCTCGGAAGGGCATCATGATCTCGGCGAAATACCGCTTGGCGGCCGGAAATACTTCTTCCTCCCGGCCGAACAGGTCGCTGGTAGCCAGATGCGAACCAAAGAGATCACAGCTCAAGAGCATCCTGTCTTCAACGATGTACGTAGACATCGTCTCGGGCCAATGCACCCAGGGGGTGTGGATGAAACGAAGCGTCTTGTCGCCCAGGGATAGCTCTTCGCCGTCCTCGACTGCCGTCAGCGCGTCGGCGGACACGTGCAGGTGGGTGACCAGAAGGTCGACCGCTTTGGGGCTGCACAACACGCGGGCCTCGGGATGGCGCGCGAGGATGACCGGTAGCGACCCCGAGTGATCCTGCTCGACGTGGTGTATCACGATGTAGTCGAGACGGTCCACACCCTGAAGGTTGTCGAGAAGCGCCTGGGTCTTGCTCGGGTCCACCGTGTCGAAGAGAACCGTCTTCTCGCTGCCTCGCACCAGATAGGCGTTGTAGCTGGTGCCCTCGGGCAAGGGGATCAGGGCATCGAACAGCCGCCGGTCCCAATCGACGGCGCCCACCCAGTGGACCCCGGGCCTCACTTCACGTGGCTTCATCTTCCAGCCTCCCTGGCGACACGGTATGCGCTGCACTCCTCACAGTCTTACCGCTACCGCCTCGCGGAGAAACCCCCGATCGGCAAGAAGCCGGACCGCGAGAGCTTCGACGTTGATAGTGCAGCCCTGGTGGGCCAATATGGGTCGTCATATGGCGACGCCTTCTCAAGCACGTTCACTCCCCGATCGCGAGCAGCCGCAGCCGCTCGGGCCCCGGCGCATCCTCAAGACCTGGTGGCCGCTCGCCGCCAGCTGGATACTCATGGGCTTTGAAGGTCCGGCCATCAGTGCGGTCGTGTCTCGATTGGCCGAGCCGAAGATCAATCTGGCCGCCTACGGAGGATTGGTCTTCCCCCTGGCGCTGCTGGTCGAAGCTCCCATCATCATGATGCTTGCGGCCTCGACGGCTCTGAGCCGGGATTGGGCGTCGTACGTGAAGCTGCGCCGTTTCATGAACCGACTGGGCGCCGTGCTTACCGTGCTACACGTCATCATGGTGGCGACGCCCGTGTACTACCTGCTGGCGCGCAACGTGATACACGCCCCCGAAGAGATCGTCGGGCCTGCTCGCGTCGGCCTTCTGATCATGATCCCCTGGACCTGGTCCATCGCCTATCGCCGCTTTCACCAGGGAGTGCTGATCCGCTTCGGGCACTCTCTCAAGGTGGGGCTGGGCACGGCGGTACGTTTCTCCGCCGATGCTACCGTTCTGGCTATCGGCTACTTCGTCGGCGGCATCCCCGGGGTCGCCGTGGCAGCCTGCGCTCTGGTGGCCGGGGTCCTTACCGAGGCCCTCTACGTCCATCTGGCCGTGCGAAAGACCCTTCGCGAAGAGTTGAAGCCCGCCCCACCCCTCGAGCGCGCGCTGTCCTCCAGGGCGATGCTCGACTTCTATATCCCCCTGTCGTTGACCCAGTTGCTGGTGATCGTGGCCTCCCCCATCGGCAGCGCCGCCATGAGCCGCATGCCCCTGGCTCTCGAGTCGTTGGCCGCCTGGCCGGTGGTCGAGCGGGATCAACTTCATCTTTCGAGGCTTTGGCGGCGCCTACAACGAGGTCGTGGTCGCCCTCGTGGAGGAGGAGCGGTCTTCGCGGGCCTTGCGTCGCTTCGCCGTCGGTCTGGCGGTGGTGGCCACGGCGGCTCTGGCCGTGCTGATGATCCCCTCGCTGGCGAACGCGGTGTTTGCCGGGCTCCTCGACCTGGCCGATCCCCTGCCGCTTATGGTGCGCCGCAGCCTCTTCTTTCTGCTGCCTATGCCGGCCTTGGCGGTCGCCCAGAGCTACTTCCAGGGTGTGATCCTCCATAGCCGGCGGACCCGCAGCGTCACCGAGTCGGTGGGCATGTTCTTGGCCATGGCTACGATGATATTGGTGGGCGGAGTGCTGTGGGGCGCGGTGACCGGGATCTACCTGACCCTGGGCGCTTTCGTGGTGGGAGAACTGCTGCGCACATTCTGGCTGTGGCTCCGCAGCCGACCGGCCCGTCGGCATCTGAACGAGAGGGACGCGCCCCGGCCGTAGGGCGACGTTCCGTCTGCAGCTGCCGCGCCGGGCCTCGTGGACGCCGCTGCTACCGGCCCCGCTCTTCCATCACCTTCATGCGCACGTACGGGACCAGACCGCCGGCGTCGACGATGGCCTGGCGCGCCGGCGGCAACGGCTCGATGGGGTAGCTCTTGCCGCTGGTGCTGTTCACCACCGCGTCAGGTGTGAACTCCAACTCATCCCCCTCCGCCGCTTCGATAGTGGGACAGATAATGAGGCGGAGTCCCACATTGACGGCGTTCTGGAAGAAGATGCGAGCATAATTGTTGGCCACCACGGTCAGATCCCAGCCCTTCAGACACGAGGCGGCCTGCTCGCGGGAGGAACCGGTGCCGAAGTTGCGATCGGCGACGATCACGCTGTTTGGCCCCACCTGACCGTCGCGCAACTTCTTGTGGAACTCAGTCAGATCGGCAAAGCAGTACTGCGGAGTCTCGCTGGGAAGCACCGTGGCCATGAAGCGGCCGGGATATATGGCGTCGGTGGAGACGTCGTCGCCCAACCGGAGAACTACCTTGGCCATGTCAACTCCTTCCCTTCCGAGGGTCGGTTATCACCCCGGTAAGAGCGCTTGCGGCCGCGGTAACCGGCGACGCCAGGTAGACCGACGCGTTGGGGTTGCCCATGCGACCCTTGAAGTTGCGATTGGTGGTCGCCAGCGCCACCTCCCCGTCACCGAGCGCGCCTTGGTGGATGCCCAGACAGCAACCGCACCCAGGGTTCATGATCACGGCGCCCGCGCCCGCCAGGTCGGCGAGATACCCCCTGCGCATGGCTTCGGCCCAGATGCGCCATGAGGCCGGGAACACCAGCATGCGCGTGCCCTTCGCCACCTTCTTGCCCCGGAGAACGGCGGCTGCTATCTCCAGATCGTCCAGGCGGCCGTTCGTGCACGAGCCGATGACGATCTGATCGATCTTCACGCCCTCCGCCTCGCCCACGGGGACGACGTTGTCGACGGTGTGCGGCTTGGCCACCTGCGGCTCCAAGCGGGTCACATCGATCTCGATGACCTCTTCGTATTCCGCGTCCGCGTCGGGCAGGACCGGAGCGATCGGATCGGTGACCCCGGCCTCTTCTCGCAGGTAGCGGATGGTCTCGTCATCGGCGGGCATGATGCCGCAGGTGGCGCCCGCCTCCACCGACATGTTGCATAGCACCAGCCGACCCGAGGTGGACATGTGCCGGATCGCCCGGCCGTGGAACTCGATCACCCGGAAATTGGCCCCCTCAGCCGAGATCATGCCGATGAGATAGAGGATCAGATCCTTGGCGCCGACGGCCGGCCGGAACTCTCCGTCGACCACCACCTTGATGGTGGCCGGGACCTCCACGTTGACCACTCCGCCCCAGGGCCCACACCGCGGAGAGGTCGGTGGCCCCCACTCCGATGGCCATGGCTCCCAGAGCCCCGTGGGTGCTGGTATGGCTGTCGGCGCCCACCACCACCATGCCCGGGCCGCACGTACCCGTTCTCGGCGAGGATCTGGTGGCAGATGCCTCCTTCGTCGGCGCGGATGTCGTGGAACTTGGTGATGCCCTGCGCGGCCACGAACTCCCTGATCTTCTTCTGATTGGTGGCCGTCTTCGCGGTCTCCGCCGGGACCCGATGGTCGAAGATGATGGCGATCTTGGACGGGTCCCACACTCTGGTCTCGAGCCCCGTGCCCTCGAAGATCTGGTCGAGCTGGTTGATGACAAGAGCCGAGTTCTCGTGCGACATGGCCAGGTCGACCGCCGGCTCTACCACCTCACCCGCCGAGACGCGGGGCAGGCCGGCCGCCCGGGCCAGGATCTTCTCCGCAACGGTCATGCCCACTAGCGATCCTCCTTGTGGTCGACGGGGCCCATCGCGCTAGCCCACGATCTTCTTGGCTTCTCCGTACTTGCTCTCCAGGCGCTGTCTGGGCAGGTACTGCGTCCTCGAGGGCTTTGTAGTCCTTCAAGCCCACGAAATCGGTGTACTCCTCGAACGAGCTCACCCACTGGGTCTGACCGGGCAGCGTCCCGGTCGGGCGATTCCTTGAGAGCGGTGAAGAAGGTCATCAGGGCCTTGTGCATCACCATGATGGAGGCCACCGGGATGGACACCCGCCCCACCCCCATGGCCGCCAGGTCGGGAATGGGGATGATCTCGGTCTTCATGCCGCTGATGGCGTCCATGAGATTCACCGACAGCGGTCCCTTGACTTCCTTCACCGCCCGCTCCACGTCGGCCCGGGTCCTGATGCCGTCGATGAAGGCCAGATCGGCCCCCGCCTCCAGATAGAGGTTGCAGCGCCGGATGGCCTCGTCGAGCCCCAGCGCCGCGAACACGTCGGTGCGGGCATTGATGATGAAGTCGGGGTCGAGTCGGTCGCGGACCGCCGCGCAGGCCTTCACCTTACCGGCCATCTCGTCGGCGTCGATGACCTCCTTGCCCGCCATGTGCCCGCAACGCTTGGGAAAGACCTGGTCCTCGATGTTCATGCCGGCCACGCCCATGGCGATCAGCCGCTCGGCGATCCAGGCGGCGTTGACCGCGTTGCCCCCGCCGGTGTCCACGTCGGCCATCACCGGGATATCGACCGCTTGGGCGATGTTCCAGGTGATATCGAGAACATCCTTCATCTGTACCAAGCCCACGTCGGGCTTCCCCAGGAGGGAGCCCGCCACCCCGTAGCCGGACACCTGGATGGCTTCGAACCCACACTTCTCGATGATCTTGGCGCTGAAGGCATCGTGGGCTCCGGGCACCGCCACCGCCCGCCGTTCCATGATGGCCTTCCGCAGCACCGAAGACTTTCTTGTCATCCCGCGCCCCCCGCCTCGGTCCCGTATCCGCGCATGCGTTCCGGCCTCCTCCCGATCCGTAGTCGTTGCATGCTGCGAGCCGCGCCGCTCGCCTCACAACCGTGCTGCGATGGCCTCCGCCATCTGCATGGTGGTGTCGACGCCGCCCATGTCGTAGGTGCGAACGGCGCCCTCGGCGATCACCGCCGCTACCGCCGCCTCCAGCCGCTGCGCCTTCTCGGCTTCGCCCAGCCAGTCGAGCATCATCTTGGCGGCAAGGATGGTGGCGATCGGGTTCACCTTGTTCATCCCCGCGTACTTGGGCGCCGAGCCGTGGGTAGGCTCGAACACGGCCAACTCTTTCCCGATATTTCCCGAGCAACCGAAGCCCAGACCGCCCACCATCTGGGCGCAGAGGTCGGAGATGATGTCGCCGTACAGGTTGGGGGCCAGCAGGACGTCGTAGTTGAAGGGATCCTTCAGGAGCCACATGCAGATGGCGTCGATGTTGGCGTCATCGACCATGATCCCCGGATACTCCTTGGCCACTTCCCGCGCAGTCTCCAGGAACAGCCCGTCGGTAGCCCGCACCACGTTGGCCTTGTGGACGATGGTCACCTTCTTGCGCCCGAATTCCTTGGCGAAATCAAAGGCCGCCCTGGCGATGCGCTCCGAGCCGGCCCGGGTGTTCACCTTGCAGGAGATGGCGTATTCATCGCCCTCCAGCTTGAGAAAAGGCGCAAAGTTCTTCGAAAGGCGGCCCAACACCTCCGCCAGTTCATCGGGCACGGTAGAGAACTCCACCCCCGCGTACAGGTCCTCCGTGTTCTCCCGGAAGACCACCAAGTCGATGCCCTCCTTGTAGTTGAGAGAGTTGCCTGCGTAGCCCTTGGTGGGTCGCAAGCACACATACAGGTCGAACAGTTGCCGCATGCGCACGATGGGAGAACGGAAGACGAGTCCTCTGCCCTTCAGCTCGGCGGCCAGTTCGGCCTCCGCGGCCTTCACCGGCTTGGAGGTGACCGCACCGAACATGGCAGCGTCGACGCTCTTGAGTAGGGCGATCGTCCGCTCCGGGAACGCGTCCCCCTCTCGCCGCCAGCATTCCCAGCCGATGTCGCCGTCCACGTACTCCGCGTCGAGCTTCAGCGTATCGAGCACCACGCGGGCCGCGGCCAGCACCTCGATCCCGATCCCGTCTCCGGGCAGCCAGCCGATCCTGTGCTTGGCCACCGTCAGCCTCCTTCAAGTAGCGGGTCGCCCGCAACGAAGTCCTCGATGCGGCAGCTCTCGCCTCCTCCCTTCTTCGTGGCTGCACCTCGATCACCTGATCTCCAGGCCACTGCTCGCAGTAATAGACCTCGCCCTCTCGCATCTCGTCGCAGCGCGCCATGACCCCCCTTGCCGATGCCGTCCAGCAACCGTCTCCATCTCTCGATGTGGCCGTGCTCGTCGGCTTGATCCTTCTCGATGAACACCCGGGTCTCTTCGTCCCAGTCGACGGCGGCAAGCAACTGCGCGTAGTGGTGGACGGCCTTGCCCTCCACCCAGATGCCGGTCCTGAGGATCCTCCGGGGACCCAACAGGCGCGAACCCAGACCGAAGGCATATCCGACCATCCAATACATCCAGCGCAGCTTGCTGGGCTTGAAGCCGTACTCGTACAACTTGGTCTGGAAGTCCTGCATGTGAGTCATCTCGTTGCACATGGCGGCCGTGAGTTGCGTGTTGAGTTCGCAGGGCTTGGTCGTGATCTGGCACTTGTAGATGGTGGTCGCCATGATCTCCAGGGTGTGGAGCGTACGTCAGCGCCTTCTTGATGCCGGCCTTCCGGTCGGGACTGAAGCCCTGCCCTCTGGACTTCACCTGCTCGAACCGCATCTCGGGCCGGATCACGGAAATGTCGTAGGCCATCGCGCCGTCCTCCACTCGGTGGCCACGCCCGCGCAGGTCAGGCGGTGACCCGCTCGACTTCTTCGATGGTGGTCAGGCCGGCCAGGACTTTGAGACGGCCGTCTTCCCGCAGACTCCTGGTCCCGAGGGCCACGCGCCTGGTCGCGCAACTCGTCGGAGGTGGCGTGGTTGAGGATCAGGTTGCGGATCTCCCGGCCGATGGGCAGCACCTCGAACAGACCGATGCGGCCGCTGTAGCCGGTTCTGAAACAGCGATTGCATCCTACTGCTCTTGCAATTACTGCTTCAGTAACGCCCAGAAAGTCGCGCTCCTCCTCGGTCATGTTCGCCGGCGTGAGAGTGACCGTCTCCTTGCACCGCGAGCACAACTGCCGGGCCAATCGCTGAGCCACCACGCATTCCAGGCCGAGGCGATGAGATAGGCGGGCAGGCCCATCTCCATGAGGCGAGTGATAGCCGACGCGGCGTCGTTGGTATGCAGGGTGGAGAGCACCAGGTGTCCGGTCAGCGAAGCCTCCGTGGCAATGAGCGCTGTCTCATAGTCGCGAATCTCGCCGATCATGATGATGTCGGGGTCGCTCCGCACCAGGGATCGCAGCATCGAGGCGAAGGTGAGGCCGATGTTCGACCGTATCTGTGTCTGCAGGATGCCGGGCATCCGTCGCTCCACCGGATCCTCAACCGTGTAGATCTTGACTCCGGGATTGTTCAGTTCCTCGAGCCCGGCGTACAGCGTGGTGGACTTTCCCGAACCTGTGGGCCCGGTGACGAGGATCTCGCCCCACGGCCGCTTGAGCGCTTTGCGGAAGAGAGACAGTTCGTGCTCCCCCATGCCCAGGTTCTGGAGGGTGATGTTGAACATGCGGTCGTCGAGCAGGCGGACGGTGACGTTCTCCCCGAAGACCGTGGGGATGCTGGCGATACGGAGATCGACCGAACGGTCGTCGGCCCGGAAGGTCGCCCGGCCGTCCTGCGGCAGACGCTTCTCGGCGATGTTCATGTCTCCCATGATCTTGATGCGCGAGACCACCCCCGCCTTGATCTCATCTGCGGATCTCGGTCATGTGATGGAGCACCCCGTCGATACGAACACGCACGACCATGCGGTCCGCCTGAGGTTCGAAGTGAAGGTCGGAGGCCTTCTGCCGCATGCCGGTAGCCAGGATCTCCTCCACCAGCGAGACCACGGTGTCGTACTCGGCCAGCTCCTGGTCGCTGGGACCCGTCTGCTCCTCTTCGGGCGTGGGAGCGCTCTCCAGTCGGCCTCGTCGAGCATAGACCGTCTCCCAGGCCTCGCTGAGGACGCCCAGAGTGGCCACCACGGGGGTGACCTCCAAGCCGGTGATGAGGCGCACGTCGTCGATGGTGAGCACGTCCGCCGGATTGACCATGGCGAGCACGAGAGCCCGGTTCGAGTGGAAGTCGATGGGCAGCACTTGGCGGGCGCGGCAGAACTTCTCGGTGAGCAGCGCAACGGCGCTCGGATTGGGGACTATCTCCGTCAGAGCCGAGAGCCCATAGGTGCCCTGCCAGGCCAGGGCGTCCGCCGATCTGTTCGGGGGTAACGTAGCCGAGATGAGTCAAGGCCTCCCCCAGCCTGGCTCCGGTCTCTCTTCTGGTGCTGGAGGCTGCTGCTGAGTTGAACCTCGGAGATGATGCCCCGTTCGATGAGAATGTCACCCAGACGCAGGGTTCTCCGTACCTCGGTGCTCTCTGACATCACGTGTCTCTCCCTTTGGCAGGCCGCTGGACCACCCGACGCCTCCACGCGCTGGAGGAGCGCCGTCCGTGTTCGTTCTATTTCATCGGCGCGACCCGAGATTCCTCCAGCAGGGTTGCGCTACTGAGGAGAGTATTCCCGAGAAAGCGCTCGGCAACACCTAGGAGTTGCCGCCGAACCCGATTCGCGAGTATCCTCACTCGTTCACACGTCCGTCTGCTTGCTTTCGGCCAAGGAGGGTCACAAAGGCATGGAATGCCCGCACTGCCTATCGGAATACACGGCAACGCCCCACTATTTTGCGCTGGGGGAGGACCAGGACGGCTCCTGGCAGGTCTCCAACCTCAGATGCCCCACCTGCGACCGCCTGATCATCGCTCTGTGCACCAAAGAGGGATGCACCTACCCTGCGTGGCCGGCGTCGTCCACCCGAGCCCGGCTGAGCGCCGACGTACCGGCGGACTTCGCGGCCGACTATCACGTCGCCTGCCAGATCCTCTTCTATAGCCCCGAAGCCTCGGCGGCCATCAGCCGGCGCTTGCTCCACCGCTTTCTGGCCACCCAGGTCCACGCCGGACACGGCGGGTTGGCCGACCAGATCCGCCAGGCGGCTATATCGTCCAGCCTACCCGCCTATCTCAAGCAGGCTCTGCAGAAGCTCTCCCAGGTCGCCAAGCTGGAACCCGATTCGGCCAAGAGCCTCAGACCCGAGATCATGACCGCCGTGGAACCGGGAGAGCCTGAATGGCTCCTCGATGTCCTCCAGTCTCTCTTCGATCACTTCTTCGTCCTACCAGCGCGGATGCAACGGAAACAGGATGCCCTGGAGGAGAAGCTCGCTCCGCCGGTCGTCCTCGCGGTCGTTGACGATGAAGCGGACGACGCTGCTGCGACCGACGACGCGGCGGCGGCCGATCCGACGGTGACGCCTGACGCAGCGGCTACGCCTACCAGCGGGTCCTAGGCGGAGATCGCACCGACGAGGGAGCGCGGCATGGACACCGAGATAGATCGACTGAGAGCCGAGGCCTTGCCGCGAGGCGTCGTCAGCGCCACGACTTCGCTCGTTGCGCGGGCCAAGAACGCCATTATCGTCGATACCGATGGTCGAGAGTTCATCGACTTCGCCGGGGGCATCGGCGTCATGAACGTGGGTCATTCCCATCCCCGGATCATGGCCGCGGCCCATCGGCAGGTGGATCTGTTCGCTCACACCTCGATGAGTGTTTTCGGCTACGACTCCTACATCCGCCTGGCCGACAAGCTCAATCGGCACGCGCCGGGCGACACCCCAAAACGTACCTTCTTCGTCAACTCCGGGGCCGAAGCGGTGGAGAACGCGGTCAAGGTCGCCCGCGCGGCCACCGGGCGCGAGGGCATCGTGGTCTTCGAAAACGCCTTCCACGGGCGCACTAACCTGACCATGGGCCTTACCTCCAAGATCGTCCCCTACAAGAAGGACTTCGGACCCTTTTCCTCCCAGATCTATCGCATCCCCTACGCCTACTGCTACCGGTGTCCGCTCAACCTCGCCTACCCCTCCTGCGGGGTCGAGTGCGCCGAGCTGCTGCGGCGCGGCTTCGGCAACCGGTTCCAGGCCGACAAGATCGCCTGCGTCGTAGCGGAGCCGGTGCAGGGCGAAGGTGGCTTCATCGTGCCGCCGCCGGAATACCACGGCAGGCTCAAGGCCATCTGCGAGGAACACGGCATCTTGTTCGTCGCCGATGAGATCCAGACCGGCTTCGGCCGCACCGGCAGGCTGTTCGCCATGGAGCACTACGGCGTGGAGGCCGACATCATGACCACGGCGAAAGCGCTGGGCGCCGGATATCCCATCGCCGGCATCACCGGCAAGGTCGAGGTGATGGACGCGCCCGGCCCGGGCAGCATCGGGGGCACCTTCGGCGGCAACCCGCTGGCCTGCGAGGTCGGCCTGGCGGTCTTCGACATCATGGAAGAGGAGCGCCTGCCCGAACGGGCGGTAGAGGTGGGCCGCCGGGTGACCGAGCGCTTCAGGAGCATGCAGAAGAGGTTCCCGGTGATCGGCGACGTGCGCGGTTTGGGCGCCATGGTGGCCATGGAGCTGGTCGAAGATCCGCGAGACCAAGAAGCCGGCCACCGCCCTTACCAAGGCCTACCGGGTCAAGCTCTACGAGAACGGGCTGGTGAACATCATCGCCGGCACGCACGACAACATCGTCCGCACGCTTATGCCCCTCACCATCGACTGGGAGACGCTCGAGCGCGGTCTGGACATCATGGAAGAGTCGCTGGCCCAGGTGGTGGGGGCCTAGGCAGACCTCCACGGGAGGCCGGGCGCCTGGCGGATTCCGGCGAAGATCCGCTACTCGGGACTCTCAACCGCTTCCTGCAGCGGATACTCGCGGCAGATCTTCTCTTTGTTCCTGGCTGTCGGTGTGACGATCTCGCCGTCGACCTCGTCGAGGCGGAACCACCACTTGTTCGTCCGCTCCCGAGGATCCACGAAGTTGTTCGCTACGAGTCTGTCGCGCTGCTCATTGACCGTGTTGTGCAGCCACTCCAGACTGCCGTCCCACTCGGCCCAGTCGCGGGGCTCCATGTCGGGACGGTGCCAGGGGCACACCTTGGTGCAGCGCCCGCAGACGCAGCCTTCCTTGTTAAGCACGTCGAAGTCCGAACAGGCGTTGTAGTTGAGCTTCCAGGTGTAGTAGCCGTTGTAGAGCACCTGCTTGCCCCTGGTGATGGCCCGGGCCGGGCACTGCTCGGCGCAGATGGTGCAGGTGCCGCAGTACTCCTGCAGGCCGAAGTCGACGTAACCGTCTACCTCCAGCTCCAGGTTCGTGAGAACGGCGGCTGCCTTGAAGTTGGCCCCCAAGAAAGGGTTGAGGATGATGCCCATCCGCGACACCTCCCCCAGTCCCGCCTCCAGTACTCACTTGGGGCATGAGAGTCGAGTAGTTGTTCATGTTGGTCGGCTCCGCGTCGATGCCCAAGCGCCGCATGTAGTTGGCCGCCACCTCGGTCTGCATGAGCAGGCGCTGGTAGGTCTGGAAGCTGACCGGGTCGACTATGTCGTCCCAGCCGTTGGAGGCCGTGAGCGTCCGTTCGCTCTTGCGGGCCGCGAACACGATGGCGTACTTGTAGGGGGCCTCGATCGGGCTTCCCGCGCACGTCGGAGCTGTAGACCGCCGACTGGGGCAGCCGGCCGATACCCATGAGATCGGCGCCCAGAAAGTAGCCCAGTGACTTCAAGTGACGGCTCATAACCCGGGGGTCGTCGGGGATCGGGGCCTTCTTCGCGGCCATAGGTGGGCGCTTGTCCTTGTACTTGTTGACGAACCACTGCAGGTCGACCAGCGCCGCCCCCAACGGGTACCGCACCGTCATGCGCTTGAAGTTCTCCTGGATCTCTTCCCCATACTCCCCGAAAAAGGAGCGGATGAAGACGCTCTCCTTCATCGAACGACGGGCGACCGGACCGGGTATCTCGTTGGTGGGCTTGGCCACGCGCTTCAGCAGGTGCTCCGGGTATGGCCCCAGTTGCGCGTCGCTGTAGAGGATGTCGTGGTACTTCAGTCTTTCCATCGCCAGAAAAGCCTTTCCGCCGCGGCTCCCGCGGCAACGCCCCGAACGGCGCGCTTGGGTGTCAGCCGCGGAGGATAATAGGGAAGCCGATGCCGGAAAACAAGCGCCTGCTCGACCATCGCGGCGCATGCCGATGTCCCGCGTGACTGCTAGGATGACACCATGAAGACGCTGACCACGAAGCTTCGCGATCTGGACCGGCGCGATCTGGAGCGCAAGTCCTCGGCGGTGACGCTCTCCGACATGGAAGTGTTCATCTTTCCCGAGTTGATGTACGCCTGCGTGCTGGCCAACATCATGTCGCCCCGTATCTGGAAGTGGCGTGACGATCCCTGGTTCGCGGGCATCGAGACGATGACACCCTACCGTCGCATCACCCGGCTGAAGCAGTACATCATGGACCACTACGCGTTCAACCTCGACCTCGACACCTGGGGGCTTACCTCCAAGCAGCGGGAGATGGAACGGTTCCAGGATTATGTGAGCCCGGAAGCGTTGTCTCAATCCAACGCCCTTTTCGGCTACGAAGGCGACAAGTACTACTTCGACATCGATATTCGCACGCACTTCGGCCTGGACAAGTACGAAGGCGATGTCATCCCCTATTGGAAGACCGAGACCGTGGAGGCCATGGATGCCTTCTGCCACAAACCCGCGTACGCCTTTGGAGCTGGAGAATGCGTCTCCCTGGCCGCCTTGTATGCGGCCGCCTTGTTCATAGTCGGGCGCATCCCCCTCGAGCGACATCTTCCTCATGGCCACGCCGCTCCACTCGCAGAACTTCGTGGACACCGGTCACGGCATCCTCACCAACAATCGCCGGCTGGTGACCAAGAACATGTGGTTCAACGGCACCGCGCTTTCCGCCCAGGCCCGCCGGGCCCTCGAAAACGAGCGGGTGACGGTGGTGGCTCACGAGACCGGCTGCATCCACGTCATGTTCCCCGACGCGACCATCGACCCGGAGCAGTACAAGCGCTTCGCCACGAAGCTGCGGCGCCTCCTGCAGACTCCGCTCACTCCGGAGATCCTCGGCAATTTCGTGCGCCACACGGCCGATATCCAGAAGTGCTTCCAGGTGCGCTGGCGAAACTTCGGTGTCGATCGCTACATCGCCATGGAGAAGCTGTTGACCTACGAGTACGACTGCCCGTTCCGGTTCAACGATGACACCCGCGAGCGGCTGATGATGGAGGTGGCGGGCGAGGATTTCGAGTCGCAGCCGCTCCCCGGCCGCATCGTGCTGGACGACCTGGAGCAGGTGGTGCGCCAGGGCAGGGTCGACATCCGCACTCCCGAGGGATTTGCGCTTCTCGTCGAGCGGGTCACTTCCTCCTGCATGCAGGGTCAAGACGCGATCGATAGGTTGCGGCGATTCTGCTGGACCGAACCACGCCTGCCCGACGCGGCCACCAAGACCTTCAGGCGGGATCAGCCGCCGCTGGGCCTCGATGTGAGTATGGAGCGCGCGGACGTGGTCGCGCGCCTCGAAGCCCTCCGGGAGACGAACGAGCTGGCGGACCTGGCCTTCTACGCCTATCGCGACTTGAACCGCACCGAAGCAGAGCCCTTCCTGAAGGCAGCCCTCGAACGCTGCCCGGTGTCGATCGCGGCCTGCGCCGACCTTGACGACACCGCCCTGGTGACGGCCGTGGAAGCGCTGGCCGACGAGTCGATCTACGACGAACCCGGACGTCTGGCTCAGCCAGACGAGGTCTGGAACTTTGGGCGCGGGGACGGGGCCGAGAAGGCGCTCTTACTGGCCAACCTACTCCGGTCCAGGCACCCTGAGGCCACCCTGTGCATCGAGGTGACGGAACATGAGGCGACGCTGCGCGCCGGCGACGACGCCCGCGAGCGCCCCGAAGACGACGCCTACCGCTTCGTCAGTCGCAAGGGATTGCGCCCTCAGACCTGGGACTGCAGCGCACGGTAGCGTCGTCCGGCTACTGCCACGGCCGCATTCGCTCGACCCGGCGACCACCCCAGGTTTCATCAGCACGGGTTGATGGAAGTATGAGCGAGAGACCGCCGGATTCCCGGATCGCCGGGAGCCCCGGAGAAGCCGGTCGCTCTTGTAGTCACAGCAATTCGTTCGCAGGAGGTTTTTCGTATGAAGTACAGGTGCAGCGTGTGCGGTTATGTCTACGAAGGCGATTCACCGCCGGACAACTGCCCCCAGTGCAAAGCACCCGCGTCCAAGTTCGTCCTGGCGACCGCAAGTGACACGACCTGGGCGGCCGAGCACGTTATCGGCATCGCCAAAGACGTGGACGCTCGCGTCATCGAAGGTCTGAAGAACAACTTCAATGGGGAATGCACCGAAGTGGGCATGTATCTGGCTATGTCCAGGGCCGCCGACCGCCAGGGCTATCCTGAAGTCGCCGAGGCTTACAAGCGTATCGCCTACGAAGAAGCAGAACATGCCTCTCGTTTTGCGGAACTCCTGGGTGAAGTGCTTTCCGCCGACTCCAAGACCAATCTGCAACTACGTGTCGAGGCCGAGTACGGCGCGACCGCCGGCAAGGTGGAATTGGCCAAGTTGGCCAAGGAACTGGGCTACGACGCCATCCATGACACGGTCCACGAGATGGCGAGGGATGAAGCCCGCCACGGCAAAGCTTTCAAAGGTCTGTTGGAGCGCCACTTCTAGGACGCGGACCGGACTGAGGTTGACGAGCCGCCGGTCAGCCTATACAGTCCGTGTCATGAACGGACACGAACAGGGCGACGAATTGAAGAGGCTCAGCGTCGAGGTCTCGACGCTCTACGACCAGGGAGAACGCGAACGCGCCATCACGGTGGCTCTAAGGGCGCTGCAGGTTGCGGAGCAAGCAGTGGACCTCGATCACACCGATGTGGCCACAAGCCTGGGCGACCTTGCGGTGCTCTACGAGGCCCAAGGCCGGTATACAGAGGCCGAGCCGCTCCACGAGCGGGCATTGGCGATTCGGGAAGAGGCCCTGGGGCCAGACCATCCTGACGTGGCGTTGAGCCTGGATAACCTCGCGCGCGTGTATCGGGCCCGAGGCCTCTATGGGGCGGCCGAGCCGCTCTACCAACGCGCGCTCGTGATCGCAGAGACGGACCAGGGCTCAGACCATCCCTACGTGGCGTTGATCCTTGATGACCTAGCGGCGCTGTACAGTGCCCAGGGCAACCACGAAGAGGCGGAACCGCTCTACCAACGCGCCCTGGCCATTCGGGAGAAGGCCCTCGGCCCCGATCATCCCGACGTGGCGCTGAGCCTCGACAACCTGGCGGCGCTGCGCAGCGCTCAGGGTCGGCAGGCGGAATCGGAACCGCTCTACCAACGCGCCCTGGCCATTCGGGAGAAGGCCCTCGGTCCCGACCATCCCGACGTGGCGCTGAGCCTGAGCGGTCTCGCGGAACTCTATCGGGCCCAGGGGCAGTACGCGGCGGCCGAGCCCCTCCACCAACGCGCCCTGGCCATCCGGGAGAAGGCCCTCGGTCCCGACCATCCGGACGTGGCGCTGAGCCTGAGCGGTCTCGCAGAACTCTATCGGGCCCAGGGGCAGTACGCGGCGGCCGAGCCCCTCCACGAACGCGCCCTGGCCATTCGGGAGAAGGCCCTCGGTCCCGATCATCCCGACGTGGCCACCAGCCTGGCCAATCTCGCGTTGCTCCACGACGCCCAAGGCCGATATGCAGAGGCCCAGTCGCTACACAAGCGCGCTCTGGCTATCCGGGAGAATGCCCTCGGTCCAGACCATCCAGAAGTGGCCGCCAGCCTGGCCAGTCTGGCGGAGCTGTACCGGGCCCAGGGCCAGTACGCGGAGGCCGAGCCCCTCTACGAACGCGCCCTGGCGATCCGGGAGAAGGCCCTCGGTCCGGACCACCCCGACGTGGCCACCAGCCTCGGCAACCTCGCCGAGCTGTACTACGTCCAGGGTCGGTATGCTTTGGCCGAGCCCCTCTACGAACGCGCCCTCGCCATCGGGGAGAAGACCCTTGGTCCAGACCATCCCCACATGGCCCTGAGTCTCAACGGCCTCGCGGTGCTCTGCTGCGTCCAGGGCCGGTACGCGGCGGCCGAGCCATTCTACAAGCGCTCGCTGGCGATCTGGGAGGAGGCTCTAGGCCCGGATCATCCCGACGTGGCCACCAGCCTGGGCAACCTCGCGGTGCTCTACGATGCCCAAGGCCGCTACGCGGAAGCCGAGCCGCTCCACAAGCGCGCCCTAGCCATCCGAGAGAAGGCTCTGGGCCCCGATCATCCCCACGTGGCGGCAAGCCTCGACAATCTGGCGGAGATGTACCGCGCCCAAGGCCGCTACGCGGAAGCCGAGCCGCTCTATGAACGCGCCCTCGCGATCGGGGAGAAGGCCCTCGGACCGGATCATCCCGATGTGGCCCTGAGCCTGAACGGGCTCGCGGAACTCTATCGCGCCACAGGCCGGTACGCGGAGGCCGAGCCGCTCTACGAACGCGCCCTGGCCATCCGGGAGAAGGCCCTCGCTCCGGATCATCCCGACGTGGCGCTGAGCCTTGACAATCTGGCGACGCTCTACAGAGAAACGGGCCGGCCGAAAGAGGCCGAGGCCCTTCAGGAACGAGCCGAGGCGATCCGGGCGATCAAGCGCTAGACTCGGCCCTCACTCGAGCGCGACCAGCAACTGGCCGCGCTCGGCCGAGTCGCCCTTCTTGACCAGCACCGACGTCACGGTGCCTTTCTTGGGCGCGCGCAGCTCGTTCTCCATCTTCATGGCCTCGAGGATGAGCACCACGTCGCCCGCCTCGACCGTGTCGCCCACCTCGATGAGGACGTCGACGATCTTGCCCGGCATGGGGGCCCAGATGCCCTCCTTCACCTCATCGAGGGGCTGGACCGGCCCAGTCGGCTGCGGCCGGCGTCGCCCGCCGGATACGGTCGCGGGCGCGATCGGAGCGGCGGCTCTCGCCGCGCGCCGCCGCCCCTGGAAACATCGCTGACGGTCACCGGGATCCGCTCGCCCGCGAGCTCCAGGACGTACGTGCCCGTTTCCGCGCCGCTCTCGATGACGCGGACCTCGTAGCTCTTGTCGCCCACCTGGACCATCAGCCGGTCCGCCGCGGGCCTGCGTCACCTTGGCCTCGAACGTCTCTCCATCGAGCGTCAGCCCGCCGTCTGCGCCCGCGACGATCTGGTGTTCCGCTCCGTCGACTCGACCTTGAACCTCACGTCAGTACCTCCACGAGACGGCGCGGCCGCTGATCAGATCCTTGCGCGCGGCGGCGGCCCAGGCCGACGCGGCCGCGGGCGGCAGGGCACACCCTGGCGATCGCCCGCGCCTCCTGAGCGCCCAGCAGCGCCTCCTCCTGCACGCCGAGCAGATCGGCGACCGCGGCCGCCAGGGAGGCCAGCTCCTCCCGGGGACGCTCCGCGCGGTCGCGGCGCGCGAAGAACTCCAGCGCCACCTGCGGGAACAGCGCGTACGAGACGAGGTCCTCCTCGCTGAACCTGATGCCCAACTCCTCCAGCTCAGCCCTGCTCTTCGGCAGCTCGGGCTCGAGAGAGTCGGCGGGACGAGTGGTGATGGGTGTCTCGTCCCCGATGCACAGCTTCTGGACCTCGGGGTCGATGGGGCCCGGAGGCCTGCCGTAGAGCCCCTGGACGTAGGCCTTGGTCTCCTTGGTGATCATCTTGTAGCGGCCCATGAGCACGTTGAGCGTCGCCTGCGTGCCCACGATCTGCGAGGTGGGAGTGACCAGCGGCGGGTAGCCGAGCTCCTCGCGCACCCGGGGCACCTCGGCCAGCACCTCGTCCATGCGTCCCAGGGCTCCCTGCTCCTTCAGCTGCGACGAGAGGTTGGAGATCATGCCGCCGGGGATCTGCCACAGCAGCACCGCGGGATCGACGGCGGTGAAGGCGCTCTCGTAGGCCGCGTACTTCTTGCGCACGGCGCGGAAGTACTCCGAGATCTCCTTGAGCAGCGCGATGTCCATGCCCGTATCGCGGTCGGTGCCGGCCAGGGCCGCCACCATCGACTCGGTCGGCGGGTGCGACGTGCCCATCGACATCGACGAGATGGCGCAGTCCAGGATGTCCGCGCCCGCCTCCACCGCCTTGAGGTAGGCCATCGAGGCCATGCCCGAGGTGTAGTGGGAGTGCATGTGCACGAGGATGTCGGGGTACGCGGACTTGAGCGCGCTCACCAGCTCGTAGGCGTCGTTGGGGTCGAGCAGACCGGCCATGTCCTTGATGCAGAAGCTCTGCGCGCCCATCTCCGCCAGCTCGTCCCGCGTAGGCCAGGAACGACGGCACGTTGTGCACGGGGCTCTTGGTGTAGCTGATGGTGGCCTCGACCCACTTGCCGTTCTCCTTGCACCGCCGCGATGGCCGCCTCCATGTTGCGGGGGTCGTTGAGCGCGTCGAACACCCGGAACACGTCGATGCCGGCCTGGGCCGGCCAGGCGGACGAACTCGCGCACCACGTCGTCGGCGTAGTTGCGATAGCCCACGACGTTCTGCCCGCGCAGGAGCATCTGCAGCCTGGTGTTCGGGCATGGCCGCCTTGAGCGCGCGCACCCGCTCCCAGGGATCCTCGTTCAGGAACCGCATCATCGAGTCGAAGGTGGCGCCGCCCCACATCTCGAGCGACCAGTAGCCGGCGCGGTCGAGCTTGTCGGCGATGGGCAGCATGTCCTCGGTGCGCATGCGCGTCGCCAGCAGCGACTGGTGCGCGTCGCGCAGCACGAGGTCGGTGATGTGGACGGGTTTGCATAGAGCTTAGTCATGCCTTCGCGCTCTCCCGGTCACAGAGGGATGTTGCCGTGCTTCTTGGGCGGCCGGCCCTCGCGCTTGGACGCGCACGCATCCAGCGCCGAGATGAGCCGGGGACGCGTCTCCGTGGGCTCGATGACGTCGTCGATGTAGCCGCGCTGGGCGGCGATGTAGGGGGAGGCGAACTTCTCGCGGTACTCGGCGACCAGCTCCCGCTTTCGCGCTCCGGGGTCCTCGGCGTCGTCGATCTCCTTGCGGAAGATGATGTTGACCGCGCCCTCGGGGCCCATGACCGCGATCTCGGCCGACGGCCAGGCGAAGTTGAAGTCGGCGCGGATGTGCTTGGAGCACATGACGTCGTAGGCTCCGCCGTAGGCCTTGCGGGTGATGACGGTGAGCTTGGGCACGGTCGCCTCGCAGAAGGCGTACAGCAGCTTGGCGCCGTGGCGGATGATGCCGCCGTGCTCCTGGGCGGTGCCCGGCATGAAGCCGGGCACGTCCACGAAGGTCACGAGCGGGATGTTGAACGCGTCGCAGAAGCGCACGAAGCGCGCCCCTTTGGCCGACGCGTCGATGTCGAGCGTGCCCGCCAGGTGCGCGGGCTGGTTGGCCACGATGCCGATCGACCGCCCGCCCAGCCGCGCGAACCCGATCATGAGGTTCTGCCCCCAGTGGGCATCAGCTCGAAGAACTCGCCGTCGTCCACCACGCGGACGACCACGTCGCGCATGTCGTAGGGCTTGTTCGGGTCGGCCGGCACGATGAGAGTCGAGCTCCTCGTCCATGCGGTCCGCCGGGTCGTCGCACTCCACCCGCGGCGGCTCCTCCAGGTTGTTCTGGGGCAGGTAGGAGAGCAGCGTGCGGATCATCTCGAGGCACTGCGCTTCGTCGTCCGCGGCCAGATGCGCGACCCCGCTCTTCGTGTTGTGCGTCATGGCCCCGCCCAGCTCCTCGAAGGTGACCTCCTCGCCCGTCACGGTCTTGACCACTTCGGGGCCGGTGATGAACATGTGGCTCGTGCCCTTCACCATGATGGTGAAGTCGGTCAGGGCCGGGGAGTAGACCGCCCCGCCGGCGCACGGTCCCATGATGGCCGATATCTGCGGCACGACGCCGGAGGCCATGACATTGCGGAAGAAGATCTCGGCGTAGCCGCCGAGGGAGACCACGCCCTCCTGGATGCGAGCGCCGCCCGAGTCGTTGAGCCCGATGACGGGCGCCCCGTTCTTCATCGCCAGGTCCATGACCTTCAGATCTTCTGCGCGAACATCTCGCCCAGAGAGCCGCCGAAGACGGTGAAGTCCTGGGAGAAGACGTAGACGTCCCGGCCGTCGACCTTGCCGTAGCCGGTGACGACGCCGTCTCCGAGAACCTTCTTCTTATCCATGCCGAAGTCTCGACACTGGTGCGTCACGAACGTGTCGAGCTCAACGAACGTCCCTGGGTCGAGCAACTCGGCCACTCGCTCGCGCGCCGTCTTCTTGCCCTTCTTGCGCCTGGCCTCGATGCGCTCCGGCCCACCGCCGTGGAGGGCCTCTTTCTTCATGGCGCGCAGCAGTTCTGTCTTCTCGTCGATGATCATGTTCGCAACACCCTATCCGCCGGTCCTGTATTTCGTGATCAGCACTAGTATCTCCCTTGCCGCCGCCGGGATGTTGGTCCCCGGTCCAAAGAAAGCCGACACGCCTGCCCGTCGCAGCATCTCATGATCTTGGGTCGGAATGATCCCCCCGCACACGACGACGATGTTCTCTCCCCCGCCTGCCCGCAATGCTTCTACCATCTTCGGCACCAGCGCTCGATGCCCGGCCGCAAGTGAGGAGACGCCCACCACGTGGACGTCGTTCTCCAGAGCCTGCTGCGCAGCCTCCTCCGGGGTTTGAAAGAGCGGGCCGATGTCCACGTCGAAGCCGAGATCGGCAAAGGCACTGGCTACGATGTGCGCGCCCCGATCATGGCCGTCGAGTCCCAACTTGGCGACCAGTATGCGAGGGCGCCGGCCCTCCGCCTTGGCGAAAGCCTCCACCTCTGCCTGAATCTCCATGAACGCCCCGTCCCCCTCGTAGGCGGCCCCGTAGACACCTGTGATCGATGTGAAGGTCGCGCGATGCCGAGTGAACACCTTTTCCAGGGCGAGCGATATCTCCCCCACGGTCGCCCGGGCGCGCGCGGCCTCTACGGACAGGGCCAGCAGGTTGCCCTCTCCGCTCGCCGCTGCGCTTTCGAGCGCCGCCAGGGAAGCCTCGCATGCCCCTGCGTCGCGCCGCGACCTTACCTCTTGCAGACGTCTAATCTGAACGTCGTACACAGCCGCGTTATCGATATCAAGAAGGGTGACCGGCGTCTCCTCGGAGGGCTGATACTTGTTCACTCCCACCACCACGTCGTCGCCGCGGTCGACCCGGGCCTGGCGCCGAGCGGCCGCCTCCTCGATCCGGAGCTTGGGCAACCCGGAAGCGACGGCCTTTGTCATGCCCCCGAGCTGCTCCACCTCGTCTATCAGCACTCGAGCTTCTTTGGCGAGGGTGTAGGTAAGGGCCTCAACGTAGTAGGAGCCTCCCAGCGGATCCACCACCCGGGTGATGCCCGTCTCCTCCTGGAGGATCAACTGGGTGTTGCGGGCGATCCTGGCCGAGAAGTCGGTGGGGAGAGCCAGTGCCTCGTCGAAGGAGTTCGTATGCAGCGACTGGGTCCCGCCCAACACCGCCGCCAACGCCTCGATGGTCGTCCGCACGATGTTGTTGTACGGGTCCTGGCTGGTGAGACTGACGCCCGAAGTCTGGCAGTGAGTGCGCAGCATCAGAGATTCGGGCTTCGTGGGCTGGAAGTACTCCTGCATCAGCTCGGCCCAGAGCAGTCGGGCGGCCCGAAGCTTCGCGACTCTCCATGAAGAAGTCCATTCCTATGCCGAAGAAGAACGAGAGCCGGGGCGCAAACTCGTCCACATCGAGTCCGACGCTGACGGCCGCTCGGACGTACTCGACGCCGTCGGCGAGCGTGTAGGCCAGCTCCTGCACCGCCGTGGCTCCGGCCTCCTGCATGTGATAGCCGGAGATGGACACGGGGTTGAAACGGGGCATGTGACGGGCCGAGTAAGCCTATGATGTCGGCTACGATCCGCAGCGATGGCCCCGGGGGATAGATGAAGGTGTTCCGAACCATGAATTCCTTGAGGATGTCGTTCTGGAGAGTCCCGGAGAGTTGCTCCAGCCTCACGCCCTGTTCCTGGGCCGCCACTATGTACATGGCCATGATCGGCAAGACCGCCCCGTTCATGGTCATCGAGACAGACATCTTGTCGAGCGGGATCTGGTCGGAGAGGATCTTCATGTCCTCGACGCTGTCGATGGCCACCCCCGCTTTGCCGACGTCGCCGATGGCCCGGGGATGGTCGGAGTCGTAGCCGCGATGCGTGGGAAGGTCGAAGGCGACCGAGAGTCCCATCTGGCCGGCGGCCAGATTTCTCCGGTAGAAGGCGTTGGACTCCTCGGCGCTGGAGAAGCCGGCGTACTGTCTTATGGTCCACGGGCGCCACGCATACATGGTGGCGCGTGGCCCGCGCACGTACGGAGGAATACCGGGGAGTGCCTCATCGCACGGCAGTCCGGCCACGTCGGCCGCCGTGAACAGCGGGTTGAGGAGAATCTTGTCAGGCGTCTCCCACGCTAGGTCGGCCGGCGATCGACCCTTGGTCTCTTCCTGCACCAGAGTCGCCCAGTCGTCCAAGCCCTTCTTGGCAAATCCCTTCATCGCGGCCCCTCCCCCCTTTGGAGCCTAGGTCGGCCGGCTCGGTCGACCCGGCTAGGTCAGCTAGAGTATCAAACTGCTCCATCGGTGAAAACCGGCCGGCGGCCGCCACGACCTTCGTCGAGCCAACCCCTCAGGCCTGTTCGAGTTCGATCAGGGTTCCGCTGAAGTCGGCCGGGTGTAGGAACAGCACCGGCTTGCCGTGCGCGCCCACTCTCGGTTCGCCCAGAGGCCGGGCTCCGGCTGCCTTGAGCGTGTCGCGGGCGGCCATGATGTCGTCGACCTCAAGGCAGACGTGGTGCAGACCCCCGGACGTGTTGCGCTTCAGGAACGCCGCTATGGGTGAGTCGTCCCCGAACGGGTGCAGCAGCTCGATACAGGTGTTGGGCAGCTCCACGAATCTCACCACCACCCCGAATTCGGCGAGCGTCTTCGGCTCCGACACAACCGCTCCCAACACGTCGCGGTAGTTGGCGGCCGCTGCATCGAGGTCAGGGACTGCGATCGCCACATGGGCCAATCTGCCTATCATCGCGTTCACTCGCTCCTCTTTCTGTCCAAGAAGATGTCTAGCAACCTCTGTGCGGCGCTGGTCGGAGGCAGAGTGCCCTCGGCGACTGCCATCTCGAGGGCCGGCAGCTCCCTTCGCACCCTGGGATCACTCTGCAGCGCGTTCTGCAATTCCTGGGAGGTTTCATTCCACAGCCACGAACGGGCCTGCTCGGTCCGTCGTCTTGCCAGCTCGCCGCTTGACCGCAGCTCGGCCGCATAGCGCTCCACGTGCGCCCAGACCTCAGGGACTCCCTTCCCGGTGACTGCCGAGCAAGTCTGAACCGGCACCTTCCAACCCTGGGTGCGCGGACGCAAAAGGCTTAGGGCGCGCCCGTAGTCGGCGGCCGTCCGCAAGGCTCCGACCTCAAGCTCACCGTCGGCTTTGGTTACCACCACTATGTCGGCGAGCTCGACGATACCCCGCTTGATCCCCTGAAGCTCGTCGCCACCCCCCGGCTGCAGCAAGAGGATGAACACGTCGGTCATGTCCGAAACCATGGTCTCCGACTGCCCTACCCCCACCGTCTCCACGACGATGATGTCGAATCCCGCCGCCTCGCACAGCAGCATGGCTTCGCGCGTACGTCTAGCCACGCCACCGAGGGTGAGGCCCGCCGGCGAAGGCCGAATGAAAGCCTCCTGGCGAAGAGCCAGTTCCCCCATGCGAGTCTTGTCTCCCAGGATGGATCCGCCTGAGATGGCGGAAGAAGGATCGACAGCGAGAACTCCGACCCGGTGGCCGCCGTCGATCACATGGCTGCCCAACGCGTCGATGAACGTGGACTTCCCCACCCCGGGCGCGCCGGAGATGCCCAGACGTATGGAATTGCCGGTCCGGTCCATCAGCAGTTCGAGGATCTCGATCGCGCGCGCCCGGTGATCGGCCCGGGTGGACTCGGCCAGCGTGATCGCCCGGGCCAGAGCCTGACGCCGTCCGCGTCGCACTTCCTCGGCCATTGCGGCCGCCGGACTATGCATGATGGCTTCTGTAGCCGTCATCGCTGTGGACTCCAGATACGATGGACTTGCCGACCCTGCCTCTGTGTCAAGTGTAGCGTACGCCCGCCTAAGTCAAGGGCTGCCACTCCAACGTGGTAGACTCTCGGGGCACTATAGAGTGACGCGCCGGGTAGACCGGCGTGCCCGTGCCTCCGAGAAGTTCGCCTACCTCCACGACTTGCTCCCGGTGAGCCAACCGGTCCATGGAGAGGCATAGGCCTTGGTTCCCCCGCCTGTGCGCTCTGTTGACGCCACGTCAAACCCGGCCCGCCCGGGCGAACCCATGGACCGCTGCGCGCAAGACGCAGATGACCACTGAGAGAAAGGCAACCATGCCGGACCAGCGTCTCCATTCCCGCCCCACGCGGATCGCCGTGATCGGCAACTACACCCCCCGCCGCTGCGGAATCGCCACCTTTACCGCGGACCTTGCAGAATCCCTGGCGGCTGAGGCCCCGGACAGCGAGGTCTGGGCCACCGCCATGAACGACGTGCCCGAGGGGTATCCCTATCCGAGCCGGGTGCACTTCGAAGTGAACGAGCAAAGCCGCGGGGAGTACCGGCTGGCGGCGGAGTTCCTCAACATAAACGGGGTAGAGGTCGCGAGCCTCCAACACGAGTACGGCATCTTCGGCGGGTCCGCGGGCAGCTTCATACTCGATCTCATCGGCCGTTGCGCATGCCCGTGGTGACCACGCTTCACACCGTGCTCAAAGAGCCCACCCCAGAACAGGCCGAGCGTGACCGCAGAGATCGCCCGGCTCTCGGCCAAGCTGGTCGTGATGAGTCAGTCGAGCGGCCGGCTTCCTGCGTGACATCTATCGAGGTGCCGGAGGAGAAGATCGCGTTCGTCCATCACGGCATCCCCGACCTCCCCTTCGTCGATCCCAACTACTACAAGGACCGGTTCGGCGTAGAGGACCGTACCGTCGCTGCCACCTTCGGACTGCTCTCGCCCAACAAAGGCATAGAGCACATGATCGCCGCCCTGCCCGAGATCGTGAAAAGCCACCCGGAGTTCATGTACCTGGTTCTTGGGCGTGACGCACCCTAACGTGAAGAAGCACGAGGGAGAGCGATACCGGACATCTCTTCAACGTCTGGCCACGAAGCTTGGGCGTCGCCGATAACGTCCAGTTCCTCAACCGGTTCGTCGATATCCAAGAGCTGTGCGAGTTCCTCGGCTGTGCCGACGTGTACGTCACTCCCGTACGGGAACGAAGCCCAAATCACGTCCGGCACCCTGGCCTACGCGATGGGTAGCGGTAAGCCTGTCGTTTCCACTCCCTACTGGTACGCCACCGAGATGCTGGCCGAGGAGCGCGGCGTGATCACGCCATTCGGTGATGCGGAATCGCTGGCGCCAATGTTCTCGCTCTTCTGGCCGATCCGGTGCGTCGCCATGCCATTCGAAAACGGGCCTACTTGTTCACCCGAGACGCGGTCTGGAGCAAGGTCGCTCAGGAGTACTTCAACGTGTTCGCGGAAGCCAAGGAACGCGGTCAACGGCAGCCGACGCGACGATTCCGGGCGCAGGCGATTCTCCCGGCGGCCGCGGCCCTGCCCGAGATCAATCTCGAGCACCTACGGCGGATGACCGACAGCACCGGCCTGCTGCAACACGCCAAGTTCAACATACCCGACCGCATGCACGGTTACTGCACCGACGACAACGCCAGAGCCCTGGTACTCACCGTGTCCGCTCAAGACCTCCTGCCCGGAGACGACGAGCTCGCGTCCATGAGTGCGTGCTATCTCGGTTTCTTGGCTCACGCGCTCGATCCGGGCACAGAACGCTTCCGCAACTTCATGTCCTACGACAGGCGGTGGGAGGAGACCGACGGCTCGGAGGACAGCCAGGGTCGGGCGCTGTGGGCCCTGGGGGTCACGGTTGGACGTGCTCCCGACGAAGGGCAACTGGCAGCGGCCACCTCGCTGTTCAATCGAGCGCTTCCCGCAGCGGAGACGTTCACTAGCCCGCGCGCATGGGCCCTGGCCCTGATCGGCATAAACGCCTATCTTGGAGAGGTTTGCCGGAGCTACGCGGAGCGAAGCGCATGGCCAGGCTCCTTGCGCGAATCGCCTCCTCCGCGACTTCAAGCGGAATGCCGACCGACGACTGGTACTGGTTCGATGACATCCTGACCTACGACAACGGCAAACTGGCGCAGGCCCTGCTGACGACGGGCGCGTTGCTCGAAAACGCGAGGATGGTGGAGGTGGGCCTCAAGGCGCTTGAGTGGCTCACCGAAGTGCAGATCCGCAGCCGGCGTGTTTCGGCCCGTGGGCAACGATGGCTGGTACCGAAGAGGCGGCCACCGGGCGCGCTTCGACCAGCAGCCGCTCGAGGCTCAGTCCATGATAGAGGCGTATGTTGCGGCCTACGCCGCCACCGGACGAGACCCGTTGGGCGGATCTGGCCGACCAGGTGTTCCAGTGGTTCCTGGGCCGGAATGATCTGTCCGCTCCCCTCTGGGACCCGAAGACCGGCGCGTGCTATGACGGCCTCGGACCGGAGGGACCCAATCTCAACCAGGGCGCCGAGTCGACGTTGGCCTGGCTCCTCTCGCTTTCCGACATGCATAGACTTCGCGCCGCGCGCTCGGTCCGGTCTCAGGCGCCGCTCCTGGCGCTGAGCGGCAACGATGGCGGTCTGAGAAAGGACACGCCAGAATGAGTCAAAGTACGGACACGCTGTTCACCCGCTATCCGGGCAATCCTATCTTGACGGCGCAGGACATCCCCTACCCGGCCAACTCCGTGTTCAATGCCGGGGCGATCAAGGTCGGTGACGAGAGTCTTCTCCTCATGAGGGTCGAAGACAGGCGCGGACTGTCCCATCTGACAGTCGCCCGAAGCGAGAACGGTTTCACAGGCTGGCGCGTCGACCCCAATCCGACGCTCCCCGCCGACCCTGTGGGCCACCCGGAGGAAGTCTGGGGCATCGAGGATCCCCGCATCTGCCGCATGGATGGCGAGAACCGCTGCATTATTACGTACACGGCCTACTCCAAGGGCGGGCCGCTTGTATCTCTCGCGACCACCGAGGACTTCAAGCACTTTCGAGCGTCTCGGTCCGGTCATGCCGCCGGACGACAAGGATGCGGCGCTCTTCCCGGTGCTCTTCGGGGGCCGTTACGCAATGCTCCATCGTCCGGCAGCTACTATAGCGGGCCTCGGCTGCCACATCTGGCTCTCCTACTCGCCGGACCTGAAACACTGGGGAGACCATCAGATAATCGTGCGCGCGCGCCACGGCGGCTGGTGGGACGCCAACAAGATCGGCCTCTCTCCCCCTCCCTTGCGGACGGATGAAGGATGGCTTGTCATGTATCACGGAGTACGGATGACCGTCTCCGGAGGCATCTACCGATTGGGGCTGGCCCTGCTCGACCTAGAGGACCCGGGCACGGTCTTGCTGCGGGGCGACGAGTGGGTCTTTGCCCCTGAAGAGATCTACGAGCGTGAGGGCGACGTGCACGACGTGGTCTTCCCCTGCGGCTGGATCGTCGAAGGGGACGATCTGAGGCTCTACTACGGGGCGGCGGACACCACCATCGCCCTGGCGACCGCGAAAGTCTCGGAATTGCTCGCGTGGCTGCATCTGCACTCGGAAACCTGTCAATGAAAGATCGTGAGGGTAGATTGCGATGCGAATAGCGATGCTCTCGCCCATCGCGTGGAGGACCCCTCCTCGCGACTACGGGCCCTGGGAACAAGTGGTCTCGCTACTCACAGAAGGTTTGGTGAAGCGAGGGGTAGACGTCACACTGTTCGCGACCGGCGACTCGCTGACCACAGCCACCCTGCACGCCGTGGTCGCCCGCGGCTACGAGGAAGACCATGAGCTCGACGCCAAGGTCATGGAATGCCTCCACATCGCCCATGTCTTCGAGCACGCCGACGAGTTCGACCTCATCCACAACCACTTTGACTTCCTTCCGCTGGCCTGGTCGAGGTTCACAACCACGCCGGTGGTGACCACGATCCATGGCTTTTCCTCGGCCCGCATACTCCCTGTCTACCGTAAGTACGACGAGGGCTGCCACTACGTCTCCATCAGCAACGCCGATCGCTCGCCCGAGCTCAACTACGTTGCGAACGCCTACCACGGCATCGACCAGAAAGCCTTCACCTACCGGGACAAACCCGGCGACTACCTCCTCTTCTTCGGCCGCATCCACGCGGACAAAGGCGCCTCCGAAGCCATCGAGATCGCGCGGCGCTCGGGACGGCGGCTGGTGATGGCCGGGATAATCCAGGACCAGGAGTATTTCAAAGAGAAGATCGAGCCTTTTGTGGACGGCACAAGCGTCACGTATGTGGGCAGCGTCGGGCCCTCCAAGCGTGACAAGCTTCTGGGCGGCGCCTACGCGCTACTCCATCCCATCAGCTTCGCGGAGCCGTTCGGCCTGTCGGTGGTTGAAGCCATGGCCTGCGGGACCCCGGTGATCGCCTTCAACAAGGGGAGCATGCCCGAGGTGGTGGCCGACGGCAGGACCGGCTTCTTGGTGAACACGGTCGACGAGGCCGTTGACGCGGTGGCGAGAGTGCCCGAACTGGAGAGGGCGGCGTGTCGGAAACGCGTCGAGGACCACTTCTCGGTCGACAGGATGGTGGACAAGTATCTGGAAATATACCTAAAGGTCTTGGAGCGCTCACAGAGGGAGAGCCAGCGGCCCTGGGGCTTCTATCGGATTCTTGAGGACAGTCCTGGGCACAAGGTGAAGCTCATCCAAGTGCACCCGGGGAAGCGTCTCAGCCTGCAAAGACACCGGCGGCGCTCCGAGCATTGGACCGTAGTCGAGGGCAAGGGGCTCCTGACCCGCGGTGGCGAGTTTCGGTCGGTGGTGCCCGGAAGCTCGGTGGACATCGACCGCGGAATGATCCACAGGATCGAGAACCTGGGCACCGTGCCCCTGGTGTTCATCGAAGTGCAGCGCGGCGACTACCTCGGCGAGGATGACATCGAGCGTCTAGAGGACGATTTCGGCCGCATCAAGCCCTCGGCTGCTTGATGATCCGACGGTACGAGCAGAACCCAATCCTGACCAAGAACGACGTTCCGTACCCGGTCGCCACCGTGCACAACCCCGGAGCGGTCAAGTATGAAGATCGCTACCTGCTGCTCTTCCGCTCCCACCGCCGCAACGGCCGCTCGATAATCGGGCTCGCCGAAAGCAGCGACGGCTTCGCCTTCAATGTGAGGCCGGAGCCGTTCTTTGAGCCGGCGAAACGAGGGGGTATTCGCCGAGTACGAGGAGTGGGGAGTGGAGGACATGCGCGTGTGCTCCTCTGGGCGGGGAGTTCCTGCTCACCTACTCTGCCTATTCCCGGCATGGAGTGCGGGTCGCGCTCGCTCGCACCACCGATTTTCGTCACGTCGAGCGCGTCGCGCTCATCACCCAGGCCGACTCCCGCAACGTGGTGCTCTTTCCTCAGCTTTTCGACGGCCGGTACGCCAGGCTGGACCGTCCGCACTCCGAGATCGACCCCTGGAGCATATGGATCAGCTACTCACCCGACCTTGTGCATTGGGGCGATTCCCGCGTGGTGATGAAGCCGGTCGGCTACCACTGGGACCAGATGAAGATAGGACCGGGAGCCACCCCGATCAAGACGACCAGAGGTTGGCTCCACATCTACCATGGGGTCTTTCCCACCATGGATGGCTCGGTCTATCGGCTGGGCGTGGCTCTGCACGACCTAGAAGACCCGTCCAAGGTGCTGGGGGTGGCGGACGAGTGGATCCTCGAACCTGAGGACCCCTGGGAGCGAGTGGGCTACGTGCACAACGTGGTCTTCTGCTGCGGAGCCATTCCCGAGGACGACGGAACGCTCAAGCTCTACTGGGGCGGGGCCGACACCGTGGTATGCGTCGGGACTGTCCGCACCGACGAACTCGTGGATCTCTGTCTTCATGACTCGCGGCCGCCCCTGTGACGTCGCCTGTCGGTGCTCTCCCCCGGTTGTGCTATACTCCCGTCAAGCATACGTTAGGAATATTCTCCAGGCGCCGCGCCGAGCTTCTCAACCTCCCCGCCCAGTCTCCAGTCTTGCCCTCTCGTCTGTCGCAATATAACTCCGTTCATGGAGGATCTAGTGAGTTCAGCAAAATTGTACGTAGGCAATCTCAGTTACGAGACGTCGGAGGCGAGCATCAGGACGCTTTTCGAACCGCATGGCGAGGTGGCCTCGGTGAATCTCATCACCGACCGCGACTCCGGACGCCCCAAGGGCTTCGGCTTCGTGGAAATGGGATCGGCTGAAGAAGCCCAAACCGCCAAAGGCGCCCTCGACGGCACCCAGCTCGACGGTCGCGCCCTCAAGGTCGACGTAGCCAAGGAACAGGTGCCCCGTGCTCCTCGTTCCGGCGGCGGCGGCTACGGTGGCGGCGGCGGCGGAGGCTACGGTGGCGGCGGCGGCAACCGCTGGTAGGAATCGCCCCTAAGTGACCGCGCCCTGCCGGGCGCAACACTTCAAAACGCCGGCCTTCGGGCCGGCGTTTTTTGTTTCTAGACCTCCGTGCCAGGGTTGTCTCCTAGCCCATGACCGCGCGAAACACCCGAACGAAATTGCGATGGCAGATCTTCTCCACCTGGGTCGGCGATAGACCGGCTCCATCAAGTAGCGCGACTATCTTAGGGTAGTCGCCCACCCCATCCATCCCCGCGGGGGTGCTGTCGACCCCGTCCAAGTCTCCGCCCAAGCCCACGCAGTCCTCTCCGCCTGCGTTGATGATGTGCTTCACGTGATCCACCACCAGTGACAACGGCGGACGGACGAATACCGGCAACAAAGGCCGAGATGGCGGCCCCGGCTTCATCGATGGTCCCCTCCCCCGGCCGCACCGCGCCGAGAGCTCGCTCGCTGAACTCCTTCTCTGCAGCGAAGAAGGCGGGCGACAGAAAACCAGGGTACAGATTGACACCCACGACTCCGCCGCGTTCCCCGATCGCTCTGATCATGTCGTCGGTGAGATTGCGGGGGGCTGGGCAGAGAGCCCGGCAGTCGCTATGGCTTGCGACGAATGGTTTCGTACTGACCGCGCAGACATCCCAGAAGGCGCGGTCGGAGGCATGCGAGACATCGACAACCACGCCGAGTTCCTCACAGTACCCGACGAGGTCCTGCCCCTTTCTTGTGAGTCCTGACCCGTTGCCGCCCGCGGGGTCGCTGAAAGGGTTGTTCGCGGTGCCGCAGAACGCGTTGTCGGCCCAAGCCAAGGTGACAAGGCGCACCCCGGCTCGGTAGAAGGGAGCCAGGGCCAGAGGGTCGCCTCTTAAGGGATCGGCCCCCTCTAGACTGGAGATAGCCGCGATCCTGCCCGATCCGGTGCAGGCCGCCTCGATATCGGCCGAGGAACGAGCAAGAATGAGCCGATCCGCATTTTCAGCGCAGAGCGCCCCCACAGCTTCGACCATCTGCATGGCCACCTCATCCTCCCGGCCCTTGAGCCGCTCGGCGAGCGCCCAAGCGGCGAAGACCTGAGCGCCCATCCCCGCGTCCAGCATCCCCGGCAGGGTCACGTGCATCCCCCCGAGGGCGGTGAAGTCCGCACCGTTCTCGACTACCTTCTGGATGGTGTCGCAGTGTGCGTCGAAGAAGCGCATCGTTCTCACTCCTGGCGGGTCTAGACCGAGTGCCATCTCATCCTAGCGCACGGGTCTGGACAGAATATGCGCGTCGCGCAGGAGAACTCCGGACTCAGGGTGAATACCTGGAAATTGCGTGTGGTGTGGAGATCCTGCATCGAGGAGGTTCGGGCCGTGAAGAAGACCCGCGTTGTCATAGTTCTTCTGGCTATCCCGCTGCTTCTTCGGGCTGCGCGGCAAAGGCGGCTACCACCACGACCAGTCCCGCCACCACCGCTGCCCCAACCACGACAGTAGCTCCGACCTCCACGACCGCGACCACGGTCCAGTCCATGGCCAGGACTTTTACGGCCGAGCTTTCGGGTGCGGAGGTCGTTCCCCCGGTCGACACCGCCGCCACCGGCTCGGCCACCTTTGAGGTCGATGAAACGGGCACCCGGGTCCACTTCGTCCTTATGGTCCGCGACCTCACCGATGCGATCGCGTCACGCGTCCACGAGGGCCCGGTGGGCAGCAGCGGTCGAGGCCTTCTTATCCTGTTTCCAGGTCCGGACCAGAGCGGCATCTTTACCGGAGTGCTGGCCCAGGGCAACTTCAATGCCTCGGCCCTGATAGGGTCGCTCACCGGCAAGACCGTCGCCGATTTCGTGGCCCTCCTAGAGAGCGGCCAAGCCTACGTGAACGTGGGCACCGTCCAGAACCCCAAGGGTGAGATCCGGGGTCAGATCCGCTAGAGGCCGGGTGACCGACGGCAGGTCCGGTAGGGAATCAGTCGCCCAGCTTCTGCCCGAACACCTTTCCGTAGTCTTGGCAGGCGCGCGTGCCCTCCGTCGTGTCAACAATGGCCTCCAAGAGGTTGAACGAGCCGAGCGCGACAGGCCGCATCTTGTACACGTACTGCATGGTGTCGAAGATCATGGCTGGAGCATCACCGCTATGTGTGTATGAGCCAAAGGCTCCTGCCAGCCTTCCCTCCAGATCGGCCTTGGCGGCGAGAAAGAGAAAGTTCTTCATCGGCCCGGCCATATCCCTGTGGTAGGTGGGCGAGCCAAAGATATAGCCGTCATAGCCAGCGACATCGTCGACAGTCTTGATCTCCGATGTCTTCTTGGTGACCGCCTCGTTGCCGCTGAAGCGCACTCCTTCGGCAATGTACTCGGCCATCTTCTCGGTCTTTCCGGTCAATGAAAAGTAAACAACCAGAACCTTCGCCATCTCTTTCCTCCCTCAAGAGCACAAGCATGTTTGACTCATTGTAGGTCCGCGCTAAGGAATACCCACGTGCAAAGCGCCATACACACAAGCGCCCTTGGCAATGATTCCCCTCAAAGGTTATCTTGCTGGGTTCGACGAGGAGCACTGGCCGATGCTCGCGCGCCCGACTGACAGAGGAGACCGATGTTCGCACAAGACCGCCGGACCAAGATGCTGACTCTGGGAGCGATGTGCTTCGCTCTCTTCATGGCCATGCTCGACAACACCGTCGTCAACGTGGCGCTCCCGCGCATCTCCAACGACCTGGGCTCCGGCATCTCCGGGCTGCAGTGGATCATCGACGCCTACACCCTCGTCTTCGCCAGCCTCATGCTGACCGGCGGCACCCTCGGTGACATCTTCGGCCGCAAGCGCTTCTTCCTTATCGGTCTCTCCATCTTCACCGTCGGTTCGCTCCTGTGCGCACTGGCGCCGAATCTGTCGATGCTCATCGGCGGGAGAGGCGTACAAGGCCTGGGTGCGGCGCTCCTCATGCCGGGAACGCTCGCGATCCTCACCAACACCTTCCTCGATCCCCGCGAACGGGCTCAGGCCATAGGCATCTGGGCCGGTATCTCGGGAATGGCCCTGGCGGCCGGTCCGGTGGTGGGCGGCCTCTTGGTCGACCGGTTCGGTTGGCAGAGCGTGTTCTTCCTCAACGTGCCCATCGGCGTGATCGCGTTCGTTGTCTGCATCCTTGCGGTCCGGGAATCGAAGAGCCCGGAGGGTCGCCGCCTCGACCTCCCCGGGCAGGTGCTTGCTTTCGTCGCTCTGGGGACTCTCACCTACGCCCTCATCGAGGCCAACAACTACGGTTGGACGTCTGCCATCATCCTGACACTGTTCGCCGTGGCCGTCGTCGCGATCGCCGCCTTCGTCGTGGTCGAGCGGCGCAGCACGAGTCCCATGCTCCAGCTCGCTTTCTTCCGCAACCGCACGTTCACGGCCGGAGCCATCTGCTCCGCGGCAGTCAGTTTCGGCATGTTCGGCATGTTCTTCTTCCTGAGTCTCTTCTTCCAGAACATCCAGGGCTACACTCCGCTGCAGGCCGGGCTCCGCGCCCTACCGAACACGATCATGATCATCGTCTTCGCGCCGCTCGCCGGCCGATTGGCCGGCCGCATCGGTTCGCGAGTGCCGATGACCGTGGGACTCACGCTCAACGCGGTCAGTCTGTTCCTCTTCACCCAGGTGCAGGTGAACACGCCCTACACGCATATCTGGCCGCTCCTCAGCCTCGCCGGCTTCGGCATGGCCATGGTCATGAGCCCTATGACCGCGGCGGTCATGAACTCGGTCCCACCCCAGAGGGCGGGGATGGCCTCCGCCACCACCAGCGCCAGCCGGGAGATCGGCGGGGTCTTCGGCATCGCGCTGTTGGGGGCGATCGTCACTCACGTCTTCACCCGCGACCTGAACAGGATCGTCGCGCAGCTCAACGTGCCGCCGGCCCTCAAAGCCACCATCTTGGAGCAGGCACGCCACGGCGTGGAGCAGACCGGAGGATCACTTCCGGCAGGGGCAAACCTGGCCGGCTTTGCAGAGGCCCTGAAGTCGTCCTTCGTCTCCGGCATGCATCTGGCCCTTATCGTGGCGGGCGGGGTCTTGGTCCTTGGGGCCATCGTCTCCGGCTACTTTCGTCGCCGACGGCCGGCCGAGGGCTGCCCAGTCGGCGAAGAGGGCGGGCGCCTGATCCTCGGCGGTGGACGTGGATCTGAGCGAACAACATCCTGCTGGGGGGCTTCATCGGCCTGATAGGCCTGGCGCTCCTCATGTATGGCCGGAAGGCGTCCGGATCCCCACATCGTGGTAGGGCTCGTCTCATCATCTACCCCTACTTCGTGGGGAGTCTCCCCGTCGAGGTCGCTGTGGCGGTCATCCTCGTCGCCGGCCTGGCCTTTGTCAGCCGTCTGGGCTACTGACCGTCGCGAATCTCCCCGAGCACCCGCCGAAAGTGCTCTAGCGGCTGGGCGCCCACCACTCTGGCGCCAGTCGCGAAGATGAACGTGGGCACACCGGTGATGCCCAGCCCGCTGGCCTCTTCCTGGGCGTGTCTGCGCCTGTCCGCATACCGGCCGGCGGTCAGCTCCTCCCGCAGAGCCGCCGCGTCGAGTTTGACCCGGCCGCAAGCCGGCAGAGCACGTCGAGATCACCGATATCCTGGGAGTGCGCAAAATAGGCGGCGAGCACGGCCCGGTGGAACTCGGGGTGCTTGCCTGCATCGCGCGCGAACTCGGCCGCCTCGATCGCCAGCCGGGAGTTCGAGAGAAGCTGCGGCCCTTCGAAAGGGAGACCGAGCTCGGCGCAGCGTCGGCGCTGGCTCTCCTGCCTCTGCTGAAAACCCGGGCCAAGGAGGCGCTCCAGAGGCATGCCTTCGGCCGGAGTCTCGGGGTGGATCTCATAGCTGACCCACGTGTCCTCCAGGGCAAACTCCGCCTTCAACTTATCGACAATGCCCGTGCCGATATAGCAGAAGGGTCAGATGTAGTCGGAATATATGCGCACCGCGATGCCCATGTCCCTCACCTCCTCTTGAAATCAATAAATCCGCGCTCGACATCCACAGATATCAACTGCACCCGAACCCGGTCACCAACATCAAGACCTTCGAACCCGCGAGCCAGCCTCCCCTCGATAGGCACCGTGAGGAGCCGCGCCCACGTGCCTTTGCCAGATGCACCGGTGACGATGGCATCGAACTGTTCCCCGATCCTCGATTCCAGGAGCAGCGCCGCCGCCGACTTCTCGACCTGCCGCTCGACCTTGTTGACGACGTCCTCTTCTTGCGTGCAATGGGTTGCCAGAGCATCCAGCTCGTCCTTGCCGTAGGGGCACGGTCTTCCTTCGAGGGCGGCTTTCAGCAGGCGTTGCGTTATCAGATCGGTGTAGCGACGATTCGGGGCGGTGGAATGAGTGTAGTCCTTGACCGCAAGCCCAAAGTGTCCCGGTGCGGTGTCACCCGGCAGTTCGGCGATGTACTCGCCCGGGCCCAACAGCTTGATTACAGCGAGAGATAGATCGGGGAAGCGAAGCGGGTCCGCGGCTTTCTGCCTGGTCAGAAACTCTTCCAGTGCTTTGGAATCTGGATTGGCCGGCAGCGCGAACTTGTGTTCCGCGGCGATCTCGACAATCCGGTCCCATCGTTTTGGGGTGCGAACTACCCGGCGGATCGAAGGAAACCCTCTTGCGGCGAGATACCGGGCGGTCACGCCGTTGGCCGCGATCATGAAATCCTCGATGATGTCCTTGGCGCGGTTCCTCTCCTCCACTCGCAGATCGCGGACCGAATCGCCCTCGAAGACCGGTCGCGCCTCGATGGTTTCCAGGCTAAGCGCCCCATGAGCGTGGCGAAGACTCCTCATGCTCTGCGCGGCGCTGTCCTGGGTGCGCAGATTCTCTGCCAATCCATCTACCGCGGTGATGGCCTCGGGCGCAGTCCCGGTCCCCTCCAGCCACGCGGCAACGCCGTTGTAGGCGAGCTTGGCACGATTGCGGACGCGCGCCTGGTAGACCTCGGAATCCTCAAGCGAGCCGTCCGCGCCCATCACCATCTCGACGACTATGGATAGGCGCTCCTCGTTGAGATTCAACGACGTGAGGTTGGTGGAAAGCTTCTCGGGAAGCATGGGAAATATCTGGGCCGCCGTATACACCGAGGTAGTGTTGTGACGGGCGTGGGTGTCAATGGCCGATCCGTCTTTGACGAGCGCGTCCACGTCGGCGACGGCAACCAGGATCTTTACCTTGCCTCCGGGCGAGGCCTCGGCCACGGTAAGCTGATCCAGATCACGCGAGTCATCGTTGTCAATGGAAGCCCATAGGAGGTCCCGGAGGTCGCGCGCCGGCTCACCGACTATCGTGGGGGCCGACTGAATCCTGCCTAGTTCGGCAAGCGCTGCTGCAGAGAAGTCCGGCAGTAGTCCTCGCTCGAGCATCACACGATGCGCGATGTCCTGCAGGATCGCGCGATGCTGCCGGTCATTCGTGGCCATCAGGCTTACCTCTCTCTTTCGGAAGCGCGAATGTAAGCCTATATTCCACGCCGGTGCTAGAAGAAAACCCGGCACTCCATCCCCAGCGCCGCCGCGGCCTGCGCCATCACTCGATCCGCGGTGGCGAGGCTGGCGACGCCCGCCGATCGCATCGCGCCCAGGTGCAGTGCGTCCAGGGTCCTTAGCCCTACGTCGGGATGGGCTCCCAGCAGCGATTCCGCGATGAGGAAGGACTCGACGGTCTGCGGCAGCAGCACCAGATGCCCGGCGGCGACATCGCCCTCAAAAGTGGCGAGGATCTTCCCTTCGGTCTCCGAGTCGAAATGGCCCTCTCGCCTGCGCCTGGCCATCAGAGACCTCATCTCCAGCTTGGTGAGCAGGCTGATGGAGACCGGACAGACCTGCTGCAGGTACTCCTCGACCTCTTCGGACCGAGCCTCGTTCACATACCACTTGGCGAGCGCGCTTGTGTCGAAGTAGACGCTCATGGCATCCGCTACACGAGGCGTTCCCGATCGGCCCGGATCAGCTCCTCGCTGGGAATCGCCATGCGAGGCATATTGGCGCGCAGATCGGCGTGACCGGGAGCGGTTCGGCACGGATTCACGGCGACCAGCTTCACCACCGGTCGCCCGTGACGGGTCAGCAACACCTCACCATCACGCTCCACGATCTCGCCGATCGAGGAGAGGGAGTCGCGGAGCTCTCTGATGGACATCTCGCGCATACGCATCGATTATGTCACATTGCCCAGTATTGTGGCACAAGTGGCCAGACAGACGCCCGCCTCCGACGCTGCGGGCCTCGGACCAGCGGCTAATAGTAGAATAGTTGTCCATGGACGTGGGCACACAAGGGAGCGCAAGGAGAAGATGAATTACAAGGTTGGCGACCCGGTGACGGTCACGCGCACACGGAGCTTCTTCCACTGGTGGCCCTTTTGGCGCTTCTGGATGCCGCGCTCCGATTTCGATTACGGACGAGCCGGAGGAAGCGGCACCGTCATCGAGGTAATCCAGCCGTCTCAAGGCAGGGGGATCGCCAACGTGGGCGGCTACAAAGTGCGGCTGAAAGACGGGACCGTGCACTACTACTCAGAAGCCGAACTACGACCCACTCCCGACAAGAAGAAGTGGGAGGCATCGCGCCCGTGATGGATCGTGTGAGAGAACTGTGGAAGAGTCCGGCCGGCCGTGGGTTCCTCATGCTCGCGACGATGTCCGCGGCATACGGCTTTGCCTACAGCGCCCAAACAAACATCGTCACCAACTTCTTCGAGGACATCCTCCACTTCAACGGACCGGAGTTCGGTTACATAACGGCCGTCCGCGAGGTGGGAGGATTTCTTCTGATCTTCCTGACGGCGGTCCTCTATCGCGTCTCGCTCCAACGACTGACGGCGGGAGCGCTGGTCTTTCTTGCCGTTGGGTACGGGCTCTTCGGAGTCTCGCACAGCTTCTTGACGGTGGTGCCCTGGGTGATCATCACCAGCTTCGGATTCCACACGGTACTGCAGACCCAGTACTCGCTCGGCATGAGTCTGACGACACAGGCGAAGAGCGGCCAAGTGCTCGGGCGCATGGCGGCCTTCTACCAGGGAGGCACATTCGCGGCCCTTGTCATCATCTTCTTCATCTTCCACTTCCACCTGCTTTCATACGAGCTCACGTTCATCATGCTCGGCTTTGTCGCCTTCGTCGGCGGGATCGCCATCTTCCGCTTCCCTCACCTCCACGAGGGCCAGGTGCGCAAGGTAGCGCCCAAGCGGGCGCGCATCGTCTGGCGAAACGACTATCGCCTCTACTACCTGCTCAACCTGTTCGACGGCGTGCGCCAGCAGATCTTCTTCTCCTTCGGGCTCTGGGTGCTGGTGAACCGGTTCGAGCTCCGGTCGCGCAGATCTCACTGATACTGCTCGCCGTCACGTTCGGCGGCATGGTCTCCTCGTCCTATGTGGGGCGGCTGATCGACCGGCACGGCGAGCGTCACGTGCTCCAGGCGATCAATGTCGGCCTACGTCGTGGCCCTGGCCGGCTTCGCTCTGGCGAACAACGTGGTCCTAGCCTGCTTCTTCTACGTGGTCTACGCCTTCATCTTCCCGTTCTCACCGATCGCCGCGTCGACCTACCTGCGGAAGATCGCCGTCCCGGAGGAGGTCGCCCCCAGCCTGGCGATGGGAGTCACCATCTTCCACGCGACGGCGATCGTGGTCCCCGTCGTGGCGGGGTTCATCTTGAACTTCGTCGGCTACCAGATCCCCTTCTTCATCGCCTGCGGCGCCGCGCTCCTCGCCGTCGTCGTCACCCTCCGCCTGAACCCGGGGGCGCAGCGGACTCCAGCCCGAGTGGCGCTGGACGAAGCCGGACTGGCAGCCGAGGCCGGAGCACGCATGACGGTTGGCGAAACAACGACTCCTCCTGACGACGCACGCGAATCTTCACAAGCGCCGAGCACTCTCTCGTACTCGCATGTCACCGCGGGGCCACTCCGCTCCACACTGGGACGGGGATCTTTCCGGATGGGCTCCTGACCGTCTTGATGGAGAGATACTCGCGCAGGGTCTCTTCGAAGAGCTCCCGGCCATAACCGCTCGCCCGGTTCCCGCCGAAGGGGGTCCCAAAGAGCATGCGGTTGTAGTTGTTGATGAATACCATGCCGGCATCCAAGTCTCGGGCCGCCCGACTGGCGAGCATCGGGTCGCCGGAGAACACGCCGGCCACCAGAGCGAACGGGTCCCATTGGCGATCCTCATGGCCTCCTCGTAGTCCGCGAAACGCATGATCGCGGCTACCGGCCCAAAGATCTCTTCCTGAGCGATGCGCATGTTGGGAGTGACGTCGGTGAAGACCACGGGCGGTACGAAGAAGCCCCCCGAGAGTCGAGGATCATCGGGCAGGCGCCCCTGGTACGCCTGCGTGGCTCCCTCCTCCGGCCGAGCGCGATGTAGTCAAGCACCCGCTGCTGCTGGGCCCGGGTCACCAGGGGCCCGATATGCGTTCCCGGCGCAAGCGGATCGCCAACCACCAGTTTCGGCACCAGGGCCAGGTAGCGCTCGACGAAACTCTCCGCGATTGACTCGTGAACCAGCAACCGTGAGGCCGCCGTGCAGGCTTCTCCTTGGTTAAAGAAGCTGCCCTCCACCGCCGCCGGCACCGCCAAGTCCAGGTCGGCGTCGGCAAAGACGAGGAGCGGGTTCTTCCCTCCCAGTTCGAGGAGGGCGCCGGTGAAGTTCTCGGCCGCGGCTCTCAGTACGTGGCGGGCGGTCTCGGGAGAGCCGGTAAAGGAGATCCGGCGCACCAAGGGGTGGCTCGCCAGAGCGTTTCCCGCCCCGGCTCCGGTTCCTGGCACCGCCTGCACCACATCGGTGGGCAAGACCTCCTGAAGAACCTCCGCAATGCGCATGCACGCACAAGGGGGACTGCTCCGGTGGCTTGAGGACCACCGTGTTCCCTGCCGCGATGGCAGGGGCAATCTTGCTCCCGGTGTGGATGGGAGGCCAGTTGAAGGGGACGATCGCTCCCACGACGCCATAGGGCTCGAGCAACGTGTAGCTATCGATAGGGCCACCGGGATAGAAGCTGCCGTGGAGCTTGTCGGCCAGACCGGCAAAGTAGTCAAAGGCCTCGGCGCAGATGAACATATCCGTGTACCGGGAGATCTCGTAGGGTTTGCCCACCTCCCGCGATTCGAGGGTGGCGATCTCGTCGGCGTGCTCCCGAAGACGTTCGGCCGCAAGACGCATGAGTCGAGCCCTCTCCCGCGGCGGCAGGTGGCGCCAGGAGGAGGAGAAGGCCCGGTGGCTGCGGACCACCGCCTCGTTCATCTCCTTCGCGCCGGCTCCTTGTACCCGGGCGATGACCTTCCCGGTGGCCGGTTCCTCCACGTCGAAGTGGTGGCTCGGGTCGGGTGACGACCACCACCCGCTGATGATCGAAGGCTGTTCAGTCTTGTCCATCACGCAGCCCGCCCTCCTTCTTATCTGAAGCGCCAGATGGCGTCGGACAGAATCATACTCGCCACCGCGCGCGTGGGACGACGCTCTGGCCGTCGCCGACCGCACATCATGGGATGATATGACGTGCAGGCCCACCCAGAAGCGCGGCATCTGTTACCTTGTATCGTCCTCGATCGCGGGAGTATGACGCTTCTTTGAGAAATCGGAGTGCTACCCAGAAACGCCGGCGTGGCCGCAAGCGGTTGCGCATCTTGATAGCCGTCGGATCCATCGTCGCCCTGCTCGTGCTCGCCATGTTGATCGACTCCGCCCTGTACTACAACAAGGTGCACACTGGGGTCAGCATCTCCGGCATCAGCATGGGAGGCCTCACGCGCGATGAGGCGACGGCCGCCCTCACCAGGCTGGTCGAAGATGCCAAGGATCAGCCGATCACCTTGTCGAGCGGCGACAAGACATGGTCCGTCACGCCCACCGATGTGGGCGCCAAGATCGACGTGGCGGGCGCGGTATCGGCTGCGATGGAGGTAACCCGGAAGAGCAACTTCCTCGTCGACCTCGGCCGACGCTTCAAGCTGTATTTCAGCGGCAAAGACATACCCCTGCAAGGGACAGTCGACCAGCGCGCTGATGGACGAGGTCCTTTCCGGGGTGGCTGAGAAGCTGGATGTGCCCCCCGTCGATGCCGGTCTAGCTATCGACGGCAGCAAGGTCACGGTCGTCGAGGGCCAGAAGGGGCTCGTGGTCGATCAGGCCACGCTCCGCGAGCAGCTCAAAGCGCTCCTCTTCACGCTCCACGCCACCGAAGCTTCCGGTGCCGATGGTGGTCAAAGACCCGGCTGTCCAGGCTGAGGAATACCAGCAGGCGCTCGCACAAGCGAAGACGATGGTCGGTTCCTCCGTGGTACTCAGGAGCGGCGACAGGATTTGGAGCCTGACTCCCGAGCAGATAGCCGCCTACATGGATTTTGCCGCCGAGGACCGTAACGGTGTCTCCACCCTGGTCCCCTATCTTTCAGCCAAGAAGATGGGCCCGTACTTCAAGAACATCGCCGCCGCGGTGGATTCAGAACCTGTCGACGCCACCTTCAAGAGCGACGGCAAACAAGCGTGGGTGGTCCCCGGGGTCTTGGGAAAAGCGGTGGATCGTGTCGAGACGGCCAAGGCTTTGACGGCTGCCGCGCTCAAGGCCACCGAACGTATTGCCAAGGTGGCCGTGACCACCACCGAGCCCGACCGTACCACCCAAGAAGCCGAGGCTATGGGCATCACCGACAATCTCGGTGGCTTTACCACTAAATGGGAAGGGACGGCGGACCGGCAGACCAACGTGCGCATCACCACGGAGTACGCGAGCGACGTGATCCTGGCGCCCGGCGAGGTGTACGACTTCGACAAGCAGGTCGGCCCCCGCACCGAGGAGCGCGGCTACAAGATGGCGCCGGGCATCGTCGGCCCCGGCACGCTCGAGGACGTATTCGGAGGCGGCATCTGCCAGGTATCGACCACGCTCTTCAACGCCGTGTTCTTCGCGGGGCTCGAGGTGCTGGAGCGCAAGAACCACTCCATCTACATCGAGCACTATCCCAAAGGCAGGGACGCCACGGTGAGCGCCGGCAGCCCCAACCTACGCTTCAGGAACGACACCAAGCATCACATACTCATCAGAGGGTCATCGACCGGGATTGTCACCACGTTCAACATCTACGGGACCGACGAAGGCCGCACAGTGACCTACACCACCAGTGACTTCTACGACGTGGTGGAGCGCGAAGTGGCAACCTTCTCCGCTTCTTGGCTCGGTCCAGGGACCACGGTCATCAAGCTCGCCGGCCAGGAGGGCAAGAAGATAGACGTGATCCGCACCGTGAAGGCGAAGGACGGCTCGGTCATACACAAGGACACTTTCGTCAGCACGTGGCGCATGATCCCCCAGGAGGTCCAGGTGGGCACCGGCTACGACGACCACCACCAAGCCGACGTCGACCACCGGTACGACGAAGCCGCCGACGTCGACCACCGATGCGACACAGCCGCCCACGTCGAGCACAAGCTAGGCCACGACCAACTTCGGGGCGGCTTAGTAGACCCCATACTCCTTGGTCGTGTTGATCATGGCCAGGAGATTCTCCTCCCTGCCGCCGTCGGCGACGGCACCGATATCCATGATGTAGCCGCCACCCTCGCCCGCTGCATCGATGAGCCGGCGTGTATGAGCCGCCACTTCCTCAGGCGTGCCTGCGTGGAGGAGCGAGAGGGGCATGTTCCCCTCAAGGCAGGCGACCCGGCCGATCGTCTGCTTGGCTCGGGCCATGTCGGTCTGATCGAAGAGCCACACCGTCCTGCCCTTCGGCAGGTCCATGATGAGCTCAAGCCGGGAGTCGTAGCGTCCCTCGGCGAAGAGGAGGGGGATGGTGCCCCCATCGATCAGCCCGAGGATTACCTTGCGTAGGGTCGGCCAGTAGAAGGTCTTGAACTGCTCGTCGCTCATAAAGCCGTCGGCTCCCTTGTGGAGAGGCACGAAGACAATAGGCGTCGCCAAAGGTGTTGGGGACTTGAGGGCCCAATCGACGGCCATGGGCACCAGGCGCTCGCAGGCCTCAAGCACTTTCTCGGGTTGGCGGAACATGTCGAGGATCACGCCCTTGGTACCACGCAGGGTGTCGCCCAGGATGTCGAACGGGGCCAGAGACACGCCGCCGCGGTAGGCGGGAAAGCCCATGGCGCCTATCTGACTCCTCACTGGGAAAACGGTGCTGGCCCAGTTGTCCACTTCCCGCGCCGCCGCGGTCAGCCTCTCGAGACCATCCAGCATCTCGGGCGAACCCCAGCCGCCGACGTGCGCGGACACGGAGGGCATTCCGATCAGGTTGAGAAAGGACGAGAGCCCGGAGAATCCCGCGAAAGCGCCCACCGTGCGGGGCAGGTAGGTGCGCAGAAGGTAGCCCGTCGGGTCGGCGATGAGGGCGTCATACTCGTCCGGCCCCATCCACTCCTGCTCCTTGTATTGGTAGCCTGTTTCTTTTGGGATCCCGTGGCCGGGCCAGGAAAAGAGCTTGTAGTCGAGCTTCTCGAACATGGAGATAGGCATCGTGTATCCGCGCAAGTCGGTCATCGCATCAGGCTGGAACTCGAGGATGAAATCGATCCAGGCCCGGCCGGCGCGAGCAGGGTCGGTCATCGCATCGTACGGGGTCATACCGGCGTGCCCGGCTGGCCAGAACCCAACACTGAGAACGATCGGCACCCGGTCCGGCCTCTCAAGGGTGAGGGCGGTGATCAGCCGGTCGAGGCGGGCCTTGTACCCGGCTTCCGCTTCCGGGCTCTTGAACCCGACGGCGGGAGTACGCCAGCGGTCGATCCGCCAGGCGAGCTTCTCATCGGCGGTCATGTCCGCCCAGGGTTTCTCGGCCACCTTGAATCACCCCCACAGTCTCGTTCCCCGGTTCAGAAGCGCCCCTATGCGTCTAGCCTTAGAAGCCTCCTAACGTTACCGGCAAGGATCATCTGCTTCTCCGCTTCGGTGATATCCATGGCCTCGATCGCACCGATGGTCTGCGAGTAACTTCTCATGCCAAAGGTGGCATCCCCTAACGGCATGTCCGCTCCAAAAATGATCTTTTCCGCTCCCCAAAAACTATAGGCAAGCATCAAGGCCGGAGTATTGCCGTGAATAGCGGTATCGTTGTAGAACATCTTGTAGTATTCGATGGGCGGTTTCGTCAACTCCCGCAAGTACTCACGATAATCGTGATATGAGATGTCAAACTGGCTGAAATGCTGGACTATTCTCTGCTCGTAGAATGACACCATGCCGCCGCCATGGTGCGTGACCACCTTCAAGCCGGGAAACTTCTCGAACATCCCGCTGAACACGATGCGGGTCATCGCGGCCGTGGTCTCGTACGGCCAGCCAAACGTGCTGGCTATCGAGTATTGGGATTCCGTTTCACTCAAATACTCCGGAACATCATTGCCCCGCCAGGGATGGATGTAGATGGGTAAGTCGTATGCCGCCATCTTCTCGAAAAGCGGCAGGAATTCTGGCGCGTCCAGCGGCCTGCCGTTGATATTGCTGTGCACGTAGATTCCTCTGAATCCCAGCTCGTTGATGGCGCGATCGCTCTCTTCTATCGCTGCCTCGACGTCATTCATCGGAAGAAGTGCGATCGCGGCTACGAACCTCTCCGGATACGTGCTCACGAGTTCCGCCATCTCGTCATTGGCCAACCTGGCCAATACCGCGGCTCGCTTAGGATCCGCGAACGCTTCCAGAGGTGGGACCGGCCCAACGGTCAACACCTGGGCAATGGGTGCAAACGCGTCCATCACCCTGAATCTCGCATCCATGTCGAAGAGAGGCGGAGTGATCCCCAATATCTGCTTGTAGAATCCAGGAAACTCTCTTGCGAAGCGCTTCCGTATACCTTGGCGGCGAAATGTGAGAGTACCCGTCGATCTTCACTGCGGCCACATCGCTCATCGCTGAATCCCCCAAGCCATCCTGGTTTGTGCCGGACACCGTGCCCTTGTTCACTACTTCCCGTTGCTGCTGAAGTGCTGGTAGTCCTTGGTGCCTGTCCAATCCCCGCCCCATTTCCAGCCGATGGAGGCGAAGGCGCGAACGACCACATCCCCGGAGTGGATCAATCCGGGAGCATTCTGCGAGCGATCGACAAAGGACCGACCGGCAGCGGGACGTACATCCGCGTCCATCGATCCAAGGGTTCTCGATCGGGTTGATGTCGATGGCCAATCCATACGCATGCATGCTCCAGACGGTCGTGCCGCTCACATATCGACCGTTGTAGGCCGAGGTGTTGTCGGCGGCCATTGACCGCTCGTCGGAGGCGGCGTAGTCATCGATCAGGTTCATGCTGCGGATGGGAAAACGGGCATCGTAGAGCTTCTGAAAGACCGTCTGGAGATCATCCGCCCAGGCGCCATCAACCACGATACTGCCGGTGTGCGCTTTGCCGTCGAACCCCCAGAAACTGACGCCAAGAAGCCGTAGATCCTCCAGCGGCACCGGGACGGCGGCACTCCATGACCCACTGGCCAGCATTGAGGCTTTCAACACGTCATCCAGTGGCTGAACAGAAGACTGGAACTCGGCAACCTGAGGCAGCAGCCGCATCATGTTGTAGAGAACCTGCGCCACTTCGCCCCGAGGCATCGGCGCCCGGGGGTCTTTGGCGACGCCCGAGAGATCGAGCCCGTCGAGCAGCCGTCGGAGAAGCGAAGTGCCTCAGCCGCGAGGACCACTTCGAGAGCGCTTGGATAGATCCTCTCCAATGCCCGGATGACCATCGTAACCGCGTGGATGCGTTCAATGGCGTCATACGGCCGGAAGGTGCCGTCGGCGTAGCCGCGGGTGATGCCGTTGGCCGCGGCAACCGCGACGAAGTGGTCTGGGTAGAGGTCTTCGCCCGGGCTGAGAGCCACATCAGAAAACCGGCACACGTCTGCGATTGTCGTGGGAAGCCCCAGGGCGCACACGATCATCTTGGCGAACTGCTGACGGGTGACAGGGTCGTTCGGCCGGAAGGTGCCGTCGGAGAAGCCGTTGATGATGCCTGCGGAAGCTAGGCTTCTGATGGCCGTCTTGTAAGGAGACGAGTCGATGTCGCTGAAGCCTGTTTCGGGGCCCTCGGATGCGGTCAGGATCACCCCGTTATCACCGACGGCCCACACCGACCCATCGGCGCTCGCCACCGCGCGCAGGGTCTCCGTGGTGGGCGAGGATTGGAGAATCCAGGAGTCGCCGGCTTGAGTCGTCTCCAGAATGGTGCCGCCTTCGCCTACCACCCAGCCGGTGCTCGAACCGGCGAAACACACATCAAGAAGTGTCTTTGAAAGACCCGACTGCTGGCCCTTCCAGGTCGCCCCTCCGTCGGAGGTAGCATAGATGGTCGCCGAAGTCGCCGACCGCCCAGCCGTGCTGCCCGGTCGGCGAACCAGACGCCGTTGAAGCAGGCGCCATTTGAAGGAAGGCCGCTCGTCTGACGAGTCCAGGTCGCGCCGCCGTCCTGGGTGACGAGTACCAGCGGGGTCTGGTCGACGGGCCCGGCTGAACCGACTGCCCAGCCGGACTGGGCATCGACCATGCAGACCGACTCGAGCCGGCCCCCCTCCAGCTTGGGCAGGCTGGCGGACTTCCACTCGCTCCCGTTCTGCGTATAGACGATCCGCGGGTAGCTGACCCCGATGAACCCTACCCAACTGCCGACCGCGCATCCATGCGAGGCGTCCGCCATCGAGAGGGACGCGTATGTCCAGTTGTTGTCGCGGTAGTCAGAAGAACCTTCGGCCTGCACGGTCCATGTCGACCCCCCGGAGGTGGTGGAAAGAATGGTCCCGTCGCCGAGGACCGCCCAGCCCCGCGAGCCGTCGATGAAGTCAAGGTCGTTGGCCGGGTTGAAATCCCACGCACCTGAGCCGGACCAGCCGGTGCCACCCGAGGCCGTGCGTTCGATGAATCCGTAGTACTGCATCGTCGATGGTAGATCAGTCGAGTTGTAACCACCCACCCAGCCCCTGGATCCGTCCACAAAGTCCACCGCGCGGCAGTCAAAGTCGGAGCCCAGTTCGGGTAGGGCCCGCCAGGTGCCGGCCTCTGCCGGCCAGGCTGGAAGCAAGAGAAGCACGGCGAAACACAGGATCGCCACGATGCCCAATCCAAGCCTTCGCACGGAGACCACCCCTCTCGGAGTCCGCGTGATGTGAATGCCGCGCACCAGGCGTCGCCGCCCTCCGTCAGCTTAAAGGAATATCCCCCAGGTTGATGTCGGCGACCGCGGTGTCCAGGCCGGCGAAGACTTTGATCTTCGTGCCCTGCTTGAGTTCGAGGTCGAACGTCCCGTCCTCCAATCCTTCGAACCAGAAGTCGCCGTAGTTGTCCGTCTCGACCGTGTGCTTCTCGCCGTTGGCCGACTCCGTCAAGGTGCAGGTGGCCCCGATGAGGACCTCTTCTTCCACCGGGTCGTACACGGTGCCGGCGATGAACTTCTTGGGCAGATTGAGGTAGTAGACTCGGGGCTGCAGCTTGTCTTTCAGTTCCGGCTTCCAGACCTCGGCCTTGGCGATGAGCTCCTTGGCTTCCGCCTCGTCCAAGAACCGTATGGCGAGGTTCGGGCAGGCGTCGGCGCAGCGGGGCTCGGTCCAACCATCGTCGATCAAGTGAGCGCAGCCCGTGCACTTCTGGGCGATGTTCAGTCCCTCGTTGAAGAAGATGACGTCGTAGGGACAGGTGTCCACGCAGTTCTTGCAGCCGGTGCATTTGACCGGGTCGATGATGACCAGGCCGTCGTCCCGCTTGTAGAGGGCCCCCGCGACCGGGCAGGAGTCCATGCAGGGAGCCTTGTCGCAGTGCATGCAGAGGTGGGGCCGGTACGCCACCTTCACCTTGGGGACCGTCCCCCTCACTCTCTCGGTGAGCTCGATCCAGAACTGCCCGGTGTCGGGCTGGGGCTTGGCGATGGGGGTCCAGTCGTTGGCCACATGTTCGTCCTTGCAGACGATCTGGCACGAATGACAGCCATTGCACTTGGCGATGTCGATGACAAAGACCTTCTTCGGCATGATTACCTCTCTTCCTCGACCCAGGCGTTGAAGCGCAAGCCCGAGCCCGGGTCGTACTCTCTCTGGAAGGCCTCGGGATAGTCCCTCATCCACTCTTCCATTTGGGCCATGGAAACTCTCTCCACTTCGGCCAGGTATCCGCTCGTGGCTTGGCCACCGGCGTGTTTCGAAGTCAGTCCCTCGGGCGCGATGGCGTTGATGGCGCCGCCCCGATCCAACCTGCAGGGGATGATGAAGTCGGCCCTGGCTCCGTGATCTATCGAGATCACCCCCGGCATGATCCGTTCCCACACCAGGGCCCCGCACAGGACTCCCCCTCTTTCGTTGTACACCTTGACGATATCCCCGTTCTTGATGCCCCTCTTCTCGGCATCGCTCGGGTGCATCCAACAGGGCTCGTACATGTAGCCGTCGAACCCCTTGATCTTGCCGGTGACGGTCTCCTTGGTCCAGGGGATGTCGTCACACTGGGCGTGGACTCTCCACCGGCCGTGGTTGGACATGACCAGGAGAGGGTAGGCCATGGCCCTCTTGCTGGAGATCCGCTCGTCGTGGGTGATGCCCTTTTCTACCCACTTGGGAATGGGGGGACGCTCCGTATCCGTGGGGAAGTACTTGTCCAGGCTTGCGGAGTAGAACTCGAGCTTACCCGTGGGGGTCGGCAGGGGGTTGGCCACCGGGTCCTTGTAGAACTCGTAGAAGCCGGCCGGCCACTTCTCCCAGTCCTTCGACACGGGAACGACGAAATAGTCCTTTTCCTGGAATTCTTCCCAACTGACCAGTCTGTCGAAGAACATGCCGTCAAAGACGGCTTTGATCAACTCGTCCTCCGTGTAGCCGTCGGTGACCTCTTCGTACATCCCCAGCTTCTTGGCCACCTCGCAGACCGCCTCGTAGTCGCTCTTGGACTCCCCTATGGGGCTGATGGCCTGCCTCATGAGGACGACGCTTTGGAAGCTGTCCCCGTCCCGCAGACAGGGCATGATGTCGTTCACTTCGAGAGTGGTGTTGGTGGGCAGGATGATGTCGGCGTAGAGGCAGTCGTTCTCCAGCCAGGGGTGCTGAGCGACGATGCACTCGATCTTGGGGCTGCGCATGGCTTCGACGACGTCGTTGCCGCAGTTCCAGCACGTGACCCGGCACGGCGTGTCGGTCCACATCATGTGGAATTCGGTCCCCCCCTCCTCCGCCGGGATGGGGTAGGTGTACTTCTTGTACTGGTCCGCGGTGGGTTCCTCGTGACCGCCCGTCCCCCAGAAGTCGACCGGGGGACGATGGATCGCCTCCTCGATGAGGGTCTTCGGGATGAGCTGCTTCCCCCAAGCCGTAGGCGTGCCCCTGTGGGGCTTGAGCAGCCGGTCCCCGGCGGGCGAAGCGGCCAGGTTGTTGAACATGTCCATGTACTGTCTGCCCGCGCCGATGATATTCCGGGGCATACCCAGGTAGGCGATCTGGGACTGGTGGACCCCCGGCTTGCCCAATCCCTGCATCCCCAGGAGGATCACCTCCAGCCGGGCAGGCTCATGGGAGTAGGGCCCCCGGGCCATGCCGCCGCCGAAGTAGTGCCCGATGGTCACGGTCTTCTTGGCCCAGTCCCGGGCCAAGGCCTTGATGGTCCACACCGGGACGCCGCACTTCGGTGACGCCCACCGCGGAGTCTTGGGAACGCCGTCCTCTTCTCCCATCACATAGGCCCTGACCTTGTCGAAGCCGACCGAGTGCGTCTCGACGTACTCCTTGTCGTACGTGCCTTCCTTGATCCACATGTAGATGATCGCCAACTGCAGGGCGGCGTCGGTGTTGGGAAGGACCGGGATCCATTTGTCGGCATGGATGGCAGCGGCGTAGTTGAGATCGGGGTTGATGTAGACCTGCTTGATCCCGATCTCGGTCCAGAAGAAGAGGAGGCGGCTCGCGAACTGACCGCGAAAGCCCCAGGGCGTGGTCTCTGGATCGCCCCCCCAGACCACGACCATGTCGCTGTTCTGACAGATATCGTTGACGATGTTGTCGGCCGGGTTCATCATCCCGACCAGGCCTTTGCCCCAGATGTGTCTTGACCCCCAATACCAGCCCTCCCAGCTGTCCGGGTTCCGCACCTGCTGGGTGAAGCCACCCATCTTGTCCAGAAGAAGCGTCGAGCAGCCATGAGGCGCATGGACGAACTTACACTCCCCGTGTCCGTCGCCCTGCACGAGGATGGCCAACGGTCCGTAGGTCTCGTGGATCCGCTTGATCTCGGCGGCGACGAGGTCGGAGGCTTCATCCCAGGAGACCCGGACGTACTTGCTCGTGCCGCGGTTCTGCGGATTTCTCTCTCCCTGGGGATCCCAGTCGACCCGCTTGAGGGGATACTTGATCCGATTGGGAGAGTACGTCCGCTTCTTGTAGGCCAGGCTCCACGGGGAGGGAACCGACTTTCAGCAGCGGCTCCAGGGTCTTTCCGTTCTTGGTGATCTTCCACGGGTTGAACTGCGCAGGGTCGTACTTCGAATCCCAGTGCAACGGCCTGATCCGTATGACCTTGCCGTCCTTCACGTCCACGGCGCAGGGAACGGCGCCGTAGATGCCTCCACTCAGGCCCAGCGACTTGAGGACCGTCTTCTCATCTGCCACGTGATCACCCCTTGTTCCGAGTTCAGCCCCACTCCGATGGCGTAGATCTCCAGGCACGCGCGGAGCACTCGCCGTTACTTCAGCTGCCCGCGTATCTCCCCCGAAGGATTGCTGGTCGTTCCCACGTTCAAGTAGACGGAGCCGGCCTTGATGAGACTGACGAAGTCCGCGATGGTCTTTCCCCTCAGAGAGCCCCCGAGTTGGTCCGCGGTGAAGGAACCCTCGGTGACAACCCCGGTAAACACGTCGCTCCTCGTGGGGCCCCCGTAGATGGTGAGAAGAGTAGCGCCGGTGGTGCCGGCTTTGCCTTCACGCAGGCGGGCCAGCGTGAGGTTGGCGATCTTGTTCACCATGAACACGTAGTGCACGGAGGAGCCGTCGGCCGCCACGGTGAGGGTGAGGGTACCGCTCGCGGAGGTGGATAGAGCGGGGATCTCATTCTGGCCGGAAAGGACGGCGCTGTACGTGATGGTGCCATTCGCCAGGCTGGTTGCGGTCGAGGTCGTGGTGGGGATGCTTGAGCTCGTGGCTGTGGTCGAAGTTGAGAAAGCCTGATCCACGGTAGTAGAGGTCGAGGGGGCCGGCTTGAAGGAAGTAGTGGTCGAGTCGGTCGACTTCTTGCCCTCCAGCAAGCCAAATCCGAGCACGACCGCAACCGCGACCCCGACCACAAGGACGAGGACAACGGCCCAGACCAACCGGCCGCGTCGGGCCTGCCGTTGTCGTTGCCCACGTTCGCTGCGGGTTAGATAGGGAGGTAGTTCAGGGCTCATATCCCTCTCTGGCGCTCAACAAGAGAACGTCTTGTGGGATTGGGTTCGCGATGGGTCGTCCACATCCTTGCGTTCGGCCCTTCATCTCTTTCAGAACAGGGACTCGCCAGCCGACGGACGGGGCCGGTTCGCGCAGGAGACCGGGCTGCTCGCGGCGAAGAAGGATGCGCCCCACGGGAACGCAACCGCCGGAGATGGCTAGAAACCTTGTCGTTGCGCCGCCACCCAGGCTCGGATATAGTGGGGTAGTCGTGCTGAGAGGGTACTAGCCATTTTCCCGCGTGGGATTGAGACATGCTGGTGCCCTCGAAGCGAAGATCGTTTCGTGACTCCGGCAGTGATGGGATCATCGGAATGGGAGGAGGTGAGAATGAAGAGACTTCAGCTCTGTGCGGTCGTGCTCTTCATCGTGGCGGTGGCCGTCATCGTGGCCCTCGCTGTCAACGGCAACCAGGCCACGGCGTTTTCCACCGGCTGGAATGGAGGATGCGGCACGTGCCACGGCACCACAGGTACTCCGAGTAGCGGCACGGGCATCCACGCCGTCTCGGCGCACCGGAACCTCGAGCTGCACCCAGTGCCATGCCACGGTCGGCGACACCCCGGCCCTCGCAAAATGCGTCGTTTGCCACGGCAGCGCCACGGTGATCGCAGCGAACTCCACGCATGCGGCCAATAACTGCGCCAGCTGTCACCCGGCGTCGACCACCACCACGCAGGCCACTACGACGACAACGGCCTCCACGACCACCACCAGCACCACGGCTCCCACGACCACCAGCACCACGGTCCCGGGAACCACGTCGACCACGGTCCCGGGAACCACGTCGACCACGGTCCCTGCGACCACGTCGACCACGACGGCCCCCACGACCACCAGCACCACGGTCCCGACCGGCGAGATCCCGGTGACCGGCTAGACGCAGCGGATCAGCATATTTGAGATCACAACGGGGCGCCCCAGCGGGCGCCCCGTTCGCTATCCGGCGTCTTCGGTGGAATCCATGCCGCGTCCGTTCCCGAGCCGGCGAGATTTTGGCGGCATGCTATCATCCCGTGCGTTCGCCACAACACACCGGGTTCCCGCACAGGACGTCCATCCTCATGGCAGAATCGAATCCCCAGCGAAAGACTCCCGGAGCGCGCTCACGAGCTTCGCGCTGGTACGTGCTCGGCGGGATCATCCTCGGCGCGGGTCTGTTGCTGGCGATCGTGGCCTCCGCTATCCTGCACGACGACCAGGCGGCAGACTCACGTATCGTGGGCTCGCCGGTCACAACCGCCTTACGGATGCCGGATACAGTCTCTGGGACAGCCGCCCCCACCACGGCCCCCACCACGGCCAGTACCACCACCACTACCTTGACCGCTCTGCAGAATGCCCGAGCTCGAGGGCGGGTACCTCGTGGTGGAAGCTACCTCCGACCCACTGGAGATCTACGATCGGGTGCCACCGGGCTCCCTGCTGATCCACACGCTGCCACAAAAGGGAGAACTCGACGTTACCGCCACCTTCTGGGCGATCGATGAGGCCGTCGACGACCAGGGCTACACCTGGTACCAGGTGTACGTACCGGTACGGCCCAACGGCACCAAGGGATGGGTGAAGGCCTCCGACGTGGCTACGAAGATCGTCACTCACGACGTGCGTATACACCTCTCGGGGCATCGGCTCGACCTCTACGACCGCGGGCAATTGGTGCGCAGCTACGACGTCGGCGTCGGCACGGACGACACGCCCACGCCGCCGGGAGAATACTTCGTGTCCATCAAAGCGAAACCGCCGGACCCGGGCACCGTCTACGGGGTGCTCGTCATCGGCCTCAGCGCCTTCTCGGAGAAGCTCACCGACTGGCCGGGCGGCGGGCAGGTGGGCATCCACGGCACCAACGATCCCGGCACCATCGGCACGGACGTGAGTCACGGCTGCATCCGGTTGCGTAACGAGGACATCCTGGAGCTCTCGAACGACGTCCCCCTGGGAACGCCGGTGTTCGTCGAGAGCTAGTCACTAGAACCGTTCCGAGAGAGAGGCCCAATGGAGTTCAAGGACGTCGTTCGGCAACGCTACGCCTGCAGGCAGTACGAGGACAAGAAGATCCCCGAGGAGACCATCCAGGAATTGCTCGAAATCATCGGGTACACGGCTTCGGCTCGAAACCTCCAACCCTGGAAGATCAAGATCGTGTCCGACCCGAAGACCTTGGGTGAACTCTTTGCCGCCACGGGCAACCAGGTGCAGGTGAGAGATTGCTCCCATCTCCTGGTGCTCTGCGCCGACACCGACTACGCCACGCTCGTCGACAAGATGGATAGGTCTCTACAGACCGCTGGGGTCCCCGATCAGACGCGCACGGAGATGGTCGGCATGACCAGAGACAGGGTTGCGGGCTTCAATACCGAGCAATTGCTCCACTGGTCGCAATGCCAGGTCTACATCGCCCTGGGCAATGCCATCAACGGTGCCTTCTCGCTCGGCCTGGGTGCCTGCCCCATGACGAACTTCAAGCCACAAGAATTCACCCGGATCCTCGGTCTGCCGGCGAACCTCACTCCTACCGCGCTGGTGTCGCTGGGGTACGCCGCGGACAAACCTGTGCCCAAACGCCGCTACCCGGTGGCCGAGATCCTGGCGTAACCGGCTGACTCCCAAGTCGGCGACCGAACGCTGTGACCAAATAGTGGGGGCCCCGACCGACGGCCGGGGCCCCCACTCACAAGCGCTGGGAGTATTCGTCCTACCGATACACTGTGCCGCCTGCGACGTACTTCGGCGGGACGTACGGCACCAGTAGATACGAGTCGTACTTTCCGCCCGAGTGGATGACGTGGTTGCCCTTGTTGATGGTGTTCCAGTCGAAGGGCTCGAACCAGTCGATCCGCTCGTAATGTCCCATGACCTCCACGCGCAGTTGCTCCCCGGGGTGCCATATCCTGCACGATGGATAGATCTCGATATCGACCGGGACGATCTCGCCCGGACTGAGCTTCTGGACGTTCTTGAAAGGATGCCACGGCTGGAATTCGGAGTGGTTCGGATGCCCCTCGTCGACCTCACGCAGAGAGACCCGTTGCTTGCCCGGGCAGCCGGGGTGATGCTTGCCCATGACGTTGTAGGGCAGCCACTTGCCCGTGGCGTCCAGCTTCTGGATGGCGACGAACAGATCCATGTCGTCGTTGCCTTCGGCCTCCACCCACAGGCGTAGCTTCATATAGCCGGTGAGCTCGGTCTCCTCGTCGAAGGTGATATCGAACGTGGCCTTGCCGCGTTTCGCCTCGTAGTGGCATTTTGATTCTCTGGATACCGGCGCCGCGGAAAGAGCCCGGTTGGCGGCATCCACATAGAGCTTCTTGTACTCGGTCCGAGCCAGCGGGAATTCGTTCTCGCCCCGCTTGACCTGGTAGTCGAAATCGTAGGCATCCATGACGTCGACCCGCACCCGCGGGGTCGATTCCCATCCGTTGCGGATGCCCTTGAGATAGCGGTCGAAGAACAAGGTGGCCTCCACGAGGCCCTCGCGCGAATACTGGTCCGCCCACTCGAAGTCCCGGTGCGCGCGCAGCCATTTCATCTCCGAGCTGATGTTCCTGTATGCCATGATGGCGGCGCGAAGATGGAAATGGCTCCAACCGGCGGTGATATACGCCGGAACCTCGATCTTGGAAAAGTCGGGGATCTTGTCTTCCCAGTAGGCGTTCATCAGCGGGTAGCGGTAGTAGTTGGCGGCCAGGTCTTCGATGAGGTTGCCTCCCACCAGCAGCTCCGTCAGGAAGGGCCAGAATCCGCTCTCGGGAAATCCCCCCCACGGGAGGGTCTCGCGATAGATGTCGGCCATGCCCTCCCAGGGCGCCATGCAGGTGAGATGGGGCGGTTGCTCGGCGGCGATGCGCCACTGGCACATGGCGAGCGCAGAATTGCCCATCATGGCGACCTTGCCGCTACACCATTCCTGCTCTGCCAGCCATTCGATCAGGTCGTATCCGTCGCGGCCCTCCTGAGAGCTCCACAGATATATGTCGCCCTCGGAATTGCCGATGCCGCGGAAGTCGTAGTTGCAGATGGCATAGCCCTTGTGGCACCAGTAGTCGGGGTCGGGGCCTTCGAATTTGGCGTTGTTGGAGTGAGAGCCCTTGGGAACCCCCGGTGTCAGCCATTCGATCTCCGGAGTGTCGGTGCCCGGACGCTTGCCATAGGGGCTCCACGAGATAATTACAGGGAGATTGGTCTGTCCGCTGGGACGAAATATGTCGCAGTAGGTGATGATGCCGTCGCGCATGGGCACGGCAACATCCTGATCACAGACTATCCCATTGCCGGCATCGTACGTGCGCGGGTTGAGAGGGGGATGGTCCCCGAAGCCGTTGACGACGTAGATCGGCAACTCCCCATTGGCGACCTTGGCGCGGGCCAACTCACCCACGGGTGTCGGCCTGGCCGCCGAGCGGTAAGCCACCTCGATCTCCTCGTTGCCGAACTTCTGCTTCTTCCAGATGATCTCCGAGTTGTCTGCCATGTGGATCCTCCGACGGGTCGGTGGGCCTAACCCAACCAATATATAACAGGCTGCGGCTGTTCGGGGGCCGCTGATCAGCGGTGCCGTCCAGACCCCGGCGCAGGACGGCACCGAAGCAAGCTGCTACTTTGACGCGACCTGCAACGCTGCCGATTCAGCTTACTCCTCGCGCGACGCATTCCGGGTTATGACGAACTACGCGAGGTCGAGGTCGCCTTTGTTCGGCTGCCAAAGTATCTTTCCGGACGCAAACTCCAGATCATCCGCGTCCAGAAGTGGCACCAACACATCTTCCTTGTCACCGATTTGTCCGCCCCGGACGTGGCGAAGAACGGCCACCTGTCGGCCTGGTTCCGAGTCGGCTTTAAGTTCGGTGATCGCGTATCGGCCGTCTGCGAGATACGTCTCGATCAACTCGATGTTGTCGCTCATGTCGCCCTCACACCCCTCCTACTTGCGGTCTCTACCAAAGACGCGAGCCGGGGCGGTCAGTGTCCGCCAAACCGCCGACCGGGGATCTACGAGGTTCCCATAGATTAGAATGGCCAAGATGACCGCGAGGGCAATAACAATCGCCAGCAAATCTTGAAAATGCCCCATAACAACCCCTCCCGGTCTCAACACTAACTTGCGGTCTTCTACCTACCATTTCCCGGGGCGCTGCAAACCTTTAGCGCCGGCCCAATCGCAAACAAGCACACGAACCTCCCCTTGCGGCACTGGACGGTATGCGAACGAGCGCCGGAGGTTGTCATAGGAGCCTGTGGTGAGACGGGCCTACCTCCCAGCGTTGCTTCATAGTCTGCTATCATCTAGTGCATGCAATCTGAGTCATCATCTGCCATCACCACTCGCGCCTCCATCGCGCTGACCCTGCGGGGCATCGACCGGGCCCTGCGCTCCGCCCTGGACACGGAAGCCGCGAGACTGGGACTGAGTCTCAATGCCCTGATTCTGCAGATCCTCCGGGGTTCCCTGGGCCTGGCCGGAGCTGATGACATGAGCCATGACCTGGATGCCCTAGCCGGCGCGTGGTCGCGGGACGAAGCCCAGGAGTTCGCGGCGGCCATCCGAGACTTCGGGGAAATCGACCCATCGTTGTGGCAGCCCGATCCTGACAGCTCCATGAGACATGTGCTACTCGACACGAACGTGCTGGCCGACTTCTTCGCCGGAGATCCCGACACGGTGGAAGCGTTCCAGCGCAGCCGCACGTTGGCCGTCAACACCGTGGTGCTCGGTGAGTTGCTGGCGGGATTCGCGATCGGCAGCCGCCCCGAAGCCAACCGGAAACTCCTCGCCCGCTTCCTCTCCACCCCTCGGGTAAGCATGCTGCCGTTGGGAGCAGAGACTGCCGAGCATTACGCGGATGTCTTCTGTCAACTGCGCCGAAAAGGTAGACCGATCCCGTCGAACGACCTGTGGATCGCCGCCAGCGCCCGGGAACACGGCCTGGTCCTATTCACACGTGACGCCCACTTCTCCGAGATCGAAGGACTCCTCACCGCATCCTCGGTCGACCAGCTGCTGCCGTAGAGCTCGGCCATGCGACCCAGACACCGGCTCGACACATAGGCAGCAGTTCTAATGACACAAATATGGATCCATGAGGTCTCCATAAGTCTTGGCGGACCGCTTCTCCTGGATGGGGCGACGCTCCCCATCGAAGCGGGCGAGCGGATCGGTCTTCTGGGTCGGAACGGGGCCGGCAAGTCCACCCTCTTGAAGATGATCAACGGCGACGTTCCCCCGGATTCGGGCGAGATCGTCAAGAGCCCCGAGACGCGGGTCGCCCTCCTCCCCCAAGACGTCCCCGCCACTCTGCCCGGAACGGTCTTCGAGATCGTCGCTTCCGGCGGGCACGAACATCTGGAGGTGCTGCGGCAATACCATGAGCTGACCACGCAGCTGGCCCGCGGTGGCGGCCCGCATCTCCTTGAGAAACTCGAACGCGTCCAGCACCGGCTGGAGACGTCCGGCGCCTGGCATTTTCACCAGCGAGTCGAAACGGTGATCGGCTGGACCAGCCTCGACGAAGATGCGGAGTTCCGGCTACTCTCCGCGGGCTTGAAGCGCCGGGTCCTTCTGGCCAGGGCCCTCGCCCACGAGCCTGATCTTCTGCTACTGGACGAGCCCACCAACCACCTGGATATCGACTCCATTCTCTGGCTGGAGGAATTCCTACTCAGATTCAACAAGACGCTCATCTTTGTGACCCACGACCGCGCGTTCCTGCAGCGGATGGCGACCAGGATCGTCGAGATCGACCGAGGCCGCCTCCTGTCCTTCGACTGCGATTACAGCACGTACCTGGAGCGCCGGCAGGCCATGCTGGATATGGAAGAGAAGGCCTGGCAAGATTTCGACCGCAAGCTGGCCAAGGAAGAGGTGTGGATCCGGCAAGGGATCAAGGCCCGCCGCACGCGAAACGAAGGCCGGGTGCGGGCCCTGGAGCAGCTTCGGCTCGAACGCGATCTCCGGCGGGAACGGATGGGAAACGCGCGGATCGCGATCGTGGAGGCAAGCCGCAGCGGGCGTCTCGTGGTCGATGCCGAGAAGATCTCATTCTCCTACGACGGAAAGAAGATCGTCGAGAACTTTTCCACCACCATCCTCCGCAAGGACAAGATCGGCATTCTCGGCCCCAACGGGTCGGGCAAGACCACTCTGCTGAAGCTGCTCCTCGGAGAACTGAAACCCCAGAAGGGCCGGGTCCGCTTGGGGGCCGGGCTGAAGATCGCCTACTTCGATCAGCTCCGGGCGCAACTCGACGAAGACCGGACGCTCAGAGACAGCATCGCCGACGGTGGCGATACGGTCATCGTCGGGGGAGCGACACGGCACGTTGTCGGTTATCTCCAGGACTTTCTCTTTGCCCCGGACCAAATCGCAGCCCCCGTTCGGCTGCTCTCCGGCGGCGAGCGCAACCGCCTTCTCCTGGCCAAGCTCTTCAGCGTCCCGTCGAACGTCCTGGTCCTCGACGAACCGACCAACGACCTCGACACGGAGACCCTCTCACTCCTGGAGGAACGACTTCTGACCTACAGTGGGACGATCCTGCTGGTCAGCCACGACCGGGCCTTTCTCAACAACGTCGTCACCTCCACTCTCGTCTTCGAGAGCGACGGACGGCTGAGGGAGTACGTGGGCGGATACGACGACTGGCTTCGGCAGCGACGAGAACCGGCAACGCCGAAAGAGCCGAAGGTGGTGAAGAACAGGGAAAAGCCCGGCGAGTGAACGATCTGCGCAGACGAAACGCAAACTCTCCTTCAAGGAGTCTCGGGAACTGGAAACGCTGCCCCAGAGGATCGAGGCTCTGGAAACGGAAAAGGCCGAGATCATCGCCGCCCTGAGTTCGTCGGAATTCTATGCCGGGAGCGATTCCGCCGGGGTGGCCTCGACCAATGCCCGGCTGGAGGCGTTGGAGCTGGAGCTCGTTGACGCGTATTCACGCTGGGAAGAACTGGAGGACCTCAGCACCTAGATACGCTGCACATCCATCACCGACGCGCTACTTCCTCGCGGCGAGACGAGGAATGGTATTGACGTCGACGTCTTCGTTGCGATTCTCGTTGAGATACGGGAAGCGAGACACTATCGCCCGAATCTCCTTCTGGCGGGTGCCCGGCTCTCCCCATCGCACGATCACTTCCGTGCCGAGTTCGCCGAACTCGACGTCGATGGAGCAGAGCGAGAGCATCTGGCGGTAGTTGAAACTGTAGAGTCCGACCGGAACTGATCCCTACCAGCTTGCCGTCCTTGAGCACCTGGTCGGCGAAGTATGTCCAACCGGCTCCTTCGACGAACCTTTCGTACGGGTTGTCCATACTGGCGTACGGTTCGCCGGGCCGGAACTTCGAGGCGTAGACGTCGATGATGTCCTCGGTATTCCAGACAAGAGTCACCATCTTGCGGCGCGGGTGGGCCACCTCCTTCTCGAGAGCCTTCCGCCCGACGAAGTCGTGGTTGAAGTTGATCATCTTGCTCCAACCGAGCTCCACGGGACTGCGATAGCGAAGCCGGAGGTCGGGTCCCATGCTCCCCTTGCAGACATTGGTGTACCTCGAGCGTATGCCGATCTTCTCCAGATACGTGAGGAAGTCCTCGTCCTCGAGCCACGGGTGCGGGAAGTGGTTGAAGGCCTGGGGAAACCCGCCCTCGGTGTGCTGCATGAGGTAGGCGCGGAAGCCCAGACGGCGTATTCCGAACGGCTCCCCGGCTTTCAGGACGGCGTTGTAGACGGCGGGGCCATCCTCTGCCTTGCCGTGAAGCTCGTAGGCGAGCGTGCCGGGCATGCCCACCCGCAGCACCGTGACCTCCATGCCGTCGATGCTACTCGGGCGGAAATGGGCAAAGCGGATGTCGTGGAGGTCGTCTCCGGTCACCGTCTCGAGCACTTCCAGAGACCGCGGTCCGACGATCTGATACAGGAAGTTCGTTCCGGTCAGGTCCTCGCCCACGGCGTCGTAGTTGCCCTGTCTGGAAGACGTACGCGATGTAGTTCGCCCCCATCTCGTAGGAGAGGAACTCGTCCTCGCCGAGCCGCATCAGCACACCGTCGCCCATGTCGAGGCCTTCCTCGTTGCACATGATGGCGTGCTTGGCGCTGCCTATCGGGAATGTGGTGAAGTCGTTCACGCAGACGTCCGAGAGGAACTTGAGCGCCTCGGGACCCTTGATCCTGAACGTGGGCTGCGGGTTGAGCGAGGCGTGGATCGAGCACGACTCTTTGCCGGCCATGGTCTCATCCCGCCAATTGGTCCATTCGAAAGGCACGACGACCGAGCCCTGAGCGACATAGAGCCACACGTTCGGGTCGTACGGTATCAGGGGGTGATGGACGAAGGTCTTTTCCGCCCTCTGACCGGCCTGCTGGTCAAGACTGTAGGTATCACTCATCTGTTTCTCGCTCCTATTGATCAGTTCCAGTCAGCTCGTATCGCTCCTAGTTCTTGTTCAGATAGTGAGCGACCCTGTTCTCGGCGTTCGCCCTGAGGTCGAAGTAGTAGAACGGGTAGTCGTAGTTGTGGTAGATACCTTCGGCGACCATGGCGTTACCGGGATCGAGCGTGCCCGGATCGGCCGTACTGCATATCAATTCACCCTTCGCTGTATCGATCTGTGCATCCGCGTAGTTCAGGACTCTTTGTGGTTGTCCTTGTGCGTCCAGCACAGCGTTACCGCTACTGTCCAGTGCGATGCCCCCCAGGTTCTGGGCGGCCGTCGCAACGGTCTCGTCTCTAGTCCAGGTGATGGGGTTTATGACCATGGCGCCGGGCAGCACGACCGGATCGGGCACCTTGAGGGTTGGGGAAACCGTGTTGAAGGAGACAATCACCTGGGTGTCGTCCGCGCCGGTCGCGAACTTCAGTTCCGGGTTCTGCGCCAGGTACTCGGGCGTTATCGAATACCCGGGGACATACGCTGCGATCATCCGCTTGTAGACCTCCGGATTCTTCTTCATGTAGTCGGCCATCAGGTTGATCATGATGTTCGATCCCTGTGAATGGCCGGCCAGGATGAACGGGCGTCCCTGGTTTAGGTGCTTGATGTAGTAGTCGAACGCGGAGAGGGCGTCCGACGTCGGCTCCCCTCCAACTATTTGCTGCTGCTGGTCGAGCGGCTTGGTGAGCACCTGGATGGCCGCCTGCCGGTAGTAGGGTGCGTAGATATTTGCCAGTGGCGAGAACACAGTCGCAGTCCTCGAGAACGCCGCCTTGGCGCCGGACAGCATCTGGGAGTTGTTGACTGCACAGACGATGGGGTCGCTGGAACTGGACTGCTGGTAGATGGTCGGGTAGAGGAAGAACACGTCCACCTTCTTGGTGGCCTTGGCGGGCAGCGACAGCCAGTTGGCCGAATTGGCGTAGTTCGGCACACCCTGGCTGTCAGTTGCAGGGACCTTGGTCGAGGGCATTCCGCTCGAACCGCTTCCGCAGCCTGCCAGCAGCACGACCATACAGAGGGTAGCGATCAACCCGACTGCGACACCGGACTTGTTAGTCATCATTGTGGATCCCCTTCCGCGTGTCCGCCTGAGCATCATTCTTCTGTAGATACCTCGCGACCCTGTTCTCGGCGTTCGCCCTGATGTCGAAGAAATAGAACGGGTAGTCGTAGAGGTGGTAGATGCCGGCCGCTACGGCGGTGTTACCGGGCGCGAGCTGGTTCGGGTCGGCGGTGCTGCAGATCACGACGCCCCTCTGCTTGTTAACCTGCGCGTCGGCATAGTGCTGCACGTTCACCGGGTTGCCGGAAGCATCCACGACCGCCTCGCCCGTCTGCGGATCGACCTCGATGCCACCGAGACTCTGCGCGACGGAGGCCGGGGTCTCAGACGTCGTCCAGGTTATGGGGTTGATCGCAATGCCGCCCGGCATGGTCACAGGATTAGTGACCTTCATCACCGGTGCCTCGGTGTTGTAGGAGATGATCACGCCCGTGTCGTCCGGGCCGGTGGCGAACTTCAGCTGCGGGTTCTGTGTCAGGTAGTCACCGGTGATCGAAAAGCCTATGACGTAGGCAGCGATCATGCGCTTGTACAGATCGGGATGCTGCTTCATGTAACCGGACAGGATGTTCGCGATCAAGTTCGACCCCTGGGAGTGCCCTGCCAGGATGAAGGGCCGGCCATCGTTCAGGTTCTTGATGTAGTAATCGAACGCGCTCACCGCGTCTGAGGTCGGGATGCCGGCCTCGAGGGAGAGCTGCTGGGGTATGGGCAGGGTCGACTTGTACTGCGAGTCTACCTGGCGGTTGTACGGCGCGTATATGTTGCCGACGGTCTCGAAGGCCGCGGCCGTAGTAGTGAACTTCGCTTTGGCCCCCTGCTGCATCGTAGGGTCGTCGATGGGGCCTATGTCAGGGGAGCTCGGCGTGGCCTTCGAGTAGGTGGTATCGCTCAAGTAGAAGACGTCGACCTTCTTCGTGGTCGTTTGAGGTATCGCGAGCCAGTTGGACGAACTCGCGTAGTTCGGGGCGCCATTGGCCATCGTCGCCGGGGCGGAAGCTGAGGGCTTGCCGCTCGATGAACTCCCGCATCCGGCGGTCATCGCGACGAGCGCCGCGACAGCGACCAGCATGACACCGATTCCCGTGGACTTCGTCATGTGCGACACCCCATTCAAGCTCCATTCTCACGGCACTTCGAACAGCCGAATCTCCATGAGCCAAGCTGGGGGCAGGACCACCCTTGGGACTCCAGCCTCAATATCGGCTCGCTTCCACCCGCCTTTTGAACGTTTAGAACGTTCGGCCACTTACGAGGTCAAGCTGCGCAGAAAGTCCAGGTCGCTAGACGATCCGATAGACTCACGACCCTCACACCGCATTCCCGCGGGCGACCACCCGGAGCTCGCGCAGGAGCTCCGCGAATCTCGCGGGCGTGTAGTGCGCGTTGAGACCGCTGGTGTTGGGCAGCAGCCAGATGCGCGAACCGCCGATTCTCTCGTCCTGGAGTCCCAGCGACGCCTTCCGCCGGCCGAACGCAGTGCGCGTAGGCGCCGATTCCCACAAAAGCCGTCCACTCGGGGGAGTAGCGGGCCACCTTATCTTCGAGTGTGACCTTCCCGCGGCGCAGCTCCTCGGCCGAGAGTTCGGATGCGCCGCCGTCGCCCGGGACACGGATTGGTGATACCCAGGCCCCAGACCGGCAGCTCGCCGTCCTCGTCGGGACGGAGCAAGCGGGGCGTGAAGCCGGCCTCGTGCAAGGCCGGCCAGAAGCGGTTACCCGGTCGGGCAAAGTGATGACCTACGGCCGCCGAGTAGAGCCCCGGGTTGATGCCGACAAACAGCACGGCCAATCCGGGAGCGATCACGTCGGGAACCGTGTTCCCGACCGCGGCCTGTAGCTCAGCCCGCGTGGGTCTTCGCACCGTCTGCAGTCAACCTTTCTCCGGCGTATCTGTAGGCTGGCCGGCGCCGGGCTGGCCCAGAGTCTCATCCTCACTGGTCGGTTCCGACTCAGTTACCGACTGTTCCGGTTCAGATTCGACATCCTGTTTTCCGAGACCGAGGAGATCTCGAAAGCATATGAGGGTCCCGTCTCGCTGAACCGCCTCCTCAGGTCGATCTTCGCCCAATCATACGGAGCAATCATCACGTGCCGTTCCACGTGCATCTCCCAGTCCTCTGAGAAGAAGAGATCGTGCGACACGACCAACCACGCCGGGCTCACCATGGTGCCGTGCCACTCGGCATCCGCCGTTATACCCAATCCCGGGTACTCGGCAGCCAGCCACGAGACAAACCGGTCGCGCAGCTCGGCGGCGTAGGTGGCTCGGTCGTCCTCTCCATCGGCCACGGCGAAGCTGACGCGCTTCTCCACGGTCGCCCCGTCTCGGGTTCCCCGGATGGTCAGTTCCAGCGTCGTGCCTACGCTTGCAGGCGTGGGCGTGACGGTCACCTCCGCGGCTTGTCCCGGACGTATCTCCTGGGGAGTGATGGCTATCTCCGCGCCTGAGGCGACCGCCGAGAGCGCCACCGCTTCGTCGATTGCCTCTCTGTCATTCTCGGTGACGGTCACCAGGAAGACGCAGTGTTGCCCGGCGATGGAGTCACCCTTCAGTCTTTCGGGGATGACGGTGAGGGAGAAGGGGACGGCATCCCTGTGGCGATCAGGTTGTGCAGCAGCTGGGCGCATTCTCCCCGGCTCGCCGGGGCCATGAAGTCATAGGCTGGTCCTAACCCTTGGAGTCCGGCCAGCAGCCCGGCAGAATCGGCTTTGCAGGCGCTCAGGTAGTGCTCTTCGAGGGAGAACTGGCCGGACGTGAACGCCGGCGCGTAGTCTGCCGGCGGGTCGGGTAGACCCGCGGCTCTGGTCACCATGGTGATGAGCTGCTGGCGCGTGATGCTGTCGTAGGGGGCGAATCTGGTCGCGGTCTTGCCTTGGGTGATGCCCTGGGCTGCGCACACGGCCACGTAGTTGCGGGCGTAAAGCGGATCGCTGGGGTCGACGCCGCCGGGGACGTCGGGGAAGGGGCATACGTCCTGCTCCGACACGTCTAGGCCCAGCGTCTTCACGATCATCTTGGCGAACTGCTGACGGCTCACCGGGTTGTTGGGGCGGAAGGTGCGGTCCGGGTATCCGTTGATGACGCCGCGGCTGGCCAGATCCTCGATAGCGGTCTTGTAGGGGGAGGAGGAGATGTCCGCGAAGGAACCTTCCGGCGTGATCTGAGCCACGTATATGTCGTCGACACTTTCGTTCGTATCACCCGAGACCAGATCGGTGGCCGGGGACATAAAGGCGACGTACCGGCCGTCGGCGCTGATGGAGAGATGGGTGGCGCTACCGGCGTCTCCTTGGGTCCCGTCGCTCCGTACGCTCACCCGCTCGGTGGTTCCCAACTGTCGGTCGCGGACGAAGACGTCCATGAACCCGTTCGTGTCCCCGGAAACCAGATTGCTCGCGTAGGACTGGAAAGCCACGTAGCGGCCGTCGGCGCTGATGGAGGGATAGCCGCTCGCGCCGTTCGCCTCTATGCCCGTGCCGCTCACGCTCACGCGTGCAGTGGTCCCGGTCTGCCGGTCGCGGACGAACACGTCCCGCCTGTGGCTCGTATCGCCGGGCACCAGATTGGACGCATCGGATGGGAAGACCACGTAGCGGCCATCGGCGCTGATCCCAGGACCGTAGCTGGAGTCGTTTGCCTGGGTCCCATCGCTGCTCACGCTTACCCGCTCGGTGGTCCCCGCCTCGCCGGTCGCGAACGAAGACGTCGTCTTTGCCGTTCGTATCCCCGGTTACGAGATTGGTCGCCTCGGACTGGAAGGCTACGTAGCGCCCGTCCGCGCTCATCGAGCAGTCCCAGCTATCGTCGTTCCCTTGAGCCCCGGCGTCGCTCAAGCTCACCCGCTCAGTGGTCCCGCTCTGGCGGTCGCGCACGAAGACATCTCCCGCGCCATTTGTGTCCCCGGCACGAGATTGGCGGCCTCGGACAAGAAAGCCACATAGCGGCCGTCGGCGCTGATCGACCGCGGGTAGCTGACGCCGTCCCCTTCCGTCCCGCTCGTCGCCACACTCACCCGCTCGGTAGTGCCCGTCTGGCGGTCGTGGACGAACACGTCGGTCGTGCCGTTGGCGTCCCCCTGCTACGAGATTGGTCGCCTCGGACTGGAACGCCACGTAGCGGCCGTCGGCGCTGATCCAGGGGATGTTGCTCTCGCCGTTCCCCTGAGTCCCATCGGTGGCTACGCTCACCCGCTCGGTGGTCCCCGTCTGCCGATCGTGGACGAAGACATCCGCCACACCGTTCGTATCCCCGTGCACGAGATCATCCGCCCCGGACTGGAAGGCTACGTACCGGCCGTCGGCGCTGATGGAGGGATAGTAGCTGTAGTCGTTCCCCTGGGTCCCACCGGTGGCGATGCTCACCCGCTCGATGACATGCGCCTGGGCGCTCCCGGGCCAGGCAATCATTAGACCGAAGAAAAGAAGAGCGCCTCCGAGGATCGCTGCTTTCAACGTGTTCATGAATCCTCCCTCTTGGAGTCCCGGTCTTTCAGACAGTGCGTTCTAGAACCCCTTGAACCTGACAGCCTCGGCGAGGGTACGGCGGGCGCTGCGAAAAGAGTACTCTGGGTCGCTCGGGTCTGCATAGCCCAGGGCTATCCCGATAACGATGAGCAGATCATCGGGGATACCGAGTTCCGCCCTTAGGACGTCGGGGTAGCACACCGTGTTGATGGCTATGGGGATTCGACACCCCGATCCTGGGCGGCCAGGGTGAGGCTCTGGCACAGCGCGCCTAGTCGAAGACCGACCGCACCTGCGTCAGGGTACGAGCCATGCACAGGTACGCCACACAAGGGGCGCCGAAGAACCGACGATTTGCCATGAGAAACTGGTGGTGAAAGGTGGGATCGCTGGTGGTTGTGTTCCGAGTCCGCGCTCGACCCAGAGTCAGCTCCTTGCTGCGCTCGCGGCAACCCGCTGGCCACCCTCCGGGAAAGGGCGAGTCGGGCTGGGCCGGCGCCTGCACCGTCGTCCGCGCCTCGTAGGTGCGTCGTATCCGTTCGAGAACCTCTCCCGCAGCGACGTAAATCTCCCACGGTTGCGTGTTGGCCCAGGACGGGGTATGCAGAGCGTCTTCCAGTATCTTTTCGAGCGTCTCACGAGGCACGGGGCGATCCAGGAAGGCGCCGGAGCGGTGCGTGCGGTTCCCTCAAAGCGTCATGCACTTCCATGAAACCTCCGTCTCGAGACAGTCTTCACGAACCGGATGACTTCTTCCGCTTGGGCGATGTCAGCGAACCGACCCGTCTTATGGTAGAAGCGCAGCCAGATCGGGGTGACCCATTCTGCAAAGGAATCACGCACACCGATGCTTGGGCGGCACGCGGACAGCCGGTCGGTAGCCACAAGTGCCCGACGCGCCATTCGCGCGGGCCCGAGTCGCAGAGGCTCCGCGCCTCCTCAGCTCGTGGCTGCTGCCTGTTTCTCCGCCTTCAGCTTCTTCCTGAGAGCTTCCGTCGCTTCATAGTCCACTTCGAAAGTCCTGGCGTCCAGCACGACACCATAGACCTCACTAGCCCTCTTTGCCGAGATGTACTCGTTCAAGGCATCCCAGCGGACCATCTCGATCGTTCTGTCCAGCGGGTCGCCATAGCCGCCTCCACCGCCCGACTTGGTCCAGATGACGTCGCCCGGTTCGATGTACTGGATGTCGCAGCAGCGCAGTTGCACCTGCTCGCCGCGCCGGAGAATACCGAGCCGGTGGGCAAGGCCGTCAGTACCGCCCATGAGCCCGGTAGCGGGTGAATTTCTCGCCGTCGGAGTTGCCTGTCATCACGACCTGATCGTGGGGCTGCCATGACTCGGGGTCACATAGGTTCTGGATCACAACGTCGGTCCCGGCTCCGCCCCGCCACTCACCGTCGCCGGCAGAATCCTTCAGGAACTCGTAGTGCAGCCAGCGATACGGCGTGTCCCATTCTTCGACCTCGACCGGCGACCTAACCACCGCGCCGCCGGCGTGGCACGGGCCGAGCCCATCGATGCCGTCGTAGCCGTAGAGAGCGCCGCTGGAACCGTCCGGATGGAATGGTGAGGCCCAGTAGACCCGGGGCGCGCCGGTCCGCGGGTCGATCTGATCGCGCACCTTCCCGGTGACGATGGGGCTCAGATGGCTCGACCATATCGCCGACGTCTCTTTCGGCACCACCTGAGCCCAGCGCGAGCTGGACGCACTCGGTCACGTGTGTACCGACCGACGGTGCCTGCCCACCCGTGGTGTGCGGGTAGGTCGGCCACAGAACGGTGCCCTCCTTCGTGAGAATCGTCAGACAGTCGATCAATCCCTGGTTACGAGGTGTACCCGGCGGGAGCGACCAGGCCACGCCGGAGACGACGGCCGCCGCCGCCTGGCCCTCCGGGCAGTTGATGAAATCCACCTGCCGGTCGCTCTCCGTGAAGTCGAATATCGAGCTGCCCCTCTTCCGGCTTGACGGTCAGGGTCAGCCGCACCCACACCGGCCTATCGGTCGTGCCGTCCCAGTCCGCGGCCCGTTCCGCGTAGTACGTGCCGGCCGGCCAGCCGGAGATGATCTTGCGCACCGACTCCTCGGTCCGTCTGAGCAATTCGTCGCAGGCTGCCAGCACGGTCTCCTTCCCGTAACTACGCAGCATGTCTATCACCCGCGCCTCGGCCTTCCTCATCGCCTCGAACACCAGCATGGTGTCGGCCCGGACCAGCGCCGACCCCCTCACGTTGCGCAGGATGACCGAGAAGACCTTCTCGTCGATCACACCTGCCTCGATGATCTTGACCGGAGGGATCATCAGCCCTTCGCCGTGACAGTCATACATTCGGGGGTAGTAGGAGCCCTGGAAGGCGCCGCCGCTGTCGTATTGGTGGGTCCTCAGGAAGTGATAGAAGACGAGCTCGCCCTCGAAGAAGATCGGACGGACGAACGACCAGTCGGGTGCGTGGCCGAACTTCACGATGAACGGATCGTTGGCGACAATGAAGTCGTCCGGTTTGATATTCTCGCGGCCTATGTAATCCAGCATGCCCTTCAGGCAAACGTCGGATCCCGCCGTGTGCACCGGCATCCAGTTGCCGATGGTTATCGTTCGCTCCTTGCTGTCGAACAACGTAGTGCCGAGGTCGTGGATGTGCGCCGTCACGACAGAGAAGGCCTGGCGGAACACCCTGTCGCCCAACTCCTCGTTCATCGACTTCAATCTGCCTTCGATAAGAGATAGGGTCAGCGGATCGATCGGGCTATTGCACGTGTTCTTGGTGGTGTTTGTGTTCACTGCTCCGCCTCCCATGAAAGAGTCACCAGGTAGTTTTCATAGGCGTCGACGGTGAGTTCGGCCCCTGGTGGCAACACCACCGTGGTCTTCGTCTCCTCGACGATAGCCGGTCCCTCGATCCTGTTCCCGTGCTGCAGGAGGTCCGCGTCGTAGCATGGCGTTTCCTCGAACCTCCCGAGCTCTTTCAAGTACACGCTTCGTCGGCGCTTCAATGCCGACGAGGCATCTTCCGAAGCGACCGGCCGTTTCTCCAGCGTGAGCGGAGGCCTCACGCCTATGGCCTGGAGCTTCAGCATCGCGAGGACTGTCGGCATAGCCCGGTCCGACCACCCGAACAGCGTCTTGTGCTGGTCGTGGAAGGTCCGGATCAGCTCCTTGAGGGTGTCCTCCGAGAAATCGCTCCCCTTCGCTGTTCGGAATAGAGACACTGACGTCGTTGAGTTGCCCGAAGTAGCGCATCTCCGCTCCGCGGATCAGCTTCATGTTCTCCGGTTGGACCCCTTGCCGAGCAAGGACGGCTCCGCCTTCTTCCTCCAAGAAATCGTATAGCGATTTCACCTCCTCAAGATCCACCTGATCGTCGCGCTTGTAGAGGAAACGGTTGAGGATATACGTGTAGTCCGCCAAGGCGGCTCCGAACGCACAGAACACCGCCGCCTGTCTCGGTATGTAGACCTGGCGTATCCCCAGCTTGGCAGCCACGGCGACCGAATGGACTGGGCCGGCCCCGCCTCCGACGACCAGCGTGAAGTTCCGGGGATCGAGTCCCTTCTTCACAGCTTCGAGTAAGATCGCATTGGCCATGTTGTCTTCGACCAGCGACGAGATAGCGGCAGCCGCTTCGACGACATCGAGGCCGAGCGGCTTCGCTATGGTCTCTTCTATCGCCTTCTCTGCGAGCGCGACATCGAGGGACATCGTGCCGCCGAGGAAATAGTCCGCGGGAATGTGCCCGAGGACGACGTCGGCGTCAGTGACCGTTGGCAGCTTGCCCCCCTTGCCGTAGCACGCGGGGCCCGGATCAGCACCGGCGCTGGCGGGCCCCACATAGAGCATATTGCGCTCGTCGAGGCGAGCGATACTGCCGCCACCGGCCCCGATGCTACCTACGTCGACCGCCTCGGTCGCGTTCGTAAATTCGCCAATCATCGTCTGGGTCGTCATGGCGATCGCCAGGTCCGGAAGCAGGGCAAGATCGGAACTCGTGCCCCCCACATCGAGGACGATCACGTCCTTGAAGCCGGCCAGTTCGGCCAAGAACTTGCCCAGCAGGGGCCCAGCGGCCGGCCCCGAGCCAATCAAGAGCGTCGGATTGTCCAGACATAGCTCGGGGGTTGTGACGCCGCCCGCGCAGGTGACGAACAGAGACGTCCCCTTGAAGCTCGAGTCCTTCATCCGCTTGTCCAAGGATCTGACGAACCGCGCTGTCGTAGGCTTCACGTATGCCGCCAGCTCAGCGGTGCTCAGGCGGTAGTACTGCATCCAACGCCGGAGGATGTGCGATGACACCACCACATCGGGGTAGTCATCCCGTATCAGTTCTGCCGCTTTCTCCTCATGCTCAGGGTTGCTGTAGGAGTGTAGAAAACATATGACCGGCACTTCCACATCCTGCGCTTTGGCCTTTCTGACTGCCTCGCGCACGTCGGCCTCGTTGAGGGGCGTCAGGATCTGTCCGTCGTAGAGAGTGCGCTCCTCGACGCCGAAGCGCAGATAACGTGGGATCAGATAGCTCGGTGGCGGAGTCTTTAGATTGTAAATATCCCTGTGCCGCACCTTTTCACCGAGCTCCGGTATGTCCCTAAAGCCCTTGGTGTAGAGGAGGCAGCACTTCGCCCCTTTCTTTTCGAGAACGCAGTTCGTCGACAGGGTTGTCCCGATCACCAGAGTGGAGGTATCTGCTAACACGTCGTGCTCGGTTACGCCGAGCTGTTGAGCGAGAATATCGATACAGCCCATTATGCTGTTCGCTGGTTCCGAGGTATCGGTCAAGAACTTGGCCGTGCGTATGCTTCTATTTTCGTCAATCAGCACGGCATCTGTGAACGTCCCACCGGTATCAATCACGATCTCAAACATGATGACTCCTCTGGTGAGCTGCTCTGTCGATTTGCCTCCCTTGTATCACACATCTCAGGCGAC
>CAWEJM010000009.1:0-21698 GCA_963809395.1 uncultured Actinomycetes bacterium | reverse complement strand
AGTCCTCGGCGCCGAAGAAGACGTGGTACGACCACTTGTACTCCTTATTCTGGCCCAGATAGGTCTGCCACGGACAGTCGGTCGACACGACCGGCGAACCGTCGGCTTCGCACTGCTCGACCACCGGGGTCACGGTGTCCGGGGTCGAAGCCACCATCACCATGTCGACCTTGGTGTTGTTGATGAGGTCGCCGGCCACCTGCGCCGCCCGGTTAGAGTCGGACTGGCTGTCCACCACTTCGATGCTGACGGGGTGCTTCTTGTTGTCGCCGCAGACTAAGCCGTCCCCGATGGCTTCTCTCCAGCGATCGGCGCAGTACTTGTCGGGCACGCCGAACAAAGCGATCGGGCCGGTGATACGGAGCCACGAAGCCCAGCTTGATCTCGGGCCCACCTCCACGCCGGCGCTGACCGTGGTGGTCGCGCCCGCTGTGGTCGAGGTCGCGCCCACTGTCGTAGAGGTCGCGCCCGCCGTCGTAGTGGTCGTCTCTTCCGTGCCGCCGCAGGCTGCCAGGACCCCCCCGAGCCCGGCGCCGACGCCGATCGTCGCTCCTGCGATACCGGCGACTTTCAGAAACTCCCGACGGCTGACCGTCTTGCCGGTCAGGAGAGTGGGCTCTTCCTGTTCGCTGTGCTTCTTGATCGAATCATCTGACATCGGTTCACCCCCATGTACATTTCTATCAGAACCTCGGACTCCGGGGGCCGACGAACGATGCCGTTCACCTGTCGCAGTATTCATTTACCCCCGAGCCGGCGCGAGACGCGATCCTCCTTTCTGTCTGACCGGAACCCTGTGCGCCTCTCCTAATGATAGTCGCATGCGGCGGCTATGGATAGTCTGGAGCAGACCGGCGACCGTCGCCCGACCGTGTCGCGACCGGCGCCTTTATTCTTCGATGGCCGCGTGGTAACTCTGCAGCGACCGCACCCGGCCGCGCGCGGCGCGGCGGGCGGCGATGCCCTTGGCCGCCGCCGTGGCCGCAGCGGTGGTGGTCATATAGGGGACCTTGTGTCTGATAGCGGCCTTGCGGATATAGGAATCGTCGAACTCGCTCGACTTGCCGGCGGGGGTGTTCACCACTAGTTGGATGTCGCCGTTCTTGATCGCGTCCTCGATGTTCGGCCTGCCCTCGTGCAGCTTCAAGATGGGTTCCGCCGGTATCCCGTGACTGGCCAGGAAGGCGTGGGTGCCCACCGTGGCTCGTATCTTGAAGCCCAGGGAATGGAACTCGGTCGCCGCCTCCACCACCAAGTCGCGGTCGCGCTCCGCCACCGTGATGAGCACGGTGCCCTCGAGCGGCAGCCGCTGCTGGGCCGCCTCCTCCGCTTTGGCAGAAAGCCAGACCGAAAGAGTCGGCCATGCCCAGCACCTCACCGGTGGAGCGCATCTCGGGCCCCAACACGGGGTCGACCTCGGGGAACATGTTGAACGGAAACACGGCCTCCTTGACCCCGAAGTGGGGGATGGCTTTGATCTTCAAGTCAAGGTCGCCCAGCTTCGCGCCCAGCATCAACCGCGTCGCCAGACCCGCCATCTGGATATTGCAGACTTTCGACACCAGCGGCACCGTGCGGGAGGCCCTGGGGTTGGCCTCCAGCACGTAGACGACATCGTCGGCGATGGCGTACTGCATATTCATGAGGCCCACCACGCCCAACTCGATGGCGATCTTCTTGGTGTATTCGTTGATGGTGGCCAGGTGCTTCTCGGGGATGGTGACGGGAGGGATGACGCAGGCCGAGTCACCCGAATGCACGCCCGCATATTCGATGTGCTCCATTACGGCGGGCACGAAGGCGTCGGTGCCGTCGGCCAACGCGTCGGCTTCGCATTCCAGGGCGTTCTCTAGGAACTTGTCGATGAGGATCGGCCGCTCTGGGGTCACGTCTACGGCCGCGGCCATGTAGCGCGCGAGCATCTCATCGTCGTGAACGATCTCCATCCCGCGCCCCCCAAGCACGTAGCTGGGTCGGAGGATGAGGGGGTAGCCGATCCGGGCCGCTACCTGCCGGGCCTGCTCGAGAGAAGTGGCCATGCCGGCGTCGGGCATGGGGATGCCCAGGCGCTGCATCATGCCTCGGAAGCGATCGCGGTCTTCGGCCAGGTCGATGGTGTCGGGTGAGGTGCCGATAATCGGGACTCCCGCCTTTTCCAGCTCCCGGGCGATGTTGAGGGGCGTCTGGCCGCCGAATTGCACGATCACACCTTCAGGGCGCTCTTTCTCGTAAATAGCGAGCACATCCTCGACCGTGAGCGGCTCGAAGTAGAGCTTGTCGGAGGTGTCGTAGTCGGTTGAGACCGTCTCCGGGTTGCAGTTGACCATGATCGACTCGAAGCCGGCGTCGCGCAGGGCGAAGGCCGCGTGGACGCAACAGTAGTCGAACTCGATGCCCTGTCCGATTCGGTTCGGACCGCCGCCGAGCACCATGATCTTCCGGCGGTCGCTCACTGAGACGGCATCGGGCGCGTTGTAGGTGGAGTAGTAGTATGCGGCATCCTCCACTCCGCTGACCGGAACGGGATGGTAGCCGTGTATCAGTCCTAGGGCTATCCGTTGCTCCCGGAGGCCTGCCTCCGGGACGCCCAGGAGCTTTGCCAGATAGGCGTCGGCGAAGCCGGCCTTCTTGGCGCGCGCCAGCAGCTCGTCGGGGAGCGCGCGCCCCGGCCCGGCCCACTGCCCCCCCACGGCCGCGGCGGATCCCGCCGTCCGACAGGCGAGCACCTCTTCTTCCAACTCCACCAGTTCGCGCATCTGCTCGATGAACCAGGCCTTCACATGGGTCCGGGAGTTGATTGCCTCGGTCGTGGCGCCCTTGCGGAGCGCCTCGTACATGATGAAGTGCCGCTCGCTACTGGCCTCGGTGAGCATAGCCAGGAGGTCCTCCAACGAACGGGAGTTGAAGTCCTTGGCGAAGCCAAGCCCGTGACGCCCCGTCTCGAGGGAACGGATGGCTTTTTGCAGCGATTCCTTATAGTTCTTGCCGATGGACATGACCTCGCCCACCGCCCGCATCTGCGTTCCCAGCCGGTCCTCGGCGTCGCGGAACTTCTCGAAGGCCCAGCGGGCGAACTTGACCACCACGTAGTCGCCTGACGGGGTGTATTTCTCCAGCGTCCCGTCGCGCCAATAGGGGATCTCGTCGAGCGTCAGGCCGCCGGCCAGCAGGGAACTCACCATCGCTATGGGAAAGCCGGTAGCCTTGGACGCAAGAGCAGACGAGCGCGAAGTGCGCGGATTGATCTCGATCACCACCACTCGGCCTGTTTTGGGATCGTGGGCGAACTGGATGTTGGTACCGCCGATAACCTCGATGGCCTCGACGATGGAATAGGAGTACTTCTGCAGCTTGCTCTGCAACTCGGGCGCGATAGTCAGCATGGGGGCGGTGCAGAAGCTGTCGCCGGTGTGGACTCCCATCGCGTCGACGTTCTCGATGAAGCACACGGTGATCATCTGGTCCTTGGCGTCGCGGACCACCTCGAGCTCCAACTCTTCCCAGCCGAGCACCGATTCCTCCACCAACACCTGGCCCACCAGGCTCGCTCGGATGCCGCGCTCCGCGATCACCTGCAACTCTTCCCGGTTGTAGACGAGGCCGCCGCCGGTCCCGCCCATCGTGTATGCCGGGCGGATGACTACCGGATAACCGAGCTCGGCCGCGACTTTGACGGCTTCACCCACCGAGTAGCAGATCTCGCTGAGGGGCATGTCGATGCCGAGCCGGGTCATGGTCTCCTTGAAGGCCAGGCGATCCTCTCCCCGCTCGATGGCGTCTGGGCCCACGCCGATGATGGTCACCCCGTATTGGTCGAGCACACCCGAACGGTACAGCTCGGAGGATAGGTTCAGGGCGGATTGGCCCCCCAGGTTGGGCAGGAGCGCATCGGGTCTGGCCGCCGCGATGATCTCCGTCAGGGTTTCGAGGTTGAGCGGTTCGATGTAGGTCTCGTCGGCCATCACCGGGTCGGTCATGATGGTGGCCGGGTTGGAGTTCACCAGCACGATCTCATAGCCCAAGTGCCGAAGCGCTTTGCACGCCTGTGTCCCGGAATAGTCGAACTCACAGGCCTGACCGATCACGATCGGGCCTGAACCGATGATAAGGACCTTCCGGATATCCGGGCGCCTGGGCATAGTTAGCTCCCCTCTAGCGTCGTTGGTTTCGGAAGCGATTGTATCGTGGGCGTAACTGGGACGATACGGGCCGCGCTGATCTCCGCCCGGAGACGTGTGCTGGGCCGATCTCGCCGAGCCCTCGGGTTCGGAGCCCGGGTATCGACGCCCGGTCGTCGTCGTTCAGAGTGACGCCTTCAACCGCAGCCGAATCGCCACGATCGTCTGCATTCCGCTCACGAGCAACCTGCGATGGGCCGATGTCCCCGGCAATGTGCTCCTCACTGCGGACCTAACGGGACTCCCGAGAGATTCCGTTGCGAACGTCTCGCAGCCTGTGACGCTCGACAGGGATGCGCTCACCGATCCGCTGGGCAAACTGCCCGACACCAAGCTCCAGCTGGTGCTCTCCGGAATCGACGTCGTTCTGGGTCGTTAGTGGGCCAGCGAGAGTTCGACCGCGCGCACGCTGTCGACGCCGAGCACGTTGCGAATCTCGTCTAGCGCCGCCGCGGGCAACGGATCGTCCAGAGGCGAGGCCCATCACCGCTTTGCCCTCCACCTTCTTGCGCCCCACGTTCATGAAGGCGATGTTGATGCCGTGGCTGCCGATGACGGTGCCGATCTTGCCGATCATGCCGGGTACGTCCTCATAGCGTAGGAAGACCATGTGCGGCGACGGTTCGATGTCGATGGCGTGCCGGTAGACCTTGACCAGGCGGGGCTGGTTCTTTGGGCCGAAGACGGTGCCGCCGGAGGTCAGCTCGCCTTGCTTGTCGGTAGCCGTTAGCGTGATCAAATTGGTGTAGTCGGGCGATCGGCGATCCTTCGCCTCGGAGACTTGCAGGCCCCGATCGGCGGCCACGGACGGTGCGTTGACGAAGTTGACCGCCTCATCCGCGCTGCCCTCGACCAGCCCCTTGGTTACGGCCAGAGTCAGAAGCCGGGTGTCTTGCTCGGCCAACTCTCCCTCGTAATGCACCGTGATCTTGGAGAGCGGGCCATCGGCGATGGCGGAAATGAGCTGCCCCAGAGTCTCAGCGAGCGGAAGGAAGGGTCCGATGGCTTCCATGGCTTCCTTGGAGACCGAAGGGATGTTGACGGCGTTCGTGACCACCCCGCCCGTCAGGCCGGCCACGATCTGCTCGGCCACGATGATGCCGGCGCGATCCTGCCCCTCGGTGGTGGAGGCGCCAAGGTGCGGGGTCATGACCACGTTGTCGAACTTTGCCAGGGGGAAGTCCTCCGGGACGGGCTCCGACGAGAACACGTCAAGGCCTGCCGAGGCCACCTTGCCCGATTCGAGCGCGCGCGCCAGCGCCGCCTCGTCCACGATGCCGCCCCGGGCGCTGTTGATGATGCGGACGCCCTTCTTCATCTTCGCGAAGGCGGCGTCACCGATGAGACCCATGGTCTCAGGTGTCTTGGGCAGATGGACGCTGATGAAATCGGAAGCGGCATAGAGATCATCCGGCGTCTCTGCCCGCTCGATTCCTAGCTCGCGGAAGCGGCCCTCGGACACATAGGGATCGTAAGCGACGACGTCCATGCGCAGCCCCTTGGCCCGCTGGGCTACCAGCACTCCGATCTTGCCCAGGCCCATGATGCCCAGGACCTTGTCGGTGATCTCCACACCCTTGAACTTCGACTTCTCCCACTTGCCGGCATGCATCGACGCGTTGGCGTTGGGGATCTGCCGCACCTGAGCCAGGAGCAGACCGATGGCGTGCTCGGCTACCGACAGACTGTTGGATCCGGGGGCATTGGCCACCACGATACCCTTCTTGGTGGCGGCCTTGACGTCGATGTTGTCCACTCCGACACCGGCCCGGCCGATCATCTTGACGCGCGTCGAATTCTCGAGGATGTCGGCCGTGATGTTGCTGGCCGAGCGCACCAGGATCGCGTCGTACTCGTTGATCTTCTCCTTGAGCTCCTCGTCGGTCATGTCGGTGCGAACCTCGACCTCGAAGTGCTCTTTGAGGATGTCGATCCCCGCCTGGGCGATCTTCTCCTTCACCAGGACCTTCATCTTCTCCCCTGTCTGCTCCACGGCGTTGTCCGCCACATTTGCCCCGACCATCATAGCAATGGGCCAGCTGCCGCCGCCACACGGCGTCGAAGAACAGGGTATCGACCGCACAGCCTGACCCGGCGGCGAACACCTGTCGGCCCGCCGACGCTCATGGGGTTCTTTCGCGTCATCGTCACCGGGTTGGTGATGGCTCTCTTCGGTCCGAACCGGTATCACTTCTACCGACCGGCCACTTTGCCAACTCCCTCCACTTCTGGAGCACGCACGATCTTCTTCGCGGCCATCCTTCTTCAGCCTGGCGACCAAGTTCGCCATGGCCGCCTGGCGTGACAAGCGCTGGAAGACTTGGGTTCTCGGCACCCTCACCTTCGCGGTCTTGATCGTAACGGGTCTTACCGGCTTTCTCCTTCAGTCCAGCTTTGACTCACAATGGATCGCAGTCCAAGCGAAAGACGCCATGAATGCGACAGGGATCGGAGACTGGTTCAACACCGCGAACGTGGGTCAGATGCTCACCATGCACCTCGCGGTCTTGCCGGTGGCGCGGGCTGATCCTGGTGGGCGTCCATCAGTTCTCCTCGTGCGGCGCGATAGCCCGGTGAAGCCCTTGCCTCTCATGAGGAGGCGTGACCGGGCGACTACGGTCCCGTTCCCGTCATGATGGACGGCATGCTGGTACTGGCGAAAGCGCGGCTACTCGAAGGGGCCCTCCAGAATAATGCCCGGCTGCCCTATGCGCTGGATTCGACCCTTCCTCTCCTTTACTTCCAGGATGATGTCGACCACAGCGTGGCCGAAAGCCTGAACATGCTGGGCAGCCAGTGGGGCGTCATCCACGAGACCGGCGCCTACCCGGGGGCTTGGTGGTTGTGGCCGTATTCCTTCTTCTACCAGATCCCACCGATGTCCAGCTCCGCCAACGGAGACCTGGAGGTCGCTGTCATCATGGTTGCGCTCTTCTTGATACTGCTGTTCTTGCCCGTCATCCCGGGTCTCAACCGCGTTCCCGCGCTGGATTGGAATCTATCGCGTCATCTGGCGCGATTGGTACTCGGAGGTGACAGGCCGGTGAGGCTGCTTGGGCACCGGCCAGCAACGTGAGAATGAAGCGCGCCTGACGGACTCCGCGACTCGAACGCGTGACCTTCGGTTTCGTAGACCGACGCTCTATCCAACTGAGCTACAGGCGCACGCTGGCGGAGAAGGAGGGATTCGAACCCTCGAAAGGAGCATTCACTCCTTCACTCGCTTAGCAGGCGAGCGCCTTCAGCCTCTCGGCCACTTCTCCGGACGGACGGCACGGCGCCGCCTCGGCGCGCGAATATTCTAGCAGAGGCGGCTATGCCCGTCACAGGCGCAGGGCTGCGCCCGGTGGTTCACGGGGAAGCGTACCTGGGTAATCCCCAAAGCGATGAGGCAAAGCCTACGAGGCGGCGCGAGTCGCGCCGGCCCATGGAGGGACCGATGAAACTCAGTGCGAGAAACGTGCTCAAGGGAACGGTAAAGAGCGTCACCCACGGAGCGGTTAATTCCGAAGTGGTTCTAGAGGTGCAGGGTGGCGCCGAGTTGGTGTCCATCATCACCAAGCAGTCGGCGGAGGACCTGAAGCTGGCGCCCGGATCCAAAGCATACGCCGTGATCAAAGCCAGCAACGTGATGATCGCCGTCGACTGAACCGCCGGTCTTCGGCCGACCCCGGTCTTCGGCCGACCCCGACTTTCGGCCGTCGCCGGCTTCCGCCGCGAAGGAGTGAGGCCCCCCTCTCGCGAATCATGCTCCAGCAGGGCGAACGAGGAGCCTGAGGAGGCTGCGATGGGGATACTGCGGATGTTGAGGTTCTTCTCAGTCATGGCGATGCTTGTCGGAGGCGGGTTGGCTCTCTGGCGCCGGAGAGACGCGGTGAAGCGGACGTGGGATTCCTTCGGAGGCGCTCGAGGGGATCAAGGGCTCGGCGAACCAGTTGATGAAATCCGTGGGCCCGGTGAAGGACCTGGTGACCCAAGTCGCCCGTATGAAATAGGAGGTCTCTGCAGCAGATGCGCGTCCTTGTGACCGGGGCCACCGGCTACATCGGTGGCCTGCTCGTACCACGCTTGCTCGAGCGCGGTCACTCCGTGCGCTGCCTGGTGCGTGACCGGACCCGAGTGGCGCCGGCAAGCTCGTGGGCGCCGGCATGGGTGGCCGCAGGTGGAGCTGGTCGAGGGCGACGTCCTCAACATCGACTCGCTAGGCCCGGCCCTGCACGGCATCGACGTCGCCTACTACCTAGTGCATTCCATGGGGGCGAAGTCCGGCCCTGCTTTTGCCCAGCGCGATCGTCACGCCGCCTCGAACTTCGCCCTGGTCGCCCGGGAACAGGGGCTGGCGCGTCTTATCTACCTGGGCGGACTCGGCGACGAGAAGGCGGCGCTCTCCGAACACCTGGCCAGTCGGCAGGAGGTGGGCCGGGTGCTGGCGGCTGGCGGCGTGCCCGTGACCGAGTTCCGGGCCGCCGTGATCGTGGGTGCCGGGAGCGTATCCTTCCGCATGGTCCGCTATCTGACCGAGCGTCTCCCGGCGATGATCACGCCCAAGTGGGTAAGCACCCGCATCCAACCGATCGCGGAGGACGACGTCCTTCGCTACCTGGTGGACGCCCTTGATCAGCCCGATTCGGCCGGTAAGGTGATCGAGATAGGGGGAGCCGACGTAGTCACCTACGGCGACATGATCACCACCTACGCCCATCTCCGCGGGTTGCACCGCGAGCTTATCCCAGTGCCGCTTCTGACCCCCGCCCTCTCCTCCTATTGGGTAGGGTTGACCACGCCCATCCCTTCGTCGATCGCCCGGCCGCTTATCGAGGGTCTCAAGAGCGAGGTGGTGGTCAACAGTCCGCTGGCCCGGGAGCTTTTCCCTTTCGAGCCGGTAGGTTACGAGGAAGCCATCAAACGGGTGCTGGAGAAGGAGCCCAAGCTGCCGTAGCTGGCCGAAATGGCAGGCGCCCGCCGTAGCAGGCGCCGCCTTGACACTCCGCGGGGCGGCCGATAGACTCCCGGTTGTTCCCCCGTTCACAACCAGGTGGAGGATGTCTCCCATGAAACCCGCCGCGCGTCCCCAGAATCCCTGCTTCTCCTCGGGCCCGTGTGCCAAGCGGCCCGGTTGGAGTCCCGTGGCGCTGGAAGGTGCGCTGGTGGGGCGTTCGCATCGTTCTAAGTCCGGCCGGGCCCGCATCCAGGAAGTCATGGACCGCTCGCGCGCCCTGTTGCGGGTGCCGGACGACTATCGGATCGGCATCGTGGCCGCGTCGGACACTGGGGCCATGGAGATGGCTCTCTGGTCGCTCCTCGGGCCGCGGGGCGTCGACGCCCTGGCTTGGGAAAGCTTCGGTCAGGGCTGGGTGACCGACATCACCAAACAACTCAAGCTCTCCGACGTGCGCGCACTGACCGCCGACTACGGGCGCATTCCCGATCTGGCCCAGGTGGACTGGAGTCGCGACGTGGTCTTCACCTGGAACGGCACCACCTCCGGCGTGCGTGTCCCGGGCGCCGACTGGATCGCCGACGATCGCCAGGGTCTGGCCATCTGCGACGCCACCTCGGCGGTGTTCGCCATGGACGTGCCCATCGCCAAATTGGATGTGGTCACCTATTCCTGGCAGAAAGTGCTGGGCGGAGAGGCTCAACACGGCGTACTCATCCTCAGCCCGCGGGCGGTGGAGCGTCTGGAGAGCTACCAGCCGGCGTGGCCTCTTCCCAAGATCTTCCGCATGACCAAGGGCGGCAAGCTGACCGAGGGGATCTTCCAGGCCGACACCATCAACACCCCGTCGATGCTCTGCGTGGAGGATGCACTCGACGGGCTTCGGTGGGCGGCGGACATCGGCGGCTTGGCCGAGCTTGTGCGACGGAGCGAGGCAAATCTATCGGCCGTGGCGTCGTGGGTGGCGCGCACTCCGTGGGCGGGCTTTCTGGCGGAAGATCCGAGCACCCGTTCGTGCACATCGATCTGCCTGAAGATCGTGGACCCCTGGTTCACGGGGTTGGCGGCGGAGGAGCGGGCTCAGGCGGCGAAGAAGGTCGCTTCTCTCCTCGAGGCCGAAAAGGCAGCCTACGACATCGCCTCGTACCGCGACGCCCCGCCCGGACTACGGCTGTGGGGGGGAGCGACCGTGGAACGCGCCGACCTGGAAGCCCTGTTCCCCTGGCTGGACTGGGCCTACGCGGAGGTCAAGGGCACCTAGCAGCGCTGGGGCTCCGGTCGCGGGCGCAGACGCCCGCGCCCCGCGAGTCTAGACGGAACGACCGGGCGCTATGCCGACAAACAGGGCCCCGCATCGGGGCCCTGGACCAGCTTGCGATCAGCTCTCGGTTGTCTCGCTCTTTGCTGCCGTGTCGGTCTTCGCGGCGGTGTCGGTCTTGGCTTCGGCGGTCACATCTTCTTTGATGGCCGTCTGAACGTCTTCCTTGGTCTCTTTCAGGCCTTTCCTGAAACCGGTGATCGAACGGCCCAGCGATGAGCCGAGATCAGGCAGCTTCTTGGGCCCAAAGATGAGTAAGGCCAAGACGAGAACGATCGCGATTTCCCACGGTCCGATCCAACTAGGCATGCAAACACTCTCCTGTGAGTACTTAAGGAGTCGGGGGCCATTATCTCACGGTTCGCGTGAGGCTGCCGCCTAGAAGAGGTCCTTGAGCCGCCGACGGATCTCCGCGGTGGTCACGGCCCCACCTGGGCCCTGCGCTCCGGGGCCTCCCACAGGCTCTGAGCCGCCCGGAAAGACGAGGTCGGAGGCCGGGCGCTGGTCGAAGAAACGGCGCGTACCCTCGGGAAGGAAGCGGGTGAGCTGGGCGTACCCGTGCACATCGCTGAAACTGCGCGGGTAGGTGTAGTAGCGCAGGGGGTGGCAGACGTGCAGCCAGTCCTTGGCCCGGGTGAGAGCCACGTAGAACAGACGGCGTTCTTCCTCGATCTCCTCCAGCTTGCCGGTAGCCATGTCGGAGGGGATGTTGCCGTCGGCGGCGTGGATCACATACACCACGTCCCACTCCAAGCCTTTGGCCGAGTGCATGGTGCTCAAGATGAGGAAGTCCTCATCGAGGAGCGGCGGTCCGGCCAGGTCCCCGGTGTAGGAGGGTGGATCGAGGGCCAGCTCGGTCAGGAAGCGGGCCCGGTCGGGGAAGCGGGCGGCCAACCACTCGAGCTGCTCCAAATCCATGAGGCGGGCGCGGGCATTGTCGTAGAGACGTTCCAACAGCGGCGCATAGAAGAGTCTGATCCGCTTTATCTGGGAGGCGAGATCACCCGGCTCACGACTCCCGATGCCGGTCATGAGCGAGACCAGTTCGCCCCACTTGCCGGCCGCCGCCGCGGTGGGCGCGGGAGCCAGGTGGCCCACGCGGCAAAGCCGGCGCGGGCCTGTTCGGCGTCGGCCGCCAGGCGATCCATGAGCGCCCGGGCTTTCTTGGGCCCGATGCCGGGCAAGAGCATCAGCACGCGAGTGCCGGCCATGAGGTCACGGGGGTTCTCGGCCAGGCGCAGGAAGGCCATGAGGTCCTTGACATGGGCGGTTTCCACAAAGCGCAGGCCCCCATACTTGTGGAAGGGGATGTTGCGCCGGGTCAGCTCCAACTCCAGCGCCAGGCTGTGATGGGAGGCGCGAAAGAGCACGGCCTGGCGACGGAGGGCCAGTCCCGCCTCCCGGTGGTCGAGCACCTGACGGATGACGAACTCGGTCTGCTCGTCCTCGTCTTCGCAGGAGACGAGCTGCGGCTTGGCTCCGTCGGCGCGCCGCGACCACAGGTTCTTGGCGTGGCGCTCGACGGCGCCGGCGATCACTTCGTTGGTGGCATCGAGTATGGCCTGGGTGCTGCGATAGTTCTGCTCCAGGGTGACGATATGCGTGTCGGGAAACTGCTGCGGGAAGTCCAGGATGTTCCTCACCGTGGCGGCTCGAAATGAGTAGATCGCCTGGGCGTCGTCCCCAACGGCGGTGAGATTCTTCCCTCCAGGACAGAGCATCTGCAGGATCTCAGCCTGCAGCCGGTTGGTGTCCTGATACTCGTCGACCAGCACGTGGTCGAAACGGGCGCGGATAGAGCGGCCGGCGCGAGGGTCGGTCAGCAGACCGTGCCAGAAGAGGAGTAGGTCGTCGTAGTCGAGGACGCTCTGCTCGCCCTTGTGGTCGACGTAGGCGGCAAAGAGTCGGCGAAGGTCTTCTACCTCGTCCTTGCACCAGGGGAAGTGCGTCTCGACGGCTTCCTCGACGGACTCTCGGGCATTGACGCAGCGGCTGTAGATGTCCATGCAGGTGCCTTTGAGGGGGAACCGGCGGTCGTTCTTGGAAAGGCCCAACTCGGTGCGCAGGACGCCCATGAGGTCCTCGGCGTCGCCGCGGTCGAGGATGGTGAACGACGGCTCGAGACCGATGGTCCGCCCGTGGAGGCGCAGGAGACGGGTGGCCGTGGCATGGAAGGTGCCGCCCCACACTTGCCGGTGCCCGACGGCGCGCTGCGCGAGGCCTGATGTCGGCGCGCTGCCCCGCGTGGCGCAGCCTCGCAGCGGCGCGTCTCGGCGTCCAGTCGGCGCAGGATGCCGTCCACGCGGCGAAGCATCTCGGCGCCGCACGCCGGGTGAAGGTGAGCAGCAGGAGTCGCCCCGGGTCGGTGCCGGTAGCGATCTTGTAGGCGACCCGGTGGGCCAGAGTGGCGGTCTTGCCGGTGCCGGCGCCGGCGACGATCAGCAGGGGATCGTCGCCGTGCAGGACGGCGTCGCGCTGCTGCTCGTTCAGTTCGGCGAGAATGGTGTCTATGGGGGCCCGTGTCGCGTTCTCGGAGTCGTCGGTAGCGGCCAGCCTTCTCATCCCCTCTCCGTGCCTAGGTGTGCCTGCTCAAAAGGGTAGGATACAGCCATTGCCGGACGGTCAGAGGGGTGGGGCTGTCTGCGGCCCCGGACACTGGCCCCTCGGCCTCGGTAGGCGCGCGCCGCGGTAGGAGGAGCGCACCGATCGCGCCTACAAGCGCCATCCCTGCGGCCAGTAGGTAGCTCCACGTGAACGAGGGCAGCGCGTCGGCCAAGCGTCCGCCGACGTACGGACCCGTCGCCTGTCCCAATCCGTGGAACACGGTCAAGAACCCATAGGCCGCCGGGGCGAGGGCCGGCCCCACGATGTCGCCGCACGCGGCCGCCATTATTGCGGGTATGCCCCAGGCGGTGAGGCCGAAAAGCACGGCCGAGATGGTCAACCCGGCAGTGGTGGTCCAAAGGGCAAAAAGGGCGTAGGACACCACCTGTATGAGGAAGATCGCCACGATCGAAGCTTTCCGGCCTATGGCATCCGACGTCCAGCCCCAAAAGACCCCGCACACGAGGCTGGCCAGGCCCAGGATCATAAAGAGGTTGCCCGCTCCCTCCGGGGTGTAGTGGAGGTCGGCTATGAGCCTTTTGGTGAAGAACGTCACGTAGATCAGGTAGGCGAAGCCGAAGGTGAAGTAGACCGCGCTCAGGTGCCAAAGGGTACCCCTGAAGTAGAGCCTCTTCCAGCTTTCCTTGGGTCCCTGGCTGTGATGCGTTCTTCCCTCGGGAACGTACCCGGGCCGGTCGCGCAGGAGCAGAAGAGAGAGGATGGCGATAGCCAGCACGGCAGCCGCCAAGATGTACCAGGTCACCCTCCAGCCTGAATCCCCAAAGGTCCGTACGATCCGGGGGACGAGAGGACCGCTCACCACGAGTCCGAAGGACGCACCGGTGGCAACGAAACCAGTGGCCAGTCCTCGGCGGCGTTCGGAGAACCAGTGGGCCATCATCGGGGCCGCCGCGACGCTGGCTGCGCACCCCATCCCCGCGAGCACCCGTCCCACCACGGCCACCGTGAAAGATCCGGCCAAGCCGGTGATCAACATTCCCACGGCCGCCAGAACGAGCAGACCGGGGATCACCCGCCGCGGACCGAAGTGCGATGCCAGAACCCCGCCTATCAGCGCCATGGCCAGATAGCCCGCCAGATTGGCGCTGGCCAGGCCGCCCGCCTGGGTGTTGCTCAGCTTGAGGCCCTCCTGCATGAAGGGGAGAATGGCCGTGTAGCTGAACCGCGAGAGACCCAGGGCGGCGAACAGCACCAGAGTGCCTATTCCCAGGGTCACCCAGCGGTAGCCCGGGCTGCGCGTGAATGAACCCATCAAACTGCACCCTTTCGCTCGGTCGGCGACCTGGCCATGGCTGTCGCCCTTCCCCTGGAGGGCGCATCTCGAATAGGATACAACCTGACGGGGCCCGAGCCACCGCGGACGGCCTGGTTTAGCCGACCGCCTTGAGAGGGACAGAGACCTTATGAAGATGATCTGGAAAGGCGCCATCTCCTTCGGCCTCATCACCATCCCGGTGCGCCTCTACCCGGCCATCCAGGAAAAGACCGTCGCCTTTCACCAACTCCACGACAAAGACGGCGGCCGCATCTACTACACCCGCGTGTGCTCCCTGTGCGGGAAAGAGATCCCCTACGATCACCTCGTCCGTGGATACGAATACGAAAAAGGACGGTTCGTCTCTCTCACCGACGACGACCTGCTCGCTGTGCGGGCCCGCTCCTCGCGTACTATCGACCTGGTCCAGTTCGTGGATCTGGCCGCCGTCGACCCCATCTACTTCCAGAAGCCCTACTACCTGGAGCCCGAGGAGTTGGGCCTCAAGCCCTATCAGCTCTTGCGCCAGGCCATGGAGGCCGCGGGCAAGGTGGCTGTGGGCAAGCTGGCTCTCCATGCCAAGGAGCACTTGGTAACGCTGCGCCCTCACGCCGGGATGTTGATCCTGGAGACCATGAACTGGCCGGACGAGATCCGTGAAGCCGCGTTTCCCGTGCTCGAGACCAAGCCGGCTATCCGGCCGCAGGAGCTGGAGATGGCCCGCTCCCTCGTGGAGAGCCTCTCCGCCGAATGGCGGCCGGAGGAGTTTCGGGACGAGTATCGGGAGGCGCTTCTCGCGCTCATCGAGGAGAAGGTGGCGGGGTTGCCGGTGGAAGCGCCGGCTGAAGAGACGCCCGCCGCCGCCGGGCGGCCGGGCGAAGTCGTCGACTTCGTGGCCGCGCTGCAGGCCAGCATCGAGGCGGCTCAGAAGAGGGCGGCAGGCGGGAAGGCGTAGCGGGACGACGGCTACCCCGACGCCTGGCGCAGCGCCTCGATAAGCGCCGGTCCCTTGGGGCGCTCGAGCTGTTCCATGGTGCAGTCGCGGGGATCCTTGTCCGGGCGCCAGCGTTCGAAGCGGGTGGCGTGGCGGAACCGGTCGCCGGTGAGTTGGTCGTAGCTCACCTCGATCACCAGGATCGGCCGGACGGGGACGAAGTCCGAGTCTTCTTCTCTGCTCCAGCGGCTGGTCGCCCCGGGGTGGCGGGCGTGCTCGCCGAAGCCTGCCTGGACCTGATCGCCAGGTCTTGGCTCGAGGGGCCGCAGCGCACCCAGCAGGGCCTCGGCCTCAGCGTCGCTAAACGACGAGCAGTGACCGATGAAATGTAACTCGCCCCGTGGGTTGTACAAGCCAAGCAGGAGGGAGCCGACACGGTGGTCGTCCTTGTGTAACCGGTAGCCGCCGACCACGCAATCCACGGTGCGCCGGTGCTTGACCTTGATCATCTCCCGCCGTCCCTCGACATACGGACGATCGAGGGCCTTGGCCACGATGCCATCGAAACCGGCCGGCTCCAACTCGCGAAACCAACGGCGGGCGACGGCCACGTCGGTGGTGCTGGGGGAGAGGAGCCAGGGAAGGCCAGTGCCGGGAGCGCCGGCGGCGAGTTCAGCGGCCAACTTCTCCAGACCAAGGCGCCGCTCGGAGAAGGGGCGGTGGCGAAGGTCGTCTCCGCGGACGGCGAGCAGATCGAAAAGGGCAACCTGGGCGGGCGTTTCTTGTGCCAGGAGTCTGACCCTGCTTTCGGCAGGGTGGATGCGGTTCTGCAAAGCGTCGAAGTCGAGCCTGCCGTTGACCACGACGATCACCTCCCCGTCGAGCACCGTACCCGCTGGCAGCTGGGCGAGCGCGGGCTCAAGCTCAGGAAAATAGCGGAGGAGCGGCTTGGCAGTGCGGCTGTCGAGTCGAGGAGCCCGGTGCCCGTCGCGATTGCCGGCGACGGCGTCCCCCGATGCACTCCACATGACCACCCGGAAACCGTCCCACTTGGGCTCGTAGGCCCAACCCGGAGGCGGAGGTAGCTCGTCGGCTACCTCCGCCTCCATGGGTGTGATCGGCGGGTCGAAGGGCCAGTCAACCACGATGGGCGGTAGGTCTCACAGAAGCCTTGCGTCCACCAGGTCGTATGTGTTGTCGTAAAGGTTGTTGATGCCAAGGTCCGGGGTCGCCGTCGCATCGATGGCAAGGCCCCACGTGTTCCCTGCACACTCGTTGCCGGACGCGGTCCCATAGCTATAGTCGCCGAAGTAGATGCCGGCTTCGGCGTTGTCCAGGCACAGGTTGTCTTCAATCGTGGCGCTCGAATCCTCGTAGAGGCCGATGCCGTCCTCCTGAACGCTGTCAGAGCATTCGTTGTTTCGGATCTCGCCGACGGCGTATCCGCTGAACCTGATCCCGGTGTATTCGTTCTCGGAGCAGACGTTGTTCTCAACGAGCACCTGGGCGTCATCGTTCACAGATATCCCATTCAACCCGTTGCCGGTGCACTCGTTTCCGCTGACGACCCCGGATCGAGTTCGCCCAGAAAGTGATGCCGTTCTCGCCGTTGTTGTACATGGCGTTGTTCTCGAGGGTCACCTCGGCGTCCTCATCAACTTCGACGCCGTGGAGATCATTGAGTGTGAAGACACAATCGCTTACGGTCCCGGTTGTGGTCCCATACAGGTACAGGCCATTGCCCGCATAATCATTCCAGCGCACGGCCCCGCCGAACCCGCAGCGCTGCAGGTCGATCGTGGCATCTCCCGCGTCCATCACATCCGTGGGGGCGCCGGTCCCCGTGGTCACGAACACGATGTCCTTTGCCGAGAAACTGACCGAGTAGATGTCGACCACGGTGTCGGCGCACATGACCGTTGTGGTATTCGGCCCTTCCATCCCGCTTCCCACCAGATTGAAGGAGAAGTCGACCAGTAGCGTATCGCTCAAGACGAAATCGCCAGGCCCCAGGTTGATGGTGGTGCCGGTCTCGATGTCGGCCACGGCCGCCTCGATGGTGGGATAGTCGCCACTGCCGTCCTCATACACCCAGACTCCCGACGGGGTCAGGAGATACAGGACGTTCCACAGCATCTGTGCTACCTCGCCGCGGGTAGCGTCGGCGGTGACGCTCCAATTGGAGCCCAAGCCGATGAGGCCGTCGAGCAGGCCATTGTACTCGGCGATGCGCAGGTTGGCGCCGTGGGGCTCGGGGACGTCGTAGAAGTCCGTTGGCGTGCCGGCCGGCGGGATCTATGAGAGCGCCCGGGAAGATGGTGTTGACCCCGCGCACGATCATACTCACGACCTGGTCGCGCTTGGATGTAGTCCCAGGGGGCGAAGACAGTCTGCGCCAAGTTCTTCCCGTAGGTGATGCCGTTGTCGAAGGCCGTCTGCACGAACCGGTGCGGATAGCCGGTAGCGTCGGGTGATCCCAGGTCGGTGAAGCGGGTGCTGGTCGAGGCATTGGGAGTGATGCCCAGCGTACCGACGATCATCTTGGCGAACTGCGCCCTCTTGACCGGGTTGTTTAGGCCGAAAGGTCCGCTGGGGCCGGAGTAACCACTGATGATCCCGAGCGAGGATAGGTCGTCGATGGCACCGGCGTAGGGATGGTCGACGGGAACGTCAGAGAAGGCCAGGGCCGGCGAGGCGAAGGCAAGTAGCAGGATGATGGCCAGCACGACCGCTCCGACTATCGTCAGCCGTAGACGGCGCCCTGCGCGCCCCCGTTTGCCGGAGTGGCGCGTCGCAAGGTCCGCTGCAAGGTGTCGATCTGGCATGTCTTCCCCTCCTTGTTTGTCGTTCCGCGGGGTCGCCTCTCGCCCAGAACGCGGTCGGCTGGACGCCTTACCGTGAGAGTAGGCCGGGTTTCGCGAAAGCGCAAGGCCCCGGGTCCTGCCGGCCGTCCGCTCGGTTTGGCCGGACTGAGTGCCCCAGCGGATCGCCCCATGCTGGCAAGCGTCGGCGCCCGGCCGTTTGTATATACTCCGCGGCGGAGACATACGGTGCGTCGGATGTCAGGCGAATCGGGTACGTGCGGGAGAGTCTGCGGTGACGAACGGTGATGAGAGCGATCGGGTGACCGAACAAACGGGTACAGAGAAGCGCATAGGCCGTCGGGCCTTCATCGGCCTGATCATAGCCGGCCTTGCGGCGCTTTTTCTCGGCAGGGAGATCATTCCCCGCATCCCCGGCGGAGTCACGCGTTCGTTGCAGGGGGGCGACTTTCGCATAAACAGCATTGCCACCGGTCCGGACTTCGACCCGGCTACCTGGCGTCTGACCGTGGATGGGCTGGTCCGGAAACCGCTCGCGTTCACATTCGCCCAGTTCTCCGAGCTTCCTCAGGTGGAAGTCACTCGCGACTTCGAGTGCGTCGAAGGTTGGGGTGTGACCGGGGTCGTCTGGAAGGGCGTGACCATGCGCGATCTGCTGAACCGCGCCGACATCGATCCGCAGGCGACTCACCTGGTCTTCTACTCTGGTGACGGAGCGTACACGGACTCGTTGACGCTTGAGGAAGCCCTGCGGCCCGATACCCTTCTGGTCCACCAGATGAACGGGATACCGCTCAAGCCGGAGATGGGACGCCCGGTGCGCCTGATCCTCCCGGGCAACTTCGGCTACAAGTACGTCAAGTGGGTGGTGCGCGTTGAGGCGGCCGCTCCGGGCCCCGGGGGTTACCAAGGCTACTGGGAGCAGTACGGTTATCCCGCGGACGCTCATATAGGGTGAAAGCATGGTCGAGGGTGAGAGGATGAAGGACCAGCCGCGCATACTCCGCTTCGTGCTCGCCGAGCGGCTTTCCCACTGGCTCTACGCCGCGCTCTTCCTCATGGCCTTCTTCAGCGGCCTACTGATGTGGATCCCGGCGACTCGCGCCTGGATGGCCGGGACGCGGCGGGTGGTGGCGCACTACCATGGGGGCGCCGGCCTTCTGATGGTGGTGATCCCCGCCGTTCTGTTCCTGATCCTCGACCGCAGACGCCTCGCGGCCGATGTTCACGACATAGATCTGTGGGACGCTGACGACCGCCGCTGGTTTTGGGCGGCCGTGCGCGGGCGCACCTTGCGTGGCGGAGAGATGCCGCCCCAGGGACGGTTCAATGCCGGGCAGAAAGCCAATGCCATCTTGGTGGCCGCCATGGCTCTGGGCTTCGTCGTAACCGGCTCGATGCTGCAGGGACGCGAGTACCTGCCGTTGTGGTTGGTGTCCCGGGCGTTGTGGTTACACGACTTCTTGACCATTGCCGGGATAGCGCTACTGCTCGGTCATCTAGCCCACGTGTTCCTGACCCGGCATGGGCGTGACTCCCTGCGCGCCATGGTCGGCGGCACCCTTAGCGAGGAGACCGCCCGCGACAGGTATGTCAAATGGTGGAGGGACATGTGACGTCGGTGGCGCCTGCTAGATAGTGGCGCCGGGCAGATAGTGTAGTAACCTTCTTTGTGCTGGATTCAGATTTCGACTTCCGACCCAATGAAGGGACATGCCACATGCAAGCGACCCGCGGCGCCGTCGTAAGCCTTAGCTACACTCTTACCGATGACGAGGGCACTGTCATAGATTCAAGCGAGGGCTGTGCCCCCCTCGTCTATCTTCATGGCTACGAGAACATTATCGCCGGTCTCGAGAACGCTCTGGAAGGCGTCACGGCCGGATATAAGTCGCAGGTGGTGGTGGAAGCCGCCGATGCCTACGGTGAAGTCGATGAGGAAGCCATATTCGAGGTTCCCAGGGAACAGTTTCCCGAGGATATGCCGGTGGTCTTGGGCATGACCGTGGCCGGCGAGACGCCGAGTGGCGACGTGCCCCTGGTGGTGGTAGAGGTGAACGACACCGGAGTGGTGGTCGACGCCAATCATCCCCTGGCCGGCATGAGGCTTCACTTCGACGTCGAGGTGGTGGACGTGCGGCCGGCCTCCAACGAAGAGTTACGGCTGGGGTTCCCACAGTGAGAATGCCGGTGACGGAGAGGCGAGCGAAGACAAGGCGGGCGACGGGAAGGTAGGCGTCAATGGGTGAAGTAGTGCACACCTCCCGCATCACCATTACGCGGGAGAACGGTCCCACTCGAAAGGCAACCATCGAGGGCTTCAGCGATCCCATCTACTACGGAGTGCACGGCGGCATCAAGAAGTTCTACCGGGTGGATCCGGAGGTGGAGCACGCCGCCACGCTCGATCATATCGTGGGGGCGGTTGGTGGCTGAATGATGGGGACACTGGCCACGGCGCTGGCCAGCCGCAAGATCCCTACCCACACCGACCGCTACGAGGCGCACGTGGAAGGCGACATCCAAGATGTCGACGGGGTGCTGCGCATCTCGCGCATCCGGGTCGTCTACAGGCTCAAGCTGCCGGCGGGCAAGGCAGACGAGGCCCGTGAGGTTTTCGCCGGCTATATCGAGGGCTGTCCGGCGGCGATGAGCGTCCGCGGCTGTATCGACATCACCGACAGTCTGGAGATCACCGAGCTTGCGGCCCGCTGATGCCCCCGAGGCCGGCCGGGGCCTTGTCGCCGCCGGCCGGCCTCGGGTGGACGGGGAGAGTCGTCTTCGAGCTGGGGCGGTATCCTATTCGGACAGCGTGAACGGCGGGTACTGGTCGGTGATCAGTAGGAAAGCGTACGCGCCTACGCGCAGCGTCCAGCGGTTCACGCCCACCACGAAGTCGAATAGGCTGCGGGGATACCTGCCCGTAAACAGTATGGCGAACCAGGCGATGATGATGCAGACGAACGCTCCGATCCACAAGAAATACAAGACGATCCAGTGAGGGATGGCCAGCAGCCACTTGACGATAGGTAGCCCGCGGCTGAGCTGCTTTGCGTCGGGATAGGAGAAGTCCAGGTGGACGGCCTGTTCCTCGTCGGTGGACGGGTACTCGTCCCGCAGCAGCATGGCGTAGGCTTCGACCCGCGCGAGGAAGCTGGTGAGGTTGAGGTTCCAGTCGAACCACCAACGGGGGTACTTCTGGCGGAAGAGGAGCATGAGGAGCACGGGAATGAAGAGGACCCCGCCCACCGCCCACGACCAGGAGTAGCCCATGCCATGCGTTGAGATGTTGCCCGAGCTGAGCAGCCCAGCGATGACGCCGATGGGGATGATCCACAGGAACCGCAGGCCGGTGGTCAGGCGGTTGAGCGGTCTGTCTGGGTAATCCACAGTGAACGTCAACGGGTAGGGGGTAGCCGGGGGGCTGGGGGGTACTGTGCCGCCGGTTCCTGCATGGTCCGCCTCCATTGTCGTGCGCGAGGAAATGACGCGCTCTTCGCCGATGTCCGGGTGCCTGAATACCCACAATATCAGACAGTGGCGACCCGTCCTTGAATGTGGCCGGGGCCTCCCTGATAATGGGCGGACGCAACACGAAGGCTGGTCGGCATGCGCTCTATGGCTCTG
>CAWEJM010000008.1:0-127986 GCA_963809395.1 uncultured Actinomycetes bacterium | reverse complement strand
GATGAGAAGGACGGCCGCTCGGCGGTAGGCTGAGATCCAAAACGGAAGATGGATTCCGGAAGAATCCAGGGACGGGAGGATCGATGAACGAGCAGTGCGTGGCAAAGTCACCGGTCGGTCTCACCATCGGGGTGGACGTGGGGGACAGGTTTAGCCAGATATGTGTTCTTGACGCCGACGGCGAGGTTCAGGAGGAAGCTCGTATTCGCACCACGCCGTCGGCGTTCGGCCAGTGGTTTCGGTCGGCCCCGTTATCTCTTGTGGTGCTGGAAGCCGGCGCCCATTCCCCCTGGATAAGCCGCCTCATCGGCGAAAACGGTCACGAGACCATCGTGGCCAATCCCCGGCGGCTGCGTCTCATCTACCAGAACGATCGCAAGAGCGACCGGGTGGACGCCGAGTCTCTCGCTCGCCTGGGCCGACTTGATCGGCGACTGCTGTGCCCGGTCAAACACCGGGGAGCGGAAGCGCAGGCCGATCTGGCGCTTCTTCGCAGCCGGGATGCGCTCATCCGGGCCCGAACCCTTCTGATCAACCACGTGAGGGGAGCTTCCAAGTCCGTGGGGGGACGACTGCCCACATGCTCGGCGAGGAGCTTCCACCAGAAGGCCGTGGGCCATATCCCCGCCGAACTGGCCGAGGCGCTGGGCCCCGAGCTCGAGACCATCGCCCGGCTGACCGCCCAGGTCCGCGATCTCGACAAGAGAGTCGAGGAGATGGCGAAGACGAAGTACCCGGAGATTACCGCCCTTCGTCAGGTGTTTGGCGTTGGACCTGTGACGGCGACCACCTATGTTCTTACCCTCGAGGATCCGGGCCGGTTTCCGCGCAGCCGGGCTGTCGGCTGCTACGTGGGGCTACGACCCCGGCAAGCCGATTCGGGTGATCAGAAGCCGCAGCTCCATATCACCAAAGCCGGCGATGAAGCACTCCGATCTCTGCTCGTGTGCGCGGCTCAGTACATCTTGGGGCCGCATGGGCCAGATAGCGATCTCAGGCGGTGGGGTCTTGCCCTGGCCGAGCGGGGAGGCAAGGCCGCCAAGAAGCGAGCCGTCGTCGCCGTGGCCCGCAAACTGGCGGTGTTGCTTCACAGACTTTGGGAGACCGGTGAGATCTACGAGCCACTACGCAACGCGAGGATGCGCGGCGAAATGGGGCCAGCGGTCTAGGAAACGTCAGGTGATTGGAGGGTGATCGAGCGACGTAAACCACCCAACTGCCCTGTCCGGGTGACTGCGAACGAACACTCGGGCCGATCGAGAGACGAGGCTTGCGTGTCTTTCGGGAAGGCCGTGTCATAGATTGCAGCACCCAGACCGGCCGGACCCCAACCTGCACCGAGGCGTAAAGAAAGAGTCGCCTTCAACGAGTGCGCATGGAAGCATGGTCGTGGGTCGGTTCCGCTCGATTGGAGATTGAAGGTCTCAGCCGCTCTTGACTGCGGCCGCCTTCTCATGGAAGTGTTCGTTCCCGGATGGGAACCCATGGGCAAGGACACGTTGCCGAATCGACTGCTGTCGCTCGCGGCTGTGGCAGAAGTGTGAAGTCGGCGGAGGCGGAGTTCGCAATTCTGCGTCAAAAAGCGGGCCGAGCAGGGACCTCCCGAATGCGGCCGGAACAAGGCCGGAAAGGCTGCCCATCTTGTGGTCGTGAGTGTCGGCGGCGTCGCCTCTGCTGCGGGTAGCTGCCTGAACAGAGCCTCGAGACTTCTCGTTTGAAACCTGCTTGCGAAGGGCAACTTGCCATAAGCAAATAAAGGAACTAGCACGGAGGTTACCAATGGCAAGCACGTCGGCTGCCCGGTCCAAAGTCCCGATGGACTCAGCAAGGAAGCATGCCCTGGTCGCAGGCATCTTCTACATCATCACCTTTGTCTCGATCCCGATCCTCTTTCTCTACAGTCCGGTGAAGGAGCTGGGCTACATCTTCGGCTCCGGCCCGGACACCCGCATGATCATCGGCGGCGTCCTGGAAATGATCGTGGGTCTTGCCGGCATCGGCACTGCCGTCGCGCTGTACCCGGTGCTCAAGAGGCAGAACCAAGGGCTCGCGCTGGGCTTCGTCGGCTCCCGGACCCTGGAAGCCGCCGGCATCTTTGGCGGTGTCGCCTGCCTCCTGGCGGTGGTGACCCTGCGGCAGGCCGGAGTCGGAGCAGATGCGTCGGTCACCGGCCAGGCGCTGGTCGCCCAATATGACATGTTGTTCCTCGTCACCCAAAGCTTCATTCCGGCCGTGAACGCCGTGTTGCTGGGCTCCCTGCTCTACAAGTCGCGCCTGGTGCCGCGGGCTCTTCCCCTGCTGGGATTCATCGGAGCAGCCCTGCTCGTCCTTGCCTTCGCCGTCACGCTCCACGACCTCTCGGGAGACGTGTCCTCGCCGTGGAAGCTCGCCGCGATCCCGATCGCGCTATGGGAGTTTTCGCTGGGTGTCTATCTGATCGTCAAAGGGTTCAGGCCCTCCCCCATCACAGCTGGCATGGTCGCTACCAGCGCGTCTGAGTGAAGGCGCGCTGCGTGACGAAGCGCGACCGCTAAGAGGTTGAGGTTGGCTAGGCTTGGCTCAGGTGAGGACCGGAGCCAAGCCGGTTGACCGATCCGGCGCTGTTCGCCATATCGCGTACGAGGTTGACCATATACCGCGCGAGCGAGTCGCTGGTCGTACAGCAGGCTAGTGAATCGCGCCGGACAAGGAGAACCCATGAAGGCGATCGTCCAGAAGGTACGGCTTCCCCGCTGAGGTCCTGGAACTCCAGGACATCCCCAAGCCGGTGGTCAAGGATGACGAGGTACTGGTACGCGTTCACGCGGCTTCCATCCACATCGGTGACTTGATCGTCATGCGCGGCGTGCCGTACGTCATGCGCATGGTGACCGGGCTGCGCAAGCCAAAGAACCGTGTTCCGGGAACGGACATCGCGGGGACGGTCGAGGCGGTCGGCAAGGGCGTGACCCGGTTCCGACCGGGTGATGAAGTGTTCGGCTGGTGTGCGGGCGCCTTCGCCGAGTACGCGTGCGCGGGAGAGGACCACTTCGTGCCGAAGCCGGCCAACCTCACGTTCGAGCAGGCTGCAGCCGTCGGGGTGTCCGCCACCACGGCTCTGCAACTCCTGCGCGAACAAGGCAAGGTCAAGCCCGGGCAGAAGGTCCTGATCAACGGCGCGTCGGGGGGCGTGGGTACGTTCGCCGTGCAGATCGCCAAGTCCTTCGGGGCTGAAGTGACCGGCGTGTGCAGCACCAGGAACGTGGACATGGTCCGTTCCATCGGCGCCGACCATGTCATCGACTACACCCAGGAGGATTTCACCCAGGGTGGGCGGCGCTACGACTTCATCCTCGACAACGTGGGCAACCATTCGTTGTCCGACACCAGGCGCGCGCTGACTCCCAACGGGACGCTGCAATCGAATGGCGGAGGATACACGGGCGGCGGCGTGGCGGACCGTCCTCAAGGTGCACCTGTTGTCACTGTTCGTGCGCCAGCAGGGGCGCCCGTCCATCAAGTTTCAGAACCACGATGACCTGGTCGTCCTGAGGGAACTCGTCGAAGCGGGGAAGATCACCCCGGTCATCGACGGGGCCTACCCGCTGAGCCGGACCGCCCGAGGCGATGGGTCATGTCGGAGAAGGACACGCGCGAGGAACGGTCGTCATCACCATGCCCCAGCGTCGATCGATGCAGTCGAAGAAGGCTGACATGCCCGAGTCCCGTACGGGCTCCATGGCCGGCATGACCGTCCTGGTCACCGGAGCCACCTCAGGCATCGGCAGGGCGACCGCCAGTGGACTTGCCGCGAAGGGAGCGCGCCTCGCGATCATCGGCCGCGACCGCGAGCGGGCTGAGGACGCGGCTCGCGAGATCCGCGCAGCCGGCGGCGGGCAGGTGGACGTGTTCGTCGCGGACCTCTCGTCCCAGTCGGAGGTGCGACGGTTGGCCAGTGAGGTGCTGCAGGCCTACCCACGTATCCATGTGCTGGTCAACAACGTCGGGGGGTTCTGGAACACCCGGCACGTCACCGCCGACGGGCTCGAGCGCACCTTCGCCCTCAACCACCTCGCGCCGTTCCTGCTGACCAACCTGCTGCTTGACCGGCTGAAGCAGAGCGCCCCGGCCCGCGTGGTCACGGTCGCCTCCAACGCGCACTCCATGGGGCGGATCGACTTCGACGACCTTCAGGGCGAGCGGTCCTACTCCGGCGAACGGGCCTACAACCAGTCCAAGCTCGCCAACGTCCTGTTCACCTACGAGCTGGCCAGGAGGTTGCAGGCCAGCGCCGTCACCGCCAATGTGCTGCATCCCGGCGTGGTGCGCACATCTTTCGGAGCCGAGGACCCCGCCGGAGTCCAGCGACTGTTCGTTCCGTTGATGCGGCTCTTCATGAAGGCCCCGGCGCAGGGCGCCGCCACGTCGATCTATCTGGCCTCCTCTCCCGATCTCGAGCACGTGACGGGCCTGTACTTCGTCAACAGCAAGCCCAAGAGGTCCTCGAAGAGCAGCTACGACGAGGCCGTTGCGGCCCGGCTTTGGCAGGTGAGCGCCGATCTGGTCGGCCTGAGCGGGGCTGGCTGAACCGACTTTGGGGCGCCTCGACCCACATGAAGGACCCCGAGCAGCCTCGCGGTTTCCGTTTGGGTTCAGAGTCGAACGGGGCACCACCCTCTCTGGGCATCCGCCCGCACCCGAACAGGAGGGCTCATGCAGACACCAGCGCCGCCTTATCCAACCGCGACCAGGTATCCCTTGACCTTCCGCGTCGACTATCCGGACAAGCCCCTGAATCGGCTCACCACCTTCTTCCGCCTCCTCTGGATCATCCCCATCGGCGTCATAGCCGGTTTGCTGGGCTCGGGCACCATCTCGCAACACGGCTCTGGCTACGCCTGGCAGTGGGCCGTCGGCGGCCTTCTGTTCCTGCCCCTGGTGCTGATGATTCTGTTCCGGCAGAAGTACCCGCGTTGGTGGTTCGACTGGAACCTTGAACTCACGCGGTTCCTGGCCCGGGTCTGGGTGTACGCCGCGCTGCTCCGCGATGAATACCCCTCCACCGACGAGGAGCAGGCGGTCCATCTGGACTTCCCCTACCCCGACGCCAAGCAACTCAGCCGCGGGCTTCCGCTGGTCAAGTGGTTCCTGGTCATCCCGCACTGGATCGTGTTGTGCTTCCTCACGATAGGAGCCGTGGTCTGCATCGTCATCGCCTGGTTCGCGATCCTCTTCACCGGCAAGTACCCACGGGGCCTCTTCGACTACGTGGTCGGGGTGCAGCGCTGGTCGCTGCGGGTGTCAGCGTACGCGGTGCTGCTGGTCACCGACCAGTACCCGCCGTTCAGCCTCTCCGAATAGCGGAAGGCGCGACACAGACGTCACAGACGGATGACCGGCGCGTGGTGGCCGGTCATCCCTTCGCTCCGAGCCGAGGCCTGGAATTCCCGCCATCAGAGCCTCGCGGCAGCCCCCCATTCGCCGGCCCGCGGCCGCATGGGCGCGCCGCTCGGTCTACATCACGGCGAGGTTCAGTATGTTGCCCTCGCTATCTTTGAACCACGCCGACTTCATCCCACCCATGTCTGCCACGCCGTTCACCGTCTTGAGGCCCATCTCAGGGATGTCGTACTCCTCGAAAACCACCCCTTTCGAACGGAGATCGGCCATGATGGCATCGAAGCGGTCTGCGGATACGCCAAATCCGAGCGTCGTATTTTCCGGCGCCTTCAGGCCGAGATTCTCATAGACCATCAACATGGTCCCGCCGGCCGCCTCAAACATCCCCCCGCCCCCGGGGCCGGGAAACTCCTGTCCTTGCTTGAGGCCAAGGACTTCCCTATAGAACTTCTTCGCCCGCTCGTAGCTCTCGGCGCGGACAACCCCACAGACCATCGTCTCGGCAAGACCCGCCATCTTTCCACCCCATTTCTGCTCGTGCATTCGAGGGACCCGGGCTCGGGTTCGTGAAGAAAAGTGCCCGGACGGGTTCCCGTCAAAACCTGGTGGTGGGTCACCGAACCGGCTCGCCTCGGCCCACTGCTCGCCGGTCGAGGACAAGTGGTGGGGGATTCGCGGGTCAGGGCGTCGCCGTGCCGGATTGGAAGAACCCGCCGGCCGAGCTTGGGAGCTAGCGAAGTGGGCTCTTGGTGTTCTCCCTATGTTTCGTCGGCCTCTCTCCTGGAAACTTATCTGAGGCGATGCCGACATCTCAGAAGCCGCGTGACGCGACGCGGGTGAGGAGGTCCCAATGTACGCCCGAGTTCCTACCTTCAAGTTTGGCACCCAAGATATTGACGCCGCCATCCAGCTCTTTGAAGAGAAGACCTTGCCCCAGCTACGCAAGATTGCAGGTTTCAAGGGGGCGACGATGCTCGTGAGTCGGGAGACGGGATTGGTTCGGCCAGTCATCTACTGGGACAGCCGTGAAACGCTTGAGTCGTCTTTCGAGCCCACAAAGGCTCTGAGGGCGCAATACGTGGACGAGTTGGGTGCAGAACTCGTGTCCGTTGAGGGGTTCGAGGTGGCGGTGCAAGTCTAGCCCCTGAACTCACCTGAAACACGCGAAAACCCAGCCCCAGCGGCCGGGTCGCGACACACGATTCTTGGCTTTCTGAAGCGGAGGGGGGATTCGAACCCCCGGTACCGCTTGCGCGGCTACGGTCCCTCTTATTGGAACGCCGAACAGCGGCGGGAATACGATGACGACAAGGGCGGCCCAGCGCATCTGCACGTCGACGATCGCCTGGTATGTCAGTCGCCCTGACCCCCCGTGGCAGGCGCGACCGGGCTCAGCGCACAAGGCCAGACGCCAGGCTGCGTGGGCCCCTTGGCAGTGTGGCTGCCAACGAGCCGAGGGCATATACTGGAGCCATCTGGCCGATGGGGACTGACCTAGGGAGGTGGTCCAGTTGTTTGGGCCGGGGGGCGTGTGGACCATTGTGCTCATCGTCGTCATCGCGATACCAGTCATCCTGGTACTCTTCTATCTCCGTCGGCCCTACGACCGCAAGAGCGTGCCAAGAGACTCCCTGTCGATGAAGGGGAAGGCTGAGTTGAGGCGCCCATCTCTGGAGTTACCGAGTCAGGCTAACGACGAATTGATACGGGACGAGGCCGCCGACCTGGGCCACGCGAAGACAGAGGATCGTCCCATCGAATAGTCCGATGGGATTGCCGCTTCACCCCGGCAGTCGCTCTCACCGTCCATTATGCCCGCCGCATTCCACCTTATTGGATCCTGGCAGAGGCGGACGCACTAGCCGACGCATAGCGATCAGTATTGGCTAGTAGGGGTCTGTGAGACCTGGTTCTTGCTGGTTTTTGTGCGTCTTTGCGGGCAGTTTCGTGGGCAGCTTGCGGGCAAGGGCCGTTTGTCGCGCTTACTTCCCAAAAGTAAAGCCCCGCTTGTGACGGGGCTTTATGATGGTAGCGGGGGCACGACTTGAACTAAGTACAGCACTCCCGGCCCCCTTCCCGACGTCCTTCTCTTTGGTGCTTGCGTAGCCCACGTAATGCAAGAAGACGAGGAGGGGTTTGCGTTCTTCTCTCCAACCTGCTAGAGAGATAGAAGTCGCCTTGGACCACCACCGTCCACACGGGAGTCACTGTAGTTGTCGACTTGCGCAGACAGCGCAATGCTTCTTCGGCCGTTCATCGTAGGTACAGCGGGGCAGCAATGAAAAAGAGCCTAGCCCTGCTTTTCCTCGTACTTCTTCATACGGGCATGGTCGTTGGTTGTACCTCTAACGTTTCCCCGACCACGACCCTTACGTCTACCGTCATTAGTCCGACTTCTACCGTCATCAGTTCGACTTCTACCTTGCCTGAACCCAGCACAACGCTGCTAGGAAGGACAGTCGTCGTCACCAACACCGCCGACAGCGGACCCGGCACGCTGCGCCAGGCCCTATTGGATGTGCAGCGTGGTGACACCATCATCTTTGACCCCGCCGTCTTTTCACCCGCGAACCCCGCGGTCATCAGGCTCGGGAGCGGGCTTCCCGCGATCTCCGCGGGGTACGTCACAGTGGATGGCAGCGGCGCAGGGGTGGTTCTGGACGGCAGCCAGGCGGAAGGCGACTGGACGTCGCCGGTAGTGGTCCATTCGGCGAACAACACAGTCCGCGGCTTGGAGGTGATCAATTTCAGCGGTCCAGGCATTCAACTGACGGAAAGAGCCAGCGACAACGTGATCGGTCCAGACAACGTGATCGCATTCAACGGCCGGGCTGGAGAGGGTGTCGCCGGCGGAGTGGAGATCCGCAGTCTGCAGGCCACAGGCAACCGCATTACGGGCAACTCCATTCACGACAACTCACTTTCGGGGATCGTCTACAGCATCAGCGATGTCGATCCAGCCGCCTTCCCGGCGCCTCCACGGATCCTGGACTACGACGTCGGCTTGGGCATCGTCTCAGGGGTGGCGCTGCCGAACTCCGTGGTGGAGGTGTTCAGTGATGATGCCGGCGACGGTGCGGTCTACGAGGCCCGCGCCACGGCGGACCAAAACGGGGAGTTCTCGATCAGCAAGGGGCAGTCGTTCGCGGGCCCTCGTCTGACCGCCACGTCCACGGCTCCGGGGGCCAACACCTCGGCCTTCTCGATACCTACGTCAGCCGCGCGCGCCTCGCCGGCCCTGCAGAGCAACAACTCCCTGCCCCGCGCCCTGGCAGCAAGTCGGACAGGGCTCTCCGAGGGCGAAGGCATTGGCCTCCTCTTTTCCGCCATCTATCGGCTTGATGACCTTCAGAGCACCCTGTTCAAGAACGTTTTGCAGACCGGCGCGCAGCGCGTGAAGCTCTCGATCACCGAGATAGAGCCGGAGAGCAATCTGGGGGGAGCCGTGATGGGCATCGCCTGGGACGTACCTGAGTTCTCCTTCGCGCAGAAGTACGAGGACTTCATCCAACAGTTGGCCGACTCCGGGATAGACGTAACCTACGTCCTGAGCTTCTGGGACAAGGCGAATCATCCCAACGGGTGGCAGCCCGCCGTTTCCAGATTCCGGACGCAGCAGGAGATCGACCGCTATCTCGAGTACGTACGCTTCATAGTCGACCACTTCAAGGGCCGGGTCAAATGCTACGAGATCTGGAACGAGCCCGATTGGTCGGCTCACCCTCTCCATTGGATCCAGCCGGAGGATTACATCAGACTGGTCAGACAGACCATACCCGTCATTCGACAGGCCGACCCGACCGCCAAGATCGTGGTGGGCAGCGTGGTGCTCGCTCCCTCGTTGCAGGAGTACCTGCTCACGATCCTGCGATCGGACATCATGCCCGCCGTTGACGTGGTCTCGTGGCACCCGTTCTTCGGAGACTCACCCGAGCGCAACGCCGACTACTACTACTCCTATCCGTCCATCGTGCAGCAGATCAAGGACATGGCACAACAGCACGGGTTTCGCGGCACCTACCGAGCCGACGAAATCAACTACACGAGTTCCGATGCCCCGTGGGCGGACTCGAACGACGTGTCTTACAGCAACGTGCAGGCGGCCAAGTACTATGCCCGCGGCATGGTGATGAACATGGGTCTGGGCGTAGCGGTGGGCCTGGCCAACGCGGGGGGTAACCGTCAGGAGTTGTTCTCTGTCATCCGCGGCCTGGGCGCGGTCATGGACGGGTCCACGCCGGCTGCCCTGAGGGCAGACGTTCACACCGCGGCCAAGTACGTCCAGAGCTACGGATTCTCGGCATCGAATGGGGACAGGCTGCTGGCAGTATGGAACGACGGTCCCGCGGTGGATGCAGACCCAGGGGTGTCATCGACGCTGACCGTGCCCGGTCTCGCCGGTTGGAAGGCTACGGCTATTGATGTGCTCAACGGATTCCAGCAAGAAATGATGTGCACAAGCGAGAACGGCGCTCTCGTGATCAGTGGTTTCCTACTCAAGGACTACCCGGTTATCATTCGCCTATCAAAGTAGAAGGTCCACTGACAACGCTTCTGGGCCACGCGCCTCGGGTCACACCAACGGCGGAGTCGGCGTTTGAGCGGCGGCCACGGCGATTTTGGCCGCAGACTTGGCTTGCTCTGCCTTGACCGCTGCGTCGGCTCGGGGCCGAGGACCGGCTGATCTTTCACATCCGGGGGCTCCAGTTGCCAGTGGAGATCCCCTGGCCAAAACGCACCCCCACCATGGTCAGACCCGATGGCGGTGCGTTAAGTCGGTTGTGTCTGTCAAGTTGTGCAAAAGCAGATCACGGTATGACGACGTCTTCTTCGACATAGTCTTCTTAGGCGGCCTCCTCCAGTTGCCGTAGTTGTTCGCGCTTGTGCTCGGTCAGAAGCTGCATGTTGAGGTAGCGGTGCTCCTCGATCCAGCCCTCGTGGGTCTCGACCGCCAGAGCCCGGATGAGCCGAAGACAGCTCTCCTTATTCGGGAATATCCGCACCACTCGGGTCCGGCGCTTGATCTCCTCGTTCAACCGTTCCAGCATGTTGGTGCTCTTGGGGTGCTTGTGGTGCCCCAGGGGCAACTGGTAGAAGGTGAGCGTCTCTTGGATGTTGTCCTCCACCCAGTCACAGAGCCGGGAATAGGTGCTCTGCCAGCGGCTGATCCATGCGGAGAGGTCCTTCTGAGCCTCGGCGAGGTTGCGCCGGTCATAGAGCCACCTCAGTTCCTGCAGGCAGTCATCGTTTGCCTTGCGGGGCATGTGGTCGAGAGCATTGCGAAGAAAGTGCACGTAGCACCTCTGCCAGGCCGCCTCGGGCAGGATCTCCATGAGGCTACGCCGGAGGCCCTGGTGGTCGTCGGAGACCACGAACTCCACCCCATGCAGGCCCCGATCTCTGAGGCCGACGAGAAAGTCCCGCCACGTAGTCTGGCTCTCCCGGCCGGCCAGATTCCACACCTAAGATCTGCCGGTATCCCTCTTGGTTTATGCCGATGCCGATGAGCACGGCCTGCGAGCGTATGACGCCGCCTTCTCGCACTCGTTCATAGCGGGCATCCAAGATGAGATACGGATAGGGTTCGTCCAGGCGCCGGTGGGCGAACTGAGAGAGGCTCTCGTCCAGCCCCTTATTCACGGAGCTGATGGCCGACGCGGAGAAGCTATGTCCGCAGAGCTCTTCGGTGATGGCTTTTACCTTGCGGGTCGAGACGCCTTGGACGTACATCTCGGCAAGAGCAGAAACCAGGGCCTTTTCCGAGCGCTGGTATCTCTCGAAGAGCTCGGTGGAGAAACGACCGTCCCTGTCGCGGGGGACTCTGAGCTCCAGCTTGCCCACTCTTGTTATGAGGGTGCGGGGGTAGTGGCCGGCCCGGTAGCCGAGACGTGACTCTGTGCGTTCTCCCGGCTCTGCAGCCAGGGCATCGGTCATCTCCGCTTCCAGGATCTCCTGCATGGCCGCCCTCACCAGGTGGCGCATGAGTTCCTGATCGCCGGCCGCCAGGTCTTTAAGTGCGAAGCGTGCTGCCGTACTCTTCTCCTGGGTCATGGTGTGCTCCCTCTCGTAGGGGTGATTCGGCATCACGTGCATACCATGACCTTCTCTCTTGTCCTTCCTCAGAGAGCTTTTGCACACAAGTCAGCACACTACCCCACGTGTGGGAGACGGAGGGGGTACCTTTCGAGCACTTGGTTCAGATACCCTCCGAGCCTGTCGCTTCTTGCTCTCATCCGTCTGTCTGGCCCATAAACGGGGCAACGTGCGTCCTTAGGTCCCTCCGAACATGTTGCCCCTACTCACACACACGGTTTCGTGTGCCCATCCTTTGATGAGTCCCGCTCCAGTCTGGCTCGAATGCCATGCTCGACTCACCACGCTCAATCATTCGCCTCCTGGATCTCCACCAGAGGATCCAGTTTGTCGGCGTATCTCAGGGCCCAATTGAGGTCGTCGCTCGTGTGGCCTGAAGCCTGCGCTGCTTCCTTGACGTAGGCCCGGATATCCTGGCTGAGCTTCCACCTCTCCACTCGACCGAAGCACCCTGGTTATGTGGCCAGGAACGAAACCCGCCGATCGACGGTTGCTCGACACATAGACGCCTGGGAAGATGAAGCGCGAAGAGTTGTTGCGCCCCGGCGCGTGAGGAGGAGAAGATGCCGCCGCTAGTCAAAGAGCCGTGGTTTTGCCCCCGCCGTCTTCCCGGATATGGCTGGGCTCCTGTTACCTGGCAAGGCTGGCTGGTGACAATCGTCTTTGTCGTGGCCATATTCGCCTGCGCGTTCCTGCTTCCCGGAGTGGCGCCAAAGGTGGGGGCGGAGATAGTTCTTATCGCGCTGCTACTCGCCGTTTGTCTCGTTACCGGTACCCGACCAGGCTCCGGTACTCGATAGGCAAGTTGTTCCCGGCGGAGAGGGGGGATTCGAACCCCCGGTACCGCTTGCGCGACCTAGCCCCGGACGCGCAGTGACCATCGGCGATGCAACGGACACGCTGGGAGCTGAAGCTACTGAAGTCCTTAGACCGTCAGCCCTGGTTAGTCTCCTGGGTCTCAGTTGCAGTCTCATCGGCGCTGTTCTTCACCGGCGGTGCGGTCCCAGCAGAGCTGCTATCGGTCTTGGTGTCGACCTTGACGTCTTCCTTGATCGCTGACTTGAACCCCTCTTCGCCCTCCTTGAGCCCTTTCTTGAGCCCCATTAACGAACGACCCAATGAAGAACCGACCCGCGGTATCAACCTGCCTCCGAAGATCAGCAAGATGACGACCACAACGATAAGGATTTCCCACGGGCCTAACCAACCAGGCATCCAAATACTCCCCTCGTTAGTATCGAAGAGCTAGCCGCCCGCATTGTCGCACGGTCTGGGTCATAAGCGGAGATGGGGGGATTCGAACCCCCGGTACCGTTTGCGCGGCACAACGGTTTTCGAGTTCGATTGAGGGCGTGTCACGCTCTGACGGTCCATGCGGAAAGCCGCCGCTGTGCAGGGGTTTTTCCGATCTGTCACGAGCCTACGTGACGTGTCCTGTCACCCCCTGACGGCCGGTGGCCTAGCAAACGCCTAGCAAGAATGTGGCAGTAGAGCAGACGCCGCTCAGGCCCCGAGGATGGTGACGTTCTCGGGGCTTCGCTACATGACGTCATCCTTGCCAAACCCGCTCTCAGCTGAGTAGCGCGTGGTCAGAAGTTCGTCAAGGCTGGCTAAGCTCCGCTCAGCCTCTAGGAGAACCTCGCCTTCACGCAGCTTGGAGTACCAGTTTGGGATTTGAGTCCTGTTGAAGCCGAAACTCAGATTCGTCTCAGTGAGGTCCAATCTCCGGTTGAATACCGTGCACGTGTTCAGGGTCTCGTGCAAGAGGTTGAACAACTCCGCGTCCCTATCCGTGTCGAACAAACCTGACGCGACAGCTGGTTCAAGTGCTGCGACGTAGCACCGAGGGAACACTTGGTACTTGCCTTCGCTGGCCTTGCAGATGGTCTTCACGCTTGAGATAACTCCGATATTCCTGCGTGTCTCACGCGTCAACTGGCGTAACGACGATCTGCGGTGCTGCTTGTTTGCGATCCATCTGCTGACAAAGAAGGTTTCGAAACCGACCAAAAGACCAGCCCAGGTGACTACAACGTCCCAACTTGGCCTGATGAACACCCATACGACGAGTGCAACGACAAGCACCAATGCGAAAGAAGCAACCGCAACGAGGTCGGGGTGACTGCTCACAGCTTGACGAAGACGCCGAAGGCGCCTTGTCGAAGCCTTTTCTCCCGCTGGGTGACTCATCTTCCAGTTCCTTCCCTGGCACAGACAGCCTAAGCGTAGTAGAGCGTGTCGCTCCGTGGCAGCAACGCCCCCCGTCGGCCGAGCCTGGTAGCTACCGGCGGGGGCTATTCGGCTCGACGTTGAGGCGCGAGTCTCATCTAGAGCTGGTTCGTCAGTCCCGGTCCGTTTGTTGGTGACGAGTTCGTCACCAAGATGTCACCAAGAGGCCCCGAGAAGGGCCAAAATTGGGCCTCACCGACAGAGTTGTTGACCAGGTTTTCCCTGCAAATAACACTAATGCCGGAGGCGGGACTCGAACCCGCACGGGCATAGCCCTACGGTGTTTAAGAGATCCCTCGTAGGTCCGGCGGCGGCTGTCAGGTGTGCATTGATACCGTCTTGTCCTGCCAGAATACCGCTTGTGTGATGGGCTAGCATAGGCAGTCCGGTGCGATGCGGGGAGTTCGTCACCAGAATGTCACCAGCGCCATCTGCGCGAGGGACCCGGGATGAGTTGTACCAGCCACCCCCGCCCGCCCAAAGGGTGTTAAGGACAAATGACGTGGCTTGATGGTCTTATCCGCGACCACCGCCAGGCCCGTTCTTTGGTTAGGACCTCAGCGCGCATCCTATTCCCCTTTCTCTCTCCATTTCCAGTCGACGAGGGATTGCACTCCCTGCTTTTCGTCCCGGGTCAGACAGAACTGCTCCGTGCTCTCGGTGACGGCCGGGATGATGGTGTTCAGAAGACCGGAGAGGTAGGTGAGCGTTAGGGCGGCGCGCGAGGCGGCTCCTTGCGCTTGGCACCGTTCTAGTAGGTCTGTTATTTCAGCGGCTCCCTAAGGCGCTCGGGGGAAGGCTGCTATCCTCCAGAGCGGCCCCCTCACGGTGGCCGGCAAATGCCTTCCAGATTGCTTGGGTACCCAGCCGGAGATATAAGAGGAAAACCGCAGCCATCGCTACAAAACCCAACCCAAGTGCCGCTAGAAAGAGCGCAAACAAGACATTACCCAGCATAGCGAGCCTCCCATTCGGTCGAGGCAGCAAAAGGACAACCTGGTTTGTGCACCAGCCCCCATAGGCCAGTAGCCCACCTGTCTACACTCTCGGGCGGTATATCGTAGTGGCTGCGCGGTTCCTCACCGCAGAAGGGACAACGCCCCAATTTCTTCGCCGCCCCTGCCACCTTGCGTGCTCTAGTGCTCCCGCCGATTGGCCGGCGATATGGGAACCGTCCTACAGCTTCTTCAACCAGAAGTCGCCGTCGTGATCGGTCACAGTATTCCGGTTTCTCCCCGGTCTCGACGTTGGCGACGGTGACCACGCCCCCCGGCCCACTCGTCGGCATCTTGATCGCAGACGACGCCGGCGAGTCACTTCTTCGGCGGGTTGAGGTCGTGCCGTACGCCCCTTTTCCGGCAAAGTTAGCGATCGTTACTCCGCTGAACAAGTCGTCAAGTAACCCGGCCGCTCTCATCCACAGCGAACGGGTGAGGCAGTCCGGTTGGCGCTCGCATATCCCGACACCCAGGCAAGGCGCCGGCACTATCGGCCCCTCGGTAGCCCTCGGGACCTCGGCCACCGTTATCATCCCCGGAGCCCGGACAAGTGTGAAGCCCCCGGCTTTTCCCCTGTGACTGGTCACAAATCCGGCTGCTGCAACCGTCATCATAAGCTGTAGGACGTCGCCGGGGTGACTCCTCCGCTTTCTGCGATCTGATGTCTCGTGGACAGGTGACCGTGCGGCCGCGAGGCCATCAGTATCAGTATCCTGACGGAGTACCGCCCCTTAGTCGAGATCGCCATCATCGCTGTGACCTTTGCGGCGCTATATAGGACTAGTCCTACATATGTGTAGGAGAAAGCCTACACGGTTGTCAGTATTACACTGACACAATCATCTGGCTTAAACAATAGCGGCGCACGCGGGGCTACCTTCCAGCCGTCCGAAATCCGGCTGGGACCACCGGGCCACTCTTCGGTCGGCCTCACAACGAACGCCTACTCTGGAGACTCTGTCCTAGTCCCTTGTCTGTCGCAGACTTTGCCACCGAGTTGCCCCCGAACTCGCCCCAAAGACGCGAAAACCCGGCCTCGACGGACCGGGTCCCCACAGCACGTTCTTGGCTTTCTGAAGCGGAGAGGGGGGGATTCGAACCCCCGGTACCGGTTGCGCGCCTTCAAGGAGTTGTGCTCGGCTTGACGGCCATCTGCCTTGGCGTAGTATGAGTAGGAGAGTCTCGTGCATCTTGTATGGGGAGGCCAGGGCCATGACGAGAATCGAGAAGCAGATAGTCGTTGCGAGGCCGACAGAGGACGTTCTTCGTTTCGCCCGCGATTGGCGCACTATCCCCCGGTACCTCGACTACATCCAAGAAGTGAAGCCTCTCACCGAGAACACCGAGGGCGTGGGGGCGAGGTTACTGGTTAACCTCACCTTCCGGGGTCGCAAGATGAGCAGCGAATGGGAGACGGTTCGGTACGACGCAGATGAGGGGTGGACCTTCAAAGCCCCGCTCATGGGCGTCGAAGCACTCAAACACTGGCGCTTTGAGCCGGTTGGTGAGTCGACCCGCGTTTCCTTCACCCTCGAGTACGATCCGAAACCTCCGATCATCGCTCCCCTGGTCGATGCGCTTCTGTACCGGCGCAAGTGGGACCAGATCTATGAGCGTGGCATGCAGAACCTGAAGCGCATCATCGAGGCGGAGTCCACGGAGGAGACCACAGCCGTCTAGAGTTCTGCAGACTGGATAATGCTTGTTAGCTGGACAAGTACTGCGCAGGTGCCGACAGTTGCGATTGCAGGAGACAACCAAAGAAGGAGAGAGTCGATGACAGAAAACCGTTCGCGCGCGGCCCAGCCGGTGGATGTCGATACAGAGACCTTACGCAAGGCCATCAAAGACGAGTACAAGGAAGTGGCCCAGGACCCCGGCAAGGGATTCCACTTCCACACTGGCCGTCGCCTGACCAAGATCGTCGGCTACAAAGACGAGTGGCTCAAGGGTGTTCCGGAACTGGCCATCGAATCGTTCGCCGGTACCGGCAACCCTTTTGCCATGGGAGAACTGGCCGCTGGTGAAAGAGTTGTCGATGTCGGCTCAGGCGGGGGCATCGATTCGCTCATCGCTGCACGCATGGTCGGCCCAACCGGAGAAGTCGTCGGTATCGACATGACCCCGGCGATGCTTGAGAAGGCGCGCGCTGCTGCCGCCGAGTCTGGCATTGACAACGTCGAGTTCCGCGAAGCCTACATGGAGGATCTCCCAGTGCCCGACGGCTGGGCCGACGTGGTGATCTCCAACGGTGTGCTCAACCTGACTCCCGACAAGCAGAAGGCCCTGGGCGAGATGTTCCGCGTGTTGCGCTCAGGTGGGCGGCTGCAGATCGGCGACATCCACGTCAACCGGGAAGTGCCGGAGGGGGCGAAGAAGAAGATCGACCTTTGGACCGGTTGAATTGCAGGCGCTCTGCTGGAAGCAGAGCTCGAGGCGACGGTCGTCGCTGCCGGTTTCACCGAGTTTGAAATCACCTGGAAGGCCGAGGTCTTCGACGGCGCCCCGCAGGCGTCAAGCGCGAGTGCGTTTGGCACCGTGGGCATTAATTTCCGGGCGACCAAGCCCTGAGGCAGGGAAGGCACCCGCGTGTTGACGCGTGCAATCGAGGAGCCAGCTAACAACCGGTTGCAGCGGCCGGCCCGCTGCGCGGCCCGCCGCTGAACCGGAGCGTTCGACAGGACCGCCGCGATAGCAGCGCGCAGAGGGGGCAACCGCTATGAGCTTCTTGCGAAGGTTGTTCCGTGGAGAGGACAGGCAGCCGATTGCGCAGGGGGACAAGGCGACTCCGCATGTGAGCGCGACCCAGGTTGATCCCGTGCCCTCATCGCAGGCGAGCGCTCTGATAGGTCTCTTGGGTTCGGAGAATGCCGATGCGAGGCAGTCTGCTGCTAGGAAGCTCGTGCAACTGGGAGCACCGGCCGTGCAACCGCTCATCACCGCCCTTCGACACGCCGACATCGAGGTGTGCAGGGCGTCCGCCAGGACCCTAGGCCGAATCGGCGACCCTCGCGCGGTCGAACCGCTGTTGGACATCGCATTGGCGGCTGGCTCGAGGCAACTCCGCGCTGACGCCGACAAGGCGCTCCTCTCGATTGGTGAGCCGGCTCTGGTGCCCGTCATTGAGCGGCTCAAGCGTCCGGACGTCAACGCGCTGAACGAGGCAGCCGATCTCCTGGGACGGATGGGGGATGAGCGGGCGGTCGATGCCCTCGCTACCGCGCTGATCGATCACGGCCAGAAGCGGGATCTCTATGTCCTTCTGTTTCGGGAAAGACAACCTGCACCCCCAGCGAAGCTTCACTGTGAGAATCCTAGCACGCACGTCATGGTGGGTGGGGGTCAAGATTGGCGAAATAGCGCAATACTCGACCAGGCATTGCAGTATTGCGCGAAGGGCCGACCCCCCACCCCTGGTTTTCTCCCCGGCGAAGGCGGCGTGTCATTCCGTCCGTCTGGCACCCATGAGTGTTGTCGAGTTTGCCACCGGCTTGCCAGCGAACTCGCCTGAAGGACGCCGAAACCCGGCCTCGCGGGCCGGGTCCCGACACGCGATTCTTGACTTTCTGGCCCTGCGGTCTACTGGCCGGGAGCCATGCGCTTGAGGGTGGCCAGAGCGTCGGTCACCGGAGTAATTGTTGCTCGCCCTATCTCAAGCGCGGGGTCGAGCCAAGCCTCCAAGGTGTCGGCGCTCTCAGCCTCGACCACTCCGTAGATAGTGTGCTCCCAGGCGGAGACGTACATGCCGTGAACGTGGACGCCTTTTTCCTCTGCCGCCTTCATGAGCAGAGCCATTTTCTTCATGCCTTCGGGACTGTGGGCAGGGCAGCTCTCCGGCGTGTGCACGTGCGTAAAGTGCAATAGCATCGGACCTACCTCCTGTGAAGGGAGAGGGCATCTTCCTCTCCGTGTATCTTGATTGTAGGCCGATGCTCATTGCCGTCAATGGGTGGAGCGAGCCCCCAACGGCCGATCTTGGTAGCTACCGAAGGACCTCACGGAAACAAACAAGGGACCAGGTCATCATGCTGTCTGGTGTGCTCTTGTCCGTCTCGTTTCCTTCGCTGCCGTCGAGTTTGCCCCCGACTTGCCCCCGAACTCGCCTGAAACAGGCGAAACCCCAACCTTCTGGACCGGGTTGCGACGACCGATTCTTGGCTTTCTGAAGCGGAGAGGGGGGATTCGAACCCCCGGTACCTCTTGCGCGGCACAACGGTTTTCGAGACCGCCGCATTCAACCGCTCTCCCACCTCTCCGCGAGGCGTGCGCGCGCCCTCCAGCAAGGTAGACCCCCTCCCCCCTCCCCGGTCGATGGTCCACCCTGTCCACCGTGTACCACCAGATACCACCTGGGTAGGGGTAAATGTCAAGTCCCACCACCCGTGTTACACCCTGGCTCCGGTACCCTTGTTACAGTCACTCGGCCTCGATCGGTTTTGTCGATTTCTTCAAGAAGCCTTCTTCCTTCTGCGGTCGGCCTCCGGGATTGGCGAAGGCACCGTGCTCTTTCTGTGCGGTCGTGCCGGGCCTCGTGGGTGCGGATGAGCTTGCCTTCGAAGAGGATCTGGACCGTGTCCCCGGCCAGCGAGACCTCCACGCTCTTTGCCCCGATAGCCGTTCCCCACCCGATAGGCGGTGCCGGCGAAGCTGATGTCGCCGCGAAGATCGACCTTGCGGACGACGGGGATCCCCACCGCTTCGGGCCTGGGCTCTTCGCCGGCTCGAGGCGGCCTGTGCCAGGCGGCCGGCTCGTTCTCCACGAGATGCCGCCGGGCGTGGGTGGCGACCAAGACCCCGCGGTGGAAGATCTGCACCAGGCGATCGTCGATCTCGACATCGACTGTCTCCCCGGCAAGGAAGCGACCCACGTGATAGTCGAAGGTGGCCAGGCTGATCTTTCCGTCTTCCGCCCACTCTCCGGGTGACCCGTCTTACGTCGGGCTCGAGGCTCTCGGGCGCCTCGGCCGGTTCCTCAAGACCGGGGACGAGCGAGATCGGGCGTGTCCGCTCGAGCCAAGGCGAAGCGCTGCTCGGGCGCCACCATGCCGATGCCTTGGTGGGGTCGCTCGGTGTTATAGAAGGCCACCCAGGCATCGAGCTCGGCCTGGGCCTCCTCCAGTGAGGCGAAGATGCGGCCGGCGAGGAACTCGCGTCTGAGCGTCTTGTGGAAGCGCTCCACCTTGCCGGTGGTCGTGGGCGAACGGGGAGCGGTGAGGAGGTGCTTGACCCCGTTCTCCCGGCAAATGCGGTCAAAGAGCACCTCCCCCTTGCCCGGCCCGAAGCGGCTGGTGAACACCTTGCCGTTGTCGGTGAGGATCTGCTCGGGCACGCCATGGCGGCGCATGGCGGCGGCCAGGGCTTCGCAGACCGGGCGGGCGGTGGCCCGAGAGACGAGCAGAGCGGAGACGCAGAAGCGGGAGTGATCGTCGAGGCCGGTGATGATCTTGAGCTCCCTGCCGCCTTCGAGCTTCACCCCACCCATGATGTCCATCTGCCAGAGCTCCATGGAACGGCTCCTTTCCCAACGACGATAGTCCTCGCGCTTGCGGCGCCTCTTCTGGGGGTCGACGAGGCCGTGACGGACGAGACAGCGATAGATGGAGGAGCGCCCGGGAAGGGGCTCGACCCCTTCTCGGGCGAGCTGGTGGCGGATGGTCCGCGGACCCCAGAGCGGATGAGCCCGCCTGAGATCCACGATCCGGGCTTCGACCGGAGGCGGCATCTGGTGGGGACAGCTGTCCGGCCGGGAAGGATGGTCGACGAGACCGCCCAGGCCGTGGCGGGCATAGCTCCTCAGCCAGCGGTGCACGGTCTGGCGGGTCACGCCATAGCGGAGAGCGACGTCGGTGACCGTCGCTCCGCCCAAGACCTCGAGCACCGCTTTGTGTCGTTGTTCCACCAGTCCCAGCCTGACGAGCATGGTCTCGACCTCCCCGATAGCAGCCATTTCTCGGGCTATCGGAGGATTGGGACCGGAGGCAGAGACGGGGAAAGTGTCACATAGGTACCGGAGCCAGTGTCGCCCAGGTACCGGAGCCGCGTCCCGAAGTGTCACATAGCTACCGGAGCCAATGTGTCAACTATGTACCGGGACCGCACACAGAGACGGACGCAACAGCCGACCCATAGTTGTCAACATCGGCCAGTAGAAATCCGTCTGAACTGGTTTTTGCCGGTTTTTGCGCGTCTTTGTGGTCAGTTTCGTGGGCAAGCCGTGGGCAGAGGCCGTTTTCGCGCTTACTTCCCCAAAGTAAAGCCCCGCTTGTGACGGGGCTTTAGATGGTAGCGGGGGCCCGACTTGAACTAAGTACAGCACTCCCGGCGGCTTTCCCGACATCCTTCTCCTTGGTACTTCCGTAGCTGCAGCAACGCGGGAAAGCCGCCCCCCTGGTCGAGGCCGGGGGCGCGAAAGCGGTACGAGGGGCTCAGAGCAGCCGGCGGGGCTTCGCAGCTACTCCCCCTGCCAGATCACCTTGCCGGTCTTGTCGATATAGCTTGGCGATCCGCCATACCCGTAGCCTACACAAGCGACACCCCCGGAGAAATCAAACCCCGCAATCTGATAGTCGATCGGAATGACGACGGTACCGGTCTTGTCGATGTAGCCGCACTCATCGTTCCACCACACGATGGCCAGACCCTCGGAGAAGGATTGGGCATCCTCGAACTGCGGTTGGATGGCCCAGGCGCCCGTCTTGTCGATGTAGCCGATCTTCACGCCGTCTTTCGTCTTGACGGCCACCGGCGCCAGACCCTCGGAGAAGGGGTTGGCCGACCAGAACTGCGGCTGGATGACCCAGGCACCCGTCTTGTCGATGTAGCCGTACTTCATGACATCGTCGTTCTCCCCGACCCCCACCGCCGCCAGGCCCTCAGAGAAATCGCCGGCCACGTTGAACTGCGGTTCGATGACCAAGGCACCAGACGCATCGACGTAGCCCGCGAGCGAGGCCGGCACGCCTTCGACTCCCTCGATCGTGTACGCCACGGCGAGACCTTCGGAGAAGCCTGCTGGAGATGGACAGACGCAAGCCGCCCGGCCCTTCCACTTCGGGCACCCAGTCGCCGTTCTTGTCGATGAGCCCCGTCCTGCCCTCGCTGTCGTCGATCACGAAGGCCAGGCCGCCGGAGAAGCCGAAAGCGCCGTCGAAAGGCCCCAGCACCTTGGCGCCGGTCTTGTCGATGAAGCACCAACCATCGGCGTTCCGGACCACGGCGAGACCCTCGGAGAACCATTGGGCCAGGTCGAACTGCGGCTCGATGACCATGCGGCCGGACGTGTCGATGTAGCCCCAGGGGCCATTCTCCACCAGCTGTACCGCGCAGAGTCCCTCGGAGAATCCGATCAACCCACCTTCCCCATCCAGGCGGCGGATACCGGCGAACTGCGGCTCGATCTTGATCGTGCCGGTCTTGTCGATGAATCCCCACTTGCCGTCAACGGAGACCGGGTAGAGTCCCAAAGCGTTGGCTTTTCCGGTGCTCCCGATGGTCGTGGCGACGTCGGACGATGCTGGTTCGGAGGTCTCGGTAGGCGACTCAGTCGTGGTTGTGACGCCCGTGTCGACCAGGTATGTGGTCGTAGTGGTCTCCGCACTGCCACAGCCTGCTCCAATGAGAGCGCAGCCACAGAGAAGCATAGCGGCAAGGACACCCTGGTTCCGCAAGGTCATGAGCCCCCCGTAGTTCACACATGCCGGTTGCCTGAGTATAGGACACCCGTGAGATAGGCGACAAAGGGACCGGAGAGCAGGGCAGCGCGGAACGAGAGTAGAATTCCCTCGTCTAAGAGCTGAGAAGTGTGACCGGTCTTGAGGGAGGGGCACACGGTGGTCGTCTCTGGAAGAAAGCTCGGACTCTTGGCTGTAGCTGGGCTTGTTTTCAGTGCACTGCTCGCGGCTTCCTGTACCAGCACTCCTTCGACGTCCAGTACCTCGCCGACGAGCCTTCCATTGAGCACCACCTCAGTGGCTTCGTCCACCACCAGCTCCGTGCCTACGTCCCCCGAGGGCCTCGTCATTCTTCTTACCGAGGTGAGCAGCCAGGCAGGGTATACCTTCGTCGAATGGCGCGGGGCCTATCCGGCGCCATTGTTTGCCCTGTGGCCGGACTTCCGCATGATGGTGCGGGTAGCGGGGGGCTATAAGGGGGAGCCTCCCGTCTATGAGGAGGCGATGCTTACTTTTCCCGAGGTCGCGCAGCTTCGGACCTGGGCCGCGGCCGCCGACCTATCTACCCTCAAAGACACCTATACACTGGCCGGAGGTTTCAGTGACCCTCTCGTCTGGCGGCTAGAGGTGGGAAACACGCAGAGCGCCAAGGCCGTGACCTTCGAGAGGTACCCCTTTCCTACCGATGAGCCAGGCTATCCCGCTCGCCTTAAGACCTTCGTCGACCAACTGATGAGCTACCGCCCCCCGGAGCTAAAGCCGTTCGTCCCCGACCGCATCTATGTCCTTGTGGTTGAGCGAGCCCCGATAAAGGGCAAAACCTCGACCCTTCCCCCGGAGTTCGATCCAAACAACATGGAAGTGGCGTCCCGCAGCGTTGAGGAGGTGCGGTACCAAGCAGTCTACAGCGGAGAGGAGGCGGCGAAGATACGAGCCCTCCTGGACGCCGGGCAGTTCTTCTATAACACCGAGCGCCGCAGCTACTACGTCTACTACCTGCCGCTCATTGAGTTGCCCATGCCATCCCCGTCGCAAGATTGGCTGGGCACGACTTCGTCGACCACCGCTACCACCGTGGCGGTCAACCTCGGACCAGTGAATTCGTTCGTTCGGGAACTCTCAGGTGACGGTCTATGTGACATACAAGGTGGACTCGGTACAGGAGGGTGGCGCGGTGGTCCGCCTGGTCGGGGTTCGGGTAGACGCCCACAAGGAGAGCCGAGCGACCTACGAGGAAATCTACGACCGAGCTACCGGTTTGGCGAAGCAGTATGGAATAGCGAACTCCACTGGAGGACGGCTGAGAGTCGTACTTGTGGAGGCGACACCCGAGCAGAAGACAATCGAGTCGAGGGACTTCAATCTGACGGGCGGCGAGGGATGAGGGGGACACCCGAGCCTGGTCCTTGCGGCGCACCCTCGCCCCTGCCGGACAGATACTAGGCAGGGAGCCAGACGTCAGCAGGCAAGGGAGGTGCGTTCGTGCTGCGCGCAAAGCTCAGGTTGAGTGCGGCCCTGCTAGGGTTCTTGGTTGTCGTGACCGAGTTAGGTTTAGCTCTCTACAGCGAGGTTTCATTCCACCGTCTGGTGAACCCTCCGAAGAACGCATTATCAACGTTCTCCGCACCCCTCTCTCTTCCCGAGCGCGTCGTCTTCCATCTTCCCGCTGCGCTACTTGCTATGGCGAGCCTCATCGGTGGTGTTGCCCTCTATCGGGCGATCCGAGGTCGCTCAAGGTGGAGTTGGCACGCTGCCGCACTCACCCCCGTGGCTGCGCTTCTGGTCATTTGCAAACCTTCGGTCACCGACGCGCTGTCGCCCCTGCATGTGAAAGACGCGGTTCTACCGTGGGCTGCCCCATGGTACTGGAGTCACATGGGCGTTGGAGATGCCGCCCTCTCCCTGGGACTTCAGAAAGCTCTTTATCTGGCGGCCGCCGCCTATGTCGTGGCGATCGTTCTGGCCATACCCCGCAGACAGCGCAGAGGGCGGAGCGCGGCCGCGGTTCCGTCTCGCTGACCATCGGCACGTTGACGATGAAGAGACTGCCTTTCGATCTGCCTGGCTCCTGTGTTGGCACGGCGGCCCGGCTAGCTCCCGTCAGGCACACTCTCGCCCCCGCCGGACATATGATGAAGCGAAGGCGCAGGATGAGTGTGAAACATTCGGCAGGTTCTACGCGTCGATAAAGTTGATCCCCTGTGGGCCATCCACAACAGGGTAAAGGGCGGGGAAGAAGATGAGGGGTTTGAAAGTGCGCACCCGAACGCTTCTTGTGCTGGTGATCGGCCTCGCTTGCGTGCTGGCCCTTGGGTCCTGCGGTAGCAAACCGAATTCCTGGATCAATCTCAAACCCCCTGGTCCCGTGCCGTCGGCTCGATTTGGCCAGGCGCTGGTCTACGTCGCTGACAGCCGGAAGCTCGTCATGTTCGGCGGGGCGGCAGATGAGGGCAGTCCGCTCAACGACACCTGGGCGTACGACCGCGTCAAGAACACCTGGACCGATCTCAAGCCTTCCGGGGATTTACCCCCCGCCCGGCAGAGCATGGCCTCGGCCTACGATCCCGGTGCTAACAAGGTCGTCATCTTTGGCGGAATGGGCGCTGATGGCAGTCCGCTTAACGACACCTGGACGTACGACATGTCCGGAAACACCTGGACCAAGCTCGGCCCTTCCTCCCCGCCTTCCGTCCGCTTCGAGGCGAAGATGGTCTATGATCCGGCGACCGGCAGACTGATCACCTTCGGGGGTAGGTACTTGCGGACCAGCGCCAGCGGGTACTTCCAGCAGGACTTCCATGACCTCTGGGCCTTCGATCTCGGGACCGACACCTGGATAAGCCTCAGCTCTTCCGGAACTCCTCCGTCCGGGTGGTCGGCGTCCGAGTCGATGGTATACGATCAACCGAGCGGTACTCTGCTGGTTCTCGCCGGAGTGCAACATGCCATGCGTCCGTCCGCGCCCTATGTTCCCCCGGAGAAGCAGCCCAAAGACTGGACCACTTGGACCTACAACCTGCGCGCCAACACCTGGACCGAGAACCCTCGTGCCCTTGTGTCTCCACCGATAAGCGAGCATTACGCCCTCGCCTTCGACACGAGTCTTAACAAAGTTGTCGTCTTCGGAGGAATCAATACTCAGGACGCGGCTCTGCCATACACTTGGATCTACGACCCCGCGGCCAACACATGGACGATGGCTCTCGCGGGAGCGCCCCATGGCCCCGAGGGTCGCGTCGATCATGCCATGGTCTATGACCCCAGCACCAAGACCGTGATCATGTTCGGCGGACGGAGCGCGGATGGGAAAGCCGCCGACATCCCCAATGAAACGTGGGAATACCGGCCCTAGCCACTTAGCGCCGGCTGCTTCTTACCCCCTGTACGCCTCATTCAGCACACTTCTGCAACATGGCCTATTTGCAGCATTTTGCGGTCGGTTTGTGGCGAAGTGCGGGAAGAGGCGGACTTCTTCCGGATCTAGGTCCATCAACCGTGTGAGCAGCTGCTGCTGAGCCCGATGGTCTCCGTCCCGGTCCGTGCCGCCCCGTCGCCAACGGTCCGTTGGCAGTCCGTTGGATTGGCCCCTCGGAGCGGCCGATTCTGAGGCCTACTACATAAAAGTAAAGCCCTGCGCAATTGCAGGGCTTTAGATGGTAGCGGGGGCAGGATTTGAACCTGCGACCTTCGGGTTATGAGCCCGACGAGCTACCGGACTGCTCCACCCCGCGCCGCTTGAGTGACGGAGTATAGCACAGCCCGGACTCCGCTCTCCGACCAAAGTCCCTGACGCCCGGGCAGCATGAGCGCTAGAATCTCAGAGGACCGGCGGAGGTGAGCATCGGGAACGGCGCGAGAATCGCGCAAGTCCTGGCGGTTGTCTGCCGATAGCTTGACAGAGAGACACCAGACGAAGGGTCGTGTGCGCACCGATGACTCCCTGCCGCTCTCGCAGTAGACACCTGAGTCCGGCCCTGCCCGTGCGCCCGCGCGTTCGCGCCGCGGCGCCGTTCACTCTCGCCGTCGCTCTGTCCGCCTTGCTCCTCTGCGCAGGCGTTCTCCTCTGGTTGGGGACCGCGCCGGCCGCGGCCGTTCCCGTCGATGGCAAACCCATATGGCTCTTCGGCGCCGTCAAGAGTCAGGTCGACTCCCTGACCAATCAGGCCGGCTTCGTTCAGGCCGAGATCGACGCCCTCGACACCGAGCTCGAGCGGCACACCGAGTCCTACAACGAGTTGTCGATCAAGCTCGACCAGATCAACGTGCGCATGGCCGACCTGCGCCGGCAACTCGCACAGGCCCAGGCCAAACGGGCCGATCGGGTCACCATGCTCGAAGAGCGCATCCGCGCCGTCTACAAGTCCGGGGGCCGCGATCAGCTCCTGCAGATGCTCCTCCTGTCGAACGGACTGGACGACCTGATCAGCCGCATACGACTGGTGTCCGTCTTGGCCGATCAGGACCATCGCCTGGTGGACGATCTCAAGGAGAGCACCAACGAGTTGGACACCCTCCTGCGCGAGATCGATGCGCACAAGCGCGAGGAGCTGAGCATCCGCCGTCAGCTCGACGAGCAGCGCGCGCAGATCGAGGCCAAACTGGCCGAGCGCGAGACGGCGCTGGCCGGCATCGGCTCCCAGATAAGCGCGGTCATAGAGCAGGAGAGAGTGCGCCAAGTCGCGGAGCAGGAGAAGCTGCGCCAAGCGTTACTGGGACTCCTGAACGGAGGCCAGGTCTACGACGGTCCGCTGCCCCAGACCGACAGCGCCATCCTCAACCAGTTCGTCGAGACGGCAGCCACGTACATGGGCATCCCCTACGTGTGGGCCGGCGACCGGCCGTCCACCGGCTTCGACTGTTCCGGGTTCACGCGATACGTCTACGCGCAGCACGGGGTAGATCTGCCGCACTATTCCGGCTACCAGGCCCAGATGGGTATCCCGGTCGATCTCGCGGATATCCAGCCCGGCGACCTGGTGGCCTTCGGATTCCCCGTGCATCACGTGGGCATCTACATCGGTGACGGCCTCTTCATCCACGCTCCCCGCACCGGTGACGTGGTCAAGATCTCGCCCCTGAGCGAGAGGACCAACCTGGCGGCCATCCGCCGCTTCCCCCTGCAACCGCGGATCGGGGCGCCGACGGTCAGGTAGAATGGGCGCATGACACTGGTCATGATCATCATGATCTGCGTGGGGTGCGCCCTCATCCTCGCCGGGCTCGCGGCCGTGGGATACCGGGCGGTCAAGCTGGCCGGAGCGGCCCGGAAGGCTGGCATCTCCTCCATGGACCAGGTGCACGAGGTGATGCGCCGCGGCCAAGCGATCGTGCCTCGCGTGGAGCAGTTGATGGCTAAGCAGAAAGTGGTGGCCGAAAGGCTCCAGAGCCTTTCGGCCACCACCAACAAGTTGAGCTATCTCGCGGACCAGCTTGACCAGGCGACCGGGCGCTTGTCCAAACTCAAGTCCTAGACGGACCCGAAGCGGCCCCTAGGCGGCCACCACTTCGGTGATCTCGGGGATCTGCTCCTTCAGCACCCGCTCGACACCCATGCGCAGCGTCATTTGCGACATGGGGCAGCTCCCGCAGGCGCCGACCAGCTTGACCTTGACGATGCCGGTGACTTCGTCGACATCCACCAGCTCGACGTCGCCGCCGTCGTTCTGCAACGCGGGACGGATGAGATCCAGCGCTTTCTCGACGCGTTCTTTCACGTGCTTCTCCTTGGCTCAGACCTTGATGATAGTGGCGATGCCCTGGCCGCCGCCGATGCACATGGTGGCCAGACCGTACGTGCCGCCCTCCTGCTTGAGCGCATGGATGAGCGTGGTGAGGATGCGGGCGCCGGATGCCCCGATGGGATGGCCGATGGCGATGGCCCCACCGTACAAGTTGGTCTTGGCCATGTCGAGACCGAGCTCTTGCGCCACGGCGCAGGCCTGCGCGGCAAAGGCCTCGTTGGCTTCGATGACGTCGATCTGATCGAGAGTCAACCCGGACTTCTCGAAGATCTTCTTGGTGGCGTAGTAGGGGCCCATGCCCATGTACGCGGGATCGAGCGCGGCGGAGGCGTAGGCCACCAGGCTCGCCAGGGGCTTGATGCCTCTCTTCTCGGCCCACTCGCGGGAAGTGACCACGAAGGCCGCGCCTGCATCGTTGATCCCGGAAGCGTTACCGGCGGTGACAGTGCCATCCTTCTTGAACGCCGGCTTGAGTTTGGCCAAGCCCTCCAGCGTGGTCTCGGCCCGGACGTGCTCGTCGGTATCGAAGATGATCGGGTCGCCCTTGCGCTGAGGGATCTCCACCGGCACGATCTCGGCCTTGAACTTGCCCGCGGCGATAGCCGCGGCCGCCCGGCGCTGGCTCTCCGCGGCCATCGCGTCCTGCATCTCCCGGGTGATGCCGTAGCGCTCGGCCACGTTCTCGGCGGTGATGCCCATGTGGATGTCGTTCGTGGAGCACTGCAGCCCATCCATGATCATCTCGTCGACCAGGGTAGCCGTCGCCCATCCGGTAGCCCTTGGCGGGCCCTCGGCAGCAGATACGGGGCCAGGCTCATGTTCTCCATGCCGCCCGGCCACCACGACCTCGGCGTCGCCGGCCTTGATGGTCTCGGCAGCCACGTGCACGGCTTTCATGCCCGACCCGCACACTATGTTGAGAGTCCACGCGGGGATCTCTTGCGGGAGCCCGGCGAGCAAGGGCCGCTTTGCGGGCAGGGTTCTGGCCCTGACCGGCCTGCAGCACGTTGCCCATGATGACTTCTTCGACCTCGGCGGCCTTCGACCCCGGCTCTCCTAAGAGCCTCGGCGATTGCGATGGCGCCGAGCTTCGAGGCCGGGATCTCGGCCAGCGATCCTTGGAAACGGCCCACGGGGGTGCGGCAGGCGCTGAGGATCACAACATCTCGAGACAAGAGGGATCTCCTTTCCTATGGGGATGCTCAGCCACGGGATGCCCCCAACATCGATGCGACCGGAGCGTAGCCCTACTGCATACGTGCGCCGGAAAAGATACCACCCCGCGGCTCCGGCCGCCCACGTGGGCCGATGCGCGGCAGCTCCGCCTCGCCCGTTTTCACCCGTTCGCCACCTCGCGCGGCCGCCACCCGGCGCTGAAGAGGAAGAAGAGCGCCGAGGTCCGCCCCAGATGAGTAAAGACCTGCGCCAACTGCTCCGCGGCCAAATCCAGGTCTGACCCGGCTCCCAGATCCCCCAGATAGGCGTGGAAGGTCGTATGCTCCTTCGCCCGCTCCAGGAACGTGCCGGCATTCCTGATGACGGCTTCGATCTTGCGACGATTGCGTATCACCGCGGGGTCGCCGAGCAGCCTCCCCACGTCGCTCTCGTCCATCTGCTCGACCTGGGCCGGGTCGAAGTCGTGGAAGGCCGCACCCATATCCTTCCAGCGAGACTCCACCACCTTGGGGCCCAGTCCGGCTGAGAACACCGCCCGGGCCAGCAGGTTGAAGTACTCCTGGTCCGACTGCGGATACTCGCCTGCCCGCTGCATCCATGCCTGCTTCTCGAACATGATCCCTCCTTGGCCGCCGGTCATCTGCTGGACGAGCCGATGGTAGGCGGAGGAAGCGCGGCGGTCTCTACAACTGAGGTTGAATCTTGGCGGGCGGGGCGACTGGGCCGACGCTCGCGCGCGTCTCCGCGCGCGCGCGTGCGACCCGACGCCCGCTCTGCTCGCGCAGCGCCTAGCACTCGCGCGGCGCGCGACTGGCGTCGCGTCGCGAGCGCCGGAGTCGACGCCTCAGGTTTCCAGCTGGCCCAGGCTCGCCGCCAGCCACTCGCGGGCCAGCGCCGCTCGGTCGCTCAGGTCGAGTTCGCGCAGCTTGTGATCGGCCGTGAGTTCCACGATCCTGTCGGCCAGCCGGAGCGCCTCGGTCAGCTCGTGGGTGACGTAGACGACGGTCGTCTTTCGCTCCTTGACGATCCCCTGCAGGGTGGCGATGAGCGACTCCTTGAGGGCCGCGTCCATGTTGCTGAACGGCTCGTCCATGAGCAGGACGCGCGGCTCGGAGGCGAAGGCCCGGGCGATAGACACCCGCTGGGCCATGCCCCCGCTCAGCTCCGCCGGGTAGTAGCGCTCGAAGCCCTCCAGCCCCACCCGCTCCAGCCACCGCGCGGCCGTCGACCGGGCTCCCGCCTTGTCCATCCCCTGGGCCCGGAGCGGAGCGGCCACATTGTCCAGAGCGGTACGCCAGGGCAGCAAGCGCGGCTCCTGGAAGACATACCCCACGGCGCCCTCGGCCACCGTCACCCGGCCGTCGTCGGGCAGGACGATGCCGGTGATGAGCTTCAGAATGGTGGTCTTGCCCACTCCGGACGGGCCCACTACCCCCACGATCTGACCGTCGGCGATGTGGAGAGAGAGATCGTCCAAGACTTTGAGCGTATCGAAAGTCTTGCTCACGTGCTCGAAGGTGATCATTCGACCGCCTTCCGCCAGCGCATGGCCCGTCTCTTGAGCGGGCGCAGCAGCCCGAACTCGATAGCGCCCATGAGGGCGAGGAGCACCACGATCCAGGCGAACAGCTCCGGGGTCTCGAGATAGCTCATGGCTCGGGAAAAGGCGTGTCCGATCCCGTTCATGGCTCCCAGGACCTCTCCCAGCACCACCGCCCGCACGGCGATGCCCGTGGCCAGGGTCAACCCGGCCATCACCGGCGAACCGATCCCGGGCAGATAGATCTCGCTGAGCAGCAGGCGCCGGGGAAAATGGTAGACGTTGCCCATCTCCACCAGACGAGGATCGATGGCCAGCACGCCCGCCATCGTGTTCACGTACATCGTCGGAATGACGATCGCGGCGACCAGGAAGATGACGGTGAAGTCGCCCAGCCCGAACCACAGCATGGCCAGCACGGCGATGATCACCGCCGGGATGGTCATCCCCACCCAGCGCAGCGGCTCGAGGAAGGAGCGCAGCCGGGGCTCGAGGCCGGCCAGGACTCCCAGTATCAGGCCCACCGCCGCACCGATGGCCAGTCCGATCACCAGGCGCTTGAGCGTGATGAGCAGCTGGATCCAGAGCGTGCCCTTCCAGGCCAGACTGGCGAGGGCCTTGGCGGTGTCGGCGGGCGAGGCCATGATGGCCGGGTTGACGACCAGCGAGAGCACCTGCCATCCCACCAGGATGGCGGCCACCCCCAGGGCCCCGAACAGCAGCCTGGTGCGCCTCGGTCAGCGTGCCCCGGGATGCGCCGCGGGGCGTGCCTTTAGGGGGCGTAGTAGAAACCATCGTCGGGCAGCTTGCCGCCGATGACCTCGGGAGAGAGCTCCGAGAGGGCCCCATAGAACGCCTCCAGGCTCGCCCGGGCCTCCGCGGCCGGCGTGTACTTCCAGGTGATGTTCTGGAGCGACGCCGTCATGGGCGCCGCCTTGAGACCCAGTTCGGGAAGATTGGTCTCGATCAGCTTTCCGGCCTCCTCGGGATTGGCGAGCATCCACTCCACCGCCGCCTTGTACTCGCGCTGAAAGGCGGCCACCACTTCCGGCTTGTCCATCACGCCGGCCGTGGCGACCGTGCCGGCGATGGGGCTGAGGGCCGAGCCACCGGCCGCCTGCGCCCAGGCCTTGTCGAAGGCCAGCGCGCGGCGAAGCGGTGTGGCGGACGACTTGCTCTGCAGGATGGCCGCGGTGGCCAGGGCCTCGCTGAGAACGGCGTTCTCCACCTGGCCCGAGAGCAGCAGCTGAGCGGCCTGGGTCGGGTCGGTGGCGTAGCGCAGCTTGAAGTCCTTTTGCGGATCGAGCCCCTCTTTGGTGGCGATGTACTGGAACATCACGTCGGGCACGCTGCCCTGGAGCGACACCACCAGGGACTGGCCCTTGATGTCGGCGAAGCTGGCGGCATCGGGATCGGCTGGTCACCAGGTAGGTGATGTTCCACACCGAGATGTCCAGCAGCTTGAGCGCCAGGCCCTTGTTGTAGAAGATGGCCGAGCTGTTCGAGGGCATGGTGACGAAATCGCCCTGCTTGCCGGCCACGATGGCCTTGAGCTGCTCGGCGTTCTGCCAGACCACCAGTTCCGTCTTCTTGGCCACGTCGGCCAACTTGTTGTTGACCGCGATGTAGGCCAGGGGTATGGCCATGGGCCCGGGCGGAGCGACCAGGGTGAGCTTGTCCAGTTTGGGCGCGGCGCTGACGCTGGTGGCGGCACCAGTGGTAGTGACGGCGCCCGAGGTGGTGGCGGCGCCGGAACTCGTGGTCGTCGCAGGCGAGCCGCATCCCGCCGCCACGATCGCGGCGAAAGCCAGCCCGATGGCCAGCCCGATGGGCCGACGCGCCGATGCCGCCTGCCAACGGCGCGTTCTCGCCGAAGATCTTCTCGTCGCGGGTCCCTCGGTAGGTGATGACATCGTCGTTCTCGTCCTTCCTGTTCGTGTATGTCGTGAGCTGCGCCGACATGGCCATTGTACATTGACTCTGCCCCTCCATGAGGAGTAAATTGTGAAACCAGTAACGGTGTTATCTCCGTAACGGTAACTTGGAACGTTGTGTCGGTCGCGCGCGAAGGGGCAAGCAGGTGGCACGGTGCCGATGACAAGAAAGCCTTTGGTCTCCCGCAAGACGGTGGGAAGGCTCAGCCTCTACCGGCGGCTCCTCGACAGTCTCCACGAATCCGGCACCACCAATATCTACTCCCACCAACTCGCCCATCTGGCCGGGGTGAGCGCCGCCCAGGTCCGCCGGGACTTCATGGTCATCGGGTACTCCGGGAGCCCGAATCGCGGCTACCAAGTCAACACCTGTCTGGCCAGCATCGAAAGCCTGCTGGACGGCACCATCCGTCAGGACGTCGCCCTGGTGGGCATGGGCCGGCTCGGACATTCCCTGCTCGCCCACTTCTCGGGCCGGCGCCCCCTGCTCCGCATCGCGGCCGGGTTCGACACCGACCCGGCCCTCATAGGGACGTCCATCGAGGGCTGCCCCATCTACAGCGTCGAAGAGTTGGAGCAGGTCGTCGTCGCCAAGGGGATCCGCATCGGGATCCTGGCCGTCCCGCCTGAGATGGCACAATCGGCCGCGGAGGCTCTGGTCCGGGCCGGGGTGCGCAGCATCGTGGACTTCACCGCCATTCCTCTCCATGTGCCCGACGACGTGTTCGTGGATCACATGGACATCACGTCGGCGCTGGAGTCGGCCGCCTTCTTCGCCCGTGAGGGGGGATCGGGTGGACCGGCCGCCGACACTGCGTTAGAGGTGGTGTCCGACATCGAGATGGAACCGATCATCCGCACCATCGATTCACTCTTAGCGGGAGCCAACATGAAGCTGGAGGAACTTGCCCAAAAGATCGGTGCCCGGATCCTCACCCCCGGCTCTCCGAACGGGACCGAAGTGACCAGGATCTACGCCGGCGACCGGGTCAGCGACCTGCTGAACGAGGCGTCGGACAAGACTCTGCTGGTCACCAACCTCGCCAACGTGCAGATGGTGCGAGTGGCCGAATTGATGGAGGTCCCCGGAGTGTGTTTCGTCGATGGTGTGGATCCCGAGAAGGAGATCATCGAGTTGGCCGCGGCCAACCACACCATGATCATGGTCTCCCCCGTGGGGGTGTTCGAGACCTGCGGTCTCATCTACCAGGTCCTGGCCGGACGCCATCCGTGGAATTCGTCTCCTACGACATAGAGGGCAATGACTTCCGCCGAGCCGGTGCGGCCTCTCGCGCTATCAAGGAGCGTCTGAAACGCATCGGTGCCGACGCGGACGCCATCCGGCGGACCATGATCGCCGCCTACGAAGCGGAGATGAACGTGGTCATCCACGCGGACGGAGGCCGGTTGGAGGCCTCGCTCACCGACACCCAGATCGACGTCAATGTTGTGGACGTGGGCCCCGGCATCCCGGACGTAGAGTTGGCGATGACCGAGGGCTTCTCCACGGCTGGGGCCGAAGCGCGCGCCTTCGGGTTCGGGGCGGGAATGGGTCTCCCCAATATCCGCCGCAGCAGCGACCGGGTGCGGGTCACGTCGCGGGTCGGTGAGGGCACCCGGGTGAGCTTCACTGTCTATCTCAGACCGGGAGCGACCGGCACGCCCCCAGTCATCTCTCTCTATGCCTCGACCGACCGATGCCGGGACTGCCGCTCGTGCCTGGCCGCCTGTCCCACGCAGGCGATGCGGGTCAGGAACGGGCGCCCGAGCGTGCTCGAGCATCTGTGTGTCGACTGCGCCGACTGCATCGCGGCGTGCGCGCCCGGAGCGCTGACCGTCCGCGAAGAGGTCTCGTCATTGGACGACCTTACCGAGAAAGCCGACATGGTTCTCGCGGTACCTCCCGCGCTTCTCGCCGGCTGCGGGTCCGCCCATCCCCCGGCGCAGGTACTTGCCGGGCTGCAGACTCTGGGCTTCGCTGAGGTGATCACCGTGGCCCCGTTCGAGCAGGCCCTGCGCGAGGCGGTCGGTGGCGCGAGGCCAGGCGCGCGGGCGATGCGGCGACGGGCGACGCGCGGACGGCGCGCCTCCGACGCTCGACGGCGCTGGGACGCGAGGACCGGTGATCGTGCCTTCCTGTCCGGCGGTGGTGAACCTCATCGAGCTGCGTTTTCCGTCGCTGATCCCACAACTGGCGCCGTTCGAGTCCCCCTGGGAGGCCTTGCAGTCGGCCTATGCCGACCGGCCGGTCGCCTATGTCGTCTCCTGTCCCGGCCAGCGATCGGCGCTCCTCGGCCACGACCGGACTGAGGCGCGGGGCGCTTGCGCGCCGCCGCGCGCCGAATACCTACTGCCCGAACTCGTCCGGCAGGCCGTCATGACGCGGCTCAGCGGGCCCTACGGTGCTCCCGTCGCCGGAGAGGCGCGGGCGCACCTGGCGAACCCCGGTGCCGGCGCGCCAGAACCTGCCGGGCACTCCGGCCGCCCGCTCCCGGTCACCGGTATGAAGCACGTGATCGCCGTCCTCGAACAGGTGGAGAACGGCCTGCTGGACGACGTGAGCGTCATCGACCCCTACGCCTGCGAGGGCGGCTGCTTCGGCTCGCCCCTGCTACCTGAAGACCACCACGTGGCCACGCGTCGCTGGGAACAGGGCCGGGCGGCTGTCGGAGGATGGCGCGGCCCGCGCAGCGGCCGCGACCGCCCGGCGGCGGCCGTTTGCCGCCCGCTCTGGCATCCGCCTCGATCCGGACATGTCCCGGGCCATAGAGAAGCTCGGCCGGCTGCAGGCGGAGATGCGCTCCCTTCCCGGCAGAGATTGCGGCGCCTGCGGCGCGCCCACCTGCGCAGCCCTGGCAGAAGATGTCGTCATGGACCGGGCCACCGTCGATCTGTGCCCTTATGCCGCGAGCATGAAGGAGGAGTCGGAAAGATGAGACTACAGGAGCTTGTGCAGACCCTGGACCTTAGGCAACTGACCCCTGCGCCGGGCGGCGAACGGGACACCGAGATCACCCGGGGCTACGCCTCCGACCTCTTGAGCGACGTTCTCGCGCGCGCCCCCGAAGGAGGGGTCCTGATCACGCTGCAGGTGCACCTCAACGTCATCGCCGTGGCGAGCCACGCCGGCCTACGGGCGGTCATCTTCTCCTGCGGACGGATCCCCGAGGACGACGTCGTCGAGAGAGCCGTCGAGGAAGGCCTCTCCCTCTACGGCTCACCGGCCGACACCTTCGAGATCGTGGGCCGCCTTTACCAGTTGGGCGTCAGGGGAGTCCCCGCGTGAAGCCCGCGGCGGAAGGACACCATGCTTGAGCGACGAGCCGGCAGCGATGGCCCCAGGCCTCAGATCGTTCCGTGCCGACCTGCACATCCACACGGCGTTGTCGCCGTGCGCCTCGGACGATATGACTCCGCCCGCCATCGTCGCAACCGCGTTGGCGAGGGGGCTTGACATGATCGCCATCTGCGACCACAACGCAGCGGGCAACGTCGGCGCGGTCCAGGAGGCGGCGCGGGCGGCTTCGGCGCGAGGCGCTTCGGCGCACGCAGCTCGCGGCCGCTTGGCCGGCCGGCGAACGCCTGGCGGTACTCGCGGGATGGAGTTAACCAGCGCCGAAGAGGTGCACGTGGTCGGCCTGTTCCCCGATCTGGCGGCCGCCGAGAGCTGTGGCTGCACAGATCCGCGCCATGCTGCCGGCCGCCGACGCAGACTACTACGCCTTCTTCGGCGAGCAACCGCTGCTGGCCGCCGACGGCCAGCCGGTCGGCGCCGAGACCGCCGCCCTGGCGCTGGCCACCCCGCTCGACTCTCACCGCGGTGGTGGAGCTCATCCACGGCAGCGGCGGGCTGGCGATCGCGGCCCATGTCGATCGCAAGTCGTTCAGCGTCTTCTCCCAGCTCGGCTTCTTTCCCGCGCGATGCCGGCTTCGACGGCGGTGGAGGTATCGCGCCACCTGAGCCCGGCCTCTCCCCGGCTGCAGGAGCTCGAGGGCTCTGGGCCTGCCCATCACCAGTTCCTCCGACAGCCACTTCCTGGAGGAGATCGGTACAGCCGCCACCGAGTTGTGGCTCAGGATGCCACCTTCGCCGAGCTCGCCCTGGCGTTCGCCGGGATCGAGGGAAGGAGCGTGGCTCGTGCATGATCTGTCCCTCTACCTGCTCGAAGTGCTCGAGAACTCGGTGCGAGCGGGGGCACGCCGGGTCGACATCGACCTCTTCATCGACCGAGGCCTCCGACGAGCTTAGGCTGACCGTGGACGACGACGGCTCTGGGCTGAACGCCACCCCCCAGCGGGTCCTCGACCCCTTCTTCACCACCAAACCGGGCAAGAAGACCGGCCTGGGTCTGAGTCTGCTGAAGGCGGAGGCGGAGGCGGCCGGGGGAAGCCTGGAGATCGGTCCCTCCGAGCGTCTGGGCGGGACGAGGGTGGAGGTCTTTATGAGGCTGAATCACGTGGACCGCCCCCCGTTGGGAGACATGGCCACTACGATCATGGTCACCGCCGTGACCAATCCGGACCTCGAACTCACCGTGAGCCTGTCGGGCGATGGATTCGAACCACCGCTGGTCGAAGCGCCTCCCGCGGAGGGAGCCGACCGGCTTGCCTGCTACGCAAGAACCGAGACAAGGGAGCTCTGAGCATGACCGACGACATCGAGAAACGAGACTGCGGCTGCGCCGGCCGCTGCGAGGAGGCTTCCGAAGAGGAGCTTCTCGCCCGGCTGGACGAGGTGATCCAGCGCTACAACGACCGTCCCGGTGCGCTCATCCCGGTGCTGCAGACGGCGCAGGGGATCTTCGGATATCTCCCGGAGGTCGCTCTCAAGCGCATCGCCAAAGGGATGCGCAAGCCCTACAGCGAGGTAGCCGGCGTGGTCAGCTTCTACTCGTTCTTCTCGACCGTACCGCGGGGACGCAATCTCGTCCGCGTGTGCCTGGGCACGGCCTGCTACGTGCGCGGCGGCATGGCCGTCCTCGACGCGCTGAGGAAAGAGCTGAGGATCGACGTGGGCGAAACGACGGAAGATCGCGAGTTCTCGCTCGAAGTGGCGCGCTGCTTCGGCGCCTGCGGTCTGGCCCCCGTCATCACCATCAACGACGTCGTCCACCACCGGGTCAAACCCGCGCGGATACGGGAAGTGCTGGCCCACTACGCGCCGGAACCCGTAGCGGTCGGAGCAGGTGAAAGGAGCGCGTGATCATGGCCGACAAGATCAAGAGCCCTGCCGACCTGTTGGCCATGGCCGACAAGGCCAAAGAGGGCCTCGACCTCCGTTCGGGGGCCAAGGAGCTCAAGGTGACGGTCCACATGGGTACCTGCGGGATAGCCGCCGGGGCGCGCGACGTGGTCGTCGCCTTCCTCACCGAGATCGCCGACGCGAAGCTCGACAACGTGACCATCCACCAGTCGGGCTGTGCCGGGCTCTGCGAGATGGAGCCGATGGCTACCGTCCAGTCCGCGGATGGAGCCGTCTATCGCTACGGGCATCTCGAAGACCGGGACAAAGTGCACGAGATCGTGCAGTCGCATCTGGTGGGCGGCGTCCCGGTGTCGGCTTACCTCATCAAGTCATCGTAGGCGTGCAATAGATATCGAGGGAATCTGTCATGGATCAAGTTAAGAACCACGTGCTCGTCTGCACGGGAGGCGGATGTATCGCCTCAGGGGCACTGGAGGTCAGCGCCGCCTTTGCCACTGAGCTCGAAAGCCAGGGCCTTGCCCGGGAGAACCGGGTCATCGAGACCGGCTGTCTGGGACCGTGCGCAGTGGGACCGGTAGTCCTGGTCTACCCCGACGGGGTCTTCTATCAGAACGTCCAGGTCGAAGACGTCCGCGAGATCGTGGAAGAGCACCTGTTCAAGGGGCGGATAGTCGACCGTCTGGTGAGCCACGCGCCGGGCACGGACAAGTCGGTGGCCGAGATGGGCGACGTCGAGTTCTTCAACCGGCAGGTCAAGATCGTCCTGCGGAACTCGGGCATCATCGACCCGCTCAAGATCGAGGAATACATCGCCCGAGAGGGCTACCAGGCGCTGGCCAAGGTGCTGACCGATATGACCCCCGAGCAGGTGGTGAGTGAGGTGCTCCGCAGCGGCCTTCGTGGCCGCGGCGGCGCCGGCTTCCCCACCGGGCTCAAGTGGAAGTTCGCCCGCCAGACCGAATCGGACGTGAAGTACATCCTCTGCAACGCCGACGAGGGCGACCCCGGGGCCTTCATGGACCGGTCGGTGCTGGAGGGCGACCCGCACAGCCTCATCGAGGGCATGGCCATCGGCGCCTACGCCATCGGCGCGAAGCAAGGCTTCGTCTACCTGCGGGCCGAATACCCGCTGGCGGTGGAGCGGCTGCAGTTCGCCATCGACCAGGCCCGGGAGATGGGCCTGCTTGGGCACCGACATCATGGGCACCGGCTTCGACTTCGACCTGGAGATCCGCATGGGCTCCGGGGCCTTCGTCTGCGGCGAGGAGACCGCTCTGATGCGCTCCATCGAGGGGGGCCGCGGCGAGCCGCGGCCCCGCCCCCCGTTCCCCGCGGTCAAGGGCCTGTGGGACAAGCCCAGCGTGCTCAACAACGTCGAGACCTTCGCCAACATCGCTCCCATCATCCTGAAGGGCGCGGAGTGGTACGCCAGCACCGGCACCGACAAGAGCAAGGGCACCAAGGTGTTCGCGCTCGGCGGAGCCATTCAGCACGCCGGCCTGGTGGAAGTGCCCATCGGGGTGCAGTTGGGCGAGATCGTGTACGAGATCGGCGGCGGCGTTCCGGGCGGCAAGGAACTCAAGGCGGTGCAGCTGGGCGGTCCATCGGGCGGATGCATCCCCAAGCAGCACCTGAACGTGCCGGTCGACTACGAGACGTTGCAGGAACTGGGGGCCATCATGGGCTCCGGCGGCTGCATCGTCATGGACGACGACACCTGCATGGTGGACGTGGCCCGCTACTTCCTCGACTTCATCCAGGACGAGAGCTGCGGCAAGTGCCCGCCCTGCCGGGTGGGGACCAAGCGCATGCTGGAGATCGTCACCCGCATCTGCAACGGCGAGGGTGAAGAGGGCGACATCGAACGGCTGATCGACCTGGGCACCACCATCCAGGACACCGCTCTCTGTGGCCTGGGCCAGACGGCCGCCAACCCGGTGCTGTCCACCATCCGCCACTTCAGGCACGAGTACGAGGCCCACATCAAGGACCACTACTGCGAAGCCGGCGTGTGCTCCACCATGTTCACGGCCCGCTGCACCAATGCCTGCCCGGCGGATGTGAACGTGCCGGGCTTCGTCAGCCTCATCGGCGAGGGACGCTTCGACGAGGCCCTCACGCTGCACCGGGAACGGAACCCCTTGGCCAGCATCTGCGGCCGGGTGTGCTTCCACCCCTGCGAGAGCAAGTGTCAGCGGGCCGCCCTCGACGAACCGGTGGCCATCCGCGGCTTGAAGCGCTTCATGACCGAGCAAGAGACCGAGGTGCAGCTTCCGGCGGTCCGCGAGAACGCCGAGAACGCGAGGCGCAAGGTGGCCATCATCGGCAGCGGCCCCGCCGGCCTCTCCTGCGCCTACTTCCTGGCCCGCCTCGGCTACCGGCCCACCATCTTCGAGAAGGAACCCAGCCCGGGCGGCATGCTGGTGCAGGCCATCCCGGCCTACCGTCTGCCGCGGGAAGAGTTGGGCCGCGAGATCAGCATGATCGAAGACATGGGCGCCACCATCGAGACCGGCAAGGCGCTGGGCCGCGACTTCACCCTGGCGGACCTTCGCGAGCGCGGCTACGAGGCCGTGTTCCTGGGCGTCGGCGCACCCGACGGCGTGGGCCTGGACATCCCCGGCGAACATTGCGAGGGCGTCGACGACGGCGTCAGCGAGGCCCTCACCTTCCTGCGCGAATACAACGTGCACGGCACCACCTGGGTGGGTCAAGAGGTAGCCGTCATCGGGGGCGGGAACTCGGCCATCGACGCCGCCCGGACGGCTCTTCGGCTGGGCGCCAAGCACGTCAACATCCTCTACCGGCGCCAGCGCGCGCAGATGCCCGCCTGGGCCGAGGAGATCCTCGCCGCCGACGAAGAGGGCATCGACGTGCTGCCCTTGACGGCTCCCAAGGCGATCCTCCGCGACGCCGCCGGCAAGGTGACCGGCGTCCTCTGCCGGCAGATGGTGCTGGGCGACTACGACAAGAGCGGCCGGCGCCGTCCGGTCGCGAGTCGCAGCCCCGACTTCGTCGTGGAGTGCGACCACGTGATCGCCGCCATCGGACAGTCGCTCGACGCCGAGGCCCTGCTCGGCGGCGTGCCGGTCGAGCTGCAGAACGGCTGGTTCAAGATCGACCGAGCCACCGGCGCCACCACCGTGGAGTGGGTCTTCGCCGGAGGCGACGCGGTCACCGGACCGTCCTCAGTGGTGGAAGCCGTCGGCGCGGGCGAACGGGCCGCGGTGGCCATCGACCGGTACCTCACCGGAGCCGACCACGCTTTCTGGCGCCGCGACGTCGCCGTGGACGTGCACTTCGACCCCGACGCCGACCCGGTGGCGACGCCGCGGGCGGCCGTCGTGTGCCTCGACCCACTGGCTCGGGCCTGCACCTTTGACGAGGTGGAGCTGTCCTGGGGCCTGGAGACCGCCTGCCGCGAGGCCAAGCGCTGCCTGCGCTGCGACTACGGCAAGATGCCGGTGCCGGCGGGCCACGCTGCTCTCGCGGCCGATATGCAAGGAGGCGTGAACTAATGCCCGTTCTTACCGTTGACGGCCTCACGGTCGAGGTGCCCGAAGGCACCACGTTGCTGGACGCCTGCCGCCAGGCCGGCGCCAACATCCCGACCCTGTGCTACCTGGAAGGCGTCCAGACCATCGGCGCCTGCCGCTTGTGCTTGGTGGAGGTCGAGGGAGCCCGCACGCTGGTGCCTTCGTGCGCCCAGCCCGCCACCGACGGGATGGTGGTCAAGACCAACACCGCCCGGGTCCGCACGGGTCGCCGGATGGTCCTCGAGTTGCTCCTCTCCGAGCACGACGGCGACTGCCAGGCCTGCGTCCGTAGCGCCGATTGCGAACTCCGCACGCTCGCCCTCGAGATGGGCGTCGACGAGGTCGGCTACTCCGGGGAGAAGACCCGCCGCATCCACGACACCTCCACCCCGGCCCTGGTCCGAGACACCGGCAAGTGCGTCAACTGCCGGCGCTGCGTGACGGTGTGCAACGAGATCCAGGGCGTCGGAGCCCTCTTCCCGCAAGGACGCGGATTCGCCACGGTCATCGGCCCCGCCTTTGCCGGCAACCTGAGCGACGTGGTCTGCGTGCAGTGCGGCCAGTGCGCGGCCGTCTGCCCGGTGGGCGCCATCACCGAGCACACCGACATCGATCGGGCCTGGGCGGCCCTCGACGATCCGAGCAAGCACGTGATCGTACAGACCGCCCCGGCCATCCGGGGCGCCCTCGGGGAAGAGTTCGGCTACGAACCGGGCACACTTGTCACCGGCAAGATGGTGTCTGCCCTCCGGCGCCTCGGCTTCGACGCCGTGTTCGACACCAACTTCGCCGCCGACCTCACCATCATGGAAGAGGGAACGGAACTTCTCACCCGACTCAAGAAAGCCCTCGTGGACGGCGAACAGGTGGCCCTGCCCATGTTCACCAGTTGCTCCCCCGGGTGGATCAACTATATGGAGCACTACAATCCGGACATGCTCCCCCACCTGTCCACCTGCAAGTCGCCCCAGCAGATGTTCGGAGCCCTGGCCAAGACCTACTACGCCAAGAAGCTGGGCATCAAGCCCGAGCGCATCGTCGTGGTGTCGGTCATGCCCTGCACCGCGAAGAAGTTCGAGTGCGCCCGCCCGGAGATGGCGAACGAGGGCGTCCCGGACGTGGACATGGTCCTGACCACGCGCGAGTTGGCCCGGATGATCAAGCAGGCCGGCATCGACTTCGGCGGTCTGCCCGAGCAGAAGATGGATACGCCTCTGGGCATCTCCACCGGCGCGGCCGACATCTTCGCCGTCACCGGCGGGGTGATGGAAGCGGCGCTGCGGACCGCCTACGAGATCGTCACCGGCGAGCCGCTCCCCTTCGCCGACCTGCACGTTGCCTCCATCGCCGGTCTGGAAGGGGTCAAGGAAGCGTCGGTCACCATCGAGGAGACCACGCCGGAGTGGGCCTTCTTGAAGGGAACGACCCTCAACGTGGCCGTGGCTCACGGCTTGGCCAACGCTCAGAAGGTGATCGACCGCATCCGCAGTGGCGAGGCCGCCTACCACTTCGTGGAAGTGATGACCTGCCCGGGCGGCTGCATCGGCGGCGGCGGCCAGCCCCGCCTCACCTCAGACGCGGTGCGACAGGCCCGCATCCGCGCCATCTACGCCGAGGACGAAGGACGCGAGCTGCGCAAGTCGCACGAGAACCCGGGGGTGCTCGCCCTCTACGACGAGTTCCTCGGTGAGCCGTTGGGCAAGACCTCGCACAGGCTGCTGCACACCACGTACACGGCGAAAGGACCGGGTCTAGACTGCTATTGTGAAGGTGCCATGACGACGGACACGTCCGCACTCATCCTCATCGTCGACGACGACTACGACTTCCTCGAGATCAATCGCATGATTCTCGAGAGAGCGGGCTACCGCGTGGTCACCGCGGCCGAGCCGGGACAGGCGCTCGCCAAGATGGAGGTGGAGAAACCGGACCTGATCATCACCGATCTGATGATGACCAGCATCGATTCCGGCTTCTCTTTCTCCCGAGCCGTCAAAGAGGACCCGCGCTACGCAGGTACGCCGATCATCCTCTCCACCTCGGTCTCGAGCGCCCTGGGCCTCGACTTTCGGCCGCGTTCGGACGCGGACATGGCGAACATGCACGTGGACGCCTACTTCGACAAGCCGCTCGATCCGGGGCGGTTGCTGACCACCATCACCGAACTGCTGGTGGCCGCGCGGCGCGCGCGCGGCGCCGCGGACGCCCCGCGAGGCCGACTGATGCCCACCTGGGACAACCCCCTCATCACCATAATCAGCGACAAATGCCGCATGTGCTACGCCTGCGTGCGCGAGTGCCCGGCCAAGGCGATCCGGGTGGTCGACGGGCAGGCGAGCGTCATCCAGCCGCGCTGCATCGGCTGCGGCAACTGCCTGCGCGTGTGCAGCCAGAACGCCAAGCAGGTGCGCGACGACACCGAGCGGGCCTTCGGCCTGCTGCGATCGCGAGGCCCGGGTAGCCGCCACGGTCGCGCCGAGCTTCCCGGCCGAGTTCACCGACATCCCGCCGGGCACGTTGGTGGCAATGATCCGGGCGCTCGGCTTCGATTCGGTGCACGAAGTCACGCTGGGCGCCGACCTGGTCGCTTACGCCTACTGCCGACTGCTCGACGAGAACCCGGCAGAGCGCTACATCACCACGCCCTGCCCGGCCGCGGTCTCCTACGTGCGCAAGTATCATCCCCGCCTGATGCCGTACCTGGCGCCGGTGGTCTCTCCCATGGTGGCGATGGCCCGAGTGCTGCGCCACGACCTTGGCCCCGACCTCAAGGTGGTCTTCATCGGCCCCTGCGTGGCCAAGAAGCGCGCCTCCATCGACACCACCCACGGTGAGATCGACGCGGTTCTCACCTTCGCCGAATTGCGCGACATGTTCCGCAAGCGAGGCATCAAGCCGGAGGCCTTCTCTGAAGACGACCGGTTCGATCCCCCCTACGGCGGAGTGGGAGCGGTCTTCCCCATATCCGGAGGATTGCTGCAGACCGCCGATCTGAAGGAGGATCTGCTGAGCGGTGAGGTGATCGTCGCCGAAGGACGGGGCGAATTCGTGGAGACCATCAGCGAGTTCGACCTGGCTCACGCCGACACCCGGCTCCTCGACGTCCTTTCCTGCCAGGGTTGCTTCGCCGGAGCGGGCATGACGAGTGACGAGACCATGCTGCAGCGGCGTGCGCGCGTCAGCAACTACGCCAGGAACCGCCTGAACGGCCTCTCCGAGCAGGAGGCCGCCGACGTCAAGGAGCGCCCGGGAGCGCTACCGGTCCCTCGACCTTTCCCGGTCCTACTACGCCGACCATCAGACCCTCGGTGACTCGGCCACCCCCGAGGAGCTCGAGGAGATCCTGCACCGGATGGGCAAGTTCAAGGCCGAGGACCTGCTCAACTGCGGCGCCTGCGGCTACGACACCTGCCTCGATCATGCTCACGCCTTCTACGCCGGGCTGGCCGGCTCGGAGATGTGCCTTCCCCACACCATCGAGCAGTTGCGCACCGCCTATGAGGAGCTCGAAGAATCCCACCGCTCGCTCGAGGACGCCAAGGAGGCCCTGGAGAGATCGGGCAAGCTGGCCAGCATGGGCCAGCTGGCCGCCGGTATCGCCCACGAGGTGAACAATCCCCTGGGCACCCTCCTTCTCCACGCCAATCTGCTCCTGGAGGAGTGCGAAGACGCAGTCCCAGACCAAGGAAGACCTGGAGACCATCGTCGACCAGGCCAACCGCTGCAAGCGCATCATCTCCGGTCTGCTCAACTTCGCCCGCCAGAGCCGGGTGGTCCGCCAGCCCACCGACGTGGCCGAACTGGTGGAAAAGGTCCTGCGCATGGCGCCCGCGGCAGAGAACGTGTCCGTGCAGGTTGATAACGGGCTCCGCGACCCGGTAGCCGAGATCGACGCCGACCAGATGGTGCAGGTGCTGACCAACCTGTTCAGCAACGCCCAGCAGGCCATGCCCGAGGGCGGGACGCTCACCATCGCCCTGAGCGACGAGCCCGAGACGATCACCATCAGGGTGTCGGACACCGGTGAGGGCATCGCCAAGGAGAACATGGCCAAGCTGTTCGACCCGTTCTTCACCACCAAGCAGGTCGGCATGGGCACCGGTCTGGGGTTGGCGGTCACCCACGGCATCGTCAAGATGCACCGGGGACAGATCGCGGTGGAGTCGAACGCCGATCCGTCCGCCGGTCCCAGGGGCACGACCTTCACCGTCACCCTCCCGCGCCACGAGGAGCGGCGCTACCAGCTGACCGCTCCGCGGGCATGGGCGCCGACTAGGTTGGCGAGCTAGCGCGAGTAGGCGACGCGCATGGGAGATCAGACACAGATCCTCAAGGTCGCCATGGTGGACGACGAGGAGCCCCTCTGCCTTGCCGTCGGCCGGATCCTGGCCAAGTACCAGGTGAACGTGGCCGAGGTGGGCATCGATGTCGCCTACACGTCCACTCACTTCACTACCGGGGAGCACTTCCTCGACAGCATCGCGGGGGGGGCTCAGTTCGACCTGCTGCTCCTCGATCTCAAGCTGCCCGGCATGAGCGGGCTTGGACATCCTCACCGAGCTCAGCCGGCAGAACCGGGGCATCCTGACCATCATGATCACTGCCTACGCCACCTTCGAGACGGCAGTCCAGGCCACCAAGCTGGGGGCGTACGACTTCCTGCCCAAACCGTTCTCTTCCGAGGAACTCCGGTATGCGGTGCGCAAGGCGACCGATCAACTGATCATCAGCCGGGAGGCCCGCAGGCTGGCCGAGGAGAAGCGGCAGGTACGCTTCAATTTCATATCCGTGCTGGCCCACGAGCTGAAGGCTCCCATCAACGCCATCGAGGGCTATCTCAAGATCCTCCAGACCGACGAGCCTCCCGAGCGCCTGCAGATGATCGACCGCAGCCTCATCCGGCTGGAGGGGATGCGCAAGCTCATCTTCGACCTCCTCGATCTGACCCGCATCGAGTCGGGGCAGAAGCAGAGGAGCTTCACGACCGTGGACGTGCGTGCGATGGCCAAGACGGCCATCGACCTGCTTCACGCCTGAAGCCGCGGCTCGGCAGATCGGCATCACCCTGCGCGCCCCCGACCCCGTCGAGATGATCGCCGACCCGAACGAGCTGGAGATCGTGCTCAACAATCTGGTCTCCAACGCGGTCAAGTACAACCGCGACGGGGGCAGCGTCACCGTGGCCCTCGCCCGCGAGGGCGACACGGCCAGGATCACGGTGACCGACACGGGGATCGGCATGACTCCCGAGGAGAGCGCCAAACTGTTTGCCGAGTTCGTGCGCATCAAGAACGAGGACACGCTCAAGATCCTGGGCAGCGGTCTGGGGCTCTCGACGGTGCGCAAGCTGGCGCAGCTCTACGGCGGGGATGCGACGGTCAAGAGCGAGAAGGGCTTCGGCAGCGTCTTCACGGTGACCCTACGCGACGCGGTTCCTGAGTCCGCGGGTCTACCGGTCGGCAGCTAGTAGGAATGCCATCGAGGAAAGGAGAGTTGTAGTGTCCAAGATCCTGATCGTGGACGACGACCCCGACATGGTCGAAGCGGGCCGGATCGTGTTGGAGAGAGAGGGGCATACGGTCGAGAGCGCCTCGAACGTCGACGATGGCCTTGCTGTGCTCGAGGAGTTCCGTCCTGAACTGCTGATCCTCGACGTGATGATGGAGGAGCCCGACGACGGCCTGCGCTTTGCCCGTCAGGTGCGGCGCAGAGGCCATACCCTCCCCATACTGATGCTCACCGGCGTGAATCTGGCCATGGGCCTCCACATCGACAAGGACGAAGAGATAGTCCCCGTCGATGAGTTCCAGGAGAAACCCGTCGACCCGGCGACTTTGATCAGAAAGGTGAAGCAGCTGCTCGAGGGGCGGGAAGGAGCGTCATGTTAGTAACGGAACGGGAAAGACTGCGCGACGATGTGATGGCGGTCGCGGAGCTCACCGGCTTTAACCGCGCCTCACTCATCCCGATCCTGCGTGAGGTCAAGCACAAGTACCGGGGCATCGATAGCTACGCCATGCAACTTATCGCCGACGTCCTCGGCATGCATCCGGTCGAAGTGTACGCGGTAGCCACCTTCTACGCCTACACCCGCCCCGTGACAGAGGGACGCTTCGTCTTCCGCCTGTGCCGCACGCTCTCCTGCGAGTTGGACGGCAAGGAGCAAGTGGCCCGCCAGCTTCAGCAAGATCTGGGCATCGATTTCGGCGAGACCACGGACGACGGCACCTTCAGCCTCGAGTGGGCGAACTGCATGGGCATGTGCGACCAAGGACCGGCCTTGCTCGTCAACGAGGAGGTCTACGCGCGCCTGACCCCGGAGAAGGCGCACGAGATCGTCAGGGACTGCCGCAGCCAAAGGGAAGGCCACGCGACAAGACGAGCGCTGGAGCGGAAGACATGACTACCTACTCGATGATCACGACGACGGCGAACGAGCTGACTTTCGCGAGTATCCCTCCGGGACAAGGGCTCTCCAATGCGCTGGCGATGTCGAGGGTCGACATCATCGACACCGTTCGCGATTCGAAACTCAAGGGGCGGGGCGGAGCGGGGTTTCCCACCGGCATCAAGTGGAACTTCGCCGCCGCCGAGAAGCACCCGCGCAAGTACATCATCTGCAACGCCGACGAGGGTGAGCCTGGGACCTTCAAGGACCGGCTGATCCTCACGGAATATGCCGACCTCGTCTTCGACGGGATGACCATCGGAGCGCGCGCTATGAACGCCGCGCTCGGGCTCATCTATCTCCGAGCCGAGTACGGCTACCTGCGCCCGCGTCTCGAAGAAGCCATCCGCGCGCGCCGCGAGGCCGGGCTCCTGGGGGAGAACATCGGCGGCATCCAGGGCTTCGATTTCGACATCATGGTGGCCATGGGCGCGGGCGCCTACGTCTGCGGAGAGGAGACGGCGCTCATCGAGTCGCTCGAGGGCTTCCGGGGAGAACCCCGCAACCGGCCGCCCTTCCCGGTAGTGTCGGGATTTCTGAACCGCCCGTCGGTGGTCAACAACGTGGAGACCTTGGCCTGGGTATCCTGCATATTCGCCAAGGGCGTGGACTGGTTCAAGAGCGTCGGGACGGATAACTCGGCCGGCCACAAGCTGTTCAGCATCTCAGGAGATTGCGAGCGGCCGGGAGTGTACGAGTTCCCCTTCGGGATCAAGGTCGAGGAGTTGCTCGAGGAAGTGGGCGGCGAGGACGCCAAGGCCGTGCTGATCGGCGGCGCTTCGGGACGGTGCTTTCCCCGCTCGGAGTTCGGAAGACGGATCGCATTTGAAGATATCGCCACCGGAGGTTCGGTGGTCGTGTTCGGCCCGGGCCGGGACATGTTTGCCATCGCCCACAATCTACTTGACTTCTTCGTGGACGAATCGTGCGGCCAGTGCACCCCGTGCCGTCTCGGAAACAGCAAGCTGCTCGAGGGGGTGGAGATGCTCCGCGCGGGCACCTGTACCATCGAGTACTTGAACGACCTCAAGGCTCTGGCGAACACCATGCAGGTGGCCGCCAAATGTGGCCTCGGCCAGACGAGCTCGGTAGCGTTCCTTTCCATCCTCGAGCACTTCGGAGACGAGATACATGAGCCCTAAAGAACCGCTCCTGAAACGGCGAGCTCCGCTCAGCCAGCTCTTTCAGCCAGATCTCGAGCCGGAGCCGGTATCGCCGGACGCGATCGGCGCCGCTGTCTCTGTCACCATTGACGGCATAGACACCAAGGTCCCTCTTGGCACCACCATACTGGAGGCGGCCAAGAGCATTGGCGTGCGTATCCCCACCCTGTGCCATCACCCTGATCTGGCAGTGGCGGGGCTCTGCCGTATCTGCGTGGTCGAGGTGGAGGGGCAGCGGACGCTGCAGGCGTCGTGCGCGTTTCCCATCACCGCGCCGATAAAGATCAACACCTACTCGAAGGCAGTCAGAGTAGCCCGGCGGCATGTGCTCGACCTGCTCCTCTCCGAGCACTGCGGCGACTGCTATTCCTGCAAGCGCAACGGCAACTGCGAGCTGCAATCTTTGGCCGAGGAGTACGGGATCGACAAGTTCCGCTTCGGCCACCCGGAAGTGCCGGTCCCGGTGGACGACTCCAGCTACTCCGTCGTCCGAGACATGAACAAGTGCATCCGCTGTCGCCGCTGTGTTCGTACCTGCATCGACGTGCAAGAAGTGGGCGTGCTGGAAGCGGTCAACCGGTCGAATCAGGTCGAGATAGCCACCTTTCTCCACAAGCCGCTCGCGAACGTCGTGTGCATCAACTGTGGTCAATGCATCAACCGTTGCCCCACGGCGGCTCTCTATGCCAAGAATGCGTCCGAAGATGTGTGGAAGGCCATCGACGATCCCACCAAGCACGTGGTCATCCAGACGGCACCTTCTCCGCGAGCCGCCATGGGCGAGATGTTCGACCTTGAGCCAGGCACCACGGTCACCTACCAGATGAACACGGCCCTGCGGCGGATGGGCTTCGATCACGTCTTCGACACGAACTTCACCGCCGACCTCACCATCATCGAGGAGGGTACCGAGCTTATCCTCCGTCTCTACAAAGCCCTGGTCCAAGGGGACAAGAACGTCGCCCTGCCTCAGTTCACCAGTTGCTCCCCAGGCTGGATCAAATACCTGGAGCATTTCTATCCCGAATTCATTCCGAACGCATCCAGCGCCAAGAGCCCCCAGCAGATGTTTGGAGCGCTTGATCAAGACCTACTATGCGGAGAAGCTGGGACTCGACCCTGAGAACATCGTGAGCGTGGCTCTCATGCCCTGCTCGGCCAAGAAATTCGAGTGCAACCGGCCGGAGATGCGGTCCAGCGGATACAAGGACGTCGACTACGGTCTCACCACCCGCGAGCTGGGCAAGATGTTCCGGCAGGCCGGCCTGCATGTTCCTACGATGCCGAAGTCGGACTTCGACGACCCGTTCGGCACGGCCACCGGCTCGGGCCTTATCTTCGCGGCAACCGGCGGCGTCATGGAAGCGGCCTTGCGCACGGTGCTCGAAATGGTGACCGGCACGAAGGTGGAGACCATCTACGAACACGGCGATATCATCCCGGTGCGGGGCTTCGACGGGGTGCGCTACGCGGAGATCACCATCGGTGCGGTCGGCCCCGTGCCCGACCTGCTGAAGCATCTGGTCCCCGACTGGAAATGGCTGAAGGGCGCCACCCTCAAGGTAGCCGTCGCCCACGGGACCGCGAACGCCAAGAGAGTCATGGAAGACATCAAGGCAGGCGGCGTGTTCAGCGAGTGCCACTTTATCGAGCTCATGGCCTGCCCAGGCGGATGTTTGGGCGGCGGCGGTCAGCCCATTCCCACCAACGCGGAGATCCGCGCAGCTCGAGCCAAGGCCATATACGCCGAGGAGAAGACGCTCGATGTGCGGAAGTCGCACGAGAACCCGGCCGTGGCCCGCATCTACGCCGAATTCCTCACCGACGGTCCCTGCGGCCACAAGAGCCACGAGTTGCTGCACACCAGCTACGTAGAGCGCGGCAAGTTCATCGAGTAGCACCAGCACTCCCGTCCTTGGTCCGACACGCGGACCAGAGGCCGGCGCGGAACGAAAAGAGCCCCTCCGAACCCGCGAGGTTCGGAGGGGCCACCACTCGGTGGTAGTGGGCAATATCGGGAGGTCGTACGTGGATCAGTTTCCCAAATTCAAGGCCGCCGCTGTCCAGGCGGCCCCCATCTGGCAGGACCGGGAAAGAAGCGCCGATAAAGCGTGCTCGTTGATCGCCGAAGCGGGGCGTAATGGCGCTCAGTTGATCGCCTTCCCCGAGGTCTGGCTTCCCGGGTACCCCTCGTGGGCGTTCCTGGGGACGCCACTCTGGGGCAACGAGTTCTTCGCGGAGCTCTACGCCAATTCAGTCGAGATCCCCAGCCCCACCACGGCAAGACTGTGCGAGGCGGCAGAGCAGGCTGGCGCCTACGTCGTGATGGGGATGAACGAAAGGGCGGGCGGTACCCTCTACATCACCCAGCTCCTAATCGAATGCCGAGGGGAACATCCTGGGTCCCCGGCACCGTAAGCTCAAGCCGACTCACCCTGAGCGGACGGTATATCGTGCTCAGGCCAGGGTGACGGTAGCGACCTGCGTGTGTTCGATACGACAGGTCGGCCGCCTTGGTGCTCTCCACTGCTGGGAGCATCTCCAGCCGCTCATGCGATACGCCATGTTTTCGATGGGAGAGCAGGTGCACGTCGCCTCGTGGCCTTCGTTCAGCTTGTATCGGAAACAGTCCTACGCCCTCAGCGCAGAGCCGTGCATGAGCGCTTCCCGGAGTATGCCCTAGAAGGCAGTTGCTTTGTCCTCGCACCGGTGGCCATCACGAGCAAGGAGATTGTCGATCGTCTGGCCGACACGCCCGAGCGGGCCGACCTCATCGAGGTCGGGGGTGGTGGAAGCTGCATCTTCGGTCCGGATGGAGCGACCATCGCCGGTCCGGGACCTTGGGACGAGGAGGTAATCCTCTACGCCAATGTCGATCTCTACGACATCGCCCGCGCGAAGAATTTCGCCGATCCCACCGGCCACTACTCGAGACCAGACGTCCTCAGTCTGCTCTGGAATCGCGCCCCTCAGGCATGCGTTCGTGAGGGGTCGCCGGAGCGACCGATGGACGCTAGCGCTAGGACGGACTTCGACATGCCGGATTCACCCAAGCAGGCGCCGCACGGAGTCGAGCGAAGGGCCGAGCCTTTGTACCTGTCCTTCGCGGCAAGAGGCTCACCTGGCCGGAGCGGCAGACGCGAACACGTCCACCGGCGCCTCTATCTGTTTCTCCAAGACGAGTGGACGCATCTGGATTTGAACACAGTGTGGCTCCTGCTCGCGCTCGAACAGCGCTCTCCCACTCGAGCTAATCGCCCGCGTCAGGGTTGATGATGCCGATACCAGCAGAGCCCCGGCGGCCGCCGCGAGGCCGACCTGCAAGCCGGCCCAGTGAAGACCACCATGATGGCGGCTCGCGCCAGGCAGCGCGGCCAGTATCTCCCACCCTCGCCGCTCGACTCGCCGCCGGCCACAAGAAAGCCCACCGAGTTGCGCGATGCGTTGTACGATGACCAGTATAACGGCTGTCGGTGTTTAGCGGCAAGCGTGGAGGGTAACTGACCCGCAAGCCCAGCTGAACGCACATAGAGAACGGGGAGCATGAGTTCATGAGATGGGGAATGGTAATCAATCTCGCGAAGTGCACCAGATGCCACGCATGTGTCGCCGCGTGCAGGGTCGAGCACTTCCTGCCGCTGCACGTGACCTGGCCCAGGCTGATCGCCTACGAGGTGGACAGCGGCGCGCAAGGTCGACGTGTCCACCTATCCCGGTGCGCTGCAACCAGTGCAAGGACGCCCCCTGCGTCAAGGTCTGTCCCACCGAGGCGTCCCATCAGCGGCCGGACGGCATCGTCGCCATCGACTCGGACAAGTGCATCGGCTGCCGGTACTGCGTCGTCGCCTGTCCCTACCAGAACCGCACGTTTCGTGTCCAAAGACAAGAACCCGGGCTACTTTCCCGGATTCCCGGAGACCGGGTTCGAGAAGAAGGGGAAGAAGATCTACCCCCATCAGGTCGGGACGACGGAGAAGTGCAACTTCTGCGCGGAGAGGATCGACGCCGGCACGGAAAAGGGCCTCAAGCCGGGCATCGATCGCGACGCCACTCCGGCCTGCGTCAATACCTGCCAGGCGAGGGCCTTGACCTTCGGCGATCTGGACGATCCCGACAGCGAGGTGTCGCGGCTGATCCGGGAACGCGACGGTTTCCAGCTGCGCACCGAATACGGCACCGACCCTTCCGTCTACTACATCGACTACAAGCTCGGCGGCGCTCTGTCGAACAAGGCCCCGAATGCGACCAAACGGGTAGCCACATGCAGGCAGCTGAGTTCGGTCGACGCCGATGCCCGGAAGAAACTCGCAGCTCACGAAGAAGAGCTAGACGGAGAAAGTCTTAGCATGAACATCAGAACTTCCCGTCAGTGGATGGTCCCGCATGAGTGGATGGTCAAGCCCATGCGGCAGACCGAGTGGATCGACGGACGCGGGCTGCTGGTCTGGCTGGCCGAGGTCTTCTCAGCCTTGGGCACCGGGCTTGTACCTGGTCTCGCTGTTCGTCGGCAGCTGGTGGGGCGCCCTCGTCGGGCTGGATCCTGATCGTGCTCTTCAAACTCCCCCTCCACTTGCTTTACCTGGGCAAGCCGCTCCGGTTCTGGCGCGCCATTCCACCGTTCACGAAGGCCTGGAGGACGTCCTGGATGGCCAGAGGGATGTTCTTTACGATCACGTTCTCCTTCTTCGCGGCCATCCAGTTGGTGACCACGTATCTGCTGCGTCCACGACGTCGTGGCGGCCTCGCAGTGAGCACGATCGACGTCGTCGATTGGGCGATGCGGATTCTGGCCGGCTTGTTTGCCGTCCTGACCGGGATCTATGCCGGTTTCGCCGATGAGCTACTGCAAGAGCATGCCCTTCTGGAATACCGGCCTGTTGCCCATCGTGTTCGTCGTAGATGGGAGTCGCCGACGGCCTGGCCTTGGTCATGGGCGATCGGCCTGATAGGCCACGGGAGTCGACACTGGCCGGCGTGGAAGCGGCCAGCCGGATCGCATTGATCATCAATGCCCTGCTCATCCTGACCTACCTGGTCAACGCGTCCTATCAATCGACAACCGCGGGGCTGTCCGTACGAGAGTTGATCGTCGGACGGGTGGCGGCTCATCTTCTGGATAGGCATCGTCCTTCTCGGCATCGCCGTACCGCTGGTGATCTCCATCGTCAGTCTCTTCGCCGGAGAGGCTTCCCGGCCGCTGCTGGTGATCGCCGATCGTCTGCCACACGGTCGGCGCCTTCGCGCTCAAGTACTGCGTGCTGAAGGTCGGCATCTACAGGCCGCTTCTGCCCAAGGCATCCGCTCACTAGCCTGGGCATCTATCTACGATGATGGAGAAAGATGATGAGTGACCGAAGGGTCGTGTATTCCACCTGCAAGAGCTGCCACGGTGGTTGCGGTGTGAAGGTCACCGTCGAGGACGGCGTCATCGTCAACATCCAGGGCAATCCCGATTCTCTGACCAAGGGAACCATGTGCTCCAAGGGGTTGTCCAGCATCCAACACATCGACAACCCTTACCGCCTCAAGTACCCCCTGAAGAGAGTGGGCGCCAAAGGCGAGGGCAAGTGGGAAAGGATCTCCTGGGACGAGGCTCTGAATACCATCGAAGCCAAGATGAAGGACGCGATCGAGAAGTACGGTCCGTCCACCATCGCCATCTCTCAAGGGACCGGCCGGGGGTACAACCGCTACACCCATCGCCTGGCCCGCTCCATCGGCACCGCGAACGTCATCACGCCCGGATACGTCTGCCACAGCCCCCGGCTCGGCCTCTACGCGCTGGTCACCGGCTACGGCCGGCTCTACTGCGACTATCACGGCTGGGGCGGCGAGTTCCCGAAGACCCAGATCATGTGGGCCAAACAACTCGAGATCAGCAGCGCCGACTCCGAGATGGCCTACTGGTTCATGAAGTCGCTGGACTACTGCAAGAACCTGATCATCATCGACCCCCGGGCCAGCGCCTACGCCACCAGGGCCACCCTGTGGATCCAACCCAGACCGGGAACGGACTGCGCCCTCGCTCTGGGGATGATGAACGTGATCATCGAAGAAGAGCTCTGGGACAAAGAGTTCGTCGAGAACTGGACCTACGGTTTCGAAGAGCTCCGGGAACGGGTCAAGACTTCACCCCGGAGAAAGTGTCCGACATCTGCTGGGTCCCCAAAGAGCAGATCATCCAGGCGGCCAGGATGTGGGCCATCGATACGCCGGGCTGCATCCAGGTCGGCAGTTCCATCGAGAGACAGGCCAACTGCGGCCATACCCTCAGGGCGATCACCTGCCTGATGGGCCTCACCGGCAACATCGAGCGACCGGCAGCATGATCAGCTGGGTGCTGCCCGAGACCGGTCTGATCGAGGACTTCTTCCTCGAGCTTCCCCTGACCGACGAGATGAAGAAGAGCATCATCGGCGGCGATACGTACAAGATGGGCGCCGCCCGTACCTGCAATCCGGACACGATGATCAAGGCGATCATCGCGGGCGAGGCGCCGATCAAAGTATGGTTCAGCGTGGGTGGACAGCAGTTGGTCCACCTGGCCAACACCAAAGAAGTGGCGGAGGCCATCAGTAAGGTCGAGTTCATGGTGCACGTCGATCTCTTCATGGGCCCCATGGCGGAAGCGGCCGATATCGTATTGCCGGCAGCGCACTGGCTGGAACTGGACGATGTCTACGACATGCACCCCCGCTTCATGATCGAAGCCCACAACAAAGTCGTCGAACCGCCGGGCGAAGCCAAGTCGGACGTCTGGATCTTCAACGAAGTCGGCAAGAGAGTGGCCCCCCAGCACTGGTTCAAGGACGTGGAGGCCTGCCTCGATTACCAGGTCCGCAAGTCCGGCATGAACTGGAAGCAGTTCAGCGAGCGCCTGGTCAGCGGCTGCTGGGGCACAGACCAGGTCTACTACAAGTACAAGACCGACTACTGGCGAGAAGGCGGCGGCTTTCCGACGCCTACGGGCAAGTTCGAATTCGCCTCCAAGCACTTGGAATCGCTGGGATACGATCCCCTGCCGGTATTCAGGGAGCCCGGAGAGAGCCCCTACTCCACGCCCGAGCTGTACAAGGAGTACCCGATCGTCATGAGCAGCGGGTATCGCCAGCCCTTCTATTTCCTCAGCCAATACCGCAACGTCCCCTGGCTGAGAAGTTTCATGGAATTCCCCACCTGCCAGCTGCATCCCGAAACGGCGGCCGAGTACGGCGTGGAGGACGGCGACATCATCTGGATCGAATCGCCGCGAGGCAGGATCCGACAGAAGCTAAGAACCTTCCCCGGTATCAAGAAGGGCATGTTGATGGCCACCGCCAACTGCTTCTACCCGGAGGAGCCGGCCCAGGGGTTCCACGGCTTGTTCATCTCCAACCCGAACGTGCTGACGAGGAACGATCACCTGGACCCCATGTACGGATCGCCCGACCTGACGTGCCTGCTCTGCAAGGTCTACAAGTGCGCCGATGAAGACCTAAAAGAAGAGGTCTTCAGGACCGAACGATACGGCTTCGTTCCGACCGGAGGACAGGAAGACACCTAGTGCCCGGCGTCTGAGCTGGTACCCGGTGTCAGAACTGGTACCCGGTGTCAGAGCTGGCCTATTTGGCAGCACCCGTCTCGGATCTCGATGACTCGGTCGACGATCGCGGCGGACTCGGGGTTGTGGGTGACCATGACCACGGCATGACCCCCGGCGGCCAACTCCCGCAACTGTCCCAGGATCTGCATCCCGTTGGCAGTGTCCAAGCTGCCGGTCGGCTCGTCGGCAAGGACTAGGGGGGGATTGTTCACCACCGCCCGGGCGATCGCCACCCGGCCCTGCTCTCCGCCGGATAGCTCCGCGGGTAGCCTCGCGCCCTTTCGCCGGTCGAGGCCGACGCGCTCCAAGGCGGCCAGGGCCTGTTCCCGCTTTCCGGGCATCTTGAGAATGGCCAGCGGGAGCATCACGTTCTCCAGTGCCGTCAGGTAGGGGACCAGCTCCAGCTGCTGAAAGACGAAACCGATGTACTCGCGGCGCAGATCGGCCTGGCGTTCCTGCGAGAGTTTGTAGGCGTCGATGCCGTCTATGGTCAGGCGCCCGGTGGTCGGAGGATTCATCACCCCAAGGATCGACAAGAGGGTTGACTTGCCCGACCCGGAGGGGCCCATTATGGCCGTGAACTCACCGTGGGAGACGGCCAGGCTGACCGGACTCAGCGCCACAACGCGGCCATCACCTTGGGCTCCGTACTCTCTGCTGATGTGCTCGGCTGACAGAAGCGGCATTCGCTCTAATCCTCCATCTATACTCGCTTGAGCGCGGCGGCCGGATCGAGCCGCGCGGCCCGGGAGGCCGGGTACAGGGTGGCTACGACCGCCAACACCACGGCCAGCAGCATACCGCCGACCACGACAAACGGGTTCGGGGTGAACTCGAGCGTGAGGCCGTGCACCAGCCGGGGTCCGAGGGCTGCGCCGGCGAGGCCGAGCCCGGTACCGATGACGGCCGCCCCCACGCTCAGGAGAAGTGCCTCCGTGAGCAAGAGCGCCCAAATGTCACGCTGGCGGTAACCGACCGCCCTGAAGACGCCGATCTCCCTCTGGCGCTCTCTGACCGCCGCGAGGGTAGTCAGACTGACGATGAGCGCCGAGACCAGGACGATGAGAACAGTGGCGGCGAGTCCGAACTTGGTCAGAGCCCCGTTGGCCTGCGCGTTGAACTCCAGGCTCTTCTTCACGGAGATCACCGACGTATCGGGCAGTGCCTGAGCGATCTCGCGGCTGAGTGGCTCCACGGCGCCGGAGCTGCCGGCGGTCACCTCGATCAGATTCACCTCGCCTCCCCGACCGGTCAACCCAGCCAGCTCCTTTCGGTCCATCACGATGGCGCCGTCCTCCTCCCCGCCGGTCTCCCACAGGATGCCGCTCACGGTGTACTCGACGCCCCTCGATGGTCACCGTCGCGCCCGGGTCCGACCCCAGCTTGTTCCGTGCGGCCAGACCCAAGAGCACCTGGTCCGGGCCCCGGGGCGGCGCCCCTTCGATGCGCCACCACGGTTTGACCCGAAGACTGGCCCCTATGTCGGTGCCCAGCGCGAGATACGTCGCCCCGCCGACTTTCACCGGTTGGAGAAGGACGGGGATGGCCTCCGCCGCCCGCCCGGCCGAAGGAAGGCCGCAGAATGGTAGTCACTGCGCTCTCATCCAGGACCGGAACCACTCCGGAGCCGGCGTCGGCCACGCTCACGCCACCGTAGTCCAGGGAGAGCTCGGGGCTGGCGGGCGTGACAACAAGACTCGCTCCGTAGCGTGCAAGTCGATCGTCCAACGTGGCCCGCAGCGAGAGCACGAGCGACACCACGGTGACGAAGGCCGCCACCGCCACGGCCATCCCCACCAGCATGAGGGCGGCTCTTCCCGGGTGCCGCCTGATGTTGGCGCGCGCGATCGTTCCCAAGCCCATGCCGTTGCTCATCCGCCTACACCCGCCTGAGCGCCAGCAGAGGGCTCAGGCGGGACGCCCGCCACGCCGGATAGAGACTGGCCAACACGACCATCAGCACCGCCGCCGCGACGGCGGCCAGGAGAAGCAGCGCGCCGGGCGCCGTGGCGGTCGTCACGCCGGCAACCAATCGGGCGACCGGTCCGGCGGCTGCCCAAGCCACCGCGACCCCCACGGCCGCCGCCACGACGGCCACGATCAGATTCTCGAGGAGAACGATCTCCAGGATGTGCTTCCGCCGATAGCCGAGCGCACGGAACACCCCTATCTCACTCTTGCGCTCGCGTACGCGGCTGAGGGTAGACGTGAGCACGATCATGGTCCCCGCCAGCACCATGAAAGCCGAAAGCACGATGCTGAAGAGCTTGAACTGGCCGACAAGCAACTCCCGGGACTCGATCGCTTTCCGGAGCGCGGAGACGCGCGCGTTGGGAAGCAAGGTGGAGATCTGCGCGCCTATGGTCTCGATGGGGCACGAACTGCACCATGCGGAGACTTCCACGAAGCTCACCTGGCCCACTCGGTTCCAGAGCCCCTGAGCGGTAGCCAGGTCCATGAAGACCACATCGTCCTCCTGGGCTCCGGTGGGAGCGAGAACGCCCGCGACGCGAAATTGCCGGCCGTTCAAGCGGGACGCTCGCCCCCGCGCTCAGTTTCAGACGTTCTGCCGCCCTGGCCCCGAGCAGGACCTCATCCGGCGAGGTGGGCGCGGACCCCTCGATCTTCCACCACTTCTTGATCGCCAGCTCTTCCTCCCACACCACGCCGACTGCCATGAGACGGGTTCCGTCGACCTCGGTCAGCTGGAGCAGCTTGGGAGCCACCCGGTTGATGTTCTCCTTGTTCTTGATCGTCCGGATGAGCGCCACCTCATCCATGCTCATGGGCTTCACGTCGTACGTGAGGCCACCAACGCGGATCCCCCCGTAGACCAAGGGAAGCTGGTCAGAGAGGGGCACGATGGTGATGTTGGCCCCGTACTCGTCCACCTTGTTGGCCAGATCCTTGTCGGCGCTCCTGGTGACGAGCACGAGGGTGGCCACGATGGCCACCACGCACATGATCATGACCACCAATAGCGCCGTGCGCGCCGGATGGCAACGCACGTTTCTGAGCGCTATTCGCGAGATGCGCATGGGACGCCTAGATCCGGCCGGCTAGATCCGCGGGGCCCACGCCTCCAGTTCGGATTGCTGGATCTGGATGACGTCACCCTGCACGGTAGTGGTCACTTCTTTGGGCGGATAGGCGAGGCAGCCGCCCTTTACGCCCTTCAAAGTGTTGAGATCCCAGCGGGTCAGGCAGGTATTGCAGACGAGCTGGTTGCCCTCGATGTGAAAATCGTAGGAACGGCAGGGCTCGCACATTGAAGTGGCGACCACGAGTCGGCCGCTGGGAGCGACATAGGCAAGCAGAGGCAGACCGTTCCCCGCGACCGAGTCATAGCCCGCGGGCATGGGCGTGGAGCGGGAGTAGACGAAACCGCCTATCTTCTTACTGGTCAGTTCGGCGACGGACAGCGTGATCATCCCGGCGCCGGTGTTCTGAGACGAGGTAAGCGCGGACATCGCCAAGGAAGTCTGTGCGTACGTGGTGCCTCCCTGCGACACCACCGCTCCGCCGGCTTGCGCGGAATTGTTGTACAACCGGATCCCCACGAACACCGCTACGGCGATCACGACTATTGTCACAGCCGAGAACGCGACCTTCTTGACCGGGAATCTGCCGGCCTCTTCGAATCTCTCCCGCTTGGTCCGCTGTTCCGCCGGCTTCGCCGGCTTCCGCTTCGACATATCGACCCCCAATGGACGCCAATGGACACTACTTTCAAGAGCCTTCGCCGCGCGCGGGGAACTCGGTCGCCGACGACGGCACCCGCATTCTACTAAAGCTTGTAGTACTACGCAAGTGCGTAAATGAAAGGAGACCGCGGCCGGAGGCCGGGTCGACCGGCTAGGACGGCAAGACCGGTGCGCACTGCGGAGACACGTGCCGGAGCTGGCAGGACCCGCGCACACGGCTGCGTGCGCACCCGGGGCGAGGTTCACATTTGCCACGCGGTAGGTGCCCAAGGCGAAAGACCAGAAGTACGACCGCAAGGACAACGAACGCCACGCGGACACGGAAACGCGAGACTACACGGTCCGATTCGTCGAGAAGTCGGCCGATCCGCTCGACGATCAGTCCATCTTCCGAGAACCACGCCAAGACCGGATTCGCGCCTCTCGAGGTGCCGGGAGATCGGTTCGACATGAGCGAGGCAAACCGGTGGAGGCTGGACGCCACCACAAGCCCGTCCCCGACCTTCCCGCGCGCGTGACTATCGGCGGCCAGCTCGACCACCCTGCGCAGGCGACGATGGGCCAGCCCCACGCCGGGCACGAACCACAGAGACCGGGCGATAGTCCTGGCCGTCAGCAGGATAAGGTTGTCGCGACCGGCCACGTGCGCACTCTCGTGCGCCACGACTGCCTCGAGTTCCCGCGGGTCCAGACTGTGGATCAGATCGGTGGACAGCACTATCGCCGGTCGGAACAAGCCGACGGTGAAGGCGAAAGTACCAGGTCCATCCAGCACCACTCAGCCGCTCGGAAGAGAAGCCCAACCGCCAGGACTCTTCCCGTGATCGCGCGCCCGGCGGACAGGGCCACGCGGCGCATCCTGATCATCGCTCGTTGTCCCGGACACCGCGGAGTGGATTCCCCGAACGAGCAACCCGGCCAGAAGGACCACCGAGACGGACCAGAGCCCCCACTGGGCCCACCATGGAAGCAGCGTCACACAACCGCTGCCGGCGGTGCATGGAATGCCAAGGGCCTGCATGACAGGGTGAGGCATCAGTCGGATCGACAGCGCACCCAGCGTGGCAGCCACTACCAGCCCGGTGGCCAGCAGCCAGCCGAGGTTGAACCACACCAGGGACCTCGCTCCCGCGACCGGCTCCAGAAACCTGCGGACCAGCCTTGGCGCCGCCAGGAGAAGAGCGAACGCGCCCCCCAGCAGAATGGCTATGACTGCTTCCGCGCCCGTCGTTTCTCCTCGATGATCTCCGCCAGCATGTCAAGTTGAGCGGCGTCGTCCGCCGTAAGGCTCTCGACGAAGTGAGCCAGCACCGGCTTGCTCGCGCCGACGAGCATTCCGTCCATGAAGTCTTTGACCACGCCGGCGCAGTACTCATCGCGCGGCGTCGCGGCCGAATAGATGAACGCGCGCCCTTCCGGACGGCGAGCGAGAAGCCCCTTCTCGGCCAGGCGGCTCATCACCGTCATGACAGTGGTATAAGCGATGTCCCGCTTGGCGAGGAGGCACCGATGCACCTCTCTCACCGAGGCGGGGCCCAGCTCCCAGACGCACTCCATGATCTCTTCTTCCAACTCGCCCATGACCTGTCTGAAGTCCTGAGCGTTCCCTAAGCATTCCCACCGATAGTGCCTCCCTGCGGCCCGTTGCCGATGTGGCTCCTAAGACTACCAGCTGTAGTAGTACCTTGAACAGGGGGGAGATCGCCCTCAGTTGGGTATACTCTCGCCGCGGTGCCGCCCACCCAGAGCGTCACGGTAGTGACGGCGCCGGTCCTCACTCGGTTACGGCCGCAGCACCCCGGAGGCCCAGTTTGGAGCAAGTCAAGACAGCGCTCATCGTGCATGGGATGTCGTGCGCCGCGTGCGAAGCCAAGGTGCGCGGAGCGCTGTCGGCGCTGGACGGAGTCGGCGACGTGTCGGTCAACGTGCAGACCGGCCGCGTCGTCGTGTCGCACGCGCCGGCCGTCACGGCCACGGAACTCGCCGATGTCGCGACCTCTCTGGGCTATCAAGTCGAGGAGACCGAGCTTGCCCTCACCATCGAGGGCATGAGCTGCGCCGGGTGCGTGGCGAAGATAGAAGGCGCGATCAAGGCCGTGCCGGGCGTCATCGAGGTCGCCGTGAGCCTGGGGACGGGCACGGCGCGCGTGCGCGGCTACGCCGGGGTCCTGCAAAAACGGCCGGTGGTCGAGGCGATCCAGGCCTTGGGCTACAAGGCCTCCGAGAAACTGGAGGGCCGGGCCCAGCTCGACCGGGAACAGGAGATCCGGGCCGCCGAACTGCGTCACCAGAAGCGGAACATGTGGATCGTGTGGCCCCTGGTGATCGTCATCATGATCCTGACCTTCCAGGGGATGTGGATCAGTGCCCACGTTCATGCCGGTATCGGTCAAGAACTGGGTGCTGATGGCCCTCACCCTGCCTGTCGTCTTCGGCCCCGGGCGCCAATTCTTCGTGCACTCCTGGCGCGGGCTCAGGCGCGGCGTCACCGACATGAACCTGCTGTATGCCACCGGCATCGGCGCTTCGTTTCTCATCGCCTCCATCAACACCATCTGGCCCAACGCCGGTTTCGGGGGCAAGCAGGCGACCTTCTTCGAGTCTGCCGCGATGCTCACCGGCTTCATCGTCCTGGGAAGATACCTGGAGGCGATAACCCGGGGACGGACCAGCGAGTCCATCCGCAAGCTGATGCGGCTTCAGCCCAAGGTCGCCCGGGTCCTTCGCGGCGGGGTCGAGGTCGACATACCCTCTGACGAAGTGGAAGTTGGAGAGACGGTCATCATCCGACCGGGCGAATCCATTCCTGTCGACGGGGTCGTCATCGAGGGCTACTCGGCGGTCGACGAGTCGATGATCACCGGGGAGTCCATCCCGGCCGAGAAGACGATCGGGTCGAAGGTCGTCGGCGGCACCGTCAACAAGACGGGCGCCCTCCGTTTCGAGGCCACCCAGGTGGGCAAAGACACCGCCCTCTCGCAGATCATCAGGCTGGTGGAGGATGCGCAGGCCAGCAAGGCGCCCATCCAGAAGGTGGCCGACCTGGTGGCCGGCAACTTCATCCTCGGCGTCCACCTGCTTGCGCTCCTGGTCTTCCTCGGCTGGTTCTTCGTCGGCTACGAACACCTCTTCACTCCCGACACCCGCTTCATCCTCTCGCCCTACACCCTGGCGTCCATGGGCGTCTTCGGTTTCGCCTTGCTCCTTTCGGTCTCGGTCCTCATCATCTCCTGTCCGTGCGCGGTCGGGCTGGCCACTCCCAGTGCCATGATGGCCGGAGCCGGCAAGGGGGCCGAATATGGAGTCCTCTTCAAGGGAGCGGGGGCCATCGAGGCGACCTCCAAGATCCGCACCATCGTGTTCGACAAGACCGGCACCATCACCAAAGGGGAGCCCGCGGTCACCGACGTGGTGCCGGCCGGAGCGGACATCGACCCCGATCTGCTCTTGGCCTACGCCGCCGCTTTGGAGCGGAGCTCTGAACATCCCCTGGGCGAGGCGATCGTCAAGGGGGCGAGCGAGCGAGATCTCACGGTGCCGGCGGCGACGGACTTCGATTCGGTGCCCGGACGCGGAGTGCGGGGCATGATCGATGGCCGATCCATCATCCTCGGCAACCTGCGGTTCATGCGGGAGAGCGGCGTCGAGACCGCCCGATTGGAGCCGGTGGCGGAGCGTCTGGCGGAAGAGGGCAAGACCCCCATGTACGTGGCCATCGACGGCAAGGCGGCCGGACTCGTGGCGGTGGCCGACACGGTGAAGGATTCCTCCCAGGCCGCCATAGCCAGGCTCCACGAGATGGGCCTGCGCACGGTGATGATCACGGGCGACAACCGCCGGACGGCCGAGGCCATCGCCCGGCAGGTGGGGATCGACGAGGTCTTCTCCGAGGTGCTGCCGGAGGACAAAGCCGCCAAGGTCAAGGAACTGCAGGACCGGGGCGACTTCGTGGCCATGGTCGGCGACGGCGTCAACGACGCGCCCGCCCTCGCTCAGGCCCACGTGGGCATCGCCATCGGCTCCGGCACCGATGTCGCCAAGGAGACGGGCGACATCATCCTCATCAAGAGCGACCTGCTCGACGTGGTGACGGCCATCGAGACCGGCCGGGCCACCATGCGTAAGGTCAAGCAGAACCTCTTCTGGGCCTTCTTCTACAACTCCGTGGGGATCCCCATCGCCGCCGGGATCCTCTACCCGTTCACCGGCCAGCTGGTAAGCCCGGAACTGGCGGCCTTCTTCATGGCCATCAGTTCGGTCTCGGTGACCCTCAACACGTTGACGCTGCGGAGGTTCAAGCCCAAAGGAGCGCGCTATGCGAGGATGACCAGGCATGTAGTCTTTCGCGGCCGCCCAAGACGGCCCACCCGGACAGAGTGGCTCTCTTCGTCTACGGCGGCATCTCGGTGGTCGGCGCGGTCGCCTTCTGGTTGGTGACGACCTTCACGGGCTCGTACCCGGCGGTCGCTCGGTATGGCGGCGCCGCCTGGATCTTCCTCCTGCTGATGATCGTGCTCATGCCCATCGTCATTCCCAGGGTCAGGGCTTGGGCGAAGAGGTAGGCGGCACCGGCGGCCTGGGATGAGCGGGGCGCCGCGGGGCCGGCGGACTACTGCACTTTGCTCCGCAGGTTGCGGGTCTTGTCGATAGCCTGCAGCTTGGCCAGAGCCTTAGCTTCGATCTGGCGGATGCGTTCCCGGGTCACCCCGAAACGCCTGGCCACTTCCTCCAGGGTGCGCGGGTGCTCGCCCTTCAGGCCGAAGCGCAGCTCGATGACCTTGCGCTCCCGGTAGGGAAGCATGTTGAGAGCCTCGTTGACCCCATCCCGGTCCAGCTGCGAGGCCACCGCGTCGAAGGACCGCACGGCATCTTCGTCCTCGATGAAGTCGCCCAGCTCGGAATCTTCCTCTTCGCCGATGGGAGTCTCCAGCGAGACCGTGGTCTGGCTGATGCGGAGGATCTCCCGGATCTCGGCGTCGGTCATGCTCATCTCGGCGGCGATCTCCTCCGGAGCCGGCTCCCGGCCCATGTTCTGCAGGAGCTGACGTTGCACCCGGATGAGCTTGTTGATCTTCTCCACCATGTGCACGGGGATGCGGATGGTACGGGCCTTGTCGGCGATGGCCCGGGTGATGGCCTGCCGGATCCACCAGGTGGCGTAGGTGGAGAACTTGTGGCCCTTGCGATAGTCGAACTTCTCCACCGCCCGGATCAGGCCCAGGTTGCCCTCCTGGATCAGGTCGAGGAAGCTCATGCCATCGGTGTGATAGCGCTTGGCGATGGACACGACCAGGCGCAGGTTGGCCTCGGTGAGCTCGTGCTTGGCCCGGATATCGCCCCGCTCGATGCGCTTGGCCAGCGACACCTCCTGCTGAGCGGTGAGCAGCTTGACCCGGCCGATCTCCTTGAGGTACATCCGCACCGGATCGGTGGTGGGCACATCGACGCTCAGATCGAGCTCGTCGGAAGCGCGGCGCCAATCGAGGCGCTCCCCGCGAACGTCGAGCTCCAGCTCTTCGTCGGAGTCGGCACACGATTCGTCCACGACCTCGATACCCTGATCGAGAAGAGTGGTGTACATCAGCTCGATCTGCTCGGTGGTGAGATCGATCTCCGCCAGTACTTCGGCGATGTCCTCAGTGGTGACGAAACCCCGTCCGCGGCCGAGCTCGATCAGCGCGTCGACCTCTTCGAGGTTGATGATCCAGCCTTCCGACGCAGGAGTCCCGGTCAACTTGACGCCTCCGGGCCCGACGCGATCGGCGATGAGGTTACGCTCCGCGCGTATCGTCATCAGGGGCGATGCCTCCAGAGGAGTGGCCGTCGCTGAGCCACTTGGTCCCGTAGTCGCGCATGTGGTCGATGAGGGGGATGAGATCCCAGCCCATGGCGGTGAGCGTGTACTCGACCCTGGGGGGCACCTCGGCGTAGCTCTTGCGGGTGACGATGCCGGCCTTCTCCAGTCCCTTGAGCCGTTCGGACAGGGTCTTGGGACTGATGCCGGCGAGCGAGCGCTCCAGGGCGCTGAAGCGGTTGATGCCCTTGGAGAGATCGCGCAGGATGAGAAGCGTCCACTTGCCGGAGATGATATCGGCGGTTCTAAGAACGGGGCACGATTCCGGGTGCGCATCTGTGGATTGCACCACGCTTGCACCTTCCTGGGATGTTGGAGCGTTAAAAAGGTAAGGCAAGGTACCAGACATAGACCGGCTTTTCAACCTTACGCCGACCTTACGCCAGGTATGCTCGCAGCAGGTCGTTCACCATCTGCGGGTTCGCCTGGCCGCGGGTCTCCTTCATGACCTGCCCGACGAAAAAGCCGAGCACCCGGTCGCGCCCCTGCCGGAACTCCTCGGCCGGTCCGGGGTTCGCCGCCACGATGCGGGCCACGATCGCGTCCAGTTCCCCGGCATCGGAGATCTGGCCCAGCCCCTTCTCGTCCACGATGGTCCGGGCGCTCTTGCCGGTGGCGGTCATGGTCTCGAAGACCTCTTTGGCCATCTTGCCGGAAAGGGCGCCATCACGCACCAAGCCCAGCAGCTCGGCCAGACTCTCCGCGCTCACCGCGCACTCGGCCACTTCCAGCCCGGCGGCGTTGAGATAGGCGGAGAGATCACCCATGACCCAGTTGGCCGACAGGCGCGGGTCGCCGGTGGCCGCGGCCACGGCTTCGAAGTAGTCGCCCAGGGGCTTGTTCGCGGCCAGCAGCGCGGCGTCCTTGGAGGAAAGGCCGTATTCGGCCATCAACCGTTCCTTGCGGGCCGCCGGCAGCTCGGGCAGGCCGGCGCGCACCCGCTCCACGTAGGCCTCGTCCAGCTCGATGGGCGTGAGATCGGGTTCGGGGAAGTAGCGGTAGTCGTGCGCCTCCTCCTTGCTGCGCAGGGTCGACACCAGGCCGGTGGCGGGATCGAAGTGCACCGTCGTCCTGCACGATGCGCTCGCCCGACTCGAGAGCGTCGATCTGACGCTCGATCTCGGCCTCCAGTCCTCGGTGCAGGAAGCGGAAGGAGTTCATGTTCTTGAGCTCGGTCTTGGTGCCGAAGGGCTCCCCCGGCCGGCGCACCGAGACGTTGGCGTCGCAGCGCAGCGAGCCCTCCTCCATGTTGACGTCGGAGACGCCCAGTTGCTGCACCAGGCTGCGCAGTTGGGTGAGGAAGGCCCGGGCTTGGTCGGGCGTGGAGATGTCCGGCTCGCTCACGATCTCCACCAGCGGCGTGCCGCCCCGGTTGAAGTCCACCAGGGAGTAGTCGGCCCCGTCGATGCGTCCCGAGGCTCCCCCGGCGTGGATCAGCTTGCCCGCGTCCTCCTCCAGGTGGACCCGGGTGATGCCCACCCGCAGGTCGCTCCCGTCCTCCAACTCCACGTCCAGATGCCCGCCGATGCCCAAAGGCAGGTCGTACTGCGAGATCTGGTAGGCCTTGGGCAGATCGGGATAGAAGTAGTTCTTGCGGTGGAAGATGGTGCGATCGGCGATGCGGCAGTCGAAGGCCAGGGCGATGCGGGTGGCGTATTCGATCGCCTTCTCGTTGGTCACCGGCAGCACGCCCGGGATGTCCCAGACAGACCGGGCACACGTGCGTGTTCGGCGGCTCGCCGAAGGTGACCTCGCAGCCGCAGAACATCTTGGTGCGGGTGTTGAGCTGCACGTGGATCTCCAGGCCGATGACCGCTTCCCAGCCGTCGCGCCCCGGGCAGCCGCCGGAGCCGTCCCGGTCGCTGCGGCCCGCCGACAGGCTTGGCGCTCATCCGACCACCTCCGCGAGCGGCGGGACCACGTTGACGTCCAGCTTCTGCTCCACCGCGTGGGCCGCGTCCAGCAGTCCTCGCTCGGAGAAGTGCGGGCCGATGATCTGCAGCCCCACCGGCAGCCCGGCCGAGAAGCCGGCCGGTATGCTGATGCCGGGCAGGGCGGCCAGGTTGACCGGGATGGTGCACAGGTCGGAGAGGTACATGGCCAGCGGGTCGGCCGTCCGCTCCCCGATCTTGAAGGCCACCGTGGGCGAGGTGGGCGACACCAGGAAGTCGAAGCGGCCGAAGGCCCGCTCGAAATCCTGGATGATGAGCGTGCGGGTCCGCTGGGCCTGCGCGTAGTAGGCGTCGTAGTACCCGGCGGACAGGGCGTACGTGCCGATCATGATGCGGCGCTTGACCTCGGCGCCGAATCCCTCGCTGCGGGTGCGCGTGTACATCTCGTAGAGGTCTTCGCTGTGCGCGGCGCGGTGCCCGTAGCGCACGCCGTCGAAGCGGGCCAGGTTGGAGCTGGCCTCCGAGGGGGCGATGAGGTAGTAGGCGGCGATGCCCCGCTCCACGCTGGGAAGGCTGACCTCCTCGCAGACCCCGCCCAGCGCGCCGATGGCGTCCACGGCCGAGTCGAACACGTCGCGCACCCCGGGCTCGCAGGCGTCGCCGACGAACTCCTTGATGACCCCGAACCGCAGCCCCTCCAGATCGCCGCGGCTGGGCACGCCGACCGGCTCCGGCAGCCCGATGCTGGTGGAGTCCCGGGGGTCGCGCCCGGCGATGATGTCGAGCAGGGCGGCGGCGTCCTTCACGTCCCGGGTGATGGGACCGATCTGATCGAGCGAGCTGGCGAAGGCGATCAGGCCGTAGCGGCTCACGGCGCCGTAGGTGGGCTTGAGCCCCACCACGCCGCACAGCGAGGCCGGCTGGCGGATGGAGCCGCCGGTGTCGGTGCCGAGCGCCCACGGGGCCTCGGCGGCGGCGACGCAGGCGGCGGAGCCGCCACTGGAGCCGCCCGGCACCCGGTCGAGATCCCAGGGGTTCCGCGTGGTCTGGAAGGCCGAGTTCTCGGTGGAGCTGCCCATGGCGAACTCGTCCATGTTCAGCTTGCCCAGGAAGATGAGGCCGGCGGCCCGCAGCTTGGCGATGACGGTGGCGTCGTAGGGCGGGATGTAGCCCTTGAGGATCCGCGACGCGCAGGTGGTCTCCATGCCCTTGACGCAGAAGATGTCCTTGAGACCGATGGGCACGCCCTCCCAGGGCAGCCGCTCGGCGCGGGGCTTGGCGTCCACGGCGGCGGCGGCGGCCAGCGCGCCCGCCTCGTCCACCAGCAGATAGGCCTGGACGGCCTCGTCCACCGCGGCGATGCGGTCCAGGTAGGCCCGGGTCAGCTCGATGGCCGAGACTTCCCCGCCCGCCAGGAGCTCCCGGCACCGCATGGGCGGTCAGGTGTGGTGACGTCAACGGCGCCGCGTCAGCGGCGCCGCCCCTACCCTATCCGGGGGACGACGAACTGGCCCCGCTCCACGTCCGGCCCGTTGCTGGTCGCCTCTGCCTGGGTGAGGCCGGCGACCGGCTCGTCCGGGCGCAGCACGTTCTTGAGAGCCACCGCATGCGACGTCGCCTCCAGGCCGGAGAGGTCCAGCTCGGACAGTTGCTGCACGTAGTCGATGATCTGGCCGAGCTCCGGCTGCAGCCGGGCGAGCTCCTCCTCATCGAAGTGAAGGCGCGCAAGCCGCGCCACGTGCTCGACCTCTTGCCGGGAAATCATCGTGCAGCTCTCCTTGGATGACGTGACCGCGCCCTGAGCCGACGGGCCGAGCAGCGGCGCCCGGCGCGCCGGCAGGGACTCGCTGGATTATAGCCGAAAAAAAGGGGCGCCTTTGCAGGCGCCCGAGAGGAGAAAGGAGAGTCTTGAATGGGAAACTCTCGTCCTCCTTATCGGCACGGCGAGCAGGCTGACGAGGAGCTTTCAGGAGACCTGACCAGGTCCGCGCTGGTCTGTAGGGACGAGCTCCGGCTCAGCACAAAAAAGCCCCGCCGGAGCGGGGCTCGGATCACGGGAAGAGAGTACCTCTTCGCTTGGACTACACAGCCGAGACGTTCGACGCCTGAAGGCCCTTCGGGCCCTGGACCACATCGAACTTCACAGCCTGCCCTTCCGTGAGAGTACGGAACCCGTCCGTCTGGATCTCACTGAAGTGCACGAAGAGATCTTCTCCCTCCGGCTGCTCGATGAATCCGTAGCCCTTTTCGGGACTAAACCACTTGACAGTCCCCTCAGCCAACCCTGCAACCTCCATGTGTTTCGGGGCGACACGGCACCCGAGCCCACCCCTCTCTAACGCACGCGGCCCGGAATATCCAGACTCGCGCGCGCTACAGTAGCGGAACCTTAGGGCGGGGTCAAGCCTTAGCGCAGGATGTTGCGAACGATGCGAAGGAAACTCGCTCTCAGCCGTCGATGTCTCTCAGGGCCTGAGCGTCGCGGTAGTTCTTCAGTCGATTGAGGGTCTTCGCCTCCACCTGGCGGATGCGCTCCCGGGTGACGCCGAACCGCTCGCCCACCTCCTCCAGGGTGCGCGGCCGCTCCCCCTTCAGACCGAAGCGCAGCTCGAGCACCTTGCGATCGCGGGCGGGCAGGCTGTCCAGCACCCTGAACAACTCCTCTCTCCTGATCTCGCGAAAGACCACCTCCAGGGGTTGGTCGGCGTCGAGATCCTCGATGAAGTCGCCGAGCTCCGAATCGTCCTCGTCCCCCACCGGGGTCTCCAGGGAAACCGGCTCCTGGGTGGCCTTCTGGATCTCCCTGACCTTGCCGGCCGTCACCCCCAGCGCCGCGGCGATCTCAGCCACAGTGGGTTCCCGGCCGCTCTTCTGCAGCAATTCGCGCTGGACCCGATTGAGCTTGTTCATGGTCTCCACGGCATGCACCGGCACGCGGATGGTCCGGCCTGGTCGGCGATGGCCCGAGTGACCGCCTGCCGGATCCACCAGGTGGCGTAGGTGGAGAACTTGTATCCCAGCCGGTAGTCGAACTTCTCCACCGCCCTGATCAGGCCCAGGTTCCCCTCCTGGATGAGATCGAGGAACAGGAGTCCCCGGCCCATGTAGCGCTTGGCGATCGAGACCACCAGGCGCAGATTGGCCTCGGTCAGCCGGCGCTTGGCCTCGACGTCCTTCTTCTCGATCAGCCGGGCCAGCTCGATCTCCTGCTGCGGTGGTCAGGAGCGGGACCTTGCCGATCTCGCGCAGGTACATGCGCACCGGATCGTCGACGCTGTGGTCGATAGTCACGTCGAGATAACCCAGGAACTCCTCTTCTTCGGAGAAGTCGCCCAGCTCCTCGGCCCGCTCGTCGACGACCTCCACCCCGAGGTCGACCAACATGGAGTAGAGAAACTCGAGATCGTCCGGCGACAGGTCGGCATCCTGGACGAGCGCGCCCACCTCATCGAGGGTGAGCGAGCCTCGTGCCCGGCCCTGATCCAGCACTTCCTGGACCACCTCGGCCGTGAGTTCGTTCTCGTCCTGCATCTCAGGCCTGCCCTTCTTCGGGATCGAGATTGGTCAGGCTCGCGCGCACGGTCTGGAGAAGCTGCTCCAGGTGGAACAGGCGGCGCTGCTCCTGCTCCACGTCGCCGCCGTCGATCGAGCTCGCCCCGGAGGCCGGCTGATCGCCCGGCCCAGGTGCTGCTCCTGCAGCCGGAGATGGAGCTCCTCCAGCACCGCCGGGGCATAGCGTCCCTGATCGGCCTCCATCACCAGCCGCACGAAGAACCGGCCGGCTTCGGAATCGCCGCGAGCGCGGGCCTTCAGTCTCGGTGATGGCGGTCTGCTGGTCCTGAGCGTCGGTCATGAGCGCAAGGGCCTCGCGGAGACCGGTCGAACACCTCGCGATTGTTGGGGTCGGTGAAGTGATCGGGGGTCAGCGCCTGGAGGAGCTGCACCGCCCGGCCCGGGTTGCAGGCCGCCGCCACCAGGAAGTCCCGCTCGACGACGGCCTCGCTGCCCAGTAGACGCTGGGCGAGCGACTGCTGCCCCCCATTTCGCGGCGGCGGAAACCGGTGGGGCGCGCCCCGCCCCGGGCTGGGGCGCCCGGGTCCTGCCCGGGCGCCTCGCCCTCGCGCACCGCGGTCCCCTCGCAGCAGCAGAGCGACGCTATCGCGTGAAAGGCGGAGTCGGTCGGCCACCAGTGGGATCTCTTCTTCCCGTTCCTTGAGCGACGAAGCCCGGCCCATGATCTGACGAACCTCCTCGAAGGCACGCACCCGGCCCTCGGCCGTCGCGGTGTCGCCCCGGGCCAGCGCCTGCCGTAGCTCAAAGCCCAGCAGCGACATCTTCCCCGCCATGCACCCGGGAGACGGCTTCGCGTCCCCCCTCGACGGCCACGTCGGCGGGGTCCCGGCCGCCGGGCAGCACGGCCACCATGGGCCGCAGCGAATGTCCCCGCGCCAGCTCGCCGGAACGCAGCATGGCTTCGGTCCCCGCCCGGTCGGCATCGAACATGAACGTGATATTGCCCGTGAAGCGCATCATGAGCCCGATCTGTGCGTCGGTGAGCGCGGTTCCCATCGAGGCTACCACGTTGCCCGCGCCCGCCTGCACGAGCCCGAGAACGTCTGTGTAGCCTTCCACCACCACCACCTCGTCGGCATCGGCTATGGCCCGTCTGGCCTGGTACAGGCCGTAGAGCAGATGCCCCTTCTGATACAGAGGTCCCTCGGGGGAGTTCAGGTACTTGGGAGTCTCGTCCTTGAGGGTCCTCCCCCCGAACCCCAGGACCCTGCCTCTATGATCCACCAGCGGGAACATGAGGCGTCCCCGGAAGCGGTCGTAGGTCTTGCCCGCCTGGCGGATCAGCAGACCGGCATCCTCCAGCTCCCGGTCGGTGAATCCCTCTTTGGCCGCCCGGCGGTGGAGTCCTCTCCATTCGTCCGGGGAGAAACCCACGCGGAACGTCCGGCAGACCTCCTGACCCAGTCCCCGCCTCTCCAGATACTCTCGGGCGCCGCGACCGCTTTCTGTTTCCCAGAGGAACCGCTGATAAAACGTAGCCGCCTTCTCGAGCGCCTGGAGCAGGCGGGCATCCCGGTCTTTGCGGCCGGGATCGAGTCCGGCACCCTCTTCGAACTCCACCGGCACGCCGAAGCGCTCGCCCAGTTGCTCGACCGCCTCCGCGAACGACAGGTTCTCCATGCGTTCCACGAAGCGGACGATGTCGCCTCCCTCGCCGCAGCCGAAACAGTAGTAGAGCCCTTTGTCGGCGCTCACGGTGAAGGAGGGGGTCTTCTCCTGGTGGAACGGGCAGAGTCCGGAGTAGGTGGCCCCCCGCTTGCGCAGGCTGGTGTAGCCCGAGACCACGTCGACGATGTTGGCCGCCGACAGCACGGCCTGCACGCTGGCGTCCTTGATGAAGGGGCTCATCGCCCGCGCGGCCTTGCGCGTCGCACGTGACGGCTCACTGGTTGGCCCAGCACTTGGGCACGAACAGATCCAGGTACATGCGCTGCGCGTAGCGGTCGGTCATTCCGGCCACGTGGTCGGTCACGGCCTGGATGAGCGCCAGGCGGTCGGCGCAGGCGTCACCTGAGGTGGCGGAGACGACGGCAGAGCCTCAGGATGGTCGAGAAAGTGCTCCATCAACTGGGTGATAAGCTGCCGCACCTTCTGCTCGCCCGCCTCCTGGAGGGAGCGGGCGTACACGGTCTGGAAGAGGAAGGTCCTCAGGTCGTCCATGGCCTTGCCGACGACCGGCGTCTGAACGATGGCCCCCCTCTCGCTGCTACTGTCCACCAAGTCGTGAACCAGAGCGTCGATGCGGTCGCTGCCGGTCTCTCCCAGGCAGCTCGATCGGGACCTCGGGGAAGATCTTCGGGCGTGATCAGACCGGCCCGCAAGGCATCGTCGATGTCGTGGTTGATGTAGGCGATGCGATCGGAGAAATGGACGACCCGGCCCTCAAGAGTGGCCGGCTCCTGGCCGCCCGGTGTGGTTGCGGATACCGTCCCGCACTTCCCAGGTGAGATTCAGGCCGCGGCCGTCGTTCTCCAGTACCTCCACCACCCGGGCGCTCTGCTCGTTGTGCTGGAAGCCTCCCGCTCCCAGTTGCTCGAGCATGTGGTCGATGACCCCCTCGCCGGCATGACCGAAGGGAGTGTGCCCCAGATCGTGCCCCAGCGAGATCGCTTCGGCCAGATCCTCGTTGAGACGCAGCGCCCGGGCGACGGTCCGGGCGATGCCGGCCACCTCCAAGGTGTGCGTCAGCCGGGTGCGGTAGTGGTCCCCCTCCGGCGATATGAAGACCTGGGTCTTGTGCTTGAGCCGCCGGAACGACTTGCAGTGGACGATGCGGTCGCGGTCGCGCTGGTAGGGCGTGCGGAGCGTGCACGGCTCTTCCGGGTGCTCCCGGCCGCGAGAGGCTGCCGAGCGTTGTGCCCACTGAGAGAGCCCCGCCTCGAAGAGGTCGGTCGACAATCGGACTCTACCGGGCCTCTCGTGCTTCACAACCTCACCGGCCTCCTCAAGTCATCGGGCTCATGAGCCCCGGGATGCCTCAGTCGCCCACCTTGCCGGCCGCCGTCTCCTCCAGAACCGCCTGGGCGGCCGCAAGCCGAGCCAGCGGCACCCGGTACGGACTGCAGCTGACGTAGTTTAGCCCGGCGCGATGACAGAACTTCACGCTGCTGGGTTCCCCGCCGTGCTCTCCACAGATGCCGAGCTTGATGGCCGGCTTCACCGCCCGGGCCTTCTGAGCAGCCATCACGATGAGTTGCCCCACCCCGGTCTGGTCGAGCTTCTCGAAGGGATTGTCCTTGAGAAGATCCATGCGCAGGTAGTGGGTGAGGAACTTGCCTTCGGCGTCGTCGCGCGAGAAGCCCAGGGTCATCTGGGTGAGGTCGTTGGTGCCGAAGCTGAAGAAGTCGGCCTGACGGGCGATCTCGTCGGCGGTGAGAGCGGCCCGCGGCACTTCGATCATGGTGCCCACCGTGTAGTCGACGTTGACCGCGCGCTCGGCGAGCACCTCTGAGGCGGTCTCCTCGGTGAGCGTGCGCATGAGCTTGAGTTCCTCCTCGAAGCCCACCAGCGGGATCATGATCTCCACATGGGGCATCTTGCCGGTCTCGGCCAGAACGTCGCACGCGGCCTCCATGATGGCCCGCACCTGCATCGCGTAGATCTCCGGCCACTGGATGCCGAGCCGACAGCCGCGCGTCCCCAGCATGGGGTTGGCCTCGCTCAAGGCCTTGACCTTGCCGGCCAGTTCTTCCTGCTTCGCCACCGCTTCTGCCGAGGCCCCGGTAAGCCGCAGGCGCTCCAGTTCCACCATGACCTCGGTGTAGTTGGGCAGGAACTCGTGCAGGGGCGGATCGAGCAGGCGGATGGTCACCGGCAGGCCGGCCATGGCCCGGAAGATGCCCTGGAAGTCCTCGCGCTGGAAGGGGAGCAGTCTGGCCAGATGCTGCTTCCGCTCCTCCTCAGTCTCGGCCATGATCATGGCCCGCACATGCGGCAGGCGATCTTCCTGCATGAACATGTGCTCGGTACGGCACAGCCCGATGCCCTCGGCGCCGAACTCCCGGGCTTTCTGGGCATCCTCCGGCGTGTCGGCGTTGGTGCGGACCCCCAGACGGCGCACTCCGTCGGCCCACGCGAGCACCGTGTCGACGTACTCGTCCATAGCCGCGGGGACCAGCGCGGCCTGGCCGATGATCACTCTGCCGCTGGCGCCGTCCATCGTGATCCAGTCGCCCTCCCGGATGACCGTATCGCCCACCGAGAACTGGCGGGCCTCAGTGTCGATCTTGAGGTCCTGGGCCCCGGCGATGCAGGGCTTGCCCATGCCCCGGGCCACCACGGCCGCGTGCGAAGTCATGCCCCCGTGACTGGTGATGACGCCCTGGGCCTGGATGAGCCCGTGGATGTCGTCCGGGTTGGTCTCCCAGCGCACCATGATGACCTGCTCGCCTCGCGACCCGCGCTCCTCCGCCTCGTCGGCGTCGAACACCACCTGGCCGACCGCGGCCCCCGGCGAAGCCCCCAGGCCGGTGGCCAGGACCTCGTATTTCGCTTTGGGATCGAGCCGCGGGTGCAGCAGTTGGTCGAGTTGCGCCGGGATCGACGCGCATGAGCGCCTCATCCTTGGTGATGAGACCCTCGCGCACCATCTCCACCGCGCTGCGCAGAGCGGCCGGGGCGGTGCGCTTGCCGCTGCGGGTCTGCAGCATGTAGAGCTTGCCGTCCTCGATGGTGAACTCGACGTCCTGCATGTCCCGATAGTGCTTCTCCAGCCTCTCCCGGATGGCGTACAGTTGGTCGAGCACGGCGGGCATGACTTCGCGCATCTCCTCCAACGGCCGGGGGTGGCGCACGCCGGCCACCACGTCCTCGCCCTGGGCGTTCATGAGGAACTCGCCGTAGAACAGAGTTCTCGCCCGTCGAAGGATCGCGGGTGAAGGCCACACCCGTGCCCGAGGTCTCCCCCTTGTTGCCGAATACCATGGTCTGCACGTTGACGGCCGTGCCCAGATCATCGGGGATGCCCTGGGTGCGGCGGTAGACCTTGGCCCGGTGGTTGTCCCAGCTCTTGAAGACGGCCACGATGCTCATGTGCAGTTGACGCAACGGGTCGGCGGGGAACTGCTCGCCCGCGTGCTCGCCCAAGATGGTCTTGAAGCGGACCGTGAGATCCACCAGATCGTCGGCGGACAGACTCGGTGTCGAGGGCGGCGCCGACTTCGGCCTTCTTGGCGGTGAGCGCGTCCTCGAACAGCTGGGGATCGACTCCCATGACCACGTCTCCGAACATGGAGATGAAGCGGCGGTAGGAATCGTAGGCGAAGCGCGGGTTATCCGTGCCTTGGGCCAGCCCCTCGACCGTCTCGTCGTTCAAGCCCAGGTTGAGCACGGTGTCCATCATGCCGGGCATCGAGAAGACCGCCCCCGAGCGGATGGAAAGAAGGAGGGGATTCTTGGGATCGCCAAGGGTCTTGCCTGTCAGTTTCTCCAGAGCGCGCAGGTGCGCCTCGATCTCGCCTTCGAGCCCTTCGGGATAGGAGCCGACGGTAGAGTAGTGCACACAGGCCGCGGTAGTCACGATGAAACCCGGAGGTACCGGGATGCCCAGTCCGGTCATTTCCGCGAGGTTGGCCCCCTTGCCTCCCAAGAGAGACTTCATGGTGGCGTTGCCCTCGGAAAAGTCGTAGACGTACTTTGTGGGGCTCATCAGACATAACTCCCTTCGACCGTGCGCGACAAGACGCAGCTTCCACCTGCCCCCTGGAGCCCAGTATTCTAACGAAGTAGGCGACCGTTGGGAAGCAGAGACCAGCCCGACGAAGTTCTTGACCGTGGAGGTGTCTCGAATAGAGATGATGGGTGTGTTATGGTATTGCTCTGCGCAGAATCGAAAACCAAAGAAGGGAGGTCTCATGCCCGAGCGGTCTATGTCAAAAGCTCGGGACCGACGCGACTACGAACGGACCGCCTCCATCATCTCGGGGGCCCTGGCCGTGGTCGGCAGTTCCGATCTAGCCATGCGCGGTCTCATCGCAGCTGTGAAGCGCACGGCCAAAACGACCGCAGCAAGAGATGATCGCCGAGTGGCTGAAGAACTACACGGCTCCCGGCAATCCCGGCAACGCATTCTTTAAGAACATCCGTCATCTTCATCCTAATGTACGTAAGCGTTTTGTCGCCGGGATGATGGCCAACTTCTTCATGCGGGATCCGGAGTACACAACGTCGCTCCTGAAGGAACGAGGTATTTCGTCGCCCACGGTAATACTGATCAGCCCCTCCATGCGCTGCAACCTGCGCTGCGTGGGATGCTACGCAGCCGAGTACGACACGGAGGAAGATCTCACCGAGGCGGAAGTCGAGAGCATCATCGACCAGGGCGAAGAGATCGGCTCCCGGGTCTTCACCATCTTGGGTGGCGAACCTTTTGTCTGGCGGCCGCTGCTCGACATCATCGAGCGTCACCCTCAGTCGGTCTTCATGGTGTTCACCAACGCCACCATGATCAACGACCGGGTGGCCGACCGCATCGTCGAGCTGGGCAACGTCTGCCCGACGATCAGCATCGAGGGAGGGCGCGAAGTCCACCGACGCGCGCCGGGGTGAAGGCACCTACGATCGCATCATGGCGGCCATGGACCGCCTGCGCGAGCGGGGCGCCATGTTCGCCTTCTCGGCCACAGCCACCAGCCACAATATCGACGAGATCACATCCGACGAGTTCGCCGATCTCATGGTGGAAAAGGGCGCCTTCTACGGCTGGTACTTCTCGTACATGCCGATCGGTCGCGAACCCGACCTCAGCCTCATGCCCACCCCCGACCAGCGCGACCAGCTGCGCCGCGGCGTCGATCCACATCCGCAACACCCGGCCGCATCCTGGTGGCCGACTTCTGGGGCGACGGCACCCTCACCGGCGGATGTCTATCCGGTGGACGCAAGTACATCCACATCAACAACAAGGGCGACGTGGAGCCCTGCATCTTCGCGCACTTCGCGGTCGACAACATCAAGGACAAGTCGTTGCTCGATTGCCTCTGCTCCGACTTCTTCAAGGATCTGCGCAGGATGCAGCCCTTCGGCAAGAACCTGCTCCGTCCCTGCCCCATCATCGACCATCCGGCGGTGATGAAGAAGAGCCGTCGAGCGCAACAACGCCTACCCCACTCACGAGGGGGCCGAATCGCTGCTCAACGAACTGCAACCGGGCCTGCATGCATATGCGGCCGGGGTGCGGGACAAGCTCAATCCGATCTGGCAGAACGAGATGCCGTGGGCGCATGCCTGGCTGGACGCCGACCCGGAGTACCAGCGGCGGAAGAAGCGCGGCGGCGACGCCGATGGCCTGGCCGACGAGGCCGGCGAACCGGTGACCGAAGAGGCGGCAAGCCTGAACTAGGCTGTCGGCCTTACCCGTCCGGCCGCCGCACCGAGGAGGTGCGACGGCGGACAGACGCGACACAGACGAAGGGGGCGGCGCCCGCAGGGCGCCGCCCCTCTTCCTTCTTCCGGCCGTGCTCCTTCTTCCCGGCCGTATCCTTCTTCCCGGCCATGGCCTCCGCCGCTCAGATCATCAGCCCTGCACCAGCTCCAGGTGAGCCACGGTACGCACCGTCGCCGCGATGGCCGCCAACTGGCGCAGCCGGTTGAGCCGTACAGTCTCGTCGTCGGCCATCACAAGGACGTCGTCGAAGTAGCGGTCGACCGCCGGCCTCAGGCCTGCCAACACAGCCAGAGCATCGCCATACCGGCCTTCACCCACCGCTCGGTCAACCTTGTCGGCGGCCTCTCGCCAGGCCGCGAACAACGCCGCCTCGGCTTCGACCTCGAACAGGGCGGGAGAAACGGTCACAGCCGGGCCAACCGGGGGCGCGGCGCAGGGAACGATATCGGCCGCCGTGCCCAGCGCCGGCTCCACGGCCGCTTCGGCGGGCAACTTCCGAGCCAGGTTCGACGGCCGGCGTGAACACGGTGACAACGTCCTCCCATGATGCGCTCGACCGGCACTCGTGCAGCGCCAGCGCCCGCTCGCGCAGGTCCAGAGAAGTCGCGAGAGGTGGGGAGCACGGCGTCGATAGTGTCGCGTCCCAGTCCTTCGTCGGTGAGGCTCTTGGCCAGTCGCTCCAAGATGAAAGCCGTCGCTTCCGATACCACCACCGCCCGCTCCACCAAGCCGGGAAAACGCTCCAGCTCCGTCATAGGCCCGGGCGACCAAGGCCTCAACATCGTAGCTCAGCCCATGATGAGCGGCGATCGCCACCATGCCGGCCGCGGCCCTCCGCAGCCCGTAGGGATCCTTCGAACCGGTGGGTGGCTCTCCGCAGGCAAAAGCCGCCGTGATATTGTCCACCTTCTCCGCGGTGGCCAGCAGGGCCCCGGGGGTCGTCACCGGCACCGCGCCGCCGGCCGCGTCGGGAAGGAACTGCTCCCGCAGCGCCTGAGCCACGTCGGGATGATGGCCCTCCATGAGGGCATACGTCTGCCCCATCACCCCCTCCAAGTCGGCGAACTCCCGCACCATCACCGACACCTGGTCGGCCTTGGCCAGCCGGGCGGCTTCGAGCGCGCGCTCCCGGGCATCGCCGGGAGCGCCGGTGGCGTCCGCCAGGTAACCGGTGAGAGCCACCAGCCGCTCCGTCTTGTCCTTCATGCTCCCGGCCTTCTCGTGGAAGACGATCTTGCCGAGTTGCGCCGCCATCTGCTCGAGACCGGTGACTTTGTCTTTCTCAAAGGAGAATTCCGCGTCCTCTATCCGGCCCTGCAGCACCCGCTGGTTGCCGGCGGTGATCTGTTTCACCCAGGCGGGGTCACCGTTGGAGACGTAGAGGAACCGGTTCGACGAGAGCCCCGTCCTTCTCCACCAGCGGGAAGTAGCGTTGATGCGACTGCATGGCCGTGACCAGCACCTCGGACGGCAGGGACAGATGGTGCTGAGCGAACAGCCCCTGGGCCACCGTGGGCCGCTCCGACCAAGAACAGCACCTCTTCCATCTTGCCGCTGGGGTCGGTAGCGTCCAGGCCGTGCTCGCCCGCCACGCGCTCCAGTCCCTCCCGGATGATCTGTTCCCGCTCGTGGTGGTCGACCACCACGGCGACCGACCGCAGCGCCTCCACGTAGTCCGCCGGACTCCCGATATCCACCGCCCCGCCGAGCCACCGGTGCCCCTGGCTCGTCCGTCCCGAGGTCAGCCCGGCGATGCCGAACGGGATCACCGTCTCTCCCCACAGGGAGACCAGCCAGCGCACCGGCCGTGAGAACCGCAGATCGCGGTAGCCCCAGCGCATGTTCTTCGGGAAGTACATGTCCCGGACGATCTTGAGACAGATCTCGGGCAGCAATCCGGCCGTGGGCCGGCTCTCGCTGCGAGTCACGTAGTAGACGAAGCGGCGCCCCGCCTCCTCCCGCACCTCGAGATCCTTGGCCGAGACGCCTTTGGCCCGAGCGAAGCCTTCCGCGGCCTTGGTCGGATTTCCCTCCGCGTCGAAAGCGGCCTCGAACGCCGGTCCGCGCTGGGCGATCTCCCGAGGGACCTGCTCGCCGGGCACGTCCCGTATCAGCACCGCGATGCGGCGGGGAGAGACCATCACCCTGACGTCTTCGGGACTCTAGCTCCACCCCTTCGGCGCCGAACAACCCGGCCACCCTTTCGGGCAACAGGTCGATGGCAGCTCGGCACGCGGATGCCGGCATCTCCTCCACGCCGATCTCCAAGAGGAAATCGCGTGCTTCCCGGCTGTCGGACGAGATCCAGGCGGCGCCGAAATCGGGGGCCTCGCCCGGCTCAGCGGTGGCACTCGGTTCGGCGACGGCTACGGGCTCGGCGGCTGCGCCCAACTCGGCGACCGCGCCCAACTCGGCGGCCGCGCCGGCTCCGCCAAGCTGGCTCACGTATCCCTCGGCCACTTTGCGGGCCAGGTTCCGCACTCGGGCGATATAGCCGGTGCGCTCGGTCACGCTGATTGCTCCCCGAGCATCCAGCAGGTTGAACGTGTGGGAGGTCTTGAGCACGAAGTCGTAGGCGGGCCGCACCAGCCCCCGTTCCAGACAGCGTTCGCATTCGCGCTCGTGATCGGCAAAAGCCTTCTGCAGCATGGAGATGTCGGCAACGTCGAAGTTGTACGCCGACCATTGCGCCTCGCTGGCTTTGTACACGTCGCCGTACGTGACGCCGGGAACCCACTCCAGATCGAAGACGTTGTCGACGCCCTGGAGATACATGGTGAGCCGCTCGGTGCCGTAGGTGAGCTCCACGCTGGGAGGATCGAGGTCGATGCCGCCCACCTGCTGGAAGTAGGTGAACTGGGTGCATTCCATGCCGTCGATCCACACTTCCCAGCCCAGTCCCCACGCGCCCAAGGTGGGCGATTCCCAGTCGTCTTCCACAAAGCGCACGTCGTGCTCGGCCAAGTTGATGCCGAGATGTTCAAGCGAGGCCAGATACAGGTCCTGCACGTTGTCCGGGCACGGCTTGAGGATGACCTGATACTGATAGTAGTGACCCAGGCGGTAGGGATTCTCGCCGTAACGCCCGTCGGTCGGCCGGATGGAGGGCTCCACGTAGGCCACTTTCCAGGGATCGGGCCCCAGGACCTTGAGAAACGTCGCCGGGTTGAAGGTACCCGCCCCTACCTCGGTATGATGCGGCTGCCAGACGATGCAACCCTGCTTGGCCCAGAACTGTTCCAGGCCCAGAAGAACGTCTTGAAACGTGGGCTTTTCTACACTCACTGTTGACCTCACCTTCGCGCTTGAGCAGCGATTGTAGCAGCCCGCCGCGGCCCGCGGCCCGCGCTGCGCCCCCGTCTCCCTCAGGAGAGACCGTCTAGAAGACGGTGGTGCCGGTGGTACTGGTCGTGTCCGGCGGTAAGGTCGTCGTGGTGGTTTCCGGCGGCAGCGTCGTCGTGGTGGTCGACGGAGGTTGTACCGACACAGTGAGTTCCACGGCGCTGTTCTTCTCCGCCTCTACTCCGGCCGCCGGATTCTGGTAGATGACCTGGCCCGGCGGATAGTCGGGCGTTTCCAGGTAGACGGCGACCGCACGCAGACTGTATTGAGCCAGAATGGCCCTGGCCTTCGACTCCGTGTACCCCAATGCCGCCACCGCCGGCACCTTCACCGTGGTCGGCAGGGGTGCGTTACTCACGGAGATGATGACGGTAGATCCAGGCTGCGCGTCTTCACCCTCTTTGGGGCTCTGATCCACGACCGTGCCACCGGTGAGCGTCGAAGCCACCGGCTGCACCGAGGCCACCAGCTTCATGCCCTGGATCAGAGCGACAGCGGCGTCCTGGTTCATGCCGATGAGGCGCGGCACCGCCACGGTATTACTTGCCGTAGCCACCACGATCGTCACCGTGGCGCCTGCTTCGACGCTCTGACCGGCCTCCGGACTCTGACGCAACACCGTGCCCGCGGGCTTGTCCTTGCTGGCCTCGTCCTGGGGGTCCACCTTGAAGCCGAGCGCGCCCAACTCTTGAGCGGCGCCGACCTGCATCTTGCCGACCACGTCGGGTACCTTGACCTGGCCCTTGCCAGAGGACAGCCAGACGCTGACCGACTTGCCTTTGGCCAGCTTCGTGCCCTCTTCCGGGTCTTGACGAACGACGCTGCCGGCCTTCACGTCGGCAGACGCCTGATTCCCCTCGTTCTTGAGCTTGAAGCCCGCCGCCTCGATCTTCTGCTTGGCTTGGGCCTCGCTCAGGCCCGACACACCTGGCACGACCGCCAGATCACCCCCGGCGCTGTTCCAGTTGGAGAAGATGGCATACGCCCCGCCGGCGAGCGCCAAGATGAGGACGATTACCAGTATCCACGGCCAGGCACTGCGGCGCCGGGGCGGTTCGCCGTAGTAGGGCACCGGGGCGGGCTCCATACCGTCCGGCGACCTCCGCCGCACCTGGGTGGGTTGAGCCACTGAAGCCCCGGAGGCCACCGCGGCCGGGCTCATGACCCTGGTGGCCTCCTCCGCATAGGCGGCAGGAGCGCTGACGAGCTCCCCGTGCTGGACCCTCCTCAAGTCGTCGAGCATGGCGTGGGCGGTGAGATAGCGCGTGGTGGGAAGCTTGCCCAAGGACCGCAGTATCACCGCTTCCAGGTTCTCGGGAATGTCCGGAACGATGCTGCGAGGCGGCACCGGCTGTTCGTGCACATGCTGCATGGCGATGCTCACCGGATTGTCGCCATCGAACGGGAGCCTGCCCGTGGCCATCTCGTACATGACCACGCCCAGCGAATACAGGTCGGAAGCGGCCTCCACCGGTTTTCCCTGGGCCTGTTCGGGCGACAGATAATGGGCCGTTCCCAGGATCGAGCCGGCCTCCGTCATGGTCGAGGCGCTGCCCGCGCGGGCGATGCCGAAGTCGGTGACCTTCACCCGGCCTTCGTTGTCGATGATGATGTTCTGCGGCTTTATGTCGCGGTGGATGACGTCCCGGCGGTGGGCGAAGCGCAACGCTTCGAGGATCTGCACGGAGACGGACACCAGAAGGTCGGGGCTGAGCGGAGCGTACTTGAGGATGATCTCCTTGAGCGACCGCCCCTCCAGATACTCCATGGCGATGTAGTAGGTGCCTTCCGCCTCTCCCCGGTCGTAGATCTGCACGATGTTGGGGTGGTTGAGGCTGGCGGCGCTGCTGGCCTCGCGACGGAAACGCTCCACGAACTGCTCGTCGTGCGCGTAGCGAGCGGAGAGGATCTTGAGAGCGACCTGGCGGCCAAGGACCCGGTCGTCGGCCAGGTAGACATCGGCCATCCCGCCGCTGCCCAACTTGCCAACGACCTCATAGCGATCGTCGAATACGCGTCCTATCAACGCCCTACCGTCCTCCGGCACACGTTCGTGCCTGTCGTCACGCGCTCTGCTGCGCGCAATACTACCTCACCAACAAGTATCATTGTCCAAGAGCCGCGGAGATGACCTGCCGCGCGATCGGGGCTGCGACACTCCCTCCGGTGCCCGCGTTCTCCACCAGCACGGCCACCACCACCTGAGGAGCGTCGGCGGGAGCGAAGGCGGTGAACCAGGCGTGGGGCTCGCCGTTTGCCACTTCGGCCGTGCCTGTCTTACCCGCTACCTGGACGCCGCTGATGGCGGCCGAGGTTCCCGTGCCGTTCTTCACCACCTGGATCATGAGATCGCGCATCGAAGCCGCCGTCTGGCCGGTGATGGGCTGCAGCCACACCTGCGGCTTGGTCTCCCGCAGCACGTTCTGGTGATAGTCGAGCACCTGGCTCACCAGATAGGGTTTCATGATCTTGCCCCCGTTGGCGACGGCCGCGGCGGCGAGGGCCATCTGCAGAGGAGTGGCGAGCACCTCTCCCTGGCCGAAGGAAGCTTGAGCGACGTGGGCCTTGTCCATGCTCCCCGGATCGGGGAAGAAGCTCTTGGCCCCGGCGAGCGGCCACGGCGGCACCTTGCCGAAACCGAAGTCGGCCGCGTAGCCCGCCAACGTGTCGGCCCCCATCTGCACCCCCACCTTGGCGAAAGTGGTGTTGATGCTCTTGGCAAAGGCCACGGTGAAATCGTGCGCACCGTAGACGCTGCCCCCGTAGTTGTTCACGACGAACCCCCCCGCCGTGAAGGTACCGGTGTCGTCGAACGGGGATTGGGCGGTGACGGCGCCGGTCTGCAGGGCGGCGGCAGCCACGATGGTCTTGAACACCGAGCCCGGCGGGTAGAGGCCCTGGGTCGCCCGATTGAGAAGAGGCTTGTCGAGGTCGGAGTTGATGTCCTTCCACAGGGAGTCGACCTCGTTGGGATCGTACCGCGGGTACGAGACCATGGCCAGCACCGCCCCCGTGCGCGGATCCAGAGCCACCACCGCTCCTTTGCGATCGCCAAGGGCTTCGGCCGCCACCCGCTGCACCGCCATGTTGATGGTCAGCTTCAGGTCGGCGCCTCGGTGGGCGTTGCCCACGATCTGGTCCCAGTAGTTGGTGAGGCCCAGAATCCCCGACTGGCCGGAGAGGTCCTCGTTGTAGACCCGCTCGACTCCGGCGCGCCCGTAGCGAAGACTGTTGTAGCCCAACCAAGGGGAGGTGAGGTCTCCCTGTGGGTACTCGCGCAGGAAGTACTGCCCGTCTTTGCGGTTGACGGCCAGTTCCACCCCGTCCGCGGAGAGGATCGCGCCTCGCTCCACCTTCATCTCTTCCTCGATGGCCCGGGTATTGGCCGGATTCACCTTGAGACTGGGCGCGGCCCACACCTGGACGTAGGTGATCTGCACCAACAAGGCCACGAAGAGCAGAGTGAAGAACAGGAAGAGTCGACGGAGAGGCCGGTCCATCTACCCACCCACCTCGGCCGTCGGTCGGACCTGGCCCAAGGTCGGCGCGAGCCCGGGTACCGGCTCGCGCCCGGCAGCCTCGTCGCGGGCCACCCGGTCGCTCGTGCGCAGGAGCAGCGCCAGCAGCACGAAATTGGCCACGATCGAGCTCCCGCCGTAGCTCACGAACGGCAGCGTGATGCCGGTAAGAGGGATCAATTTGATGACCCCGCCCATGATGAGAAAGGCCTGCAAAGCGAAGATACTGGTGAGCCCGGTGGCCAGCAGTCTGGAGAAGTCGTCCCGCGCCCGGGCCGCGATGCGGAAGCCCCGGTACGTGAAGATCAGGAAGAGCAGGATGATCCCCACCGCCCCCACCAGCCCCAGTTCCTCTCCGATGGCGGAGAAGATGAAGTCGGTCTCCAGCGCGGGGATGATCGTGTGCCCCGACTGCATGATGAGATATCCCTGCCCCAGACCGCGGCCGAACAGGCCTCCGGCCGCGAGGGCGAAGAGTGACTGGACGATCTGATAGCCCTTGCCCGACGGATCCTTCCAAGGGTCGAGCCAGATATCGATGCGGGTCTGCACGTGCGGAAAGATGAAATAGAGCAGCGCCGCTCCGGCGACGAAAAGCACCAATCCCACCACCACGTAGAAGAAGCGCCCGGTGGCCACATAGAGAAGGGCGAGCAAGGCCCCGAAGAACAGCAGGCTGGTGCCCAGATCCTTCATGAAGATCATCAGCACCATCGACAGAGCCCATATGGTGAGTAAGAGGCGCCAGATAGCGGAAGGGTGGGAGCGGGACTCCCAGCACCCGACGGGTGCTCACGGTGAGCGCCTCCCGGATGTCCACCAGATAGGCGGCGAAGAAGACCACCAGCAAGATCTTGCCGAACTCGGCCGGCTGGAAGCGGACCGGACCAAAGGCCACCCAGAGCCGGGCCCCGTTGATCTCCCGGCCGAAGATGGCGGTGAAGAGCAGCAACAGCAACCCGGCGATGCCGATCACGAAGCGGTAGTCGCGCAACACCTTGAGATCGCGGACGAAGACCAAGACCAGCAAGAAGGCGACCAAGCCGACCACCAGCCACATGGCCTGCTGCAGGGCCAGCTTCTCGTTCAGCCGGTAGATCACCAGGATCCCCAGGGTCGAGAGCAGCGCCGTCACCGGCAGAAGGTAGGGATCGGCGTAAGGCGCCAGCACCCGGCGCCCGATGTGGGCTATCGCGAACAGAGCCAGGAAGAGCGCCCCATAGGTCAGCGACGACCAGGTGAGCGTCGAGGACTTCTGCGTGTAGACCAGCGCGAACCCCAGAGTGGTGAGGACCAGCGCGGGAACGAGAAAGACGAGCTCGCGGTTGCGGGTGCTCACTGCTGGGCGCTCAGGGACCGCAGGAACAGCTGTCCCTCCTCCTTGGTGACAAGGTCGCGAGCGTCGACCCGAGCCTGCAGGTATGAAGCCAGCGAGTCGTACGCCACGGTCCCCCGCTCGATCACCGTGGAGAGGGCGATGCCGAGAACGCTGCCGGGCATCCCGTGGTAGAGGGCCACGATGCCGTCAGAACTGCCCACGTAGTACACGGTGGAGTTGAACACCGCGAACCCCCCGATAGCGATCGCCAGAACCACCACGATGACGACCGCCAGAGAGATCCATTTCCGCCGTGTCCAGCCGTGCGCGCGCCCCGCGACCGGATCGACCACGGGAGCGGCCTCGGAGGGCGACCCGGCTTCCGCTGGGATGGCGGTCTCCGCCGGCGCCGTGGCCGGGCGCGCGCCCCCGGCAGAGGTGGTGGCGATGGGACGCAGGAGAGGACCGACTCGCCCCCCCAGGCGCCCACGCACCCCGGCGCCGGGCCGCCTGCCTCGACCCTCTCGGGCCTCGCTGAGGACCCCCCGGTCGCTCGGCCCCAAGAGGATCGTGTCGTCGGCCTGGGCGCCGGCCCGGTCGTGCTCCGGCCTCGTCGGCGCCGGTCGGGCCGTCGCCGGACTCCCCGGCGGCCACAACGTCGAGCACCACGACGGTCACGTTGTCCTCGCCGCCACCGTTCAGGGCCGCCTGCACCAGCAGGCCGGCCGTTGCCTGGGGATCTTCATCCCGTCCGAGGATCTCGGCTATCTCCGGATCGGAGACCATGCCCGTCAGCCCATCGCTGCAGAGCATCACTCTGTCCCCTGCCTCCACGGACACCTCGAAGATGTCGGGGTAAGCGTCGCCGTCCGTGCCCAGAGCCTTTGTGATGACACTGCGATGCGGGTGGACCGCCGCCTGGGCCGGGGTCAGCTCCCCCCGGCGAACCATCTCGCCCACCCAGGAATGGTCCTCGGTAAGCTGCGTCAAGTTGCCGCTGCGCAGGAGGTAGGCCCGTGAGTCACCCACGTGCGCCAGGTTCAGGGACCGCCCTCCGGCCAGAACCGCGGTGAGGGTGGTGCCCATTCCCAGAAGACGCTCCTCTTCGAGGCTGCGCCGCGCGATGGCCAGATTGGCCTCTACGATCGCCTCGCGCAGTTCCTCGGGACCCGCGGTGGCTGGATCGAGCGTCAGCAGCCCCCGGCAGGCCATCTCGGACGCCACTTCTCCGGCACGCGCGCCACCCATGCCGTCGCAGACCGCGTAGAGCCCTCGGCGGGTCACATAGGAGTCCTCGTTGGTCTGGCGCACAAGGCCGCGATCGCTCGCTACCCCGACCCGGAGCTGCATCACCGCACCTCCACCTGGAACACGGTGTCCCCTACCTCAACCCGGTCGCCTGGACGGAGCACACGTGTGCCCGAGATGTCGGCGCCGTTCACCTGCGTGCCGTTTGTGCTACGCAGATCCTCCACCTGCAGGCCGGCGGTCGTGGTCTCGAACAAAGCATGCTTGGAGGATACGAAGGTGTCCTCGAGGTAGATATCCATCTCTGGAGCGCGGCCGGCCAGCGCGTGGGCCCCCATCGGAAGCCGGTACGCTTCGCCCACCGACAAAGACGGGCTCTTCTGCACCACCAATGTCCATACCCCGTCTCCGCCGCTCGAGGCCACTCCCGGCACCTGAGGCCCGCGGGCGACTGCGAACGTCTCCGCCGGCGCGAACCTCCTCTGCTTGTCGGCCGCGGGAGCCGCGGTGCGCAGCTCGCGGGTGGTCGAGCGGATCACTCGATAGATGAACAGGTAGAGGATTATCAGGAAGACGAACTTCCCTGCCAGCAGCACTATCTGGAGCATGGCTCCATCTCCCAGGTCACCGAGCACTACCTCGTCTCCACCGTGATCCGGCAATCCCCGATCACAAGCACGTCGTCGGGAAGCAGGACGGTGTTCGTCACCGGATACCCGTTGACCAGCGTCCCGTTGGTGGAATCAAGGTCTTCGACCATGATGCCACCATCCTCCCAGTATATGGCTGCGTGCCGACGAGAGACGTTGGGGTCGTCGACCCTGAAGTCGACATTTCGCGCCCGTCCCACGATGACCCGCCCATGGTTGAACTCGCGCACCCGATTGTCGGTCTTGAGAACGATCGTCTGGCGGGCAAGACCCAGCTGCGCCGCCTCCGCGGGCCGGATGACCTTGGTCATTCCGCCTGCCGGCTTGGTATGGACGACCGCGGGCCGAGTGGGCGAAGCAGGCGCGGCCCGGTCGGGCGCCATAGCCATTGCCGCGCTCACGACCGGGGCGCTCACCGCGGCCGCCCGGACGGCCGGTGCCTGCCGCTCCACCGAGGCCGGATCGACCCGCTCGGCAAGGATGCCGAAGTGGCCTGGCGCCAGGTCGCGATCCATCACCATCGAGACGGTGATATCCCCCAACACTTCGTATTTCTTTGCCCGGGCGTGCTTCGAGAGATGGTGCTCCAGTTTGGCCAGGACCTCTTGTTCGTGATCCCCGATCCTCTGATGATCCGCGGAGCAGAGGTAGACGGTGTAGTGGTTGCAGACCGAAACTCGCGTAGGCCGGGAGACCTTGTGGTCTTCCATCTCCTTGACCAGCTTGCGGGCCAGTTCTGCCGGTTGTACGTACAGTTTGGACCCCTTGTCGGAAAGAGCGCGCCCCGATTCTTGGCGCGACTCGCCTCTCCGCATCAAACCCATGAGCACTTCCTCCTACAGGGTCCCTACACCCTCCGACGAGATGAGAAGGGCGGACAGAAACGCGATTATAGCGCACGGCACATACGCCACCAGAAACGGCCCCATCGCCACCGGCACCCCCAGGGCAAGGATGGGAAGGAGCACAAAACCCGCGAACAGCAGGATGAGATAGGCGCTTGCGCCCCACATCCGCCGCTCCCGCGAACGGCCGGCGAGCGCGTAGAGGGGTAGGGAGAACAGGGCGAAGAGCAGGACCTGCAGGGTGAGCTCCGGCCGCGAATCGAGGAAGCGGGCGATCTCCATCAGCACGGTCCAGGGTGAGGCGGCATACTCCGCCGCCATCAGGCTCGCGCCGGGACCGGGGTTGAACGTGTACGGCAGCGTCGACCACCCCACCAGGCCGCCGGTCACCACCAGCACCAGGCCGCTCAAGAACCCGGCCAGCGCGCCCCACCGCCGGAGCAGAACGCCGGCCAGCGGCAGAACGGCCAGACCGACTCCCCCGGCCACGGCAAAAGGTATGACCCCGGGAAGCAGCGCCGCCCATTCCCGCCTCCTCCAGCGCAGTAGGCCCATGGCCAGCGGCCGCGGGCACCACGTAGACGACCCCCCATCCGGCGCCGAACGCGAATATCGGGGGAGCAAGCAGCGCCAGAGTCAGCACCCCGCCGCCGAACGGCCACAGCAAGGCGACGAAGACCGGCACGATGATCAAGGGGATGATCGCCACCTGCGGATAGAAGGGAACTCGCGGCAACACGTACAGCAAGCAGCAAAGAGCGAAGACCCCCGCGGCGACATGCTGTCCCAGATAGACCAACCGGTCACGGTCCACCCGAGCCGGCGCAAGCCGCTCCCGCACCCGGGTGACCAAGCGCTCGTCCGGCACCTCGTCGGGCATGTGCTTGGCCGCCTGGGCCAACAGCCGGCCGAACGCTCCCGCATCGGGGCGAGCATAGCGGTCGAGGGCCATAGCCCGGCCGAGAGCGTCGTTGAGAGCGGCAGGCAGATCGGGGCGGTTGGCGGACAGGGGAGGAATGTCCGGACGGGATACGTCGCGCAGCAATTCTTGCAGCTTCCTGCCCTTTAACGGGTTTCTCCCCGTGAAGCCTTCGTAGAGCGTGAGAGCCAGCGAGTAGACGTCGCTGCGCGAATCGACGTTCTTGCCCTCGCCCTGCTCTGGCGACATGTAGGCGAGGGTCCCGACCAGATCGCCGTCGACTGTGATCGAGGCCCGATCCTCCAGTTGCGCGACCCCGAAGTCCATGAGCCGCACGTCGACGGCGTCTCCCTCGACGAGCATGATGTTCTCCGGTTTGATGTCCCGGTGCACCACACCCCGCTTGTGAGCGTGCTCCAAGGCGCGGCACAACTGGACGCCCGCTTCGAGAATGTCCAGGTCGGTGAGCGCCTGCTCGCGATAGTGGTCGCGGAGCGTCTTTCCCTGGATGTATTCGGTGATAAGGAGGGTCCGGTCCGGCTCGCGGACCATCTCGTAGACCGTGAGGATGTGATGATGGCTCAGTTTGGCCGCGGCCTGGGCCTCGCGGAGCACGCGGTCGTCAACGTCGGCGGTCTGCTCCACCACCTTGATGGCCACCGGGCGCCCCATCTGCAGATCGTCGGCCAGATAGACGGTGGCGAATGCTCCGCTGCCCAGCTTGCGGACGATCTGGTAGCGATCGTTGAGAAGGGGTGCGTCGGCCATTGCCCCAGTATATCGCTGGGGTGTGGTGATACCTCCTTGCTTCAGCGTGCGCGATGCGCGCATCGCGACTGCTGCCGCAAGCAGGTATCACCACACTCAGCTTAGGTGGCGCATTGCGCAACACCCGTGCGCGACTGCTGCGATAACGAGTACCAGGCTACTGGAATGAGGGTCGGCGCTTCGCGCCTTTGGGCCTGGTCTGAGTCGGCGCTTCGCGCCGTCGGGCCTGCTGTGAGTGGGCCCTGGGGCCCGCTGAACCCGATTCTCGGCCGTTCGGCACGGCCCCCCGCGGCAGGTCTTTATGGAGACAGACGCAGAAACGCCACAGCGGACGGCGATAGTCCAGTGCGAAGTAGTCGTGGACGATTCGGTGGCGCAGGCCCGTCACCTCGCCGCCGTCTAGGCCTGCCGTGAGAGGCCTGCCGCCGCATGCAGCTCGCCTATGAGCAGGTCCGAATTTGCTGACGCCGGCCGCAGAGTGCGAGCCGGCGGCACTCGCGTGGGCCGTACGCAGCGACGCCGTCAGGTCGCTCGGGGCGACGGGCGCAGAAAAGCAGCGACCGGGTGGCCGGGTGTCGCGGTCGGCAGCCGCCAGGTCGCTGACGTGCGCGATGAGTAGCGGAGCGTCGCGGTCGACCGTTCACCAGAGGCGCGATAGGCCAGGCGCAGTAGGCGCCGACCGAGCCGTGGAAAGGCGCCTGGTGGCGCCGACCGAGCCGCAAGGGTGCCCCGGCGTATGCGAGTCTGACGGAGGAATCGCGATGCGCCATCGCGCAGCCGGAGCAGACACGCATACGCCGGGGCCCACTCACTGAGGGGCCGGCGCCGCAGGGCGCTATGTTATACTCGCGGCGCTCCGGGCGAGTGGCGGAATTGGCAGACGCGCTAGGTTCAGGGTCTAGTGAGCTTACGCTCATGGGGGTTCAAGTCCCCCCTCGCCCACCATCATTCATTCGTATGTTGCCACTGCGTATGACCGATCTGAACAAGGACGACACCCCTAGCGAGTTGGCCACGGAAGAGCGGAAACGGCGGCAGAAGAAGATCCTGCCCAAGCCGCTACTCCGGCTCCTCGTGATTCTGGCCGTCATCGTGATCGTCGTGGTGGTCATCGTCTTCGCGGCGCGAAGCGCCATGAACAGCGGTGAAGCTGCCGACTATCAGCGGTACATGACCGCGGTGGCCGACATCCTCAAGCAGTCGGATTCCACGGGCGGCGAATTGGTGAAGCTGCTCACCAACCCCGGCGACACCACCCGCAGCGCTATCCAGACCCGGCTCGACCAGTTCGTCGCCACCTCGGAGAAGCTCGAGCTGCAGGCTAAGGCCCTCGACGCACCGAACGAGTTCGTCAAGCAGAGCGTCCACCAGTTCTTCGTGCTGGTGATGACCTTTCGCCACACGGGGTTGGCCGATCTCAAGCCGTCTCTCATGAACGCGCTCGAGGTGCAAGACACGGAGGTGTCGTCGGAGCAGATATCGCGCGCGCTCTACTACCTGACCAACTCGGACTTCCTGTACAGGGAGGTCTTCATTCCGAAGGCAACGGACATTCTCAAAGCGAAGAATCTGACCGGGATCGCCGTACCGACCACCCAGTTCCTGACCGATCCCGATATCGCCTCCAAATCCCGAGCCCAGGAGATCCTGGCCCAGCTCAAGAGCACGGGCAATCTCCAGGCTGTGCACGGGGTCGCAGTGGGCACGGTGGTGGTCATGCCTGACGCGAAGGAGATCACCAGCGGCGGCACCTTCAATCTGCAATCCAGCGATCAACTGGCCTTCGTGGTGGCGGTCGAGAACCAGGGGAACATGGCCGAGAAAGATGTTCCGGTCACGGTCACCCTGCTGTCTCCAGATTCCACTCAGCCGCAGAAAGTCACGGTCACGATCCCAGAATTGAAGCCCAAGGAAGAGGTGAATGTGACCGTCGAAGGTCTGAACCCTTCCGCCTACGGTGAGGTCGCCCTGCTCCGGGTGGAAGTGGGACCGGTCAAGGACGAGAAATTCCTGGACAACAACTGGATAGAAGCCAACGTCATCTTCACACTCTAGGGGACCACATTGAGCGCAGTTCAAGCATTCGAGATCGTCGCTATCGTGGCCATCGCCATAGCCGTGGCAGCCGGGGCGGGGCTGGCTTTGGTCTACCGAAAGTTGCAGCGCTATCAGCGCAATCAGTACGTGATCATGGGTTCCCGGGGAACGGTGGACATCGTCGAGCACGTCTCGGCGGTCGACGAGAAGCTCACCAACCTACGCGTGGCCCTCGAGGACCTCACGCTCGCAGCTCGTGACCACGACGTTCGCATCGACGACACCCTCTCGCGGGTGGGGATCGTCCGTTTCGACGCCTACCAGGACCTGGGGGGAAGACAAAGCACAGCCGTGGCCTTCCTCAACAGTCTCGGCGACGGGGTGGTCATCACCACGGTGGTCAGCCGCGATTTCGCCCGCATGTACGTGAAGCTCCTCAAGGACGGGGCGTCCGACATACCTCTGGCGCCCGAGGAGAGCGAGGCCGTGGCACAGGCACGCGGAAGCGGCCCCTTCACCATCCGGCCTCGAATCGAGGGTAATCTCGGCGGCGGAACAGGCATCGAGAGCGAAGCGGACGATCTCTTGGCGGATGGCCCGATCTCGGTGGGCCTTCCCGGTCGGCGGCCCCGCAACGATCGAGAGGTGGCCCGAGAGAACCGCAGACGCAAACGCGAAGGTCTGCCCTTGGTGCAAGACGTGGTGGTTCCTTCTGCCACCGGATGGGCGGAGCGCCAGACTCTCGCGCCGGCCGACGGCAGTCTGGCCGAGCGTTTCCTTCAGGAACGCAAGACCGCACGGCGCCGCCCCGAGGGCGACGACGATCAGTCCGTTCGCCGCCTCGGAAGAGAGCGGAGGTGGTCGTGAGCTGTGATCCATCGGGACAGGAGCTTGTCCGCTGGCCGGTCTCGTCTCTGACGGAGCCGCTGCCGCTGGCGGCTCGGACCATCGGTTTCCTGGGCCCCAGCGGTACCTTCGGTGAGGAATGTCTGCGATCGACCCTAGATGCCGGTGGCCGCGAGTTCATCCCTTTCGCTTCGCACCAAGACACCATCGAGGCTGTCTCCGCCGGTGTCATCGACTGCGCCATCGTCGCCATCGAGAACTCCATCGAAGGGTCGGTTCCGGTCACGGTGGACATGCTGGCCCACGAGGTCGACAACCTGCAGATCGTGCGGGAGGTGCGGCATCCCATCCGCCACAGCCTGCTGGCCCGCCCTGGGGTAAGCCTCGATCAGATCGTCAAGGTAGTCTCGCACCCGCACGCAAACGCCCAATGCCGCGGGTGGCTGCGCCGCAACCTTCCCGGTCGCGAGATCGAAGCCGCCAACTCCACCGCCAACGCCGTAGAGCGGGTCGCGTCTTCGCGCGAGCCCTGGGGCGCCATCGGCAACCAGCTCGCCGGCGGCCACATACGGCTGCGCGACGCTGGAAGCCGACATCGAAGACCACAAGGACAACGAGACCCGCTTCGTCTTCCTGGCCCGGCAGCGGGAACGTCAGGATTGGTTCGAGCCGTACAAGACATCCGTGGTGTGCGAGATCGTCAAAGACCAGCCGGGAGCGCTGCTCCTGATCCTGCAGGAGTTCGCCTTCCGCCGCATCAACCTCACCAAGATCGAGTCGCGGCCCTCGAAGAGGAGACTGGGCGACTACATCTTCATCGTCGACATGGAGGGCAAGGTGGACGACGGCCCGGTGGCCGACGCCCTTCGCTGCCTGTGCTGCAAGCTGCCCCGGCTGACCGTGCTGGGCAGCTACCCCGTGGGCCGGCCTCCGGGCCAGGCCACGCGCTGATGACGATCGCCTCGTCCTAGGGAGTCTCGTGCTCGACCTCAAGCTCATCCGCAACGAACCCGACCTGGTGCGCGAAGCTCTGCGTCGCCGGGGCGCCCACGCCGAGGCTGCGCTGGACACGTTGCTCGAGCTCGACCGCCTGCGACGCGAGGTCCTGGTGGCGGTGGAAGAGAGGCGCGGCCTGCGTAACGTGGTCAGCGAGGAGATCGCCCGGGCAAAGCGGGACAAGGAGGACGCCACAGCCAAGATCGAGGCCATGCGGGCTGTGGGCGAAGAGATCAAGAGCCTGGAGGCGCGGCTCAAGGAGGTGGAGGCCTCCCTGGAGGAAGAGCTGCTGCAGGTGCCCAACCTGCCCGATCCGTCCGCCCCGGTGGGCGGCGAAGAGGACTCCGTGGTCATGCACCACTGGGGGATCCCCCGGGAGTTCGCGTTCACCCCGCAAGACCACCTCGACCTGGCGATGGCCCACGATCTCATCGACATGGAGCGCGGCGCCCGCACCTCGGGGAGCCGCTTCGCCTATCTGAAGGGCGACCTGGTGTTCCTGCAGTTCGCGTTGGTGCAATTCGCGCTGCAGAAGCTGGCTTCCAAGGGTTTCCGGCCGGTGGTGGTGCCGGTGTTGGTGCGCGATGAGGCCATGTACGGAACCGGTTTCTTCCCCACCGACATGCAGCAGGTCTACCGGGTGGAGGCCGACGGCCTCAACCTGGTCGGCACCTCCGAGGTGCCTTTGGCCGCCCTGCACATGGACGAGATCCTCGACGAGAACGAGCTGCCCGTCCGGTACGTGGGCTACTCCAGTTGCTTCCGGCGCGAGGCCGGGGCCGCGGGCAAGGACACGCGCGGCATCTTCCGCGTGCATCAGTTCGACAAGGTGGAGATGTTCAGCTTCTGCGCCCCAGACGAGTCGACCGCCGAGCACGACTACATGCGCTCCATCGAAGAGGAGATCCTGCAGGAGCTGGGCCTGCCCTATCGGGCGGTCAACATCGCCGCCGGCGACCTGGGCGCTCCCGCTGCCAAGAAGTACGACCTGGAGGCCTGGCTGCCCACCCAGGAGCGCTACCGCGAAGTGACCTCCTGCTCCAACTGCACGGACTATCAAGCCCGCCGCCTGAAGGTGCGGGCCAAGGGCGACAAGGGCGGGCCATACCTGCTGCACACCCTCAACGGTACTGTCGTGGCTGTCGGCCGAACCATCATCGCCATCATGGAGAACTACCAGACCGAGGACGGCCGCATCGAGGTGCCGGCCGTTCTGCGTCCCTTCCTTCCCGCGGGCAAGGACGACGCTCGGGGAGCGGGCGTGACCGCTCGCGATGCGACCCAGCGCGGACGCCGCGACTGATGGGCCCCGACGTCTCCCAACGCTGGGCCCGGCGCGAGGATCTGGCCCTACTGACCGACTTCTACCAGCTCACCATGATGGGCGGCTATTGGAAGACCGGCCGCAAGGACCTCACCGCCTGTTTCAACTACTCCTTCCGCGATCTGCCCCCCCACAACGGCTTCGCGGTAGCCGCCGGCCTGGAGCAGTTGCTCGACCTGGTGGAAGGCCTGCGCTTCACCGAGCAAGACCTGGGCTACCTTTCCGGGCTGGGTGCCTTCGACGGGGCCTTCATCGACTACCTGCGGGATTTTCGCCCGCGCTGCACGATCGAGGCCGTGCCGGAGGGAACCATCGTCTTCCCCCACGAGCCCATTCTGCAGATCGAAGGCCCGCTGATCGAGGCCCAGCTCCTCGAGACGGCCGTGCTCAACGCCCTCAACTACCAGACCCTCATCGCCACCAAGGCCGCGCGCATCCGGCTCGCCTGCGGCGACGACACGCTCGTGGAGTTCGGTCTTCGCCGGGCCCAAGGCCCAGACGGAGCCCTCAGCGGATCGCGTGCCGCCTACATCGGAGGAGCGAACAGTACCTCGAACGTGCTGGCCGGCAAGATCTTCGGCATACCGGTGCGAGGCACGCATGCCCATTCCTGGGTGATGAGCTTCGACAACGAACTGGAGGCCTTCCGGGCCTATGCCGCCTGCTATCCCGATCCCATCCTGCTGGTCGACACCTACGACACCCTGACCTCGGGCCTGCCCAACGCGGTCACGGTGTTCAAGGAGCTGCGCGCGGCCGGTCGGCCGGCGCGCGCCGCGGTGCGCCTCGACTCCGGCGACCTCGCCCGGCTCAGCAAGGCGGCCTACCGGATGTTCACCGAGGCCGGGTTCGAGGACCCGCTCATCGCGGCCTCCAACGAGTTGGACGAGGACCTCATCGCCGACCTCAAACGGCAGGGGGCGCGCATCAACTCCTGGGGCGTGGGGACGCACCTCATCACCTCGTCCCAACATCCCGGCGCTGGGCGGCGTCTACAAGTTGGTGGCCATGCGAAGGGGACGACGGGGCCTGGGAGCCGCGCATCAAACTTTCGTCGAATCCCGCCAAGATGACCGACCCGGGCCGGAAGCGCCTCGTTCGCTACTACGACGACGCCGGCCGGCCCCTGGCCGACCTGATCCGCCTGGACGGCGAGGCCCTCGATTCCATCGATCCCGGGCAGGCCTCTCCGCCCGTGCCCTTTGCCGAGCGGCACGACCTGTCGTTCCTCAGAGCGGTATGGGACGCGGCTCGCTGCGAAGAGTTGCTGCAGCCCGTGATGCGCGACGGCGTGCGCGTGGGCGACCGTCCCTCGTTGGAAGATATCCGCTCGCGGGCGCGCGCGCAGGTCGGCGCGCTACCCGAGGAGGTCAGGCGGCTGAGGAATCCCGAGATCTACGCAGTGGGGCTGTCTCCCCCGTTGGCTGCCGAGAAAGTGCGCCTCATGACGGACAGGGCGCCGCGGCCGGGAGCGCTCCCCTCCCACCGGGATAGCGGTCGCCTGGCCCTTCGCCAGCACCTTTCCCTCGGCACCGGACACCTCGAGTTCCACGACCATCAGGCGTCGCCCCCCATGAAGGAGGCGGCATTCGGCGGTCACCTTCTGGCCGGCGGATGCGGAGCGAAACTGGCTGATGCTCCACTGCACCGCCACGGCATCGACCTTCGCATTGACGGTAAGGGCGAAGGCCACGTCGATGAGGGCGAAGATGAACGCACCGTGGGCCAGCCCGTGGACCTGCAAGAACTCATCCTTGACCACGGCCGACACCCGGGAGCGGCTCTCCGATGCCTCTTCCACCTCCATCCCGAAGAGGGGGATCATGCGGTCGCTGGCGATCGCGTGCTTGATGCGGTCGGTCATGACGAGTTCGGCCACGCTCACCTCCTACTTGGACGCTAGAACTGGGCGGCTCCGCTCAGCACCACCGTCAGCACCGTCGCAACCGCGACCACCGTGGTGACGATGAGCGTCCTTGTACGAAGACCGGGGCGTTGCCGGTGAGCGACGGTCAGGGGGCACACGCGGACGAGCCGTTCTTTCTTGAAAGCGAGTGGTCGGAAGCTGAAGCGGCGACGACGGTCGGTCCCGCTCCAGCCGGTGCCCGGTCGGTAGACCGCCCCCCGATAGCCCCCGGTCCCGCCCACATATGCGACCTTCATGGTCCGGCCTCCCCGCCTCGTACGTGCCCCACGCGCCTTCTCGCGCGCCCGCGGGCCTTGCATCTCGTTTGTCGACAGAATTTCGTCGGTCTTTAGTGCATTCCTCCGGCCGCCGATGGTAGGCTTGGGAAACGCGAGGGCGACGGTTGAGAAACGCGCAAGGGAGGCACACATGTACTGCCCGCAATGCGGCGGAAACAACGAAGATTCGATCAGGTTCTGTACGACGTGCGGCCTTGACCTGGACAAGTACCGGCAGCAGTGGCAGCAACCGGGTGCGCAACCGCCGGCCAGCCGACCGGGCAACAACCGCCGGCCTACCAGCAGCCTGTGCAGCAGGCGCCCGTCTACCAACAACAGTATCAACCGCAGTACCCGGCGCCACCGCAGTACTACCAGCCGGCGCCTGCGTACGGCGCCGTGCCGCGTATCTCGAGCTACATGGGCTGGGCCATCGCCACTCTTGATCCTCTGCTTCTGGCCCACCGGGATCGTGGCGGTCGTTCACGCGAGCCAGGTAGGGAACAGGTTGGCCCTGGGAGACTACGCCGGGGCCCAGGAGTCTTCGCACAAGGCGAAGGTGTGGTGCTGGGTCACGTTCGGCATCGGCATAGCCTGCGATCGTGATCGCGATCATCGTCTGTGGTCGTCGCCGCAGCGGCCGTCGATCACCGTCTACTAGCAGCTATACTCGGCGACATCGGCGCCCAAGGGCGCGGAGGGGTGGCGGAGTCTGGTTGATCGCACCGGTCTTGAAAACCGGCACGGCGCAAGTCGTCGTGGGTTCGAATCCCGCCCCCTCCGCCTCTGTCAGCAGGCCCCCGGACCGGCGCCGGGCCGCTCGTAGCACTGACCCGGCACCGGCTCGTCCGGCCAGTGAGCGGTCTCGTGCAGTGCGCCAACCGGTAGGCATCCCAGCCATACAAGCTCTGGAACGCCAGGTTACCTTCGGGTGCGCAGTCGTCGTAAGCGCACCGCAGCGAACCCTCGGTGTCGCCAAGGAGGCATTCTCCCTGTTCCATCGCTCGCCCGCAGGCACCGCAATACACAAACGAGTCATCGCCCGCATCCTCGGTTATCCCATAGGCGGCCTTCATCTCGTCCGATAGATCGCGAAACCGCTTCTGCATCGTCGACCCCCAATCCTCGTCAATGCCACCTTGAGCACCGCTTTCCAGGGTCCCTCTTGGCGTCTAGATACCCAGCCGGTCGCAGGCCCAACTCGCCATAGTCCTGACGTTCTCGTCACTGTCTTCGCGCGCCGCTCTTATGTGTGCGTGGTACTTGGCATCGCCGCTATTCGCCATCGCCCTTATCGCGTTGCACTTCCAAAGCCACAGGTCGTCTTTTCCGATATACCAGAACCTCGGCTGCATGAACGTCAAGAAACGTCCTGGTCGTCCATTTCAACGATCTTCTCCGGCGTCAGCAGGTCCGCAATCGCCGCCAACTCGGGGAAGTCTCGTTCTGCGACCCATTTCTTCCTATTCTTGGGGCACACATCCTGACACACGTCGCATCCGTACAACCAGGTGCCCATCTGCTCCCGCAAATGCTCCGCGGGTAGCTCCGAAGAGAAGAACGACAGTTGGGCGACGCAGATTCCTCGATCCATGGCGAACGGCTCGGAGAGGGCTCCCGTGGGACAGGCGTCGATGCACTTTCGGCAGTTCTTCGGGCAGATCGTCTCGGACGAGACCGGACCCTCGTACTGCAATTCCGCGTCCACGGTCCAGGTATCCACCACGACCCATGACCCATGTTCCGTGTAGAGGAAGTTGTTCTTGCCGAACTGCCCCAGACCCGCCTTGACCGCAGCCAATCTGGCTGCCGTGGAGCCCTTGAAGAAGGACAACCCGAGATCGCTGAGATACGATTCAAAGAGGGCGGCACTCTTGAATTCATCCGAGCACTTCAGCCTGCCGTCGAAGAGGTACAGCTTCCCGAAGTACTGATCCAGCCCCTCAGGGACCCTGTATTTGTTGTATCTCCTTATGCATACGACTATGGACTTAGCCCACTCGGTCTTCTTGTCCGGCGAACTGAGATCATGTAGTGATTCGTAGAGCCCACGGGACTGGGGAAATCGCTCGATGCGCCGGTCAAGGTACACGGAGTATTCCTTCAAGGAATCTGCCGGAATGATCCCGCAGGCGTCGTAGCCAAGCGCAAGTGCCCTCGCTTTGATGCCGGCTGTCATGGACGCCGTGTCCATCGAGTGTCTCCTTGCGCCGTCCTTTTGGGTAGCATGCCGCGTTGCCGCCCAAGAAAGTCCTTGTCCACGGTGAGCAAGACGCGCTCCTCGCCGTTTGCGAGATCGAGAACCGCGTTGTCCGTGATTCCCGGCGCGAGCTCGGCGACAGAGAGCACGTCGTGACCCCCCAAACGTAGGCGCGCGACGATCGCGGCATCGACGCCTTCGTCGGCGAGCAGCTTCACGCCACCGACTTGGAAACCGGGTAGGCGATGTCCGCTCGCAGGGCTTCAGCCCCGAAGCGCACGGCGGCAAGAACGTCCTCACGCGTGAGTCGAGGATGCGCTTCCAGCAGCTGCTCGATCGTCTGGCCGCCGCCAAGCTCCTCCAGAATATGCTCGACAGTAATGCGGGTGCCATCGATGACGGGCTTGCCCATCATCACGGCGGGATCTGATCTGATTCCTTGCGTGGTCACTGCGGTACCTCCTTACTCACACCAACGATACCACCGGATGTCAGGTGCGTAAGGCATGCTGGCTCATGCTGCCCTGCCACAACCGCCGTCTCGTGGTACTTTGTTCGCAATCGGTCGTCAAGTATCTGATCAGCCATGTGATCCGTGAGAACGAGGGGAGCTTTGTCCGTGAACATCCAAGATTTCAAAGAGATCGACCCTGCCGAGAGGCTCCTGCTGGGCGCCGGGCCCTGCAACGTGCCGCCGCGGGTCTTCCGGGCCGTGGCCGCGCCCTCCGTCGGCTATCTCGACCCGTACCTGTTCAGCGTCATGGACGAGACCCAGGAGCTGCTCCGGGCTCTCTTCCGCACCGAGAACACGGTGACTCTGCCGATGTCCGCCACCGGTGGCGGGGGCATGGAGACCGTGTTCGTCAACCTGCTCGAGCCCGGCGACCAGGTGCTTGATGGGTGTCAACGGTCTGTTCGGGACGCGGATGTGCGACATCGCCGAACGCCTGGGCTGCGACGTGGTGCGGGTAGACGTCGAATGGGGCCGGGCCGTGCCCGCCGAGCGGATGGAAGCGGCCCTGAAGGGCAAGAGTCCCAAGATCGTCGCGGTGGTCAACGCCGAGACGTCCACCGGCGCCTGCACGCCGCTCAAAGACCTGGCCAAGCTGGCCCACGACCACGGCGCGCTGTTCCTGGCCGACACCGTCACCTCGCTCGCGGGGATCGACGTCTCCTTGGATGCCGACGGCGTCGACGTGGCCTACAGCGGCACGCAGAAGTGCATCTCCGCCTTCCCGGGGATGTCCCTCGTGTCCTTCGGCCCGGCGGCGATGAAGGTGATCGAAGGCCCGCAAGAGCAAGGTGCCCAACTGGTACCTGGACATGACCATGATCCGGGACTACTGGGGGCCGGCCAGGAAGTACCACCACACGCCGGCCATCAACATGATCTACGGCCTGCGGGAGGCGCTCCGCATCGTCTTCGAGGAGGGTCTGGAGGCCCGGTTCGCACGGCACATGCTGAACCACGGGCTCTCGTCGCCGGGCTGGAGGCCATGGGGCTCTCCATGCTCGTCCCGAAGCGCGGAGAGACTCCCGATGCTGAACGCGGTCCGCATCCCGGAGGGAACGGAGGACGCCAAGGTCCGCGGCGCCCTGCTGCAGGGACTTCGGCATCGAGATCAGCGGCGGGCTCGGGGAGTTGGCCGGCAAGGTCTGGCGGATCGGCCTGATGGGGTACAACGCCCAGCCCCGGAACGTCATCCTGTTCTTGGCCGCCTTGGAGGCGGTGCTGAGGGGCCAGGGGGTCAAGATGGGCGCCGGCGCGATCGAGGCCGCGGCCGCCGTGTGGGGGCCTAGACCTCAGGCGGTTCGCTGAAAGGTGACGGCGCCGAGCGTCGCGGCGGCAGGCGAGAGGAGCGAACATGGGCACCAGAAAGATCATCGAGATAGACCGCGACCTGTGCAACGGCTGCGGGATCTGCACCACCGCCTGCGACGAAGGAGCGCTGGCGCTGGACGAAGAGGACAAGGCCGTGCTGGTGCGCGAGATATTCTGCGACGGCATGGGGGCCTGCCTGAGCGGCTGCCCCACCGGTGCGTTGACGATCGTCGAGCGGGAGAGCCCCGAATACGACTACGAGGCCACGTGGCAGCACGTGCTGCGCGACCCGGGGCGCCGAGGCCGCGGCGGCGGTGCACCCGGGACCCGGGGCGGGAGCGGAGGGCCGGGACGGCGGCGGAGCCGGCCGCCCTCGGAGCTCGCACAGTGGCCCATCCAGCTCCACCTGATCTCGCCGCAGGCCCCGTACTTCAAAGGAGCCGACCTGCTGATCGCCGCCGATTGCACCGCGTTCGCCCTGGGCAGCTTCCACTCCGAGCTGCTCAAGGGCCGCAAGCTGGTCATCGCCTGCCCCAAGCTGGACGAAGTCGGACCCTACGTGGAGAAGCTGGCCGAACTGATCCGTGATAACGATCTCAAGTCGCTGACGGTGGCCATCATGACCGTGCCCTGCTGCGGCGGCCTGCAGCGTATCGTGGAGCGGGCGGTCATGCTCTCGGAGGTGGACATCCCCGTCAAGACGGTGGTGATCGGCATCGACGGGGAGATCGTCGACGCGGCCGAGCTCGTCGCGGCGTGATTCCTGACGCCGCTCCGGCCGCCGGCCGGGGCGCGACGGCGACGAGGCTTCCGGGGTGTGCTAATCTCGCCGATGTTCCAGGAAGACCGCAGGATCAAGCTATTCACCATAGGGGCCATGTGTTTCGGCCTGTTCATGGTGATGCTGGACAACACGGTCGTCAACCTGGCCCTGCCCACCATCCAGCGCGAGCTCAGCTCGGGCCTCACCGGTCTGCAGTGGATCGTCGATGCGTTCACCCTGCTGCTGGCCAGCCTCATGCTCACCGGCGGCACGCTGGGCGATCTTTATCGGACGGAAGCGGATCTTCATGGCCGGCCTGGCCATCTTCACAGCCGGCTCCCTCCTCTGCGCGCTCTCCCCATCGATCGGCGTGCTGATCGGGGGCCGAGCGGTCCAGGGACTGGGCGCCGCCATCATGATGCCTTCGACCCTCGCCATCCTCACCAACACGTTCCACGACCCCAAGGAGCGCGCTCAGGCGATAGGCATATGGGCCGGCGTCTCCGGGCATCGCGCTGGCTCTGGGTCCGGTGCTCGGAGGAGTGATGGTGGACTCCTTCGGTTGGCAGAGCATCTTCTACCTCAACGTGCCCATCGGACTGGCCGCCCTGGTCATCGCGGCCCGGGTCGTGCGCGAGTCGAAGAACCCGCAGGCTCGGGGTCTCGATCTTCCCGGGCAGATCCTCGCCGTCGCCGGACTGGCCTCGCTCACCTATTCCCTCATCGAAGCGAACAACTACGGCTGGGGATCCGCCCGGATCGTCACCCTGCTCGTAGTCGCGGGCGTGGCCTTGGCGGGCTTTGCTCTGTGGGAGACGCGGGCCCGCAACCCCATGCTCCAGCTGAGCTTCTTCAAGAACATCACCTTCACGGGCGCCAACATCGTGGGCCTGTTGGTGAACTTCGGGTTCTTCGGGATCCTCTTCTTCATGGCGCTGTTCATGCAGAACGTGCAGGGCTTCTCGGCCGACCGGGGCGGGCGTGCGCCAGCTGCCCACCACCCTGGCGGTCATGGTCGTGGCCATCATCGCCGGCCGGATCGTGGGTCGCGTCGGCGCCCGCCTGCCGATGACCGCTGGGCATGTTCCTCCTGGGCTCTGCCATCCTCCTGTTCGAGACCGTGCAGGCCACGACGCCCTACAGCGCCTACTGGTGGATCCTCGTGATCCAGGGGATCGGAGCCGGCCTGGTCTTCAGCCCCATGACCACCGCCGTCATGAGCACCGTGCCGGCCGCCCGAGCCGGCATGGCGTTCGGCGACCTTCAACACCACGCGCCAGGTGGGCGGAGTGTTCGGTATCGCGCTCCTGGGCTCGATCGTGACCGGCCGCTTCGCCGCCGAACTCAAGAGGTCGCTGGGCGCCTTGGGGCTTTCCCCGACGGTCACCGACACAGATAGTCGCTGCCGCCCAGAACGGTCGAGGGACGCGGGACCGTCCCGTCCATCCCCGGGGTGGACGCGTCGGCCATCCACACGGCGATCAACGACTCGTTCACCACCGGTCTCCATCGGGGATTGTGGATCTGTGGCATCGTGGTGCTGATCGGGGCCGTGGTGAGCGCCGTGATGATCCGGGGCACCTCTCCGCAGGCGCAGTTGGCCAGGAGGGCGGCGGCGGAAACCGAGGCCGTCCGCGCCATACCCGTCCCCTCGCGCCACCCTGCCGCCTCGGACCTCCCCGCCGAACAGCCCGAGTAGCAGCCGGACCCACCCGCCACGTGTCGTTTGCGGCCCGGTGGGAACTACCGCCGGACCCCACCTATACGCAGGCGAAGCCGCGTGCTGCGGAGGAGTCGCGATGCGCTATCGCGCAGCCGGAACAGTCACGCGGCTTCGCCGACAAGGAGGACGCATGGCCAAGAAGAACATCGGCAAGAGTTTCAACATCTACCCCATGCCCGTGGTCATCGTGGGCACCGTCACCGACGGACGGCCCAACTTCATGACCGCGGCCTGGGTCACCAAGCTCAACTCCGACCCCCCGCTCGTAGGCCTGTCCCTCGGTCGCAAGCAGCACACCGCCAAGGGCATCCAACAGACCGGCCAGTTCAGCATCAGTTTCCCCAGCGTCGATCAGGCGGTGCTCGCCGACTACCTGGGACTCGTGCACGGCTACGAAGAGGACAAGGCCGCGCAGATCGACATCTTCCAGGGAGCGCTGGAGTCCGCTCCCATGGTGCGCCAATGTCCGGTCACCCTCGAGTGCCGTCTCATCCAGACCGTAGATTTGCCGAAGGATCTCTTCTTCATCGGCGAGGTCGCGAACGTCTACGCAAGTGAGGCCGTGCTCACCGACGGGAAGGTGGACGCGATCAAGCTCCGTCCCTTCGTGCTCACCATGCCGGGCAATACCTACTGGGCCCTGGGCGAGCAGGTGGGAGAAGCGTGGAGCATCGGCAAGGCGCTGCTCAGAGAATCCGGACGAATCTGGCGAAAAATGATCCGTTCCCTGGTCGGGGAACTACCGGTCGCTTTGGCGGACATGCCGGTGGCCGAGTGGGCGGCGGCGGTTGTCGTGCGGCATTCGGCGCGCACGTACACGGGCCACGCGGTGGACCCGGCGCTGCTCGACCGCCTGGAGCGCTTCTGCGGCTGTCTGCCCGGTGCGGACGTAGCTCGGGTGGCCCTGGTGCGCGACGTGCCCGACGCCGTGTTCACCGGCATTGTGGGCAGCTACGGCCGGGTGATGGGAGCCCCGTCGGCGTTGTTGATGATCGGTACGGAAGCCGAGCCGGCCGTCCAGGAGAGCCTGGGCTACCTGGGGGAAGCTGTGCTCCTTGAGGCCACTTCGCTGGGCCTGGGGACCTGCTGGATCGCGGGCTTCTTCGATCGTCCGTTGGCTACGGCCCTGGTACCTCTGGCGCCGGGCGAACGAGTGCTTGCCATCTCCCCTGTCGGCGATTGCGCAGACACGGCCCCGCTCGGGCGAACGAGTGCTGAAGCGCTTTGTCGGAGCCCACAAGCGCAAGGCCGTCGAAGAGATCGCGCCCGGTTTCGACCCCGAGCTCTGGCCGGCCTGGGCTGCCGAAGGGGTCCGCCTGGCTCGGGCGGCGCCCTCGGCGGTCAACCGCCAGCCCTGGCGGTTCGAGCTGGAGGCGGCTTCCGCGGTGGCGACTCCGCGCGGCGAACCCCGCCGAGGCGGTGATCGTCTCCGCGGTAACAAAGGGCAGCGAGGGCAACATCTCCCGGCGCCTCGACTGCGGCATCGCCATGCTCCACTTCGAGGTGGGAGCGCGGCTGATGGGAGCCCCGGGACGGTGGGAAGTCCTCGAGGCGCCCCAGGTGGCGCGGTACCGGGTGACGACGCCGGCCTCCCGGTAACCCGGCGACCCTTCTCGGGCGATCCCGCGCCACAGTAGGACCAGGTCCAGCACTTGGACGATCGGCGCCAGCCTTCCAGCGACCGCAGAGTCCCGGTCGGCTGGGGAGGTCGGTGCCTGTGCTTGCCTACATGACTATATATGACTATATTAGGACTATGAAACAGGCTGCACATACCCGGGTCCAAGTGGCTGAGTTGAAAGCGCGTCTTAGCGAGTACCTGCGCAAGGCCCAGTCGGGTGAGGAAGTGCTGGTGCTCAGTCGGGACACCGCGGTGGCGATGCTCGTCGCCCCGCCGGGCAGAACCACCGAGCTGATGGTCAGACGCCCCGACCTGGAAAGCCCTCGGCTGAGCCAGATCCTGCTGCCGTCCCCTCCGAACCCGCCCCTGGACGTCGATATCGTCGAGATCCTCCTGCGGGAGCGCGGCGAACGTTGACCGTCTACGTCGACTCGTCGGTGATCCTGCGACTCGTGTTGGGCGAGCCATCACCTCTGGTCGCCACCGGAAGCCTGGACGACGGGGTCACGAGTGCGTTGCTGGAAGTCGAGTGCCTACGCACTCTGGACCGAGTGAGGCTTCAAGAACCCGCGAGAGCCGACCATCTGAGCTTCTCCCGAGCCGCGGTCTATCAGGTGGTCCGCGCGTTGACGGTGGTCGACATCAGCCGAGCCGTCCTCGAACGAGCATCTCTCCCCCTTCCGGTACCTTTGGGAACGCTCGACGCCATCCATCTGGCGTCAGCCCTGCTGTTCCGCGAACAGGAGGGCGTCGAACTGGCCTTCGCCACCCATGATGCCCGCCTGGCACTCGCTGCCCGGGCGATGGGGTTCGTGGTCATGGGAGTCTGACCTCGTAGCGGTCGGCCTCGGTTAGTCGTCGTCGGCCCTGGTTAGCGGCGGTCAGCCTCGGCGGCTCGTCGCGCCGGCCGCCCGCGCGGCCGGCGCCCGGAAGAAGGCCGCGCCCACGGCGCCGGCCGCTCCAAAGGCCGCCAAGACCAGGTAACCCGCGACATAGCCCAGCCCGCGGTCGAGCGCCAGACCGAACAGCCACGGGGCCACCGTCGAGATGGCGAAACCCAGCGCGTTGATCACACCGGTGGCCGGACCCACCTGTTCGGGCCTGGCCACCAATTCGGGAAGCATGGCGAACCGGGGCGAGAAGTAGGCCAGGCTGAAGAACCCCACCAGCACCACCATGCCGAACACCAGGATCCGGCCAGGCGCCACCGGCACCAATGCCGTCACCACGGTCATGGCCACCATGGACCCGGCGATGATCGGCATCCGGCCCCAGCGCGCGGCGCCGGCCGCGCCCGCCGGGGCGCCCGCCAGTTGAGCCACGGCCAGGCCCGCGGTGAGATAGGCTGCTACCCCCACGCTCGATCCGTATTGGCTCCGCAGGAAGTCGGGGGTCCAGATGAGCACTCCCGTCCCCACCGCCAGCGAGGCGGCGTTGAACAACCCCAGCAGCAGCACCCGCCTGTTGACTGCCACCTCTCCGAGTGCCCGGCCGAGTGCCCGGAACGAAGGGGCTTGCCCCAAGTGGTCAGGTAGAGCCCTCACCGGTTTCTGAGCGAGAGCTATCACGCCGACGATCAAGGCCAGACCGGCTGTGACCAGATACACGGCCCGGAAGCCTCCGAGCATCGCCACGCTGGGCATAAGAAGCAGACTCACCAGGGCGCCCAATCCCTTCCCGCTGGCTAGGACGCCCCAGCCCCTGTTGCGGGCTTCCGGGGGCAAGTAGCGGGCCATGATGGGGCTGCTGACCGGAAGGACCATCCCGCCTCCCAATCCCTGAAGGATCCGTCCTACCATGAAACCGGCGTACGACGAACTGAGCGCGAACACCACCGACCCGACCACGAAGAAGGCGCAGCTTAGGACGAGCACCCGCCCACCCCAGCGCGCAGCCTCGATGCCGGCCGGTATCCCCACCGCTCCGTAGGCGAACATGAACACGGAGGTCAGAAGCCCGATCTGCGAAGCCGACAGGCCGAACCTCTCCTGCAACTCCGGGCTCACCACGGCCATCAGGGCCAGGGTGAGCGTGGACATCAAATAGAAGACCATGAGCGTGAACGCGAGCATGTCGCCGCTCCGCTCGCGTCCACCGAAGCCGGCGCGCCCCCGCCCCCGGTGTGGCCTCCGCTCTGCTCCCTCCGCTACGCCGCCCGTTTCTTCGACCCCTTGAAGAAGGCCATGCCCGACGATCGCGACCACCCCAAAGGCCGCCAGCATCAGATAGCCGGCCACGTACGAGCGGCTCGATTGGCCGCCGGCGTCGAGGAACAGACCGAAGATCCAGGGAGCGATGAGCGACCCGGCGAAACCCATGGCCGAGTTGATGCCGGTCGCGGGCCCCACCTGCTCGGGTTTGGCCACCACCTCCGGGCATGTAGCCCAGCATCGGCGGGAAGAAGAACATGCTGAAGAAACCGACCAGCAATACCATGGCGAAGGTGAGCGGCACCCCGGGCACTATCCCCACCACCGCGGTCGCCACCACCATGACGATCAGGGACAAGACGATCACGCCCAGCTTGCCCCAGCGCTTGGTGGCGAGGGCGCCCAGCGGATTGCCGAGCAGCTGCGCGGCTCCGAGCCCGGCCACCAGATACACCGAGATCGACTCACCCGACCGGTGGACGTCCTGCAGGAAACTCGGGGTCCACACCAGTATGCCCACCCCGATGGCCAGAGCCGGCCGTATTGGCGAGCCCCAGCAGCACCACCTTGCCGATTGGTGATCGACCGCCCCCAGAGAGGCCGCGAGACCGCGGAGCGTGGTGGCCCCTTCGGGATGATGGGGCAGAGCCCGCACCGCCTTCTGTGACAACGCCGCCACCCCCACCACCAGGCCCAGCCCGCGGTGGTGAGAAAGACCGCTCGATAGCCACCCCAATCCTGGATGCTCGGGCATGATGAGAAGCGCTGCCATGCTCCCCAGTCCCCAGCCCGAACCCAGGATGCCCCAGGCCCGCGCCCAAGCCGCTCCGGAGGAAGAGCGTGGGCCAGCACCGGGCTGCAGGTGGCGATGACCATGCCGCCGCCGATCCCCTGGATGGCGCGACCCACCAGAAAGCCGGCGAAGCCCGAGCTGAGGCCGAAGATGAGAGAGCCCACGACGAAGCAGCCGCAGCTGACCCCCAGGAGCCGCCCGCCCCAGCGGGCGGCGCCGATCCCCGACGAGATGCCCGCCACACCGTAGAAGCCCATGAAGACCGAGGTGAGCAGGCCGATCTGGGCGTCGGTCAGACCGACGACGGTGCGCAGTTCGGTGGTCACCACCGGCATGAGCGAGAGCGTCACCGCCCCGGTGATGAAGATGAACATGAGCGAGACGGCCAGGATATCTGCCTCCCGGCGGGTGGTGACCACGAACCTGCCTTCTGGCGGGCGCACCCATCCCGGCGTTATCGTCGGCCATCTCGCTCCTTGCTCGTGCCCAGCGCGGGCGTCGCCTGCGACTCCTGTTTTCATAGTATCGAAAGGGGGCCCGCTGGTGGAACGGGGCCAAGCACCCGTGTTAGTCTGCTAGGCAACAGGGCGTCGGCCCGCCGGAGAAAGGGGAGCGCGGTGACAAAGTTCCTTATCCGCTGGGGGATCACCGCGGCCGCTGTGGCCGTGGCAGCGTGGATCGTCCCCGGCATCTCCGTGGACGAGCCCCATCGCGTGTTGACGGTGCTCCTGGTCGCCCTGGTGCTCGGCCTTGTCAACGCCTTCATCCGGCCGCTCCTATCCGTCCTCTCCTGCGGACTCATCGTGCTGACGCTCGGTCTCTTCACCTTGGTCATCAACGGGCTCATGCTCTGGCTTGCCTCCGCGATCACCGTCAACTGGTTGGGACTCGGTTTTCACGTGAACGGCTTCTGGAACGCCGTTCTCGGGGCGCTGATCATAAGCGTGATATCGCTACTGGTCTCCACCTTCGTGGGCAAGAAGAAGCTCAAGAGGCGGTGAGGATCCCCCTCGCCATCGTCGGGAACGGAGCCGCGGCCGCGGAGGCAGTCCTGGCCCTGCGGGCACACGGATACGCGGGAGACATCCATCTCTTCGCCGACAACGAGCATGCCCCCTACAACCCCATGCTGGGAACCTACCTGGTGTCGGGAGCCATCCCCCTGGAGCGCGCCTTCCCCTTCGGGGATGAGCGCGGATTCTATGGGGTGAACCGGGTCACGACCCATCTGGGACAGGCCGTGGTGCGACTCGATGCCCTGGAACGGACCCTCACCACGGCAGACGGCTTGCGTCTACCAGTACGACCGCTGCCTGGTGGCCAGCGGCGCCCGCCCGTCGGTGCCGCCCATACCCGGGTTGCGGGAGGCGCTGGCGCGGCCCCGGGCGGGGGCGGGAGCGATGAGGGCGGAAGTGGCTAGGGCCGAGGCGCCGGGTTTGCGGGGCGCCGCCGCGCCGGGTTCGCAAGCGGCCACCGCGGGAGACCCGGGGCGGCGCGTGTTCACGCTCCAGTCCCTCGACGACGCCCTGAGCCTGAAGAAGGCCGTCGATTCCTTGCGGTCGGGCGCCGCGAAATGGGGCCGCAAGCCCCGGGGAACGGGGTCGGCCGGCGGCGAAGCCCCCCGGGCGGCGGTCATGGGAGCCTCCTTCGCCGGGGTGAAGATCGCGGCCGTCTTGCACGAGATGGGCCTGAAGGTGTGTCTCGTGGAAAAGGAATCCTCCATCCTGCCTTTGTCCGCTCATCCGGAGTGCGCGCGCCTCATGGAGGCCCATCTGCTCGACCAAGGGTACGAGTTGCGGCTCGGGGCCACCGTGACGGGCGTGGAGACCGACAGCTCGGGCGTCGCGGCTGGAGCTTCGGCGCTCTGCCCGAGGAGCACGTCGACCTGGTGGTGGTCTGCACCGGCTCGCGACCGGCCCTGGGCTTTCTCACTCCCGGACAGGTGGACGTGGGCGTGGGCATCCTGGTAGACGAGCAACTGCGCTCCAACATCCGCACCTTGTACGCCGCCGGCGACGTCGCCCAGGGCAAGAACCTTCTGTCGGGGCGGCATGAGATAATCGGTCTATGGGCAAATGCCCGCTATCAGGGGCGCGCGGCGGGACGCAGTCTCGCCGGCGCGCCGTCCGAGTATCGGGGGGGCGTGCCTCACAACATCACCCATGTGGGCCACATGCTTTTCGCGAGCATCGGATGCCTCAAAGAGTACGATAGGATCGAGACCAGCGGCACGGGAGACACCTTCCAGGTGCGGGTCTGGCAGGACGAGCGTCTGGCGGGTGTCAATCTCTTGAACTGCTGCCTCGATGCCGGAGCCATGAAGCAGGCTCTGCTAAGGGCGGCGAGCGGCGCGGTGACCGAGACGGAGGCGACGTGGACAAGCTTCAGCGCATGATCAAAGGCAAGATCCCGGGCGAGGCCACCGGGATCGAGGTGCGCAAGTCGGTCTGCACCATCTGCGATCCGCAGACCCAGTGCGGCCTCGACTGCTACGTCAAGGACGGCCGCATCATCAAGGTGGAGGGGTCGCTGGAGAACCCGCACAGCGCGGGCACGCTCTGCTCCAAGGGCGCGGCCACGCGTCAGTGGGTCTATCACGAGAACCGGCTGCGCACGCCGCTCAAGCGAGTGGGGCCGCGCGGCTCCGGCGAGATGGTCCCCATCTCCTGGACCGAAGCTCTCGATACCATCACCGAGAACCTGCAGCGGCTCAAAGCCGAGAGCGGTCCCGAATCGGTGGTCTTCTACTGCGGCTATCCCAAGCAGTTGCGGCCCTTCCTCCACCGCTTGGCCTCGCAGTTCGGCTCCCCCAACTACTGCACCGAGTCGAGCGTCTGCTTCACCGCCATGGCCATGGGTTGGCGGCTGGACTACGGCCAGATGGCCGCTCCCGACATCGCCAACACCAAGTGCCTGCTCGTATGGACCGGCAACCCCTTCTACGCCAACACCGCCGGCGCCCGCCGGCTCATGGATGCCCGCGACCGGGGGGTCAAGTTCATCGTGGTCGACCCGCGGATGTCTCCCATCGCCTCCATCGCCGATCTGCACCTGCGGCTGCGGCCGGGCACCGACGGCGCCCTAGCTCTGGCCATGGCCAACGTCATCATCAGCGAGGGGCTCTACGACCGGCAGTTCGTATCCGAATGGACCCGCGGCTTCGACGAATTCCGCGCGTACGCTGCGGAGTTCCCCCTGGAACGGGCCGAGAAGATCACCGGCGTGCCCGCGGCCAAGATCCGCGAAGCCGCCCTCCTCTACGCCACCACCAAGCCGGCCGCCATGATGCCGAGTTCGACCCCTGTGGTCCACAACACCAACGGGGTGCAGAACCAGCGGGCGGCGGCGGCCCTCGTGGGCCTCACCGGCAACTTCGACGTACCCGGCGGCAACGTGGCGCAGCCGTTCAGTTGGCTGGAGATAGGCGGCGCCGGCTTCACCACTCGCCAGCACGAGTTCGAGATGCCCCGCCCGTGGAGCGACATGCCTCCGCGTCTGGGGGCCGACCGTTTCCCGGTCTGGACCGAGATGATCGACCAGGCCCAGACCATGGATCTGCCCCGTCAGCTCACCACCGGCGAACCCTACCCGCTGCGCGGCCTCATGGCGTTCGGGATGAACCACCGGATCGGGCCCGATCCCAACGGCCTCCTGGCGGCCATGGAGAAGCTCGACTTCATCTGCGACGTCGACCTTTTCGCCACGGACACGTCGAAGTATGCCGACATCGTCCTTCCGGCCTGCGGCTCGGTGGAGCGCAGTGAGCTGCGCTGCTATCCACAGAAGTACGTCATTCTCACCCAGCCGGTGATCGAGCCGCTGGGCGAGTCCCGCTCCGATACCGACATCATCTTCGGCCTGGCCAGCAAGCTCGGGCTGGACGATCCTCTGCTCAATCCCCCAGGAGGCACCGGCGGTGGCTTCCTGCCCAATGGCGCCCCGGACTTCACTCGCGGCTTCGAAGCTGCGCTGGACTGGAACCTGGAACCCAGCGGCATGACGGTGGCACAGCTCAAGGAGCACCCCGGCGGCATGCCGGTGCCGAACCCCTTCCCTGTGACGTTCAAGAAGTACGAGAAGAACGGCTTCCCCACACCCAGCGGCAAGATGGAGTTCACCTCCGCTCTCCTGGAGAAGTACGCCGATCGGCCGGGCATCGACGCTCTGCCTCTCTACAGCGAGCCCAAGAACAGCCCCGCGTCCACTCCCGAACTGGCCCAGGACTATCCCTTTGTACTCAACACCGGCTCGCGCCTGCCCATGTTCGTGCATTCGCGCACCTTCCGGCTCCCGTGGACCCGCAGCCTGCGCCGGGATGCCGCCGTCGACCTCAACCCGTCCGATGCCCGCCGTCTGGGCATCGCCCAGGGCGACCGGGTCGAACTGTCGACGCCGGCCGGCTCCATCCAAGTGGCCGCCAACCTCACCGAGCTCGCCCAGCCGGGAGTGGCGCACATGTATCACGCCTACCCGGAGGCCGATGTCAACACCCTGCTGCCGGGTGACTACCTCGATCCGATCTCCGGCTTTCCCGGATACAAGGCTTCGCTCTGCGCCGTGAAGAAAGCGGCGCCCACTGGCTTCGGACGCGGAGGGGGTGACACGATGAGCCACGCTTTCTACCTCGACGTCGATCGCTGTACCGGGTGCTTCGCCTGCGCCGTGGCCTGCATGGATCAGAACGATCTGGAGATCGGCGCCGAGCCCACCGCCTGGCGCCAGGTGTTCAAGGTGGAGACGGGAACCGTTCCTGAGGCCCGGCTGCGCTACGTATCCCTGGCGTGCATGCACTGCGAAGACGCTCCCTGCATCATGGCCTGTCCCACAGGCGCCATCGCCCGCGAAACGGGCACCCGCGTGGTGAAGGTCACCGCCGACCTCTGCATCGGCTGCCACAGCTGCTCCATCGCCTGCCCCTTCGGGGTGCCCCGCTTCGGCAAGGACGGCACCATGCAGAAATGCGACCTCTGCAGCGTCAGGATCGAGAACGACCTGGAGCCCGCATGCGTACGGGTCTGCCCCACCAAGGCGTTGCGCCAGGGCGACCCGAATGAGTTGAACCTGGTGGTGGAGAAGAAGGCGGCGGAGCGCCTGGCCGGCTGCAGCTGAGCGGCGGTGGCTGAGCGCGCCCGAGGCTCGGCGCCCGTTGCACGGCGCCCGCGCGTCGTCGCGCCCTACTCCACCGCGTCGAAGATCGAGGGGTCCACGGCGGGTATCTGGCCCTTGGTTGGACGGGTTGAGTACGCTCTTCACGCCGCGCACGAACGCGCCTCCGATCGGCTCATCCAGATCGAGTATCGATCCGAGCTCCCCTCCGGCCACCACGCGCACCTTGGGTCGGTCCAGTGGCCTCCCAACCGCGGGCGACGCGCAGACCACTCCCAGTTCTCCGCTGGTCAGCTCCACCAGCGTCCCCGGGGGATACAGACCCATGATCTCCACGAAGAGCTTCACCAGTATCGGATCGAAGAGCGTGCCGGCGTTGTCTATCACGTAGGCAAGGGCCTCGTGGGGAGTGAAGTTCCGTTCGCGGTACACCCGGGCGGTGGTCAGCGCGTCGTAGCGGTCGGCGATGGCCACGATATTCCCGAAGAGGGTGACCTTGTCCTTGATCTCGGTGTGCGGATAGCCGCTCATGTCGTAGTTGAGATGGTGCTCGAACGCCACCACCACGGCTCTCATGCTGGAGGGCGTGAGACGGCGGCCGCCCAGGAGAGTGCGCGCGGCCAGGACGGGATGACGACGCATCTCCTCCCATTCCTCGGGATCGAGCGCCCCGGGCTTGTTCAGAACGTCCGGCGTCACTTCAAGCTTGCCGGCATCGTGGAGAAAGGCGGCCAGACACAGCTCTCCCAGCTTCGACTTGCTCAGACCCAGTCGTTGGCCCAGCACCACCGAAAGCACGGCCACGTTGGTGGAGTGGGAGATGAGATAGCGATCGAAATCCTTGATGGTGGTGAGAGCCACCAGCGACCGCGGATCGCGCAGGATCTGGTCGACCACCGCCTGGGTCACGTGACGCAGACGGCGGACGTTGGCGGGCTCTCCGGTCGCTGAGGCCTCCTGCATCTCGTCGCTCACCTGCATGGCGGCCGCGTACGCCTCCACTGGAGCGATGGCTTGGGGCTGACCTCCCCCCACGAGCATGTCCGCCTGCACCCGGTCCAGACCCCGACTGCGCAGCATGTCGGCGAGATCCTCGGATCCCGTCGCGGCGCTCCCGGGCAAGCAGACGCACCACCTGCATCAGCTCCTCCTTGGTCAAGTCCTCGAAGAAAGTCAACGTGCTTATGTTCCAGGACTCGAACAACTGGATGAGATAGGCGAACCGCCCGTAGGTGGAGACGGTCGTGCGCACCCGCGCCTTGCCCACGAAGACGCAGTGACTATGCACCCCGACGGTGACCGAGCCCTCGCTCCCGGTGTGCTCGGCGAGCAGTGACACTGAGGAGGGCGCCCGCCTGCTGCATGACGGCATTGTCCGGGTCGAAGTACGCGGCGGTGCGGATGGCGACCGCCAGAGCCAGGGCGAGAGCCTGGTCGCGGCTCGCGGAGGAAACGGGAGTCCGGGCCGTCGCTCACTGATGGCTCCCCGACTCGCCGGGCCCGGCCTTCCTGCAGGGCGCGGGTAGCGGCCCGCTTCACCTGGGCGTCCCCGGACTTGGCGGCCTCCATCAGCGCCGTCTGGGCGGCGGAGGTGGGAATGGCTCCCAGCGCGTGGAGCGCGGCCAGCCGCACCGCGGATCGGCCGGGCGCGCAAGCGCCTGCGTCTCCACAGCCTATCGAGAACCGGCACCGCCCGCTCCTTGCCCAGAACGGCCAGGGCGACCAGAAAGGCTTCGATCTCCTCGGCGGGACGAGTGTCGAAATCGCGGCCCTCCACCTGAGCCAGCACCATGGCCTCGTGCTCTCGACCTCCCTGCCGCCCCAGGCTCTGCACCGCCAGAGTGCGCACCGGAGGAGTCCTCGTCGGCGAGGGCCTTGGCCAGCACCTGCAGGGCGGGCCCGCCGCCCAACGTGTCCAGGGTCCGTATCGTCTCCCGCCTCACCCGCACATCGGGATGGCGCAGCAGCCGCTCCAACTGGCCGGGAAGCTCCGGATCGCGCGAGCCGGCCGCCAGCTGAACGGCATTGCGCACCACGTACCAGCGAGGGTCCTGGAACAAGAGGCGCCAGATGCGGCCCGGGCACTCCTCCTTCCGCCCCCAGCACCGCCAGCACGCTCTTGCGCACCGCCCGGTCGGCGCTCTCGGCGAGCAACTCCAGAAGAGCGGGGTAGATCCACCACCGCGCCGCGCTGAGGAACCCCTCGATGCGGGCCACCTCCTCCGCCGGCGCCTGGCCGATCCCCTCGAGGATCCGGTCCAGCCCCTCCGTCGTCACCCCCGCGCTCACCACCAGGCCGACGAAGCCGGCGGGACAGCGACCCTGGCCTCCAACCGCTGCAGCCGATCGAAGACAAGAGCCGAGCCCATCCAGGTTGCGGCTTTCCAGATAGGAGTCGACGACCATGGCCAGCGAGCGCGTCAGCGCATCGTCTTCGGCGATCTGCCCCGAGAACCCACCGGCGATCTCGAGTAGCACAAGGGCGAAATCCTCCAGCACATTGGACGGATCCTCCGCGGCCCGCTCGCTCTGCTCGACCTCCGCCGCGGTGAGAGCCAGGCTGGGCTCATCGATCTCCGCGCGCTCGACCGCTAGGAGATGCGCCCGCTGCGCACCGACCTGAGACCCTTCGGCCAGAGACGCCTCGTCCAGACGGCGAAGCACCGTCTCCCGCAGAGCATCGATGGTCCCCTCGCGCAGCACCTCTCCCCCAAGAAACGGGTCGGCCACCCGATAGTCGATGTGGGTGAAATCCTGCTCCCAGAAAGCCGTGGCCAGGTCGTGCTCGGCATCGGCCAGATCGTCCGCGTGGGCCAGGCAATCCGCGAAGGCCTCTACCTCTCCCGCCTCGAGCCCCGGGTGAAACGACAGCGACCGTATGCCGTCTCGAAACATGAGAAAGGCCAGATTGTCTCGGCTGGTCTCGTGCGAATACACCTGCTCCCCTTCGTAGAGCAGCCGGCCCTCCTCCACATCCAGGGTCAGAGAGCCCTCCGCGTTCACGTGCGCGACGAGCGCCTCCACCAGCATCTCCAGAGTCTGGCGGGCCGTGGGATGATCCTGAGGATAGAAGCGGAGATCACGGTAGGCGCGGTGAAGATGCGCGCAGATCGCGCTCACCGACCTGTGCTCAGGGGAGGATAGTATTGCTGGTCTCTGTCCGTCTCATGGTTGACAGTTCGCGCCAGCGCCAGCAGGTTCCTGCCCAAGACCGTCGAGGACGTCGTCCAGGTCGAGCTGCTCGAGTTTCGCGCGCAACGGGGCGGGGAGCTCCTCCAGCGGGAAGATTCTCGAGGATCAGGGTCGTCTCCGCCCGGTCGAACTCCGCCACCTGCGCCTCCGCGACGGAAGTGGTGCTTGTTGGCAGGACAGGCCCGCTGGCACCTCATGCACCCGACCAGGCAGTTATGGCTGCCCGGCATCCAGCCAATCCGGCCACTCGCCCTCGTGCTCGTTGAGGTAGGTGAGACAGCGCTTGGCGTCGATCACCACCCCCTCCCCGGGATAGGGGATGCAGCCGGTAGGGCAGGCGTGGTGGCAGGCTTTGCAGGCCGAACAACTGCCCATGCGCCGGGGCGGGCTCCAATGGCCGGTTATCGGATCGCGCCCTCCCACGATGAAGCGCGAGAGTCCTGCCGCGCGGCTCGCCGGCGGGAATGAGATCGGCATCGGTGGCGAAGACGTCCAGTCGGCAGAGGCTGCCCAATCCGTGGACGTAGGCTATGTTGTTGCGGCCGTACTCTGCCAGGCCGGTGCGCACGGCGAGCAGCTTCGCCGGCACCCGCACCCGAGCCGCGGAGAAGCCGGCCGGGCCGAGGATCCCGGCTCAGCAGTTCCTGGCAGCGAGCCCGGACCGCGGACGAGATGTACGTCGGCGGGATGATCGCCTCCACCGGCCCCGTGTCCAGATGGAACAACACCTTGACCGGAGGAGAAGGGGTGGCCACGACCACCAGCGAGCGCACCTCGCCCATATCCGGGGGCGGCGCGAACTGCAGGCTGTCGGCGTACTCGGCGTACAGGCTTTCGGAGAGCAGCCCCCGCTCCAGCAACATGGCGAAGGTCTCGTCGAGCTCCTGCAGCACCTCCACCCCGACCACCCGGTGGCTGAAACCCGCTTCCCGAAACGCCCTGTCTATCGCCGCCAACACGCTTGCTCGAGCCGCCTAAGGTGCCGTCGGAAGCATCTGCTCGCCCCGGTCCTTGCCCGCTGGTGCCGTAGCTGACGATCATGCGGTCGGTGATCCATTCCACCGGGGCGCGGTCGTCGGTCCAGTAGTCGGCCATCGGTGGCACCTTCGTCCACTCCGCCGTCAGGAGCTGGGTCAGGGGCAGGATATCCGCCGGCGCCTGCGCCGCCCGTTGGGCGAGGGCGGCCGGGTCCTGGGAGTCGGCGAACCCCAGCACCAACTGGTTGAAGCGGAGGGCGGGCCACTTCATCACCAGGGGAAACTGGGTGGCCAGCGTCCCGGCGATGGAGCGCGACAGCCGGTCGTCTCCCGGCACCGTGGAGATGTTCAGCGCCACGATCCCGTCGGGCGCCAAGCGCTCGCGGCAGAGCTTGAAGAAGTCGGCCGTGGCCAAGTAGAAGGGCACGTAGGGCTGCCGGTAGGCATCGATGAAGATGAGATCGTACTTCTCGTTCGTCGCCTGCAGGAAGGGACGGGCGTCCGCGGTCACCACCTTCAGACGGGGGTTGTCGGCCAGACCGAAGTAGCGGGCGGCCACGGCGGTCACCTGCGGATCGATCTCCACGCCGTCGATGTTCGCGTCGGGGTAGTACACGCCGAAAGACCGGGCGGTGGTCCCGCCGGCGTTGCCCAGCATGGCGATCCGCTCGACGGGGCGGCCGAGGAGCGGCGGGACGGTGAGGAACATGTCCCACTCGCCGCCGGTGAGCACGGTGTTCGGGCGCCAGATCGAGTGGACCGCGTAGCCCTCGTTGAGGTAGAGGAGACGCTCGTCGTCCCGCTCCACCACCTGCACGAACTGGTAGCGCGATTCCTTCTCGTAGATGAGCCCGGCGGTAGCCTTGACCGCGCCCGGGGGGATGGCGATGAGCGCGGCCAGGACCACGGCCACCACCAGCCAGCGGACGCCGAGGAGGAGGGCGGCGGCGGCGGCGATGAGCGCCGCCGCCCCCAAGAGCGTCCGCTGAGTGCCGAAGAGGGGGATGGTCACCAGAGGAGGCATGAAGGTCCCCAACAGGCTGCCGGCCGTGGAGAGAGCGAAGATGCGGCCGGCCGTCGAGCCGGCCTTGTCCATCTGCCGTATGCCGATGCGGATGGCGAACGGCGTCACCATCCCCAACAGCAGCACCGAAGGGACGAACAGGACGACGCAGGCGAAGAACGAGCCGATCACGGCCCCGGTGGACACCGAGTCGATGCCGTTGATGGTGACGTTCAGGAAGGGCCGGGCCACGAAGGGAACCACGGCGGTGAGAACGGCTCCGGCCAGCACCACGATCCCGAGGACACGGGGGCGGGGCCGTCGATCGGCCAGCTTGCCCCCCAACACGTAACCGAGGGAGAGAGCTATCAGGATGAGGCCGATGATGTTGGCCCAGATCATGGTGGACGAGCCGTAGTAGGGGGCGAGCAGGCGGGAGGCGCACATCTCCGTGGCCATGGTGCCGATGCCGGCGAAGAACACCAGCCCGCCCAAGGCGCCTCTCCGCAGGCCCTTCGTAGCGGCGTCGCCCGGAGGAGCCCCTTTCATGAAACGACCGGGGCCAGGGCGGCGGATTCCGTCGACGCCTCGCGAAGCGCGTCGGCGAACTCGGCCTGGGCCGCGTCCTCAGCCTGCGCCGCCATCTCCCCCTCCTCCTCCAAGTAGATGCGCCGGTACGAGAACACGGCCACCAACACTACATACTGCACCGCGGTACCGATGAGGGCCTTGAACTGGTCTTGATAGAAGACCAGCAGATTGACCACTGTCAGATCAACGATGAGTCCGGCGACGGCGATGCTCAGACCCCTCCATTCGCGCCGCAGCCCCATCAGGACCGCACCAGCCAGCATGGCGACGCCCACTCCCCCTTCCAGCACGGCGCGCACCGAGAACCAGACCTTGTCCCCCAGCGCGGCCAGTTCGCCGGCAGAGACCAAAGAGCGTAGGAACTCGGTGGCCCCCGAGGCGGGCGCGACTGCCAGAAAAGCCAGCAGGGCCATGTCGAGAACGGCGTAGACGCCGCCCACCAGCAGGGCGAAGATCAGGAAGGCGCGCAATCTCGACCGAGTGAACACCCGCCGGGCCCACAGGCGCACCTGCACGGAGAACCGCTGCATCCGCCCCGGCTGAGGCTCGACGATCCGAGGGCGTTCGGCTTCCACGAAGGCGAGCATCGACGCGGCCAGCACGCGCACGGCTTCGCCCTTGGCCGAAGCCTGGATCTGCTCCAAGCGGCGCGCCAGTTCGTTGAGGTCGTGCCGGCTCATTTCGTGATCCAAGACTCCCGACATCTGCTCCAGAGCGCGGTACATCTCTCCGCGAACGTCACGGCCGGGAGGGCGCCTCACCCGTAGATACACGAGGACCGTGGCAAGGAAAAGCGCGTATATGATCGGCGCGGCCGCCGGTGTGAAGTAGTTGTTGCTCTGGGTGATGAACTTGCCCACTTCGTCGATGAAGAGGCCCACTCCGCCCCCACTCAGCACCGCTCCCAGGACCAGCGCCCACCGGTTGGAGATCGCGAGAAGCAAGAGCGCAGCGGCAAAGAGAGCCAGGCCGCCCCACAAGACGTGCGCGATATGCACCGTATCGTTGCCGATCTGCGCGTAACCGGTGAGCTTGAGGATGCCCCGAAGGGCCACCACGGTTAGGGCGAACGTCACCAGGGAGATGAGCACGTACCGCTCCGAGCGGTAGCGCTTGACCGGACCGAGATTCTTGATGCGTTTCAAAGCCATGGAGCGCATACCGACCAGCCTTCGTGTTGCGTCCGCCCATTATCGGGGAGGCCCCGGTCACATTCAAGGACGGGCCGCCACTGTCTGATATTGTGGATACTCTGGGCAACCGGACATCGGCAATGAGCGCAGCGACGACATGGAGGTGGACCATGCAGGAACCGGCGGCACAGTACCCCCCAGCCCCCCGGCCACCCCCTACCCGTTGACGTTCACTGTGGACTACCCGGACAGACCGCTCAACCGCCTGACCACCGGCCTCCGCTTCCTGTGGATCATCCCCATCGGCGTCATCGCCGGGCTTCTCGGCTCCGGGCACGCTCTCGATGGAAGGCACGGGCTACTCCTGGTCGTGGGCGGTGGGCGGCGTGCTCTTCCTCCCCGTGCTCCTCATGATCCTCTTCCGCCAGAAATACCCGCGCTGGTGGTTCGACTGGAACCTCAACCTCACCCGCTTCATCGACGCGCGTGGCGGCCTACGCGGCAGTTGTTGCGCGACGAGTACCCGTCGACCGACGAGGAACAGGCCGTCCACCTCGACTTCGCCTATCCCGACGCGAAGCAGCTCAATCGAGGGCTACCCATCGTGAAGTGGCTGCTGGCCATCCCTCACTGGATCGTCCTGTATTTCCTGTGGATCGGGGCGATCGTGTGCATCATCATCGCCTGGTTCGCCATCCTCTTCACGGGCAGATATCCCCGCGGCCTCTTTGACTACGTGGTGGGGGTGAACCGCTGGTCGCTGCGGGTGGAAGCGTACGCGCTGCTACTGATCACCGACCAGTACCCGCCGTTCACGCTGTCCGAGTAGGAGACCGCGCCGGCTCAGAGAAGGCTCTCCCCGTCCACGTGCGGCCGGCCGGCGGCGTCAGGGCCCCGGCCGGCCTCAGGCGCGTCAGCGGTCCGCAAGTTCGGTGATCTCCAGACTGTCGGTGATGTCGATGCAGCCGCGGACGCTCATCGCCGCCGGGCAGCCCTTCGATATAGCCGGCGAAGACCTCGCGGGCCTCGTCTGCCTTGCCGGCCGGCACCTTGAGGCTGTACGCGACCCGGATGCGCGAGATGCGCAGCACCCCGTCGACATCCTCGATGTCGCCTTCGACGTGCGCCTCGTAGCGGTCGGTGTGGGTGGGGATCTTGCGGCTGGCCAGCGCCGTGGCCAGTGTCCCCATCATTCAGCCGCCGACCGCCCCCACGATATGATCGAGCGTGGCAGCGTGCTCCACCTCCGGATCCACCCGGTAGAACTTCTTGATCCCCCCGTGCACTCCGTAGTAGATGGGATCGCTGAAGCCCTCGATGGTGGCCTTGCGAGTGGGACCGTTCTCCCGCGTGATGGTGATGCGAGAGGTGTGCACGACTTCACCCATTGACGCCTACCTTCCCGTCGCTCGCCTCGCCTTCGCGCGCCTCTCCGTCACCGGCTTTCTCACTGAGGGTACCCCAGCCGTAGCTCTTCGTTGGAGGCCGGCCGCACGTCCACCACCTCGACGTCGAAGTGGAGCCTCATGCCGGCCAGGGGATGATTGGCGTCGACCACCACTCCGGTCGTCGTTCACCTCCACCACCACCAGGGGCACGTCGCCACTCGGCGTCTCGCCGGCGACGGTCATGCCCGGGACCACCGGCATATCCTCGGGAAACTGTTCCCTGGGAACCTCGAAGATGGCTTCCTCATCGACTTCGCCGTAAGCATCGGCGGCTTCCACCACCACCTGCGACTTGTATCCGGCCGTGACGCCTTCCAAAGCGTTCTCGAGACCGGCGATGATGTTCTCGTAGCCATGAAGATAGATGAGGGGGGCACAGCCCTCGCTTGAATCGATGACAGTGCCCTCGTCATCGGTAAGAGTGTAGCTGAGGCTTACGACGGCGCCGCGGGTCGCTTGCATGTGGCATGTCCCTTCATTGGGTCGGAAGTCGGAATCTGAATTCAGCGAGCAAGAAGGTTACTACACTATCTACCCGACGCCACTATCTACCCGGCGCCTCCGACTTCACATTTCCCTCCACCATTTGACATATCTGTCGCGGGCAGTCTCCTCGCTAAGGGTGCCGCCGACCATGGCGCGCAGGGAGTCACGCCCATGCCGGGTCAGGAACACGTGGGCTAGATGACCGAGCAGCAGCGCTATCCCGGCAATGGTCAAGAAGTCGTGCAACCACAACGCCCGGGACACCAACCACAACGGGCAGGTACTCGCGTCCCTCCAGCATCGAACCGGTGAGGACGAAGCCCAGAGCCATGGCGGCCACCAGGACGGCGTTGGCTTTCTGCCCGGCATTGAACCGACCCTGAGGGGGCATCTCCCGGCCGCGCAAGGTGCGCCCGCGCACGGCCGCCCAAAACCAGCGGCGATCGTCAGCGTCCCACACGTCTATGTCGCGAACGTCGGCCGCAAGGCGTCTGCGGTCGAGAATCAGGAACAGAACGGCGGGAATCACCACCATCAGAAGGCCGGCGCCCCCATGGTAGTGAGCCACCACTCGCCGTGCCCCGGCCATCCAGGCCCGAGTCGCCGGAATCCACATCAGCAGGCCGCTGATGAAGGCCATGAGGAAGAACGCGGCGTAGAGCCAGTGGGAAAGCCGCTCGGCGAGCACGAAGCGGAGTATGCGCGGCTCGTCCTTCATCCTCTCACCCTATCGTGGCGTCGGCCGGGATAACCGTAGTTCTCCCAGTAGCCCTTGTAACCCTCGGGACCCGGAGCGATGGCCTCCACGCGCACCACCCACTTGACGTACTTGTAGCCGTAGTTGCCCGGGAGGATCAGGCGCACCGGGCGTCCCATCTCCGGCTTGAGCGGTATCCCGTTCATCTGGTGGACCAGGAGGGTATCGGGCCGCAGGGCTTCCTCAAGCGTCAGCGAGTCCGTGTATTCCCCGTCACCCGAGTAGAAGACCAGGTGAGTCGCCTGCGGATCGATGTCGGCGCGTTCCATCACCTCGCGCATGGTCACGCCCTTCCATTGGACTCCGCTCACGCTCCAGCCTTCGACGCATTGAAAGTCACGCGTGCGCTCCACCTGAGGAAGATCGGAGAACTGGGCGAATGTGAACGTGAGCGGTTTGCGGACCAGACCATCCACGGTCAGGCGCCAGGTAGCCGGGTCGAAGTCCGGCCCGGTGGCGATGCTGTTGATACGAAAGTCGCCGCCCTGCAGCGACGCGCGTGACTCCGCCGGGGAAACGGGGAATGATCTCCTTGCCGAGGAACAGCGCGGCAAGGCCGGCTATGATCAGGCCGATGAAGGCCCGGCGGCCGATCCGCTTCTCGGTGCCCGCCCGTTCGGCCACCCGATCGCTCTCATCACCGTTCGTCACGGCACACTCTCCCGCATGCACCCGATACGCCTGACATCCGACGTCGCTGTATGTCTCCGCCGCGGAGTGTATCCAAACGGCCGCGCCCGCGGCCGGCACGGGGCGGCCGCGGCGCACTCAGTCCGGCCGAACCGAGCGGACGCCGGGCAGGCCCTGGGCCTTGCGCTTTCCTGCTACCCGGCCTACTCTCACGGTAGGGCGTCCGGCCGACCGCGTTCTGGGCGAAAGGCGCTCCTGCGGGGCGATAAACAAGGAGGGGAAGACATGCCAGATCGACACCTAGCAACGGACCCTGCGACATCGCCACTCCGGCAAGCGCAGGGCGCGCAGGGAGCCGTCGTTCGGCTGGCAATCGTCGGGGCGGTCGTGACTGGCCGCCATCCTGCATGCTTGCCTTCGCCTCACCGGCCCTGGCCTTCCCGGACGTCCCTGCCAGCCACCCCTACGCCGCTGCCATCGACGACCTGTCCTCGCTCGGGATCATCGGTGGCTACGAGGACCAACGGCAACTTCGGCCTCAACGACTCGGTCAAGAGAGCGCAGTTCGCCAAGATGATCGTGGGCACGCTGGGCATAACCCCCAATGCCTCGACCAGCACCCGCTTCACCGATCTGGATCGCCCGACGCTACCGGCTATCCGCACCGCTTCGTGCAGACGGCCTTCGACAACGGCATCACCTACGGGACAGAACTCGGCGCAGACCCTCTTCGGCCCCTGGGACTACATCCACCGCGACCAGGTCGTGAGCATGATCGTGCGCGGGGTCAAGAACCATCTTCCCGGCTCTCTCGTGGATCCGCCTGCGGGTACGCCATCGGACTTCTACTGACGTCCCCGAGCCTCACGGCGCCAACTTGCGAATCGCCGAGTACAACGGCCTGCTCGACGGCCTCATCGGCATCGGCCCCAGCTGGAGCGTCGCCGCCAACGCTACCCGCGGCGAGGTAGCCCAGATGCTGTGGAACGTTCTCGTATCTCCTCACCCCGTCGGGAGTCTGGGTATACGCGGACGGCAGCGGCGACTACCCCACCATCGAGGCGGCCGTGGCCGACATCGACACCGGCACCACCATCAATCTGGGCCCGGGCATCTTCATCTTGAGCCAGACACTCTCGGTCGACTTCTCGTTCGATCTGGTGGGAAGCGGGATGGAAGGGCCGAACAGCACGACAGTCACCTGCGCCGACACCGTGGTAGACGTCTATTCGGTCAGCTTCTCGGCACAGGACATCCAGTTCGTGACCACCGGGTCCGGTGCGCCCACCGATGTGATGGATGCGGGAGACGCGACGATCGACCTGCAGCGCTGCGGCTTCTCGGGAGCCGTGCGCTGGAACGATCATCAGGGCGACGGCCTGTACCTGTATGGGACCACGACCGCTACCGTGACCGATTGTGTTTTCACGCTCAACGACCTCCACGGCGTCGAAGTGGACGAGGACGCCGACGTGACCCTTGAGAACAACCTCATGTACGACAACGGTGAGAACGGCATCACTTTCTGGGCCAACTCGATCGGGGTCGTCAGCGGAAACGAGTGCACCGACAACGGGCTGAACGGAATATCGGTGAACGATGACGCCCAGGTGCTCGTTGAGAACAACGTCTGCTCCGAGAACGAATACACCGGGATCAGGTTCAGCGGGTACGCCGTCGGCGACATCCGAAACAACGAGTGCTCTGACAGTGTTCATGAGGACGGCATCGGCCTCTATGAGGATTCGAGCGCCACGGTTGAAGACAACCTGTGCCTGGACAACGCCGAAGCCGGCATCTACTTCGGCGACTACAGCTACGGGACCGCGACCGGCAACGAATGTGCGGGGAACATGTGGGGCCTTGCCATCGATTCACCGCGACCCCGACCCTTGGCGTCAACAACCTTTACGACAACACATACGACCTGTGCGACGCAAGACTTCTCTGACGCCGCACCCCCCATCGTGATTGACTGGCCCTTCGACCCGCCGATCACACCCATGGAGGCGGAGGTAGCCGACGAGCTGCCTCCGCCTCCGGGTTGGGCGTACGAGCCCAAGTGGGACGGTTTTCGAGTGGTCATCTGGAGTGCCGGTGGACAGAGCGGACGCCGCCGCCGGCACGCAGCGGACCGACCGGGCGCGGCCGAGGGGCGCCATCCTCTCGACTCGACAGCCGCACGCCAAGCCGCTCCTCCGCTACTTTCCCGAGCTTGCGCCCGCGTTCGTCCAGCTGCCAGCGGGAACGGTGGTCGACGGGGAGGTGATCGTCGTCGTCAACGGCAGGCTCGACTTCGATGCCCTGCAGAACCGCATCCACCCGGCCGACAGCAGGATCAAGCACCTCGCACAAGAAACGCCCGCCCAGGCTGCCCTTTTCGATCTGCTCGCCGTCCGCGGAGACGACCTTCGCCACCGGCCCTTCTCCGAACGGCGCCGTCAGGGCTCGAGACCTGGCCCCGCCGAACTGGCCGTCGGCGCTCCTGGCACCG
>CAWEJM010000007.1:0-90536 GCA_963809395.1 uncultured Actinomycetes bacterium | reverse complement strand
CACCGTCACGGTGTCGCCCTCGATCGCGCGGCTCACCGGAGCCTCATTCTACGACACGCCAGGCGGCATGGAACCGCGCTTGACGAACGTTCCCTCCTGATACTCTCGAAACGCACGGCGTAACTCCTCCTCAGTGTTCATGACGATGGGCCCCCGCCAGGCAATGGTTCGCCCAGCGGCCGTCCGGACACGAGCAGGAACCGAGCCGGTTCCCGGTCCGTGGCGATCACCACCTGGTCTCCGTCGCTAAAAAGGATCGCGTTCTCTCGGCCCACCTTCGCCGTGCCCCCTTCACCGAAGTCGCCGCTGCCTTCGATCACGTAGGCGAAGACGGTGTGCCCCCGGCGCACGGGGTGTGCGAAGCGGGAGCCGGCCGGCACCGAGATATCCAGATACTCCGGGTCGGTCATGATGTCCTGCACCGGCCCGGCGACGCCATTCACGGAGCCGCAGATGACGCGCGCGACCACGCCGCCGTCCAATTCGACCCGCGGGACCTGGCTGCTCTTCACCTCCTGGTAGCGAGGGTCCATCATCTTGTGCGCGGCCGGTAGGTTGGCCCAGAGCTGGAAGCCCCAGAGCAGCGTCGGGCGTTGCCGGCAGCAGCGCTCGTCGGGTCGCCGGCCGCCGGCCGCCGCCACGCCGGCGCCCGTCGTCCCCGGCCGCCGGGTTGCCATGCGGCATCTCCTGGTGGATGATGCCGCTCCCGGCCGTCATCCACTGCACATCGCCCGGCCCGATCGTCCCCGTGTTACCCATGCTGTCGCCATGCTCGACCCGGCCGTGCAGCATGTAGGTGATGGTCTCGATCCCCCGGTGCGGGTGCCACGGAAACCCCGCGAGGTAGTCTGCCGGCTCGTCCGAGTCGAAATCGTCCATCAGCAGGAACGGATCGAACTGCGGCGCCTCGTAGAACCCGAAGGCCCGCTTCAGACGAACGCCGGCTCCCTCAAGGGTGGGCCGAGCGGGGAAGATCCTCCTGACCGCTCGGGTCTCGGTCACGATACTCCTCCTTTTGCGGCGCGCGCTTTCTTCGGCTTCGCCTCCTTTGGCGGCAAGGCCCCAACATACTCGACCGAGCGGCCTATCCACTCCTCCAGTACCTCCGGGTTGCTCCACACCGGCTCAGGCAACCACGACGTATTCCTTCATCACCCGGCCCGGCATGGGTTCGAACGGCAACGCGCCGGCCTCCGCCTGCGCGTTCGCTCGCTCCGCCTCCGACAGCCTGAGAACGATCTTGCGCCCATGCACTCCGGCGAACATGTTCCCGTTGACGAACAGCGTGAGACCGCCGAACATCTTCCGTCTCTCCACGAGCGGAAATGGTTCGGCGGCTTGCCCCAGTATGTCGCTCAGCTCAACTGACGCCTTTTCCCAGTCCACAGTCCCTCCCATCTCGTGACACACCTCAAGTGTTGCCAGGCCTCTACCCACATTATGAACCACTATATGGTGGTAGCATCAAGAGGGACCGCGACATCGGGATTCCCGGTGCTGCCGCGCCCAGTGCGACCTTCGTAGGAGAGACTCAGCTATTGACCCGACCCACTCCGGGGCGGGACAATGGGGCGACATGGGCGAAAACGGAAACACCGGCCCGCGGCGGCCTTGGGGGTGTGCAGTGAAGAAGAAGCATGCTCGTCCTGTCGCTGATCGTGGCATGCGCGCTCGCGCTTGTCTTCGCCATGGCGGCGACGGCCTGCGGCGGAGACGGCGCGCCGGCCGACCCCTGGCAGGTGCGGACCGATCCCCACGCCCGTGGCGGGGGTCGAGCCTTCCTTCATCGCCGTCGCCAGCGGCCGCATCGCCTGGACGGGTGCCGGCGGGAGAGAATTCCCGCATGTTCGTGTTCAACCTGTCCACGGGCGGGAACATCGCCATCCCGGTCACCCTTCCCGGTTCCTACTACAACCCCTGCGCCGACGGGCCCTGGGTGGCCTACCAGGGCCACGGACCGGCGCCTACGACGACATCTACCTCTACGACACCGCGACCGCCGCCGTGCGGCAGATCACCTACAACTCCTCGACCGGGGACTGGAACGACTGGAACCCCCGCATTCAAGCCGACCGGATCGTGTGGCAGAAGGACATGCTCGGCTCCGCGGCCAAACCGGGGATCTACCTCTACGACATCGACATGGAGACCACGTCGCTGATCATCGCGGGCGCCGAATACCGCGACCCCGACATCTGGGGCGACTAGCGTGGTCTGCGTCAAGAACCCGCCCACGGAAAGCGCGCTCGGCTCCGAGATCGTCCTCTACAACCTGGTCACCAAAGAGATGAAGACCATCGCGACCGGCACCAAGAACAACGAGCACCCCCGCATCGATGCGGGCAGGATCGTGTGGACTTCGGGCGACATCTGGGCTGGGGGCACCGATCCCTGGCCCACCTACCAGATCAATCTGTACGATATCGCCACCGGCGTCACCACCCCCCTCACCAACAACATCGCGGGCAACCTCAACCCCTCCATCGAGGGCGACATCGTGGCCTGGCAGACCAATGCCAGCCGTCGGGCGATCATGGCCTACGAGTTCACGACCAAGGCCACGCTCCAGGTGTCGGCGCAGGGAGATACGGTCGGATACCCCGAGGTCGATGGCCGCAGTATCGCCTGGTTCGGCACCAAGGGCCTCTACACCGCGGTGCACCAGTCCGAGGCCACCCGCTTCCCCGATGTCCCGCTCGATCACCCCTACGCCGCAGCCATCGAGGGCATGGCCGACAAGAAGATCATCGACGGCTACGATAACGGCAACTTCGGTCCGAACGATCTGGTCACACGCCAACAATTCGCCAAGATGATCGTGCTCACCATGGGCCTCACCGTGACCGAAGACCGATACCTTCGCCTTCGCCGACGCAGTCTCCGATCGTCCACACCACCGGCGACCTGTACCCCTATCACTACGTGTCCAAGGCCGCCCTCACCGGCCTCACCGAAGGGTATCCTGACGGCACCTTCCGACCCTTGAGCGAACATAACCCGCCAGCAGGTGATCACCATGATCGTGCGGGCAGGCAGTCAGGTTCTGGTGCCGCCGCCCGAGGGCTTCACCGGGGTCCTCGGCTACGCCGACCCCACGCATGGCCAGAACATCAAGCTGGCGGAATCCAACGGTCTGCTGGACGGCATCGTGGGTCCGAACGGGGTCCTGGCCGGCTGGGACACCACGGCTAACGCCACTCGGGGAGAAGTGGCCCAGATGCTCTGGAACCTGCTCGGGCAAGCTCCCTCCGGTCGGCTAGAACACACACCAGTGCAGCCGTGCGCCGCGCTCGAACTGGGGCTGCGACTTGACGCATCCTGAGTCGGAGTCGGCCGTCATCTTCGACATGGACGGGGTCATACTTGACTCCGAGCGCGTCTGGGAGCGGGTGATGCGCGAGTTGTTCGCCGCGTGCGACCGGCCGTGGAACGATTTTGACCCGGATGCCTTCGCCGGAGGCGACAACTCTCGGCAATGGGCCTCGTACCTCCGCCGGGTGGGAGGGCTTCCCCTGGCGGAGGATGAGATAGTCGAGCGGGTGACTCGCAGGCTGCTCCGCTACTACGCAGAGGCTCTGCCGATGGTGCCCGGGGCTGAGCAGGCGGTGGCGCGCCTCGCGGCGAGCTATCGGTTGGGGCTGGCCAGCTCTTCTCCGCGGCAGATCATAGCCTTCGTCCTCGCGCGCTCGGGATTGGACCGGTTCTTCGCTGCCTGGGCCTCGTCCGACGACGTGCCTCGGGGCAAGCCCGCAGCCGGACGTGTACCTGAGAGCCTGCAGTCTGGTCGGGGCCGACCCCTGCGCGGTGCGTGGCGGTGGAGGACTCGCCCTCCGGGATACGGGCAGCCCACGCGGCGGGATTGAAGGTGATCGCCATCCCCCATCCCTCCTTCCCGCTCGACCCGGCCTCATTGGAGCTTGCCGACCTCGCCCTCGCCTCTATCGACGAGTTGAGCGCAGAAACGGTGGAGTCGGTCCTCAGAAGCTGACGCCGAAGACGGCCTTCTCTTCCTGTCCGAGGCGCGAGGTATCCTGATCGCATGAGTATCGACACGACCCAGAAGCGCATCCCCGGGCTCTCCAAATCTCGGTACACGAGCTTTCTCGCCTGTCCGCGACTCGGCTACCTACGCGCCTTCCCAGCCTTGTTCGGCACGCTTCTGCGCGGTCGACCCCAACCTGCAGGCCCTGTTCGACATGGGCACCCGCATCGGCGAGCTGGCGCGCGAGTACTACCCGGGCGGTCTACTGATCAGCGCCGACCACCTCCACATCCCGGAGGCGGTGCGTCAGACTCGAGAGGCGCTGGCTGCCGGTCGGGAAGTGATCTACGAAGCGGCGATAGACCACAATGGCATCCTGGTGCGAGTGGACATCCTGCGGCTTCTGGATGACGGCTTCTTCGAGCTCACCGAGGTGAAGTCGGGTACCAAGGTCGACCCGATCAAGCACGTCCCCGACGTGGCCATCCAACTGCACGTGCTCGAGTCGGCCGGTCTGCCGGTCAAACGCGCTCAGCTCATGCACATCGATCGCGACTACGTCCATCCAGGGGGAGATTCCTACCGACCGCGAGATCTCTTCGTGCCCGACGACGTCACCGATGCCGCCCGCCGGCACGTTGCCACCGCCCTCCCCTCTGCCCTGCGCAACATCGCCCTCTGGCTGCGCGGCGACGAGCCGCCGGAGGTCAGCGTCAAGAACTCCTGCCGCGGGTGTGAGTACTATCAAGGCTACTGCCGCCCCCGCTCCCCCGAGTTCCCGGTGGGTGAACTGGGGCGCGCCACGCAGGCGATCGCCTGTCTCGAGGCGGCGGGAATCACAGACCTGCGCGAATTGGCCCCGAACAGCCTGGAATACGCGCGCCTGGCCGGTCTTCTCCGCACGAGCAGCCTCGGGCCCCGTGTCCTGCGCATGATCGACGCCGTGCAGCGCGGCGGGTTGCAGGTCGAACCGCGATTGGGCGAAAGCCTGGACCGCCTGGCCTTTCCCCTACATTTCCTCGACTTCGAGTCCTGGAACCCGGCGCTGCCGGTCTTTGCAGGTACCCGCCCCTACGAGCAGATCCCGTTTCAGTGGTCCGATCACCGGCTGCAGGGCGACGGGACAGTCGACCACGCCGGCTACCTTGCGGACGGGTCCGACGACCCCCGGGCCAACGTGGCAGCCACTCTCGTCCGTCGCTTCGCCGATCCCGGCACCATCCTGGCGTACCACGCCGGCTTCGAGCGCGAGCGGCTTCGAGACCTTGCCTGCCTCGTCCCCGCTCTGGAGGCGCCGCTGCTCGACATGGCCGAGCGCTTGGTCGACCTGGAGACAATCGTCACCGACCATGTGTACCATCCCGACTTCCACGGCAGCTTCTCGCTGAAGTCGGTCTTGCCCGCGCTGGTGCCCGGCTGTGGATACGACGGCCTAGCTATCCGGGACGGCGGCTCCGCGGCCCTCGCCTACGAACGGCTCCGGCAACTACCACCCGGCCCGGAGAAAGACGAGCTGCGGGCCCACATGCTCGAATACTGTGCCCAGGACACCCGGGGCATGCTCGAGATCTACCGGGTGTTGCGAGGGCTCACGTAGACTCATCCGTGGCGGACTACTCCTCGTCGAAGAGGGGCTCGGCAATCTCGGGCTGCTCCTCCGAAGCAGATGGCGTCCTCTTCTTGGCTGCCGTCCGAGGAAGCCCGGAAGCAGCCATGATTCTTGCGTATTCCAGGGGAAACTCCTCTCTGTACCGTTCGACGGGCACCTTGCCCGTGAAGATCGACTTGTCCATGGGGAACACGTGCCGAGCAAAGTGGGCGAAGTACATGTGGACCATCACCATCCAGCCGACGGCCAAGATCGCCGCGTCGCTGTGGATGATCAGAGCCAGCGGGTACGCCCAGCCGCCCAGACGATCGGCCGCCCCGATGGGGTACATGAGCACGAAGCCGGTGGCCACAATGACGATGGCACCGCGCGTAGACCAACCAGTAGGCGAACTTGTTCCGGTAGCTGAACCGGTCGAACCTCGGCGCTTCCTCGCTCAAGCGAAAAGTGTGTTTCATGTCCTGGACGAAGTCCCCGACGTCCTTGAGTCTGGGCAGCATCGCCGATGGAAAACGGGCGCTTGACGAGTATGTACATCAGGTGGTAAACGCAGACGGCGATCATGACCCAGGCGGCGTAGCGATGCACCGCTCTCATGGTGTCGATGCCGCCCCATCGTGCCATCCACCACCCGCTGATGCCCCAATCACTGTATCTGAGGGGCAAGCCGGTGACGGCCAGGATGGCAAACGAGCAGAACATCAGAGTATGCTGGGCCCTTTGCTGCACGTCAAAACGGACGATGGAGGTGCCACTCTACGCGTTCGTCTGTCGCTACACGTGCGCGCATGATTCGCCTATTCCTCCTTCTTGTTGCGACGTTTGAACTTGCGAACGATCCGCGGCACACCCCGTAGACCGATCGACGTTGCCACTATGAGCACACCGCCTGCCAGCATCGCGCGGCTGAATATGTAGAAGGTCGTCCCGCCCCAGTACACCTGCGGGAAGTAGTCGGAGTTGGCCGCTTTGTGGCCCAGGAACCCGTTGACGAACTCCGGCCCGGCGCCGGGATGGCATAGCTGGCAGGTCTTCAACAGGTTGTCCATGCCTGCAACCGGGGCGGCAGGATCGGTGACCGCCTTGATGTTGTGCGCACCGTGACAATTGACGCAGGTCGCCGTGTCCAATTGTTGAATGGTGGCGGTCTCCGGCGAGAGCTTCATCGCCTTGCCGTGAAACGAACGCATGTAGGAGTCGTAGACCTTCTCCACGATGCCGTACTTGTCCATCAGTGTGGGATCGTCGTGGCACTTGGCACAAGTCTGGGCGATGTTCTTGGGATACGTTGAGGCCGAGGGATCCAGCACGCGCACAACATTGTGCGGGTTTGCATCGGCGCTGTGGCAATCGGCACACGTGGCAGGGTCGCTGTTGCCACCGGGCTGAGGCGCACCGTGGACGCTATTCATATACTGGCCGTACTGGTACTGATGGCAACTGCCGCATTTCTCGGCCTGAGACAGTTTCGTGAGCGGAGTCTGGACTTCGTGTGGATTGCTGGTGTGGCATGCAGTGCAGTCCTGATAGCGGTGGACGGCCTGCGGCAGATCCCCGGTATCGACGTAGAGCGAAATGGATGTGCCATCGGCCTGCTGCTTGGTAAGAGATGGGTCCCCGTGGCACGAGAGGCAGTTGTTCTGATCCAAGTACCTGAGCGACGTGGTTGGATCAGCAGGAAGCTCCCGAGCCGGCAGTGGAGCCGAGACGGTGGTCGGCACCGAGCTGGTGGTCGACGCTGAGCTGGTGGTCGACGCTGAGCTGGTGGTCGGCGCGAGCTGGTGGTGGTCGACTGCAGAGCTGGTGGTCGTACCCGTCGTAGCTGGAGCTGCTCGCGGTGGTGCCGGTAGTCGCACCCGTCGTGCCGGTACCAGCTTTGGTGGTGGCTGTGGGCTTGGCCGTGGTAGTGACCGGCTTGGCCGTAGTGGTCGTGGGTTTGGCTGTAGTGGTGGTCGGCTTCGCCGTGGTGGTGGTGGGGTCTACGTGGCAGCCATGATGGCCCTCCGGCGCAGCGCACGTGGCACCCGGATGTGGCGACTGCCGGTCCGGCATATCCCCAGCCGACGAGCCCGATGGCTACCGCTCCCACAATCGCGAGACCAACGACGAGACGCGACGAACCTATGAATCTACTCCACATTGTAGCCTGCGTTTCTCACTCGACGTCCCCTCTCTCCGGTGGTCCACCAGACGCTGTCACTAATCGGCGACGTATTGACCGACGCTCATACACGTACAAGCCTAGATATCATGAGCAAGATACCTATGTCAATCAATTACCTACACAAATGTAGGCACATGTCCTACATCTTCCTAGGCTCCGTCCCTACATTGGCAGCAGACTCAACCGGCCCAGCCCATGGGTTACCAGTCGACGAGAGGTTGATACTGCACGTAAGACGACGCCCAGGCTAGCCTGGGCGTCGTAGGGTTCGACCGGGTCTTGTGAGGAATCGCTCAGACAGGCCCCGGCGGGCCTGTCTGAGCGAGAAGGGGTTACGATCGCGAGACTTCCCGCGCCCGATGATGGCGCGGATACCGCCGTGCCGACACGGCCGATCGTCCCGCCTGGTCTCCTACGCTCTCTCCACCTCCGGCTCCGGCGCGCCGCCGAGTACCGGCTCTCGCCTCCGCATGCGCAGGGACGGGGGGTGCCGCCATCGCCTCGGCCGTCGCCGGGTCGATGTTGGCAGCGGCCATCAGCTGAACGTACTCCAGCGGATACTCTTCCCTATACCGTGTGATGGGCACCTTGCCCGTGAATATCGACTTGTTCATGGGAAACACGAGCGGAGAGAGATGGGCGAAGTACATGTGGACCACGAGTATCCAGCCCACAGCCAGGACCGCCTCGTCGCTATGCGCGACCAGAGCGAAGGGGATCGCCCAGCCGGGCAGGATCTTGGCGGCCCCAACGGGGAACATGAGTATCAAGCCGCCGCCAATCATGATGACGATGCCCCATCCGACCGCCCAATAGTCGAACTTCTCCCGGTAGCTGAACCGGTCGAACTTCGGCCGCTCGTTGGTCAGGCCGACGTAGTACTTCACGTCCTGGACGAAGTCCTTGAGGTCCTTGACTCGAGGCAGCATCTTAGTGGGAAACGGGCGTTTCAGCACGATCAGCGAGACCAGCAGGTATCCGATGTGGTAGACGCAGGAAGCAATCATGATCCAGGCGGCGACGTGATGCACTCCCCGTCAGGTTATCGAGGCCGCCCCACACTCCCATCCACCACTGGCTGATGGCCCATTCGCTGAACTTCATGGGCAGGCCGGTGATGGCCAGGAAGATGAACGAGGAGAACATCATGATGTGCTGGATCCTCTGATGTATGTCGAAGCGGCGGATGGAATCTCCGTCTATCCGTTCGACTGTCGCTCCACGTGTGGCCATGATGCTCCTACTCCTCCTTCTTGGGAGGTTTGCCCTTGCGCTTGATCCGTTCCACACCCATCCGACCGAGCGGCATGACGACCATAAGAACCCCCCCGGCCAGGATCACGCGGGTGAACACGAAGAAGAACTTCTCGCCCCAGTACACCTGGGGTACGAAGCTGGGGTCTGCTTCTTTGTGGCCGAGGAATCCACTGGCGAACTCCACGCCCGGCACCGGGATGGCACTGCTCGCAGGTCTTCGCCAGGTTCTCCATACCCGCGACCGGCGAGTTGGGGTCGGAGACTAGAGCGATGTTGTGCGAACCATGACAGTTCACGCACGTCGCCGTGTTCAACTGTTCGATGGCGCCACTGTTTCCGGAAAGGCTGATCGCCTTGCCGTGGAACGATCTCATGTACGAATCGTAGACTTTCTCCACGATGCCGTATTTGCCCATCAACTTGGGATCGTCGTGGCACTTGGCGCAGGTCTGGGCGATGTTCTTTGGATACGTAGATGGCCGAGCGGATCAAGCACGCGCACCACATTGTGGGGATTCGAGTTGGCGCTGTGACAATCGGTACACGTGGCAGGATCGCTGTTGCCGCTGGCCTGAGGCACACCGTGGACGCTCTCGATGTACTGGCCGTACTCGTACTGGTGGCAGGAGCCACATTTCTCGGCCAGGGACAGCTTCGTGAGCGGCGTCTGGGCTTCGTGCGGGCTGCTGCTATGGCACGTCGTGCAGTCCTGGAAGCGGTGAACCGTGTGTGACAATCCCGCGGGATCCACATACAGGGAAATAGAGGTGCCATCGGGCTGCTGTCTTGCTGAAGGCAGGATCTCCATGGCAGGAAAGGCAGTTGTTCTGATCCACGAACAACACGGGTGCGCTGGGATCGAACGCAGACGCGGGGCCGGCGGAGGGCACCGCTGTGGTGGTCGGAGCCCCCGTGGTTGTCGGAGCCTCAGACGTGGTCGAAGCCTCAGCGGTGGTCGGGACCGAACTGGTGGTCGCGCCCGTCGTGCCGGTACTGCTCGTGGCAGTGCTCGTGGTCGCGCCCGTCGTGCCGGTACTGCTTGCGCTGGTGCCGGTGGTCGCCCCGTCGTGCCGGTGCTCGCTTTGGTGGTGCGCGGTGCTGGCCTTAGTCGTGGTGGTGGCGGGCTTGGCCGTGGTAGTCGTGGGCTTTGGCCGTGGTGGTGGTGGCCTCTACGTGGCAGCCAGGAGTGCCGTGGCCCGCCTCCGGATTGCACGTTTGACCCGGAGTGGCGATCGCCGGTCCAACATATGCCCAGCTGGCGAGCCCGATGGCCAGCGCTCCAACAAACGCTAGACACAAGTGCGAGGCGCAAGAAGCTCGGACGTCTAGTACGCATTTGAACCACAACCAATGTTCTTCACAGGGCCGCCCCTCTCCCCGCGGTCGTTACCGTTGCTGGCGCCAGTTGGACCGTCCCTTTCGGAAGCCACCTGTCCGATGCCCCTAGGGGCACAGCCCGCGCCGGACCTCTACTGCGACAACTTATACCTTAGCAAGATGCTTATGTCAATAACCTACTGACAGGAAATGGTGGGCCACGTCCTACAATGACGCGGCCATGTCCTACATTCGCTGGCCGAGTCAGATCCCGGCGGCAGACGGCAGTCGCGCGACGCGATCTGCGACCGCAAGCCAGCCTCGCGGCTCAGGACGGGTCGTCGAACTGCTGATGCGTGGCAAGGATGGTACGCGCTCAGGCAAGGACCGGACCGCGAGCGCCAGGCCGCCGACACGGCGCGATTCGGACTCGAGGCAAGCTCGGCATGTCGCAGGAGCGCCTCCAGCAAGCTTGGACGGTGACCCAGTAGCGCCCTGCCCGACAGCCGAAGCGATGAGACGCGAGACCGCGGAGGCTCTCGGATGCACCCGGTACTGCTGAGCTTCCATCTGGCCGGCACCGAGGTGGTCCTCGGCGCCTACAGCACCTTCTACGTGCTGGCCTGGGTGGTCGCCGTCGCTCTCGGCACCGTGGTGGCCTGGAGGCGCGGCTTCTCCTGGTGGCGAGTGCTCGTCACCTTCGCCGTCGCGCTCGCGGTCGGCGTCATCGGCGCCCGACTGCTCGACCTGGGAGTCAACTGGGGCTACTACTCTGAAGACTTCAGCCGAGCGTACGGCCTGGGATTCCGCGGCTTCTCCCTCTACGGAGGGCTGGTGCTGGCGCTGGCGACGGGGTTGTTGCTCTCGCGCGTGTTCCGTCTGCCGCTGTGGCGACTTGCCGACAGTGCCGTACCGGCCTTGGCAGCCGGGATCGTTCTCATGCGCATCGGCTGCTTCCTTAACGGCTGCTGTTTCGGCACTATCACGTCCTTACCCTGGGGTGTCACCTACCCATCGGGAAGCGCCGCCTGGGCCCACCAATTGGCCACGGGCAAGACCGGCCTGCTCGGTTTCGCGGGGGCCGTCCGCCCGGTGCACCCTACCCAGTTGTACGAATTGATCGCGGCGCTGGTGTTTGGGGCAGTCGCGATCTGGCTCCTGCGCCGCCGGGACGAGCAAGGGGCGCCACTGACGCCGAGCGGGGTCCCCTTTCTGACCTTCGCACTAGGTTTCACTCTCTTTCGATTGGGCAACAACTTCCTGCGGGCGCAGCTGCCGACCATTGCCACGCCCGCCTGGTTCTATCCCGCGTTCTACTTGGTCATCTGTGCCGGAGTGGCAGCGCTCCTAGTGTGGCGCTTGCGCCGGCACCCCCGCGAAGAGGAGAAGGGCTCATGAATACACCGTACGGCCTCTCGGTCGATGTCGATCTGCCCTACGACATGGCACTGGAGAAGGTCACCGAAGCTCTCAAGGCCGAGGGTTTCGGCGTGCTGACCACGATCGACGTCAAGACCACCATGAAGGCGAAGCTCGACGTCGACTTCCGTCGCTACGTCATTCTCGGGGCCTGCAACCCGGCCCTAGCCCATCGGGCGCTTTCCGAGGAGCTGGAGATCGGCCTACTGCTGCCGTGCAACCTCATCGTCTACGAGCGCGACGGGGGTGGAGCGACGATTTCGGCCATGAACGCCCTCGCCGCCATGAGTTTCACCGGCAACCCGGCGTTGGAGCCGATCGCCCAGGAAGCCTCGGCCAGGTTGGAGAGAGTGCTGGCAACAGTCGGTTCGTAACGCCCACAGGCCCAGGGAGGCACAGAACGCTATGACCGCATTGCGGCAGACGCCCCTACACGACAAGCACGTCGCCCTCGGCGCCAAGATGGTGGACTTCAGCGGCTGGCACATGCCCCTCATGTATCCCACCGGAGTGGTCGCCGAGCACCTGGCCACGCGGCGCTCCGCCGGCCTGTTCGACGTCTCCCACATGGGGCGCTTCTCCGTCAGCGGCGCGGGTGCGCTTGCCTTCCTGCAGCATGTTCTGAGCAACAATGCCGCCGCTCTGGAGGTAGGCCAGGCCCAGTACACGCTCATTCCCTCTGCTACCGGCGGCGCGGTCGACGACGCCTACCTCTACCGCTTCGTCGAGGACGAGTACCTGCTGGTGGTCAACGCGGCCAACCGGGAGAAAGACTGGACCCACCTGCGGTCTCACGCGGAAGCTCGGGCGGGGACCGACGGGGCGAGCGCTCCCGGCGCGGTGGTCATGCGCGACCGTACCGAGCAGCTGGTCCTGCTCTCGCTCCAAGGTCCGCAGTCTCGCGCGATCGTTTCCAGGCTGCTCGAGTCTGGGACCCTTCCGGAGCCCCGGCGCAACGAGCTCTCCATCGTGACGATGGCCGGCACCCGAGTGTTGCTCAGCCGCACGGGATACACCGGTGAACCCCTCTGCTTCGAGTTGTTCGTCCCCGCCGAACAGGGCCCCCTTCTCTGGGATCATCTCGTTCAAGAAGGAGCCGTTCCCTGTGGCCTGGGCGCGCGGGACACCCTCCGGCTGGAAGCGGCCCTGCCCCTCTACGGACACGAGTCGGGGATCGACCCCGAAGGCCGGGAGATCCCCGTCATGTCCTCGCCCCTGGCCACCTTCGCCGTGAGCTTCTCCTCGGTCAAGGGCGACTTCGTGGGTCGAGAGCCGCTCCTCCGCCAGCAGGCGGCCTACCGGCGCATCCTGGCCCGCGACTACTCCCTGCATCGCCGACTCTTCCCCGCATCACCCGCACGATGGCCGTCACCGGCCGGGGCGTCGCCCGGGCCGGTTCGCCGGTCACGAAGGCCGGTCGCCACGTGGGCTGGGTCACGAGCGGCACCATGGTCCCCTACTGGAAGACGGCCGGGGAAGGCCTGGACTCTCACCCCAGCGAAGAGTACGAGCTCCGCTCCATCTGTCTGGCCCTCCTGGACAGCGACATCATCGACGGCGACGAGTTGAGCGTCGACATCCGCGGCAAGGACGTCCTGGCCGTGGTGGTTCCCTACCACCTGCGGAGCGACGCCCCGCCCTATGCCAGGCCGATCGTCTACGCGTTCCAGCCCCCACGGCCGCCCGCCCCCGCGCCTGACGTCCCGGCGGAGATGCGTAGACTGCTGGAGAAGACTCTGCACAACCATCTCTGGCGCCAAGAGGAGTGCATCAACCTCATCCCCTCGGAGATGACCACGTCGCCGCTCGTGCGCCTGGTGTCGGTCATGGACCCGGCCTTCCGCTACGCCGAGCACCGCAAGCTGGAGGCCTTCTACGACAGCGACGTCTTCTACTATCAGGGCACCGGGTTCATCGATGAGGTCGAGCGACTGCTCGAAGCCGAGATGTGCCGCTTCCTGGGCTGCACCGAAGCTGAGACCCGTGTGGTGAGCGGCCAGATGGCAAACGCGGCCGTGTTCTCCGCCCTGGTCGACTATCTGAACCGCTGGAACCGCAAGGCCGAGCCGCGCCGCATCGGCATGGTGATGAACAACCACATCGGCAAAGGCGGCCACCTGAGCGCCCAGCCCATGGGAGCGCTCAAAGACTACGTGGCCGTCGACCCACGCACCGACCGGCCGGCGGTGGTCAACTTCCCTGTTCTTCCCGGCGATCACTACCGGATCGACGTGTCCCGCACCCTCGACCTGATCGACCAGCACCGCCCCGAGCTCATCATCTTCGGCAAGAGCATGGTGCTGTACAAGGAGCCGGTGGCCGAGATCCGTCGCTTTCTCGATGACCAAGGACTGGACGCCGTGATCATGTACGACATGGCCCACGTCCTCGGGCTGACGGGACCGCACTTCCAGCAGCCGTTCGCCGAAGGCGCCGACCTGGTCACCGGATCGACGCACAAGACCTTCTTCGGTACCCAGCGGGGCGTGGTGGGAAGCCGGCTCGAGGAGCACGAGGAGCGCTACGAGCTGTGGGAGGCGGTGCGCCGGCGGACCTTCCCCGGCTCGGTCTCCAACCATCACCTGGGGACCCTGCTGGGCCTGCTGGTGGCCGCCTACGAGATGAACCACTTCAAGGACGCCTACCAGACGGCGGTCGTCGCCAATGCCAAGGCCTTCGCGCGCGCGCTCGCCGACGCCGGCCTGCCGCCGGCCGGAGATCCGGCCATCGATTTCACCGAGACCCACCAGGTGGTGGTGGAGGTGGGCTATGGGCGGGGTCCGGAGATGGCCCGCCGCCTGGAGGCCAACAACGTCATCTGCAACTACCAGGCCGGCCCCGACGACGAGGGCTTCACCGCCGCGGGAGCGCTGCGCCTTGGCGTCGCGGAGATGACCCGCTTCGGCATGGGCCCCGACGACTTCCGCGGGCTGGCCGGGCTTATTGCCGCGGTCGTCCTCGAGGACTCCCCGGTCAAGGAAGAGGTAAGCCGGCTCCGCGGGAGCTTCCTTGGGATGCGCTACTGCTTCCAGGAAGCGGACTATCCCGAAGTGGCCGAGCGGCTGCGAAGCCTGCTCTAGTCGGAGCTGCTGCTCTAGTCGGAGCCGCGCTTGAAGGCTCCCTTTATGCCCCCCGACTGCTGGATGGTCGCTTCCGCCTCCGGGCCCACGAAGGCCACGTCCTTGCCCAGTTCGATCGACATGGGCGTGGGCAGGAATGAGCGACCCCCGAAGGCGTCGGAGAAGAGACCGCCGGAGAGCTCGTACCCCTCCACCGCCCCGCTGTGCTCGTCGAACTGGAAATCCTCGACCTTGCCAAGCTCCTTGCCCTCGGTGGTCTGGAGCCGGAGCCCGCGGATGTTCAGTCCCCTTGTCGATCACGCTCTTGATCTCCGGAGCTTGAGCGGTCTTGACCACGCTACCGGCAGCGTTCAGCACCACGGAATCCGGGCCGATTGCCTGGAGGGCAGACCAGGGCGCCACCTTGGTGCTTCTGAGCAAACCCTCGGAGATGACGAAACCCAGCACCTGCCTGCCGGACTGATCGACCACTATGTCCTTGATCTTCCCTACCTCGCGCCCACCCTCGCGCACGATCACCGGTCGTCCTATCACTTCACCCGCTTTGACCACCGCGCACCTCCTGTCAGCCGAACAGATGGATGGTCCCCGTGAGTTCCAGCACGAGTACCACGACCAATACCAGCACGATCAATGCAGCCACATCCCACCAAAGGCGACCGGTCTTTCTTCCTAGGAACCTGGGCATCCATGCCTCCATTGGCGCCGATATGCGCGCTCGATCAGGGATTTCTTTCCATTGTATACAAATCGGGGCCGGCGGGAAGAGTGGAATCACCGCTCGTACGCGAGGGCTTCCATCGACCTATTGTCGGCCGGATGAAGGGGAAGGAATCGTGGCCAACCACCTCGCAGGAGAAACAAGCCCGTATCTCCTTCATCACGCCGACAACCCGGTGGACTGGTATCCGTGGGGTCCTGAAGCCCTGAGCCGGGCACGCGACGAGGACAAACCCATCTTCCTGAGCATCGGCTACTCTGCCTGCCACTGGTGCCACGTGATGGAGCGGGAGTCGTTCACCGACCCCGAGACCGCGGTCTTCCTGAACGACCACTTCATCAGCATCAAGGTCGACCGGGAGGAACGACCCGACCTCGACGCCATCTACATGGAGGCGGTAACGGCACTCACCGGGCGCGGAGGCTGGCCGCTCAGCGCCTGGCTCACCGCGGATGGGGTTCCGTTCTACGGCGGCACCTACTTCCCGAAGTCCCCGCGGTTCGGAATGCCCTCATTCCGCCAGGTCCTCGAGAAGCTCGTCGAGGCGTGGGAGACCCGCCGAGGGGAACTCGATCAGGCGGCCGCAACAATGCGCGCGCATCTCGTTTCCGACCAAGGCCAGCCGGACGAGCGCGGACCGGCAGGGGCGGGAGCGGCGACGCCGGGCCAGATCATCGAGCGAGCTCTCCGCAGTCTTCAGGCTTCCTTTGACCCGGTGAACGGCGGGTGGGGCGGCGCCCCCAAGTTCCCGCAACCGTCAGTGCTGGAGGCCCTGCTCGCTCGCCTGACCCTTGGCTCTCGCCCTGAACTTCAGGTCATGATCGAGACCACCCTCGATGCCATGGCAGCGGGGGGCATCTACGATCAACTGGGCGGAGGCTTTCACCGCTACTCCACCGACGAGCGCTGGCTCGTCCCCCACTTCGAGAAGATGCTGTACGACAACGCTCAACTGGCGCGCTGCTATCTGCATGCCTGGCAACTGTTCGGAAAGCCTCGCTATCGAATGGTAGCCGAGGAGACGCTGGACTACCTCCTGCGTGAGATGAGTCATTCCGGTGGAGGCTTCTTCAGCGCCGAGGACGCCGATTCGGAGGGAAGGGAGGGCGCCTTTTTCGTGTGGACCCTGGAGGACATCCGGCGGATCCTCGCTCCCGAGGAGGCCGACCTGATGGCTGCCACGTACGGCATGACCGCGCAAGGGAACTTCGAAGGGGCCAACATCCTTCACGTGGTCGTCGAGGCGGGAGAAAGCCCGACCTCCTGGGGGCGGCGCGCGCGAAGCTCCGCGCCGCCCGGGAGAACCGCGTTCGCCCTGCCCGGGACGAGAAGATCCTGGCCGGATGGAACGGCCTGGCGCTTACTGCCCTGGCCGAAGCTGCTCGAGCCCTGCCGTCCGCGCGATACCGCGAAGCCGCCGAACGCGCCGGCGACTTCATACTCCGCGAGTTGCTGCGACCCGGCCACCGGGTCTTCCACTCGTGGAAGGACGGCCGGGCGTCGGGCAACGGCTTCCTGGAGGACTACGCCTGTCTGGTGGAGGGGCTTCTCGCCCTCTACCAGACCACCTTTGCCGAGCGCTGGTTCGTCGCCGCGCGAGGCCTCACCGACGCGATGATCGAGTGCTTCCGGCGCCCGGCGGGAGGCTTCTACGACACCAGCTTCGATCATGAGACGCTCATCACCCGGCCCCGGTCCCTCCAGGACAGCCCGACCCCCAGCGGCAACTCCATGGCGGCCATGGTCCTTCTCAAGATGGCCGCCTACACCGGCGAGAGCGCCTACTGGACTCTTGCCGAGGAGACCCTCGACCCCATGGGACCGCTTGTCGAGCGGGCGCCTCTGGCGTTCGGCAACTGGCTGTCGGCGTGGCACCTGGCCGCCGAAGGTCTTGTCGAAGTCGCCGTCGTGGGAGACGCCGATCACCCGAAGACCAGGGCGCTGCGCTCCGTGGTGGACGGCTCGTTCCGCCCCACTCAGATAGCTGCTGCTCGTCCGCCCGGAGCCGCGTCCATCGTTCCCCTGCTCGCCGGGCGGGAGCCGCCGCCCGGCGGCGGAGCGGCTGCCTGGGTCTGCCGACGTTCGACCTGCGCAGCCCCCACGAGCGACCCGGAGGAGTTGAACACCCTCTTGGCGGTGCGGACACCCTGAGAGGGGTCCCGCTCCAGCTGCGCGGACACCCTGAGAGGAGTCCCGCTCCAGCTGCGCAGGTGCGATTCTTCCCCCGGGACCCCTCTCAGGGTGTCTACTCGGTGCCGTGTGAGCCTCGGGCAAAATGCTATCGTGGCCGTGCGATCGACCCCCTCTTCGAGGAAGAGCAGTGGCCACAGTTCCACCCCAACCGCTCGACTGGACCCGCCTCGCGCGCTACACCGCCGCCGTCGCGTTGCTGGTTGGTCTCTCTCTGACCAGTCTCTACAGCTACGACCTCTTCCACAGCCTGGTCGAGATCTTCGGTGTGGTCGTCTCCGCCGCGGTCTTCGTGATTGCCTGGAACGCGCGCTCCTATTTTGCCAACAACTACGTCCTCTGCCTCGGCGCGGCCTTTCTTTTCATGGCCTTCGTCGACATCCTCCACACTCTCGCCTATCAGGGGTTGGGCATCTTCTCCAACTACACCACCGATCTGCCCACCCAACTCTGGCTCGTGGCGCGCTACCTGCAGGTCCTTGCGTTCCTCACGGCTCCTCTTGTAATACGTCGACGCGCACATGCCCTCGTGTATCTGGCCGGTTTCGGCGTCTTGACCGCCATCTTGGTGGGCTTGGTGTTCGGAAGAGTCTTTCCCGCTGCTTACGTGCCGGGAAGTGGGCTTACCCTGTTCAAGATCACAAGCGAGTACGTCGTCTGCGCTCTGCTCCTGGCGGCGCTGTGGTTATTGGTCAGACGCAAGAATGCGTTTGAGGAGAGAGTCTTTCGCAGCCTGGTCGCGTGCATCCTGTTCACCATCGCCTCAGAATTGCTCTTCACCCTCTACGTCTCCCCCTTCGGCCCACTGAATCTTGGGGGCCACGTGTTCAAGATCGTGGCGTTCTACATGGTGTACAAGGCCGTCGTCGAGACTGCCCTGGTCCGACCCTACAACCTGCTGTTTCGCGAGCTCAAACAGAGCGAGGAGGCTCTCAGAGTGAGTGAGAAAGAGCAGCGCCACATCGCCGACGTATTGCAGGAAGCCCTGCTCGCCGTGCCCAGACAGATTCGTGGGATCACTTTCGGGCATCTGTATCGGCCTGCCACCATCGCGACCCGGGTGAGCGGCGACTTCTACGACGTCTTTACGCTGCCACAAGGATCGGTGGGGATGCTGGTAGGCGACGTATCGGGGCACGGCCTTGAGGCAGCCGCTCTCACCTGGGTGTCCAAGGACACCATAAAGGCCTTCGCATTCGACGGGCAACCGCCGGCAGCCGCCCTTCGGAGCGCCAATCTGGCAGCAATGGCGGCGACCCTGGGGAGGGAAGAAGGCACCGTTCAGTTCGTGACCGCGTTCTGCGGAATCCTGGACACCGCGAGCGGACGCCTGCGCTATTCGAGCGCGGGCCACCCCCCTGGCATCATCCGACGCGTTTCCGGTGAGACCGTCCTCTTGAAAAGCGACTCCCCCGTGCTCGGAGTCTTTGCGGAAGCCGACTACCAGGATTCGGAGGAGCGGCTGAACCCGGACGATGTGCTACTCCTCTACACCGACGGTCTGACCGAAGCCCGGTCCGGCTCAGACTTCTTTGGCGAGGAACATCTGTTGGAACTTCTCGCGTCGCTGCGTGACGTCGATGCCTCCGCAATCCCGGAGTCCCTCTACCAGCACGTCCTCGAGTACTCCGGCGGACGTCTGTCGGATGACCTGGTCATCCTGGCCATACAACTAGACAGCACCGGCTCCGCTGCGGGTCGTTGCGGAAGCGTCGTGAGAACGCCAGCTGGAGCAACGACCCCAGCGTCACCCCATCACCCCACGAAGTCGATGACGACCTCTTTCACGTCCCACAGTGTCTCGATCTTCTCTGCGATGTCGGCCTTGATGACCGCCGCGAACTGATGATCGGCCGCCAGATCGGCCACGACGTGCACAACCCCGTCTTCGAACCTGATGTCCTTGATGAGATCGGTGCGAACCACGTCCAGGCCGCGCAGGGGATTCATCACGTGACGGAGGCGCTTCTTGATGACCTCCACCGTTGTCGGCTCCCGATCCGCGATCAGGCCATGCTTCTCCTCGTAGTCGCGGATCGCGGCCCGCAGGCCCTCGACCGCCAGCACCGAGCAATGCGCCTTCAGCGGAGGCAGGCCGCCCAGCGCTTCCGACGCCTGCTTCCAGTTGATCTGCTTGGCCTCGGAGATGGTCTTGCCCTTGGCCATCTCGGTGATGATCGAACCCGTGGCGATGTTCGACGCGCAGCCGTAGGACTCGAACTTCACGTCTTCTAGGACCTTCGTTTCGTCGTTTACCTTGATATAGACTGCCACCATGTCGCCGCAGGCCGGGCTGCCCTCAGTCGACTTGCCGTCCGGATTCTCGATCGTGCCCACGTTGCGGGGGTTGCGGAAGTGCTCGAGCACCTTGTCGCTATAGGGAAAAGCCATGCTATCGCTCCTTTTCGTCGGCCGGCATCAATGGACTGATGACACGCAGTTCTCGCACCACTTCGGCGATGGCGTCAACCACGCCGTCCACATCTTCTTCTGTGTTGTAGCGTCCCAGGCTGAAACGCACCGAGCCGTGCGCCCGTTCGTGGTCTCCCCCGATACCCATGATCACGTGGCTGGCCTCCAGCGACCTGCTGAAGCAGGCCGACCCGGTGCTCACCGCGAAGCCGCGCATGTCGAGCTGCAGGGTGATCGATTCGCCCTCCACGTAGTGGAAGGTGACATTCGCGTTCTGAGGCAGGCGACGGGTGCGATGGCCGTTGAGAGTGGTATGGGGTATCTCGGAGAGCACCCGGTCGAGCAGCCGGTCGCGTAAGCCCCGGAGCCGCTGGTTCTCCTCCTCCGTGACCAGTTCGACGGCGGTGGCGAAGCCGACCGCCGATGGGATGTCCTCCACCCCGGCTCGGTGGTTGAACTCCTGAAAGCCGCCGTCCATCCACTTGACGAGAGGGGTGCCGGTCCGTAAGTACAGGCCGCCCACCCCTTTGGGACCGTGGAGCGTGTGACCGGAGACGGTCACCAGATCGACCGGCAAGGTGCGCACATCTAGGGGCAATCGGGCGAAAGTGTGGGTGGCGTCGGTGTGGAAGAGAACCCCTTTCTCCCGGCAGATCGTGGCGATTCTCTCCACATCTTGTATCGTCCCGATCTCTTGGTTGGCGTGCTGTATCGAGACCAGGATGGTGTCCGGACCGATGGCGTCTTCCACCGCCGCTGGGTCGACAAATCCCTCCGCGTCGACCTCGAGCACGGTCACACGGAACCCCTGCTTTCCCAGAGCCGCCGCCGTATTCAGCACCGGGAAATCCTCGATGCGCGAAGTGATGAGGTGCTTGCCCTTCTTCTCCCCGAGCGCCAGCGCGACTCCCTTGAGGGCCATGTTGCTGGACTCGGTGCTCCCGGAAGTGAAGACGAACTCCTCGGCTTGTGCGCCCAGCCTGCCCGCCAAGGACCCCCGAGCCCTGTCCAGCCCTTCCCGCGCCTCTATGCCCAGGGAATAGCCGAACTCCGAAGTGGCCACGGCATACGTGTCAAAGAAGTAGGGCCGCATGGCCTCCAGTACGCGCTCATCCAGTCGCGTGCCGGCAGAGTTGTCCAGATAGATGGTCTCACCGAACATGGCCGCTCCCTTAGATGAACAGGGTGAACGTGGAGTGACGCGCTTCCTCGATGTAGGTACCGACCGCGCAGTATTCCGCTATGAGATCCTGGCGCAGGTCCTCGGCGCTGATCCCCATGATGTCCATGGTCATGTCGCAGGCCAAGATCTTGCCCCCCAGCGCCTTGAAATCCTGAGCGAGCCGCTCGAGCGACACCACGCCGGCCTTCTTCATCCGGCGCTTGATCATCCATTTGCCCAGGCCGAGCATATGCATCTTGGACAGCGGCCCGCTGTCCAGTCCACCTTTCTTCAGGCGCGAGAGACCCCAGAAAGTGAAGTAGAGAGACGCTTCCATGCCCATTGCCAGCGCTCCGTTGCCGATGATGAAGGCGCTGTAGATCTTGTCGAAGTCACCGCTGTGCACGACGATGGTCGTCTTTTCCATCGCGGGCGGCTCCGTCTCCTGGGGCGCTGAGGCACTCGCCGTCAGCGCTGTATCCGAATGGTCCACGTGTCGCCCTCCTCTTCCACGCTCAACAATTCCAGCTTGAGAGCCTTCACGGCCATAGGTATTTCTTTCTTTGAAGACGGGTGGGTACCCACGACTTCCACAACATCACCCGGAGCCGCCTGCCGCAAGGCCTTACGCACTTCGATCAAGGGCACCGGGCACGTCTCCCCCCGCACATCGAGTCTGATCTCAGCCACTCGCCTGACCTCCCCTTCAATTACCCACACGAGCCGGCATGGCCGGTCCGTTACTGGCTACCCGCGTCCGCCCGGCCATAAACAAAAGGCGCCGGTCTCCCGGCGCCTTGATGTCATGAGCAAGACTGGCTTTCGAGCGAGCCGCCAGCAGGCCCTGAGTGCTGTTATCAGCGCGAGCCTCCGCTCCGGCTGCCGCCGTAACCACCGCGGCTGCTACCGCCGTAACCGCCCCCGCCGCCACTGCCGCCGTATCCGCCGCCCCGGCTGCTACCGCCGTAACCGCCGCTGCCGCTACCGCTGCCGCTGCTGCCGCCCCGTATCCGCCGCCGCCACCACCGCCGTAGCCACCGCCGCCCCCGCCGCCGCCATAGCCGCCGCGTCCGCCGCCGAAGCCACCCGGCTTGCGCTGCTCTTGCTCGCGAGCATTGTCGACGTTGATCGCGCGGCCGTCGATGATCGGCTCCGTTGAGGGCAGCCTTCGCAGCCTCGCCTTCTTCGGGGGTGCTCATCTCAACAAACGCGAAGCCTTTGGGGCGACCGGTCTGCCGATCGGTGATAAGGTTGACCGACACGACCTCGCCGTGCTCGCCGAAGGCCTTTTCCAGGGTTTCTTTGGTGGTGCCGTAGGAGAGGTTGCCGACATACAGTCTTGCCGTGCTCATCATGTCCTCCACAGATCCCAGTGACAGAACCGCATGCGTTCGGATGCACCTGCAGACGGACGAGTAGATGAAGCACTCTGCACGTCGCGGGGAGAGCTTCCTATCGATGCCGCCCAATCATACTGATTCGCGCGCAGATAATGCAAGCGCTTCCCGGGCCACGCGTGGCGAGCCGTCGGGAGGGGTAGAACCGGCTTGATCGCCCGGGCGTTCCAGAAGCAGAGGAGCTGAAGAAGACCCATGAGTGACCGCCGCCTTCCCTGGGCCCTGGCTTCCATGGAGCAGATCGCAGGCAAGATCGGTGGGCGCCAGCCAGGGTTCTTCTTGGATCTTGACGGCACCCTCGCTCCGATAGCTTCCCACCCCGACCTGGTCGAGTTGCCCCCACGGACCAAGGACATCCTGAGCTCCCTGGCCCGGCGCTATCTGGTCTGCCTGGTTTCCGGCCGCGGCCTGGAGGATCTGCAGCACAAGATCGGCCTGACGTCCGTCTACTACGCGGCCGATCACGGGCAGCGGATCGTGGGGCCCACGGGGTCGGGGATCGATCTCGAGGTCGGTGAAGAGCATCGGGAAGAGCTGCGAGACAGCCGCCGAGGAGCTGAGCCTCCGGCTGCTCCCAGTCGACGGCGTGGTGGTGGAAACGAAGGGGCTCTCGCTCTCGGTCCACTACCGCCTGGTGGCCGAGGGCGAGCGGCCGCTGGTCAAGCACGCGGTCGCCGAGGTGGCGCCAGGTTCCCCGATCTCCGTCTGACCGGAGGCAAGCTGGTGCACGAGCTGCGACCCCCGGGGTCGTGGGGAAAAGGGCGGGCGATGCTGTGGCTGCTGGAGCGCTTGGGGCTGAAACGGGCCGACGTGTGCCCACTGTGCCTCGGTGACGACCTGACCGACGAGGACATGTTCGCGGCAGCCGCGGGCTGGGGCCTCGGCGGTGGTGGTCGGCGATCCTGGGCGGCCCACCCGGGCGCACTACCAGCTGCACGATTGTGACGAGGCCGCCGCCTTTCTTGAGGCCGTCGTTGCCACGCTTGATCTGAGACCGCGCCTCATCAGGTAGAATGGAGGCTCACCCAAGGCGGGTGGGCAGACGGAGGCGTTGCCGATGGTCGATTTTGCGATCAAGGACTGCGCGCTGGCCATAATCGCGACCGGCCGCCGGGCCCAGACCCTGCGCGAATTGCGCGACATCCTGCGCGACATCCATCCGGGCTGCATCTACCATCACTTCTGGGGAACGCTGCTTCGCCCGCAGTTCTCCGACCGCGAGTACAACAACGACTTCGCCACCTGGTGCCACCACAGCCTCCACGACAATCGGGCCGCCGAGCGCCTGGCCGTCATCGACCCGGCGGACTACGCCGACCTGGAGGCACTGCGCCAGGAACTGATCGAGGTCATCGACGAGCGGCTGGACGAGACCGAGCTGATGCTGTTCGCCAGGGCCGACCAACAGTTCCATTTCGCCCGCTCGGTCATCGTGGTCTTCGACACCCATCGGCGCCTTTCCCATCCGGCCGAACTGGTGAACGCCCTGCCGGAGCTCTCGGTGGGCAGCATCTTCTACCACTTCATCGACGCCAGACGCCGGGAACCCATCGGGGTGGATGACTTTCGCGCCTGGCTGATGGGCTTGGGAGCCGGAGTACGAGGACCTGTGCGACTCTCTCGCCGAGGTCGAGCCCTACTTCGAGTCGCTCTTCGTGCTGCGGGCTCGTCTGGCCGAGCTGTTCGCCGAGCACTTCGGCCCCGAGTCGCCCGCGGTCACGCCCGGACCCGACACCGGTGGGACTGATATGCCGGCTGCGCCCACAAACAGCGGTCTTCTGGACCGATATGCCGAGCACGCTGGGCAAGACGCCGTCGACCAACTCCGGCAGTTGGCGAAGCTGCTGACGGGACTGAAAGTGGTTCACGTGAACTCCACCCCCAAGGGCGGGGGCGTGGCCGAGATCCTCGAGAAGCTCGTGCCGCTCATGCAGGAGTTGGGGCTGGATGCCAGCTGGGAGGTCATCGAGGGCAATGACGACTTCTTCGCCTGCACCAAGTCCTTTCACAACGCCCTCCAGGGCAAGGCCCTGCGCATCCCCGAAGCCCTATTGCGCGGGTATGAAGACGTCAACGCCGTGAACGCCGAGCGACTGCGCCCCATCCTCGAGGCTGCCGACGTGGTGTTCATCCACGATCCGCAGCCCGCTCCCCTCCTGGGTCACTGTCCCCAGCGCCGGGGCAAGTGGATCTGGCGGTGTCACATCGACCTCAGCCATCCTCATAGACCGGTATGGAAGTACCTCCGCCAGTTCCTCGTCGGCTACGACGCCAGCGTCTTCTCCCTGGATGCCTTCGCCCAGCCCATGCCGCACCCCGTGTTCCTCATCCCGCCGAGCATCGACCCTTTGAGCGAGAAGAACCTGCCCATCTCACCGCGAAGCCGTGCGGAAGGTCCTCGAGGAGTTCGGCATCGACCCGCAGAGGCCGATGATCCTACAGGTCTCGCGCTTCGACCGGTTCAAAGACCCCCTGGGCGTCATCCAGGCGTACCAGCTGGCCAAGGAGTTCGTGCCCAGCCTGCAGCTGGTGCTGGCCGGCGGCGGCGCGCGTCGACGATCCCGAGGGCGAGGTGGTGCTGAAAGAGGTGCGGGAGGCCGCGGACGGAGACCCCGACATCCACGTCCTGTCCTCGGGGCACTACACGCGATCGGACGATCAACGCCCTACAGACCGCGGCCGACATAGTGCTGCAGAAGTCCCTGCGCGAAGGCTTCGGCCTCACGGTGACCGAGGCGATGTGGAAGGGCAAGCCCGTCATCGGGGGCAACACCGGGGGCATCCGGCTGCAGTTGCTGAACCATCGCACCGGATTCCTGGTCGACACTCCGGAAGGAGCCGCCATGCGCATCCGCTACCTGCTCTTCGAGCGCCATCGCATCGGCCAGATCGGCCAGAGCGCGCGGGAGTTGGTCCGACAGAACTTCCTCATCACTCGCCACCTGCGCGAGTACCTCACCCTGATGGTCGCCCTCACCCACGGGAACGAGGACCGCATCGAGCTGGGTTGAGACCATCCTCTCAGATCATCGTTCCGCAGACCGACCAAGGAGGACCAGTGACCGCGGGATCGACCAAGAGGCTCATCGTCGTCTCCAACAGGCTCCCCTACGTGCTGGAGAAGCACAACGGCGACAAGTGGGCCCTCAAGCCCGGCTCGGGCGGCTTGGTCACGGCGCTTCTTCCAGTGCTGCGCGATCGGGGCGGCATCTGGATCGGGTGGCCGGGCGTCACCGACGAGGTGCCGAACGTCGATCAGATCTTTCGCGAGCGCCGCGCGAGGAGCCGGCTACGCCCTGGAGCCGGTGTCGCTCACCCAGGACGAGGTCGACAAGTACTATCACGGGTATTCCAACGAGAGCGTGTGGCCGCTGTTCCACGACCTCCAGTCCCGCTGCGAGTTCGATCCCGAGTACTGGCACGCCTACGTGAAGGTCAACCGCAAGTTCGCCGAGGCCCTGGCTCACGACTGCCGTCCCGACGACTTCGTGTGGGTCCACGACTATCAGCTGATGGACGTCGCCCACCACGTGCGCGAGACCGCGCTGTCCCGCGGATCTGGCCTTCTTCCTCCACATCCCGTTCCCCGCGCCCGACATCTTCATGAAACTGCCGGAGTGTCACGCGGTGCTCACCTCGCTGCTCGCCTACGATCTGGTCGGGTCTTCAGACCCTGCGAGACCGGCGCAATTTCGTCCAATGTGTGCGCACGCTCGTGAAGAACGCCCGGGTTCGAGTCGAAGGCCACCTGCACGTGGTGAAGCTGGAGGACCGGGAGATGCGGGTGGGCAACTTCCCCATCGGCATCGACGCCGCTGCCTTCGCCGCACGGGCGGCGGCACCGGAGGTCGAGGAGCGGCTGCGCGCGATCCGGACGCGGTTCGACGGCAGGCAGATCGTGCTGGGACTGGACAGGCTGGACTACACCAAGGGCATCCCTCAGCGTCTACGAGCCTTCGCCGACCTTCTGGAGAGGTTTCCCGAAGTGCGAAGACGCATCCACCTGTTCCAGGTGGTGGTCCCCAGCCGCGTGGGCATACCCGAGTACGACGAACTGAAGCTGGAGATCGAACGACTGGTGGGCGAGATCAACGGGCGCTACTCGGAGGTGGGTTGGGTGCCGGTGCACTACTTCTTCCGCAGCCTCAGCGAGACGGAACTGCTGGCCTTCTACCGGGCCGCCGACATCGCCCTGGTCACTCCGCTCAAGGACGGGATGAACCTGGTGGCCAAGGAGTATCTGCGCCTGCAGCCTGGAGGAGGACTCGGTCCTCATTCTCAGCCAGTTCGCGGGAGCGGCGGCTCAGCTGGGCCGGGCGGCGCTGGTGGTCAATCCCTACGACGTGGAACAGACGGCCGACGCCATCTACAACGCTTTCCGCATGGCGGCCGGAGAACGACGCTACCGGATGAGACGACTCCGCCGCAACGTGCGGTCACAGGACATCTTCTGGTGGGTGGACTCGTTCATGCGGGCGGCCATCGACAAGGAACTGCGCGACTTCCCGGTGATCGAGGAGTACATCCCCGAGCATCACGAGTACCGCTAGAGGGTCAGCGCTCCCGGCCCCTCTTGTCCGCTGGCTTCTCCCGCTTCTAGCCGCAGCGCGTCGAGCTGACGCCTCAGAGAGGCCTGCCGACGACCGATGAACACAGTGTAGGCAGCGATGATCACCCAGATCAAGCCGTATCCCAAAGCCAAAAAACCGAGATTGCTCATAGTTCGTCTCCTCCTCGGTCGCGACGGCGCATGCGCGCCCGTAGTCCGGTGATCTCCGCCTCCATGGTGAGAGAGCGCGCGCGCAAGACCAGCAGATACACGTAGAACAGAGTGAACGCCGCCAGGGAAACCATAAGACCCGCCACCATGCGAGAATCCATCGCGAACCCGCTGCCGCTCAGCAGCCGGGGATGGATGGTACGCCACCACCAGATGGACAGGAAGACGATGGGAACGTCGATCCACCCCACGATGCCGTACACCGCGGCGAGGCGCGCGCGTCGCGCGCCCTCCCCGGCGATGGACCTTAGCAGCAGGTAGCCCACGTAGATGAACCACAAGACGAGCGTGGTGGTGAGCCGCGGTTCCCACGTCCAGTAGACCCCCCAGACGGGTTTCGCCCACAACGGCCCGGTCACCAGAGTGATGGTGGTGAACACCACCCCGATCTCCGCGGAGGCCGCCGCCCAGCGATCGTAGGCGAGCTTTCCCGTGACCAAATAGGCGATGCTGAGCGCGAACACCACGGTGAATGCCGGACCCAGGGCGATCCACGCGCTGGGCATATGGAAGTAGAAGATCCTCTGGATGTCTCCCATAGTCTTCTCGCGTGGAACCAGGAGAAGCGCTGCTATCAGCGCGGCCATGATGAGAGCGAAGGTCGCTCCCCCCAGGATTCCGGTGGTGAGGCCACCCCCTTTTCGACCGACCCGCATGCTAGTCCTCCACCACGAAATCAAAGACCACGAACGAGACCGCCAAGAAGACGACATCATACACGACCAACAACCAAGGCCACAGACCGGCCTCCCCCAGGCTCTGTCCGCCGAGCAACAGGGTGGAGGTATGGGCGGCGGCAATGACCAGCGGGACGAGCAGGGGAAATATGAAGACGGTCAGCAGTGCGTCCCGAGCCCTCACCCCGGCGGCGACCGCCGCGAAAAGGGTCCCAAGCGCAGACAGGCCCACACTGGCCAGAACCAGGAGCAGCAGCAGTCCCAGCCAGCCCGCGTCGATGCCCTATGTTGTAGACGACTGTGAAGAAGAGGAGGATCACCACGCCGGTCGCGAACACCAAGATCAGGTTGCCGACAAGCTTGCCCAGGTAGATGACCCCCCTGTCCGCGGGGCAGAGAAGGAGTCCATCGAGACAGCCGGCCTCTTTCTCCGAGGCGAACGAGCGTCCCACCGCGATCACTCCCGAGAACAAGAAAGCGGCCCACAGCACGCCCGAGCGGGCCAAGACCGCACTGTCGGCACCGGGCTCGGCGCCGAAGTTGAACACCAGCACGACAAGGAGTCCGAGAAGCACCATCGACACGATCGTGCTCGCGCCCCGCAGCTCGGTGAGCAGATCCTTGCGCACGATGGCCCAGGCCTGGGAGAAGAAGGCCACTTAGATCCTCACCTTTCGGTTCCTAGCGTCATGCCTGCGGCACCTCCGCATGGACGCAGGTGAAATAGGTGTCTTGGAAGCTGGACGTGTCGATCTTTGAAACCTCTTGATCGAAGACGAGCCGCCCCTCCACCAGGATGGCTGCCCGGTCGCAGCCGGCGAGGCCCTCTTGGAGATTGTGAGTGGTCATGATCACGGCGCGGGTGCCGTCCCTGAGCCCCTCCAACACCTCGGCGAGCACTTTGCAGGCGTGCTGATCGAGTCCGGTATAGGGCTCGTCGAGCAGGAGCAGCTCCGGATCGTGCAGTAGAGCCCGCGCCACCGACAGACGCTGCTGCATGCCTCGGGAATAGGTGGCCACCCGGTCGTGCATGCGCTTCGCGAGATCCATCCTGGCCAGCAGCGCCAAGGCCCGCTCCCGACCGTCTCGCAGCCGGTACATGCGCGCGTAGAACTCCAGGTTCTCGAGGGCCGTGAGTTGCGGATAGACGTAGGTGTTGTGCGAGATGACGCCTACACGCTTCCGAACCGCCCCCGCTTCTCGCACCACATCTTTGCCCCCCACCAGCGCCGTGCCCTCCGTCGGCCGGGTGAGGGTGGACAGCACCTTCATCAGAGTCGTCTTGCCGGCTCCGTTCGGCCCGAAGATGGTCAGGAAGACACCGGGCTCCACGCGCAGATCGAGACCACAGAGCGCTTCCACCGGGCCGTAGGCTTTCCAGAGCCCACGCACCAGCACGGCCGGCTCAAGCGGCGACTCGATACCCGACGCTGTCACTCGTCGACTCCGGCCCCTGCAGAGGCACCTTCCGGCGCCGGCCTCGAGCCGGCCGCGCGTACAGCCTTGCGGCGTTTGGCCGCCGACCGCCTCGCCGGCCACAGGACGACCAGCCCACCCGCGACCATGACTCCTGCGCCGATCCATAGCCAGCCGACCAGCGGATTGACCTCAGCCCGTATGGTGACGCCGGTCCCGGCCTCCGTATAGCCGAGCAGCGAGACGTACACATCGCCGGCAAGCGTGCTGTAGCGGTCCACTCGCGTCCAGACCTGGTCGCTCTTGGGATAGTACTCCTTGACCGGATGCACCTGACCGATCACTCGGCCGTCGTGACTCACCGTGAAGGTGGCCCGGGCAATGTCGTGGTCCGATGCCTGCTCCAACGCGAGACCATCGAAAGTCAGCTCGAATCGGCCGACGTCGAGCGAACCGCCTTTGGACAGATCCCCGTCGACCACCTGCTTGAACGAGTACGAGCCGGTGATCCCCACCAGCACGACAATAACGCCCAAGTGGATCAAGAAGCCACCGTAGCGCGACCGGTTGGTCCAGATCATTCCGCCGAAGGCTCTCAGCCACCCGGTGCGGGAGGCCTTGCGTCGGTTCCGCCAACCGTGGCCATACTGGAGCGTTATCGAGGCCACGGCGAAAACCGCGAGCGTGAAACTCAGCAACGGGTAGACCCTCCGCAGGCCGAGCGCGAGCAGCACCACCAGCGCGACTACCGCGGGCCCGGCGATCCAAGCCGCGTCTTTGACCAGTCGCGACCGGTCCCTACCTCGCCACGGCAACAGGGGACATAGCCCGGTCAGGAACATCAGAATCAGGCCCAACGGGACGGTGACCACCGTAAAGAAATTGGGATCCAGTTCGACCTTTGCGCCGCGGAGCGCCCCGGCGAGGACAGGGAACAAGACCCCCCACAGCACCACGAAAGTCATCACCACGAGCACCAGGTTGGTGTACAAGAAGGCGGACTCCCTCGAGAGCGGGTTGTCCAGCTTCTTCTCCGACCTCACATCTGACAGGCGGAATAAGATCACGGCCGCGGAGAAGATCACTATGAGAAGCAAGAACACGGTGAACCAGGGAATGAACGTGTTGTCGGAGAACGCGTGGACCGAGGTGGCTATCCCGGACCGGGTGAGAAACGTGCCGAAGATCGTGAGCAGGAAGCTGACCACCACGAGAATGACCACCCAGGCCGAGAGCATCTGCCGCTTTCGCATCATGACGACGGAATGGACCAGAGCGGTGCCCGTCAGCCACGGCATCAGGGAGGCGTTCTCCACGGGGTCCCAGGCCCAATAGCCTCCCCAACCCAGAGTCACATACGCCCACCACGCTCCCACCAGATTGCCGATGGTTAGAAAGAACCACCCCACCAGCACCCAGCGGCGCACCGCCGGCAGCCACGCGGCGCTCGGCGTGCGCGCCCAGAGTCCGCCCATGACCAACGCGAAGGGGATGGCGAAGCCCACGTAGCCGAGATAGAGCGCCACGGGATGGATGACCATACCTGGGTTTTGCAGCATGGGGTTCATACCCAGACCGTCGGCAGGAGTCGCCCCCCCGGACACAAGGACGAAGGGGTTGGAATCGTTCCCGAACAAGGTCAGGAGAGAGAAGAAGGCGGTGATCGCCAGCAGGATGGCCGCCACATAAGGAGCCGAGGGCGCGTCCTCCCTGCGGATCTGCCGGAGGGCGACAACCGAGAAGACTGCCATGAGCAGGAGCCACAGCAGAATGGAGCCCGCATTGCCCGCCCAAAAACCAGAAATAGTGTACGCGAGGGAAAGGCTCCGCGACGTATAGCTGTAGACGTAGTGATTACTGAAGTCCCGTGTGACCAGGAGTACCAGCAGCACAATGGATGCGATCACTGCAAGAGCCGCGACCCCGTACGCCGCGATCATTGCCGCCCGCATCAACCCGCGCCTGCGGGTCAGGACGGCCGCGAGCGCCAGCCCCAAACCGGCGAGGCAGAGAGGGGTGACCAGGATCAGGCAGACATAACCCAGGCCGTTCAAGGAGCAGCTTCGTACTTACTCGGGCATTTGGCTTCCAGAACCGTGGCGACGAACGAGTCGCCGGCCACGAAATCACCCTCGGCCACCACTTCGGTGTCGGGCTGGTCTTTGAAACTATCCGGTATGGCACCACTGTAGGCGACAGCGATCGTCTGCTCGGCTTGATCGCGGTCGTGGATGACGAACTTCAGCGTGGTCGTGCCCAGCCCCTCGACAGTCCCCTCCACCAATTCACCGGACACGCGCACGTGCGGCATCGGCCCTTTGGCGATCAGCTCGGAGACAGTGTAGTAGTAGACGGAGCCCCTGCCGACAGCGACCCAGATGAGCACCCCCAGGGCTGCAGCCACCACGATCGCTCCCACCAATATCTTGATCCCCCGAGAGCTCAATTCGTGCCTCCAGCGCCGTGCGAATCGGACCCAGCGGCAGATTCAGGACTCGGTTCCCCTTGCTCTTCCAGAGCCAAAAGGATGTCCTGCAACTCCGCTACCCGCCGACTGAGAGCAGAGAGCTCGGTGGTCAGCCGTTCGGTCGCCTGTGTCACCTTGGAGCCTGCGTCTTCGCTCAACCCGTCTTCCTGGATCAGTTCCTCGATCTCGTCGAGGTAGAAGAAAGCCTCGTCCAGCTTTAGCTTGGCCTTGTCCAGGTTGCTGATGATCTGTTCCAACACGTCCTCCTTCGAGCGTCCGCCGTATATTACACTGCGGGCCCGGTATCGTCCGCAGAACTTTTGCCCGTTCAGATGATTGACATAGTCATCTTGCTTATGTATATATGGCCTACTGCGTGCCGTGGAAGTGGCGCGGGCGAGGTCCCGTGGAGTCCAGCCGGTGCAGGCAACGGTATCGGTCGAGGGCGAGAGAGGGGCCGCGATGTGAGAAGCGTTGGCTATGATACGGTGCGGTCGTGTCGGCGAGGGAATGGCGTCGACCGCATTCGTAAGAATAGGTGCAGGATCTGTAATGTCCGGAAGGCAAAAAGGGGGGACAGCTTGTGAGAATCGGCAAGAGAAGAATCTCAAAGAAACTGGTGCTCATCGTGGTGCCGGTGGTGCTGGTGTTGGGAGGGACCACGGGCGCTCTTGCTGCCACTGGGACGTTCACTGACATCGCCGGGAACGCGCACGAACAGTCGATCATCAAGATGGCCGATCGCGGCATCACCACCGGCTATCCCGACGGTACCTTCCGTCCTGACCAGCCCGTAACGCGCGGCCAAATGATGACCTTCCTGGACCGCGCAACACGGATCCCTGCACCGAGTGTCACGACGACACGACAGCTTATCACGGCAAGGAGGCCGCGTTCGGAGACTCTCCTGCACGGAGAAGGTGAGGCCTTCTCGGAGGAGGCGGGAAGCCGCGCTGCGCCGGCTGTCACTCCGGTGGCGGCTTCAGCGCCATGGTCGGATCCGCGGGACTCCCCGAATACGGTCAGTCGGTTGGCGATGCAAACCCGACCCGATCAGACTGCCGTGCCTGCCACCACATCCACACCACCTACACCGGTGCCGACTGGGCCCTGGAGACGACCGCCCCGGTAGCGCTCTGCGCAACTCCGGGCAGCACGTTTGACGGCGGCGAAGGCAACCTGTGCGCCAACTGCCACCAGATACGTCGCACGATCGCCGCAGCGGTGGACGGCAAGATCGCGGTCACCGAACGCTTCGGTCCTCACCACGGTACCGCAGAGCGCGATGCTGCTCGGCATCGGCGGCGCCGGTGGCGTTACCGGCAGTCCCAGCGTGCACTACAGCTCGTGGCGGACACCTGCGTGACCTGTCACATGGGCGACAGCGGCAACCACACCGTTCGCGCCGGTCGTCGCCGACCTGCACGACCTGCCATGCGGGTCTCACCGACGCTCGACGCATCGGTGGTCGCAGACCGAGGTCCAGGCCATGCTCGACGAGCTTAAGGCGGCTCTGGTCGCCAAGGGATCATGCTAACGCGGCGGACGGAGCTCGCGGTCGCTGGCACGTTCCCGAGGCGGATGGCCAATGCCCTCTGGAACTGGATCTACGTCAACAACGAGGACAAGAGCCTCGGTGTCCACAACCCGACCTACGCCAAGGCGCTCCTCCAGCAGCGTCATCGACGCACTGAAGTAGGAACAGCTCGCCAAGTTGCCGCACGAGCATCAGCGGCGGTGACCTGAGCGGAATGGTCCGACTCTAGAAGCCGGACAGAAGCAATGAGACGAGGGGCCGGGATCACCCGGCCCCTCGTCTTGCGTAGCAGCCGCGCCGGCTGCTACGGACCTGGAGGCGCCGGCTCCCCGGCCAGTTCCGGCACCTTGTCCGAGCCCAATCGAGCCACAGTGGTGCCTGCGAAGACGAGGGCGAACCCGATCACGGTCCTCAGTGTCAGGCTGTCGTAGCCGACGATGATCGATACGACCAGAGCGAAGACCGCTTCCAGGCTCATGAGCACCCCGGCGAGCGTGGGCGGCGTGTACCGCTGTCCCAGCGCCATCAGGACGTAGGCCACCAAGCCTCCCATGATCCCGGTCCACAGCACGGCACCGGTGGCCTCCCACCCCGGAAACAAGGTGGGCCGCTCCACGACGAAGGAGCTGATCAGCGCCAATACTGCACACGTGGTCAGCTGCAGCTGCACGAACGCGATCACGCTGATCCGAGCAGAAGCGTATCCCACACCTAGGATATGCAGCGCCCAGAAGATAGTGGCGAGCAGGGTGAGGATCTCTCCCCAGCCGAACCCAAGCTGCCCGTAGAGAGAAAGAACGGCGAGCCCGCCTACGACCACTATGGCCCCCAGCCCCACCATGGGTGAGGGCCAACGACCGGTGAACAGGCCGAGGATGACCGGCACCATGATCACATACAAGCCGGTCAAGAAACCCGATACCCCTGGAGAGGTCGAGCGCAGCCCGATCGTCTGCAGGACGAACCCCGCGAACAAGAGAACGCCGACTCCGCAACCGAGAAGCCAGCCTCGGCGGTTCAGGTTCTTGAGCCGACCTATGCTGAAGGGGGCCAGGAGGACGGCGCCCACAAGGAAGCGGAGCCCCAAGTAGTAGAGAGGCGGCATGTGTCCCATGGCGAACTTGACCAACACGAAGTTTCCGCCCCATATGATCCCGGCCAGCCCCAGACCCATCTCCGCGAGCAACCTCACGCGACGGGTGCGGTCGGATCCCGAGCCTGCCAGACGGGCGCGCAGACGATTCTGCATGGGCGTCATGGCGTTAGACAAAGCGGGGGCCCACTAGTGGATGGCTCCAATCGGTCGCGGGGACGAGGTCGAGCACTTCGAATGCAAGTCGCCCCAAAAAGTAGCATAGCCGACTCCGTTGGGGGAGGAGTCGGCTCTGCTGCGGGAAAAGCTGCTCAGCCCTACCACGGTCTGGGAGGGGGGCTCCCTAGATCGTGATCCTTCAGTGCTCAGCCGATACGTAGTGTAGCCACGTGTTTATCATAAGTCCAATATATTGTTTCTATATATGCTATAAATCCTACTTATCGCCATTACGCGCTGGAATTGGCCTCCCAGCCCTGCGTCGCGGAGGACGGATCGCCCCATGGAACTCGTGCAACTCAAATACTACGTGACGATCGCCGACACCCTCAGCTTCACGAAGGCGGCGCAACAGCTTCACGTCTCGCAGCCCGCCCTCAGTTACCAGATGAAGCGTCTGGAGAGTGAGCTAGGCGCCCGGTTGTTCGACCGAGGACGCCGAAAGATCGCCCTCACATCCGACGGAGAGGTCTTCCTGCCACTCGCACAGGCCGTGCTCTTCCGGGCCGACGAAGCCATCCGTGTCTTCCGGGAGCATCTGGGGGTAGAGGCGGGCCAGGTGCGCATGGGCTGCAACCCCTCGGTGGCCACCTACCTGGTGCCGAGCCTGCTCGCCTCTTTTCGCCAGAACTTCCCCCGAGTGCGTGTGCAGCTCGTCGAGGGCGGCAACGTCGAGTTGCAGCGGGGCGTTCTGGAGGGCACCATCGACTTCGCCGTGGTAACCGCTCCGGGATCGCCCCGGACTCTCGACGTGACTCCGCTGGCGGCCGAGGACCTACTCGTGGTCGTTCCCCCCGGTCACCGATATGCCGCCCGCACCGCTGTCGCCTTGGGCGAATTGGCGTACGAGCAGTTCGTCTTCCCTACCGACTCGTTCAACGTAACCGCTCAACTCATCGACGCCTGCCGCCGAGTAGGGTTCGAGCCAAGGGTGGCCTACCAGACCAGCTCCATCGAATCGGTCAAGGGTTTTGTCCGGCAAGGGTCTGGGAGTCGCACTGCTGCCGCGGATGGCGGTCGACGGCCCGGGCAAGGAGGGTCTCGTGGTCCTCCAGGTCGAAGGCGGCCTCACCCGCGACCTCAGCCTCATCAGAGGCAAGAACCGGTCGACCACGGGAGCCGCCCGAGCGCTGATGATCCACGTGTGCACGAGTCTCAGTGGAAGCGCCGGGCAGACACTTCAAATCGAGCGCCCGCCGCGAGTCGGCCCGACGCACGAGAGCGACCCGACGCCGCAAGACCGCTCGGCGGCCGGCTGACCGGGCAGACAAGAGGGGCGGCGGCCCCGGCGTGTCGCCGGGGCCGCCGCCCCATCCCTACGGTGTCTGCTTGACTTCCTACTCCAGCTTGCCGCTCTTGCCCAGCCAGGGCATCATGGCCCTGAGTTGGCGGCCCACGATCTCGATCTCGTGCTCGGACTCTTCGCGCTTGATGGCGTTGTAGACCGGACGGCCGGCCAGGTTCTCGAGAATCCACTCGCGGGCGAACTCGCCGCTCTGGATCTCCTCGAGGATGTACTCCATCTCTTCGCGGGTCTCGTCGCTGATCACCCGCTTGCCCCGGGTCATGTCGCCGTACTCGGCGGTGTCGGAGATCGAGTAGCGCATGCCGCTGATGCCGTGCTCGTGGATCAGGTCGACGATCAGCTTCAACTCGTGCAGGCACTCGAAGTAGGCCACTTCCGGCTGGTAGCCGGCATCGACCAGCGTCTCGAAACCGGCGCGGATCAGCTCGCTGACGCCGCCGCACAAGCACGGCCTGCTCGCCGAACAGGTCGGTCTCGGTCTCTTCCTTGAAGGTGGTCTCGATAACGCCGGCCCGCAGGGCGCCGATGCCCTTGGCGTAGGCCAGCGCCCTGTCCCGGGCCTTGCCGGTGGCGTCCTGGTAGACGGCCAGCAGAGCCGGCACGCCCCCACCCTCGGTGTACACGCGGCGCACCAGGTGGCCGGGGCCTTTGGGGGCGATCATGGTGACGTCCACGTTGGCCGGCGGGACGATCTGGCTGTAGTGGATGTTGAACCCGTGGGCGAACATGAGCATGTCGCCCTCTTTCAGGTTGTCGCGGACGGCGGTCTCGTAGACCACCTTCTGCGTCTGGTCGGGCACCACCATCATGATGACGTCGGCCATGGCCGCGGCCGCGTTGGCGGTCAGCACCTCGAAGCCGGCCGCGGCCGCGCGGTCCCACGCGGGAGTCCCCGGAGCCTCGGCCACCACCACCTTGACACCGCTATCCCTGAGGTTCTGCGAATGCGCGTGCCCTTGGCTGCCGAAGCCGATGACGGCCACGGTCTTCCCGTTCGAGAAGACCCAGATCGGCGTCTTTTTCGTACAACATATTTACTCTTCTACCTCCTGTCCTGGTGCGTCATGGCAGGGTAACACAACATGGCAGAGTGGCTCGCGCGCGCCCAGGCGCCGTCCCGCTGCCCGCGCTCACGTGGGGCGTTTGCCGCGGCTCATGGCCATCCGCCCGGTGCGCATCAACTCCACCACCCCGAACGGATCGAGCAGCTCCATGAAAGCGCTCACCTTCTCCCGGGTGCCGGTCATCTCGATGATCAGCACCTCGCTGCTCACGTCGACGATCTTGGCCCGGAAGATCTCCACGATCTGCATGATCTCCGAGCGCGACTGCGCGTCGGCCCTCACCTTGATGAGCAGCAGCTCACGCTCCACGCTGTCCGCGGGATCGAGATCGGTGATCTTGAGGACGTTGATCAGCTTGTGCAGCTGCTTGGTGACCTGCTCGACCGGTTGGTCCTGCTCGTCCACGGTGATGGTCATGCGGGAGACGGCCGGGTTCTCGGTCTCGGCCACCACCAGGCTGTCGATGTTGAAGCCGCGGCGGGCGAAGAGCCCGGCCACCCGGGTGAGGACCCCCGGCTTGTTCTCCACCAGAACGGAGAGCGTGTGCTTCATCAGTCCCCCTCCATCATGTCGTGGACGGTCCCTCCGGACGGGATCATGGGATAGACGTTGGCCTCCCGCTTCACCCGGATGTCGATGACGGCCGGTCCGTCGCTGGCCAAGCCGACCCGCAGGACCTCCTCCAGCTCGTCGGGCTTGGTGGCCCGGAAGCCCTCGGCTCCGTAGGCCTCGGCCAGCTTGACGAAGTCGGGCTGGCACTCGATGCAGGTGTGGCTGTAGCGCTTGTTCCAGAACAGCTCCTGCCACTGGCGCACCATGCCCAGATACTGATTGTTGATGATGCACACCTTCACCGGCAGCCGGTACTGCACGGCGGTGGCCAGTTCCTGGAGGGTCATCTGGAAGGAGCCGTCCCCGGCGATGTCGACCACCAAGGCGTCGGGGAGAGCCACCTGGGCCCCGATGGCCGCGGGAAAGCCGAAGCCCATGGTGCCCAGGCCGCCGAGCTGATGAACCGGCGGGGGTAACGGGACAGGTAGTGCTGGGCCGCCCACATCTGATGCTGCCCCACCTCGGTACAGACCACGGCCTCCCCGCGCGTGACCTCCCAGATCTTGCTGACGGCGAACTCGGGCATGATCTCGCCGTCCTCGGACTCCCTGACCACCAGCGGATGGTCGCGCTTCCACGTCTCCACCTGCTCCATCCAGGGAAGGTGCCGGTCGGGAGAGAGATCCAGCTTCTTGACCTCGACCAGAAGCGCCGCCAGCACCCGCTTGGCGTCTCCGACGATGGGCACGTCCACGGCCACGTTCTTGGAGATCTCGGCCGGGTCCACGTCGATGTGGACGAAGCGCGCCTCGGGCGCGAAGGCCTCCAGCTTGCCGGTGACCCGGTCGTCGAAACGCACCCCCACGGCGATGATGAGGTCCGACTGGCTCATGGCGTAGTTGGCGTACGGAGTGCCGTGCATGCCCAGCATGCCCATGGAGAGGTCGTGGTCCTCGGGGAAGCAGCCCTTGCCGGTGAGGGTGGTGATCACCGGGATGTGGCCGTAGAGGGCCAACTCCCGCAGCTCGTCGGAGGCGCCTGCCGATGATGACGCCGCCACCGGCGTAGATCACCGGACGCTCGGCGCCGGCGATGACCCGCGCGGCCTCCTTGATCTGCTTGGGGTGCCCTTGACGGTGGGCTTGTAGCCGGGAAGGTCCATCGCCGGCAGCACCGCCGGGTCGAACTCCATGTCTTCCTTGGTCACGTCCACCGGGATGTCGATGACCACCGGTCCGGGCCGGCCGGTGCCGGCGATGTAGAAGGCCTCCCGGATGATGCGAGGCAGATCCCCGGCGTCCTTCACCAGGTAGCTGTGCTTGACGATGGGCAGGGTGATGCCGGTGACGTCGGCCTCCTGGAACGAGTCCAGACCGATGAGATGCCGGCTCACCTGCCCGGTGATGGCCACCATCGGCACGCTGTCCATGTAGGCGTTGGCGATGGGCGTCACCAGGTTGGTGGCGCCGGGACCGGAGGTGGCCAGACACACGCCCACCTTGCCCGAGGCCCGGGCGTAGCCGTCGGCCGCGTGACCCGCGCCCTGCTCGTGCCGGACGAGGATGTGGTTGATGTCGGAATCGTAGAGGGCGTCGTAGAGGGGAAGAAGCACCCCGCCCGGGAAACCGAATATGGTGTCGACCCCTTCGCGCTTCAGCGCTTCGAGGATCACTTTGGCTGCTTTCATGCTGCGCTCCGCTGTCGCTTTCCAGTGCGCTTGCTCAGACCACCGGCCGCGACGGCCGGGCGAAAGCCGGAGCCGGGATCTCCCGCGGCGGTGAGATCAGGAGTCGGCGTCCCCCGCCACCCAGTACCGCCCCGGTCTCGGCCCCGGACACGAAGGCTACGTAGCGGCGCAGCACGCCCGAATACTCTCGAGCCGGGCGCTGCCACGCCGTTCTCCTTCGTGCCATCTCTTCTTCGGTGACCTCCAGGGTCAGCGTCCGCCCCGGGATGTCGATGCTGATGAGATCGCCGTCCTTGACCAGCGCGATGGGGCCGCCGTCCAGGGCCTCGGGCGCCACGTGGCCGATGCTGGCCCCCCGGCTGGCGCCGCTGAAGCGCCCGTCGGTGATGAGGGCCACGCTGTCGTCCAGCCCGGCGCCGGCCAGCGCCGACGTGGGAGTGAGCATCTCCGGCATGCCCGGACCGCCCTTGGGCCCCACGTAACGGATGACGACCACCGAGCCGGGCTCGATCTCTGCCGGCCTCGATGGCCTCCATGAGCGAGGGCTCGTCGTCGAACACCAGGGCCGGGCCCTGGTGGACCAGCATCTGCGGCAGCACGGCCGATTCCTTGACCACGGCTCCCCGAGGAGCCAGATTGCCGAAGAGCATGGCCAGCCCGCCGGTCGGGCGGTACGGCCGGTCGAGAGGCCGGATGACCTCGTCGTCGCGGATGACGGCCGCGCTCGTACTGGGTGGCCATGTCGACGCCCGACACCGTGGGGACCGAGCCGTCGACCAGACCGGCTTCGGCCAGTCGCTTCATCACGGCCATCACGCCGCCCGGCCCGGTGCAGGTCTTCCATGTGATTGGTGCCCGACGGCGAGAGCTTGACCAGGTTGCGGCGTGGCGTCGGCCACCTCGTTGAAAGACTCAAGCTTGAGTTCAACCTGAGCTTCGTTGGCGATGGCCATCAGGTGCAGCACCGTGTTGGTCGAGCAGCCCAGGGCGGCGTCGACGGCCAGCGCGTTGCGCAGGCTGGCGGGGGTGAGGAACCGGCGGGCGGTCCAGCCCTTGCGCGCCACCTCCACCGCGGCCGCCCCGCTCTGGCGGGCCAGGATCAGGCGGGCCGAGAAGGGCGCCGGGATGGTGGCGTCGCCGGGCAGGGCCAGGCCCAGGGTCTCGGTGACGCAACTCATGGAGTTGGCCGTGAACAGTCCCGCGCAGGAGCCGCAGGTGGGACAGACGCAGTCCTCCAGCTCGGCCAGCTCCTCCGCCGTGATGTCGCCCTTGAAGTAGCGGCCCACGCCCTCGAAGATCTGGGTCAGGCTCGACCTTGGCTCCCTGGTAGTCTCCGGCCAGCATCGGCCCGCCGGAGACCACCACCGCCGGGATGTCGAGCCGGGCCGCGGCCATGACCATGCCGGGCACCACCTTGTCGCAGTTGGGGATGAGCACCAGGCCGTCCAGTCCGTGCGCCTTGGCCATGATCTCCACCGAGTCGGCGATGACCTCCCGCGACACCAGGGAGTAGTGCATGCCCTCGTGGTTCATGGCGATGCCGTCGCAGACGCCGATGACGTTGAACTCCAGGGGCACTCCCCCGCCCTGCCACACCCCGAACTTCACCTGCTGGGCGAGGGTGTTCAGATGCATGTGGCCGGGGATCAGCTCGTTGTAGGAGTTGGCGATGCCGATGAGCGGCCGGTCGGCGTCGTCGCGGCCCACCCCGAGCGCGCGCAGGAGCGAACGGTGCGGCGCGCGGGCGGGACCGGAGAAGACGCTCTGACTGGTGCTCTTCAAGACAGACTCCTCAAGATCGGATGCGATGCAGTCGTACGATGACGATGGCTTTCTAGTTTACTAGACATGGAGGCCGATGTGAACGTGTGGCAGCCCGCTACCGGCTCGTGGTACGCTCGGGGAGCAGTACGGGACCCCAGACCGCGGACGTCGTGGTCGCGGGCGCACAACAGGTGGAGGAGCCATGACCAACGCTGAGCTCAGCAGCTTGAGAGCCGAAGTCGTGCCGCGGGGCGTGCCCAGCACGGCGCCCGTCTTCATTGCCAAAGCCCGCAACGCGGTCATCACCGACGTGGAGGGCCGGGAGTACATCGACTTCGCCGCCGGCATCGGCGTGATGAACGTGGGCCACTGCCATCCCAAGGTCGTGGAGGCGGTCAAGGAGCAGGCCGAGCTGTACTCCCACACCTGCTTCGGCCTGTTCGGCTACGAGTCGTATCTGCGCCTGGCGCAGAAGCTGAACCAACTGGCCCCCGGCGATTCCCCCAAGCGCACCTTCTTCATGAACTCCGGCGCCGAGGCCGTGGAGAACGCCGTCAAGATCGCCCGCTACGCCACCGGCCGCAAGGCCATCATCGCCTTCGAGGACGCCTTCCACGGCCGCACCTACATGACCCTGAGCCTCACCTCGCAGGTGAGCCCCTACAAGGTCGGCTTCGGTCCGTACGCGTCCGAGGTCTACCGCATCCCCTACGCCTACTGCTACCGCTGCCCGCTGGCCCTCGACTATCCGGCCTGCGGTTGCGAGTGCGCCGGACTGCTGGAGAAGGCGTTCGGCAAGCACGTGAACGCCGAAGACGTGGCCGCGGTCATCGCCGAGCCGGTGCAGGGAGAGGGCGGGTTCATCGTCCCTCCGCCCGAGTACATGGGCAAGATCAAGAGCGATCTGCGAGGAGCACGGCATCCTGCTGATCGCCGACGAGATCCAGACGGGCATCGGCCGGACGGGCAAGTGGTTCGCCATGGAGCACTGGGGAGTCGCTCCCGACATCATGACCACCGCGAAGGCGCTGGGGGCGGGCTTCCCCATCTCCGGCATCACCGGGCGCCAGGAGGTCATGGACTCCGTCCACCCCGAGCGGCGTGGGCACCACCTACGGGGGCAACCCCACCGCCTGCCGGGCCGGCCTGGCCGTGTTCGACATCATCGAGAGCGAGGGCCTGCTTGCAGCGGGCGACCGTGCTGGGCGACCGCATCCGGGACCGTTTCACGGCGCTGCAGAAGCGCTACCCGGTCATCGGCGACGTGCGCGGCATCGGCGCCATGGCGGCCATGGAACTGGTGGAGGATCCCGAGACCAAGAAGCCGGCCGCCGACTTCGCCAAGGCCTTCCGGCTCAAGCTGTACGAGAACGGAGTGGTGAACGTGGGCGCGGGTACCTTCCACAACGTGGTCCGCATCCTGGTCCCCCTGACCATCGAGGACGAGACCCTGGCCCGCGGCCTGGACATCGTGGAAGAGACCCTGGCTCAGGTGAGCGCAGCGACCGCAGGAGGCTGATGTCCCGAGGCGGACGCCGTCCGGATAGCGCGTATTCGAGGGGGTTGGCATGGCCGACACAGAGACGGTCCTCTTCGTCGATCTGACCACCGGCGACTCGCGCGTCGACGAGATCGACATGAAGGGCGCGCTGGGACTGGGCGGCAAGGTGCTCGGCATCCGCCTGATCGAGAAGTACCTGGAGATCGAGGTCGACCCGCTGGCCCCGGAGAATGTCCTGGCCCTGACCCCCAGCCCCCTCGCGGCCTACGGCATGTCGGGCTCCGACCGGTTTGGCGCCTTCACCAAGAGCCCGCTCACCGGCATCTGGCTGGAAGCCTATTGCGGTGGCTCCTTCGCCCGCACTCTGCGCGAGACGGGATGGGGCGCCGTCGTGATCACGGGCGCGGCACCGGCTCCGGTGCGCCTGCACGTCACGGCCGAAGGAGCCCGGCTACAGCCTGCCACCGACCTCTGGGGCAAGGACACGTTCGCGGTCGAGGCGGAGCTGCTCGCCCGCCTCGACAAGCGCTCGTCGGTGCTCTGCATCGGCGTGGCCGGCGAGAACCTGGTGAAGATCGCCTCCGTCATGCACGAACGGGCCCACACTCTGGGCCGCGGAGGGATGGGAGCGGTTTTCGGAAGCAAGAAGCTCAAGGCCGTCAGCGTGACCTCACCGGGCCCCGTCAAGATGGAGGCCCAGGAGCAGTTCGTCCAGACCCGCAGGGAGATCTCCAAGCTGGCCATGGAATCTCCCACTTCCACCAACTACCAGCGCTTCGGCACCCCCGTCATGGTGGCCCTCGCTCAACGAGGCCGGGACCTTCCCCACCGACTTCTTCACGAAGAGCGCGGCACCGCACCGGGCCACCCTGGAGGCCGAGCACTGGCCGGAGTGGGCCACGCTCGAGAACGATACCTGCCCCCCCTGCCCCCTGCGCTGCCGCAAGCGCCTCACCCTGACCGAGGGGCCGGAGGCCGGGCGCGAGCTCCACGGTCCCGAGTACGAGACCCTCTACGCGTTCGGCGGCTCCTGCATGGTGGAGCACGCCCGGGACGTGGCCATGCTGAACGAGCGCTGCAACATGCTGGGCATGGACACCATCAGCGGTGGCAACCTGGCTGCCATCGCCATCAAGGGCAGGCAGCTGGGACTGGTGGCCGACGGCCCCGCACCGGGCGACGTCGAGGGCATCAGTCGACTCCTCGGTGAGATCGCCGCCCGCTCCACCCCCACTGGGAACATCCTGGCCCAAGGCATGGACGATGCCTTGGCCGCCTTCGGCATGAGCGAGTGGTCGATCACCACCAAGCGCCTCGATCCTGCCGGCTACGAACCCCGCAGGCTCAAGGGCATGGCCCTCAGCTACGCCGTGAGCGTCCGGGGCGCCTGCCATCTTCGCGCTACCTTCTACAAGCCGGAGCTGGGCGGCCTGCTCGAGGGCCTCGACGACGACACCTTCGTCCAGACCTACATCGACTGGGAAGACCGCATGCTCCTGCTGGACAGCCTCACCATGTGCCGTTTCTACCGGGACTTCATGAGCTGGGACCACCTGCTTTCCTCGGCCGGCCAGCTGAACGGCGCCCCGGTCACCAAGGAACAGCTCGAGCAGCTCTCCACCGAAACCATCACCCGCATCCGGCGGCTCAATCTCGCCTTTGGCGCTCACCCCGGCCGACGACACCGTGGCCGAGCGCTTCTTCCGCGAGCCGACCGACACGGCCCCCGCGCTCGACCGGGACGAACTGCGAGGCGAGTCGCGTCTACTGGCAAGCGGGCTGGACCGAAGAGGGGCTGCTGCAGCCGGATAGGCGCGCACGGGCCTGGTCCAGGCGACCGGCAGTCGAGCACGGACTCAGCCGGCGACCCGCTCGGCGATAGCCTCGCCCATGTCTCTGGTCCCCGAGGTGCCGCCCAGATCGTAGGTGACCCGCTCGCCCGCGCCGATGACCGCGCGCACGGCCTCGAAGAGCGCGTGCGCCGCCTTCGGCTCACCCAGGTGGCTGAGCATCAGCGACGGCCGACAGGATGAGGGCCGTGGGGTCGGCCTTGTCCAGGCCCGCGTACTTGGGCGCCGAACCGTGCACGGGTTCGAAGACGGCGATGCCCTCCCCGATGTTGGCCCCCGGAGCCACGCCGAGGCCGCCCACCAGACCGGCGCACAGGTCGCTCAGGATGTCGCCGTAGAGGTTGGGGCAGAGGAGCACGTCGTACAGCTCCGGCTTCTGCACCAGTTGCATGCACATGTTGTCGACGATCCGGTCTTCGAACTCGATGTCGGGGTAGCCCTCGGCCACCTGGCGCGACACCTCCAGGAAGAGACCGTCGGACAGCTTCATGATATTGGCTTTGTGGACGGCCGTGACCTTGCGCCGGCCTTCGCGCCGGGCGTAGTCGAAGGCGAAGCGGGCGATCCGCTCGCTGCCCCGGCGCGTGATGATCTTGATGGATTCGGCCGCGTCCGGACCGACCATGTGCTCGACGCCCGCGTAGAGGTCCTCGGTGTTCTCGCGCACGACCACCAGGTCGACGCCCTCGTAGCGAGACCGCACCCCGGGTATGCTGCACGGCCGGGCGGAGGTTGGCATACAGGTCGAGTTCCTTGCGCAGAGCCACGTTCACGCTGCGAAATCCCGAGCCGACAGGAGTGGTGATCGGGCCCTTGATGGCCACCTTGGTCTCCCGGATGCGAATCGACCACCGATTGGGGCAGCGGCGTGCCGTACTTGTCCATCACGTCGGCGCCCGCTTCCACATCCACCCACTCGATCCCCACGCCGGTGGCCGCGACAGCCACCTTGGCCGCCGCCATGATCTCGGGGCCGATCCCATCGCCGGGGATGCACGTGACCCGGTAGTCAGTCATTCCGATCCTCCTGACGCTTCACTCTGGTGTCTCAGTCAAAGATGGACGGTTCCGTCCCAGGTAGGCTCCCGGCGGGGCATCCGGCAGGTATCCAGACGTGAGCTCGCGTTCGGAGGCCGGCAAGGAGCCAAGCGGGTGGGCCTGCCGCTCCGTGAACACCGATACTTCCTCGAGGCTGCCGGCGTTCTCCGAGAGCAACCGCACGATCTCGCGCCGGAGCCCGCTGCCTTGAAAGCGAGGGTCCACCAGCACGTCGAAGACCACCCTCTGCACCGGACCCAGACGGCACGACCGCCCGAACCCTATCAGCTCCCCGTCGAGCCTGCAGATAACCCATTCCTCCGAAGCGGCGAGCACCCATTCCAGCTTGGTGCCGGCCTCGAACTCCTGCCAGCCGCAGCGAGCGAAGAACTCGGCCAGGATCGTCGTCTCGATAGGGCTGTTGCGTTCGAACTCAAGCATGGCCGAGCATGCTATCAGAAGGTCGCCAGGATGCGACTCGCTACAGTCCCAGATCTGCCGGATCGAGGGGCGATGTTCTCGTCCGGTCGATAGAGCTGTTCGCGTAGCTCCTCCCACACCCCGGCCATGCGCTGCTTCTCGGCCGCCGTAAGAGGAACGTCGGTCTGGGGATCGAGACCGGGAAGGACCGGCAGGACCCGGTAGCTGACTTGTCTCGTCCACCGTGGAGCGCTGCACGTAGACCGGCAGATAGCTCACCCCCGTGACGTACGCCCGAAGACCTCTCTTCTCGATGTGCACGTACGCCACCAGCCCGCTGTCGGAGTAGCGCCACCGTTGCGCCGAAACGAAGTTGCCCAGCGAGTAGACCACGTACTTGTCGGTCACGGCCCAACTCGTGTATTGCACCACGTGCGCGATTGGCTGCACCACGTGAGGATGAGAGCCGATGATCACATCCACCCCCCGAGACAGGATGTCTTGGGAGATGTCCAATTGCTCCTGGCTCGGCTCGCGCTCGTACTCGTCCCCATAGTGGAGAATGGCGATCACCACGTCGGCTCCCCAGGAGCGCGCCGTCATGGCATCCTCCGCCACCACGTCGGCGTCGAGGGTGTTGACGGCATAGCCCTTGTGCTCCTCGGGCGGGGTCAGGCCGTTGAGACCGGCCGTGTAGTTGAGAAAGGCCACCTTGATGCCCTTGATGTCGGCGATGAAGGGTGTCCGCCTCTCCTGCATCGACCGGTAGGTGCCCACGTGCGCCAGACCGGCACTATCGAGCCTGTCCAGGGTGCCGGTGATCCCGTCCCAGCCCAGGTCGAGGGAATGGTTGTTGGCGGTAGCGACCAGGTCGACTCCTGCGGCTTTCAGAGCGAACGCCAACTCGGTGGGAGAGTTGAACAGGGGGTAGCCACTGTAGCCCGCCTGGGGTCCGGCAAGGCGGGTCTCCAGGTTGGCGATCGTGTAGTCAGCCTTGGCCAGATAGGGAGCGATAGGCGCGAACACCGGCCCGAAGTCGTAGGAACCTGTCCGCGGGTCGCGCACCGAGTCGACGATCGGCGTATGAGGCAACACATCTCCGACCGCCGCTACCGTGATCGTGATGGGAAGAGTGGTCGAGTTGTGCTGGTAGTGGTCGTCGTCGGCGCGGGCTTGGACGAGACTTCGGTGGTGGTGGTGGTCGTCGTCTGCGAGGGCGAGACCGTGGTCGGCACCACCACCGTAGGGGGAACGGTCACGGTGACCGCCGAGATATCAAGCGCGGTCGGCTGCGCCTCGTCCACCGGCCAGAAGATCAGCGGCGCGCACAGCGCGATGACCGCAAGAGCGGCTCCCACAGCTTTTAGCGCGTTTCGCACAGGCATGACCTCGCCGGAGCAGTGGCCCCATACTCTGAGCCATCAGTGCCGCCCATTGTAGCCTTCATCGCGAACGCCGACCAACCGAGCGTCGAAGGCTGTCGGCGCAAAGGTGTCCCGGGGCGAGGCCGAGTAGTAGAATGGGGAACCCTGTGAAACGACGCACGAGCGGTCGTTGCCCGTTTCGCTCATTCCGAGAGGACGTGATTGGTCGATGCTTGAGTGTCTCCTCTATCCGAACGCCGTGGCCGTGATGGGCGCGTCCCGCACCCCGGGCAAGGTGGGTTACGAGATAGCGACAAACCTCATCGACAGCGAGTTCGCGGGCGACATCGTCCCGGTGAACCCGTCGGGAGGCGAGTTGCTCGGCCACAAGGTCTACACCAGCCTCGAAGAGTACGGCAAGCCCATCGACATGAGCGTGATCGCGGTGCCTACCGCGGCCGTCAAGGAGGCCGTGAACGACTCGCTCCGGGCGGGCGCAAAGGCCATCACCGTGATCACCGCCGGTTTCAAAGAGGTGGGGGAAGAGGGCGCTCGCCTCGAGCGCGAGATCGCCGATCTCTGCCGCTCCTCGGGGGCCCGACTGATGGGTCCCAACTGCCTAGGTCTGATCAACACCCATCACCAGATGAACGCCTCCTTCGCCAGATACACGCCGAGGCAGGGCGGGATCTCGGTCCTCTCCCAGTCCGGCGCGCTGTGCACAGCCATCCTCGACTGGGCGGCCTCGCGCAAGATGGGGCTGGCCACGCTCGTCAGCATCGGGAACAAGGCCGATCTCAGCGAGACCGATTTCCTGGCCGCGTTCGCTGACGACGAAAAGACCAAAGTGGTCGTCGGATACCTGGAGAGCATCGGCTCCGGAGACGAGTTCATACGGGTGGCCGAGTCGGTGGCGGCGATCAAACCGGTGGTGATCCTCAAGGCGGGGACCACGTCCGCCGGGTCGAAGGCCGCCTCGTCGCACACCGGCGCGCTGGCTGGGGCCGACATCGCCTATGGCGCCGCCTTCAAGCGGGCGGGCGTCATCCGGGCCGACACCTTCGAGTCACTGCTCGACTACGCCACCGCCCTGGCGATGCAGCCCATCCCCAAGGGTGACCGGACCGCCATCATCACCAACGCCGGAGGTCCGGGGACCATGGCCGCCGACGCCGTGGAGCTCGCGGGCATGACGGTCGCCTCGCTGCATCCCAGCACCACCTGCAGCCTGCGCGGGAAGCTTCCCGCCGCCGCCAGCGTCGGCAATCCCATCGACGTCCTTGGTGACGCCGACCCCGAGCGCTACGCAGCGGCGCTTGAAGCAGCGCAGTCCGACCCCGACGGTGGACGCCATCATCGTCATCCTCACCCCTCAGGCCATGACCAAGCCGGCCGAGACGGCGCGCGCCATCACGGCGCTGCATCAGCGGCGAGAAGCCGGTCCTCGCCTCCTTCATGGGCGGCGCCGACGTCATGCCCGGCCGAGAAGAACTGGTGGCTGCGAACCTGCCCGACTACCCCTCGCCCGAACGCGCCGTGGCCGCCCTCAAAGCCATGGTGGACTACGCGGCCTGGCGCCTGCGCCCGCCGCGCATCGTCACCCGCTTCCCGGTCAACCGGCGGCGGGTCGAGCGCATCATCTCCCGGCAGTTGCGCGCGAACCGGCTCTATGTGGGCGAGGCAAGAGCCAAGGAGATCCTCAAGGCCTACGACTTCAACGTACCCGACGGCCGTCTCGTGAGCACGGTCGAGGAGGCGGTGGAGGCGGCGCCCCGCATCGGCTATCCGCTGGCCATGAAGATCGTCTCTCCCGATATCATCCACAAGTCCGACATGGGCGGCGTCAAGCTGAACCTGAACAGCGCGCAAGAGGTCGCCGACGCCTTCGAGCTGATGATGCTGCGCATCAAGCGCAGGGCTCCCGACGCCCTGCTGGAGGGTGTCTATCTGGAGCACATGGTGCCGAAGGGCCGGGAGGTCATCCTGGGCGTCACCCGGGATCCGCAGTTCGGTCCCATGCTGATGTTCGGGCTGGGGGGAATCTTCGTGGAAGTCATGAAGGACGTCACCTTCCACCTGGCGCCCATCACCTCCGATGAAGCCATGGCCATGCTCATGGGGACCAGGTCCTACAAGCTGCTGGAGGGCTTGCGCGGGCAGACGGGCGTCAACCTGGCAGCCATCGCCGAGGCGCTGCAGCGCATCAGCCAGCTGGTCACCGACTTCCCCCAGATCGCCGAGCTCGACATCAACCCGTTCATGGTCGCACCCGTGGGAGAAGAGTCGGTCGCGGCAGACGCACGAATCCAGCTCAGCGCGGGAGGTGGGCTATGAGCGACACTCTGAAGCCCGGCTACGACCCCAAGTGGAAAGAGAAGTACGAGGGCATGTTGGCCACCGCCGAGGAGGCGGTGGCCGCCGTCCGGCCGGGGCAAAGGGTATTCGTCGGCACCGGCGGGGCCCAGCCTCTGCAGCTGGTACGGGCCCTGGTGGCCCGTCACGCCGAGCTGGCCGACACCCAGGTGATCCACATGCTGACGTTGGGCGAGGCGCCCTATGCCTTCAAGGACCTCTCCGACCACTTCTCGGTCAACACCTTCTTCGTGGCCGACAACGTCCGGAACATCATCCAGGAGGGGTACGGGGACTACACGCCCATCTTCCTCTACGACGTGCCGCAGCTGTTCGAGAGCGGACAGATGCCGTTGGACGTCGCCCTGATCCAGGTCACTCCGCCCGACGAACAGGGCCGCTGCAGTCTGGGCATCTCGGTGGACATCGTGAAGAGCGCGGCCAAGAACGCCGGCCTGGTGATCGCTCAAGTGAACCCGCAGATGCCGCGGACCATGGGCGACAGCTTCGTCAGCGTGTTCGATCTTGACGTGCTCGTGCCGGTGGACGAACCGCTCCTGGAGATTGAGTCTGCCCGAGCTCAACGAGACCACCCGGGCCATCGGAGAGAACATAGCCTCGCTGGTGGACGACGGCTCCACCATCGAGATGGGCATCGGACGCATCCCTCATGCGGTGCTCGAGTTCCTCAAGGACAAGAAGGACCTGGGCATCCACAGCGAGATGATCACCGACGGCGTCATCGACATGATCGAAGCCGGCGTGGTCACGGGGGCCCAGAAGCACACCGACCGGGGCAAAGTGGTGACCAGCTTCGCCATCGGCACGAAGCGCCTGTACGACTACGTGGACGACAACCCGCTCTTCTCGTTCAACCCCACCGAGTACGTCAACGACTCGTTCGTCATCGGGCAGCAGCACAAGATGGTGGCCATCAACACCGCTCTGGAGATCGACCTCACCGGCCAGGTCTGCGCCGACTCGCTGGGCACCAAGTTCTACTCGGGCATCGGCGGCCAGGTCGACTTCAACCGCGGTGCGGCCCGCTCCGCCGGCGGCCGGCCCATCATCGCCCTGCCCTCGACGGCCAAGGGCGGCAAGGTGTCGCGCATCGTCGCCACTCTCACGCCCGGCGCCGGGAGTGGTGACCACCCGCGGGTCGACGTACTACGTGGTCACCGAGTACGGGGTGGCCTACCTCCACGGCAAGAGCGTGCAGGAACGAGCCATGGCCCTGATCAGCATCGCCCACCCCGACTTCCGCGAGGAGCTGCTGGCGAAAGCCATCGAGTACAAGTACGTGCGCCCGGAGATGGCCGACGTCGAGGGCAAGATCTTCATCGGGCCCAAGGAACTGCGCACCACCATGCTCCTGGACGACGGGACGCTGGTCAGCTTCCGGCCCGTTCATCCCACCGACGAGGCAGGCACCCGGGATCTGTTCTATGCGCTCTCTCAGGAGACCGTGTACTACCGCTACATGTCGCACATGAAGCGCATCCCGCGCAAGCAGCTGCAGAACTTCGTCTACATCGACCACCGGACACGAGGTGGCCATCGTGGGCACGCTGCCCGAGGCGTTTGGCGAAGAGATCATCGCCGTGGGCCGCTACTACCTCGATCCCAAGACCAACCGGGCCGAGGTCGCCTTCTTGGTGCGGGATGATTGGCAAAACCGGGGGATCGGTTCGTTCATCCTCAAACACCTGGTCATCATCGCCAAGCGTAACGGCATCGCCGGTTTCACCGCCGAGGTGCTGCGCGACAACAAGGCCATGCAGGCCGTGTTCAACCACAGCGGCCTCAAGGTCCGGAGCAAGCTGAGCGATGGGGTGTATCACTTCGAAATGGACTTCTGAGTGTGCCAAGGGGTCAAACGGGTCTCCGTCCAGCTGCGCACGAAAGCCTGTGCGACTCTTCCCGGAAACCCGTTTGACCCCTTGGCGCCTGCCAGAGATGGTCTCAGTCCTCTCGGCGTCTCGCCGCCGAGGCGGGAATCCGCCAAACCTGTCTGGCGCGGCCCTACTGGGCTTCGGGAAGAATCGTGAAACGCAGCTGGACGAAGCCCAGTAGGGCCGCGCCCTACCCGAAGAGGTCGCGGCGCCGATGCCGCTGCACGGGCATCCGCTCCCTGCACCGAGCGCAGGTATTCCAGATCCAGCTCCGCGCTGACGGTGCCCACTCCCTCCCGGCACTGCGCGATCACCACTCCCCAGGGATCCACCACCATGCTGTGCCCGTAGCAGGCCTTCCCCGGCCCCGACGGACCCCACTGCCCGCAGGCCGCCACGTAGCAGCCGTTCTCGATAGCACGGGCCCGCAGGAGAGGCTCCCAGTGGCTGATCCCCGTGGCGACCGTGAAGGCCGCGGGCACGAGGAGTAGTTGGGCGCCGCGGTCGGCCAGAGCGTGGAACAACTCGGGGAAGCGCAGGTCGTAGCAGATGGAGAGTCCGACCGTCATGCCCTCGCAGTCGAACGCGACCACCTCATCGCCGGGAGTGATCGCCTCGGACTCCATGTAGGCGGTGCCGTCCGGCAGCTGCACGTCGAAGAGATGGATCTTGCTGTAGCGGGCGACCTCGACCCCGGTGCGATCGTACACCACGCTGGTGTTGAGAAGCTTGTCGCCCCGGCGCTCGATCAGGCTCCCGCAGTGCACGAACAGACCGTGCTCCAGCGCTTTGCCCCGCGCCCACTCGCTGCTCGGTCCGGGGATGGTCTCGGCCGCCACCGCGTTGTCCTCGTCGGAACCGAGGTGGTTGAACATCTCGGGCAGAAGGACCAGGTCGACACCTTCGGCAGCAAGCCGATCGATCGCCTCGCCCGCCGCCGCCAGATTGGCGGACTTGTCCTGGCGAGAATTGAGCTGTGCGAGACCGATCCTCATCGCGACCCCCCACTAAGACGGGAAGCTCCTATCTGGTCTCTAGGAAGAATCGCACCCGCGCAGCTGGAGAGAGACCAGATAGGAGCGCCTCTGACCTACTCGTTCTCGAGGTACTCCAGAGCCATATGGCGGAGCAGCTCAGCGTTCTGGCTGCAGCGGTCGGCGATCGACTCCAGGCGCTCGATGATGGACTTGAGCTGGTGGAAGGTCTTGAAGTCGGTATCCATGTCGAACATGCAGTGATAGAGCTCAGCGAAGATGTCGTCCGCCCGGCTCTCGAGCTTGTCCACGCTCCCGGCCAGCTTGATCGCTTCCCGAAGGTCGGTGCCCATGGCGACGAACGGCGGCGCGCAGCCCCTGGACCGCGTCCATGTCGGCCTGGGCCATCATGACAAGCAGCTCGTTCATCCGAGGCGGCAGCGAGAACCTGCGCATGACGATGCGGTCGGCCGCTCCTGCGGCAAGATTGGCGATGCTGTCCATCGAGCCGACCAAACGGGCGAGGTCGGCCCTGTGCATGGGGAACACGGTTCCAAGGGACAAGCGGTCGAGGATTGCTTCCTTGGTGTCGTCCGCCAGGCTCTCGAGCTCGTCGAGTTCGCGCGCCGACTCCCCCAGCTCCTCGTAGCGGTCGGTCGGTGAACCGTTCTACCACGTCCTGCAGCTTGCCGACGATGAACACCACCTGGTCGCTGAACTCGCCCAAGCGCTCGATGACCTGCTCTTCGCGCTCCTTGCCCATGGCGTCGATCGCCCCCTCAAGGGTCGTCTCCCCCCCGAGAGTGCGCCGGATGTTCTTCAGTCGCGAACTCGCCATGTCTGCCCCTTTTCCGCCCTCTCCGACCGGTGTGGAACCGCTACATTACCCAGTTGAGGATGTAATAGAACACGGCCGCCACGAGCGCGCAGAAGGGCAGCGTGACCACCCAGGCCAGCATGATAGCACGGAAGACTTTCCAGCTTACCCCCCCCAATTTGCTGGCCAGACCCGTGCCGGTGACCGCCGAAGTGACGACGTGCGTGGTCGAGACGGGCAGCCCCAGCAGCGAGGCGACCTGGATGATGATAGCCCCGCCGGTCTCGGCGCTGAACCCGTTGATCGGGTGCAGCTTGGTGATCCTCTCGCCCAGCGTCCGGATCAGGCGGAAGGAGCGGACCGACAGGAAGGTGCCGAACGCCATCGCACCGGCGCAGCTCAGGATGACCCACAGGGGGAAGCCGTGCGCATCTACGTACTCCGTGACACCCAGTCCTTTTTGCGCGGCCAGGAAGATCACGATGATCCCCATGACCTTGGTGGCGTCGTTGGAGCCGTGGCTGAACGACACCCAGCTCGAGGAGAGGATCTGCATGTGCTTGTAGAAACGGTCGGCCCGAGCCATGTCCATGCGCATCTTGGCGAAGAACAGCCGGCTGAGACGCATGATCACGTACCCCGTGACGATCCCCAGGAACGGAGAGATGAGGAGCGAGGCGAACACCAGGATGACCTTGTGCCAGTTGATCCCCCCGGGCCCAGGGCCGCCAGGCCGGCCCCGAGCAATCCGCCCACCAACGCGTGGGACGAGCTGACCGGCAGCGCCCACAGCCAGGTGAGGACCTCCCACACGCAGGCCCCAAGCAAGGCGGCGATGACCAGGTGGGCGGAGGCGTCCCCGGCCTTGATCACCCCCCCGATGGTCTTGGCGACAGCCACGCCCATGACCAGGGGGCCGATGAAGTTGAAGATGGCGGAGAGCCCGATCGCCACCCGAGGCTTGAGCGCACCCGTGTAGATCACGGTGGAGACGGCATTGCAGCCGTCGTGGAAACCGTTCAGGAGATCGAAGATGAGAGCGACCGCCACTACCGCAACCAGCAGCATGGTGTCGGCACTCAAGGCCTCATGCCCCCTTTTCGTACAACGAGCCGACGAGCTCCACGCTCAGCCGGCTCTGCCTTGACGGTCGTCTCCAGTTCATCGGGTCCAATGATAGACGAACTTCTGGCGCTCTTCTAGCCCGCCTTACCGCCCACCTTCTGAGGCTCGCCCGCGACCGCCTTCGAGCCCAGAGAATGGCGAATCTGTGCGAAGAGGGGCACGGCGGGCTCCCCTATCACCCGGGGCCCGATCACAAGCGCATCCTCGTAGGCGTCCAGAACGTGATCGACGACTCGTTCCCACGAATAGTGCTCAGCAAGCTGAATCCCCTTGGCGGCCAGGTGACTTCTCTGACTCCGAATCCTGAAGAAGCGAGAACAGAGCCCGCTCGAGCGCCACTGCGCTGCCCGGCGGCACGAGCACCCCACCATCGTCGCCCTGCAGCGCCGCGCGGTAACCTGGGATATCGGAGGCCACGACGGGAACTCCCGCGGCAAGCGCCTCCGCCAAAACGATACCGAAGCTCTCGCCTCCCAGCGAGGGCGCGCAAAGCACCTCCGCCTGCGCCATCTGCTCCAGTTTGTCTTCGTGGGAGATCCGCCCCAAGGCGGTGATGCCCTCGAGCGCACCCGACCCGTTCCCATGCCCCCGCGGGACGAGAGAGCGTAGGTTACTGGGGGTGGGTCCCGCAAGGACCAAGGACACCCCGGGCAGGCTCTTGCGCAGACCGGCAAAAGCCTCCACCAGGACTGGAAGACCCTTTCGCGGCTCCGGTCGCCCGATGAAGAGGATGCGCCTGGGCACCTTCTTGCCGTCGCGCGCCGGGGTGTAGGCCCCCACATCGATCCCGTTCGGGATCACTCGATACTCACCGGGAAAGTAGCTGGTGACGCAGTCGCGCGCCGCCTCCGAGACCGCGATGTTCACGGCAACGCACGCCATTATCCTGCGGGCAAGCGGAAAGACCCGCTCGTACTGGTTCTTAGCGTCCCCCGCCGCGTGGAACGTCCCCACCACCGGCACTTTGGCCCTCATCGTGGCCGCGGCGCTGGTGGGCGGGATCGTGGGCTCGTGGACGTGGATCAGATCGAGTCGCAGAGGCGGAAGCAGGCGAGCCATTCTTTGGAGCATGAGCGGCCACATGCCTACGTAGGCGACAGAACCGTTGGCACGGACCGGGAAGGCCCTGCCGGACGACACGAAATGGGTCGGCACCTCGACCAGAGAGCGAGTCAGGTCACCCGCCGGCGCGACCACCCAGACCTCGTTTCCCCGCTTCTCCAGTTGCTGCACCAGATGCATCACGTGGTCGTTGACGCCCCCGGGGACGGTCCACGCGTAGGGTGACACGACGCCTATCCGCATCCGCTACCTCCTCGAGCCACTCGTGGTTTCGACTTCAACAGGTTCCGGCGAGCATCGGCACACCGTGTCTCCTATGACTCTAGCATGCCCAAGAACGGGCGCGATGATGCATCGAGCGTCGGACACCGACGAGACGAACGGGCTCCGACCCCGGCTCCTTCGAGATGAAATGGAGCACGAGACCGGAGCCCGCCGTTGGCCCTTGAACCGGGCGCTGTGACTCCTCTTACCGGTTGACCGTGCCCTCCCAGGTGTCGACCTTCTTCTGCTTCTTGTCGGCCTCGGTGAACCAGCGCGAAGTGACGACTTTGGTCTCGGTGAAGAAGCGGATACCGTCCAGGCCGAACACGTGGCTCTCGCCGAAGAACGAGTCCTTGTGACCGGCGAACGGGAAGAAGCTGACCGGCACCGGGATGCCGACGTTGATGCCGACCATGCCGGCGTGACGTCCGGCGGGCGAACTCCCGGGCGTAGTAGCCGCTCTCGGTGAAGATGCAGGAGCCGTTGGCGAAGCGGCTGTTGTTCATGATGGTGATGCCCTCTTCGAAGTCCTGGACCCGCTTGATGGCGAGCACCGGGCCGAAGATCTCGTCGCGGCCGACGGTCATGTCCTCGGTCACGTTGTCGAAGATCGTCGGGCCGACGAAGAAGCCCTTCTCGAAGCCCGGCACGACGAGGTTGCGCCCGTCGAGGACGAGCTCGGCGCCTTCTTCGACACCCTTGTCGATCCAGCTCTTGACGAAGGCCTGGTGCTCGGCGCTGACGACGGGCCCCAGCTCGGTCTTCGGGTCGTAGGAGCAGCCGACCACCCGCTGCTCGGCGAACTTCGTCATGTAGGCGATGAACTCGTCGGCGACCTTGTTCTCGACGACGCAGACCGGCAGGGCCATGCAGCGCATGCCGGCGCAGCCGAAGGTCGAGTTGATGATGCCGGCCGCCGCCCGCTCGAGCGAGGCGTCGGCGAGCACGAGGCCGTGGTTCTTGGCTTCGGTCTGGGCCTGGACGCGCTTGCCGTGAGCGGCGGCGATCGAGTAGACGTGCTTGCCGACGTCGGTCGAGCCGACGAAGGAGACGCCGCGCACCAGCGGGTGGGTCATCAGGATCTCGGCCTCGTTGCGGCTGCAGGTCACGACGTTGACCACGCCCTTGGGCAGCCCGGCCTCGATGAGCAGCTCGAGCAGGCGGATGGCGGAGGTCGGCACCATGCTGGCGGCTTTCAGCACGAAGGTGTTGCCGGTGACGATGCAGAGCGGGATCATCCAGCCGAAGGGGATCATGGCCGGGAAGTTGAAGGGGGCGATGCCGGCGAAGACGCCCAGCGGCTCGCGGTAGCTCACGGTGTCGTGCCCGGTGGACACGTTCATGAGCGACTCGCCCTTGGCGATCATGGGAGCGGCGACGGCGACCTCGCACCCCTCGATGATCTTGATGATCTCGCCGCGGGCCTCGTCGAGGTTCTTGCCCACCTCACGCGAGCAGATGTAGGCGAGCTCCTCCATGTGCTCCTCGAGCAGGGCCTTCCACTTGAACATCACCTGGGTGCGCCTCTGCATGGGCAGCGCGGACCAGCTCTGGTAGGCCTGGTGGGCGGACTCGATCGCCGCTTCGACCTCGGCCGCGGTGCAGCACGGAGCCTTCGCGAAGACCTCGCCGGTGCTCGAGTCGGTCACGTCCATGTACTTGCCGGTGCTCGACGCGCACCACTCATTGTCGACGCAGTAGTTGAGGGTTCTTACTTCTGTCACGGCTTGTGCCATCTGATCTTCCTCTCGTATCGGTGAACGATGGTTACTGAGGTCTATAGCTGCTTCCTACACTGCGAGCATCTGGTCGATTTCCGCCAGTGCTTCTTCCACGATATCCAGACCGTATTTCAGCTCCTCCTCTTTGATGATCAGCGGCGGCGCGATGAAGAACGTGTTGAAACGCACGTACGTGTGGAGTGTCTGCTCTTGAGATACGCGGCCAGCTTGCCCATCTCCGGCGAACTGCCGCCGTACGGCACCAACGGCTCTTTGGTGGTCTTGTCCCTGACCAGCTCGAGCATGCTGAAGAGTCCCTTGTAGCGCGCGTCGCCCACGCAGGCATAGGTTGGCGCGCATGGCCTCCAGACGCTCCGCCAGATAGGCTCCCTGCCGCTCCACGTTCTCGAAGACCTTCTCCTCTTCGTAGACGGCCAGAGTGGCTACCGCCGCCGCGCATCCGAGAGGATGACCCGAACAGGTGAGCCCGGTCCAGAGCATGTTGTTCTCCAGGTGGTCGGCTATCGCCTCGGGAGACGATGACCGCCCCCAGGGGCACGTAGCTGCTGGTGAGCCCCTTGGCGCAGGTGACGATGTCGGGCTTGATGCCGTAGTGCTGGGTGGCCAGCCACTTGCCGGTGCGTCCGAAGCCGGCCATGACCTCGTCGTCGATGAGAAGTATCCCGTACTTGTCCAGCAAGGCCCGCAGCTTGGGATAGTAGTCGTCGGGCGGCACCAGCAGGCCGTTGGTGCCGGTGATGCCTTCCGCCAGCATGGCGGCGATGGTGTGCGGCCCTTCCATCTGGATGACTTCTTCGATGTGGCTGACGCACTCCCGGTTGCAGGAATCGACCGTCTTGCCGAACGGACAGCGGTAGCAGTAGGGATCGAAGACCCGGACGATCCCCGGGACTCCCGGCTCCACCGGCCAGCGGCGGAAATCGCCGGAGACGCTCATGGACCCCATGGTGTCTCCGTGATAGGAGCGGTAGCGGGTGATGATCTTGTGCCGGCCGGTATAGAGCCGCGCGATCTTCATGGCGCTCTCGTTGGCCTCGGTGCCGCTCAGACAGTAGAACGATTTGGCCAGCCCCGTCACCTCGGCCAGCTTCTTGCCCAACTCGGCCCGCGGCTCGGTGGCGAAACCGGGACCGGCGACGCACAGCTCGTCCGCCTGCCGTTTGATGGCCTCGATTATCTTGGGATGCTGGTGGCCGATGTTGAGGTTGACGAGCTGGGAGCAGAGATCCAGCCACTTGTTCCCGTCGCCATCCCAGAACCAGACCCCCTGGGCCTTGGTCAGGTGGATCGGGTTGGCCGCACTCTGGACCGACCAAGGGAAGAGGGTATAGTCGCGGCTATCCTGTATCACTTGTGCAGACGTGCGTACCATGCGCCCTCCTAGGATTCGGTGACCCATGTTACCCACGCGGCAGGTGCGATTCAACGGACAGAGTGTCAAAAGCGGCCGGAAAATGTCGAGTGGCCGCGCGAAACGCCGCATACACGCTAGGCCGAGGTCCTCTTGAGGAGTTCGACCGCCACGACGAGGCCCGTTCGCCGGTAGGGGGCGTCGAGAGGGCCCAGCATCCCGCTCAGTTGGTCGAGCCGGTAGTAGATGCTCTGCCTGCGCACGCCCAGTTTGCGGGCCGCCTCGGCGATGTTGAATTGAGATGCCAAGAGCGCCTCGAGCGTCGCCAGCAACGTCCCCCGGGGCCGAGGGGGAAGGGCGAGGACCGGCCCCAGCTGCCGCTCGACGAAGCTCGCGCTCCTCCCGGTCTCGATAAGAGAATCCAAGAGGGAGTCCAACATGGTCTCGTCATCCGAAGGCGCCTGCAGCCCCAGAATGCGCTGGTGAGCCGCCTTGGTGAGATCGGCGAAACGGATCTCTTCGCGGAACACGACCAGCGGGAATCCCATGAGCCGGACCGCCTGCAACATATCCTCGGGTACTTCGGGGAGCCACTGGACCAACTCCAAGACCAGCCCCTGCGCACCGGCCTCCACCAGGGAGCGAAGGTAGGACTCCCGTGCCTCCGGCGTCGCTCGGGCCAACTCGAGTCCGGTAGCTACCAGCACCTCGCCGCCCGAGAGGAAGCGCCAGGCGTCCATCAACTCCGATACGTGCACCCAGGTGACCGGCTCGTCCAGACGCGACTGGCCGGACAGCAACTCGGCTCCGGCGAACGCCGGCAGAGCGAGGATCTCGCGGAGAGAGGGCAGGCTCACAGCGAGCCCCGGGTCGTCGTGTGCTGGTACGTCATCTGCGGCAACTATACATTCATGGCGCCATTGGACTGACTCTCGGAAGCTGCTCAAGCGACGGGCCATCGGTGCAAGAGCCGTCTATCCCGTGCGGACATCGAAGGAGATCACATGACCCTGATGGTGACTTTCATCCTCGTCCACGAGACAGAGGACGGTGCGCAGTACGCCGAACAGCAGCAGGGAGACAAGCCCCCGGCTATCGGCACCGTGCGCGTGCAGGGATGGGCCGCTGCCCAAGCCGACGCCCTCCGCCATCAGGGTCACGCTTGAATTCTACGAGGCCGCCCGGCCCCGCCGCTTCGCGTCCAGGAGCGGACGCGGTCCATGCGACTCACCGCGCCGAGGACGTCCTCCGTCAGGGCGATACGGTGACCATCGTCAAGAACACGATGGCGGGCATCAAGTACCCACCGGAGTGGCTCGAAGCAGTACCTGGGCAGGACGGGGACCGTGCTCTGGACCACGGCCGGTGGAGCGATGGTGAACCTGGACGACGAAGCGACCTGGTTCCCCTACGCCGAGCTGAAGACCGTCGAGTGACTCGACTCCGCTGCTGCGTGCGCCCCACGGCGCCGTCCCCAGCTGGTCCGGCGCTCAGCCCAAACTCGTCGCCCATTCACGCAGGTCGCTGATAGCCCATCACGGCCTTGACTTCGAGATAGTCCTCGAGGCCGAAGCGGCCCCACTCCCGGCCGTTGCCCGACTTCTTGTAGCCGCCGAACGGCGCGGCCATGTCGGTGTTGGCGCCATTGAGATGCACCATGCCGGTCCGCAGACGGCGTGCCACCCGCCGCGCCCGCTCGAGGTCGGCCGAGTTGACGTAGCCGGAGAGTCCGAAGTCGCTGTCGTTGGCGATGGCGATGGCGTCCTCGTCGTCTTTGAAGGGGATCATGCACAGCACCGGGCCGAAGATCTCCTCCCGGGCGATGCGCATGTCGTTGCTGACGTCGGCGAAGATGGTCGGCTTCACGTAGTAGCCGCGCTCCAGCCCCGCCGGTCGGTCGAGCCCGCCTGCCACTACCCGCGCCCCCTCGGCCATGCCGATCTCGATGTAGCGTCTGACCGTCTCGTACTGCTTCTTGCCGGCCACCGGGCCCATGAAGATGTCGGGAGACTCGCGGATCACCCACCGAGAGGCCGTCCGCCACTCGCGCGGCGATGGCGACCGCTTCCTCGTAGACCGTCCGGGACCAGCATCCGGGTGGGGGCGTTGCAGCTCTGCCCGGAGTTGCGCATGCAGGCCTTGACCCCTCCCGTGATCACCTTCTCCAGGTTGACGTCGTCGAACACGATGTTGGCCGACTTGCCCCCCAGTTCCTGGGAGACCCGCTTGATCGAGCCGGCGGCGGCGCGCGGCGACCGCCGCCCCCACCTCGGTCGAAGCCGGTCACCGAGACCATGTCCACCAGCGGATGAGCAGGCCAGAGTGCCGCCGAGGGACGAGCCGGCGCCGTTGACCAGGTTGAAGACCCCCGCGGGGACTCCGGCTTCGTCGATCGCCTCCGCCAGAAGAAGGGCCGACAGGGGCGAGTGCTGGCTGGGCTTGAGCACCATGGTGCAGCCGGCGGCCAGGGCGGGAGCCACCTTGACCATCACCTGGTTCATCGGCCAGTTCCAGGGAGAGATCAGCGCGCAGACGCCGATGGGCTCCCGGATGATGCGGGTGGTGCCCCAGTCCTCCTCAAAAGGGTAGTCGGTGAGCACGTTGAAAGTGGTCTGCAGGTGCCGCTCGCCGATCCGCGCCTGCACCCCCTCGGAGAAGGTCTTGGGGATGCCGACCTCGGTCGTCATGGCCGCCGCGATCTCGGGCAGACGGCGCTTGTAGGCCGCCGAGAAAGTCCGTGAGTAGCGCCAGACGTTCCTCGCGGCTGGTCCGGCTGTAGCTCGGGAAGGCGCGGTGAGCGGCCGGCACGGCCGCGTCGATGTCGGCCTCGGTGCCGGCGGCCACCTGAGCCACCTCTTCCTCGGTGGCCGGATTGATGACCGCGATCCAGCGCCGCCCGGCTCGACCGGGTCGACCCAGCGCCCGTCAATGTAGAACTTCGCTCTCGTTGCCCACGTGATCGTCTCCCGCTGTCTCGGAGTCGTGCGGACCGCGGTGCGCGACGGCCCGGCAGGCGGCCGTGTTCAGTCCGCCGGCTCGGAGGGCGCCGCCCCGGCGTGGCCGAGGGGCCACAACGGCCGACGCGACGTGTCCGGCACCGGAGCGGGCGTGGCCGGCGTGGCCGCAGCCTCCTCGGGGAAGCACACCGTCTCGAGACACAGCCGCCTGCGCACCGGGAACAGGTCGATGGCCGGCCGCCGTACGAAGGTGCCCCACAGGCCCCGCTGGGCGAAGACCACGACGCCCGCGGCCAGCGCGCCGATCAGGATCAGGTACCAGGTGCCGTAGTCGGACAGCAGCTGCTGCAGGGCGAAGAAGATCACCGCGCCGATGATGGGGCCCTCGATGGTGCCCAGTCCGCCGATGACCACGGCGAAGATCATGAGCGCGCTCCACTGAAGGCTGAAGCCTGCCTCGGGCTGCACCCGCAGCAGGTTGAGGTAGATGACCGCGCCGATGACCCCGGTGCCGAAGGCGGCGATGATGTAGACCCAGAGCTTGGAGCGGAAGACGTTCACGCCCAGGCCCCGCGCTCCCGTCTCGTCGTCTCGGATGGCCGTCAGGGCCAGGCCGCGCCGCGAGCGGAGCAGGAAGTACACCAGGGCGATCGACCCCACCGCCACGGCCAGGGCGAGCCAGAAGACCACCGCTTCGCGGGTCGACCGCGCTGATCTGCCCGGCGCTGGTGATGCTCACGCCGGAGCCACCGCCCAGCCAAGTTATCTGCGTCACCAGCAGCCGGTAGACCTCCGCGATGACCCAGGTGCCGACCGCGAAGTACCCGCCGCGCAGCCGGAAGGCCAGCCCCGCCGTGGGCACCGCGAAAAGCGCGGCGACGACGCCGGCGATGGGCACGCAGACGAACGGGTTGATGCCCGAACTTCTCGGAGAAGACCCACAGCGAGTAGGCCCCGATGCCGACGAAGGCCTGCTGACCCACCGAGACAAGTCCGGCGTAGCCGGCCAGCAGGTTCCACATCTGGGCCAGCGCCACCAGGGTGAGGAAGGTGACCGCCTGTTTCATGATCGTTGGACGATCCCCAGGCGGGTATGGTCGCCGGCGCGATGATCACCACGGCCGCCACGGGCAGGGCGATGCGGCTGGTGCGCGTGTAGCGCTCGACCTTCAGCGGAGTCGCCATCACTGCACCTGCTTTGCGAAGAGACCCTGCGGCCGGAAGGCAAGGATGGCCAGGAACACCAGGTGCCCGACCAGCATGCCCCAGCCCTGGTGGATGTGGTCACCCAGGACCTGGGCGATGCCGAGCACGATCCCCCCGACCAGTGTCCCCCAGAGAGAGCCCAGCCCGCCGATGATCACCGCCTCGTAGGCGAAGATCAGGCGGAACGGGCCGGCGCTGGGACGTGAAGGTGGTCCGGATGCCGATGAACACCCCGCCGATGGCGACGATAGCGAGGGCGAAGGCCATGGCCATCCCGTAGAGATGGCGGTTGTCGATGCCCATGAGCTGAGCCGCCCGCTGGTTGTCGGCGGTCGCCCGGAAGGCCCGCCCCATGCGGGTGCGGCTCAGGAAGAACTGCAGACCGAGAAGCACGACCACCGAGACGATGATGGTGATCAGCGGGAACCACCCGATGACCACCTGGTCGCTGATGCGTGATGAAGGCGTTCTCGATACAGCCCGCGTCCAGGCCCTTGCTGTTGGCGGTGAAGCCCTCGAGCAACAGGTTCTGGATGATGATGGCGATGCCGAAGGTGGCCAGGATGGCCTGCATGGGCCCGGCGTCCATGGCGAAGTTGAACAGCCCCCGCTGGATCGAGTAGCCGAAGACGGCCATGACGATCATCACCAGGATGAGGGTGTAGAACGGGTTGATGTTCAGCGAGCCCGACGATGGCCAGGGCGATGTAGGCGGCCATGATGCTGAAATCGCCGTGGGCCAGGTTGACCAGCCGCATGACGCCGAAGACCAGCGACGAGACCGGCGGCGAACAGCGCGTACAGGCCGCCGAGCAGGATCCCTTGGATGATGTCGTTGACCCAGACCACCCGTCACACTCCGAAGTAGGCCGCGACGATCTGCTTCGTGGCTGATCTCGCCGGGACTGCCCTCGAGAACCAGACGCCCCTCGAGCATGCAGGTGACCCGGTCGGCGAACTTCATCGCCTGGCCCACGTCTTGCTCCACGAGAAGCACGGTCGTGCCGGACGCCGACGATGGCCGGCATGGCCTCGTAGATCTTCTCGACGACCACCGGAGCCAGACCCAGTGAGACCTCGTCGAGCAGGAGGAGCCGGGGGTTGGCCATGAGCCCCCGGCCGATGGCGAGAGCCTGCTGCTCTCCCCCGGACAGGCTGAGGGCCTGGCGCTGCCGGAGCCGAGAGAGCAAGCGGGAAGAGCTCGTAGACCTTGTCGACGGTCCACATGCCGGTGCGGCGGGAGTGCGCTCCCACCAGGAGGTTCTCGTTGCACGGTCAGGCTGGGGAAGACCCAGCGGCCCTCGGGCACGTAGGAGATGCCCAGGCCCACGCGCTTGTGAGGGGGCAGCTGTCCGATCGGCTGGCCGTCGAAGCGCACCTTGTCGTCGTCGGTGCGGAGCAGCCCGCAGATGGTGCGCAGCAGAGTGGACTTGCCGGCGCCGTTCGCGCCGATGACGGCGTGCGTCTCGCCCTCCTCGATGCGGAGGTTGACGTTGAAGAGGGCCTGGAAGTGCCGTAGCCGGTGGAGATGTCGTCGAGCTCGAGCAGGCTCACGCCATCATGCTCCCCATGTAGACGTCGCCGCACCTCGGGACTGTTGATGACCGTCGTTGGGATCGCCCTCGGCGATCAGCCGGCCGAAGTCGATGGCCATGAGCCGGTCGACCACGGCAAGAAGCGCGTGGACGATGTGCTCGATCCAGATGATGCTGATGCCCTCGGCGCGCAAGCTGCTTGATGGTGTCGATGAGCGACTGCACCTCGTGCTCGGTGAGACCGCCGGCGATCTCGTCCAGGAGCAGCACCTTGGGCTCGGTGGCCAGGGCCCGGGCCAGCTCGAGGCGCTTGCGCTCGAGCAGGCTCGAGCGACTCGGCGAGCACGTTGGCGCGCGGCAAGCAGCGAGCCCGGTGCAGCGCCCGCGCGCAGAGCTCGTAGGAAGCCTTCTCCGACCGGCCTCGGCCGTAGGTGCCGCCCACCAGCACGTTCTCGAACACGGTCATGCCCTCGAACGGCTTGGGGATCTGGTAGGTGCGGCCGAGACCGGCGCGGCAGCGCTGCGTCGGGCGTCCGCCGGGAGATGTCGCGCGCCGGCGAAGATGACCCTGCCTTCGTCCGGCGATGGGTGATCCCGGTGAGCAGGTTGAGCATGGTGGTCTTGCCGGCACCGTTGGGACCGACGACCCCGAGCGCCTCCCCCTCGACGAGGGAGACGCTCAGGTCGTCGACCACCCTCACGCCCCCGTAGGACTTCGTGAGGTTCTCGGCCTCGAGTATGACCGTCACCGGTCTACTCGTTCGCGATGGCTTGTCTGCAGGACTCAACTACCTAGCCGGTCTCAGAGCGTGGTCCTGTCTACGATCTCGCCCGTCTTCGGGATGCTCGGGTAGTGCGAGTTGTCCACGATCAGCCGTTCCCAGGCGCCGACTTTGCCGATCCACTGGCCGCCGACCAGCGGGCTGAGAGCGCAGTTGGCGAAGGGAGCGTCGAACTTGATCGGGCCCACGAGCGTCTGGAGATCGGTGGCCTTGATCGCCTCCACGTACGAGGCCGGGTCGTCGAGGTTGGCCGTGCGCTTGACCACGTCGGTGACCACGTCGAAGCCGCCGCCGCCGGTCAGACCGAGAGCCGGGGTGTACGGAGTGCCGGGCTTCGCCGTGTCCCACGCGTCGACTATCCCCTGGCAGGTGAGACCGGTGAGCGAAGACTTGAACGGCCAGCGTCTTCTCCCACCAGACCTCGAGGCACAGGCCGTTCCCGATGTCGCCCACGGCGTCCATGTCGGGACGGGTGAGGATGGCCCGGGCGATGGCGGTCACCTTGGGGACGAAGCCCTGCTGCTTGGCCTGCTTCCAGAAGTTGGCGAAATCCGGCGGGTGTCCACGTCCCGACCAGGCATTCGCAGCCCTCGGCCTTGAACTTGTTGATGACGCTGGAGAAGTCCTCGGTGCCCTGTGGTGAACAGGCCCGGGTTGACGACTGTGTAGCCGGCCGCTTCGAGCGCGGGCGGCATGCCGGTCTTCGCGTCGGCGGTGGCGATGCCGTCGGGGTCGTTGGGCCACAGGCAGGCCACCTTCTTGTTGGTGGGCAGCAGGTTGAACAGACCGACGTAGACGGCGTTCAGGTCGCGACGACCGAGAAGAACACGTTGTAGGCCCACTTGAAGCCGACTTGGTCGGATCCGGGTTCCCGCCCATGCCGAAGAACCACGGCTCCATGGGGCACCCGTAGGTCACGCAGGGCACGCCGTTGGCCTCGCACTGCTGCCCCACGGGGATGTTGACCACCGGGGTCATGCCGCCGAAGACGATGTCCGGCTTGTCCTGGGTGATGAGCTCGCCCGTCACCTCCGCCGCCCGGTTGGTGTCGGACTGGCTGTCTTTGACGATCCAGGTGATCGGGTGCTTCTTGCCGTCGGCGCCGACGAGGCCGTCGCCGATCGTGTCTTTGGCCTGCTTGAGAAGGAAGTCGTCCGGCTCGCTCAGGCCGGCGAACACGCCCGTGGTCATGGTGACCCAGCCGATCTTGACCTCGCGGCCCATCTCCACGCCCGCGGACGACCGTGGTGGTCGGCCCCGCCAGTCGTGGTGGTGTAGCCCCACCGGCCGTGGTGGTCGTCGCCGCCGGCGGTCGTGGTGGTCGTCTCCTCGTGCCGCCGCCGCAAGCCGCCAGCAGGCCGCCGAGCCCGGCGCCCACCCCGATGGTCGCGCCGGCGATACCGGCGATCTTCAGGAACTCACGTCGAGAAACTGCCTGCCTGCGAGCGGAGCGTCATCCTGCGCCCGGTCGTCTTCGTGTACGTCAGCCATCTTGATCCCCCTGTCCGAGGCTGCGGCTGCAGTCCCCGTCTCCTGTCTCTTCCGATGTCCTCGGCGCTGCGCCGACTTCCCAGTCCGCTCGCTACGCCCTGTCGCCTTCTGTTCCCAACCGTTCCCGAGTTTAGACCCGCTCCAATCCGCCCGCAAGACCAGCAGCAGCCTCCTTCGGTCGACAAACACGCCGTCCGATCGGTCACCCGATCACCCTGGGCTCAAAGCCCCCTGCCGAGCGCCTTCCATCACGCGCTGACAGATACGCACGCCTTCCATGGCGTCGGTGGTCCAATAATCGGCCCCTATGTAGCGAGCCACCACTTCGTCGATGGTGCCTCCCCCAACGATGGTGATGGGCACGCGCGGCAATTCGACGGCGTGATCCTTGATCAGCGCGACCGTGTTCCGCATGGCGGTGAAGGCCACGGAGAGCAGGCCCGAAAGCCCGATGATGTCGGGCGCGAAATCCCTGCGCCGCCTCGACGAACCGCTCCGGAGGGACGTTCACCCCGAGATCCTCGACGGTGAACCCGAAGGTCCGAAAAGCCAGCGCGGCCATGTTCTTGCCGATGTCGTGGATGTCGCCCGCGACCGTTCCCAGCAGCACCCGCCCGGAGCCATCACCCACGAGCTCGGTCTCCAGTCCCGGCTCCACCAGCTCCATCACACCGCGGAAGATCTCCCCGGCCATGATCAGACCGGAGAGGAAGATGTCCTGGCGTTCGTAGCGCACGCCCACGCTCTGCATCCCCTCTTGCGCCGCGCGCACGATGCTGAGCGAGCTCTCCCGGGCAGCGAGGGCATCGCTGACCAAGCCCATAGCCGGCTTTCTCATCCAACGCCGCCACGGCAGCGGTGATGGCTTGCACGTTGTCCTGCTTCACGCTTGCGTTCCCCCGAACGAGCGATTCGTCGCGTCCGGTTCCGTCGAACAGATCGCTAGGAACCGCATATATATAGATAATAATGGGAGCCCTGTCAAGGGGCAGATGTGCGAGGGCCGCGAAACTCGGCCGGCGCGACCTCGCAGATCCTAAGTGGATGATTCCCCTGGACGAGCGACCCCGATGTGAGTGGTGAGGCGGAACTGGTCGGCGCGACAGAGAAACACTCCCCAGCTGACCAGTCGTCCGTCGAAATCGCGGAACAGGTGCTCCAGGCAGAAGGCCGGAGATCCCTCCGGCACCCCCAGGAATGACGCTTCGTCGGCGCCGAGGCTGACCGCCTGAATAGTGAGTTGGCCGCTGGGAATGCCCCTCCCCCGGGCGGAGTAGAGCAGGCCGTCGAGCGAGGTGATCTGCAGCTGCGCCTCCACCAGGGGCCGATGCTCGTCGTACATGACGTGCTCCAGTTGATAGATGAGAGGTACTCCCCGGCGCTGGATAAGCCGGCGCATGTACACGGTGGGCGTATCCAGGGGACACTCCAGCATGGCCGCCACTCGTTCGTTGGCGGGGACGATGCTCGCTTCCAGCAGCAGCACTCCCACGGAGTCGTCACCAACCCACGTGTCCGTGATCTCCTGTAGCCGGAAGACTGCCTCCCCCAGGTCGAGGGCTCGTACGAATGTCCCCTTGCCCTGAGTAGTGGTCACCAAGCCCCGGTCGAGGAGGATGTTGATCGCCCGCCGCACCGTCATCGGGCTGACCCCGAATTCGGCTCGGAGTTGCGCCTCCGTGGGCAGCTGATCACCCGAGCGATACGCTCCCGCCCCTATGCGGTCGGCTATCGCGTTCGCGATATGGAGGTACGCGGGCTCGTGTGAGCGCGCGGCCGCGATACCCGGGGTGCCCGATCCGCGCGGACACAGTCTTCGGCGCCTCGTCTCGCGGAGATGGAAGGCCGAGGGAGCCGCTCTGCCGCTCCGCCGCTATCCGGCATTTCTGACCCTCTGTGGCATTGGTCACCAGTGACTCCGTTTCGGTGCTTGCAGCGTTAGCTATATAACTATAGTATACGTTTGGACATCGTGGGTCGGGCTTCTCGACGGTCATTCTCAATGCCCCAGAAGCTCTCCGCACTCAGAAGCACGATATCAGAGGATATAATGCCGCTGCGCGGGAAAGCATGCAAAGCAAACGGAGCAATGGGGAGCACCACAGTATGAAGACCGACATCGAGATCGCACAGGCAGCCAACCTCGTCCCCGTCACAGACATAGCCGCCTCGCTGGGGCTGGACGTCGACGACCTGGACCTGTACGGCAAGTACAAGGCCAAGATCCACCTCGACGTCCTCGACCGGCTGAAAGACCGGCCGGACGGCAAGCTGGTCCTCTGCACCGCCATCACCCCCACTCCGGCCGGCGAGGGCAAGACCACCACCAACGTCGGTCTGGCCATGGGCCTGAACCAGATCGGCAAGAAGGCCATCTCCACCCTGCGCGAACCTTCCTTGGGTCCGTGCTTCGGCGTCAAGGGAGGAGCGGCCGGCGGCGGGTACGCCCAGGTGCTGCCCATGGAGGACATCAACCTCCATTTCACCGGCGACATCCACGCCATCACCACCGCCCACAACCTGTGCGCGGCCATCCTCGATAACCACCTCTTCCAGGGCAACGAGCTCGACATCGACCCCGACGCCGTCTCCTGGCCGCGGGTCGTCGACCTGAACGACCGGGCCCTCCGGCAGATCACCATCGGACAGGGGGGCGAGGGCGTCGAGCGCAAGACCCGCTTCGACATCACCGTGGCTTCGGAGATCATGGCCATCCTCTGTCTGGCCACCGATCTCGAAGACCTGAAGGCCCGCCTCGACCGCATCGTGGTGGCTTCCACTCGCTCGGGCGCGGACGTGACCGCTCAGGACATCAAGGTCTCCGGCGCCATGGCCGTGCTTCTCAAAGACGCCTTCATGCCCAACCTGGTGCAGACCCTCGAGAACACTCCCGCCATCATCCACGGCGGTCCGTTCGCCAACATCGCTCACGGCTGCAACTCGGTCCAGGCCACCCGCATGGCCCTCAAGCTGGGCGACTACTGCGTCACCGAGGCCGGCTTCGGCGCCGACCTGGGGGCGGAGAAGTTCTTCGATATCAAGTGCCGCTACGCCGGTCTGGTGCCCGATTGCATCGTGCTCGTGGCCACCATCCGGGCGCTCAAGATGCACGGCGGCGTGGCCATGCCGGATCTCAAGAAGGAGGACCTCACGGCCCTGGGCGCCGGCCTCGAGAACCTGGAGAAGCACCTGGAGAACATGCAGCTCTACGGTCCTCCGGTGGTGGTCGCCATCAACCGCTTCCCCGACGACACCGATGCCGAAGTGGCGCTGCTCCACGAGCGGGTGGAAGCCATGGGCGCCACCGTGGTGCTCTCCGACGTGTGGGCGCTGGGCGGCGAGGGAGGCGTGGCGCTGGCCGAAGAAGTGGTCAGGGTCTCGAGCGGCGAAGAGAAGCCCCCGTTCAGGTTCCTCTACGATCTCGGCATGACCATACCCGAGAAGATCGAGGCCATCGCCACCCGGATCTACGGGGCCGACGGGGTCGACTACCTCGACGAAGCCACGGCCGCCATCGAGCGCTTCACCCAAGCTGGGCTACGGCGCGTTGCCCATCTGCATGGCGAAGACCCAGGCCTCGCTCTCCGACGACAAGACCAAGATCGGCCGGCCCCGCGGCTGGCGTCTCACGGTACGCGAGGTACGCCTGTCGGCGGGCGCCGGCATGATCGTGCCCGTTTGCGGCAAGATGATGACCATGCCTGGGCTGCCCAAGCACCCGGCGGCAGAGCAGATCGACCTTGTCGACGGCAAGATCGTGGGGCTCTTCTAGAGCCTTCGAGCCCGCTTACCACAAGGAGCCCCAGTGACGCAGTTATCATATGTGGAAGGCACCATCGCTTCCTACCTCGACAAGTTGGCGAGCGGCGAGCCCGAGCCCGGCGGCGGCAGCGTGGCCGCCCTGGTGGGCGCGCTCGGCGCCGGCCTGGTCACCATGGTGACCAATCTGACTCTGGGCAAAGAGAAGTACGCCGACGTCCAGGATGAGATGGCCGAGCTCAAGGACGGCCTCCGAGAGCCTGCGCCGCGATCTCGAAGAGTCTGGTGACGCTCGATGCCCAAGCCTACCGGGCGGTGGCCACGGCCATGAAGCTCCCGCGGGAGAGCGACGCGCAGAAGAAGGAGCGCGACCGCGTCCTGCAGGCGGCGCTCGTGGGCGCCGCTGACGTGCCGCTCAAGGTGGCCGAAGCGGCCGCGGAGGTGGCCCGGCTCACGCTGCCCGCCGCGGAGAAAGGCAACCCCAACGCGGTTTCCGACGCCGGCGTAGCCGTGATCTTGGCCGATGCGGCGGCGCAGTCGGCCGCCCTCAACGTCAAGATCAACCTGGCCTGGATAACGGACGAGGATTTCAAGCGCGACACCTGGGCCCGGATCGAGGCGGTGCTCGCCGAGACCGCCCGCCTGCGGGACGTCGTTCTCACCATGACCTACAGCAAGATCTAGAAGGAGCATCAGTGCCAGCCAAGATAATAGACGGCAAGGCTATCGCCGCCGAGCTGCGCGACGAATTGGCGCGCGAACTGGAAGACCTGAAGAGCAAGGGCGCCAATCCGGGCATCGCCACCCTTCTGGTGGGCGACGACTTCGGTGCCGGCATGTACCGGGGCGCGGTGGAGAAGTTCTGCGGAGAGATGGGCCTCGGGTATCGCAACGAAGCCCTGCCCGCCGACGCCAGCGAAGCGACGGTCATGGCGACCGTCGTCAGGAGTCTCAACGACGACCTGGCCGTCTCGGGCATCCTGCCCCTGCGGCCCTTCCCGGCCCACGTCTCCGACTCCGTGGTGATCAACTCCATCAGCGTCGACAAGGACGTCGACTGCTTCCATCCCTTCAACATGGGCCGCCTGACCCTGGGCGAACCCACCTTCCCGCCGGCGACTCCGGCCGCCTGCATGGAGCTCCTCGAGCGCTACCTGCGCGCCGAAGGGCGCGACGTCACCGACGCCCTCGAAGGCGCCGAGGTGTGCGTCGTGGGCCACTCCAACACGGTGGGCAAGCCGCTGGCCCTCCTGCTCCTCAACCGCAATGCGACCACCACGGTGACGCCACGTCTTCACCTCGAACAGAGGCAACCTGGAGAAGCACACCCAGGTGGCCGACTACCTGGTGGTGGCCGCGGGAGTGCCGCACCTGATCACGCGCGGACCTGGTCAAGGAAGGCGCCGTGGTCCTGGACGTGGGCATCAACCGGGTGATGGTCTGCCCGGCCTGCGGGGCGTTCAACCGGGGCAAGAAGAACCCCTGTCGCGCCTGCGGCGCCGACCTCGCCGAGGCCGAAGCCAAGACCGTCGGCGACGTCGACTTCGACGGCGTGTCCGAGCAAGGCCGGCGCCATAACCCCGGTCCCCGGAGGCGTCGGGGCGGTCACCAACATGATGCTGGCCCGCAACACCCTGCGGGCGGCGCGTCTGCACCTGGACAAGAAGTAGCGATCCCCTGAGGGGAACGGAGGTACTCGAATTGATCATTGCCAAGAAGAAGCCCATCGAGGACATCATCAAGTACGCTCGAAGGGGAGACGAACGTGTTCATCGTCGGCTGCGGCGAATGCGCCACCGTCACCCAGACCGGCGGCGAAAAAGAAGTGGCCGAGATGAAGGCCCAACTGGAAGAGGCGGGCAAGAAGGTGGTGGGCATCGACATGGTGGCGGCCAACTGCCAGGAACTCGACCTCAAGCGGATCCTGCGCAAGCACAAAGAGGCGACCGAGGAAGCAGAGGCCTTCCTGGTGCTCTCCTGCGGCGCCGGTACCCAGTCGGTGCGTGCCGCCACCGACAAGCACGTGGTCCCCGGCAACGACACCCTCTTCCTCGGCAACGTCCAGCGCTCCATGGACTTCGTGGAGAAGTGCTCGCTCTGCGGCGACTGCGTCCTCGACGACTACGGGGCCATCTGCCCGGTGACCCGGTGCGCCAAAGGTCTCCTCAACGGGCCCTGCGGTGGCACCAGCCACGGCAAGTGCGAAGTGGATCCCGAGATGGATTGTGCGCTGGGTGCTCATCCACGAGCAGCTCAAGAAAGAGGGCCGCGAAGACAAGCGTACCCGCACGCACGCGCCCAAGGACTGGAACACCATCGCCCATCCGGGCAAGCTGGTCGAGCGCAAAGAGAAGCCGGGGGATAAGTAACGATGGGAACGTATCGCGACGCATGCAATAGCGGCAGGTTCGTCGTCTCCGGCGAGATCGGCCCGCCCAAGGGCACCAACGTCCAGAAGATGCTGCACCACATAGACATGCTCAAGGATCATGGTCGACGGGCTCAACGTCACCGACAACCAGAGCGCGGTCATGCGCCTGGGCTCTTTGGCGGTCTCCGGCGAGATCGTGCGCCGGGGCGGGGATCCCATCTTCCAGACCACATGCCGGGACCGCAACCGCCTGGGTCTGCAGTCCGATCTTCTCTCCGCGGCCTTCCTCGGCATCACCAACGTCCTCTGCCTGACCGGCGACCACCCCTCGGTGGGCGACCACAAGCAGTCAAAGGGCGTGTTCGATTTCGATTCGGTCCACCTCATCCAATGCTGCCGCAAGATGAACGACGGACATGACTGGGCGGGGAACGAGCTCGACGGAGCCACCGATTTCTTCGTGGGAGCGGTCGTCACCCCGGAGTCGGACCCGATCGAACCCCAGATGTACAAGTTCGCCCGCAAAGTGGAAGCCGGGGCCGACTTCTTCCAGACCCAGGCCGTCTACGACATGGACAACTTCCAGCGCTTCATGGAACAGGCCCGGGAGATCACCGCGGGCACCAACGCCAAGATCATGGCCGGATTGGTGATGCTCACCAGTTTGGGCATGGCCAAGTTCATGAACCGCGCCGTGCCCGGGATCTTCGTGCCCGACAGCCTCTCTGGAGGAGATGGGGAGCGTTCCCAAAGAGGAGGCGATGCGCAAGGGCATGGAGATCGCCGCCCGCCACATCCGCTTCTTGCGTGAGAACAACATCTGCGACGGCGTGCACGTCATGGCCATCGGCAAGGAGGAGATCGTCCCCGAGATCCTCGACATGGCCGGCGTGACGACCGCCTCGTGAGGACCGAGATGGACGCAACACGCGGCGACCAGCTGGAAGGTGCGGGCACCAGGATCGTGATCCTGGGCGGCGGCCCCGGCGGATACGTGGCCGCGCTCCGCGCGGCCCACCTGGGAGCGACCGGTCACCCTGGTCGAGAAGGACCTGGTCGGCGGCACCTGCCTCAACAGAGGCTGCATCCCCACCAAGGCCTTGCTGGCCAGCGCGGAGGCGCTGGCCAAGGCCCGGGCGGGTGAGGAGTTCGGCTTCGTGGTCACCGGCGAGGTGCAGCCCGACCTGCCTCGCATGATGGAGCGCAAGGCAGAGGTGGTCGACACGGATGCGCGGAGGCATCGAGGTCCTCCTGAAGAAGGCGGGCGTGAAAGTCGTGCGCGGCACCGGCAGGCTCGCTCCCGGCGGCCGGGTGCTGGTGGAGACCGGCGGGGATGGCAGCAGCCCCGGTGGGATGCCGGCGCCGGGACAGTCACCCTCGAAGCCGACAAGATCATCATCGCCACGGGGTCCGAACCGGCTCACCTGCCCATGTTCGATTTCACCCACCCCACGGTGCTTACCTCGACCTCAGCCCTGGAACTTGGCGGAGATTCCCGCGTCGATCCTGATCGTGGGCGCCGGGGTCATCGGCTGCGAATTCGCCTCCATCTTCTCCGAGATGGGCACGCAGGTGACCATGGTGGAGATGATGCCCCAGATGCTGCCGCTCGAAGACAAGCGGCTGTCCAAGCAATTCGAGGGCCGTCTACAAGAAGCGCGGCATCAAGGTGATGCTGAAGACCAAGGTGGAAAGCATCGCCGAGTACGCCGACGACCACGTGGTGGCCGCGCTCTCGGACGGCACCGAGGTGACCGCCGAGAAGATCCTGGTATCTATCGGCCGCAAGCCGAACTCCGCCGGGCTGGGACTGGAGACGGCCGGAGTGGAGGTCGACAGTCGAGGCTATGTGGTCGTCAACGACTACCTGGAGACCACCGCCCCCGACATCTACGCCATCGGCGACGTCAACGGCGGCCTGCTCCTGGCCCACGTTGCCTCCTACGAAGCCCTGCTTGCCGTAGAGAACTGTCTGGGTGGCCGCCGGGCACGCGACCTGCGCACGGTCCCGTCGTGCACGTACTCGATGCCCGAGGTGGCCAGTGTGGGTCTGAACGAGGAGCAGGCGCGCGAGGCCGGATACGAGCCGCTGACCGGCACGTACCGGTTCGGCGCCCTGGGCAAAGCCGTGGCCATGGGCGAAGACGTGGGCTACGTCCAGTTGGTGGCCGACAAAGAGACCGACCTGATCTTGGGCGCCAACATGATGGGGCCCCGGGTCACCGACGTCATCCACGAGGTGGCGCTGGCAGTGCAGAACGGGCTGACCGTGGAGCAGTTGGGGGATACCATCCACGCGCACCCGACCATCGCCGAAGCCCTCATGGAGGCGGCCCACGACGTCCACTCTCAGTCGGTGCACGTGGCTCGTTGAGCCGGCGGGACGGTGAGCGACGAAACAGATACGCGACGAAGTGCTGCGGGATGAGCAACACCAGGGGATTATTGGGCAACCGCTTCCAAGGAGACCACTATGCATGAACTAGTCGAGGCCATGGCCAACATGAAGGAGAAGGACGCCCTTCGCATCGTCGATGAGATGCTGGCGAGGGGCGAGGATCCCAACCAGATCTTGGATCTCTCCTCCGAAGCCATGCAGGTGGTGGGCGAGCGCTACCAGGAGGGCACCTACTTCCTGCCGGAGCTCATCATGAGCGGGGAGGTGCTCAAGAAGATCGGCGAGATCTTAAAGCCCCACCTGGCCGCCAAGCAGGACGAGACCAAGAAGCTGGGGAAAGTGGTCCTAGGAACGGTGCGGGGCGACATCCACGACATCGGCAAAGACATCGTGGGCTTCATGCTGGAGGTGAACGGCTTTGAGGTCATCGACTTAGGTATCGATCAGCCGGAAGCGAAGTTCGTCCAAGCGGTGAAAGAGCACCATCCCCAGGTCCTCGCTCTCTCCGGATTCCTCTCCGTGGCTTTTGACTCCATGAAGTCCACCATAGAAGAGGTGGAAGCGGCCGGACTGCGCACAGGACCTCAAGGTCATCATCGGCGGTGGGCAGATGGACGAGACCGTGCGCAAGTACACCGGGGCCGATGCCTACGGAGACGACGCCATGGCCGCGGTGGCCTTTGCCAAAGAGACTGTGGGGGTGAGCTAACGATGGCGGAGAAACCCTGGGCGGACATGACCGCCGATGAGAAACGGGCCTGGCGCATCGACCGCTGGCGGAACCCCGACATCGAGTTCGAGAGCCCGGAAGCTGAGGCCGACTACAAGGCGCCGACTCGACCGGTTGATCGCGGCTCTGGAGATGCGGGTGCCTGACAGGGTGCCGATAAGCCTGAACACCGGCTTCTGGCCGGCCCTGAGCGCCGGGCTCACACCGTACGAGTCGATGAACGACCCTGCCCGCGCCCGCAAAGCGTGGATCGACTTCAACCTGGAGTTCCAGCCCGACGCGATGTCGGATCCGGTCCACTACACCATGCCGGGGGCACTTTTCGAATCCCTGGACTACAAGCTCTACTCCTGGCCGGGCCATGGCGTGGCCAAAGAGGGAAGCTACCAGTACAACGAAAAGGAGTGGATGCTCCCCGAGGAGTACGACCATCTCATCTCCGACCCCTCGGACTACATGCTCCGCACCTACCTGCCCCGCACCGTGGGCGCCTTCGCCGGCTTCGCCAACCTCTCCTCGCTGTTCGACTTCATCGAGCTGCCCTTCGTCTCCGGGCACATGGGCGGTTGGGGTTCACCGGAGATGGTGGCCAGCCTGGAGAGATTGACCGAGGCAGGGCGGTTGCGGAACACCTGGTGGACCGAGACCGCCGTTCCGGTGATGGAGAAGCTGATCTCCCTCGGGTTTCCTTCCTACCGCAGTTGCGGGACCAAGGCCCCCTTTGACATCCTGGGCGACACCCTGCGAGGTACCAGGGGCGTCATAACCGACATGTTCCGTTACCCCGACAAGGTGCTGGCCGCCTGCGACCGCCTGGTGCAGGTAGCGGTGGACTGGCCGCTCGAACGCCCGGGGGGCCCGGCCACGCCGGTCGTCTTCATCCCGCTCCACAAGGGCGCCGACGGCTTCATGAGCGACGAGCAGTTCAAGACCTTCTACTGGCCGAGCCTGCGCAAGATGCTGATCGGCCTCATCGACGAGGGCATGATCCCGTTCTGTTTCGCCGAGGGGCGCTACAACGCCCGGCTCGAGGCCATCATGGACCTGCCCAAGGGCAAGACGGTCTGGCTCTTCGACCAGTCCGACATGGCCCGGGCCAAGGAGACCATCGGCACGGTGGCCTGCCTCGAGGGCAACATGCCCCTGTCCTTGCTCTACGCCGGGACGCCGGAGGAGGTCGCTGCTCACACCCGGAAGCTCATCGACGTGGCCGGCGGCGGCGGCGGCTATATCCTCGACATCGGCGCTGTGGCCGACGAGGGCAAAGACGAGAACCTGGCGGCGATGATCAAGACGGCAAAGGAATACGGGGTCTATTGAGCAGGGGCGGCGGTATGGCGGGCACGGTGATCCTAGCCTGCGAGATGATCGAGGACGAGGTCCGGCTGGCCCTGGAGGTTGTGGCACCCGAGGACAGGCCCACCCTGATCTGGATGGAGAGCGGCCTGCACGACCGTCCGGAACGGCTGCAGGTGGCGCTCCAGGGACTTGTCGACCTGCTCGACGAAGGCGCGCGCACGGGCACCGCGACCATCGTGCCATCGGTGCGCCCCGGCCGAGGACCCGCCGCCGAGCGGCGCGAAGAGGTGTCGGTCGAGCCGGTCGAGGAAGTGCTCCTGGCCCTCGGTTTCTGCGGCAAGGGGTTGCAGGGGCTGGTGTCGCAGCAGCTGACCTTGGTCTTCCCCCGGGTCGATGACTGTGTCTCCCTGCTCCTCAACCATGGCTGCGTCCGGGAGAAGATCCCGCGAGATCCGCGGAACTACTACCTCACCCAGGGGCTGGTTCCGCCACGAAAGCTCCGTGGTCCAGGCCTTCAGCGACTGGACCGAGCGCTACGGCGCCGAACGAGCGGCCAAGCTGCGCCAGGCCATGTTCACCGGGTACGAACGTGTGAGCCTCATCGACACCCAGGCCTACGATGTCGCCGACTGTGTCGATCAGAGTCAGGCGTATGCGGACGAACTCGACTCTCGAGCACGTGATCGTGCCGGGATCGGTCCAACTGCTCGAGCGACTGTTCAAAGGGGAGAGAGACAGCGAGATCGTCGCCGTTCCCCCGGGAGAAGCCATCGGCTTCCTCCACCTGTTCGCCGCCGAGGACGCCTGAGAAGCGGCCGCCAGCCCTGGAGCCGCAGACCGGAGCGTGGCGCCACCGGTCAGAACCACCCGACCAGATGGAGGGTGCATCACAGTGGAGACACGAGTAACCAGCGCGACGCGTGAAGTCATCATCGGGGGCGACCGGCCCACGGTGCTGATAGGCGAGCGCATCAACCCCACCGGCAAGAAACGCCTGGCCGAGGCGCTGCGCGCCGGCGACCTGAGCGTGGTCCGCGAGGAAGCCCTGGCTCAAGTCGCGGCCGGCGCCGACATTCTCGACGTCAACGTGGGCGCCACTGGGGTGGACGAGATAGCCATGCTGCCCCTGGCTGTACTGGCGGTCGCGGAGTCTGTCGACGTGCCGCTCTGCCTCGATAGCCGCAACATCAAAGCCCTGGAGGCGGCCCTGGCCGTCTGCCCCGGACGACCCATCGTCAACTCGGTGACCGGCGAGGAATCGTCGCTCGAAGAAGTGCTACCGCTGGTCAAGCAGTACGGCGTGCCCGTGATCGGCCTTACCCTCGACGAGAAGGGCATCCCCGCGGAAGCCGGCGCCCGAGTGGAGATCGCCCACCGCATCGTCGAGCGGGCCGAAGCCTCGGTATCCCCCGCGAGGACGTGATCATCGACTGCCTCACCCTGTCGCTGGGAGCCAACGTCAAGGCCGGCTTGGGGACCTTGGAAGCCACGCGCCGCGTAAGACCGAACTGGGTGTCAACCAGACCCAGGGTGCGAGCAACATCTCTCACGGCCTGCCGAACCGGCCGATCCTCACCGGAGCCTATCTGGCCATGGCCATCGAAGCCGGCCTCACCTGCCCCACGGTAGATGTCGCTCTGGTGCGCCTGGCGGTGCTCGCGGCCGACCTGGTCCTGGGGCGCGACAACTACGCCATGCGCTTCATCTCCGCCTTCCGCGAGGCCCAGAAAGCGGCCGCGGCCGAGTGAGCGAGTTGCGGCCCGGTGAGCGGCCGCATCCCGGTGAGCCGCGGCGCCGACTACGCCCCAGCAGCCCGCTGAACGGCCGCTGTCGAGCTTCCGGCTGCCGTTAGGCGTCGATCGTCTTCATGTCGGGGTAGCGTTGGCCGGCGGTGGCGCCGGGAGGCAGCGCTTCGTCGAGCCGGGCAAGCTCGTCGTCGCTCAAGGCGATCGCTGCGGCGGCGACATTTTCCTCCAGGTAGCGCCGCTTTTTGGTGCCGGGAATCGGTACCACGTCGGCGCCGCGGTACAGCACCCAGGCGAGCGCGAGCTGAGCCGGTGTCACGCCCTTGTCGTGGGCGATCTCCTCGAGGCGCCCCAGCAGTTCGAGATTGTGCGCAAGGTTGTCGCCCTGGAATCGAGGGTGGCGGTGGCGAGTATCGCCTTCGCCGCGCAGGTCGTCGGGGCTGTGGAAGCGGCCGGCGAGAAAGCCGCGCCCCAGCGGGCTATAGGCTACGAAGCCGATGCCGAGCTCGCGCACCAGCGGCAGGAGGGTCTGCTCGGGTTCGCGCGCCCATAGGGAGTACTCGGTCTGCAGGGCCGTGATCGGGTGTACGGCATGAGCTCTCCTGATGGTGGCCGGCGAGGCCTCAGAGAGACCGAGATAGCGGACCTTGCCCTCGCGTACGAGAGCCGCCATGGCGCCGACGGTCTCCTCGATCGGCACCGTCTTGTCGACGCGGTGCTGGTAGTAGAGGTCGATGTAGTCGACCCCGAGCCGCGCCAGTGACGCCTCGCAGGCGGACCGCACGTACTCGGGCCGCCCGTTCACGCCGACCCAACTCCCATCCTCGCCGCGGACGTTGCCGAACTTGGTCGCCAGCGCCACCTCGTGGCGGCGTCCGGCGACGGCCCTGCCGACCAGCCGTTCGTTGGTGAATGGTCCATAAGCGTCGGAGGTATCAACGAAATCGACTCCGAGGGCGAGTGCACGCTGGATGGTGGCGATCGCCTCGGCCTCGTCGACCTGCCCGTAGAACTCCGACATGCCCATGCAGCCCAGCCCTTCAGCTGAGACTTCCAGCCCTTGAGTGCCCAACTTACGTCTTTCCATGAGTCTCCTTAGAACGCCCCGTGGTGGTTTGAGGTTCGCCCAGAGCAGAGATGGGATCGCCCTCATATTCCCCCGCCGTAAAAGCCGGCAAACCACAGCCACGCCCGGCACTGAAGGCGGCACTTCCGCGACGACCGGGAGCTCCAGCTCCATCTGACACCAGTCCGGCAGAGCGTCCCCCCGCACGCCGGCTCTCCCACCTCGTCAGAAGGCCGAGGAGCCGGCGGCCCGACGTCGAATGTCAGCACAAGTATGGATGAGACGACCATGACTGATGAGAGCCCTATCGGGGACGGATGCTCCAATGAGGAGCGTGAACTAGCCGGCTACCTTGACGAGCTCATCTCGGCCACCTTCGCCGAAAAGGCGCCCGGGAGGCCCATTGAAGGCCGGGGAACGAACGAGCCCGCGTCGGTCGATCTCGGGGGCGAAGAACCAGAGGAGGCCGCCGCGCCCGAGCCGACCCCAGAAGCGGGGGCTCCCCAGCAGAAGCCGCCCCCGTCTAGCGGGCAAACGCGACGCACCGCTCGCGCCTCGATGCGCGAAGAGCTGCTGGCGCTGTTTCGTGACACGGAATGGCCCTCGCCTCTCCCCTCAAGCACCCCCTGCCCCGCGCGCCCCGCGACGGCGAGTGAGCCGGGACTCCCCGCCACCGAGCCGAGCGTGTTCTTGCGGCGGTTCCTGCAGCAGGCCGCCCGCTCGCCCGAACTTGCCCCCTCGGGGCTGGCCAACCTGGATGCCCGTCTGGCCGGCGGCTTCGGCTCCGGGCTGCATGTGGTGCTCGGGACGGCCCGGGGGTCGGGAAGACCGCCTTCCTTGAGTCGGTGGCCTGGGAGGCCGTCTCGTCTGAGCGTCCGGTCCTCTACTACGCCCTGAAAGAGGGGAGCATGGGTGCCTGGGAGCGCCTGGTTAGCACGCTCGGGAATATCCTGGGCGGCCCCGCGATCCCCCTTGACGCCCTCCGCGCCCGCACGCTGGGTCCGGACGACCTCGAAACGCTCACCCGCCTCGACCTGGCTCTCCAGGCCTCCGTGCTGCCGTGCCTGTCTCTGGTCGAGACCATTCCGGCCTACACCGACACCCTGAGCGCCTTCATCGAGGACGTCCGGTTGAGAGCCCAGGAGGCAAAAGAGCGGCACGGGAGAATCCCGCTGCTCCTGGTCGACGACCTGGAGCGCCTGCTGCTCCTCACCCGGGCTCGGCCGCTCGTGCACCTACTCTCGCGGCTTGACGACGCTCTGGCCGCGGACTCCATACCCGGCCTACTCGCCACGACCCCACCCGATCGGTCCGCCTATGGCCTGGAGAGACTCCCGGCCCAGACGACGCTGGCTTTGGTGTCGGTCTCGGCTTCCGCAAACGACGCCGTCGGGCGCGTGGATCTCGAACTTCGGACCAACGCTCGCACGGGTTGGACGGGGACGCTGCCGCTGCTTCTGGACCGCCGCTCCGGCCTGTTCACTGACCCTCCGATCACCGCGGAGCGCAAGCCGGTCTACTAGTTGGCCTTCCAGAGCACGATATCGCCCACGTTCTGATCTTTCTGGTGGCGTCGATGGGACCCAGCTTCTGGGTGAGGTAGCCTTCCTTCTCGATTAGGAGGGTGTAGGTGCCGTCTTTTAGGTTCTTAAGCCAGAAGTCGCCGTAGTGGTCGGTGGTGGCGGTAATCTTCTCCCCGGTCAGGGTGTGCTCGGCCGTGACTTTCGCCCCTTGGGTGCACTCATCGGCTTCTTGGTCATAGACAGCGCCGGCGATCCACTTCTTGGGAAGATTGAGGTAGTAGACCCGGGGACGGGTGGGAAGCTCGGCTTTAAGACTCCTCTGGCTTTCTTGATCTTGTCTTGGAGGTCTTCTTCCTCTCCGAAGGTGAAGGCTCCGGTGGGGCAGGCGTCGGAGCAGCGGGTGTCTTTCCAGCCTTTGTCTAGGAGGTGAGCGCAGAAGGTGCACTTCTGGGCGATGTTCAAGTCGTCGTTAAAGTAGATGACCCCCTCATAGGGGCAGGCCTCAAGACAGAGCTGGTTTCCCCGGCATTTACCGGGATCGATGATGACGATGCCGTCCGCGCTCCGGTAGATGGCGTTCGCGTTACAGGCCGGGATGCAAGGGGCCTCTTCGCAGTGCTGGCAGATGCTGTGGTGGTAGGTGACCTGCACCTTGGGCACCGTACCCCGCTCCAGGTTGATCACCTTGTTCCAGAACTGGCCGGTGTCGGGCTGGGGTTTGGCTATGGGCGTCCAGTCGTTACCGACGTGCTCGTCCTTACAGCTCACCTGGCAGTTGTGGCAGCCGTTGCAGATGGCTAGATCTATGACCATTACTTTGCCCATTTAGGCACCTCCTAGGACGCAGGCCTCTAAGCCCGGACCGGCACAGGGATGGAAGGGACGGGCGAAGGCTTCCGGGGTACTTGGCCCTAAGAGTCTCCAGATCGGTCTTCTCCACTTCGGCCAAGAAACCGCTGACCGCATGGCCGCAGGCGTTCTTCGAGGTGGTGTTCCGGGGCACGATGGTGTTGATGGCGCCACCGCGGTCGATCACGCCCGGCACGATGGGGTCGTACTTGGCCCCGTGATCCATGCCTACCGCTCCCGGCAAGATGCGCTCGGTGACGTAGGCTCCGGCCAGGACCGTCCCCCGCTCGTTGAAGATAGAGACCACATCGCCGTTCTTGATACCCCTTGCTTCGGCGTCCACCGGGTTGATCCACAGCGGGTGGTATTGGTACCCGTCAGTAGCCCGCACCTTGCAGGTCTCGATCTCCCGCAACCAAGTTATGTCGTCGTGCTGGGAGTGGATCCCCCAACGGGGGTGGTTACTCATGACCAGAAGCGGATACTTCTTCGACCGTTCGGTGCCGATGGTCTCTTCGTGGTAGAGCCCTTTGGGAATCCACCTGGGCACCGGAGGCCGCTCCAGGTCGTCGGGGAAGTGCTTGGCCAAACCGGTGGAATGGAACTCGAGCTTGCCCGTTGGGGTCGAAGCGGGTACTTCTCTGGATCCTCGTAGAACTGGATAAGGCCGGCGGGGATCTTCTCCCAGTCGGATCCGGCGACACGACGTAGTATTCCTTCTCGTTTCAGCTAATGAGACTCGTTTGGTATTAGCTGGGAAGAGTTCAACGAGAAGGAATACTACGTCGTGCCGCCGGATCCCGACTGGGAGAAGCGTGCCCGCCGGCATGATCGGGTTCTATGAGCATCCCGAGAAGTATCCCCTTTCGACCCCGACCGGCAAGCTCGAGTACTACTCCACCGGTCTGGCCGAGCACTTTCCCGACGACCTGGAGCGGCCTCCGGTGGCCAAGTGGGTTCCCAAAGGGCTCTACCACGAAGAGACCATCGGCACCGAACGGTCCAAGAAGTATCCCTTGCTGGTCATGAGTAACCACCCCCGTTGGGGGATCCACTCCGAGCACGATGACATCACCTGGCTTAGGGAGATCGAGACCTGCAAAGTGCGGGGCGCCGACGGCTATCAGTATCAGCCGCTATGGATGAACCCGGTAGACGCCAAAGCCCGTGGAGTCAAGAACGGCGATGTGGTCTCCATCATCAACGACCGGGGGACGGTGCTGGCCGGAGCCTACGTCACCGAGCGCATCATGCCCGGCACGGTAGGCATCGACCACGGTTCTAAGTGGGACCCCATCGTACCCGGCGAGATCGACCGGGGTGGCGCCATCAACACCATCGTGCCGCGCAACACCACCTCGAAGAACGCCCCCGGCCACGCGGTCAGCGGCTTCCTGGCCGAAGTGGAGAAGACCGATCTGGAGGCTCTTAGGGCCAAGTACCCCGAAGCCTTCGCCCGTCCCTTCCATCCCTGTGCCGGTCCGGGCTTAGAGGCCTGCGTCCTAGGAGGTGCCTAAATGGGCAAAGTAATGGTGATAGATCTAGCCATCTGCAACGGCTGTCACAACTGCCAGGTGAGCTGTAAGGACGAGCACGTCGGTAACGACTGGACGCCCATAGCCAAACCCCAGCCCGACACCGGCCAGTTCTGGAACAAGGTGATCAACCTGGAGCGGGGTACGGTGCCCAAGGTGCAGGTCACCTATCACCACAGCATGTGCCAGCACTGCGAAGACGCCCCTTGCATCGAGGCCTGTAACGCAAACGCCATCTACAGGAGACCGGACGGCATCGTCATCATCGATCCCGGAGAAATGCCGGGGAAACCAGCTCTGTCTAGAAGCCTGCCCCTATGAGGGGGTCATCTACTTTAACGACGACTTGAACATCGCCCAGAAGTGCACCTTCTGCGCTCATCTCCTAGACAAAGGCTGGAAAGACACCCGTTGCTCCGACGCCTGCCCCACCGGAGCCTTCACCTTCGGAGAGGAAGAAGACCTACAAGACAAGATCAAGAAAGCCGAGCTCCTAAAGCCCGAGCTTCCCACCCGTCCCCGGGTCTACTACCTAAATCTCCCCAAGAAGTGGATCGCCGGCGCTGTCTATGACCAAGAAGCCGATGAGTGCACCCAAGGGGCGAAAGTCACCGCCGAGAACACCCTGACCGGGGAGAAGCTGACCGCCACCACCGACCACTACGGCGACTTCTGGCTTAAGAACCTAAAAGACGGCACCTACACCCTCCTAATCGAGAAGGAAGGCTACCTCACCCAGAAGCTGGGTCCCATCGATGCCACCCAGAAAGACCAGAACGTGGGCGATATCGTGCTCTGGAAGGCGTAAGCAGTCGCGGAGGCATGACGGCGGCTCGGCCGCGGTCGGCCCGGCGAGCAGACCCAAGAACCGGCGGGGCCCCTTCGGGAGAAGGGGCCCCTGGACTACCGTTCGTACGAGCCTATCGGATCAGCGCCTTCGCGCGCTCTTCTATTGGGTGGTCAGCGGCGCGACGGCTGTGCCTCCGAGCGCGCTCGAGAACGGACCCATGAACATCCCTGGGTTGTCCTCCATCGCTTTCTGCAGGTCCGCAAACGGCTTGGCAGAGGTCGGCGCCTCAACGCCACCGGCTCGTTGATGTCTTGGAGAGAGACGGTCGCGCTGAGGCGAATCGCGTTGAGTCCCGCGGCGTCCTGACCCGGCGGAGGCGTCATGCGGGCACCGGCCGTGAGCTTCAACATGGCGAAGCCGTCCTTGGCTATCCAGAGATCGACCGCCAGGTCCTGGAACATGGACTCTAGCTGCTTTTGCATGTCCTGGAGCTCACCGGCCGCCGGTAGTGACGGGGATGCTCCCCCAAGTGCGCCCGCGGAGCCCGTGGCGTCGAGCAGTTTCGTGAGTTCTCCACTTTGCAGCAGCTTCATCAGGTCGGTCATCATCTTGGTGATATCGGGCGTTGCAGCCAGGTGGTAGGCATCGACGCCGTCGAGCGTTTCCTCTCCGACCAGACGAAGACCCGTCATCCAAGTCGCCGGGTCGACGCCCAGGTCGCCAAGTAGCTGCTGGACGTCTGTCGTCTTGGAGTTTTGCCCGGAAGGATCGCCCAGCGCTTGTTGTATCTCGGGCGGTCCCTCGTACCATTGGTCCATGAACCGTACCCAAGCCTTGTCGCCGACGAGTCTCAAGCCGATGTCCATGACCTGTCCGGCCGCGGAGACACCCACCGTGAAGTCGCCGGCCCGTGGTTCGCTTGCGTATGCGAGCGTCCCCGGATACCTTCATAGGCTGGTCGAGTCAGCGCCCTCTGCTCTTCCGGCAACTGGTTTAGATCAGCGTCGAACGATATCGTGACCTCGAAGCTTCCCTTCGCGCTCGTCATGTTCTGGGAAGCTGCGACGGCCTCAGCGAGGATGCCCTCGGGGGAGAGGCCGGCGGACGGTACGGCCGCGCTTTGAGCGCCGGTACCGCAGCCGGTCGCCCCGATCGTGGCTCCTATCGCCAAGACCGACACGACGATGATGAAGAGAGCTATCGCCAACCTTCGCACCGCGACTCCTTTGCTCGTCAGGTTTCCCCAGGAGCCTCCGAGCCCTCGTGCGCGCGGAGATCCACGCCTTCCATTGACATGTTATCGGCTAGTAGGGGCCGATGCTTCAGCGCCGACTGCGCTACGATTGTGTCCCACATCACGACGCGTCGAAATCAAGTCGAGGGCGTGCTCCGAGGCGTTTCGAGGGAAGAGAGGATTCATGCGAGTACTGGGTATCAACGGCAGCCCCCACAGGAACGGGAACACATCGGTCATGCTGGAGTGGGTGCTGGGCGAGCTCGAGGCGGAGGGTATCTCCACCGAGGTCTTCGACTTGGCGGGCAAACCCCTTGCCGGGTGCATCGACTGCCGCAAGTGTTTTCAGACGAAGGACAGGCGTTGCGGTGGTTCAGCAGACGCATTGAACGATGTGATCGAAAAGATCCTAGAGGCCGATGGGGTGGTGATCGGCGCCCCCACCTACTTCGCCAACGTGCCCGCGAACGTCAAGGCGCTGATCGAGCGTGTCGGTTTCGTCAATGTGGCCAACGAGGGAATGCTCAAGCGCAAGGTCGGCGCGGCGGCCATCGTGGCCCGGCGAGGCGGGGCCATCGACGCCTTCAACGCCGTGAATCACCTCTTCCTGCACGCGCAGATGATCGTGCCGGGCTCTACCTACTGGAACATGGGATACGGGCTGCGCGATCAAGATGTGCGAGGCGACGAGGAAGCCGAGCGGACCATGCGCACGCTGGGTCAGAACATCGCCTGGGTGCTGAAGAAGACAGTGGGCGTGTGAGCACCGAACGAGCGCCAAGGGGGCTCATCTCGGATATCCGGGGGCGTCCTACACGGCCCGCATTCGATTGTTTCTCGGATTGTGTTCGACCTCAGCCATCCCGAGCGCTTCCATCACCGGGGGAACATAGTTCGCGAACCGGCCCCGGAGGCCCTTTTTCAGACCGTACCAACCTCCCACCGGGTTCTCCGGCGACCGAGCCCAGGCTTCGACGGTCCCTTCCCCGGCAGTCTTCTGCTCGTCGGTGCTACCTAGCGGCATCCAATCGCCGCGGGCTTTCAGCATGGCCTGCAGGTCGGCGAGGGAGCGGAGAAGGTAACGGACCTCGGTCCCGCCGGCCACCACGACGAGCGCGGGCGGATCCGTCGCCTCGTCTCGATATGCCTGGATGTCAGACTGGCCGCTGGGAGTCTTGAGCTGCCAAGGATCGTCGCGCGCCCCCGTTCCCAATACTGTGCCTGCTGCCATCTCATCCTCCATTCCCAAGGGTTCTCACGTTCCTTCTGCTTCCGGATGGGGCGTGGGACAAACCTATGGCCGACACGTCACGAGCGAGCGGCCGCTTGTGTTGCACTTCCTTTCACAACGTGCGACAATACCCCCGGGGGTTTACTCAGCCAGGGCCCAAAGCTCTCTCAGGCTATGAGCAGGGAGGTCTCCATCCATGAAGCAATTGCTGGTGATCGGCGCCGGAACGGCAGGCACAATGGTGGTCAACCGCTTTCGGCGGCTGCTCGACGCTGAAGAGTGGAAGATCACCATCGTCGACCCGCTCGAGACCCACTACTACCAACCCGGCTTCCTCTTCATCCCGTTCGGCATGTACGCCAAGAACGACGTGGTCAAGCCCAAGCGCGACTTCATCCCGGCGGGGGTGGAGGTCATCAAGGCCGCGGCCGACGTCATCGAGCCGGACCATAACCGGGTGAAGCTGGCGGATGGCCGTATTCTCAACTATGACTTTCTCGTCATCGCTACCGGCACGCAGACTCGACCCGAGGAGACCCCCGGCCTGCAGGGGCCTGAGTGGTACCGATCCATCTATGACTTCTACACGATCGAGGGCGCTGTTGCCCTGGCGAAACACCTTCGCACTTGGCAGGGTGGCCGGCTGGTGCTCAATGTCGTCGAGAATCCCATCAAGTGCCCGGTGGCGCCGCTTGAGTTCATCATGCTCGCCGACTGGTTCTTCCACGAGCAAGGGCATCCGCGATCGGGTCGAGCTGATCTACGCGACCCCGCTGTCCGGCGCCTTCACGAAACCCATCGCCGCCAAATACCTGGGCGATATCCTGCAGCAGAAGGGTATCGAGGTGATCCCAGACTTCATGGTCGAGCGTGTGGATCCCGAGGCTAAGAAGCTCGTGCACTACGACGAGACCGAGGTCGAATACGATCTATTGGTGACGGTGCCCCTCAACAAGGGAGACGAGATCATCGCGCGCTCAGGGCTCGGCGATGAGTTGAACTACGTCCCGGTCGACAAGCATACCTTTCTGTCGAACGCGCACCCGAACATCTTCGTCTTGGGCGACGCGGCAGCGCTGCCCACGTCCAAGGCCGGCTCCGTCGCCCACTTCGCCGTGGACTGCTTCGCAGAGAACTTTCTACGCTACATCGACGGCCTGGAGATGCTGCCCTCCTTCGATGGTCATGCGAATTGCTTCATCGAGTCCGGCTTCGGCAAGGGACTGCTGATCGATTTCAACTACGACGTGGAGCCATTGCCGGGCCGCTACCCGCTGCCGGGTAGTAGGGCCCTTTACGTTGTTGCAGGAGTCCGAGATGAACCACTGGGGCAAGATGATGTTCCGGTGGATGTACTGGAACATCTTGTTGAAAGGCCGGGAACTGCCGTTGCCCGCGCGCATGAGCATGTCGGGCAAGTGGCACAGGTGAGGGAGGCGGGATGGACCAGATAGCTGGAGCCCCCGAGATCGTAACCTCCGAGCCGGCAGTCTCCGATCTGGCCGGCCTCAACCACAAGCTCGACGTCCTCACCGCTCAGGTGCAGGCGCTGACCGAGCAGGCTCGACTGGCTTCGCGCAGGCAGGAGGAGCGCGCCGAGCTGGCGCATGATGTGATACCCATCCTCGACGACGTCTTCCGCATCGCCACCGAGCAATTGGAGGAGGTGCAGGACTACGTCGACTTGAGCGATCTATTGCGCCTGCTCAAACGCCTGCTTCGCAACGCGCGCACTTTCGAGACCCTGCTCGACCAGCTCGAGAGTCTGACGGATCTGGCCCAGACCGTCGGCCCCCTGACTAACAGCGCTTTCGAGAAAGCGACCGATCTGTTGCAGGCAGCCGAGCAGAAGGGCTATTTCGCCTTAGCCAAGGATGGGGCGCACGTTGTGGACACGCTGGTCGGGGAGATGGCGCTTGCGCAGCCGGTCGATAGTTCGTTCCGGTCGCTCTTGCGCCAGTCACGCGATCCGGATGTCCGACGCGGTCTGGCGTTCAGCATGCGCATGCTGGCCGTTATCGGCGCGGAAGTGGCGCGACGGCAGCAGGCAGGGACATCCCCGAACACGTAGTCGAGCACCAGGAGGAGATGCACATGGGAACGCGGACGATCGCAGGCAAGGTCGTACAGGTCAACGAGGAAGGCTATCTGACCGACCCGTCCGAATGGAACAAGGACATCGGAATCGAGATCGCCGGGGAAGAGGGGCTGAGCGCGCTGACCGAAGCGCATTGGAAGGTGATCGATTTCTGCCGGGAGGCCGCGAAGGGCCTGAACGGCAAGTCGCCCACACTCGCGGCAGATCACCACCGGCACCGGAAGTCTCGACGAAGGAGCTGTTCACCCTGTTCCCCAAGGGCCCGGCCAAGAAGGTGGCCCGCATCGCCGGCCTGGGTAAGCCCGAAGGCTGCGTCTAATCGATCCAAAGACCTGCGACGTCAACGAACAGACAAAAGGAGGAAACCGGAATGGCTGACGAGAATCGCAAGATAGCATTCATCTGCTCCAAGGGCGACCTGGACATGGCCTATCCGGCGCTGGTCATGGGCTGGGCAGCGCTGGGCAACGGCATCGACGTGACCATCTTCTTCACTTTCTGGGGCATGGACATGATCAACAAGGCGCGCATAGACCACCTGGAAGTCGCCCCGGTGGGAAACGCCAGCATGAAGATGAACATGATGGGTGTGCCAGGCTACGTCGGCATTCCCCAAATCGCCGGCGTCCTTCCGGGCATGACCCCCTTCGCCACCAAGTTGATGAAGGACAAAATGAAGAGCCTGGGAGTGCCGACCGTGCGCGAGTACATGGAGATGCTGGTCGACGCCGGCGCCAAGCTGTACGCCTGCAAGATGTCGGTGGATATGTTCGGTCTGAAGATGGACGACTTTATCGACGGCGTTTGCGACATCGTCACCGCCGGCGACTTCATGGACATGACCGACGGCGCGCAAATTATCTTTATCTGAGTAAGGCGCCGTTGACCGCGCTCGGTGCGTTTCACCACGTAC
>CAWEJM010000006.1:0-82045 GCA_963809395.1 uncultured Actinomycetes bacterium | reverse complement strand
AGGACCTTCCGCCCCCTTCGACGAGCCCGCTGGCCCTTCCGGCCGCGAGCCGACACGACGACGATCCGAGGCCGACCGGCTCGATCGAGCCCAGAGTGGAGAGATCCGTCCCGATGAGTACGTCTGCGCTCGCCGCGTCGCCCTCCGTCGACATCCCGAGGCCCGAGCTCCACTTGGCGGGCAAGACGGCCGTCGTCTTCCTGGTCGTCCTCGGGATCGGGGCGCTCGCAGGTGGGATCGCCCTCGCCTCCAGGCCCGACGGGAGCGTGATGCAGTTCGACGTGAAGCTGCTTGCGGGCAGCCCCTTCGGCGACTACTTCATCCCCGGCCTGATCCTCGGAGGGCTCTTCGGGATCGGCTCGCTCGTCGTCGCAGCCATGGGCATCCGGCGCTCGCGCCTGGCCCCGTTCCTGGCCTTCGCGATCGGCTGCGCCCAGATGGCGTGGATCGTCGTCGAGCTGGCGATCATCAAGGAGCTCAGCGTCCTGCACCCGACCTTCTTCGGGGTCGGGCTTGTCATCGCCGCCGCATCGGCGCGGTGGGGCTGGCCGACCTTCCAGGCGTGGCGCGCCGCTCGCTGACCCGCCCGCTGCGACACCGGCCGGCGGGGAGCGGCCGGCCCACGGATCAGCCTCGGGCTGGCCGTCGGCGTGCCCTGTCGATGCGCGACCTTGAACCGGTGGTCCCGGAGGCGTCGTGCCGCCGCGTGCCCACGGCGACACGAAGGGCAGCGAGGCGCTCCACCTCGGTTCCTGGAGCCCGTCGGCGCGATGTGACACGGCGCGTTCGGCGATGCGCGGCCGGGCCGCGCTGATGCCACCCGAGCGTCAGGTCGGCACGTCCGACACGGACGCAGCCCGTGGCACGCCGCCGGGGCGAACCCCCAGGAAGATGTCGCGACCCCACCGGTCCAGCAGAACGGAAGGCTCGAACCCGACATCCGCCAGGAGCTCGAGCCAGGTGGCACGGGCGAAGAGGCCCATCACGTGGCGGTCGTAGCGCACGCGGACGTCCGTCGCACCCTCGCGGAGAAGCAGCGCGAAATCAGTGATGTAGGTCGTGTCGCCGGGGTCGGGGTCGTACGTCCACTCGAGGTAGCGGAGCGAGCGCTCCACGCCGTCGTGGCCGCCGTGATCCGTCTTCGCCAGGAAGGTCTCGCGGACGCAGTCGGGCGCGAACACGGCAGCCCCTCCCGGGCGCAGGTGGACGAAGGCGGTGGTCAGCGCTGCACTCAGGTCAGCCGCGCTGGCCATGTACATGATCGCGTCGTGGACGAGCACGGCGTCGAACGCCCGGCCCAGGCGTGCTGACCGCATGTCGGCGACGAGGTGCTCGCAGCCCGGGTTCAGGGAGCGGCTCAGGTCGAGCATCGCCGGGGAGATGTCCGTCAGGGTCAGGCGCAGGAGTGGCCGGAGGTGGGAGGCGGTGTTGCCGCCGCCGGATCCCAGCTCGAGGAGCGTCGCGAGCGGGCCATCCACGCGATCCCGCAGACAGCCGAGGATGAAGGCTGCCTCCTCGCCGTAGTCCTCCGGAGGCGTGAGCAGGTGGAACCAGTCCGCCAGCTCGTCGTACATGCGGAGGCCGTCACCGGCGACCTCGTCGGTCTGTCCCATCTCGCCTTCCTCGTCGTTCCCGCCCAGCTCGCGGTCGCCGGCGCGCCTACGGACCTCCCATCGGCTCCCCGACGGCGAAGCGGGCGATGAGCTCCGTGTATCCGGGCAGGCCGCGCTCGTAGCCGATCGCCCAGAACCCGGCGCCCGCGAGACCGCGATCGTTCGCGAGGGCGAGCTTTGGTGCCAGGGTGGCCGGCGAATCGACGTAGACGGCGCGCCATCCCCCGGCAGCCGAGGGTGTCGGCACCGAGCCGCTCCCTCCCGACGGGCCGCGCGCCGGTGACGCTGCCGCCGGCGTGGGGGACGACGACGCTCCCGGCGTCGACGTGGCCGGTGGGACCGAGCCGTCGGCGGAGAGAGCGTAGAGCTCGACCATCTCGATCGCGTCCCGGACCGGCACGACGGATGGATCCGCCAGCAGGTCCGCGTGGTTGCGGAGGATCCATGCCTCGCCACGGCCGGTCGCCGGCGCGCCGAGCTCCGGTCCGGCGACCGGCCACGACATCCCGTAGAGCGGCAGGCCCAGGAGCGTGCGCTCGACCGGAACGCCAAGTGAAGCGTAGAGGTCCAGGGACCAGACCAGGTCCTGGGCCTCGCCGTCCCTTCGGTCGATGGGGGCCGTGGCGCCCGGCTCCGACCCGGCGACGCGGTAGTCGTAGCCCATGAGGAAGACGCGGTCCGTTCCTGCTTCCGCCGCGGCGGCGGCCATCGCCGCCCCGAGGAGGCTTGCGGACGTCGACACCGAGAGCCGGTCCGCCGGATCGGCGGCGACGACCGCCGCCCGCAGACGGCCGAGGAACGCTCCGTAGGCCGGCACCAGCTCCGGGTCCAGGGATTCCACGTCGACGTCGACGCCGTCGCACCCCATCTCCGCGACGAGCGCCACGAGTGCTGTGATCGTCGCGTCCTGGAGCGCGAGGTTCCCGAAGAAGGTCCGGTTCCGCTGCAGCCCGAAGCTCGTGAACACGATCTCGACGCGGACGCCCCTCTGGTGGGCCTCGCGAATCACCTGCAGACCGACCGGGCCGGTCATCCGCCGATAGCCGTTCTGCGTCGCGTCGATCGCGCCGGTGCGGGTGTTCGTGACGCTGAACAGGGCGAGCGTGGTCAGGTCGGTGGCGCGCAGGTGGGCCGCGATCGTCTGGTCCATCTCCCAGTACGGCAGGAAGCCGAAGACCTCGTGGCCGGGCGGCGGGTGGGAGGGCTCGGTCGCGGCCGACGGGCTCGGACCGGCCACCATTGGGGACGCCGTGGACGCTCGGTCGGGCGCTGGCGCGCAGGCCGCAAGCGTCGCCGCGGCGATCGCGACGACGAGGGCAATCGCTGCGCGCGGTCGTCGAGGCATCGGCCAAGCCTGCGCGCCGCCGGTGCGACGGTCAAACGCTGCGCCGTATTCCTGGCACCCCAGCCGGCCGGTCGATACCCCACGAGGCGCAGGGCCGCCAGACAGTGGCAGCCGGCGCGACCGGGCTGCCTGGACCGGTCAACTCGGACGGGAAGGCCTCGCCAAATCCGGTACGCTTGACCTTGCGGGAGGCGAGCCCGATCCTGTACACAGGTGTCGAAACCGGCGGGCCGCCGATCAGCAGCGGCATCGTCCGAGAATGCGTCGTCCGGGGGTAGCCATCACGAGGGTCAGGCTTCGGCGCACGAGCACGTTCCTCAGACGGGAAGGCCTGGGGCTGTTCGCGGCTGCCATCGTCCTCCTGTACGCCCTCGCCAACATCGTGCCGAACTCCGGCCCCACGCCGACGGGCCAGGAGGCCTTCTGCTACTGGTTCCCGAGCCTCGCCGACCCGTACGCAAGCTCGAACTGGACGCAGCCGATCGCGTACGTCTACTCGCCGGCGTTCCTGCAGGTGATCGCGCTGCTAAAGGCCCTGCCGTGGGAGGCCTTCTTTGCCACGTGGACGGTGCTGCTCCTGCTGGCCATCCGCTATCTCGCGGGCGCACGCCTGTGGGCCATTGCGATCGCCTTCTGCGTGCTCGAGATCCTGGGTGGCAACATCCACCTGCTCCTGGCCGTGGCGATCGTCGCGGGCTTCCGCTGGCCGGCCGCCTGGTCCTTCGTCCTCCTCACGAAGGTGACGCCCGGCGTGGGCCTTCTCTGGTTCGCGGTGCGTCGCGAGTGGCGGAGCCTCGGGATCGCCCTGGGTGCGACCGCCGCGATCGTCGCCGTCTCGTGGCTCGCCGCACCCGACCTGTGGACGCAATGGCTGACGGTGCTCGGCGCCAGCGCGACGAAGACGGCCGGAACGTGGGCCGCGGTCCCGGTGCCCGTCTGGGTCCGCCTGCCCCTCGCCGCCGCGATCGTCACCTGGGGAGCCCGGACCGACCGGCGCTGGACCGTTCCGGTTGCCGCGATGGTGGCCCTGCCGGCCCTGTGGTTTGGCGGCGCCTCCATGCTCCTGGCCGCGGTCGCGCTCGCCAGCAGCGGGGTCCGGGCCGGCACACCGCCGGGCACGGGAGACGTCGACGGCGCCCGTGCCGCGTGGCGGCCTCGCGCCACGTCGCTCCGGACCACCTGACCGGGCTCCCTGCCGCAGGCGATCCGCAGCCCGCCGACCACCGGCCACTGACCTCCGCCGGCGCACCCCGGGGCAATCAGCGATCTGCCATCCGCTGCGCCGTGCGACGGGCCAGGGCGAGGATGGAGAGCATCGGGTTGACGCCGGTCGCCGTGGGGAAGGCGCTGCCGTCGGTGACGTAGAGCCCGTCCACGCCCCAGACGCGCCCGTCGGGGTCGGCCACGCTGCTCCGGGGACTCGTGCCGATCCGGCAGCTGGCCATCTGGTGGGCCGTGAAGAGGAGCACCCGGTTCGGGCTGATCGGGCGGCGCGCCAGCTCCGCGAGATATCGATCGAAGGGACGCCCTTCCTCCCAGGTCGCCGGCGGCGTCACGAGCGGGACGATCCTCCGGGCACCCGCCGCGTGGTGGACTCGCGAGAGCTCCGGCATGGCTCGTCCAAGGAGCGCGCGCTCGGGGGCCCCGGGTGCGTAGCGCACGGTCACGCCGCCGTCGCGCGACACCTGGACACGGCCCGGATTGCGATCGCGGATGATGGCCAGAAAGGCGGCGGTCCGCCCGCTGTCCGCCATCAGCGCCCGGTGGCCCGCGCTGGACCACCAGGGGAGCCCGCTGGCGATGAGGCCTGGGTGCGTCGGCGCAGCCTCGATGCGGAAGCCCCACGGTCCGTCGATCTCGGCGTGGGACTCGCTGAGGATCGACTGCGGAACGCCGCCCCAAGGCTCGAGCGGCTCGGCATAGATGCCGGCGACGGCGACGACGGGATGGATCAGCAGGGATCGTCCGGCGGTCGCGGTCGCGATCCCTGACCACAGCAGCACCGCGGGCGAGAGGATGCTGCCGCCGGCGAGCGCGACGAGCGGAGCCTGGATGGTGACCTCACCGCCCGGCACTCGGGCGACGACCCCCGTCGCGCGCCCGCTCTCGACGATGATCCGGTGGGCCTCGCAGCGATCGAGGACGACGGCGCCGGCGCCGCAGGCAGCCGCCAGGTACGTCCGCAGGGCCGACTTCTTGGCGCCCCGCCGACAGCCCACGGCACACGGGCCACAGTCGCCGCACCCCCGGACGTTGCGCGGCACGACCGCCGACGCCAGGCCGAGCGCCTGGAGGCCGGCCAGGAGGCGGCCATTCGGCCCATTCGGCTCGCTCTCTGTCGTCGTGACCTCGAGCTCCGCCTCGACGGCCGCGTAGTGTGCGTCGAGGTCATCCTCGATGCCGGCCGCGCGCCATTCGTCGCGAACGGCTGCCGGAGCGCGCAGCGACGAGCTCCAGTTGACGACCGTCCCGCCTCCGACCGCGCTCCCGGCACGGATCGAGATCCATCGGTCGGACGTGGCGGCGAGTCCCCGATCCAGGAACAGGTCTGCGAGCCCGTCGAGCTCCGGCCCGCCGAAGCGGTCCTCGGCGACCATCGCGGCACGTTCCAGGACGACGACCCGCCGGCCGGCCGCGGCGAGCACCGCCGCGGCCACGGATCCACCCGCGCCCGAACCGATGACGACGGCGTCGGCTTCGATCACCTCGCCGTCCGCCGGCGTCCGCGCTGTCACCGGGCCGATGTCGGGCGGGTCGGGCGGGGGTGGCCTGTAGCCGGTGCGCGCCCGCCAGGGAGAGTCCTCCATGCCGTAGACGAGTAGGAGGGTCAGGCGTTTCAGGTCCTGGAACGCGGTCCGCTTCAGCGGGATCGGGCTGGCCGCGAGCCGGCGCAAGTACGCCTCGCGGCCGTCCTGGTCGAGGTGCGTGAAGCGAACGGGGCGGCCGGCGAGGGCCAGACTGCCGGCGCGCGAATCCATGAGCCGCAGGAGGAGGTCGAGCTCGCGCGTCAGCGACGGGCGATCGAGCGCGGCCACTTCGGCGAGGAAGCGGTGATGGACGCCAAGGTCGCTTGCAGGCGGGAGGCCCTCGCCGCCCGGGGCGAAGGCGTCCACGACGGCGGCGAGCGTCCGGTCGCGGTCGGTCATCGCGACGGAGCGTAACCTGCGGCAGGTGGTCGAGCGGGCGGCCGTCGCGGACCGCGGAGCGCGAAGCCGGCGGGACCGGCCCGTGGGACGGGCCCGTGGGATGCGCCGCGACCGTGAGACGCGGGGCGCGGAAGCGCGCATGATGGCAGCGAGGAGGTGCCCGTGAGCCTGGCCTCCAGGACCATGATCCGCGACATGGCCGCGCTGCTCCTCGTCGCCGTCGCGTGCCCGGCGGCGTTGTTCGGCGGCGCTCTCCTCAGCTGCGCCACCCAGGGCCTGACCGCCGAGTGCGCGCTCAACGGCATCCTCGTGTCGCCGATCATCCTGCTCCTCGCCGGCAGCCTCGCCGGGATCCTGACGAACGGATGGCCGGGCCTCGGCTTCGTGGTCGTCGGCGCCCTGCTCGGCCTCGTGACGATCCCGCTCCTGGCATCCTCGGTGGGCAACCCGGTCCCGATCGACCCCGTCCAGGGCGTGATGGCGTTGTTCTGGTTCCTGCCGCCGGTCGTGATCGGCTACGGGATCGGGCGAGGCATCGTCCGCGTCGTCGGTCGATCGCGCCAGGACGGCGCCTGACCCCGACACCTGGCGGGCGTCGTCCCGCGACCAACGGGCGTTGCTCCATTGTCGACGAGCGTTGCCCAATCGCCGCCGACGGTCGCGGCAATTCCCACGACCGTTGCCCAAGTTGAGTGCGTCTGTCGGACCAACATGGCCCCGGTATGCGGTACCCGTCCGCGCTCGAGACACCCAGATTCAGGCTACGTCGAACGGATCGAGTCCGACGCCCATGGGTTGACGAGGACACGGACATGGACAGCGTTGAAGTCCTGGTGGCGCTCCTGATCTGGCTGCTGGTGATCGGCGCTGCGCTCCTGCGGGTTCCGGGCAGCAGCGGACGCTCCCTTGTGGCCCCCTGGCTCGCTCTCACGCTGCTTTCGATGGCCTGCGAGTTCATCATCCTGTTCATCGTCACCTACGGCCTGCTTTTCACCCTCGGGACCGGGGCGGCGACGGTCGGCGTCATCGTGAGCGTGATCATCTTCGCGGCCACGCCCGTCGCATGGGCCCTCGCGCTTCGAAGGCGGGCGCACAGCGTCGCGGCGCACGGCTGAGCCGGGATCCTGGGGCGAACGCGTGATGGGAGCCCAGGGGCCCCTGCCGGGCAATGGTCAGCGTCTCGGCGTGTACCTCGGCATCGCCAGCTTTCCGGCGCTCGTCGCCGGCTTTCGCGCGTTGATCGACAGGCAGGCCGACATGCATGTCGTCGGCGTCCTCGACGACGGCGAGCCGGTGCGGGACCAGGTGGCCCGGTCCGCTGCCGATGTCGTCATCACGGAGTGCCTGCCCTACGGGAGCACGGGCTGCGTGTCGTTCCAGGCGATCGAGACGATCCGGGCGGCGAACCCGACCGTCAAGATCCTGGCGATCGAGTGCCGCTGTGGCAGCGAGCAGTTCTCGCTGGCCATCAAGGCCGGCGCCGACGGCTTCCTCACCCGCGAGGCCCAGCCCGCCGACGTCCTCGAAGCCGTGCGTCGCATCGCCGCCGGCGAGACGTACGTGAGCCCGGCGGTCGTCACGCGGATGGTGAACACCTACGTCCTGCGCGGGCCCGAGGCGGGGCAGGCGGACGCCTACGAGTCGCTCAGCGAGCGGTCGCGCGAGATCTTCCGCCTCGCCGCCTTCGGGCACACGAATCGCGAGATCGCACGCACGCTCCACGTCTCGGAGCAGACGGTGCACAACCACCGGGCCACGATCATGGAGAAGCTCGGCTTCCATGACCGGGTCGACCTCCTGAGGTACGCGCTTCGTCGCGGCGTGATCCAGGCGGCGGAGCTGTGACCCGCCTGCGCGCGGCGCTCGGGGGCGGGCGCCCTGCGGCCCTGCGGGCCTCGCTGCGACGCCTGCGTCCATCCGGCCCGCGGCGAACGCTCAAGGCCGTGGTGGCCGGCGTCGCCCTGGTCGCAGTCATGACCATCTCTGCCATGGCCATCCTGGTGGTGATCCCCCGGGTCTACGACGAGTATGGCTTCCACCCCGAGCAGAACGCCCGGTCGTGGGCGGCCCTCACCCCGCAATACGCGGACTCCGCGCTGTGCCAGCGCTGCCACGCGCGCGAGTACGCGCCGTGGCAGGCAGCCAAGCACGCAGCGGTGACCTGTGAGAGCTGCCACGGGCCGTTGGCCGAGCATGCGGCCACGGCGCCGGTCACGGCGCCCGCAGGGAGCCTCGCGATCGAGAAGCCGTCCGACGGGCTGTGCGCGGTCTGCCATGCCGCCGTGACCGGGAGGCGGCTCACCTTCCCCCAGGTCGACCTGACGAAGCACTACGCCGGCGCCCCTTGCCTGGGCTGCCACGACAGCCACGCCACGACGGCGCTACGGCCCCCCGACATCTCGCACTCGCTGGCAAACCTGCCGGCGTGTGTCACCTGCCACCGGCCGGCTGGACTCAAGCCCGTGCCCGTCGGGCACGAGGAAGGCCCGGACGCGGTCTGCCGGACCTGCCACAAGCCGTCGACGGCCGGCGACTAGGAGCGCCCCATGAGCGATCCCCACGTGACCAACTCGGAGGCCCCCGCTCGGGGCCGGATGGCGCTCTCGCGGCGCCGCCTCCTGGGGCTCGGCCTGGCCATCGTCCCCGGCATCGTGGGCGCCAGGGCGCTGGGCCTCCTGCTCTCGACCACCGACGACGGCGTGGCCGCAGCGGCCGAGATGCCCTCGCCGGCGGGGCAGTACGACCCGGCGGCACATCGGTGGGGCTACGTGGTCGACACGACGACGTGCATCGGCTGCGGCCGCTGCGTCGAGGCCTGCAAGCTCGAGAACCACGTCCCCGAGGAGCCAACCTGCAACCGGACCTGGATCGAGCTCCACGCCCTCCTGGACGACGGGACGGTCCGGATCGAGTCGCCCGACGGCGGAGTCCGCGGGTTCCCGCCGGAGGGCGCGCTCCCACCGGCGCCAGGGGCGACCGTCCGCGAAGCCTACTTCGTGCCCCGCCTCTGCATGCAGTGCGAGAACCCGCCCTGCGTCACGGTCTGTCCCGTCAGCGCCACCTACCGGACGCCCGACGGAGTCGTTCTGGTCGACCAGGACCGGTGCATCGGCTGCGGGTACTGTCTCGTCTCGTGCCCCTACGGCGCACGCTACATGGTGCCGGCCGGCGAGACGACGCCGAAGGGCGTTGCGGGCGTCGCCGACAAGTGCACGTTCTGCTACCACCGGACGACCCGGGGCCAGCTGCCGGCGTGCGTCGAGGTGTGCCCCGTCCAGGCTCGCATCTTCGGCGACCTGAAGGACCCGACCAGCGTCGTGAGCACCACGATCCTCGACGACCGGGTCCGGACGATGCGGCCCTCGCTGGGTACGAGGCCGAAGGTCTACTACAAGGGCCTGCAGGGGGAGGTGGACTGATGAGCGTCCACGTCGCCGGCCGCCACCTGTCCGCCGACCCGCGGGTCGCCATCGGCGCGCTCCGGATCGAGATCGCGACGACGCCGCGGCCCCTGAAGCTCTGGCTCGGCTTCCTGTCCGTCCTGTGCCTGGTCGGCGCGGTCGGCGCGATCCTCAGCCTGCCTCCCGGGTGGGAGGTCTTCGGGACGACGCCCACCACCGAGTGGGGGATCCTCATCGGCGCCTACGTCTTCTTCGCCATCACCACGAGCGGGCTGTGCCTGGTCTCCTCGCTCGGCACGGTCTTCGGGATCGAGATGTTCATGCCGCTCGAGAAGCGCCACGCGCTGCTCGCGGTCCTCAGCCTGGTCACCGCATTCGGCGTGATCGCCCTCGACCTCCACTACCCCCTCCGCCTGGCGTTCGGGGCCGTCCTCAGCCCGTCGCCGTTGTCGCCGATGTGGTGGATGGGCGTCTTCTACGGTGTCTACCTAGTGTTCCTCCTCACCGAGGTGTGGAGCATGTTCACCGGGCGCTGGGGGGTCCACCGGGTCGCCTGCCTGTGCTCCTCGGTCACGGCCATCTTCGCCCCGGCGACCCTGGGGGCGGTGTTCGGCGTGCTGGCCGCGCGCGGGTTCTGGCACGGTCCCTTCACGCCGCTGTTCATGATCGTGTCCGCCCTGCTGTCGGGCACGGCACTCCTCGGGATCGTCTTCTACTGCGTCTTCCGCTTCCGCCTCGCCGGCTGGGAGCGCGGGACGAGCCTGGCGATCCCGGCCCTGCGGTTGGTGCTCACGATCGTCCTTGTTGTGGCCGCGCTCCTCCTCCTGCTGCAGACGATCATGGGCCTCTACGGCGCGGTCCCCGGGCTCTCCGACGCCACGCTCGCGCTGCTCGTCGGGCCGCTCGCGATCCCCTTCTGGGTGATCCGCGTCGGCCTCGGGCTGGCCGTCCCGATGGCGGTCCTCGTCCTGCCCGGGACGCGGACGCCGGCCGGCCTCTTCGCGGCCTCCGTCCTGGCGTTCGTCGGCCTCTTCGCCGACCGGATGCTCTTCGTGAACGCCGGCCAGATCGCGCCGACGACGGCAGTCTCGGGAGTCGTCTCGTCGCCGTGGGCGACGTATACGCCGTCTCCCGTCGAGATCGCGATCGTCGTGGGAGCGCTCGGCTTCATCGGCCTCGCCTATACCCTCATGGAGCGCTACCTGCCGATGGGCGAGCACGAGGGCCATCTCGTCCGGGCGTCGCGCCCGCCTGCCGACGACGATGACGCGGCACCGGCCGTGCACGTCCCGGCAGCGCCCGCCGCGCACGTCCCGGCGCCGCCCGCCGTCGCGCCGGCAACCCCACCTGCCGTCGCGCTCTCCGCACCGGTGATGGACGGATCCGGAGGTGCCGGGTGAAGACGAGGAGGATCCGACGCGTCGTGGCAGGGCTCGTTGCGGCGTTCGCCATGCTGGCGATCGGGATCGCGATCGGCCTGGCCGTCATCAGCTTCGGCCTGGAGCCGCGGCGCGCGGCGCAGGCTCCGACGCCCACTCCCCTGCCCCTTCCCGTGCCGACGGCCTCGCCGTCCACGCCGCCGGGCGAGCTCGCCCTGCAGATGCCGACGGGCGACTGCACGGCGTGCCACAAGACGCCCGGCGACACGGTGGCCGTGCCGCCCATCGGACACCCCCTCCAGGGATGGACCAGCTGCACCCAGTGTCATGCGAACGACCGCCTGGTCAAGACGGCGCCGGGCCACAGCGGGATCCACGCCGACCAGTGCCTCCTCTGCCACAAGGCGACGACGCCCGCGGCAGTCGATCGCCCGCATTCGCTCGCCAAGAACGCGAACTGCCTGGGCTGTCACGGGTCGCTCGCGCCGCTGCCGGCCAGCATGCGCAATCGCTCGGGCACCACATGCTGGCTGTGCCACCAGGGATCGGGCGCGCAGGCGCCCGCGTACGAGCATCCGACGCCCACCGATGGGAAGTGCCTCACGTGCCACGTGGCAGGCAAGGTGGGCGCCCTCCCGGGCGATCACCGGGACCGCACCAACGCCATGTGCCTGGCATGCCACGCCCAGTCGCCGACGGCCGCGCCGACCGCTCCACATGACCTGGTCTCGCGGGCCGGCATGTGCACCTTCTGCCACGGGGAGACCCGCGCGCAGGACTAGCCGGGGCCGCTCGTCCCGCCCGCGGGGGGCCACAGGGATCCGCATACGCGACGGATGGCCCTACGCCGTACCCCCCGCCGTCGGCGGATAGTGGTACCCGCGTCCCGGGCGTTTATCCGGAGCGCCTTCCGCGAGGTGATGACATCAGCGTGAGCACGAACGGGCACGGCCCGGCGAACGGCAGGAAGCTCGGCGTGCTCCTGGCTATCTTCGACTTCCCGATGCTCAACGTCGGGCTGCGCGAGGTCATCGACGCCGAGCCCGACATGGAAGTGCTCGGCGAGGTCCAGGACCGCGACGCGATGCGCGAGGAAGTCATGCGCTCGCCCGCGGATGCGGTGATCACCGAGTGCCTGCCCTACGACCGCTCGGGCTGCACCTCGTTCCAGCAGATCGAGGCCGTGCGAGCCGCGAAGCCTGGCATGAAGATCCTGGCGGTCGAGTGTCGCTGCACGAGCGAGCAGTTCTCGCTCGCCATCAAGGCGGGTGCCGACGGCTTCCTGACCCGGGAGGCCCACGCCTCCGACTTCGTGACGGCCCTCCGTTCGATCAGCCGCGGCCAGACGTACGTCAGCCCATCGATCGTCACGCGCATGGTGAACACGTACGTCCTGAAGACGCCCCAGGGAACGCTCGAGGACCCGTACGAGACGCTCAGCGAGCGTGAGCGCGAGGTCATGCTCCTCGCGGCCGTCGGCCACACGAACCGGGAGATCGCCCGGACGCTCCATCTCTCGGAGCAGACGATCCACAACTACCGGGCGAACGTGATGGAGAAGCTCGGCTTCCACGACCGCGTGGAGCTTCTCAAGTACGCGATCCGTCGCGGCCTGATCGACGTCGCGGACCTTTAGGTCGCGGCCCGTTCCGTCGCCGGGCATCTCGACGAGGCCGCCTCGCGGACATCGTGGCCGCCGCTGCTTGTCAGGCTGAGCTTGTCGAGGCGAGCCGGGCAAGGGCGTGCCCCGGCTGGCGCCGGGGCACGCGTGTTCCTGCCGTCGGCCGTCAGCGGTCGATCCGCACCGGCTCCGGAGCGAGGGCCGGCTCGCCGAGCGCGCCGAGCGATCCGAGCCCTGGACGATCCGTCGCCCTCGGCTCGTTGCCGATCGCGAGCGCGCGACGTGCCGGGATGAGGAGCGCCACGAACGCGCCGGCGCTCACGGCCACCGCCCCGACCCAGACCGCCGGGACGAGCCCGTCGACGAATGCCTGCGGTGAGACGTAGCCACCGAAGGCCGAGAAGACCGAGGCGAGGATCGCCACTCCGAAGACGCCACCGACCTCCCGAATGGTGTTGTTGGCGCCCGAGGCGCGCCCTTCCTCGTCGCGGCGGACCGCGGAGAGGACGAGGTTTGCGGTGGGGGCGAAGTACAGGGCCATTCCCGTGCCGGCCAGCATGAATGCCGGCACCAGGGCCAGGTACTCGACCGTCGGCGTGACGAGGGCGGCCATCCACGCCAGGCCGGCTCCCATGAGTCCCATGCCTGCCACCAGCAGCAGGCGCGGATGGATCCGGTCCGAAAGGGCGCCGGCGATCGGCGCCACGATGATCGGCATGCCGGTCCACGGGAGGGTCCGGAGTCCCGCTTCGAACGGCGAGTAGCCCTGGACGACCTGGAAGAACTGCGCCAGCAGGAAGATCGAGCCGAACATCCCGAACGACATCAGGAAGCTGACCCCGTTCGCGGCGCTGAACTGGCGGCTCCGGAAGAGCCGGGGCGGCAGCATCGGGCTCGGCGTCCGTCGCTCCCAGGCCACGAAGCCGGCCAGGAGCAGCGCCGCCGCAACGAACGCCATCACGATGGGGCCGCTCGTCCAGCCTTCGTCGTTGCCGTGAATCAGGCCCCACACGAGGGCCAGGAGGCCGCCCGACGCAAAGGCGAGGCCAGGGATGTCCAGCCGCGTGTCGGGGCCGCGGCTCTCGACGAGGAAGGCCGCCGCGAGGGGGATGGTGATGAGGCCGATCGGCACGTTCACCCAGAAGATCCACTGCCAGCTCACGCCCTCCACGATGGCGCCGCCGACGAGCGGCCCGAGGGCGATCGCGAGGCCCGTGATACCGCCCCAGGCGCCCAGGGCAAGCCCGCGGCGCTCAGGCGCCACGGCAGCCGAGAGGATCGTGAGCGTCAGGGGCGTCACGATCGCCGCGCCGAGGCCCTGCACGGCGCGGGCGAGGACGAGCGTGTCACCCGTGGTCGAGAGGGCGGCGGCGGCGGAACCCAGGGTGAAGATCGTCAGGCCGACGATGAAGACCCGCTTGCGGCCGAAACGGTCGCCGAGCGCGGCGCCGGTCAACAGCAGGACGGCGAACGTCAGGGTATAGGCGTTGACGGTCCACTCGAGCTGGGCCAGCGTGGCGCCGAGCTCCCGCTTGATCACCGGAAGCGCGGTCGTCACCACGAGGTTGTCGAGCGACACCATGAAGAGGGCCAGAGAGGTGATCAGGAATGTCGTGAGCGTGATCCTGCGAGTCAACGTGAGCTCCCTTCGTGGGCCCGGGTCGGACCCTCCATGCTATTAGTGATCAACCACTAGCTTAGGTCGGCAAAAAAGGGTGGCGCGGCGTCGATCTATGCGGGACCCTCCTTACAGCCGAGATCGCCCGCATCGAGGCGCGCGCCACGGCGCTCGAGACCCGGCTACAGACGCAGTTCACCGCCATGGAGAAGCTCATGCAGGCTTTTCAGACCCAACAAAGCTATTTGACGAGCGTCTTCTCCTCGAGCTCGTCGTCGAGCAGCAAGAAATGAGCGCCCGCGGCGCACAGGCGTACAAGCAGGTGTACCTGGAGTCGGCGTCTCCCACCCGCCTCCTCGACGAGCTATACCTGCGGCTGCTCAGGGACATGGACCAGGCGCGTGAGCTCATCCGCGCACGCGATCCCGGCGGCAAGGGCACCGCCATCAGCCACGCGCTGGCCATCGTCGACGAGCTGTCCCTGGCGCTCGACCGCCAGAGCGCGCCCGAGCTGTGCTCCAACTTGAGCCGCCTCTACGGCTTCGTCTCGGCGCGGCTGTTGGCCGCCAACCTGAGCATGGACGAAAAGCCGCTCGCCGAAGCCGCTCGCGTCGTCGAGACCCTGCGCGACGCCTTCCTGAAGGCGAGCGCCCAATGACCGCCGGCGAGACCCTCGACGCGCTCCTTCAGGCCACGCCCGAGCCGCCGGCCTCCGACGCTGATCCCGGCGACGTCCTTTCGGCCGCCGAAACCATGACCTCCGAGCGCGCTCCCCACATCGAGCGCCTGGCGCAGATCCTCGACGGCTACGACCTGGACACCCGGAGCCGCGCCACGCTGGAGATGGTGTGCGAGCGCGACTCACGCTGGTCGGCGGCGCTCCACCGCGCCCGCCACGAGCTGTCTTTGCGCCTCGGCGGGCATCGCCACGGCTACTGAGACTTTCGGGCAGCGAGTCCACCAACTCGCGCTACTCGCAGCCGCGGTTCCTCAAAAGCGATACGCCGGGCGCGGTCAGGAGGTCGACTGTGCCATCGCCGTCGAAGTCGCCTGGCGAGTCGCCATGTTGGTACACGCGCGTGCGGGTAAAGGTGCCGTCGCCATGTCCGCGGGCGAAGCCGAGCGGGCTGCCGGTCATGAGAAGGTCGAGGCGCCCGTCGGAATCGAGATCAGCGGTGATGAGCGTGGCGCAGAGGCTGCCTTGGATGGGCGCGCGGGGCGCCAGCGTCCCGTCGGCGCGGCGGTCGACCGGGTGCGCGCCGGAGGTGTCGGCGATCACCAGCTCATCGCGACCGTTGCGCTCGAAGTCGCCGGCCGTAGCGCCGCACAAGCCGGCAATCGGCGTGGGGGGTTGACGCGTGAAGGTGCCGTCGCCACGCCCGAGGAGCAACTCCAGCTTGGCGTTATAGGCATCGGCCCCGATCAGGTCGGGCTTGCCGTCGCCATCGATGTCGCCGATGGAGTATTGGCCGCCGCCGACGTTGGAGAAATAACCGGCAGTGGTGAAGGTGCCGTTGCCGACATTGCGGTAGATGCTGACTGCCGGATTGGCCAGCACCACCACGTCGGGGAAACCGTCGCGATCGAAGTCGCCGAGCAGCAGATCCAGGGGATAGCTATAGGAGATGATTCCGGCGGCGGCGAAGGTGCCGTCGCCCACGCCACGGAAGAAGCGGATGCCGGCCGAGAAATCGACGACGGCGAGATCAAGAATGCGATCGCGGTTGAAGTCCGCGGCAGCAAGCGTGCGGTAGTTGCCCGGCCGAAAAACCGTCTGTCCGGCGGTGAAACTGCCGCCGCCGGCATTCGTCAGGATACGGACCGTACCCGACCATTCGGAGACGGCGATGTCGCGATCGCCGTCTCCATCGAAGTCGCCGCCGGCGAATGAGAAGGACGAAGCGCCGCCCGCCGGGTCGCTGACGCCGGCCAGGTGGTCTTCGACAAGGAAGCCACCTCCAGGCTGCGAGAGTTGGACGCCGATGTCGTCGCCGTGAAAGGCGATCACGAGATCGTCGCGGCCGTCACTGTCGAGGTCGCCGGCCCAGGTGGCGGCGGCCGTTTCCAGCGGGTAGACGCGGCGCGGGCCGAGGGTCCCGTCGAGCTGCTGCAAATACAGGTTGAGTCCGTGGTCGCCGGAGTCGACCAGGTCGGTACGGCCGTCGCCATCGAAGTCGCCCGCAGCGAGCTTGTAGTTGTGATCGTCGGCGGGGTAGATCACGGCGGGTGCGAACACGCCGTTACCCAGGCCGGGCCACACGAGGACGGACCCGGGATAGCTGCCGTCCTGCGCAGCGGCGATATCGAGGTGGCCGTCGCCGTCGAGGTCGCCAACCGTGAGGTCCTCGACGTAACCGATGGTGTCGACGTTGACCGGGCCGGCGAATGAGCCGTCACCGTTACCGAAGTAGACTGCCGGTCCCGGCGCGCCCTCCCAGAAGGAGACGACCACGTCAGCGACGCCGTCCTCGTCGAAGTCCCCGATGGCGGCGGCGCTTTGGCGGGCCGGAAGCGGGGACGAGAAGCCGCGGGTGTAGGTGCCGTCGCCGTTGCCGAGAAGCACCACCACAGTGGTGTCCACTGCGATCAGATCGGTGATGCCGTCGCCGTTCACCTCCCCTGCCACGGCGTGGGGGTACCCGGAGATCCCCGTGATGGAGCTGATGGGAGTGGCGAAGGTGCCATCGCCGTTGCCCGGCAAGACCGTGGGGATGCCCATCCCGCCAATAGTGACGATGTCGGTCTTGCCATCGCTGGTGGCGTCGAAAGCGAAGACGTCGAGCGGGTCGGTCGTCAGTGGGAGCGTGGTCGGGGGGCCAAAGTGGCCGCGCCCTTCGCTCAGGAACAGCGACACCGTGCCGCTGTAGGGCGAGCCGGCGATCAGATCGAGGCGGCCATCGCCGTCGTAATCGCCTGCGGCGAGGCTGACGGTAGTACCGCGCCCGAGCAGCCGTGGCACCGACGGCAGAAGCAGAGTCCCGTCGCAGCCAGGACGGGTTGGAATGCTCAAATCGGGTGCGCTGAGATCTGGCGCGACGCTCAGATCGGGTGCCACACTGAGATCGGGTGCCACGCTGAGATCGGGAGCCACGCCCAGATCGGGAGCGACGCCCAGATCAATCGCTACGCTCAGATCAATCGCTACGCTCAGATCAATCGCTACGCTCAGATCAATCGCTACGCTCAGATCGGACGCGATCGTGAGGTCACGCGCCCCTCCCAGATCGCGAGCGCTCAAATCCGGCGCTGGAACTTCGTCGACCGGAAGATAGAGCGGGCGGTCGGCGCAGCTACTCAGCAGCGCGACAATGAGGCCGGGAGCGATTGGTGCGAGGAACTTCAGGCAACGACCAGGCTATCATTTCCTCTCATCCCAGAATCCACAAACGGGCAACTGTGGTTCGACGTACCAACGTACAAATCCAAGCGCGTTCGTCGTTGCAACCCGCGACGGCCGAAGCTACGTCGTGGCGACCAGGATCTCCTCGGACTTCGCCGGACGCAGTCCATCGCTCCTGCCGGCAAAATACCGCGCCGTGTGATCGTCGGCCGAAACGGTGCGCGCCTCGCGGAAGCCGCAGTCGCGCGCGAACGCCGTCATCTCCGACGGCGAGAAGAAGCTGATGAAGGGCGTTCCAGAGGCGCGGGCGCCGCGCTCGGCGAACTCGCGCATCCGGCGCTCGTCTTCGTCGACCAAATCCATTGGCAGCATGTAGGTCATCGCCAACGTCGAGCCCGGCGGCAACCGCGCCACTGTCCGCAGCGTGGCGGCGATGGCATCCTGGGTGAGGTACATGCTGACCCCGGTCGAGGACACGACCGCGGGCGCGCCGGCGTCGAAGCCCGCAGCCACGAGCTGGTCCCACCACGAGGCGCCGGCTTCGAAGTCGACCGGCACCAGGCAGGGGACGCCGAGCCCGAGCGTCAGGAGCCGCTGCCGCTTCCACTCTTGCGGCCCGGGGCGATCGACCTCGAAGACCTGCACGAGATCGGGCCACCGCTGGGCAAAGGTGTCGAGGCCGGCGCCGAGGATCACGTATTGGCGAACCCCCTTCTCGACGACCAGGTCCTCGACGAAGCGGGCGCGCGCCACGATCGACGCGCGCATTCCCCTCGTGCCCTGCGGATTCATGTCAGGCCGACTTCGCCAACCTTCGTCGGGAGCGGCAAGCTGCCGCCCGAGCAGGTCTTCGAAGACGTGCGGCGGCGCATCGAGCTCGACGTGGAGGGCGCGCCACAACGCCACCCGCACCGCCGTTTGGTCTGGTGCCATCGTTGAAATCTTGACCGCGCGAGTCAGCCCCGGTCAAGGGACGCGTTACTGAATAACGAAGTCGGTGAAGTACAGATGGCGCACGCCGCCGGCGCCGACCGCCTTGTCGACGCGGGCGATGATCTGCTCCTGAATCTTGTCCTTACCGGCTTCGCCCATGGTTTCGGCGACGGTGAGGCCGGAGAGATAGCGGAGGATGTCGTCGCGAAGCGCCTTCTTCTCGTGATTGATGGTCTCGACGGCTTTTTCGTTGCCGAGCTCGACCTCGAAGCTGGTCTTGAGATAGCGGTTGGAGCCGGGCTCGTTGAGATTGACCACGAACGGCTCGAAGGCGGCGCTGGGCAGATTGGGCGGCGGTGAAGGCTCGGCCTGCGCCGTCGGACCGGCGCTCATGTGGCCCAGCTTCAGGACCTTGGTGGCCACGAAGCCGGTGGCCCCGAGGTTGAGGACCGTCAAAACGACCCCGATGAGGGGCATGGGCCCTCCGCCCCCCGCTTTCTTGGCGGCGGGAGGGGCTTCGGCAGGTTTGGCGTCGCTCATGATGCACTCCCTTTTTCAAATGTCGGGCCAACCCGATCGTCAATCCTGCGGCGGAGTTTCCGCCTCGGGCGCGCCCGGTTCCGTCAATTTTGACAAAGCGTGATCGCGCAGCACCAGGTCCACACGCCGGTTGCGCGCGCGGCCTTCGGGCGTGTCGTTGGAGGCGACCGGGCGAAACTCGCCATAGCCCGCCGCCGACAACCGCTCCGGCGCCACTCCCATCCGCTGCTGCAGCTGCAGGACGACGTAGGTGGCCCGCGCCGTCGAGAGCAGCCAGTTGGAGCCCTGGCGCACCGGGACATTGTCGGTGTGGCCTTCCACCAGAACGTCGAGATCGCCATGTGCGGCGATGGCGGCGCCGATCACCTCGAGCGCCTGCGCCGCGTCCTTGCGAATGTCCGTCTTGCCCGACTCGAAGAAGCCGGCCTCGGCCAGGCTGACGACGATGCCGCGCTGGGTCTCGTGCACCTGCATGCGGCCGCGCAGCACCGGATCGATCGCCAGCGTGCGCAGCTCCTCGGCGATGCGGCCCATGTCCGAGCGCTTGCCGTGGCCGCCCTTGCCGTCGTCCTTGGGGACGATGGCGCCCACCGCCGACTGCTGGGACGGCGCCTTGCCCACCGGAAAGAAGTCGATGTTGAGCGCGGTCATCATCGAATACATGAGCCGGCCCGCTTTGCTCTGATCCACCGTCGAGATGGCATAGAGCGTGGTGAAGAACGCGAAGAGCAGCGTGATGAAGTCGGCGTACCTGACCAGCCAGCGCTCGTGGTTGACGTGCTCCTCCGGCTTTCTCTTTCGTCGCGCCATCTACGCCGCCGCCTTCAGCTCGGCCTTCTTGACCGCTTCGTTGGGAGCGGCGCCGCCCTTGCGCTCGCCGATGTAGATGGACAGCTTGCGCTCGATGATGCGCGGGTTTTCGCCCTCAGCGATGGCGCACACACCCTCCATCGTCACCTCCATCGCCAGCGTGTGCTCGCGGTGGCGCGTCTTCAGCTTTCCCGACATCGGCAGGAGGATCAGGTTGGCGAGCCCCACGCCGTACACCGTGGCGACGAACGCCACGGCGATGCCGCCGCCCAGCTTCGACGGATCGGCCAGGTTCTCCATGACGTGGATGAGCCCCAACACCGCGCCGAGAATTCCGACGGTGGGCGCATATCCACCGCCCGACTCCAGCACCTTGATGGGACCTTCGCCCTCTTCCTCGTGGTGCTCGAGCTCCATCTCCAGCGCGCTGCGCAACACCTTGGCTTCGGTGCCGTCCACCGCCATCTCCACCGCGCGCTTGAGGAACGGATCCTTGATCTCCTCCGCTTCCTTCTCGATGGAGACCAGCCCTTCGCGGCGCGCCTTGTTGGCCAGCGTCACCACCGTCCTCACCGTCTCACCGAGGTCGTAGCGCGACGGCTTGAACACCTCGCGGATGCTCCGCACCGTCTTCCGCAGGGTGGCGCTGGGAAACTGCAACGACACCGCGCCGAGGGTGCCGCCAAAGACGATCAGCGCCGCCGTCGGCTGCAAGATGGAGCCGATGTGTCCGCCTTCCAGCGCCTGCCCGCCCAGAATGGCGGCGCCGCCCGGCGTGGAGTTGCCGGACGGGGCCGAGGTGCGGCTGACCATCCCGGACTCCGCTGTCCCAGCCGTCGTTTGCTGAGCGTTACGCCGCCTACATCGGCGTGGCCGACGGACCTGCCGCCGGACCTGGCGGCGAACCTGGACCATTACGTGCACGGGCACCGGAAGAAATGAGCCGGGTCTTCGCGGACGCCTTCTATTTCGTGGCGCTGCTGAACCGCGCCGACCAATACCACGCCAAGGCGGCCGCCGCTGCCAGCCAATTGCACGGGGAGATTGTCACCACCGAGTGGGTGTTAACGGAAGTTGCGGATGCCTTAGCTGATTCGGGCAGCCGACGCTCAGTGGCCCCGTTCATGCGGGACCTAGCCCGAGACCCCCAAGTCAAAATTGTGCGTGCCGCGAGTGATTGGTTTGAGCGCGGCTTGCAGCTCTATGAGCAGCGCCCGGACAAAGACTGGCCGCTGACCGACTGCATTTCCTTCGCAATCATGACGGAGGAGCAACTCACAGACGCTCTGACCGGTGATCATCATTTCACGCAAGCGGGTTTCAAGCGTTGCTGGGGTAAGGGGGTTACAGGCTTCCGGCGTCTGGGGCATCAAGCTCGTGCCGAACGGGCAGTGAGGGGAAAGGCTGAACGCTGAAGGCTGAAGGCTAAAGGCCGGGCAGCGGGTGGGTCCGTAGCGGCGGCTCGGAGAGCGGACGCAGGGGCCGATCCCAAACGGGATGCCCTCGCCAGGAAGAGAGCGGCGCTCTGCCGAGCCACCGCTGCGACGAAGTGCCTTTCCTTGCGGGTGGGGCTGTGACGGCAAGGTTGAGAGTTGAGCGATGGGGTGGGCGCGGTTGACTTTGGACAGAGGCAACCGCAGATTCAGAGCATGAAATACCGAGTGGTCATCGAGGTGGACGAGGACGGGGTGTTTGTGGCGGAATGTCCGGCCCTGCCGGGTTGCATTTCGCAAGGCAAGACGCGCGCCGAGGCCCTCGTCAACATCAAGGATGCCATGACCGGCTATGTGGCCAGCCTTAGGAAGCACGGCGAACCGGTGCCCTCCCCCATCTCCGAGGAGATCGTCGAGATTCCCGCATGAGCCGTCTGCCTGTTTGCTCCGGGCAGCAGGCCGTTCGCGCCTTTGGAGAAGGCCGGGCCACGCCCGTGGATCACCAAACCGGGGAGCCACATCATCCTGCGCCACCCGCAAATGCGCCGACGCACGGTGCCGATGCATTGGAAGTCGGCCAAGGGGACGTTGCGGGCGCTAATCCGCGAATCGGGCACTGACGAAGGAAGAGTTTACGAGCCTGCTTTGAACAGCCGCGGCGGAACCGCCACGCCGAACTGTATGCCGCTCAAATCCTGTGAAGGGATTGGGAACACTCTGGCCGGGAAGACGGCGGCGCTCGGTCCCACCGACGGCGGCGAGTGCTGCGAGGTTCTTGGAGGGCTGCGCCGCCCTGCCAACGTCAGTTCGTCGCGGCGACTCAGCCCCGCGCGACTTCGTCCAGCACGGTGCCGTCCGGGGCGATGAGCTGGACGTGCAGCGGCATCTGGCCGACGGCGTGCGTGGAGCAGCTCAGGCACGGGTCGTAGCAGCGGATGCCGTGCTCGACGCGGTTGAGCATGGGCTCGGGAATCTTGTTGCCGCGCACGTAATGGCGCGCGATCTGGGCGACGGTCTGGTTCATCGCCAGGTTGTTCTGGCCGGTGGCGACGATGAGGTTGACCTTCTTGAGCAGGCCGTCGCGGTCCACGGTGTAATCGTGGAAGAGCGTGCCGCGCGGGGCTTCGCTGACGCCCACGCCGCGGAGGCTGTTGATGCCGGCATCGGCGCGCAGGTCTTCGCTGAGCAGGTCGGCGTCGTCCATGGCGGCTTCCACCCGCTCGATGCGAGGCGAGGATTTCGATCAGCCGCGCGTAGTGATAATGGAAGGACGAGGTCACGGCGTTGCGCCCGCGCGTCAGCTTCTTGAACTTCTTCAACTCGGCGTCCGCCTTGGGCGTGCCCATCTGCTCGGCCACATTGAGCCGGGCCAGCGGGCCGACGCGATACATGCCGTCCGGGAAGCCCAGCGGGCTAGTAATACGGCGACTTGAGGTAGGAGGAGCTTTGCACCGATTCGCCGATGTACTCGTAGTACTTCTGCGGATCGAGCTGGTCGGCGATGATGCTGCCGCTGCTGTCGGTGAAACGGAGCTTGCCGCCGTGATGTTCCCAGGTGCCGTCCGGTTCCACCAGGCCCATGAAGAGCGAGGGGAAGTTGCCGAAGATCTGGACTTCCTTCTTGTGGGTGTCGAGCATCTTCTTGAAGAGGTCGAAGGCCGATCTTGGTCGTGGCGTAGGCCTCGGGCAGCCAGGCGCGAATGCGGGTGCGGCCTTCCTCGGTCAGCGGGCTGCGGACGCCGCCGGGCACGGCCCAGGCGGGATGAATCTTCTGGCCGCCGAGCACCTGCGATGATCTCCTGGCCGAACTGGCGCAGCCGGATGCCGGCGCGGGCCAGGTCGGTGTTCGAGGCGATCAGCCCGAACACATTCCGCTTGGCCGGCGGCGTATCCCAGCCGAGCAGGAAATCGGGCGCGCTCAGGTGGAAGAAGCTCAGGGCATGGCTCTGGATGATCTGGCCGAGGTTCATCAGCCGGCGCAGCTTGTCGGCGGCGGGCGGGATGTTGACGGCCATGATGGCGTCGCCCGCCTTGGCCGAGGCCAGCAGATGGCTGACGGGGCAGATGCCGCAGATGCGCGGGGTGATGCCGGGCATCTCGCTGTAGGGACGGCCCTCGCAGAACTTCTCGAAGCCGCGGAACTCGACGACGTGGAACTCGGCGTCGGACACGTTGCCGGCGTCGTCCATGAAGATGCTGATCTTGGCGTGGCCCTCGATGCGGGTCACGGGATCAATGACGATACGTTGAGCCATAATCTATCCAAACTTGAGCTGCGGGCCTTCGAGTTTCGGCTCCTCGCCGTCGAGCACCTGCACCAGCAGGGCCTTGATGCGGTCGGCCGGCGGCGGGCAGCCGGGCAGGAAATAGTTCACGTGCACGACCTCGTGCACCGGCATCACCCGCGGCAGCAGCGCCGGGCACGATGCCCGGTTCCTTGGGCACGCCCGGGTTGGTTTGCGCGCACTCGATGTAGGCCCGCTGCAGGACGCTCTCCGCGTTGCCCAGGCCGAGCTGGTTGCGGATGGCCGGCACGTTGGCCGTCACCGCGCAGTCGCCGAACGAGACGAGGACCTTGGTCCGCTGCCGAATCTTGTGGAGCAGTTCCAGGTTGTCCTCGTTGCAGATGGCGCCTTCGATCAGGCACACATCCACGTGCTCGGGGTATTCCTTCACGTCCATGACCGGGCTGAAGACGATCTCCACCTTGCCGGCCAGCTCGATGAGGAACTCGTCCAGGTCCAGGAACGACATGTGGCAGCCGGAACAGCCGCCGAACCAGACGGTGGCCAGGCGCAGGAGAGCTGGCTTGCCGGTTTCCGGCTGGGCTTTGTTTCGTGCTTGTTTGCATGTTAGTAGCTACAGGTTACAAAGTTACATCAGTTACAATAGGTTACATGAGTTACAGGAGTTACATCAGGTGCCATGTCGCATGTAGCCCATGCAACTCATGTAACCCATGTAACCATGTAACCTTGTAACTGCTTAGTCTGCAATCCATTGTTTCTTCTCCCGCGCCGTGACGATGAATTCGAGCTTGGTGCGGTCGCGCTCCATCTCGCCCACCGTCGAGCCTTTGTTGAACAGCGCGCCGGTGGGGCAGGACATGACGCACTTGCCGCACTTGGTGCAGGTGTCGGAGGTGCCCCACGGCTGGTTGAGGTCGGTGATGATGCGGGCCTTGCCGCCGCGGCCGGAGACGTTCTTGGTGCCCGCGCCTTCGATACCGCCGCCAGAAAGACCGGAAGATCGAGCATATCCGATGCGAGCAGCACATCCGGGCAATTGCCTCGAGCCCCGCCCATGGTATCCGCCCGCCCGCCGGTCCCGCGTGGCGCGGGCCAGCGACAAGCGCCCCCGTGCATGCGCCACTTCCAGTGACGCCCCGGCAGTGTGAAAAGCGTGAGGTCGTGGCGCGAATGGCGTGCCAGCCCCTCCAGGAACTGCTTGTGCGAGCCCCCGAAGTAGGGCTCGAGCGCCCAAACGCTCAGCCCCGACCGATCGCCCGTCCCGCCCTCTCCGCTCGAGTCGATCACCGATGCCTCGCCTTCTTTCGTCCGTGCCCGCCCGCCGTGGTGCCATCCCGATTCAAAATCCCGGCCTGATTCTATATCCTGGCCCCGCAGGGGCACAGAGCGCCTCGAAGAACGAGGACTAGGTGGCGCGACTAGACCGGCGCCGGCAGCCCGGCGCCCCGAAGCCTTCCCCTGATCGGCGCCCAGATCCGCACGGCGGGCGGCTTCGCGCCGGTGCCGGAGCGGGCGCTCGCCATCGGCGCCGAGGCGGTGCAGATCTTCAACTCCAACCCTCGGACCTGGCGCACCCGCCTGCCCCATCCGGAGGAGATGACCGCGCTGACCGCCGGCCTGCGGCGGCACCGCCTGCCTCTCTTCTTCCACACCATCTACCTGATCAACCTCGCCTCGCCGGACGAACCGCTCCGGCAGCGCTCCGGCGAGGCCCTGGCCGAGGCGCTGGTCCTGGGCGCGCTCGCGGGGCGGCCGGCGTCGTCACCCACGTGGGCTCTCATCGGGGCGAGGGCTTCGCCGCCGCGGCCGGGTGGGTGATCAGCGCGGTACGAGCGGCGATAGACGGCGCCGGAGCGGACTCGTGGCGAAAGGCCACGAGCACGGCTCCCTCCCCTGCTCCTGGAGACGGGCGCGGGGTCGGGCGGAACGGTGGGCGGTCGTCTCGAGGAACTGGCCGAACTCCTGGCGTCGCTCCCCCCGAGCTGCGGCCTGTGCCTCGACACGGCCCATCTGTTCGCCGCCGGCTACGCGGTACACACCGCCGACGGCCTGGAGCACTTGGTCGAGGAGCTCGGGGAGCGCGGTCTCCTAAGCTCCGTCGGGCTCATCCACCTCAACGATTCGAAGACGCCTTTCGCATCGACCCGCGACCGGCACGAGAACCCGGGCGACGGCCACATCGGTTTCGCCGGCCTGGCCCGGGTGGTGAGGCACCCGGCGTTCGCTGCCGTCCCCTTCGTGCTCGAGGTGCCGGGGCCGGACGGCCACGGGCCCGACGCCGCTAGCCTGGCCCTGGTGAAGCCAATGCGGGAGGGGGCTGCCAGACCCACCAGAAGCGCCTGCTCCCGGCGCATGACATCCAGCAGAGTCAGAGTCACCCGACCGGGACGGCCGTCCCCGATCACGTGATGCGCCGATCCGCACGACCGGCTGGATGTCCTTCATGGTCGAGGCGGTGAAGACCTCGCACCCGTCTCTTGCGGCGCCGAGTCACCTCGGCCAGCGTGAAGGCCCGCTCCTCGACCGTGTATCCCGTCCGGCGGGCGATCTCGAGCACGTGCTTGCGGGTGATCCCCCGAGGATGCGATTGTTCAGCGGATGGGTGCGGAGCACGCCGCCGAGCACCGCGAAGACGTTGGACGACCCGCCTTCGCGCACCACCCCGTCCGGGCCCAGGAAGAGCGCCTCGTGCGCTCCGGCCTCCCGAGCCTCCTCCTTGGCCAGCACCGCGGCCAGCAGGTTGGTGGACTTGATGTCGCAGCGGGCCCAGCGCTGGTCCTCCACCGGGTGAAGGACCGTTCCCGCCAGGATCTCGGCGACGTCGGGGAGACGGCTTGCTCCGCGCGTAGGCCAGCACGGTGGGGTGCGGAGGATGCGGGAACACGAACTCCCGGGGAGCCACTCCCCTCGTGACCTGGACGTACACCATGCCGTCGCGCACCCCGGAACGATCCACCAGCTCGGGGAGCACGCTGTCGAGCCGATGTCCCTCCAGCGCCTCGGCGAGCCTGACCGCCGCCAGACTGCGCCCCAAGCGCTCCAGATGGTCATCGAGCCACACGAGGCGACCGTTCATGACCTTGATGACCTCGTACACCCCGTCACCCAGCTGGAACCCGCGGTCCTCGACGTCTACCCGCCCCTCGGACAGAGGCATGAACTCCCCGTTCAGATACAGCATCTCAGCTATCCATCTGCTACCCTCGCGTCGATGATCACGTACCGACAAGCCGCCCCGGCCGACGCCGCCCGACTGCTCTCGCTCCTCGACGAGATCATGGAGCACCATGGCGTGGTCCCTCCCGCACCGGACCGCCTGGCCGCCACCGTCGCCGCCATCCTGGCGTCACCCGACCATTCGCTTGCTGGTAGCCGAATCCGAGGGCGACCTGGTGGGGATGTGCGCCCTCATATTCTCCTACAGTACCTGGTCGGCCTCGCTCGTGTGCGAACTCCAGGACGTGGTGGTCACGGCGAGCCACCGGCGCGAGCCGCGTGGGACGGGGCCTGGTGAGCGCCGCCGAGGCGATCGCCCGGGCGCGTGGCTGCAGCCGGCTCTTCCTGCTGGCCGAGTCCTGGAACCTGGACGCGCACGCCTTCTACCGCAGCCTGGGGCTGGCCGAGAAGACCTGCCTCTACTTCGAGCGCGACCTGCCGCCGGCGGAAAGCTGACCCGCAGCGCCGACCTACCTTAGGAACGGCGGGATCTCGAGCTCATCGTCGGGCCGCCGGCGCCTGTCTGCCCGTGCCGAGGCGGCTGTTGAGAAACGCCGGGCGCGGCCTCGCGCGCCGGCACGAGGCGCCCGCGCCGCCGGAGCTCGTGCCGCCGTAGCCGCGACGACCGCCGGCAGGAGTCTGCCGCCCGCCCGGATGGTGCAGCCTCGCCACGCTCTCCACCTGCTCCGTCAGTACCTCTTCGCTGGTGGCGTCGAACCCGGTGGCCACCACCGTCACCCAGAGAGCGTCGCCCAGGGACTCGTCCACCACCGCTCCGAAGATGATGTTGGCCTCCGGATCGGCGGCCGCGTTGACGATCTCGGCCACCTCGTTGACCTCGTGGAGCGACAGGTCTTTGCCCCCGCTGATGTTCAAGAGGATGCCGCGCGCCCCCTCGATGGAGGTCTCGAGCAGAGAGGAGTTGACGGCCATCTCCGCCGCCTTCTGCGCCCGCTGCTCTCCCCGGGCCCGGCCGATGCCCATGTGGGCGGTGCCCGCGCCGGTCATGATGGTGCGCACGTCGGCCAGGTCGAGGTTGATGAGACCGGGCACGGTGACCAGGTCGCAGATGCCCTGCACACCCTGCCGGAGCACGTCGTCGGCCAGGCGCAGCGCCGCGATCATCGAGGTGCCCCTGTCGGCCACCTCGAGGAGCTTGTCGTTCGGGACCACGATCACCGTGTCGGCCCGCTGCCGCAGGACGCGGACGCCCTCCAGCGCCTGCAGGCCCCGACGCTTGCCCTCGAAGGCGAAGGGACGCGACACCACGCCGATGGTGAGCGCTCCCAGAGACTTGGCTATCTCGGCCACCACCGGCGCGGCACCGGTACCGGTGCCGCCCCCTTCTCCCGCCGTGATGAAGACCATGTCGCTGCCCTTGAGCATGGCCTTGATCTCGTCGTACGCGGCCGCGGCCGCTTCCCGGCCGACCTTGGGATCGGAACCGCCGCCCAGCCCCTTGGTCAGCTCCCGGCCGATGCGCAGCTTGTGATCGGCCTCGCACATGGCCAGAGCCTGCGCGTCGGTGTTGATGGCGATGAACTCCACGCCTTCGAGCCCGGCCTCGAGCATGCGATTGATCGCGTTGGTGCCGGCGCCTCCGACCCCGACCACTCGGATGACGGCCGGGAAGCTGCGAGACGGCTGGATGAGCGTGCGCCGGGCCTCGTCCGGGTAGGCTGCAGGTGACGTCCACATGCTCTCGCCCGGGCGCTGCGTCGGCGGTCGTCGTCGACCGAGCCCCGCGTCGGGCTGAGCTCGAGACGTCCTCTGCTCACCTGGGTCCGCAGAGTCGGCTTCCTCTTCGTCCTGCCTGGCCGCCTCCGTCGCCCTGAAGAGAGAGCTGAGGCCGCTGTCCTTCATGCTAGATCTTTTTTCCATTGAGCACCTCTCTCGCGAGCTGGCGATACGCTTTGGCCGCCTGGCTGTCGGGCGCGTACTTGAGCACCGACTCCCCCTTCACCGGCGCCTCTGCGAACTTGATGGTCTTCCGGATGGTGGTCTCGAAGACCAGGTCGCCGAAGCTGCTCCTGAGCACCTCGACGGCCTCCCGTCCGTGCACCGTACGAGAATCGTACATAGTGGGCACGATCCCGGCAATATGCACGTTGGGGTTGAGATTCTCCCGCACCAGCTCGAGAGTCCGTTCCAGCTGGGCCAGACCACGCAGCGACAGATACTCGCACTGAACGGGGACGATCACCGCGTCGGAAGCCGTCAGCGCGTTGATGGTCAGCAGGCCCAGCGAGGGCGGCGTGTCGATCAAGATGTAGTCGTACCGGTCGTGCACCTGCAGCAGGGCCTTGCTCAGCGCTCGTCTCTCTTCCGATCTGCGAGCTGAGCGCGATCTCGGCCGCGGCCAGATCGATGCTCGACACCACCACGTCGAGCTCCTGATGGAAGAGCGCCTCCTCGATGCTCACCCCGTTGACCAGCACGTCGAACATGCTCGGCCGCACCGAGTCCGGGTTGAGCCCCAGGCTCATGGTGAGATTGCCCTGGGGGTCCATGTCCACGGCCAGCACGCGGTGGCCCAGCTCCTGGAAGGCCACACCCAGATTGAGGGTGGTCGTGGTCTTCGCCACGCCGCCCTTCTGATTCGCGAAGGCCACGACTTTGGCCAAACGTGCTCCCCTTGGTCAAATAGCGATTGCGAAAGTCGACGATGATAGCCTTTCGAAAGAGACGGGCAGAATCCTCTGTCGCGACGGACCGAGCCGCGGCCAACGCCGGCTCATCCCGTCTCCGGCAACGGAGCGGCGAGACTACTGGGTGACCGTCTCGAAACCCGACTTGAGAAAGCCGGGAGCCACCGACACCGGGGGCGCCTGCGACTCGGAGAAATCCTTGAGCTCCCGCATGAAATCGCGGTTCTCGCGCACGTGCTCCCAGGCCCGGCTGATCAGATATCCCTGCGATCTGGTGCTTGTGGTACATGGGAGCCTTGGGCTTGATGGTGACGATCCGCCGCGCCTTGTAGAACCGCTTGTGAGCCTGCAGCATGACCTCCTGCAGTTCGTAAGGCGTCATCTGCTTGGGCCAGAACACCACGTGATGCCCGTCGTAGAGGCTCCAGTTCTTCGTGAAGATGCGTCCCTCCGCCTCGAACTGGGCGGTCTGCCGCGTGCCGGGCAGAGGGGTGAGCGCCAGGAACTGGACGCTGTTCAGACCGTGCTGCGTCGCGAAATCGGCCGTGTGGTGCAGGGACTCGGCGGTGTCGGAGTCGGCGCCGAACACGAACATGCCGTGGGTCTTGATGCCCCTGTTGGCCAGTGCTTCCAGGCCGCCGGCCATGTCGTCGATGCTGGATTCCTTGTGATATTCCTTCAGCGTGGCCGGGTTGACGGACTCCAGCCCCAGGTAGACGATCCGGCAGCCGGCGTTCCAGAGCAGATCGAGCAGCTCCTGATCGACCTTGCCGTCCTTGCACACGGAATCGACCCGGATCTGAGCGAAGAACGGCACCTCCACCTTCTCCCGGATCATCTGCGCCAGCAACTCCTTGCCCCGGCGCTTGCTGATGAAGAAGTTGTCGTCGTAGAAGAAGAGCTTCTCGCGGTTTCAGCTCGCTTGATGTGCTTGACCACCTCCGCCGGCTCGACGGTGCGCACCCTGCGCCCGAACATCAGCACCACCGAGCAGAACTCGCATCCGAACGGGCAGCCGCGCGAGGCCAAGATGGGAGTGGGACTGCACCTTCTCGCCGCCCACCACCAGGCTCATGTCGGGCCAGGGCAGATCGGTCAGCGAAGCTCAGCAGAGGGCGAGCGGGGTTGTGCACTACCTGACCGTCCTTGGCCCGGTAGGTGAGTCCCAGGATGTTCTCGAGCGACCCGCGGCCCTGCAGGTAGTCGACCAGCTCGATCGAGGGTCTCTTCGCCCTCGTTGCGGATGACGTAGTCGCAGAAGTCCATGGCCTCGTCGGCCAGGAAGGTCACGTGCGGCCCGCCCATGATGATGGGGATGCCGGCGTCGCGCACCCGCTGCGCGTAGCGGTAGGCGCGGATGGCCGTGGACGTGGTGGTCGAGATGCCCACCAGGTCCGAAGAGAGAACGTCGTCCCAGTCGACCTCGCTGAGGCTCTCCGCGTAGATGCGGACCTCGTGTCCGCGCGCCTTCATGAGCGCGCCCAGAAGAGGGAGACCGAGCCGGATTTGCTTTACGAAGCTGTATACGTGAAAGCCTGGAGCGGCAGGTTCGATGAAGGTGATGCGCACGCCGACCTCGCAGTTGCTTGATTCATGGCGCGGAAAGTATGGTAGCACACGCCTCCTCGGGCCCAGTCCGCAACCCCGGTCTACCGGCGTGCCTACCGGGATCGACGGGAATGGTCACCCGAAACACGGTGGACGGCCCCTCTCCCACCAGTTCCACCCGCCCGCCGAGCACCCCGCAGATCTCTCGCACCAGAGCCAGACCGAGACCGAACCCGTCTCCGCGCCTGCCCCCCCGGCCCCGATAGAAGCGCTCGAAGATGCGCGCCCTCTCTTCCGGACCGAGAGGCTCCCCGCCGTTGGTCACCTCGATCAGAAGCTCCCCTCCCTGGCTCCACGCCGTGACCGTCACCGGGTCGGCGCCTCCATACTGGACGGCGTTGCGCAGCAGATTGGCGACCACCTGGCGCAGCATGTCGGCGTCGGTGACCGCCCGGGCCTGTGGATCGGCCTGCACCACTATCCGCCCGGTCTCGGCAAGGCCCGCCTGGACCAGACGCTCCACCTCCTCGCGTATCAGAGCCTCGACCGCCACCGGCGCCAGAGGTGGGGTGGAACTCGCGGGAGTCGTACCGAGACAGGGTGAGCAGGGCATCCACCAGTCGTTGCAGCCGGGCCGATTCCCGATAGATGGCCGCCGCCGAGCGCTGCTGCTGCTCGGTCGTGGCCGCCGTGCCGTCGAGAAGGGCCTGAGAGAAGCCCTGTATGGAGGTGAGCGGCGTGCGCAGCTCGTGGGCCGCGGAGGCGACGAAACCGCGCAGCGATTCCTCGCTGCGCCGGACCTCCTGGCGCATGGTCTCCATGCTGGTCGCCAGTTCCTGGATCTCTCCCGGATACGTGCCGGTCACCGGCTGGTCGTACGAACCGCCGGCCATCCCTCGGGCGGCGAGCCGAGAGCCGGCGCAGAGGCCGGGTCATCCACGATCCCAGGCCCAAGCCCGACGATCACCGCCAGCGCGATCGCGATCGCCCCCGAGATCAGCAGCATGCGCAGAAGACCGCCGTCTGGCCGCGAAGGCGTCCGCTCTGGCAAGGGTGACCACCGCCAGACCCGAGGTCCCGTTCGAGAGCCGGACGGGAGCGGCCGCCAGCAGAACGACCGTCTGCCCGCCGGCCCCGGATCCGGTGACGGATCTGACCACCCCGGCGCCCGGTTCCGTGCCTCCCAGTCGCTCGCCCTCCGTCCGCAAGCGGGCCAGGTTGTCGGTCTTTGCCGGGATGGCTCCCACCTTGGCGACCACGTCCGCGCCCCGGAACACCGCGATCCCCGCCCCGGCGGGCAGGACGCGCAGATCGGACCGCAAGAGCGCCGTGAGGATCTTCCCTCCGGCGAGACCGACGGGAGCGGAGTCGCTCAACCCCTGCGACCTGCTCCGCCACCTCGACCGCCTGGTTGAGAAGTTGCTCCTTCTGCCGGTCGATGACGTACGCGCCCAGGAAGAGGTAGAAGACCAGCCCGACGACCACCAGAGTGAACAGCGACACGCCGGCCAGCGCCAGGACGAGCCTCCAGCGGATGGAGCCCGCGGCCGTTCACGATGACGCCTCGGGATCGGCCTTGTAGCCCAGCCCCCACACGGTCTGTATGACCCTGCCCCAGGGGCCGAGCTTCTTCCGCAGTTGGCCGACGTGGACGTCCACCGTGCGGGCGTCGCCGTAGAAGCTGTAGCCCCAGACTTCCTCCAGCAGCCGTTCGCGGGTGAGGGCCAATCCCCGGTTGACCAGCAGGTAGTGGAGCAGCTCGAACTCCTTCGGAGTCAGGTCCACCAGCGCGCCGTCGACCCGCACCGTCCGTTCGTCGGGCAGCAGCTCGATGCCACCCAGCACCTGGACCTGAGTGGACGGGTCCGCCTGCGCGCCCACCCGGCGCAGCACCGCCCTGGCCCGGGCCACCAGCTCGCCGGGGCTGAACGGCTTGACCATGTAGTCGTCGGCGCCCAACTCCAGGCCCAGGATCTTGTCCTGCTCCGCGTCCCGGGCCGTGAGGATGATGAGCGGCACCTGGGAGAAGCCTCTGACGGCCTTGAGCACGTCGAAACCCGAGCCGTCCGGCAGCATGAGGTCGAGGATCACCAGGGCGGGGCTCTTCTCCTTGACGAGAGCCGCGCCCAGGCCGCCGAGCGCGGTCGCGTGCACCACGTAGCTCTCCCGGCTCAGATAGAGCTCCAGCAGTTCGGAGATCGAAGGGTCGTCTTCGATGACCACGACGATCGCGTTGACCCGCTCCCTCTCGCGCCGGCATCACTCTGGGTTCTTCCTCCTTGAAGATCACGTCGGAGTTGCGTTCGTCGCCGCGCCCCAACGCGGCCTACGGCACGGTCTAGTACTTTGCTCCCCGGTCCCGGTTCCCTCTGTCGCCCGACCGCTCGGCCGAGACGGCGCCCATCCCCGGGGACAGACGTCCCCGGGGATGGGCGCGGCGGCGACCGCGTGGCGCCCGCGGTCTCGCGGCCGCGGGCGCCGCCGGGCTACCTCATTGAGCGGTCGTCGCGGCCGGAGCAGACCGCTCGCGGCGCTTCCAGCGTCCAGGTACTTGTTCGTGAGCTCGCGCAGATCCTTGACGGTCTGGTTCAGATCCTGTCCGGGCCTGCTGAAGGGCAGTACGTTGATCCTTGGCGGTTTGCACCAACTGGTCATAGGTAGCCTGGTCCTCAGGGCTCATCTTGTCTCGCACCAGTTTCATCAAGGCCTCAAGGCGCTTGATCCGCTGCTCGCGCTTCTGCCTTCAGCGCCTCCCTGGCTTGAGGGTCGGCCGTCTTGGCGGCCGTCAGCGACTGCTGATCGGTACCGGCCAGAGCCAGCACAGCGCCATCCGCAGCGACTTGGCTTCCGGCGACTCGGGTCGGAAGCCTGCGTCCCGTCGCCGCCGGCCGCCCAGGCCACCGCTCCCACGGACAGGAACATGGCCAAGGTCGCCGCGGTGACGAGCCATTTGCGTCTCCACATCCGCATCCACATAGTCTTCATTTCGAACGCCTCCTCTGATCGTCGATCACGGTCTGATGTGATCAGTCTGGCGTCCAGGATGTGAGGGAAGTGTGAGCAAATCCCGAAATATCGGCAAAGGATACGTGCGCAACAGCGGCCGACGGAGCGCTAAGATGGGGGCCGCATGAGATACGAGAGCCACAGCGAGAACGACCGCCGGCACATGTTGGAGGTGGTGGGCGTCTCCACCGTTGAGGAGTTGTTCGCCCCCATACCCCGATCCCTTCAGAGGGCGGAGCTCCACCTCCCGCCGGGCCTCACCGAGCCCGAGGTGCGGGCTCGGGTGGAGGCCCTTGCCGGCGCGAACCGGCCGCTGGGTCCGGCCTCGTTTCTCGGAGCCGGATGCTACCGCCACTTCGTGCCGGCCGCCGTCCGGGCTTTGACCGCCCGCAGCGAGTTCGCCACCGCCTATACCCCTTACCAGGCAGAGGTCAGCCAAGGCACGCTGCAACACATCTTCGAGTTTCAGACCTGCATCTGCGAGCTCACCGGCCTGGACGTCGCCAACGCCTCCCTCTACGACGGCCCGTCCGCCTTGGCCGAAGCGGCGTTCATGGCCCTGCGCCTCACCCGGCGAGACGGGATACTCATCTCCGCCGGAGTGCACCCCGAGGCCGCCCAGGTGGTCGCGACGTACGCCGCCGGTCCCGGCCTGGCCGTGCACCAGTGGCCCCTCGACCCTCGGTCGGGAGCGACTGATATCCCCCGGCTCTTTCGCCCGCCCGCCGCGTCCCGCCGCCCTGCCGGCAGACTCGATCGGCGCCGTGCTGGTGCAGCAGCCCAACTGCCTGGGGGTGATCGAGGATCTGGAACCGCTGGCGGAGGCGGCCCACGCCGCTCGGCGCCCTGCTGGTGGTGGCTGTCAACCCGGTGACGCTCGGGGATCCTGGAGGCCCCGGGAGGGCCGGAGCCGACATCGCGGTGGGAGACGTGCAGGTATTCGGCAACGCCCCGTCTTTCGGGGGGCCGTCCGCGGGCTTCTTGGCCTGCCGGGAGGCTCACGTGCGCCAGATCCCCGGCCGTCTGGTGGGCCAGACCGTCGATGAGGACGGGCGGACCTGCTACACCCTGACCCTGCAGGCTCGGGAGCAGCACATCCGCCGGGCGAAGGCCACCTCCAACATCTGCTCCAACCAGGCTCTGAGCGCGCTGGCCGCCACCATCCACCTGGCCCTGCTCGGTCCTCAAGGCCTGCGCGAGCTGGGGCTGATCTGCCTGGAGCGCGCCCACTATCTCCACGCCGGGCTCTGTGCCCTCCCGGGCGTGAAGCCGTTGGTCGAGGGCCCGTTCTTCCACGAGTTCGCCCTGCGGTTGCCCTGCGCCGCCTCCAGCTTCGTCAGCCGCCATGCGCGGCCGGGGCGTGGATCCCGGCGTGCCGTTCGGCCGCCTGCTTCGCGGGCCGCGGCCTCGGCCCCGGCGGGCGCCGGCGGCTGTCGCCACCGCCTGCCTCGCGAGCGCCGCCGTACCGGACGCCGCTGCGGCCGGGAACGTGCTCCTGGTGGCGGTCACCGAGCTGAACACGCCGGAGGCGCTCGACCGGTATCTCGCCGGCGCGCGAGAGGTTCTCGATGTGCTCGCCTCGGCGCCGACCAGCCGAGGCGCGCCGCCCCGGCGCTGACCCCGCACCGCCGAAGCGGGCGATGATGGCGCGCATGGAACCCCTCATCTTCGCCAAGAGCGTGCCCGGGCTTCGCGGGCTCGATCTGCCCGCCGCCGGCGTCCCGCCGGCCGACCTGGCCGCTCTGCTGCCGGGGGTGCGCCTGCGCCAGGAGCCGCCCCGCCTGCCCGAAGTGGCCGAACCCCAGGTGGTGCGCCACTACACCCGCCTCTCCCACCTGAACCACTCGGTCGACACCGGGTTCTACCCGCTGGGCTCCTGCACCATGAAGTACAACCCCAAGCTGAACGACGAGCTGGCCGCCTTGCCGGGCTTCGCCGACCTGCACCCCTACCAGGCGGAAGATGAGGTCCAAGGCCTGCTCCGGTTGATGTACGAACTCGAGCGGGCGCTGCTCGAGATCACCGGCATGCACCGGGCCACCCTGCAGCCGGCGGCCGGAGCCCACGGCGAACTGGCCGGGATCCTCATGATCAAGGCCTACCACCGAGACCACGCCGGCGACCGCCGGGACACGGTCATCGTCCCCGATTCCGCCCACGGCACCAACCTGGCCTCCGCGGCCATGGCCGGCTATCGGGTCGTGGAGATCCCCAGCTCGCCTCGGGGCCTCATCGACCTGGCCGCCCTGCGGGCCAACCTATCCGACCGGACCGCCGCTCTCATGCTGACCAATCCCAACACCCTGGGGCTGTTCGAAGAGGACATCCTCGAGATCTCCCGCCTGGCCCACGAGGCCGGCGCCCTCTGCTACTACGACGGAGCCAACCTCAACGCCATCATGGGCAAGGCCCGCCCCGGCGACATGGGCATGGACGTGGTCCACATGAACCTCCACAAGACCTTCTCCACCCCGCACGGCGGCGGCGGTCCCGGAGCGGGGCCGGTGGCGGTGAGCGCCGCGCTGGAGCCCTACCTCCCTCTGCCCCTCGTGTTCCGCTCCGAGCGCCGGGCACCTATGGGCTCGACTACGATCGCCCCCTCAGCATCGGCCGGCTCAAGGGCTTCTACGGCAATGTCGGCGTGCTGATCCGAGCGTACGCCTACCTGCTGCGCATGGGGGCCGACGGTCTGCGCCAAGCCAGCGAGGACGCGGTGCTCAACGCCAACTACCTGCGCGTGCGCCTGCGCGATCGCTACCGGGTCCCCTACGACGGCCTCTGCATGCACGAGTTCGTGCTCTCGGCCTCCGCTCAGGCCGAGCGCGGAGGCACGGCTCGCGACATCGCCAAGCGGATCCTCGATTTTGAAATGCACTCCCCCACCATCTACTTCCCCCTCATCGTCCCCGAAGCCCTCATGATCGAGCCGACCGAGACCGAGGATCTGCCCACGCTCGACGCCTTCGTGGAGGTGATGGAGCGCATCGACCGGGAGATCGACGAAGACCCGGATCTCGTCCGCGAGGCTCCGCACACCACGCCGGTGCGCAGACCGGACGAGGTGAGGGCCGCCCGGGAGCCCATCCTCCGCTGGATCGCCGAGCGCGAGCGTGTTTGGCATGTTAGCGCGTGTGGGGTACTTGGGAGACGTTGGTCGGAAACGAGAACGATTCGGTGGCCATGGAAGTGACGGTGACCAGACTCGGGGAGACGCCCCTTCTCGAGGCCAGAGGAGATATCGACCACAATACGTGCGGCTCGGTCGGGTCGGCTCTCGACGAGGCGCTCGCCGACGGGAACGATATCGTGCTCCTCGACCTGCGCCAGGTCACCTACATCGACAGCGGCGGGCTCTCCGTCCTCCTCTCCGGCGTGCGCCTGCTGCGGGAGCGCGGTTGGCTGGGTGTCATCGGCCCCAATCCCAATGTGAGGCGGCTTCTGGAGATCGTCGGGCTGCTGGTCGACCCGAACTTCCGGGTCTTCGAGGAGCAGGGAGGCGGCGCAGATGGCTCTGGCCGAACGAGATGGCGACGTGATCGAGCTCGGGATCACGACTTCCAGCGCGTCATTCGGGTCAAGGCCGAGACGGCCCAGTTGGCGGAGATCCGGCGGTTCGTGGAAGAGGTGGCTCTCGAGGCGGCTCTGGACATGGAACGGGTGTTCGATCTCAAGGTGGCCGTCTCGGAAGCCTGCGCCAACGCCGTCGAGCATGCCGGCTGCGAAGCGGTGCCCCTGGAGGTCTGCGCTCGACTCCAGGCCGGCGCCTCACCTTCATCGTCACCGACACCGGGCTGTTCCATCCGCCCTCCCCATCTCGGGAGAGCTTCCACAACGGGGCCTGGGCCTGCCCCTCATGGTGGCGCTCATGGACGAGGTCAGCTTCGCCCGCGCCCCCGGCGGCGGCACGAAGGTCAGCCTGTCGGTGCTGCTCGACCGAGACGCTGCCGCCGATTGCCCGCATGATCTAGCCGCCGGCCGTCGGCGGCCGCACGCACGTTCAGCAAGGCTCCTCCGGCCCCTAGGATCCTCCCGACCACGGCAGCGGCCGGGGTGTGGCGCTCGGCCAACTCCTGCGAGCACCTGCGGACACTTTCGGCCGGCACGGCCAAGAGAAGGCCGCCGGATGTCTGCGCATCCGCGCACAGCAGCCGCTGCCAGGGCTCCAACGCGGGATCGAAGCTGGTCCAGGCCTCGACGTACTCCAGGTTGCGCTTGGTCCCCCCGGGGACGACGCCCTGGCGCGCCAGCGCCTCGGCCTCCGGCAGCAGAGGCAGCCGGTCGAACCACACCTCGGCCGCCACCCCACTGGCGCGGCACATCTCGCTCAGATGGCCGAGCAACCCGAAGCCGGTGACGTCGGTGAGCGCACGCACGCCGTGGTCGCGCGCCACCTCGGCGCCGTCCCGGTTGAGGGCCGCCATCGATGCCGTGGCGGCGGCGATCGCGGTCTCGGACGCCTTGCCCTGCTTGATGGCCGTGGCGACGATGCCGGTCCCGAGCGGCTTGGTCAGAACCAGCACGTCCCCGGGCACGGCCGCCGGCGTTGGTCAGTTCGTCCCCGGGCCTGAGAACCCCGGTGACCGCCAGGCCGTACTTGGGCTCGGGATCGTCGATGGTGTGGCCGCCCACGATGGTGGCTCCGGCCAGCCGGGCGGTCTCCGCGCCGCCCTGAAGGATCCGGCCCAGATACTCGAGCGGCAGCGTCTCCGACGGGAAGCAGACGATGTTCAAGGCCGTCAGCGGTCGCCCGCCCATGGCGTAGACGTCGGAGAAGGCGTTGGCGGCCGCGATCCGGCCGAAGTCGTAGGGGTCGTCGACCACCGGGGTGAAGAAATCCACCGTCTGCACCAGGGCGATCTCGTCGGTCAGGCGGTAGACGGCCGCGTCGTCGAGCGTGTCGGCGCCCACCAGCAGGGCGGGGTCATCGACCCGCGGCAGCATGTCCATGACCTGCCCCAAGTCCTTGGGGCCCAGCTTGCACGCTCAGCCGGAGCCGTGCGAAAGGGTGGTCAGCCTCGGGATCTCCTCCATCGACCATCACCTCCTTCCTGGTCGCGCGCGGATTCCTCCCGGCGCGGCGGTCGGCCGCGCCCGGCACGACACTAGCAGACATGCAGCCCACGGAGCCACTATCCCGGAGCCGGCTCGACCGTTGACGGCGCCCATCGCTATTGCAATAAACTCGCAACTGCGATGACCCATCACGCTACACGCACGCTCCAAGACCTCGGCTACAGGCTGACCCCGCAGCGAACCCTCGTGTGGGACGTCTTGCGCCAGCACGGCTCTCACATGAGCGCCGAAGAAGTCTGCTGCCCGGTGCAGGAGCAATTTCCCCACGTCAACATGTCCACGGTCTATCGCACCCTCGAGCTGCTCGTCGGTCTCGGGTTGGTGAGAGAGACGCACCTGGGCCCGACCCGGCGTTTCTTCGAGGTGGAAGAGGAGATCCCTCACCACCATCTGGTGTGCGACCGGTGCGGCAAGGTGACCCACCTGCACGACGAAGATCTCGGGACCCTGGACCCGTTGCTCCGCCAGGAGCACGGCTTCGCCGTCCGGGAACTGACCGTGTTCGGCCGATGCAGAGACTGTCAGGACGGCCCTGACCGCACCACGAAGGAGGACCAATAGTGCACATCCCCGACGGCTTCGTAGACGTCCCCACGGCCGTGGCCACGGGCGCGGTCTCGCTGGGCGTGGTGGCCTACGCGGTGCGCAAGACCAGCAAGAACCTGGGCGAGCGCACGATACCGCTATTGGGTGTGACCGCCGCCTTCATCTTCGCCGCTCAGATGCTCAACTTCCCCGTGGCCGGAGGCACCAGCGGACATTTCCTGGGGGCGATGCTTGCCGTTGCTCTGCTGGGGCCCTGGGCGGCCTCGATAGTCATGACCGTCGTCCTCGTCGTTCAGGCTCTGGGCATGGCCGACGGCGGCATCACCGCGCTGGGCGCCAACGTCTTCAACATGGGCGTGGTCGCGGTATTCGTGGGGTTTCGGTCTCTTCTACCTGCTCAAGAAGGCTCCTCCCCCGCACGCTCACCGGCTACTTGATCTCATTTGCCGTGGCCTCCTGGGTATCGGTCGTCCTGGCGTCGGCGGCCGCGTCGCTGGAACTGGCCGTCTCGGGCACGGTACCCTTGAGCGTGGCGCTGCCGGCCATGGTCTCGGTGCACATGATCATCGGCCTCGGGGAGGCTATCATCGCCACCGCTCTGGTCGCGGCGGTGCTGGTCGCCCGGCCCGACCTGGTCAAGAGCTTCGACCTGCCGCTTGAGACCGTGCGGCGCACGCGCGGGCCAGCCGGGCATGCGCCCTGCCGGGAGGGCTCGTTTCTGGTCGTTCGTGGTCGGCGCGCTGGTGGTGGCCGTCGCCCTGGCGGTATTCGTCTCGCCCTTCGCCTCCGGCTCCCCCGACGGACTCGAGCGAGTGGCCGCGGACAAAGGCTTCGAGACAGCTGCGGCCGAGCAACCCGTGTGGCGTTTCTCCCCCTTGGGCGACTACCAGACTGCCCGGGATCGGCAACGAGAAGGTAGCCACCGCCGTGGCCGGGCTCCTCGGCACCGTGGTCCTCTTTGCCCTTGTGGTGCTGGTGGGTCGCGCGCTCGGCCGCCGGCGGCGGTGCCGCTCCCAGACGGCGGGACCGGCCGCCTCCGCCGGGGCTCGTCCGATCGCTCAGGCAATCCTGAGACCCGTCGACCAGGATGGCTGCTGATCTAGATGGCGTTCACCGGGACTGCTTCACTTCTCACCGAGGCCCGCACCGGCGGCAGTCTCGTGCACCGGCTGGACGCCCGGGCCAAGATCCTTGGCTTCATCGGGTTCACGGTGGTGGTGGTGACCACGCCGGCCGGAGCCATCTGGGCGTTCGTTCTCTACGCCGTCGTGCTGGCCTTTCTCATCGGCTTGGCCCGGCTGCCGCTCACGTACGTGCTGAAGCGCGCCTTGGTCGTCGTACCCTTCGTGCTGGTAGTGGCCATCTTCCTGCCCTTCTTCCACAGAGCGGGCGCCGGCGGATACAGCCTGGGGGGCATGCGAGTGACCGGCGAGGGCCTGCTGGTGCTCTGGAACGCCGGGGCCAAGGCGGTGCTGGGGGTCCTCAGCATGATCGTGCTGGGCTCGACCACCACCTTCCCCGATATGGTCTCCGGCTTCGAGCGCCTCCATACTCCCAAGGTCTTCATACTCATCGTGAGCTTCATGTACCGGTACAGCTTCGTCTTCGTGGAGGAGCTGCGGCGCATGCAGCGGGCCATGGCCTCGCGCAACTACCGCGCCCGCTGGCTCTGGAACGTTCCCACCTTGGGCCACATGCTGAGCGCCCTGTTCCTGCGCAGCTACAGCCGGGGAGAGCGGGTCTACGTGGCCATGCTCAGTCGCGGCTACGAGGGCACGGTGCGGGTGCTCGGCGGCAGCCGGTTCGGCGCGGCCGACGGTGCCTTTCTGGTGGCCCTTCTAGGTGTGGTGGTCGTGATCCGCGTGATCTCTTCAGTCTAGGCGGCTGCGTGACTCCGGGACCATACACGGTGATCGAGGGCGGTACCCTCGCTTTCTGGGCGTCCGCCGGCCATCGAGGCGGCCGGGCTCCGCTTCAGCTACCCGGACGGCACCGAGGTGCTGCGAGGGGTCGACTTCACCGTCGAGCAGGGGGAATCGGTGGCCATCATCGGGCCGAACGGCGCGGGCAAGAGCACCCTGCTTCTCCACCTCAACGGCATCCTCCGGGGCACGGGCGACCTCCGCATCCTCGGGCTGCCTCTCGAAGACAAGAACGTGCGCGAGATCCGGCGCAGAGTGGGCGTGGTCTTCCAGGACCCCGAGGACCAGCTGTTCCTGACCAGCGTAGCCCAAGACGTAGCCTTCGGACCGGCCAACATGGGCCTCGACAGAGACGAGATCGCCACCCGGGTCAAAGAGGCGCTTGCGGCCGTGGGCATGGAGGGTTTCGAGGACCGTTCCGCCCACCACCTCTCCTTCGGCCAGAAGAAGCGGATCGCCACCGCTACGGTGCTGGCCATGCGTCCCGAGGTGCTGGTGCTGGACGAGCCGTCGTCCAACCTTGACCCGAAGGCCCGCCGCCACCTCATCGACATCCTGCAGGATCTGCCGGTGACCAAGATCATCGTCACCCACGACCTGCCGGTGGCCTACGAGCTGTGCGAACGCGCCCTGATCCTATCCCAGGGCCGGATCGTCGCGGATGGGCCCATCGAGGACATTCTCCTGGACGAGGCGTTGCTGGCCGCCCACGACCTCGAGCTTCCCTACGGGTTCGCCCCACCCCACGCTCTAGCGCGCAGGCGGACCCGGGCGTTCTAGGGGCATGATCACCCAGAGGACGACGTAGAGAATGATCCCGGCGCCCCCGAGCAGGGTGATGAGCACCCAGAGGATCCGGACGATCGTGGGGTCGACACTGAAATACTCCGCCAGGCCCCCGCACACCCCACCGATCATCTTCTCGGTCCGGGATCGCTGCAAACGCTTGTTCATATAGGTCCCCTCTTCGTGTGAATCCGCCTTGTAGCTCGATCGCGCCGGTCGCTCGCCGCGGCTCGCGAACGGTCAGCGGTCGGTCCGGTCGGCCATCTGTTCTCGGTAGAGATCGGTATTGAACATCACGCACTCGCTGTTGACGCAGAACCATATCCGATAGGTGCTGCACTCGCCCGTGGACCGGCTCAGCCCCGTGCCGGTGCGCTCCACTTCCTCCACCCGGTCGGCAAGGGGCCTGCCGCAATTGATGCAGGTCTTGACTTCGTCTCCCACCTGACCTCCCTTTCTGCCTAGCGTTCCCGGCCCAGCCGGTGGCCGATGTCCTCCGCCACCGCCCGCGCCGGGGGCTGGTCCAGTATCTCGCCCCTCGCGTCCACGCCCGGGCACAGCAGCTCACCCGCGGGTGATACCTCCAGTACGTGCCAGAGGTTGCGCATCACCTGCCGGCTGCCGTCGAAGACGTGCGTGAACGTGGTCCCCGAGCAACTGAGGAACGCGCCCAGTCGCTCCGGGCGGCCGGGTTCGGTGAGGGTGTGCTTGAGCACGTACTTGAGCGCCCAGAAAGGCTGACAGCGGTCGATCATCATCTTGGGGACCGCCGGAATGCCCATGGAATAAACGGGAGCAGCCAACACGATCGAGTCGGCCGCCCGCAGGTGCGGATACAGCGTCTGCATGTCGTCGTTCACCACGCAGGACCCTTCGCGCCAGCAGGCGTCACAGGCCCGGCAGCCATGCAGATCGAGATCGCACAGCCGGAACTTGAGTACCTCGGCCCCTTCGTCGCGGGCCGCGGCCAAACACCAGTCGAGCAGGGTCTCAGTGTTGCCGCCGCGACGGGCACTGCCCTGCAAGACCGAGCACGGTGACGGCCATCGTCTACGCCCCATGGACCATCGGCTGGAGGCTCACTCGGTCACGCCTTCATCACAGTAGTAGGCTTTGGTGAGACCGTATTCCGCCCAATTCTTGCAGTCGCCGCAGATGCAGCCCCGGCGGCGCACCGACTGGGAGCTCTTGCCCTTGGCGCAATAGAAACCCAGGTCGCCTTGCGGGTATCGACGGGCAATCCCCGCAGATGCAGTTGGCCATGTTCTCTTTGCGTGTCCGCCACTTTTCCCATGCTTGCCTCCTCGATCCAACTCGTCGGTCTCTTGAGGCCTGCCCGCTCCCGGGCTTTCGTAAACCTGGCGGCGCGGCTAGGGCCGCGGCCGCCTGCCCAAGATGAGCTGGGCTTCGGAAGTCGTGGAGATCGAGTATCTCGACGCGGGCAAAGCCGGCCGCTGTCAACCATTCCCGGTACTGGGCCTCGGTCCACACCCCACCATCCTCGGTCGCCTGCAGCATGTTCACCGCGAAGAGCGCCGCTCGACGGCTCCGCCCCAACACGAGGTCCTGGATGGCGATGGTCCCTCCCGGGGACAGGACGGAGAAGACCTCCCGGGTGACGCGTGCGTTCGTTCCCGGACCGTAGATGTGGTAGACGTTGCCCAGATAGACCAGGTCGAAAGGCCCGGCCGGCAGGGACTGGGTGAAGTCACCACCGACCAGTGCGATGTCGGCTCCCTCGCTCCCGAGGAACTCCCGAGCCATCGGCAGGACGTTCTCCCTGTCGAACAGGGTGGCCCGCACCCCGCAACGAGAGAAATGCCGGGCAACGTGGCCGACGGCGCCACCCACATCGAGCATGGTACGGATCGGTCCGGCATAGGCAAGGCACCGCTCCACTATCTCATCGAGCACGTGTCGGTGTCCCGCTCTCCCATGGCCGAAACGAAGGTGCGCGTGTCGTGCTTCGCAGGATCACGAGGGAGCGGCCGCCCGGTGCGGATGACCTCGGGCAGCTCGAGCCAGCCGCGGAGCTTGTTCACCTGGTGGAGCAGTCCCCAGCGCTCCAATTCGGGTCCCTCGTCGACCAGGTGCGCCCGTCCCAACGCGGAAAGCCGGTAACGGGCGGCTGCTGCAGGCGCCGCGGCGCCTGCGACGCCGGCCGCATCCGCGCTGCCCGCGCCGGCGGCTTCGCCTACCCCGGCCGCGTCGAGAGCCACTCGTTCGACCACATCCTCCGCCACCAAGGCCTCCAGAACGATCCGGCTCGCCCGAGGGTCCGCCCCGGCTGCCTTGGCCACCTCGTCGACCGACAACGCGTCCCCCGCCGCCAGGGCGTCGATGAGACCGGAGCGGACGGCACCGGCGAACAGCAGCAACCGCTCCACCGAGCCTCTGTCGACCAGGGATGTCTTCATTCTGTCTCCTGTGGACGTGGCCTGCCTTCCGGACTTATCATGGACCATTGGCCAGCGTTCCCACAACCATGCTCGGCGCCGGTGAGGCGCGGGCTTCCCCGGGAGGAAGCTATGCACGACTATGCCGAAGAGATCATCGCTCTCGTCAAGACCAAGAACCCGGCCGAGCCGGAGTTCCATCAAGCGGTCCTCGAGGTGGTGGAGTCGACGGCTCTGGTGATCGAGCGCCATCCCGAATACCGAGCGGCCAAGATCATGGAGCGCATGGTGGAACCGGAGCGGGTGATCATGTTCCGGGTGCCCTGGGTGGACGACCAAGGCGAGATCCAGGTCAACCGGGGCTTTCGCATCCAGATGAACTCGGCCATCGGCCCGTACAAGGGCGGCCTGCGCTTCCACCCCTCGGTCAACCTGGGCATCCTCAAGTTCCTGGCCTTCGAGCAGGTGTTCAAGAACGCCCTCACCACGCTCCCCATGGGAGGCGGCAAGGGCGGCGCGGACTTCGATCCCAAAGGCAAGAGCGACGGCGAGGTCATGCGCTTCTGCCAGAGCTTCATGTGCGAGCTCTACCGGCACATCGGCACCGACACCGACGTACCCGCCGGGGACATCGGGGTGGGCGGACGGGAGATCGGCTACCTGTTCGGCATGTACAAGCGCCTGCGCAACGAGTTCTCCGGCGTGCTCACCGGCAAGGGGCTGAACTGGGGCGGCTCGCTCATCCGTCCGGAGGCCACCGGCTACGGGGCCGTCTACTTCGCCGCCGAGATGCTGGCCACCAGGGGCGACACGCTGGAGGGCAAGACCTGCCTGGTCTCCGGCAGCGGGCAACGTGGCCCAATACGCCATTGAGAAGATCCTGCAACTGGGCGGCAAGCCGGTGACCGCTTCCGATTCGAACGGCTTCATCTACGACGAGGCCGGCATCGACACGTTCAAGCTGGCCTTCCTCAAGGATCTCAAGAACCTGCGCCGCGGCCGGATCAAGGAATACGCCGACCAGTTCCCGGGCGCCGTCTACACCCCCTTCGATCTGACCGCCGATCATTCGCCCCAATGGGACATCAAGGCCGACTGCGCCTTCCCCTGCGCGACCCAGAACGAGATCAACGAGAAAGATGCCGCGCAATCTGCTCAAGAACGGCGTCTTCGTCGTGGCCGAAGGGGCCAACATGCCCACCACCGCTCGAGGGAGTGAACGTCTTCCTGGACGCCGGCATCCTCTATGCCCCGGGCAAGGCCGCCAACGCCGGCGGGGTAGCCACCTCCGGTCTGGAGATGGCGCAGAACAGCATGCGCATCTGCTGGCCCCGGGACGAGGTCGACGGGCGGCTGCATGACACATCATGAAGAGCATCCACAAAGCCTGCGTGGAGGCCGCGGCAGCCTACGGCACTCCCGGCAACTACGTCAACGGCGCCAACATCGCCGGCTTTCTCAAGGTGGCGAACGCCATGATGGACCAGGGGCTTGGTGTAGAGCGCAGGTCCGAGCATGCCGGACGCTCCACAACCGGTCAGGCTCGACTGGAGTCACGTCTACGACTTCCAGCACCTGATGGCCCGGAGGGTGGAGAACATCATCCTGGTGTCGAGCACCTACGACACCTTCATCCTCCAGGAGGACGGCCAGTTGGGCGAGCTCCTGCTGGGCGAGTTCCTCGATCTGCACCTCCACCACACCACCGGGCTCACCCACGTGGCCACCGGCGGCGAGGCCATCGCTCTGGCCAAGGCCGAGAGCCGGTTCAACCTCATCGTCACCGCGGTCAACCTCGGCGACATGAACGCCGCCGAACTGGCCCGCGCGGTACGAGAGGCCGGGCTCGACATCCCCGTGATCCTCCTGGCCTACGACGGCGGCGAGCTGGCCGAGTTCATGTCTCGGCACGACACCTCCGACCTGGAGCGGATCTTCCTCTGGCAGGGCGATTCCCGCATCCTGCTCGCCATCACCAAGTACATGGAAGACAAGCTCAACGTGGCCTACGACACGGGCGTGGCCGGAGTCCAGGTGATCCTTCTCATCGAGGACAACATCCGCTACTACTCGTCCTTCCTGCCCATGATCTACACCGAGATCATCAACCACTCCCAGAGCCTCATCGCCGAAGGCATCAACATGGCCCACAAGATCCTGCGCATGCGGGCCCGCCCCAAGATCCTGCTCTGCGCCAGCTACGAGGAGGCCTGGGAGTACTTCTCCGCCTATCAGGAGGACGTCCTCGGGGTGATCTCCGACATCGAGTTCCCCCAGGAGGGCAAGTTGAACCCGGAGGCGGGAGCGGAGTTCGCCCGCACGGTCAAGCAGGCCTGGCCCGACATCCCCATCCTGCTCCAGTCCAGCCGCCCGGAGAGCGAGGCCCTGGCCCGGGAGGTGGGAGCGGAGTTCCTCCTCAAGGGCTCCCCCACGCTCCTCAACGACCTGCGCCGGTTCATGGTGGACAACTTCGCGTTCGGAGACTTCGTCTTCCAGCTTCCCGACGGCACTCCGCTGGGGCGGGCCAAAGATATGAAGAGCCTGCTGGCCATGCTCCGCACCGTCCCCAGCGAGTCCATCACCTACCACGCCGAGCGCAACCACTTCTCCCGCTGGCTGAAGGCGCGGACCGAGTTCCATCTCGCCCATCACCTGCGCCCCCGCACGGCCGCCGACTACACCACTCCAGAAGAGCGGCGCCGGTACCTTATCGACCAGATCGACACGTACCGGCGGGAACAGACCCGGGAGACGGTGAGTGATTTCGATCCCACCACGTTCGATGCCCAGAACAGCTTCGCCCGCATCGGGGAGGGCTCGCTCGGGGGAAAGGCCCGGGCGTTGGCGTTCGTCCGTCACCTGCTGCGCGACTTCGGTGTGGTGGAGCGAGTTCGCAGGGCGTGCAGATCACCGTGCCCCCATCGCTGGTGCTGGCCACGGGCGTGTTCGACCGCTTTCTCGAGGACAACGACCTGCGCGCCTTCGCCATGCAGACGCAGCGACGACCAGGAGATAGAGCGGCGCTTCGTGGCGGGCGTCTTTCCCCGCGAGATCGAACAGAGACTGGCCGCGTACCTGGAGTTGATCGACTACCCGCTGGCCGTGCGGTCGTCCAGCCTGCTCGAGGATTCCCAGTACCAGCCCCTGGCCGGAGTGTACGAGACGTACATGCTGCCGAACAACCACCCCGACGCGGCGGTGCGCCTGCGCCATCTGGTGACGGCCGTCAAGAAGGTCTTCGCCTCGACCTTCCTCACCTACGCCAAGAACTACTTCAAGGTGACCCCGTACCGCCTGGAAGAAGAGAAGATGGCGGTGATCATCCAGAAGATGGTGGGAGCGCGCCACGGGAACCGCTTCTATCCTCATTTCGCCGGAGTGGCCCGCTCGTACAACTTCTATCCCTCGCCCCCGCTGGCCGCCGAGGACGGGGTCGTCGCCGTGGCGTTGGGCCTGGGGCGCACGGTGGTCGACGGGGAACAGTCGCTGTCGTTCTGCCCCAAGTACCCGCAGCACCTCGTGCAGTTCTCCACCGTGAAGGACATGATCGCCAACTCCCAGCGGAACTTCATCGCCCTGGAACTCGACGGCGAAAGTGACGAGGTCACGGAGCGCCACTATCCCCTCGCGGCGGCCGAGGCCGACGGCACGCTGGCCTCGTTGGCGTCGACCTACTCCCCCGAGAACGACGCCGTGTACGACGGCACCTCGCGCCCGGGCGTCCGCCTGGTGAGCTTCGCCCCCATCCTCAAGCAGCGCACCTTCCCCCTGCCCGAGATGCTGACGCGACTCATGGAGATGGGACGCTGGGGAATGAACACCGAGGTGGAGATCGAATTCGCGGTGGATCTCTCCGCTTCCGGGAAGGCGCGCCGGGAGTTCGGCTTCCTGCAGATGCGCCCGCTGGCGATGTCCCGGGAGTTGCGAGGAGCTGGAAGTCGACGACGTGGCGCCCGGAAGAGCGTGCTGTGCCGCTCGAGCAGCGTGCTGGGCAATGGCAAGCTGGCCCACATCCGCGACGTCCTGGCCGTCGACTACGCTCGCTTCGAGCGCGCCAAGACCCGGGAGATAGCGGCGGAGGTCGCCCGGTTCAACGCAGAACTGTCCGCGGAGGGGCTCCCCTACATCCTGATAGGCCTGGGCCGGTGGGGCTCAGCCGACCCCTGGTTGGGGATCCCGGTCACCTGGGAGCAGATCTCCGGAGCCCGGGTGATCGTGGAGTCGGGACTCAAGGACATCAAGGTCACGCCCTCCCAGGGCAGCCATTTCTTCCAGAACCTGACCTCGTTCCGAGTCGGCTATTTCACGGTCAACCCGGAGACGGGCGACGGCTTCCTCGACTGGGACTGGCTGGGCTCCCAACCCGCCGAGCGGGAAGCGGGCGTTCGTGCGGCATCTCCGCTTCTCCGAGCCCCTGGTGGTCAAGATCAACGGCAAGCAGCAGCGCGGGGTGATCCTCAAGCCCGGCGTGACGACCGACGAGGTCGGCGTCAGTCGGCCGCCCTCAGAGTGGCGTAGGGGTTGACGGCCGCTCCGCCGCCCGGATGGATCTGGAAGTGCAGGTGGTAGGCTCCGCCGGCGGCGTTGCCGGTGTCTCCCACCCAGCCGATCACCTGACCGGCGGACACCGACGCTCCCGCGTGGATGCCGGAGGCCAGGCCGTCCAGATGGCAGTAGTAGTAGGTGGTGCCGTTCTTGCCCCGCAGCCAGATGCTGATGCCCCCCAGTCCGGTGTCGCTCGGATTGGTGCGGGAGATGGTCCCGCTGACGCACGCCACCACCGGCGTGCCCTTGGGAGCCATGATGTCGGTGCCCTTGTGGGTGCGCCCGCCCGAACGGGGGGCGCCCCACGTATTGGCGTAGCTGTGAGGCCCGTCGACCGGGAAGACGAACGACCCCGACTGGACCTTGCCGCCGCTCTTGTTGGTCTTGGCCGCATTGGCGGCGGCCGCCGCGGCGGCCGCCTTGGCCGCGGCCGCGGCCTCGGCCGCCTTGCGCGCGGCTTCTCTCAACGCCACCACCTGGCTCTTCAGACGCCGGTATTCGACGGCGGACGACTTCATCTTGGTGTCCATCTCGGCCTGGAGAGCTTTCAACTCCTGCATCTGCGCGCCCTGCGCCGTCTTCTTCTCGACCAGCGTGGCTTCGAGGGCCTGTGACTTCTCCAGATAGTTCTGCACCTGGGTGAAGAGTTCCTGATCCTGATCGGCCAGCTTGCCGAGCAGAGAGAACCGCTGCAGAACGCTGGTGAAATCACTCTCCGCGAACAAGACCTCCAGATAGCGCGGAGTCGACGAATGGTTGTCCTTGTAGAGGTTGACCACTCGTTCGGCCAATCGCGCCTGGGCGATGCCCAGATCCTTCTTCGATCGAGCGATGTCGTTCTCGGCCTCGGCGATGGCATCATCGATCTCAGCCAGCCGGGCCTCAGCCTTGCCGTACTTGTCCGCCAAAGCGTTGAGGGAATCCTGCAGACGCCCCAGCCGGGCCGAAGCTTCGCTCAGCGCTGCCTGCTTCTCCGAAAGGACGGACCCAAGGGCAGGAGAGAAAAGGGGCAGAAGGACCAGGAAGATGAGCACCACGGCCACGGTGAAAGACGGAGAAATCCATCTCCCGATCCGCCTCTGTTCGCGCTTCCGGTGTCCGGAAAGTGCTCATACAGGTGCCGATTCTACCAAAGGCTGAAGTGAGACGCCCGCCGGCCCGGCCTCAGCCGCAGCGGCGCATCGACCGGCGCCCGGCCCGCGATCCGGCGCGCCGCGATGCCGGTCACAGCCGAACCGGGATCCCCGCGGCGGCCATGTGTTCCTTCGCCTCGTGGATGGTGAATTCGCCGTAGTGGAAGATCGAGGCGGCCAGCACCGCGTCGGCTTTGCCGTCGCGGATGACCTCCACCAGGTGATCGAGCGTCCCCGCGCCCCCGCTGGCGATGACCGGCACGTTCACGGCCTCGGCCACGGCCCGGGTGAGTTCGAGATCGTATCCGTCCTTGGTGCCGTCTCTGTCCATGGAGGTGAGCAGGATCTCTCCGGCACCCAGAGAGACGGCCCGCGCCGCCCACTCCACCGCGTCCAACCCGGTGGGGACCCGCCCGCCGTTCAGGTACGCCTCCCAGCGCGGCGTCCCGAGGCCGGCGCCCAGGCCCGACGCGGCTCCCGCGCGAGTCTCCACCCGCTTGGCGTCGATGGCGATGACCACGCACTGCGACCCGAAGCGGCGCGCGCACGCGGTGATGAGATCGGGGTCGTGGATGGCCGCCGAGTTGAGCGAGACCTTGTCTGCCCCAGCCCCGAGAAGCGCCCTCACGTCGTCTTCACTGCGGATGCCACCCCCGATGGTGAAGGGGATGAACAGCTCCTCGGCGCAGTGCCGGGCCAGTTCCACGATCGTGTCGCGCCTTTCGTGCGAGGCGGTGATGTCGAGAAAGACCACCTCGTCGGCCCCCTCGCGATCGTAGCGCGAGGCCAGCTCCACCGGGTCGCCGGCGTCGCGGATGTCGACGAAGTTGGTGCCTTTGACCACCCGGCCCTTGTCGACGTCCAGGCAGGGGATGACGCGCTTGAGCAGCATCAGCCGCCACCTTGTGGCGCGGGCGGCAGGCCGCCGCGCCCGGCGCCCGGGCCAGAGCCGGAGCCGGCCGGCGCGGACGTCCCGCCGGAGTCCCCGGCAGTGCCGGCGCCGCGCTCGCGGCGCCGCATCCAACACCGCCAGCGCCTCCGCGACGGTGAACCGCCCCTCGTACAGCGCCCGCCCGGCGATCACGCCGGTCACACCGAGCGGCTCGAGCGCCGAGAGCGCGCGCAGATCGTCCAGGCTGGTCACGCCCGCCCGAGGCGATGATCCCCAGCCGACTGTTCTCCGCCAGCTCCCGGATGCCCTCCAGGTTCACGCTCTGCATCATGCCGTCCCGGCTGATGTCGGTGTAGAGGATCTCGCGCACGCCCCTCTCCTCCAGGCGGCGCACCAGCTCCAGGACCCGGACGTCGCTCCGCTCCTGCCAACCCTTGGTCTTGACGAAGCCGTCCTCGGCGTCCACGGCCACCACGATCCGGTCCGGCCCCAGCACGGCCAAGGCCCGCTCCAAGAAGGCCTCGTCCTCCACGGCGCTCGTCCCGATGACCGCCTTGGCCACCCGGCTGCCGGCGATCAAGTCCAAGGCCTCTTGGGTGCGGATGCCGCCCCCGAACTCCACCGGGATGGACACCGCCTCGGCGATGGCCCGCACCAGCGGAAAGTTGCGCGGCGCCCCCTCCCGGGCCCCGTCCAGGTCGACCACATGCAGGAAGCGAGCGCCTTCGCGCACCCAGTGCTCGGCCATGGCCACGGGATCGTCGCCGAACACCGTCTCGTCGGCGAAGTCGCCCCGGCGCAGACGGACGCAGCGGCCTCCTTGGATATCGATGGCCGGGATCAGCCGCATCAGGCCGTCGCCAGTCCCGCCCGCCGGGCGAAATTGCGGTAGAAGCGCAGGCCCAGGGTGCTCGACTTCTCCGGGTGGAACTGCACGGCCGCCACGTTGTCGACCTCGACGGCCGACACGAACGTCACGCCATCGTAGTCGGTCATGGCCAGCACGTCGCCCGGGCGAGCGCGGGACCACCGCGTACCCATGCACGAAGTAGAAGGCCGATCCGTCCGGAATACCGTCCATGAGATCGGAGCAGGTACAGGTCTCCACCTGGTTCCAGCCGATATGGGGCACCTTGACCGTGGGCGGGAGCGCGCGCACGTCGCCGCGCACCAGCCCCAGTCCCGCGCACCCCTGGATCCTCCTCGCTGCTCTCGAACAGCAATTGCAGGCCCAGGCACACCCCCAAGAAAGGCACTCCGGCCTCGATCCGCTCGAGAAGCGGGTCCACCAGGCCCTTCTCTTCCAGCTGCGCCATGGCCGCGCCGAAGGCGCCCACTCCCGGGCAGCACCAGACCGGCGGCATCCGCCATCGCCCGTGGGTCGGAGCCCACGACGGCGTCCACGCCCACGTGTTCGAACGCTTTCTGTACCGAGCGCAGGTTACCGGAGCCGTAGTCGACGATGTAGAGAGACGCGGACCCGGTCACAAGACCCCTTTGGTGGAGGGGATGCCGGTGACCCGCGGGTCGGGGGAGACGGCCTGCCGCAAGCGCCTTGCCGAATGCCTTGAACACCGCCTCGATGGTGTGGTGAGCGTCGCCGCCCGGCGAGCACGCGCACGTGCATGGTCATCTTCGCGTTGTTGACGACCGCCCTGAAGAACTCCGCCACCAAGCTCGGCGTCGAACCCGGCGATGCTCTCCCCCACCGGCCCGCCTTCGTAGGCGAAGTAGGGGCGACCGCTCAGATCGAGAGCCACCAGGACCAGGGACTCGTCCATGGGAACGAGCATGCTCCCGTAACGGTTGATCCCCTTCTTGTCGCCCACAGCCTTGGCCAGCGCCAGCCCCAGACAGATGCCGATGTCTTCCACGGTGTGGTGCCCACCCGTGTGCAGATCGCCGCCGGCCTCCACGCGCACGTCGAACAGGCCGTGACCGGCGAAGAGTTCCAGCATGTGGTCGAAGAAGCCCAGACCGGTGGCGATGGTCGCCTTGCCCGAGCCGTCGAGGCCGAGCGTGACCGCGACTTTGGTCTCGCGCGTCTCCCGCTCGATGGTGGCCACTCGGGGAGCGCTGTCGAGAGGCCGCGTGGAGCTGTCGGGCTGCACTGTCTCCTCCGTGGTCAGATGGGGACAAATCCTGGTGAGCCGCTCTCTTCGCCAGCGAGGATAGCACGGGCTCCGAAGCGACGCCAGGAGGATAGCACAGAGGCCGCGGGCCGGCGCCAGGGGCTCCGCGACCGCCGGCGCCGCGAGGCCAGCGAGCCGGCGACGAGCCGACGGCCTCAGTCCGACCTCCGCCGCCCGCAGCTCGGCCGAGATGCGGTGGAACGCGAAGCCTTCGCTATTCGCCACCTCTGCCAAGTGCGGCGTGAGAGCCTTGACCGCCTCGGGTGACATCTCCACGTACGACGACTTCCGCATGAAGGTATCCACCGAAAGTGGCGACGAGAACCGGGCCGACACCACCGGTCGGCAGCACGTGGTTGCTGCCGGCGATGTAGTCGCCGAAAGCGGTGGGGGTGCGGTGGCCGATGAAGATCGCCCCGGCCGAGTGCACCCGAGGCAGGAAGCCGCGCGCGTCGGCCAGTTGCAGCTCCAGGTGCTCGGGGGCGTAGCAGTCGACCAGCGCGGCCGCCAGTTCCAGGAAGTCTTCGCCCGCCGCGGGATAGAAGGCCCAGAGCCGGGAATCGCCCGTGCCGGCGCCGGCCGAGCGTCCGCGCCCGGCGCGGCGCGCTGCCCGCCGCGCCCGCGCGAGATGCGGCCACACCGGTGCCCGAGGCGTCGGACGGCGCACCGGCCTCGCGGAGTCGCCGCAAGAGCCTCCTCGACCTCGACGCACAGGTCGCGCGAGTCCGCCATCAGCACCGCCTGCGCCCCGCTCCCGTGCTCCTCCTGAGCGAGCATGTCGGCCGCGATCCAGGCGGGGCGGGCGGTGCGGTCGGCGACCACCAGCACCTCGCTGGGGCCGGCCAGATTGTCGATGCCCACCGCGCCGTACACCTGGCGCTTCGCCTCCATCACGTAGGCGTTGCCGGGGCCGCAGATGACGTCCACCCTGGGGATCGTCTCGGTCCCATAGGCCATGGCTGCGATGGCCTGGGCCCCGCCCACGCGGAACACCCGGTCGATCCCCATGAGCCGGGCGGCGGCCAGTACCGAGAGGTTGACGCTCCCATCGCGGCCCGGCGGAGTGCAGACGATCAGCTCCTTCACCCCGGCCACCAGAGCGGGCACGGCGTTCATGATCACCGTGGAGGCATAGGAGCCCAACCCGCCGGGCACGTACAGCCCGGCGCGCTCCACCGGCAGGTGGCGGATGCCCAGCTTCTGGCCTTGGGCACCCTCATCCTCCCAGTCGGCCACCAATTCGTGCCGGTGGAAGAAGGTGCAGTTGTCGCGAGCCGTCTGCAGCGCCGCGATGATCCGCGGGTCGGCCGCGCCGGTAGGCAGCCTCGAGATCGGCCGCGGGCACGGGCAGTGCCGCCGCGCTCGCCCCTTCCCAGTCGAACCGAGCCGTCGCCTCGACCACGGCGGCGTCGCCCCGGGCGCGGACATCCGCGAGCAGCCGGGCCACCACGTCGGCGACCTCCCGGCCGGACGATTCCGACGGGCGGAGTGCCGCCACCTCGGACGACACGGAGGTTACGGTCAAGGCTTTGATCATCATGGCTCAGGCTCCAGCCCATCAGCTGATGCGTAAACGGCTGAACAAGGATACCTCACGAGCCGGAGTCGGCGGCCCAAGCGTCGGTACCCATGTCAGCGCTGCGGCCCACAAGGCTCAAGGAGGTCAGCGGAGTTCTCCGCCTATCCCAGAGGCTTCCACTGCCAGCCATCGGCTTCCGGCAGTACGCGGCCAAGCCCGGGGAATGGAAAGTGAAAGACCATCACGAGAGCTTCCTCGGTTGCTGCCTTCTCCAGCAGCGACCGCCTAGTGGCGACCAACTGCGTCGGGAGCATGTCGACCACCGCCATCCACTCCGGCTCTCTCATGTGGGCAGGGTGCAAGACGACGTCAGACAAGCAGTACAGCGACTGACCTTCCGAGGACACGCTGACGGCGATTTGGCCGGGCGTGTGGCCAGGCGCCGGGATTATGCGAATGCCGGGAAGTATCTCTTCCTCACCCTTGACCAGCCGAACGCGATCTTTGAGCACAGACAGATTGCGCCGAGCGAACCCGAGCAAGACGTCTTTTCCATGCTCGGGCAATTCACTGTTCCGCTTCTCCTTCGGTCCAAAAGGTCCACTCTCGTTCTGAGATGACCCATTCTGCCGCCGGAAAGCATGAGATCGCCCTGCGGGCCGGTGTTGCCGCCGAGATGATCGGGATGAGCATGGGTGAGAATGACCACATCTATGTCGCCGGGATCGACTCCGTCCAGCGCCAAGCTCTCCAGCAGCCGCCCGGTATGCCGGACCGAGACCGCCAGCTCCGGTGTCGACGAGCACCTGGTTTCCCCCGGTCCGGATCAACAGGCAGGTATAGGGACCCATCCATTCACCCGCCGTTTCAAGGTCTGCCCCAACCTCCCGAAGCACCTCGCGAAGTCGGTCGGGGGGAGCGTTCGCAAAGAGGAAGTCGACCGGCGGGGGAAAGATGGGAGGCGCATAGACGAAGTGCCCGTCGCTCACCGCGGTGCAGTCGATCTGGCCTATTTTGAAGTGATACGTCCTTTCGCCCACGTCCCTCATCCTGCTCACCATGCTAATGCGACACGGGCTGCAACGCCAGTCCGGCAGTCGCCGGCTCAGACCCCGCCCACCAGCCACGCCGCCAGGTCCGGCCCGGCGCCCGGGTGGAACGGCCGCGCGAAGGCCTCCGGATACCTCGACCTGAGGCCCTCCAGGTCGGCCTTCTCGACCTGGGCCAGGAAGCCGCTCACCACCATCCCCACGGCGTTCTTCGAGGTGGTGTTGCCGGGCACGATGGCGTTGATGTTGCCTCCCCGATCGATCTCATCGGCGACGATAGGGTCGTACTTGGCTCCGTGGTCCATGCTGACCGCTCCCGGCACGATCCGCTCGGTCACGTAGGCCCCGGCCAGAACGGTCCCGCGCTCGTTGTAGACGGCGACCACGTCCCCGTCTCTCGATGCCCCGCGCGGCGGCATCCCGGGGATGGATCCACAGCGGCTGGTACTGATAGCCATCGGGGCCCGTCACCTTGCAGGTGCGTATCTCCCGAAGCCAGCTGATGTCGTCGTGCTGAGCGTGCACCGCCCAGCGCGGGTGGTTCGACACCACCAGCAGCGGGTATTTCTTGGCCCGCTCGGTGCCCAGGGTCTCCTGGTGGGTCTCGCCGGAGGGGATCCACGCCGGCACCGGTGGACGCTCGGGATCGTCGGGGAAGTGCTCGGCCAGACCGGTGGCGTAGAACTCGATCTTGCCGGTGGGCGTCGACAGGGGATGGCCCTCGGGGTCCTGGTAGAAGTCGATGAGACCGGCCGGCACCTTCTCCCAGTCCGGGTCGGTGGGCACCACCACGTAGCCTTTCTCCTGGAACTGCTCCCACGTGAGCCGCTCAGCAGCCGGGCAGATGCCCGGATCCCCGGAAGTCTCGAACCCCAGGCGCCTGAGGTCGTCGATCGACCGGCCGCCGGTGTATTCCTCGAGCAGCCCCAGTCGCTCGGCGATCTTGCAGACGATCTCGTAGTCGCTGAACGACTCGCCCAGCGGCTCCACGCACCGCTCCTCGGGGAAGACCAGGATCGACTGACCGCTGTAGAGGTCGCTGTTGATGTCGTCCTCTTCCAGCTTGGTGTTCACCGGCAGGATCACGTCGGCCAGCAGGCAGTCGTTCTCGAGCCAGGGGTGCTGGGCGAAGATGAACTCGATGTCGGGGTGGCGCATGGCCCGCACGAAGCTGTTGCCGTCGTTCCAGCAGGTCATGAAGCAGGGAGAGTCGGTCCAGACCATGTGGATCTTGGAGCAGCCGTCGGCCGGGTACTTGTAGGAACGAACTGGTCCTCCCGGGGAGCCATCTCGTGCTCGTTGCCCCACCACTCGCACCCGCCTTCGAGGATCGCCTTGGGGAGGAGGGTCTTGGGCAGGAAGGCGTGGTTGGTCTCGGTCGAGTTGCTGCCGGTATAGGCGGCCATGAGACTGGGGATCATCGCCGGCTGGGGGCAACCGACCTGGGCCATGTCGTCCATGAAGCCCCAATCGAGCATCTTGGCCTGGTTGGCTCCCGGCGCTACCCAGGCCCTGCATGGCCAGGCAGAGCACCTGCAGGCGGGCGGGCTCGCTTGAATAGGGACCGCGTATGGCGGGGCCGCCGTTGCCGATGACCACCGTCGTCCGTTTCGAGGCCCACTCTCGCGCCAGCGCCTTGATGACGCGCGACGGCACGCCGGTGATGGGCGCCGCCCACGCCGGGCTCTTGGGGACCCCGTCCGCCGTCGCCCATCACGTAGGCTTCGAACTTGTCCACCCCGTACGCGTGCGTCTCCAGGTACTCCTTGTCGTAGGTGCCTTCCTTGAACCACTGATAGGCGACGGCCAGATACAGGGCGGCGTCGGTGTTGGGGAGGATGGGGATCCACCGGTCGGCGTGCACGGCCGCGGCGTAGTTGAGGTCGGGGGCGATGTAGATCTGCTCTGATCCCCAGCTCGGTGTACCAGTAGCTGAGGCGGCTGGGGAGCTGGCCCTGCCAGGCCCAGGTGGTCGTCTCCTGGTCGCAGCCCCAGAAGAGCAGCAGCTCCGCGTTCTTGGCGATGTCGTAGATGAGATTGGCCTGCGGGCACCTGCTGCCCGACCGGCTCCATCCCCCACACGTGCTTGGCGCCCCACGACCAGCCTTCCCAGCTGTCGGGCTGCCGGGCCTGGAGCGTGAAGCCCCCGAGCAGCCGCAGGAGCTTCCTCCCGCAGCCGTGGGGACCGTGCACCACCTTGTTCTCGCCGTGCTGGTCGGACTGGTACAGGATGGCGGTCGGCCCGTACTTCTCCCGCACCCGCAGCATCTCGCCGGTGATGATGTCGAGGGCTTCGTCCCAGGAGATGCGCACGTACTTGCTGACGCCCCGGTTCTGGATGTTGCGCTCCCCGTTGGGGTCGAAGTCCACCCGCTTCATGGGGAACCGGATCCGGGCCGGGGAGTGGACCCGCTTCTTGTAGGCCAGACTGAAGGGCGGGATCAGGGTCTTCATGCTGGGCGTGAAGCGTCTTGCCCCGGGCCTTCATCATCCAGTGACCGAGCTCGTCGGCGCTCGTACTTCCAGTCGTAGTGCATGGGCCGGATGCGGAGTATCCTGCCGTCCTCGACGTCCACCATGCAGGCGTTGGCGCCGTTGGCCACGCCGCAGAAGCTGATGTCCCGGATCAGCGTCCTTTCTTGACCATCGCTCTGCGTCATGCGGTCACCTCCGCGGATAGTCCGATGCCGGTCCCTACTTGGCCGTGGTGCCGCCCGGAAACGGCGGCCCCTGGCCCACGCAGCCCTCGCCCAACAACTCCTTCAACTCGGCGAAGAGACTGGCCTGGGGATCGACCCGGTAGCCGTCGCCGAGCCGCAGGCGCCGGGCCTGCGCTCCCGAGCGCACGTACATGTCCACGGAGCACTGCCCGGGAAAGCGGGCCAGGATGCGCTTGAGGTCGTCGACGACCGTGCTGGGAAAGCTGTCACCGTCGACGGACAGGGCCAGCGGCTCCAGCCCGGTCTTGGGCGCGAAGGCTTCGATGGCCAGAGGGATGAACTTGGTCTCGGCATCTTCCTTGTGGTCCACCCTGCCCTTGATCTTGATCACCTTGTCCTCGACCAGAAGTTCCTTGTGCTCCTGGTAGACGGCCGGGAAGCACACTATCTCCACCGAGCCCTCCAGGCCCTCGACGGTGACGAAGGCCATGGTCTCCCCCGACTTCTTGGTGGTGATCTTCTTGACCGGCCGACCATGCCCACGATGGTGGTGACCGTGCCGTCGGACACTTCGCTCAACTGGGAGATGAGGTACCCGGCCTCCCGGCGCACCTCGTGCCGAATGTCCTTGAGCGGATGGGAGCTCACGTACAGGCCCAGCGTCTCCTTCTCCAACGCCAGAAGCTCTTCCCGGGTGAAGTCATCGCGAGGGATGTCCACCGGAGGGGATCCGTTGGCCCGGGATCCGTTGGCAGCGGGCGTCCGTTGCCCGAGTCCGTCTCGGTCGCGGCCGACGCCGCGTCCATCATCAGATCGAAGATGGAGCCTTGGCCCCGGTCGGTGTCGGAGCGGGTCTTCTTGCCGTATGCCATGGCCTGCGGCAGCACCATGAGCATGCCCCGGCGCGAAGGCCCGATGGAATCCATGGCCCCCGACTTGACCAGGCTCTCGATGGCCCTGCCGTTGACTGCGCCCAGATCCACCCTCTCGCAGAAGTCGAACAGGTCGCGGAAAGGACCGTCCTGTTCCCGGGCCTCGAGGATGTTGCGGATGGCCGTCTCGCCCACGTTCTTGACCGCGTTCAACCCGAAGCGGATGCGCCCCTCCACCCCCCGGAAGTCGAGAACCGACTCGTTGATGTCGGGGGGCAGCACCTCGATGCCCATCTCGTTGGCCACCGTCGACGTAGAAGGGCACCTTGTCCTTGGTGTCCATGACGCTGGAGATGAGCGCGGCCATGTACTGCACCGGGAAGTTGGCCTTGAGGTAGGCGGTGCGATAGGAGATGAGGGCATAGCAGGCGGCGTGCGACTTGTTGAAGGAGTAGTCGCCGGCCTTCTCCATCAACGACCACAGGTGATCGATGACCCGGGGCGAGGTGCCCGAGGCCTCGGCTCCCTCCCGGAACTTGGGCTCCAGTTGATCCATCTTGGCCCGGATCTTCTTGCCGATGGCCTTGCGCAGATCGTCGGCCTGGGACGGTGTGAAGCCGCCGATGCGCTTGGAGATCTCCATGAGCTGTTCCTGGTAGATCGCCACCCCGTAGGTGGGGCTGAGGATGGGCTCCAGGCGGTCGTCCTCGTACTTGATGCTCCCCGGGTCGCGCTTGTTGCGGGCGTACTGGGAGATGAACTCCATGGGACCGGGCCGGTAGAGCGCCACCAGGGCGATGAGATCGTCGAGCCGGGTGGGCTGGATGTCGCGCAGAGCCTCGCGCATGCCGCTCGATTCGAACTGGAACACGCCCTCGGAGTCGCCCTTGGCCAGCATCTGGTAGGTGGGCGGGTCGTCCAGGGGGATGGTCTCGATATCGAACTCGGGATGGCCGCCCTCTCGGATGATCTCCGACGGCGCTGTCGATGACGTCCAGGTTGCGCAGACCCAGGAAGTCCATCTTGAGCAGGCCCAGCTTCTCCACGTCGTTCATGGACACCTGGGTGACCACCTCGGCGTCGCCCTTCTGCATGAGAGGCAGATGCTCGGTGAGCGGCCCCTTGGAGATGACCACGCCGGCGGCGTGGATGGAGTCCTGACGGATGAGCCCCTCCAGGGGCCGGGCCATGTCGATGACTTCGCGCACCACGTCGTCGCTGTCGTAGGCGGCGCGCAGCTCGCCCTTGGCGTCGGCCAGGCAGGCGTCGAGGGTGATGTTGAGCACCTCCGGCACCAGCTTGGCGATGCGGTCGGCCTGGCCGTAGGGCACGTCCATGACCCGGGCGGCGTCGCGGATGGCCTGGCGGGCCTTGATGGTGCCGAAGGTGGCGATCTGGGCCACCCGGTCGCGCCCGTACTTGTTGGCCACGTAGTCGATGACCTTCTCCCGGCCGCTGACCGAGAAGTCGATGTCGATGTCGGGCATGCTGATGCGGTCGGGATTGAGGAAGCGCTCGAACAGCAGGTCGTAGGTGATGGGATCGAGGTCGGTGATGCCCAGCAGGTAGGAGACCAGCGAGCCCGCGGCCGAGCCCCGGCCCGGGCCCACGGCGATGCCGGACTGCTTGGCGTAGCTGACGAAGTCCCACACGATGAGGAAGTAGGGCGGGAAGCCCATCTTCTCCACCACCGCCAGCTCGGTCTCGAGGCGCTCCCGCACCTCGGGCGACACCGCGCTCCCGTAGCGGCGCGTCAATCCCTTCTCGCACTGCTCCCGCAGATACGAGGCTTCGTCGTACCCCTCGGGGACCGGGAAATGCGGGATGAGCATCTCGTCGAGCTTGATCTCCACGTTGCAGCGCTCGGCCACCTCCAGGGTGGTGGCCAACGCCTGGGGATGATCCGGGAAGGCGGCCCGCATCTCGTCTCCGCTCTTGAGGAAGAACTCCTCCGACGAGAAGCGCAGGCGGTTCTCCTCGGAAAGCCGCGAGCCGGTCTGGATGCAGAGCAGCACGTCGTGCGCGGTGGCGTCGCCCTCGCGCAGGTAGTGGACGTCGTTGGTGGCCACCAGTTTCAGGCCGGTCCGTTCCGCCAACTCCACCAGGCGCGGGTTCACCTCGGCCAGCTCGCGGATGCCGGTCTCCTGTATCTCCAGGTAGACGTTCTCCTTGCCGAAGATCTCGCACCAGACGCTCCACCTCGGCGTCGGCGGCGGCGAACTGTCCGAACTGGAGGGCCTTGGAGAGACGGCCGCTGGCGCAGCCGGACAGGCAGATGAGACCCTCGGCGTGCTCCCGAAGAGCGGCGTAGTCCATGCGCGGCTTGTAGTAGTAGCCCTCCAGGAAGGCCAGGCTGCCCAGCTTGAGCAGATTCCGATAGCCGCTGTCGTCGCGGGCCAGAAGGGTGAGATGCCAGCGCTCCTCGTTCTGCCCTTCCTTGCGGAAGCGGTCTTCCACCAGGTAGGCTTCCAGCCCGATGATGGGCTTGATGCCGGCCTTCAGGCACTGCTGGTAGAACTGGATGATGCCGGACAGCACCCCGTGATCGGTGATGGCCAAGGCCGGCATGCCCAGCTCCACGGCCCGGGCCACCAGGTCGTCCACCTTGCAGGCCCCATCGAGCGCCGAGTAGTGGGTGTGGACGTGCAGGTGGCAGAAGCCGGCCGCCGGCCGAGCTATCCCTTCAGTGGCGGGCTGGGAAGGAGCTGACAAAACCACGATTCTCCCTGAGGACTCCCCGATAAGAACAACGGGGCGGACGCCGGACTACTGGTCGATTCTACCCGAAGCCCAGTGCCTCCTCAAGCTGTCGTGTCGGCTGGAGGTGAACAAAATCCGCTGAGAGCGGGTTTCACGTGATCTCCCGCTCCACCCTGTTCCGCAGATAGCCCACGCCGTCGATCTCCACCTCGACCTCGTCTCCCGGATGAAGCTCGCCCACTCCGGGTGGAGTCCCGAGCATGATCAGATCGCCGCGCTGGAGGGTCATGGCCTGGCTCACCAGCGAGATGATCTCGAACGGATCGCGGATCATGTCCCGGACCTGGCCCTCCTGGCGCAGTTCCCCGTTGACCCGCGTGCGGATCCAGGCCTCGGGCGCCGGCGTCTCGGTCTCCAAGAAGGGACCGGCCACGGCGAAGGTGTCGTAGCCCTTGGCCCGCCACCACTGCTTGTCCTGCCCCTGCAGGTCGCGCTCGGTGACGTCGTTGGCGCAGGTCCAACCCAGCACGGCCTGCCTGGCCTCCTCCGGCGTGACCCTGCGGGTGTCGCGCCCGATGACCACGGCCAACTCGCCCTCGTACTCCACCCGGGTGGCGTCCCGGGGATAGACGATCGCCTCTCGATGCCCGATCAGGCTCGAAGGTGGCTTGAAGAAGAGGATGGGAGGCGGCACTTCTTCCGTGGGGGGCTCGGTGACCCGCTCGCCGGCGGAGGTCCGGTCGACCATCTCCTTGATGTGCGCCGGGAAGTTCCACCCCACTCCCAGGATCTTCCCCGGAGTCACCGGGGGCAGAAGGGTGGCTTCCTGCTCGGAGATGACGGTGCCGGCCGCGAGCGAGGCGGCGCAGGTGCGCGCGGCGCCCGCTCCGGTGCAGCGCGGCGAACCGGGCGCCTCCGGCCCCTCGACGATAGGTAGCCGTTGCAGGTCACCGTGGCGCTCGTAGACCTCGCCCTGGTACTCGATACGGGCCAGCTTCATTCTGCCTCCTTGGTTTTCGGCGGCGCGCTCGCGCCCGCCGCCTCGTCGCCGCGCGGGCGCAGCAGTCCGTATGAGATGGAGTCGACCAACGCCTGCCACGAAGCCTCCACCACGTTCACGCTCACCCCCACGCTGCCCCAACTGTCACGCCCGTCGGACGAGTCGATCAGCACCCTGGTCTTGGCCGCGGTGCCCTTGTCCTCGTCCAGTATGCGCACGCTGTAGTTGACCAGGCGGATGTCGTGCACCGCCGGGAACTTGCGCTCGATGGCCAGGCGCAGGGCCTTGTCCAGGGCGTTGACCGGGCCGTTCCCTTCGGCGGTCTCGATGAAGCGGTCGCCGCCCACATGCACCTTGATGGTGGCCTCGCTCACCGTTTCGCCGTCCTCGCGCTTCTCCACGATGATGCGGAAGGTCTCCAAGTGGAAGAGTTCCACCTTGAGACCCATCTCGGCGCGCAGCAGCAACTCGAAGGAGGCGTCGGCGGCCTCGTAGTGATAGCCGGCGTGCTCCTGCTGCCTTCACCCGCTCGAGCACCCGGTCGGCCAGCTCGTTCTCTTCCGTGCAGGGGATAGCCCAGCTCCCGCACCCTCTGATTGATGGTGGCCCGCCCCGACAGCTCCGACACCAGCACGTGCGGGGAGTTGCCCACCAGAGCCGGGTCGATGTGCTCGAAGGTGCTGGGGTCGCGCTCCACCGCCGACACGTGCAGCCCGCCCTTGTGGGCGAAGGCGTTGTGACCCACGTAGGGCTGGTGCGGATCGGGCGAGATGTTGCAGAGCTCGGCCACGAAATGAGCCGTGTCGGTGAGCTTGGCCAGGTCGCGGTCGGAGACGCAGTCGAGACCCATCTTGAGCTTGAGCGCCGGGATGATGGCGCAGAGATCGGCGTTGCCGCAGCGCTCCCCGTAGCCGTTGATGGTGCCCTGCACCGAATCTGCGCCCCGGTCCACCGCGACCAGGGAGTTGGCCACCGCGCAGCCGGCGTCGTTGTGGGCGTGGATGCCCACCCGGCAGACGCCGCCCAGCACCGAGACCACCCGCTCCACCACCTCCGCCACCTGCATCGGGAGGGCCGCCCCGTTGGTGTCGCACAGGCAGACGGCCTCGGCCCCGGCCTCGGCGGCGGCCCGCAGGCAGGCCAGCGCGTAGTCGGGATGGGCGGCATAGGCGTCGAAGAAGTGCTCGGCGTCGTAGAAGACCCGCTTGCCCTGCCCCCGCAGAAAGGCCACCGACTCGGCGATCATGCGCAGGTTCTCCTCGCGGTCCACCCGCAGGACCTTCTCCACGTGCAGGTCCCAGGTCTTGCCCACCAGAGCGGCCACCGGAGCCCAGCAATCGGCCAGGACGCGGAGCTTGGCGTCCGCGTCGGCCCGCACCCCCGCGCCGCGGGTGGTGCCGAAGGCCGCCACCACCGTGGTCCCGAGCGGCTCCTTCTCCAGCTTGCGGAAGAACTCCTCGTCCTTGGGATTGGAGCCCGGGAACCCCCCTTCGATGACGTGCACGCCCAGATCGGCGATGCGGGCGGCGATGCGCACCTTCTCGTCCACCGAGACGCTCATGCCCTCCCGCTGCATGCCGTCACGCAGGGTGGTGTCGTACAGGAGGATGGGGCGCGCGGATGTCATCGCGCGCCCCGGCGTCGTCCGCAGCCGTTCATCGCCGGTCCAGGGCTACCCGTTGACCGGGGTGCCGGTGCTCAAGGCATACTCGTGGAAGCGGGCGATGATCTCCCGGGTCAGCGGGCCGGGTACGCCCGCGCCGATCGCCCGCTTGTCGACCTCCACCACCGGCCCCACCTCGGCGGCGGTCCCGGTGAGGAAGGCCTCGTCCGCCGTGTACACGTCGTACAGGGTGTAGAAGCCCTCTTCCACCTCCATGCCCATGACCGCTCGCCAACCTCATCACCACGGCCCGGGTGATGCCGCCCAGCGCGCCCAGCGCCGGATGGGGCGTCATCAACTTGCGCCCCTTGATCAGGAAGAAGTTGTCGGCGGTGCACTCGCACACGTAGCCCGAGGTGGTGAGGAACAGGCCCTCGTTCACGGCCCGGCCGCGCAGCTCCAAGGCGCCGATGATGTTGTTCAGGTAGTTGAGGCTCTTGATGGCCGGATTGACGGCCTGCGGATCGTTACGCCGCGTGGCCAGCGTGGCCACCTTGAACCCCTGCTCGTAGACCTCGGCCGGATAGAGCGAGATGCCGTCGGCGATGCAGAACACGGTGGCCTTGGGGCACTTCGCGGGATTGAGCCCCAGATCGCCTATCGCCTCGGGTGACCACCAGACGCACGTACCCGTTGTGGATATCGTTGCGACGGATGGTCTCCAGCATGGCTTCCACCAGATCGACGCGCGGCAGGGGAATCTCCAACGCCAGGGCCTGAGCCGAAGCGTACAGCCGGTCGATATGGGGGTCGAGCTCGAATACCCGGCCGGCGTACACCCGGATACCTTCGAACACGCCGTCCCCATACAGGAGACCGTGGTCGAAGACGCTGACCTTCGCGTCTTCCTTGCTGTAGAACTCGCCGTCGATGTAGATCTGCATGAGAGCCTCCCTGGACCCCGTCCGGGGCCGGATCATTGGATACCAGAGTATACAAGCCCACAAATGAAAAGAGCGCCGGCCCGAAGGCCGGCGCTCCTGCACAGATTGCTCTGTAGGCTGGTGACTACCAGCGACGATTCCCGCCGCCGCCACCGCCGCCGTAGCCGCCGCCGCCACCGCCGCCGCCGTAGCCGCCGCCGCCACCGTAGCCGCCGCCGCTGCGGGGGGCCCGGGGCTGCAGTTCCTTGGCCACGTCGACTTTAAGGGCGCGACCGTCGAGCTGGGTGCCGTCGAGGGCGCTCTTGGCGGCTTCCGCCGCTTCCGGGGTCGCCATCTCCACGAAGCCGAAGCCCTTGGGCCGGCCGCTATCCCGATCGGTGATCAGGTTGACGGACGTGACTTCGCCGTGCTGTTCGAAGAGGGCCTTTACACTTGCTTCAGACGTTTCGTAGCTGAGGTTGCCCACATACAGTTTTGCAGAACTCATCGATTCCTCCACATACGGAGTTACAGTGCGGCATACGAGAGGACTGCAAACGGGCGGGGTGAGAGAGGATGAGCTCGCTTCTGCGCGTCGCCTGAAGAAGATTCCTATCGGATGTCTGCGTAAATGATAGCACTTTCAAGGGAAAGGTCGGACTCCTCGCTATGAGCACCCTCACAGCAGACCGCCCTTCGCCGCCGCGAGTCCTACCAGGCGCGTCAGTTGCTGTTCGACCTCCACTACCACGGTGGACGCTCCGTCAAGATCGCCGGCCGCGGCGCTCTGCTCCAGGCCGGCGGCCAACTGCCGCAACGCCTCGGCTCCCACGCTCGCCGAGGCCCCCTTGAGTGCGTGGGCGCGCTGTCTGACCCGAACGGCGTCTCCGGCGGCGACCGCTTCTCGCAGCCCTGACAGTTGCACCGGCAGGTCATCAAGAAAGTCCGCGGCGATCTCGGCAGCCGACTCTCTGTCGCCGTCGAGGACTTTGAGAAGCACCGATTCATCGAAGATGCTCAACTCCGGGACAACCGGAGGCACGACCAGTCGGAGCGGTCGCCCTCGCCCCTGAGGGCCGGGGCGCCGATGGGGACCGCCCCGCCCGCGGAGCCCGGCGCGCATGTCGGAGGCCGCCAACCAGCGGTTCAGCACGTCCGTCAACTCGCTCCGCTTGATCGGTTTGGCCAAGTAGTCGTCCATCCCGGCCTCGAGGCAGGCGAGCCTGTCTCCCGCCATGGCGTGAGCGGTCAGGGCGACGATAGGCACCGACGGATTGATGACTCCTGACTGGGGCGCGCGGATCTGCCGGGTGGCTTCCATGCCGTCCATCTCCGGCATCTGAACGTCCATCAGCACCAGATCGTAGGACCTCGCCTGAAGCGCCCGCAGTGCCTGAAGGCCGTCGGCAGCTACGTCGGCATGGTAGCCGAGCTGTTCCAAGGTCTTGAGCGCCACCTTCTGGTTCACCGGATTGTCCTCGGCCAGCAAGATCCGAGCCCGTCGTCTTGCCTTCTCGGCCAGAGTATGACGGGTGATCATGCCCCGGCTCGCCGGCACTGCCGCCTCCTTGGCAGCCTCACGGCCTGCCAAAGTGGCCAGGCAATCGTAGAGCTGGGACTGGCGCACGGGCTTGACCAGATATGCCGCGAAACCGGCCTTTTCCATGCGAGAGGCGTCGCCGCGATTGCCCACCGAGGTCATCATCACCAACACCGTGTCGCGAAGCTCTGGATCCTCTTTGATCAGTCGGGCCAGCATCTCCCCGTCCATGTCGGGCATGCAGAGATCGAGGACGGCGATCTGGAAGGGGTTACCCTCCGCCTGCGCTCGTCTCAGCGCGCTCAGGGCGGCCTCCGCGGTCGCCACCTCTTCGTGCCGGCATCCCCAGGAGTCCAGCATCCCGGCGAGCACCCTGCGGTTCGTCTGGCTATCGTCCACCCCCAGCACGTGGAGCCCGGAAACGACGCCCAAGTCGGCCACGTCAAGATCGGGCGAGGAGGGGGTCCCTTTGGCCATGGGCAACACGAACCAGAAAGTCGATCCGGCCCCCACCTCACTCTCGGCCCCGATAACACCGCCCATGCCCTCGACCAGGCCCTTCGCGATAGATAGGCCCAGTCCGGTCCCTCCGTGACGCCGGGTGGTCGAAGCATCCGCCTGAGTGAAGGGCTGGAAGAGAGCGTCCAGTTTCTCAGGCGGTATTCCGAGGCCGGTATCGTGGACGCTGAACCTGACGCTTCGCGCTCGTCGCTGTCTTCGGCCTCGAGGACCACGTGTACGCTGACTTCGCCCTTTTCCGTGAACTTGACGGCGTTGCCCACCAGGTTCGTCAGGATCTGGCGCAGGCGTCCCGGATCGCCCCGAAGCGAGGAGGGGACCTCCGGCTCCACGAGGGTGAACAACTCGATCCCCTTCTCGTGGGCCTTGAGGGCCAGGAGCCCCGTCATGTCCTCCAGCGAAGTCCTGAGATCGAAGTCGATCGTCTCGAAATCCATTTTCTGCGCCTCGACCTTGGAGAAATCGAGGATGTCGCCGATCACCGTCAGCAGGGCCTCGGCGCTGGTCTGCACCGTCTGGGCGAAGTCGCGCTGCTCGCGGTTGAGATCGGTGCCGAGCAGCAAGTCGATCATGCCGATGACCCCGTTCATGGGAGTGCGGATCTCGTGGCTCATGTTGGCCAGGAACGAGCTCTTGGCCGCGCTCGCCGCCTGCGCGTCGATCGCCAACTGATTCGCGCGCCGAATCGCGCGCTCCAGCTCTCGGTTGGCGGCCTCCGTCGCCTCCTGGGCCTCGCGAAGCTCCCTCTCCGCCTTCTTGCGCTCGGTGATCTCTCGGGAGAAGGCGAAGATGTACTCTTTCCCCTCGTACTCGACGAAGTTCGCAGTCACCTCTGTCGGGAATACCTCGCCGTCCTTCGTGCGGTGCACGGTCTCGAAGGTAGAGGAACCCCGGCTCTTCACGTCCCGCCAGTGCTCGCTCCAGGGCCGGGGGGCGGCGGGATCCACGTCGTAGATCGTCATGCCCAGCAGCTCCTCTTGCGAGTAGCCGAGGCGCCGGCAGGTGGAGTCGCTTGCATAGAGGTAGCGGCCTTCCGGGCTGATCCAGAACACCAGATCGTTGGCCCGGTCCACCGAGAACTGGGTGAGGCGCAGAGATTCCTCCATCCGCTTGCGCTCGGTGATGTCGCGTCCAAAAGCGCAGTTGTATTCTTTGCCCCCGTATTCGACGTAGTTCACGGTGATCTCTGCCGGAAGCAACTCGCCGGTCTTGGCACGATGCGCCGCTTCGAAGCGGAACGAGCCTCGCTCCTTGAGCTCCGCCCAATGATCGGACCAGGGCCGCGGCGCGGCCGGATCGAGGTCGAAGATGGTCATGCCGAGAAGCTCTTCGCGACAGTAGCCCAGGCGCCGGCAGGCGACCTCGTTCACGTAGACGAGCTTCCCGTCTGAATCCGTCCAGTAGACCGCGTCGCCCGCGTGGTCCACAGAGAACTGCGTCAGCTGGAGAGCCTCTTCCCGCTGCCTTCGATCGGTGACATCCTCCAGCCCGACTATCGTGCAGGATTCGCCGTTGACATCGAGGTGCTCGACCCGGCGCTCTACCCAGACGTGCGCGCCGCGACCGGCATTGAGCTTGACCGTCCGTTCCTGGGGGCACCCGGTAGCCGAGGCCGCCTGCGCGTCTTCGCGAAGCCCCGGGCCCCACAGGCGAGTCTCCGACAGCGACCGGCCCATGATCGCGACCCTGGACTTGCCGGAAATACGCGCGGCCGCCTCGTTGGCCCGGAGGCACGTGCCGTCCTGGGCGTAGACCACCACGCCATGCGGCATAGTGTGAAGTAGCGCCACGCTGAGCGCTTCCCGGGCGGATATCCCGCCGTTTGCCGTCTTGTCGCCCAACCTTCCCTCCGCTGTCTGGGTCACGCTCACTTCATCGGCGGAGCCGCGGGAACCTTGAGCGACGGCAGTTGTGGCACCCACAATGATGCCGAGGAAGGCGGAGACTCCGCGGCAACGGGTAACCTCCCAGCACGCACAAGACAAGGACGCAGGGCGCACGACTCGCAGCGCTATTCGTGCGACCGAGGACGACGCAATTGGCCGCCCGGTGCGTTCCGACGGCCGTGGCGTCGTTCTTCAGCAGCCTCCTAGCCCTCCACCGTCGGCACCACGACCACCGGGCAGCGGGCATGCTGCACCACTTGCCGGCTGACCGACCCCAGAAGCAGACCCCGGAAACCCCCATGGCCGCGGTTCCCGACCACAAGCAGCGCCGCGTCGTGGGCCTCTTCCAAGAGGACGTTGCCCGCCTGACCTTGCACCACCCGCTCTTCGTAGGGCACCGAAGGTTCCACCTCGGTCAGCCGGGCCGCCGCCGCGCGGACGACGGAGACCGCCTGATCTTCGAACTCGTCGTAGAAGTCACGGCTCAGCCCCACGCTGGCAAGGGCCGCCGGGGGAATCTCCCATGCGCCCACTATCCGAAGCCGCGCCCCCCGCAGCACCGCTTCCTTGGCGGCGAACTCCAGTGCCGCCCGCCCGTTCTCAGATCCATCCACACCGACAACGATGGTCTCCATGCGGCCTCCTTTGCGCCGGTTCGTTCGCCTACGCCTACCCCAGAGACGGTACCCTTCAGCTTCTGGCCACGAAACCCGCGACCAGGTCGCCTACCGCGTCGGTGCCCATGCCCATCTGACCGGCGGAGACAGATTTCATCTTGCTCACCGCATGGATGATGCCGTCCTCCACCCACTTCGCGGCCTCCGGCTGCCCCAGGTAGTCGAGCATCATCTGCACGGCGCCGATGGCCGCCAATGGGTTGATGACATTCTGACCCGTGTACTTGGGCGCCGAACCGCCGATGGGCTCGAACATGCCGATCTTGCCCGGATGGATGTTGCCGCCGGCCGCCACGCCCATGCCCCCCTGGATCATGGCCCCCAGGTCGGTGATGATGTCGCCGAACATGTTGTCGGTGACGATCACGTCGAACCACTCCGGGTTCTTGACGAACCACATGCAGGTGGCGTCGACATGGGCGTATTCACGCTTGATCTTGGGATAGTCGGCGTCGCCGATCTCATTGAAGGCCCGCCACCAGAGATCCCAGGCGTAGGTGAGCACGTTGGTCTTGCCCACCATGCGTGAGCTTCCCGTGGCGGTCGGCACGCCCGGCGTAGTCGAAGGCGTAGCGAATGCACCGTTCCACGCCTTTGCGGGTATTGACGCTCTCCTGCACCGCGATCTCGTCGGGGGTTCCCTTCTTTAGGAAGCCGCCGGTCGATGCGTAGAGCCCCTCGGTGTTCTCGCGCACCACCACGAAGTCGATCTCCGCGGGACCCTTGTCCTTGATGGGCGTCTCCACCCCGGGAAACAGCTTGACCGGGCGCAGATTGATGTACAGGTCGAGGACGAAGCGGGCCTTGAGCAGGATGCCCAATTCCAGGATTCCCGGCTTCACTTGGGGATGGCCGATCGCGCCCAGGAAGATGGCGTCGTGGCCGCCGAGCTCGTCGATGGCAGAGTCGGGCAGAGTCTCCCCCGTGCGCAGGTAGCGCTCGCCGCCGAAATCGTAGTGGGTGAGATCGTAGGTGAAGCCGGCGCGAGCCGCCGCGGCCTGGAGAACCTTGAGCCCCTCGGCCACCACCTCCGGGCCGGTTCCGTCGCCGGGCATAACGGCGATGTCGTAGTTCATGCTCATCCTTTCGCTAGCCCGCTGCGGCGCGGGTCTTTAGGTACGGCAGCAGGCCGCCGGCCTCCACCAGTTCGCGCATGAACGGCGGCAAGCGGCTGAGCCTGGAAGGTCGCGCCGGTGGTCAGATTGGCGATCTCGCCGGTGGCGAGATCGACCGTCACCTCGTCGCCCTCGCTGATGCCGTCCACCGCTTCCGGGCGCCACCAGGATGGGCAGCCCGGTGTTGAACGAGTTGCGATAGAAGATGCGGGCGAAGCTCTTGGCGATGACCACCGACACGCCCGCGCCCTTCAGGGCGATGGGGGCGTGCTCGCGGCTGGAGCCGCAACCGAAGTTCTCCTTGGCCACCACGATGTCGCCCGGCTTGACCTTGCCGGCGAAGGTGGGATCGGCGTCTTCCATCACGTGCTGGGCCAGCTCGGCGGCCGTCTTCATGTTGAGATAGCGGGCCGGGATGATGAGATCGGTGTCGATGTCGCGCCCGAAGGTCCAGGCCCGTCCGCGCAGCGCCGTCATGGCTGCCTCCTTCCACCGATCTGGTCTGGGGTGGCGATGTAGCCGGCCACCGCGCTGGCGGCGGCCACGTACGGGCCGGCCAGGTAGACCTCGGAGCCGGGATGGCCCATGCGGCCCACGAAGTTGCGGTTGGTGGTCGACACGGCCCGCTCGCCCTCGGCCAGCACGCCCATGTGCCCGCCCAGGCAGGGACCGCAGGTGGGCGTCGACACGGCCGCCTCGGCCTCGATGAACACGTCGAACAGGCCCTCGTCGTTGGCCTGCTTCCAGATGGCCTGCGTGGCCGGGATGACGATGCAGCGCACGTCTTTGTGCACCTTGCGGCCCCGCAGGATCTCGGCCGCCTGGCGCAGGTCCTCGATGCGGCCGTTGGTGCAGCTGCCGATGACCACCTGGTCGATCTTGACCGAGTTCAGCTCGTCGGCCGGCTGGGTGTTCGAGGGCAGGTGCGGCTTGGCCACCATCAAGGGGATCTCGTCCGCCTTCCAGCGGTAGACCTTCTCGTAGACGGCGTCGGCGTCGGTGGCGTAGTAGACGGGCGTGCGCCGGAACCGCCCCTCCACGTAGGCCTTGGTGATGTCGTCGGGGGCGATGATGCCGCTCTTGCCCCCGGCCTCGATGGCCATGTTGCAGATGGTGAAGCGCGAATCCATGGAGAGGCTGCGGATGGCCGAGCCGGTGAACTCCATGGCCTTGTAGAGGGCTCCGTCCACCCCGATCTGGCCGATGGTAAAAAGGACGATGTCCTTGCCCGTCACGTAGCGGCCCAGGGTCCCTTCGAAGTCGAACTGGTGGGTCTCGGGCACCCGGAACCAGGCCTCGCCGGTGGCCATGGCGCCGGCCAGGTCGGTGGAGCCGACCCCGGTCGCGAACGCGCCCAGAGCGCCGTAGGTGCAGGTGTGGGAGTCGGCGCCCAGGATCACGTCGCCCGGACCGACCAGCCCCTGCTCGGGCAGGAAGGCGTGCTCGACGCCCACGCGGCCCACGTCGTAGAAGTGCACGATCCCGTGCTTCTTGGAGAACTCGCGCATCTGCTTCACCAGGCCGGCGGACTTGATGTCCTTGTTCGGCGTGAAGTGGTCGGCGAGGAGCGCGATCTTCTCCGGATCGAACACGTGGTCGAACCCGGCCTTCTCGAACTCGTCGATGGCCACCCCGGCGGTGACGTCGTTGCCGAGACACAGGTCGAGTTTCGCCATGATGAGATCGCCCGGAGCCACCGACTCTTTGCCGGCCGCTCGGGCCAGGATCTTCTCGGTCATGGTCATGGCCATGCCAGATACCCCCAGTAGTTGAAGCTTCGTGCGATGCGAGTGCGTACGCAGGCAGTGGCGCGCGAGCGCCGACGAACCAGGCATTCTAGTCCAAGCGCGCGGTGTTGCGCAACCGCCCGGGCCCGCCCCCGCCCGCCGGCGCACCGCGCTGGAGAGCCGCGCCCGCGCCGTGCTACGCTTCCCCGCGACGGCCAGCACAACGCAAGGAGAAGTCGTGTCGCGACTGATCGGCCGCACGAGACCGCGTCCCGGGCGCCGAAGCCGCCGAAAACGGCTGGTCTTCTGGCTCCTCGTGGACGCAGCCGTGGTGATCGTCATCGTCGGTCTGGCGGTCTTGGTGACAAACCTGATCATCGCGCTATCGGCCCGCGGCTCGATAGTGGATCAGGCCGAAGACGCTCCCCAGGCGCAGGTGGCGATCGTCCTGGGGGCCAGGGTCTATCCCAACGGCGGACTCTCCCCCATGCTCACCGACCGCCTCGCGACCGGCGTGCGCCTCTACAAGCTGGGGAAGGTCGACAAGCTCCTGCTCTCGGGCGACCACGGCCAGACCACGTACGACGAGGTCAACGCCATGCTCCGCTACGCGCTCGACCAGGGCGTTCCCGACGAGGACGTGTTCACCGACCACGCCGGCTTCAGCACCTACGACACCATGTACCGGGCTCGGGACGTGTTCCAGGTCACGACCGCGTCTGGTGGTGACGCAGGGGTTCCATCTGGCGCGCGCCGTCTACACGGCCCGGAGCCTGGGCCTGGACGCCACCGGCGTCCCGGCCGACATCCAGCCCTACGCGAACGAGTGGCGCTTCGCCGTGCGCGACTGGCTGGCCCGGGCGAAGGCCTTCTTCCAGCTACATGTGAGCAAGCCGGAGCCGCGTTACCTCGGGCCCGCCATTCCCATCGACGGCGACGGCCGGGCTACACGCGGCTAGCCCAGCGGCTGCGCCGGCTGCGCGCCGCGCCGGCCGGGGCTGGAGCCGCGGCTGCGCCGGGCGCGCCGCTACCAGAGCCCGACGCTGAGGACGATCCCGGCCGCCTTCTTCTGTATGGCCGCCCCGTAGTCCGGCCCCACCGCCCACTTGGCGCTCAGCTCGTACACGGTGCGGACGTTGCCCCTTGTGCGGACTGCCGTTCGGCTGCACGAAGTGGCGCGGGTCTCCGGGGGTGGTGATCGGACCGTCCGCCGGCTGCGTGCCACCAGCACGCAGTAGGGATCGCTCAGGTGGCTGGGATAGACGTACCAGGCCAGATGAGCGTACTGCGCGATCACGCCCAGTTCCGCGGTGGCGAACGAGTTGCCCGGCACGCCGCCCGGTCGCCCCGATGCCGGCCATGTTGTTCTGCTCGGGCTTGACGTCGCCTCCGTACTGGCCGTAGCCGGTCTCGTGGATCATCTGCGCCCAGGCCATGTCGGCGCGGATGCCGAAGCGTCTCGCCATAGTCGACGTACAGCTTGGCCAAAGCCTCCAGCGACACCGAGAACTTGCCGTCCGACCCGCCGCTGTGCTCGCGGAAGTAGCGCACCAGGTCGCTGGAATCGCCCAGGAAGCGTCCGTTCAACCCGGCGGTGTCGGTGCCCATGATGTTGAAGAGCAGCGCCGCCGCTTCGGCCCGCGTGGCCGTGCGCCACGGTGACATCGACTTGAGCGTCGACCCGGGAGGCGCCAACTCCCGCAGCAGGCCGTTGTACTGAGCCACCCGAGCGATCACGCTGTGTTTGGGGTCGAAATTGCCCCACGCCGACCGGTAGGAATCCGGAGGCACGACCAGCGACCTCGTCGTGGCCCTGGTCCCCATGGTCACCAGTTGGGCCAGCGTGATGGACGCATCCGGCTTGAACAAGGGTCCCTTTGGCCCTTCGTAGCCGGTGACGATCCCCTCCCGGGCAGCAGCGGCCACGTAGTGATCGGGATAGAGAGTGCCGTCGGCGGTCTTCTTCACGTCTCCGAAGGCGCTTTCGTCCGCCTCGCTCACGCCGATGCGCATGGCCAGGATCACCATCTTGGCGAGCTGCTGGCGAGTGACCGGCGCGTTGGGATGAAAGAGTCCGTCCGGCGCAGCCTTCTATGATGCCCAATAGGGTCAAGGTCTCGATCTGGACATGGTAAGGATTCGACGACGGCACGTCGCTGAAACCGGCCGCCTGGGCCTGTGCCATCTGCGGCTGCAGCAACGACGCCGGTGAGAACGGCTACCAGGGCAAGAGTGAGAGCAAGAAGCCCCAGGAGCTTCGATGACTTCGTCTTCATGGTGAGGAAGGATACCAGCATGTGTCACCCCGAGCCTACTTAGGTCCGCCCCGGCCGCGGACAGAGCGCCCGCCGCGCGTAGGGCCATGACTACTTCATCAACCTCTATACTTTCCCGGCGGGGCCCCCGAGCCCTGCACATCCGGAGCGGAGAAGCCCCTCGATAGGAGCGTGACGTGCCCCGAACGACTGCCGGCGGTCGGATGACCGCCATAACCTTTGATTTCTGGAACACTCTCTATTCCGCCGACGGCGGAGTTATGGACAGAGCCCGGCCGAGACGACTGCGAGGTGCTCAGTGAGTTGCTGGCAGCGTGCGATGTCCACCCATCCGCGGACGAGCTGAGCAGGCGCCTACCGGTCGGGTTTCGACGCCTACATGGAGGCCTGGACGAGCGGCGCCCATTTCGGCGCCCGGGAGCAGGTGACGTACATCCTGGCGCATTTCGGCCTCGACCCCGCCGCCGTCGGATCGCGACCTGATCGCCCGGACCGTGCTGGAGATCGAGGACGCCTCGCTGTTGGCTCCCCTCCAACTGCTGCCCGGAGCGCGGGAGACCATCCCCGCTCTTGCCGCCGCGGGCTACCGTCTGGGGCTGATCTCCGACACCAGCCTCACGCCGGGGCGGGTGCTGCGGCAGTTCCTGGACAAGGACGGCCTTCTGGCGTGTTTCGAAGCCCTGACCTTCTCCGATGAGACCGGCTACCCCAAGCCCGACCGGCGCATGTTCGAGCGCACCCTGGCGGCCTTGGGCGCGCGCCCGGCCGAGGCGGCGCACGTGGGCGACACGCCCCGCACCGACATCGCCGGGGCGCAGGCGATGGGCATGGTGGCCATCCGCTGCGCCGGCGCGATGGACCACCAGGAGCCGCCCGAAGCCGATTTCGTCATCAGAGACCATCGGGAGATCCCGGCGATCCTCGACCGGCTCGACTGAGTGCCGCGGCGTCGCGAGCTAGGGGATGCTACGGCAGAGCGAATCCCTGCTCTTCGAAGTGCCGGTCGAACGCCAGCGCCGTGACCAGGCCGAGGTCGCGCATGAGCACAAAGCCGGCACAGTCACACCAAGCTCAACTCTCCGCTCCGCGCCACTGACTCAGGCGGCTACCGCCCTGTCGTGGAGTCCGCGGTCCACGAACACGATCTCGAGCGCCGGGAGAAGCCCGCGGTGCACTCGCAGAGCGACTGTCAAGGCCAAGCCGGTTCTGTACCAGCGCGGTAAGCTCGGTCACGACGTAAGTTGGTGGTCACTAGAAGTGCGCCCTCGCTCAGCAGCGACCGGACGATGGTGGACGCCTCTCTATGCCGCCCGTCGCCAGCGTCGAGTGTCGCATACAAGCCGCTCGTGTCGGCATAGACGATCTTCGCTTCTTCAGACGCCACCAGTAGACTCGTCCTCTCCCCGGATTGCCTCTGCCAGGTAGCGGTCGTGATTCTCCGATACGTCGGATAGACCCGACGAGAAGGCTCCGATCAACTCCAGCGCCCGCGCGCGGACGGCCGATTCGCGGGCCCGGATCGGACGACGGAGGTAGGCTTCCAACGCCCTTCGGACTATTTCCGCTTGAGAGGTGCCTTCCGACTCAGCCGTCTGCCGCAAATGGCTGGCCTGTTCTTCGGTCAACTGGACCTGCAGCCGCTGCATGTGCTGTAATGATGCCATAGTGATGTAGGATACCACAGCGGCATCCTAGACAGTCTGGCGTCTCCCCCGCGGCTCGGGTACGAGCGCGAGCATCAAGACGCCCGCCAGCACTGCGCCGCCCGCGCCCACCCAGAAGGGCGCCGACGGCGACACCCGGTCGTACAGCACGCCGGCGATCACGCTCGCCGGCAGCGCCGCCAACCCCACTACCATGTGGTAGGCGCCGAAGGCCGTCCCCCGCCGCGCGCCCGACGAGAACTCCGCCAGGAGCGCCCGCCCATTCCCGTCGGAGATGCCCATGTAGATCCCGTAGACGGCGAAGACTCCCCATGCCGCCGCCTGCGAGTGGGCCATCGCCATCCAGGCATAGGCGATCGCGAACACCGCAAACCCCATCAGGGCCACCTTCCGTCGGCCGATCCGGTCCGCCAGCAGCCCCGCCGGGACCGACAGCGCCGAGTAGATGAAGTTGAACGTCACGTAGAGCACCGGGATCATCACCGCCGCCACCTGCAGATCGCGAGCCCGCAGGATCAGGAACGCGTCCGACGAGTTGCCCAGCGAGAAGACGGCCGTGACCACGAGGTAGGCGAGCAGGGGCCCGCGCAGGCGCCCGGCGCGCTCCCGCAGGCTCGGCCGCGGCGCCCGGCCGGCGGCCGCGGCGGCCCCGGCGGCCCCACTCACCCCCGCGGCCCCAGCGCCGCCGTCCGCCGCGGCGCCGGTCACGCCGGCGGCCGGCGCTCCAGCCGCCGCTCTCTTCCGCCTGTCGTGGATGAAGAACACGATGACGATCACGCAGAGGACCCCGGGGATCATCGATATCCAGAACACGGTGCGATAGCCGCCCGGTCGCAGACTGAGCACCAAGAACGCGATCGCCGGGCCGATCACGGCCCCGAACTGGTCCATCGCCCGGTGGTATCCGAACGAGCGTCCCAGTTCGCGCGGATCGCACGAGTCGGCCACGATGGCGTCCCGGGGCGCCGTCCTCACCCCCTTCCCGAACCGGTCCACGAAGCGGGATCCCAGCACCATCCCCCACCCACCGGAAAGCGCCAGCAGCGGCCGGCTGAGCGTGGAGATGCCGTACCCGAACACCATCAACGGTTTGCGCCGCCCCAGCTTGTCGCTCAACCAGCCGGCGAACATCTTGAGCATGCTGGCCGTGGTCTCGGCGATCCCCTCGATCAGCCCGATGAGCGACTTGTTGACCCCCAGCACCGACGACAAGAAGATGGGAACCAGCGAGTACACCATCTCCGAGCTGACGTCCATGAAGAAGGACGAGACCCCGGCGAAGAAGACGTTGCGGTCGAGGCCCCAGATCTTCCGCTTGGAGGACGGTTCTTCGGGGGCAGACCTCGGCGCTGACCAGAAGGTCGCTGACCGGAAGCTCGCTCATCGCCGCCGGCCCGACCGGAAGCTCGCTCACCGGGCCTGGATCTCCGGCGTGATGCGGCTCCAGCGCACCCCCACTGGGGTCCCCGATTCGGCCAGCTTCCTTACCACGGCCTCCCGCACGTCGACCGCCAGGCGCCAGGCCTCAGCCTGGCTGGCCGCCCAGGCCATCAGCCGCACCGAGACTCCCGGCGTCATCGGCGTCGACCACCTGCACCGAGGGCTCGGGTTCGGGAAGAAAGGCCGGATGCGACCGGGCCTCGGCCAGGAGCAGGGCGCGCACGGATTCCACGTCGGCCCCGTACTCCAGCCGCAGCACCACCAGGGCGGGCATCTGCGGGTCGACCAGAGTGTAGTTGCGGATGGTCCGATCGGTGAGGAGCTTGTTGGGGATGACCAACCGCCGGTTGTCCCAGGTACGGATATTCGTGTAGAAGAGGCGGATAGACTCGACCGTGCCGTATTCGCCGTCGATCTCCACGCTGTCGCCCAGGCGGATGGGTTGCACGAAGGCGATGATCACTCCCGAGACCAGGTTGGCAATGGTGGTCTGCGCGGCGAAGCCCAGCGCGATCCCAGCCACTCCGGCCGATGCGAACATCCCCACCGCCAGGCGTTTGAGCGCGGACACGTCCATGATCCAGAAGACCAGGCCAACGGCCACGAAGAAGATGACCACAACCAACAGACGCTCGATCATGCGGAAGCGGGTCTCGGCGCCGGGGTCTTCCTGCGCCAGGTTGCGCCGCCGGGAGAAACGGTCGATGGCGTGCTTGAGGCCCCGATAGACAAGCCAGGCGGCCACCAGCACCAGGACGGACACCCCGGCGTCGATGAAAACTCTCTCGTTCTGGTCCCAGAAACTCATGGTCGGCGTCCACTATAGCGCGCACCGCGCATAGCCTGGAGACGGCCGGGTAAGATAGGGGAGCGCCCGCACGCGGAGAGGCGGCGCACGTGCCCGATGTCAGCGCCCAAAGGCGGCAGGAGTGGCGACGTGCCCGACAACCCCGAACCGAGTCACACGACCCGGGAGCGGCCCTAGCCGAGTATCGGCGGCGCCGCGACTTCAGCCGCACCGCGGAGCCGGCCGGAGGTGACGCCACGCCGGAGCACCGCCGGAGGCGACCCGACGCCGGACGCCGAGCGGCCGACGCGACCGGTGTTCGTGGTGCAGAAACACGCTGCCTCCCGCCTCCACTACGATCTGAGGTTGGAGATGGGGGGCGTTCTCAAATCCTGGGCCGTTCCCAAGGGACCGTCCGTCGACCCGGCCGAGAAGCGGCTGGCCGTCATGACGGAGGACCATCCCCTCGAGTACGGCGCGTTCGAAGGCACCATCCCCGAGGGCGAGTACGGGGGCGGCGCCGTGATGCTGTGGGACTTCGGCTACTGGGAGCCCGACACCAGCTGAGGCCGGCCGGAGCGAGCGCCCCGAGCAGCCGCGCCGCGGGCGGCGCGGCCCCCAGGCGGCGCTGCCGGGCGACCCCGAGGCGGCGGTCGCCGCCGGCGAGCTGAAGTTCATCCTCCACGGGCACAAGCTGACCGGCAGTTGGGTGCTGGTACAGATGAAGGGGCGCGGAGACAAGAACTGGCTCCTCATGAAGCACCGCGACGACGCCGCTCGCCCCGGATACGACGTCGAGCTGGAGGCCCCGGACTCGGTCGCGTCGGGCCGCTCCATCGAGCAAATCGCCGCCGACGGCCGGAGCAGCGCAGAGTGAGGCAGACCTCGCAGTCCGGCCCCCACCTGGCCCCGTTCCGCCTCGGGGAGAAGGAGGTCACCTTCACCCATCTCGACCGCGTCTACTACCCCGAGCCCGGCTACACCAAAGCCGAGGTGCTCGACTACTACCTGCGGGTGGCTCCCTACCTCCTCCCCCATCTCAAGGATCGGCCCCTCACCCTGGAGCGGTGGCCCGAAGGGATAGAGGACGGATCATTCTTTCAAAAGGACGCCTCCTCGTATTTCCCGCACTGGCTCCGCACCTTCCCGGTGGAGCGCAAGGACCATCAGAAGATCGTCCACTACCCTCTGGTAGAGGATGAGGCTGACCTGCTGTACCTGGTGAATCAGGGCACGATCACCTTCCACACCCAGATGGCCCGAGCGGGCGATCCCGAGCACCCGGATATCATGGTGCTGGACGTGGATCCGCCCGATGATGCCGCCTCGGCCTCGCGGCGCGGACGGCCCCGTCCAACGAGGCGGCCCCGTCCGTCGGGCGGCGACGGCCGCAGGAGCCTCGACGCCGTTCCAGCGCGCGGCCGAGGTGGCGGTGCTCCTGCGCGAGCAGCTCCGCGTCGGCCGGTCTGGACCCCGGTGGTCAAGACGTCGGGCAAGCGCGGCCTGCACCTGGCGTTCCGCCTAGACGGCGACCTTGACTACGTCCAGGCCCGCACCTGGCTGGAAGAACTGTTCGCGGAGGTGGCTGGCGCGCAATCCCACGCTGCTCACCACCCAGATCCGCAAGAACAAGCGCGAGGGCCGCGTCTACCTCGACGCCTTGCGCATGTCGCCCGGCGCTACTATCGTGCCCCCATATGTGGCTCGGCCCACGCCGGAGGCCACGGTCTCGATGCCGGTCGCCTGGGAGGAGCTGGAAACCCTGCGCGACGGGCGGGGATTCACCATCAAGACGGCGGTCGCGCGGTTGGAGAAGACCGGCGATCTGTGGGAGGTGCTGACGTGACGATCCTCGTTTCGGGGGCCACCGGGTTCGTGGGGGGCACGATCACCCGCCATCTGCTCGATTCAGGTCACGCGGTGCGGGCCATGAGCCGCTCCACGGCTCGCGCCATGAAGGAGTTCGCCAGCCCACGAGACGGGCGGCGGGCCTTGGCAGAGGGCCGCTTGACCTTCATCCAGGCCGACGTCACCAAGCCCGACACGCTCGTTGCCGGCGGTGCGCTGCGTGGAGGCGGTCATCCAGGCGGCCCAGTTCACCGGAGCGCCGGTGGAGGACCCCGCCCAGAGCCTCACCTACATGGACGTCGATCGCAACGGTACCCTCAACCTGCTGGGAGCGATCGCCCAGGCCTACGGGGAACCCACCGCCGGAGCCGCCATGACCCGCTTCCCCGATGGGGCGCCCCGCTTCCTTTACATGAGCGGCATCGCGGCGTCCCCCGACAGCCCCCACACCTGGAACCTCGCCAAGTGGCAGGCGGAGGAGGCCATCCGAGGCAGCGGTTTGGATTGGACCATCGTGCGCGGCTGCTGGATGTACGGACCGGGCGACGCGGCTCTCAACCGCATCCTCGGCTACTCCGACCGGCTGCCGTTCGTGCCCATCTTCGGACCCGGGAACGATCCGCTCACCCCGCTCTTCGTCGAGGATATCGGGCGCCTGTTCGCGCTGATCATCGCCAGTCCGGAGAAGAGCGTCGACACCACCTTCGGCGCCGGCGGTCCGGATGTGGTCACTCTCAACGAGTTCTTGCGGCTGGCGCTGCGGGCTATGGGGCGCAACCGGTCGATCCTCCACATCCCCAAGAAGATCGGCAAGGTCCAGGGAGCGCTGCTGCAACATCTGCCGGGCAGGCCGTTGACCCCCGACGCGGTCGACTTCGTCAGCCAGGGCGGCGCCGCCACGGCCGCCGACCGGCGGCTGCTGGCGGAGCGGTTCCCGCAGTTTCGGGCGACGCCGCTGCGGCAGGCGCT
>CAWEJM010000005.1:0-83304 GCA_963809395.1 uncultured Actinomycetes bacterium | reverse complement strand
TGCCGGTGATGACGACCGAGGTGCCGCCTGCGAGCGGTCCCACCTCGGGATTGACATCGGTTATCGAGGGGGCCGGCGATGTTCGTGTACTCGTAGCCATTGTCCGCGACGTATGTGCCACCCGGCGCGGTCACTTCCACGTCCACAAAAACGGGGGCATGAGGGCCAGGGGTAACGACCGTGATACTCGTACCGCTGATCAGCGTGATGGCCGCGTCATCACCGTCGAAGGTGACCGACGTGTTAACTCGCGTCGCCGAAGTTCGTCCCGGTGATGGTCACTACCTGCCCACCCGCGAGCGGTCCTGCGTCGGGGAAGATGTTCGTGATCGTGGGAGCATCCATGTAGGTAAAGCCGTCAGTCGTAGTGTCCGAGCCTTCGGTAGTGGTAGCACTACCACGTCAACTGCACCTGCCGCGTGCGGAGGAGTGGTGACCGTGATCGCCGTGCCCGCGAGATTAACCGACACACCCGTGCCAGGAGTGCCATCGAACGTCACGTCGGTGTCGGCAGTCGTCCCCAAGTACGTGCCCGTTATAGTGACAACGGTGCCGCCCGCGATGGGACCCACGTCCGGATCGATGTCGCTTACTATCGGTCCCGCCATGTAAGTAAAGCCACCCGCCACGTGGACGTGCCCGCCGGGAGCGGTCACGATCACTTCAACCGCGCCGGCCGCGTGTGACGGGGTGGTGACCGTGATCTCGGTGCCGGCCGGATTCACGGATATGGCTGGTGCCCGCGGTGCCACCGAAGGTTACCGAGGTACCCGGCGCATGGAAGTTCGTCCCGGTGATGATGACTACCGTCCCGCCCACCGTCGGCCCCGTGTCGGGGACGATCGTGGCGACCGTCGGCGCCGCCATGTACGTGAAGCCGTCCGTCCACGTGGACGTGGGCCGCCGGGGGCGGTCCACGATCCACTTCAACCGCACCCACCCCGTGCGCCGGGGTGGTGACCGTGATGCTCCGTGCCGGCCAGATTCACGGATATGGCTGGTGCCCGCGGTGCCACCGAAGGTGACCGAGGTACCCGGCGCATGAAAGTTCGTGCCGGTGATGGTCACCACAGTGCCGCCACCGATCGGGCCCACGTGTGGAGTGATGAGCGTTACCGTAGGCGCCGCCATGTAGGTGAAGCCATCCGTCGCGTGGACGTGGCCGCCCGGGGCGCTGACGACTACGTCTACCTCACCCGCGGCGTGTGACGGGGTGGTGACCGTGATGCTGGTGCTGCTCACCGCGCTGACCGTCCCGCCCATGCCGTCGAAAGTGACGTCAGTATCGGCGGTCGTGCCGAAGTTCGTCCCAGTGATGGTGACCACTGGTGCCGCCACCGATCGGGCCCACGTGCGGACTGATGGTCGCAACCGTGGGAAGGCCATAGGTGTAGTCGTTGCCGGTGCCCGCGGTCGAGCTGGTGCCGGCCGGGGTGGTGACCGTGACGTCCACCACGCCCACGGCATGCGCGGGAGAGACACAGGTGATGGTGGTCGCGTTCACCACTACCACGCTGGTCGCCGCGGTGGCCGGCCAAAGGCCACGGTGGCGCCGGCCACGAAGTTCGTGCCGGTGATGGTGACCGCGGTGCCGGCGGCTGTCGTCGCCTGTCCGGTCGGGTTGAGCGCCGTGACCGTGGGAAGGCCATAGGTGTAGTCGTTGCCGGTGCCCGCGGTCGAGCTGGTGCCGGCCGAGGTGGTGACCGTGACGTCGACCACGCCCACGGCATGCGCGGGAGAGACGCAGGTGATGGTGGTCGAGCTGACCACCACGACGCTGGTCGCCGCGGTACCGGCGCCAAAGGCCACGGTGGCGCCGGTCACGAAGTTCGTGCCGGTGATGGTGACCGCGGTGCCGGCGGCTGTCGTCGCCTGTCCGGTCGGGCTAAGCGCCGTGACCGTGGGAAGGCCGTAGGTGTAGTCGTTGCCGGTGCCCGACGGTCGCGCTGGTGCCGGCCGCGGTGGTGACCGTGACGTCAACCACGCCCACGGCATGCGCGGGAGAGACACAGGTGATGGTGGTCGCGTTCACCACTACCACGCTGGTGGCGCCGCGGTGCCGCCAAAGGCCACGGTGGCGCCGGTCACGAAGTTCGTGCCGGTGATGGTGACCGCGGTGCCGGCGGCTGTCGTCGCCTGTCCGGTCGGACTGAGCGCCGTGACCGTGGGCAATGCCGTCGGGAACGTCACCGCTCTTACGCGCAAGTATGAGAACCGCCGCCTGAGACCGCACGAGGCTGGTCCCTGGGTCAAGGTAAAGGCCCCCCCCGCGCGCGGTACCCTTCACCACATCGTGGTACGCAAGGTAGGCAGTGGCGGGCGCGTGTACGGAAGCCACACTGGCGGCGTCGGCGAATCCCCCGAGGATCTCCGATGCCCTCGGCCAGATACCAGGCGTTGAGTGACGCGTAGTTGCCCGCGTCGCCGGCGATGTGGCCTCTGAGGCCCAGCTCTTTCTGGGAGAGATACAGGCCCAGGATAGAGTTCGTCTGCTGGCGGCTCGAGGACGTATCAGGACGGAAGGTCCCATCGCCGTAGCCCCCGATGATCCCGGCAGCATAGCCCCCTTCGATCCAGGGGTAATAGGTATCCCCAGGGGCGACGTCGCTGAACGTCGGGGTCGCTGGGTTGGCCGTACTCACGCCGAAGCCGTCGACCGCCATCTTGGCGAACTGCCCTCGGGTTACCGCCAGTCCGGGTTTGAAGGTACCATCGGGGTAGCCGCCTGCGACCGTGCCCACTTGAGTATCGGTCACGCCGTAGCTGCTGACCCACCAACTGTTCGGCGCATCAGACCAGGGCGGCGCGGCCAGCGCAGTGCCGGCAAACAGCGCCAGAGCCAGCGCCGCCAGCACGACCGTCAGAAGGAGCACCCGCAAAGAGCGCCCCTTCGTCCGCTTCCTCGTTGTCCTCGTTGTCTCCATTACTTCCTCCTCGATACTGGCGTGGAAATGTAAGTCGATTACAGCGCACCAACCACGGACGACGTCCGACTGAAATGAAAAAAGGGCTAAGCAAGCTCAGCCCCACCTGTGGAAACGCATCTTCCCCCTCCTGCGTACCATGGAGTCCTCCAAAGTTCGCACCACAGCCCGCATCTCTCGGGCTGCTTACTCATTATTGACCGCAGGCCAGCAGAACGCAAGGCACGACGAGGCGTTTGCGTCACCTATTTGAGAGGAGGGCGAGAGACTTGACAACGTGCGGGGATGTTCGTAGCCGCAGGTCGGCGCGAACATGCCGGCCCACTACCTTCGTCGTATGGAGCCGCCGGGAGTCGGCAGCTACCTTATCCCCTGAGATAGGCCCGTTGCATCGACGGAGGTTGGCTCATGATAGTCTATACGTGTATTACACGTGTAGAGGATGGCGCCATGAGGAGGAAGCTCACCATAACCGTGGACGAAGAGGTTTACGAAGGCCTGCGCAGAGTGATCGGGCCGCGACATATAAGCCAGTTCCTGGAGACGTTGGCGCGTCCCCACGTAGTTCTTGCCGATGTGGATGCGGCCTATGCGGCTATGGCGGCCGATGAGGCTCGAGAAAAGGACGCCCTGGAGTGGGCCGAAGCTACCGTCGGCGACATTGCCGGCTCCGAGGAAGACTGGCATGAAGCGAGGTGAGGTGTGGTGGGTCGCGTTCGGCCCCTCCCAGGACGGGGAGATCCGCCAAGAACGCCCGGCGCTCGTCATCAGTAACGATGCCTCCAACCGGCACTTGAACCGAGTGCAGGTAGTGCCCCTCACGAGCAACGTGGAGCGCGTCTATCCGAGCGAGGCTCTGGTCACGCTGGCGGGGGTGCCTGTCAAAGCCATGGCTGATCAGCTGACTACCGTTGCCAAGGCTCGGCTGATCGATCTGACCGGTCGCCTCTCGCCTTCCGAACTCCAGCGCGTGGAACGGGCGGTGATGGTGCAACTTGGGCTGGGGGATGTGGCGCCGGCGCGGACGTGAGTTCGACGAAGCCTGAGCCGAGGTGCGTAGCGGGTCAGCGGGGGGTCACCGTCGCCCAATTCTCAAGCCGCAAACCACGCACGCGCCCAAAATGTGCCTCGTTGTTCGTTACCAGGGTGAGGTCGTAACCAAGTGTGCAGGCAGCGATGGCCAGGTCGAAATCATCCAGTCGACTCCCCTCACCCTCCAACTGGGGCTTGAGCACGCAGAAGGCCTCGGCCGTCCCGCGGGCGCCCCGCTCGCGACCGCCAGGCTGAGGCCGATGTTTGACTGAGCTACAATATGCCTATGAAAGTGGGTCGGGAGACACGTAGCGCGAGGCAGCGGCGCGCCCACCTGGGGCGGCGGCGGCGCCTCATCATCCTCATCGCGGTGCTGGTCGCCATTCCCCTGATCACAGCGGCCATACTCGCAGGCGTGTTCACCCTCGGCCTGCACACCGTGGCCGCCGTCCAAGCAGACATCCCCGAGCTCGAGGACCAGTCGTCGGTCGCATTGGCGGAGACCACCCAGATCTACGCCGCCGACGGGACCCTGTTGGCCTATCTCCACGGCACCGAGAACCGCACCGTCATCAGCGGCAAGCAGATCCCCGACATTTTGAAGCATGCTCTGGTAGCCGTGGAAGACGAACGCTTCTATAGCCACAATGGAGTGGATATGGAAGGGTTTTTCCGCGCCTTGGCGGCGAACATCAGTGCTCAAGGAGTGAGCGAAGGCTTCTCGACCATCACCATGCAGTTGGTCGGCAACCTGTACCTCGACCGCACCGACATCTCCCTCGATCGCAAGTTCAACGAGATGGCGTTGGCTCATACAAATGGAGAAGAAGTACTCCAAGGACGAGATTCTCGACATGTACCTCAACACGGTGTATTTCGGCTCCAACGCCTACGGGGTGGAAGCGGCGGCCCGCACTTACTTCGACAAAGATCCGAAGGACCTCACTTTGGCCGAAGCCGCGCTTCTCGCCGGACTGCCTCAGGCGCCCAGCGCCTATTCGCCGGTCAAGCATCCCCAAGCCGCCCTCACTCGCCGCAACGAGATCCTCGTCAAGATGTTCGCTCAAGGCTTCATCACCGCGGGTGAGGAACTCCAGGCGCTGAAGGAGCCGCTCGAGCTGGCGCCCTACTCGCCGTACACCAAGGTGCAGGAACCATACGTGGTGGCCTACGTGCGCAAGCAGCTCATCGACATGTATGGAGAGGACCGGGTGTTCAAGGGCGGGCTCCGGGTGGAGACCACCATCAACCCCGCCTACCAGAAGCTGGGCATGGAGGCGATCGCCAGCACGCTCAACCAAGAGGGCGACCCCTCAGCCGCCCTGGTGAGCGTCGAGACGCAGACGGGCTACATCAGAGCCATGGTTGGCGGCAGTGATTACGACAGTTCCAAGTTCAACCTGGCAGCCCAGGGACGCCGCCAGCCGGGGTCGGCCTTCAAGACTTTCGTGCTGACCGCCGCCCTCGAGATGGGGATGGACCCCTACAACACCTACTACGAGTCGCAACCGGTCACGCTCACCTACCCGGGCGCCCCCAAACCCTGGAGCGTCAGTACCTACGGAAACAGCTACTACGGTAGCTCCACTGTAGCCCAAGCCACCCTGCGCAGCGACAACACCGTGTACGCGCAGATGGCCCTGGACATCGGCGCGGAGCGGATCGTCGACGTGGCTCATCGCATGGGCATAACCTCGTATCTCAATGCCGACCCCGCCATAGCCCTGGGCGGGCTCACCGTCGGGGTGTCTCCGTTGGAGATGGCCTCGGCCTACGCCACCCTGGCGAACCACGGCGAGCGCATCGAGCCCACCATCATCCTTAAGGTCACGGACGCCAAAGGGAACGTGCTCTTGGACGCTCAGCCCAAACGCACCCAAGCCATTTCCGCCGGCGTGGCCTATGAGGTCACCAGGATCCTCCAAGACAATATCTTGCACGGCACCGGTACCAAGGCCAACATCGACCGCCCGGCCGCCGGCAAGACAGGGACCGCTCAGGAATGGTACGACGCCTGGTTCTGTGGCTACACTCCCCATCTCTCCACGGCGGTGTGGATGGGACACCCCGAAGCCCAGATCTCTATGGATAACGTGCACGGCATCCGGGTTACGGGCGGCAGCTTCCCGGCCGAGATGTGGCACAAGTTCATGGTCGTCGCTGAGAGCGACTTCCCCGAGGAGGAGTTCACCAAGCCCGAGGTGCCGGCCACGTTCGATCTCTTCTTCCGCAGCACGTTTTCGGTGGTGCCCACCTCCAGCACTACGATCAGCACGACGACTACCACCATCCCCACGACCGACACCACCACCGTGCTTACCACAGACACCACCGGCGGGCCCACGACGGACCCGCCTTCGACCCTTCCGACCACGCCGACCACCAGCTTCTAGCCTCTCTACCTTCGCACTGATACCAGGAGGTCGGACCTGATGCAGCTGGAGCGGTTCACTCTCAAGGCCCAAGAGGCTTTGGCGGCCGCCCAAAAATTGGCGCAGCAACGCGGCCATGCGCAGATCGAGCCTGAGCACCTGGCGGTGGTCCTCCTCGACCAGGACGGCGGCCTAGCGGTGCCGATCCTCGAGCGCATCGGCGCGAGCCACGCGGCGGTGCGCACGGAGCTCGAGAAACGCCTCGACTACTTCTCTACCGTGCACGGCGCCACCCAGATCGGGCTTTCCCGGGAGACGCAAGGGGCTCTGGACGCGGCCCAAGCCGAGGCCGACAAGATGAAGGACGCCTACGTCTCCACCGAGCACGTGCTCATGGGGTTGGCGGCCAATAAGGCCTGGTTGGGCGACCTCTTCAAGCGCTACGGTGTCACCCGCGACGCGGTGTTCCAGGTGCTCAAAGACATACGCGGGTCGGCGCGGGCGGAAGACCCGAACGCGGAGGAGAAGTATCAGGCCCTGCAGCGTTTCGGGCGCGACCTCACCGACCTCGCCCGCAGAGGCAAGCTCGACCCGGTGATCGGGCGCGACGACGAGATCCGCCGGGTGATCCAGGTCTTGTCGCGGCGCACCAAGAACAATCCGGTGCTCATAGGCGAGCCGGGGGTGGGCAAGACGGCCATCGTGGAGGGACTGGCTCAACGCATCGTCTCCGGCGACGTGCCCGAAGGCCTCAAGAACAAGCGGGTGATCGCCCTCGACATCGGGGGGATGGTGGCAGGCGCGAAATATCGGGGCGAGTTCGAGGAGCGCCTCCAAGCTGTGCTCAAGGAGATAGCCGATTCCGAAGGCGAGATCGTCACCTTCATCGACGAGATGCACACCATCGTGGGGGCCGGCGGGGCCGAGGGGGCGGTGGACGCCTCCAACATGCTCAAGCCAATGCTGGCTCGGGGCGAGCTGCGGGTGGTGGGAGCGACCACTCTGGACGAATACCGCAAGTACGTGGAAAAGGACGCCGCTCTCGAACGGCGCTTCCAGCCGGTACTGGTCGGGGAACCGACCGTGGAGGACACCATCGCCATCCTGCGGGGGCTCAAAGAACGCTACGAAGTGCACCACGGGGTCCGGATCCAGGATTCGGCCCTGATAGCGGCGGCGGTCTTGTCGCACCGTTACATCTCCGATCGCTTCCTACCGGACAAGGCCATCGACCTGGTGGACGAAGCGGCCAGTAAGCTCCGCATCGAGATCGACTCCATGCCCTTGGAGATCGACCAGGTTGAGCGGCGTATCAAGCAACTCGACATCGAGCTCCACGCGCTCAGCAAGGAGAAGGATGCCGCCTCCAAGGAGCGGCGCAAGGCGATCGAGGCGGAGTTGGCCGAGTTGCGCGAGCAATCCGCCGGTATGAAGGCCCACTGGCAGGCGGAGAAGGAGGCCATCGGCAGGATCCAGGCCCTCAACGAGCAGATCGAGACCGCCAAGACCGAGGCGGAGAAAGCCGAGCGGGTGGGCGACCTGCAGAAGGCGGCTGAACTGCGCTACGGGAGCATCCCGGAGGCGGAGCGGCAGATGGCGGCCGAGAACGCGCGGCTGAACGAGCTGCAGCGTGACGTCAGGATGCTCAAGGAAGAGGTCGAGGAAGAAGACATCGCCGAGGTGGTGGGCAAGTGGACCGGCATCCCGGTTAGCCGGCTGCTGGAGGGCGAGGTGGAGAAGCTTATCCACATGGAAGAGCGGTTGCACCGGCGAGTGGTTGGTCAGGACGACGCCCTCCTGGCGGTGGCGAGCGCCATCAGGCGGGCGCGGGCGGGGCTGCAAGACCCCAACCGGCCGATCGGCAGCTTCATCTTCCTGGGTCCCACCGGCGTGGGCAAAACCGAGCTGGGCCGGGCTCTGGCCGAGTTCCTGTTCGACGACGAGAAGGCCATGGTCCGGGTGGATATGAGCGAGTTCCAGGAGCGACACTCGGTGGCCCGGCTGATCGGGGCGCCTCCCGGCTATGTGGGCTACGAGGAAGGTGGGTACCTCACCGAGGCCGTGCGGCGTCGCCCCTACTCGGTACTCCTCATGGACGAGATCGAAAAGGCCCACCCCGATGTCTTCAACCTGCTGCTGCAGATCCTCGACGAGGGCCGGCTCACCGACGGCCACGGACGCACGGTGGACTTCAAGAACACCGTGGTGATCATGACATCCAATATCGGCGGGCAATTCATCCTCGACCCCGACATCACCGAGATGGAGATGGAGACGCGGGTCACGGACCTGATGCAGACTACCTTCAAGCCGGAGTTCCTCAACCGCGTGGACGAGGTGATCATCTTTCACCGGCTGTCGTTGGAGCACATCAAGGGCATCGTCGACATCCAGTTGGACCTGTTGCGCAAACGGCTGGCTGAACGCACCATCACCCTGGAGATCACCGACGCCGCCAAGTCTTATCTGGCCCAGCAGGGTTACGACCCCGCCTACGGCGCCCGGCCGCTCAAACGGCTCATCCAGAAGGAGATCCAGGACGAGGTGGCGTTGGCGTTGCTCAAGGGCGACTTCCGCGACGGCGACACTATCCGGGTGGACGAGCGCAATCTGGGGCTGGTGTTCGAGAGGGTGGCGGCGGCACCGGAAGCCGCGCCGCCCGGGGAAGCCGCGCCGCCCGGGGAAGCCGCGCCGCCCGGAATCTAAGCGCGCGCCACCGGCGGGCGGCGGCTACCCGCGGAGCGGCGGCTCCTCCGGCGGCCGCTCCAGCCGCGGTGACTCGTCCGGCCCGGGCGGCTCCTCCGGCGATGTCGCCGGCCAGTCATCCCGGTTTCCCCCGAGTCGCCGCGCGCGCCCACGCCGACCTTGCACCCGAGGCCGGGCTTTCACCCGAGTGATGGTCTGAGGGATGTCAAGCGCGGTGGGCGCCTGGATGCCGAACCGCAGCGCCGCCACCCGGATGACGAACACCACGGCTACCGTCACTATCATCGCCACAGCCGCCGGCACGCCGAGCCACTTCGCCATGATCACGTAGATCAGCGCCCCGATGACGGCCCCGAAATGGCCTATGGGACCGGGCCGCACCAAATCGGGCTTCTCTCCGGCCAGCACGTCCATGATCACCGAGCCTCCGGTCGAGGCGACCGCGCCCACGAGGATGGCCGAGAACGCCGAAAGGTTCAGGCCCAAAGCCTTCTCCGCCCCCACCACGGCGTAGAGGCCCAGCCAGACCGCATCCATGAGGATCATAGGCTTTTGGAATCGTCTCACCAGCGATCCGAAGAAGAACCCTATGCCGGCCGCGACCAGCACCGTGGGCAGGTAGGTGGGTTGCGTGAGGGCGACGGGGGGGCCGTTCTGAAGCAGGATGTCGCGCAGGATGCCACCCCCCAGCCCGGCCCCGATGGCCAGAGCCACCAGCCCGGTGACTGCGAAACCCTTCCGCACCGCGTGCAGGGAACCGGTCAGACCCCCGAGGAAGACGGCGATCAGGTCCAGGTAGAGCGGCAGGGTGACGGCGTGGTCCACAGGCCCGAATCTACAGCGCGGGGCCTGCCGGCGCAAGACCAACGCCTGGTGGGCGAGGCCCTCCCGGGGGCCGCGTATACTTGCTGCATGACTCCCCCCGCCTCCATACTCCAGAGAAACCAGACCCTGGACCTGACCGTCACCGGTCTCGCTTTTGGCGGCAAGGGGGTGGCGAAGATCGACGACTTCGTCGTGTTCGTCAGCGGCGCCGTGCCCGGCGATGTCGTCCGGGCGCGGGTGAGCAAGACGAAGAAGCGCTATGCCGAAGCTCGCGTGGAGAAGCTCGTCACCCCCTCCCCAGATCGCTGCCCGGCCCGCTGCTCGACGTTCGGAGCTTGTGGCGGTTGTGTCTGGCAGAGCCTCGACTACAACGTCCAGTCGGGGTACAAGACCGAGCAGGTCAGGGAGTCTCTGGAGCACCTGGGAGGCTTGACCGACTTCGAGCTTCTGCCGGCCGTGAGCATGGCGAACCCGTGGCGATATCGCAACCGGGCCGATTTCTCCGTGGGAATGATCGAGCAAGGAGCCGTCGTGGGATTCCGGCCCCCGGGCCGCTGGGACTCGGTCCTGCCCCTCTGGGAATGCCATCTGCTCGGCCTCGCCATCGAGCAGGTGCGCACCACGGTGGAAAAGTGGCTACGCGACAACTCGCTCCCCGGTTGGGATCCCCGGACCGGCACCGGCTTCGCCCGCCACCTTCTGGTCCGTTCCGCCCAGATGGGCGGGGAGGTGGTCGTCAGTCTGGTGACGACTCCGGAGGATCTGCCCGACGCCGCTGGACTGGTCGAGCGACTGCGCTCCGCCCACCCTGAAGTGGTGGGTATCGTCCACGCGGTCAACGGTGGTCAAGCCGAGGTCAGCACGGGGCTGCAGTCAACGACGCTCTGGGGCCGACCATACCTGATGGAACAGGTGGCCGGTATCACGCTCAAGGTATCCATCGATGCTTTCTTTCAGACCAACACCTTGATGGCCCATGCGCTATATGGGCTCGTGGCGCACGAAGCGGGCGTGGCAACCGGTGACGCGGCGGCCGCCAGCGGCCGCCCGCATGCGACGGCCGACGGCCCCGTCATCTGGGACCTCTACTCGGGTGTGGGCTCCATCGGCCTGTCACTGGCCGGCCGGGCCCAGGCGGTGCTGGGGATTGAGGCCGTGCCTGCCGCGGTAGAGGACGCGCGGGAGAACGCCCGCCTCAACGGGATCGACAACGCGTTCTTCCTAGAGGGTGACGTAGCCAAGGTGCTCCGGGAGGTGGCGGACGGCGACCGACGCCTGCCCGAAGGACTGGAGCGACCCGACGTGATCGTCATCGACCCGCCCCGGGCAGGGTTGGCCAAGAAGGCGGTCTCACGCATCGGAGAAGTGGGTGCGCCCCGGATCGTCTACGTTTCCTGCAACCCAGCCACCATGGCGCCGAACGTGGCCCAATTACAGGACTACGGCTATCGCCTGATGAGGGTCACTCCGGTGGACATGTTCCCGCATACGCCACACGTGGAGGCGGTCGGCCTGCTCCTACGCGACGGCTAGATCTTTCCGGCCTCTTCAACCGTCCACGCGCTCCCTGCTACTGCCCCAGCCACTTGTCGGAAATGGCGTTCACCTCGCCGGCACTGATCATGGCGATGCCCTTGTTCAGGATGCCGAGCAGTACGGTGTTGTCCTTGCCCACCGCCAAGGTCATGTTGCCGCTCGCCACGGGCTTACCGGCGATCTTCACCTTGTCGGAGACCTTCAAGCTGTTGATGAAGTAGTCGGCCACCAACTCATCGAGGATCATGGCCTGGGCCGCGCCCGACCCGACCGCTTCGACGGCCTGCTGGTAACCTTTGACAGCCACGGTAGACAGGCCCGCGTTGGTGGCAAGTATCTGACCGGAGTCGCCCTCGACGACCGCCACTTTGAGCCCCTTGAGGTTCTCGAGCGTCGTGACATTGGCATGCGCCGCGTCGACGTACATGTGTGTGTCGATTACGTAGAAGGAGTTGGAGAAGGCGAACCATTGCTTGCGCTCAGGCACCGGGAAGATGCCCTGCAGTGAGTCGAAACGCCCCTGCTTGAGCCCCTCGATCTGGTCGGCGAAGACCACCGGCGTGAACGTCACCTTGACACCGAGACGCTCGGCCACAAGATTCCAGTAGTCCGCGGAGATGCCCACGGCCTGACCGCTCTCGTCCACGAAGCCGTAGGGTGGGTAGTCATTGAAGGCGCCGACCTGCAGCGTGCCCTTCTGCGCAAGCCAATCCTTCTCGGCCGTCGTGAGCGAACTCGACGACCCGCACCCTGCGAACACCACCGGAAATGTCAGCAGCGCTATCGCCACGACGATCGTCGACAGCACCACCCCAGCCGGACCCCTATGCCACATGAGATCCTCCTTGTTGTGCGGACGGCGCCCTCTAGTAGGGCGGCTCGCCCCGGAACCACTCGCCAAGATTCCGAAATGCCTTCCAGAATCCAACCTTGGCCGCCTCATCGTCGAGCGCTCCGTCGATGTCCGGCGTGACAAGCGCCTTGCAGAAGACGGTGAAGTCTTGCAGATCTCCGGGAGACCAGGCCAGCTTCTTCATGCCTGCCACCAGGTTGCGGTTCACGGCGTCCAGGGTCTCGTCGCCCATGACGACAACGATCCGAGGTTGCGTGATCATGAACTCCTCCAGCCAGAACGGCGGGCAATTCGTCGTCCCTTCCCCGGTGTCGACATCGTGGCACTTGACCAGGTTGGTCCCGTAGACGATCAGCGGATTGACGCCGAGACGGTCCATGCTCTTGAGGATGGCCGTTCCGGAGCGTCCGAAGAAGGCGACCCCTTCGGAAACCTCCAGATAGCGAGGCTGGAACTTCAAAAGCAGGATGTCGGCCAGCGGATGGCCAGAACCGACCGTGGGCAGAAAATCGCCGCGCGAACACCGGCGGCAGTGGGCGACCCGATGGTTGAGATCGTTGCTCTCGGCGATCGCCCGCTCTTCGAGCTTCCGATAGATCTCATTGGCTTCCGCGACAGGCGGTGAGTCTTTCACGTTATTGCCCAGATCGACTTCCGTTTCGTGTGGTAAACCGCACCCGCAGCCACCCGCCACAGGGGGCGTAGAGAGGCGTCATCGCCCTCCCGGCCCACGGGGGTAGACAGTATATTGGCGGGCGGCCGGTGAATTCCTCCGGCCGGAGGACGAACGAGGCTAGTCTTCGGGCAAAACTCTGTCGAGCGTGGTCTGTAGAAGCTTGAGCGACTGCAGATACAGCAGGCTCTTGCGTCTGGCGATAATGTCCGCTTCCCACAGAGCCGCCATGAAGCTCTGGGGATCGTTGAACCTGGGCATGCGCAGCATAGCGGTGCCGAGTGCCTTGAGCACGTGCGCGTCACTCCCGGCTCCCGCGACGATGTTGTACTTCGCGGCGAAGCGCTCGGCACTGAGATTGAACGACGAGAGGGCCACCTTTGCGTTGTAGGTCTCGATGACGTCGATGCGGTGTAGGTTGTCCACCAGTGCCCGGTAGGACGGAGTGGTCCGGAAAGCATCAAAGGGGTGGGGGACGTACACCAGACCCCCCTGCTCCTTGATCAGCGATAGTGTCCTGTCGAAGCTCAAGCCTCTCGGTACGGCTTCTTTGAGGAACAGGCCGATGACCTCGCCCTCGGCCGTCTTCACCTCCTCGGCTACGATGACGAAGGGGTCGCCATTGGCGAGTTCTTGGGCCAAGAAAGCTCCCTCGATCTCGTTGTGATCGGCTATGGCCAAGGCCCCTAGGCCGATCTCCCGAGCCGTGCCCAGGATGGACTCGATGGGGCTCACACAATCCGGGGAGAAGTTGGAGTGCACATGAAGATCGGCGTTGATCCAGTCGGGCCGAGATGGGCCCATCGCGGCATGGCGCAGGCGCCTGCGGGTCGGCTCCTCTCCGATGCCGCGAACGTGCAAGGAGTGGCTCGCCACAAGAGTCTTGCCTGCCCGGCCTTCGCGCCCGCTGGTGGCGGCGATGGTCTCCCGATATACCTCTTCGAGCCGGCGGGCGACCATGGCCATCGTGTAAGCGCCCCGAGCAGGCGCGGGCGAGACAGCGCGTGAGGCGGACGCAGCCGGGCTCGCGGCGCTGGAGGACGCATCGAGGCCTGCGAGCACCTCACCAATGGCGGCGCCTAGAGAACCCGACTCGCTGGGTGAGAAGACCGCGCCCCGGCCGGCACCACCGGATATGTGGTCCCATAGAGGTGGGAGATCGGGCCCCACCAGCGGGCAGCCGCAGACGGCCGCCTCCGCCGCGGTGATGCCAAGCCATTCCCCGCCCAAATACGGCAGGATCGCGACCGTCGCCGAACGGTACAACGGTTCCAGTTCTTCGGGAGCGTCGAACTCGTAGAGGACCACTCGCGACTTGAGCTTGCGCGGGGCAGCGCGCGGAAGCCACCGTTCCGTCGATGGCCGGTGCAGGGCCACCACCACGCGCTCGAGATCCGGGGGGAAGTCGGCAAGCAGGGCCCGAAGCAGCGCCCGGTAGGAGCGCCGACCGTCTCCCCGATAGACGTAGAGGCCGAAACGCCCGGTCGGCGGCGAATCTGGGGGTCGAGCGCCGGACGGAGCCCAGGGCGGCAAGTCCGGCGCCCCTTGCGACCCCGGCGCCCCCAGCAACTCTGACGCCCGCGGCAACTCCGACCCTCCAGGACGCCCGATGATCCCCGTGGCGCAGGGTACGACCTCGTACGCGCCCGGGTAAAGCTCCTCCATCATCTGCCGCCCGTGGGAGAAGGTGACGATGCGGGCATCCAGCCGCTCGAAGAAGCGGTCGAGCACCGATTGCCCCAACTCGTAGGCGGCCACCCCCACCGGAGTGAGATGGAACGTTCCCACCACCGGGCTACGGGCCTCGCGCAGCGCCGAGAAGCTCAGCGAGGGGGCCAGGGGCTCGTGCACGTGCACCAGGTCGAAATCTGCCCCCAGAATGAGCTTCTCCAGCCGGGAAGTGACGTCCACCGGTAGCCCGAGATTGGCCACCCCTCCATTGAGCCGCACGGGGAAGCTGTAGCCGACCGGCACTACGGGGATGCCATCCTCCGGATTCAGAGGCCCCACACCGGAAGGTGGGAGCAGAAGCGTGTCTGGAGCGCCTCCGCGGCTGTATTCCCCCAGAAGGCCGACCACCAGGCCGCGGGTTCGCTGGAACAACGACCTCATGCGCGTGGCCTCGCGGAGATCATCCGAGGAAGCGACCACCACGGGCATATGACCCCGGGCCTTGAGCTCGCGCGCCAGGTCGGCCACCTGCTGGTTGACGGCGCTAGGTGTGCTCCACGAGAATGCCGTTACCAGAGCTATGTGCAGGTGTGCCTTCACGCGGGGCCCCTATGAGCTCGTTTCAGAATGAGCTGTGAGATGCCGGGGCCCGGGCGGCGCATGCCGCCCGGGCCCCGAATCAAAGCCTGCTCCGGCTCAATCGCAGACAGATCCTCCGGCTATGAAAGCCTCGGTCTTGATGCGCGCTTCATCGTCGCTGTACTGGATGGGAGGCGACTTCATAAAGTACGACGAAGGATCGTACAGGGCGCCCGAGATCCCCCTGTCGAGGGCCAGCTTCGCGCACCGCACGGCGTCGATGACGATCCCGGCGGAGTTGGGCGAGTCGACTACTTCCAGCTTCAACTCGATGTTGAGAGGAACGTCGCCGAAAGTGCGGCCTTCCATGCGAATGTACGCCCATTTGCGGTCGTCCAGCCACTCCACGTAGTCGGAAGGACCGATGTGGATGTTCTTCTTGCCCATATCGTAGTCAAGCTGAGAGGTCACCGAGTTGGTCTTGGAGATCTTCTTGCTCTCCAGACGCTCGCGCTCCAGCATGTTGAGGAAGTCGGTGTTGCCTCCCACGTTGAGCTGAGAGGTGCGTTCCAGGCGCACTCCCCTCTCGCGCATGAGCCGGGTGAGGACCCGGTGCACGATGGTCGCGCCCACTTGCGACTTGATGTCGTCGCCGATGACCGGCAGACCACGCTCTTCAAAGCGTTGCTGCCAATACTTCTCCCGGGCGATGAAGACCGGGATGCAGTTCACGAAGGCGCATCCGGCATCCAAGATCTGCTCCACATACCACTTGGTGGCCATCTCGCTGCCCACCGGTAGGTAGCTCACCACCACATCGGTCTTGGTGTCCTTGAGGATGCCAATCACGTCGGCCGTCGGTCCGGGAGCTTTCTGGATGACCTCGGACAGATACTTGCCTAGACCGTCGTGGGTCATGCCTCGGTAGACCTTGACCCCCATGTCGGGGACGTCGGCGAACTTGACGGTGCAGTTCTTGCCCCCCCAGATAGCCTGGGAGAGATCCTTGCCCACCTTGGTCTTGTCGATTTCGAAGGCACAGGTGAACTCGATGTCGGAGATGTGGTATCCACCGAGGTCCACGTGCATGAGACCGGGGACGAACTCGTCCGCCTTGGCGTTGCGGTAGTAATGCACCCCCTGGACGAAGGAGGACGCACAGTTCCCCACCCCGATGATGGCTACCCGTACTTTATCGCTCAACGAATCCTCCCTGTTCCCTTTGCCTGCCGAGCTGCCGGTAGGTATGGACGACGCGCTGGATCACCGTGAAAGCGGTGAGGGCCAGCATTATGTAGATCACGTACGGCAAAACGTTAAAGAAAAGCCCCAGAGCCACGAGGATCACCCGCTCGGGCCTGCTCATGAGCCCCACCTTGCATTCCAGCCCCAGGCTCTCCGCCCGCGCCCGAGTGTAACTCACCAGGATGCTCCCCAAAAGGGCCAGCACGACGAGAGCGACGTCGATCGAGCGCCCCTGCACCGCCAGCAGGTAGGCGATGGCCGCGAGGACCACTCCTTCGGACACCCGGTCGAGCGTCGAATCGAGGAACGCTCCAAAGGGGGTCGACCTTCTTGGCCAGCCGAGCCAGGGCCCCATCGAGCATGTCGAAGCACCCGGCGACCAGAAAGACAATGCCCGCGTAGATCAGGTGATCGACGACCACCAGCGCGGCCGCCGCCACGTTGAGGACGGTCCCGGCGATGGTGACCTGATTAGGGGTGACTTGAGCCACTGCAGGGCCGACAGCATCGGCACGAAACCCCTGCGCAGCTGAATCCCGAAAAACTCGCGAATATTCTCCATTACCTGCTACTGTCCGGGTTGCCGGGTTACCTGCCCCGGCCAATGGCGATTGTAACAGTATCGACGACCCTCCACAAACGACACGGCGCGGCTATCGGCTCAGCGTCACTCACTCGGTGGCTCCACCCGTCAGCGCTCCGGGGTTTGACCCGCCGGGGCGGCGGCGCGCCCGACCGCGCCGGGATGAGAGCGATGCCGTCGTCTCCAGCCCAAGGAGCCCGGGACATCCGGAAATCGTAGAAGATGAGCGTGTGCCTGAGCATGGCCAGGAGCGGGAGCGACGCGATCATCCCTAGGATCCCGCCGATCTGAGCCCCGGCAAGCAAGCGCGAAGATGACCACCAACGGATGGACCCCCACCGAGCTCCCCACGATGTTGGGCGCCAGGATGTGGCTCTCCAGTTGCTGGATCACGAAGAAGACGATGATGATCCACACGGCGGTGATGGGAGAGTGGAAGAAGGCGGCGATCACGGGCGGAACGGCGCCCAGGAACGGACCGATATAGGGGATGACCTCGGTCACCCCGGCCCAGAAGCCGAAGAGCAGCGCATACTGGCCACCCTCGGGCCATACACCCACCACGTCCCAACTCAGGATCCAGATGGCCAGACCGCGGCGAGCCCGACGGTCGGCTCCCAGCAGGGCCTGGCCGCGAACGTACCGGCTGAAGGCGGTCTGAAGACCCGCGCGTGTAGTCCTCTTTGACCTGTTGCTCACCCGGGAGCCAAGCCGGCACAGAAAGCGGAAGATCCGCTTCCCGTCGATGAGCATGTAGAAGCTGACGACCACCGTCAGGAAGAGATTGACGATCATGCCCACCACGCTCACTCCCACGGTGAACAGCGTTCCGACGGATTGGGCCCCGTGAGTCTGCAGCCAGTTGACGATGTCGCTGGTGTTGAGCTGCAGATTGATCGTCGATGTTGTGGGAGGCCAGCCACGCTCTGCAGGTCGGCCAAGAGTCTGTTCAACGAGTCGAGCCAGTCGGGGATCGCGTCGAAGAGGCGCTGGAACTGGCGGACAGCGGCGGTCCCAAGAAGACGATCAGCACCACGACCACCGCCAAGAAAGCCAAGTAGACGACGGGCACCGCCAGCCAGCGCGGGCAATGGACGCGCCCCATGGCCAGGACCACCGGATTGAGAAGCAAGAGCGAGGATGGCCGAGATGAGAAACACGAAGACGGCATGACTGGCCGCGCGACTGAAGTAGAGGGCAAGAAAGATCGCGACGGGGATCAGTACGAGTTGGACCCATCGCGGTATGGTGATGCGCACCTACCCCCTCCTTCTCGCTGGTCTCGTCCCTGGGGACGACCTCGCTTCTCTCCACAGATTACCAGCCTCCGCGACGTCGAGGACGCGCGGTCGGCGACTGCCTGATACACGGAGCTCCACCTGGGCAATTGAGCCCCAAAGTGGTAACGTGAACGCCAATGCGAGACGGGGTAACCGCACCGGAAACGTGGCGCCAGGAAGAACTACTCAGGCGCAAGCGACGTCTTACGGTGCTATACCGCAGGCGAAGGATTCGCTTCGCCCTGGGGTTTGCTGTGTTGTGCCTGGTGGTCGCGGGCATCCTCATCGCGACTTCCGCGGGCGGACTCGACCTGCCCAGGTAGCCGCCAGAACTCTCTGGTCGAGCGATACTCCGTCACCGTCGGCACCGGTCGCCGCCACCGGCGAAGGCGCGTCCCGCCTTCGCCCGGCTGGGCGACCGCAACCTCCTCCTGCCGGTCGCCGCTCAGGACGCCACCATCATCGCGTACCAGCCGGTGAGCGACGAACGCGCGGTCGCCCTCTCCCCCATCGGCGACCAAGCCAACGCCAACGCGGTGGTCCGCTTCTTCCGCGGCATCTTCTCCGGCGAAGCCGTCCGTGCGCTACTACCTGCTCGACGGCGAGGGCGGCGCGCCCACCAGTTCGGTGCTGGTCGGCGCGCAGCCGGGATCTCCGGTGACCTCGCCGGTATCCGGGATCGTCACCGGCGTCAAAGAGTACAAGCTGTACGGCAAGTACGACGACGTCCAGATCGACATCCGCCCGGAGGAACTGAGCGGGATCACCATCTCCCTCCTGTTCATCAGCGACCCGGTGGTCTCCATCGGCGAGGTGGTGACGGCCGGCAAGACCCAGCTGGGCAAGGTGCGCGAGTGTCCTCCCGAGCTGGGAGCGAGTCTGGCCCAGTACACCCACGACTCGGGTTCGCACGTGTATCTGCAGGTCACGGAGGAGCCCATCAGCTAGATCCATCCGCCGGGTGTAGCTTCGGCCGCTCGTGGGGCATAGTACGAGGTATGGACACACTCTTCTGCTCGAAGTGCGGCGGCCCTATCGAGATGCAGACCGTCGGGGATCGGCCCCGCGAGGTCTGCTCTGTCTGCGGCACGGTCTTCTATCAGAACCCCCTTCCGGCCGCCGCCGCGCTGGTGCTTGGACGCAGAGCGGCGGGTGCTGCTGGTCAAGCGCAAGTTCCGGCCCAACAAGGGGATGTGGTGCCTGCCGATCGGCTTCGCCGAGATGGGCGAGACCATCGCCGAAGCCGCGCTGCGAGAATTGCGCGAAGAGACCGGCGTCCGCGGTCGCATCTTCCGGCTCATCGACGCAGATTCGTGGAGCAGCGCGTTCTACGGCGATCTCCTGGTCGTCACCTTCGAGGTCGAGAAGGTGCGCGGGGGTGGAGACTCCCGGGGACGACGCCGAGGAGGTGGGCTACTTTCCCCATCGACCGGCTACCACCGCTCGCGTTCCCGTCCAACGAGAAGGCCATCCGCGTGTGCGCCGATCTCTACCGGGACGAGTGGGCCATCCACGACTCCTTCCACCGGCTCGAGGAGGGAACGGGAGCGGAGATGCTCTCCGACAGCCTGGTCGGCTTCGTGAGCGAGCATGCCGGATACGTCGCCCGGCTGTGGCTGGCCGACGTGCGTTCCAACCGCACCACCGCCGGATACCGGCGCCTCGATCCCGAGCTTCTGCTCGCCGAGTGCACCGGTGGGCTGCAGCAGCTGGGAAGATGGCTGGAGGGCGAGAGCTCCGAGGAGGAGACAAAGTCGTTCTACCGGGAGTTGGGAGCGCGGAGACGGTCGCAAGGAGTGGATTTCCACGAGCTGCTTTCGGCGCTGATGCTCCTGAAGAAGCACATCTGGACCTACGCCCGCTCCCAGGGGGTGTGGGAGAGACCGGTGGACACGTACCGGGTCATGGAGCTGCAAAGCCGCTTCGCGGTCTTCTTCGACAAGGCCATGTACCACTCGTCCCGGGGCTTCGCCGACGGTGGGCCACCGCCGAGTGAGCCGCGGGACGGGCCAGCAGCCCAGCCCGAGCGCGCCGCCGGGCGCGGCACAGGCGAGCGCAGCGCGAGCGATGGCGAGCCCGGGCGAGAGCGAGCGGTCGAGCGAGGCGAGCGAGCGAGGCGAGCGAACCGAGCGAGCGAAGCGGCGAGGCGAGCGAGCGAACTAGTCAGCCGAACCCGATGCCTGCGAGCGCAGCAGTCGCGCACGGTTGTTCCGCGCGCGGAGAGCGCAGGCATCGGGTTCGGCCCTACACGTTGAAGCGGAAGTTCACCATATCGCCGTCGGCGACGATGTAGTCCTTGCCCTCGATCCTGAGGACCCCCGCGTCGCGGCAGGCCTTCATAGTGCCGTGGCTGCATGAAGTCGTCGTACGAGACCACCTCGGCCCGTATGAAACCGCGCTGGATGTCTGAGTGGATGGCACCAGCGGCCTCTCGCGCGGTCTCGCCGGCGCGGATGGGCCAGGCCCGCACCTCGTCGCTACCGGTGGTCAGGAAGCTGATGAGACCCAACTGCGCGAAGGCTGCCTGCGACACGACCTCGCCGGCCGGACCGGGCAGGCCCAAGGCCGCGGCGTACTCCTCCTGCTCCTCCACCGAGAGCCGGGCCACCTCAAGGGCATCCAAGAACGGGAACGCCAGCATCGGACGGCCCCGAGCCGCCGACGCCAGCGATGACAGCGTCCTGCCCGCTCTCCGACTCGGTGTTCACCACCAGCAATTGAGGGATCAGGGTGAGGAACTGGTACCCGCGGATGAAGGCCAGTTGGCCCTCGTCGAAGTCCGCCTCGCGGAGCGGGGTCTCGGCCTCCAACACCTCCTGGCACCGGGCGAGGGCCTTCTTGCCGACGTCGGACAGCGGCGCCTTCTTGGCCCGTTCGAAGGCTCGCTCCACCCGGATCAGATCGAACAGAAGAAACTCACGGTCGAGCTCCTCCAGATCGGTCTGGGGATGAACCGGCTCGCCCAGCAGGGGGCTATCGAAGGCGCGCAGCACGTGCAGATACACTTGGCCACCGGCGAGCGCGTCCAGATAGCGCTCCATCTCGCCCTTGCGGGCGCTGGCCTCAGGCCAAGCCACCTCTCGCACCTTGAACTCGGCGAACGTGGTCTTCTTGGGCTGGAAGATCTCGGAAAGGGTCCGCACTCGGGCATCGCCCACGTGCACGGTGGCGATGTGCCCTTCACCCCGGCCCTCGGCCAATGCCGCTACCAAGGTGGTCTTTCCGCACCCTTTTAGCCCGATGATCCGCGCTTCCAACGCCGTCCCCCTGCCCGTTTGCTATCCGGCCTCAGTGTAACACCGGCCTGCTATCATCCGGACGATGACCGCCTTCATTACCGCCTTCGTGCTCGTCACCATCGCCGAGATGGCCGACAAGACTCAGCTGCTCACCCTATCGCTTGCGTGCCGCTACCCGGCGCGCAAGGTCCTGATAGGCGTGGCCCTCGCCATCGCCGTGCTCAACCTCGTCGCGGTGGTCATCGGAGCAGTCGCCGGTCGCTTCATCCCCGTAACGGCCGTGAAGATCGGCGCCGGCGTCCTCTTTCTGGGATTCGGCCTATGGAACCTCCTGGCCAAGGATAAGCCCCAAGCAAGCTGAGGAGTGCGAGGTCAGAAGCGACAAATACGTCATCCTGGCGGTGATGGGAGCATTTCTCATCGCCGAGATAGGGGACAAGACCCAGTTGGCCACTCTGTCACTGGGAGCGCGTTTCGAAGGAAGCATCCTCAGCTCCGTCGGGGTGTGGCTCGGGGCCACGGTGGGCATGATCCTTGCGAACGCGCTGGCGGTGATCATCGGTCACGCGGCCGGCCGTCGTGTGCCCGAGAAGCTCATGAAGCGCATCTCGGGAGTGCTGTTTGTCGGTTTCGGTATCTGGACCCTGGTGGGAGCGCTCGTCTAGCCTGCCACCACCTGCGGCGTGCATTGGAGTTGGTCTGCATCGGAGGGGCCTCGCTGGCGCGAGGCCCCTCCGATGCAACTGGCAGGTGTGGTTGGCGGCGCGTCCGGAACCCTACGGGCCGATAAGGTCCATCATGTTCCACAGCACCTGTGCGACCTCGCCCCGCGGCATCGGCGCATTGCCGTTGGCGGCCGTGGTAGTCAAGGGTAGACCGGCGAGCAGGTTGTTGTACTCCGCGATCCGCGCATTCGCCTTATGTACCGGCAGAAGGTCGTTCCCCCACGTTTGCACGAAGCTGTCGGGAACGGGTTGGAGGGCGTCGGGGTGGAGGTTCAAGAGGGCCCGCACCGTCATGGTGACGACGTGGCCCCGGCTGATCGCCGTATAGGGTTTGAAGGTCCCGTCCTCATAGCCCTTGATGATGTTGTTGTTGTACGCCACCCAGACGTACTCATGCGGATAGAGGCTGTTCGGCACGCCCGGACCGGGAAGCACGTCGGCCCCTAGGTCGGTGAAATGGACCGGTTCGGCCATGGCCTCGTCGACCACCAGCCCCAGGGCTCCGTCGATCATCTTGGCGTACTGGGCGCGATACACCGTGTTCGAAGGACGGAACTCGTAGTAGCCCCCGCTTCCGGTCGCGTAGCCTTGGATGATGCCCTTGGCCCCCATGCCCTGGATGGCCTCGTAGTAGGCGGCGCCCGGCGTCACGTCGGTGAAGCAGTAGAGCGTGATCGCCTGGTCGAGACTCATCCCGGTGGGAGCGTCACCGGCGCTGCCGATCTGCCACAGGCCCGTGTCCGCCGGGTTCTCAGGGGTCGCCTCGCCTGCGACACCGGTGGCGAAATCGAGGTAGTAGGTACCACCCACGGCGTGCGTGTCGATGGCGATCGTCACCGTGCTTGCCTGCCCGGTCGTCCAGGTGCTGGCCGCTGAATAGCCCACCCACCACTTGTAGCCGGCCTTGGGCCGTTGTGGCCGGGACCGGGCGTCGTCTCCCATTCCGTGGAGTAGACGGTCTCCATCGCGGCCGATTCGGTGGCCGCCCCGTTCAAAGCCCCTGAGAAACTGACCGAGTTGACGTCCCAGGCCGATGGGATGCGAACGGCGAACACGCCTCGAATCGGGCTCGACGCGTCGGTCGTCGCGGTGAGCGTCATGCTGATGAGATGGTTCGAGCCCGCGGGCACATTGCCGCCCAGGTTGATGTTGGAGATCGTGACGCAGCCGCCCAGCAGGACCGCCACCGCGATGAGAAGCGCGGCCGCGCCGGCCAGGATGCAGAGCCTCTTCCGCCGGGAGGAGCGGGTCTTAAGTGAATCGATCATCACAGTCTTCCCCCTTTGCTTCGCTCTTCGCCTTCACCCGGTCCTCTGCCCTGCTTTACCAGTCACCTCCCCGATGCGGCAGCCGGAGCCGAGAATGTCGGGAGACGTCTTCCCCCTTCTCTAGTCTCTTTCCGAGGTCGCGCGCTGCTAAACCAGAGCCTGCTCGCCATCCACGTGTCACAATGGATGGGCGGAGCCCGCCTCGGAAGGTCCGGGATGCGCGGAAGCCGAATATACGAAAGGAATATCCCGTCGCGGGAAGGAGACTCATGGGGAGAATGCTGACAAGACGTCCGCTGGTATCGGCAGTCGCGCTGGTGTGCGTGCTGCTGTCGGCGGCAGTGTTGGTGGGGGCATGCGGCTCGACTGCCTCCGGCGTCAAGACCTACACCGATGCCGACTATCACTACAGCTTCGACTACCCGGCTGGTTGGGAAGTGCAAAAAGGTAGCAGCGCTGACGTCACGGCCGGAGGCAGTGCGGCGGGCAGTGTCGGCGTGTACAACCCCAAAGGAGCCGTCGCGGAGGGCTCCGCCATCGATCTGGCTCAGGTGATGGTGTACAAGCTGAACGTGACCATCGACGACTCCATGATGCCGCAGGTCAAGACCGAGGTGGAGTCGGTGCTCGCCAGCCTCGAGAGCCAGGCGTCCGACATGAAGGTGGTGGAGGCTCTGGCCGAGACCACCGTTGCCGGCATGAGCGGCTTTAAGGTCACCTACAGCTTCAACAAGAACGGCGCGCCGGCCATCTCCACCTGTACTTCCTGTTCTCCGGCGCGGTGGAGTACCAGGTGACGGTGCAGGCGGCAGAGAAGAACTGGGGCGCGGATAAGCTGGTCTTCGACGCTCTTCTCGCCAGCTTCAAACCCGGTGCGGCCGAATGATCCCCCTACTGCAGCAGTTCGTCGAGCAGAGCGCACGCTTCGCCCCTGCTCGCCGGCGCCATAAAACCATAGTCAGGCCCCATCCCTAGGAGCCCGTCCAAGAGACCGGCGCCGGCGGCCTTGCGCGCGAAGGGATAGTGGACCGGCGAAAAGTTGGGGAAGGGCGGCGAATAGCCTGCCGGGGGCTCCTGCAACTGGGCGGCGCGCGCCACCATCGTGATCATCTGCGCCCGGGTGAGCGAGCCGTAGGGAGAGAAGTGCCCCGGTTCGGTGCCCTCGGTGATCCCGCGGTGGTAGGCCACCGCCACGTAGTGATAGGGATATGGCTGCCCCGGCGACATGGACCACATCCGTGAATGGGCTGAGGTCGCTCTCTGAAACCGGGTAGCCGAGGGTGAGCACTATCATCTTCGCGAATTGCTGACGCTTGAGGGTCTCCAGCGGGTGAAAGAGTCCGTCCTGGGCGCCCTCGACAATGCCCAGAGCGGCCAGATGATCGATCTGCGGCCGCGTAGGGGGTGTCGACGGGCACGTCGGCGAATCGCGGCGTCGTGGTCGTGGTGGTGGGCGGCGGCGCCGTGGTCGTGGTGGTAGTGACCTCGGTGGTGGTCGTCGTCGGCGCGGTGGTAGTCGGTCGTGACCCCGGTGGTGGTCGTCGTGACTGCCCCGCTCACCCGCGCTACGGCCTCATCGGCATCGACGATCCCCCAGCCGAATTCCTGATCCCACCCGGCCGGACCGAGGTCGTCCGCGGTCTCGCTGAGGATGTCGGTGACCTCCGCGACCGTGATGTCAGGGTCCGCGGAGCGCAGAAGAGCGCAGACCCCGCTCACCATGGGCGTGGAGAATGACGTTCCGCTCCACCACGCCCACGCCCCTGCCCCTACGGAGTGGCTCCAAATATCCGTTCCCGGCGCCACCAGGTCCAACTCGGCACCCGTCGCCGAAAAGGAAGCGCGAGAGTTCGTCGGTGACTCCTCAGTCGCCCCGACGGCGATGACCCCGGGCAGCGCCGCCGGAAAGTAGATCCCTTTCCACGCCTTGTTCCCTGCCGCGGCCACCACGATCACGTCGTGGGCGAGCGCGTAGTTGACGGCGGCCTCCTCGACCTCCGTCACGACATCTCCGGCGAAACTGATGTTGATCACATCGGCTCCATGGTCCACCGCCCAGTAGATGCCATCGGCCAAGGTGTAGTCGTAGGTGTCGCCGTAGCCGGCGATCTTGACCGGCATGATCTTGACGTTCCAGGCCACTCCGGCCATCCCTTGGGCGTCGTTCCCCTGCGCGACCGCCACCCCGGCCACCGCCGTCCCGTGTCCGGTGTTGTCCTGCCAAGAGGGCCAATCGGTGCTTTGGTCGAGCGCGCTGTAGGGCGAGACGATACGCCCCGCGAAATCGGGCAGATCTTTGTCGATGCCCGTGTCGAGAATGGCGACCACGACATCCGAGGACCCGGTCTCCATGTCCCATGCTTCCGGCATGCCGATCCGCGGCAGACTCCACTGACCGTGGCTGGACGAAGCGACCGAGTAGAAAGGATCGTTGGGGAGCAGACAGGCACTACGGACGGCCCCTGGCTCGGCCGAAAGCACGCCGGGAGCGTGTCGTAGTTCCTCTAGGGTGGCGGCTGCGCTTGACCTGATCGGTCGGCGATGCCACATCGAGAACGTACGCTCCGTGGCTCCCGACCCGCTCCGACCGTTGCAGTCCGAGGGATGACAGATCGGGAAGCGCGGCCCCGGCAGCCAGCTCGCACGACTACGTGGTCGGACGAGGATCTATCGACGCTCACCGCGGGGGCGACCCTGGACGCCACGGCGGTCGTCTGTGCACTCCCCGCCTGAGCCCTCCCGGCCTGCGCCCCCTCGGCCATGGGCGGCGTGACCGCCGAACCCGAGCAGGGCCACGGCCAGCGCCAAAAGCGCGCCGACCACGACCGAAGACGCGATCCGCTTGAGGCGGAACAGAGAACGACCTAGACGGACCATCCCTTCTCTCCCGACATGCACCTCTCGGCTACGCGAATCCCATGCGGGTCGCGTTGCCGTAGTACAGCTGTGTCTTCTCGTCCTCCGACATCCCCAGCCCTTCCAGAAAGCGCATGCAGTCGTCCATCTCCTCGTAGGGATAGTCGGTCCCGAGCAGGATCTTGTCCATCCCGAGAGCCTCGCGCGTGCAGTTGAACGCGGCGGGGAGATAGTTGCCGCTGGTGGTCACCACCATGTTGTCGCGCAGGTAGTCGCTGGGCACCCGTTTGAGATCGGGCACCACGTCGGGGTCGGCCGCCTTGAGGTGGGGCCGCACGAAAGGATGGTCGATACGCTGCATCAAGAAAGGCAGACCTTCTCCGTAGTGCCCCAGCATGATCTTGAGTTTGGGAAAGGCGTCGAAGGCCCCGCTCAGCACCAGCCGCATCATGGCGGTGGCCGTCTCGATGCCGAACCCGAAGGCCGCGCCGGCCAGGGCCAGCCCGTAGGTACGCAACTGCGGGATCATGGGAGCGACCGGGTGCAGGTAGATGGGGACGTCGAGCTCCTCCGCCTTTGCCAGAATGGGCCAGTAGCGCTTCTCGTCGATGTAGGAGTCGCCGAAGTTGGAATGGGTCTTCCAGCCCTTGAAGCCCAGCTCCTTGACCGTCCGCTCCAATTCCCGTGCGGCGGCCTCGGGGTCTTTGGGAGCGAGCGCGGCGAAGCCCATGAGCCGGGTGGGGTACTTGTCGATGGCCGCGGCCAACTCGTCGTTGACGCGCTTGGTCAGACGGGTGCCGGTCGCGGGGTCGAAGTGGTCGGTGCCCGGAGAGGTCAGCGACACCACTGCCACATCCACGCCGGCCGCATCCATGCCCTTGATCCGCCCCTCGCCCAGATCGAGCAGCCGGTCGAGAAGGAAGTCGCCGTGAGGCTCGAAGGCGTCGTCCCGGTAGTACATGCGGCGCCTGCCGGTGGCTTTGTCGTCGACAAAGCGCGGGTAGTCCGGGTTGGCGTAGAGCGCGTCCACCCACTCCTGGGTCACGAAGTGGGTCTCGAGGTCGATCGTCTTCACGGTGCCGCCTTTCTTGTCGGTGCCGGTCTCTCTCTCGTCGGCGTCCAGCTTCATCCTCCGGCGATGGGGATGAATACCAGCACGTCGTCGCCGTCCTCGAGGACGGTCTGCCGCCCCGCCAGCGCCGCTGATATCCCGGCCGTTGACCATGACTCGCAGCGGCGCATGCGCGCTCTGCTCCTTGGGTACGGTCAGATAGGGAGCCAGCTTCTCGCCCCCCAGCTCCGACAGGCCGGCAAGTAGCCCGTCGATCGTGGCCCCGCTGGGAAGGGTGAGATCCATCTCGGCCTCGACCCAGCAGCGTCTTGATGAGGCCGATACTTCGGACTTTCACCTTCATGGTGTTCGCCTCCGCCTGGCTCCCTGTCGGGGTACAGGATATCAGCCGCGCCGTGCTGGTGCCAACCTTCCCGCCGCTGCCGACGTCGGCGCGGATCGGCCACAACGAAGGGAGCCCCACGGCGTGGAGCTCCCCTTTCTCTACAACGGTTCCGACGGAGCCGGCGTCGCCCGAGCGGGCCACGCTGCCGTCAAGGATCCGCCGTGCTACGAACCGTACGCCATCGGCTGGACTTTGGCCGTCACCTGCAGTTCCGGGCTGAGCGCGTTGCTGACCATCGACGGGCTCGAAGGCGAACTTCGTGCCCTTGACCCATTGCGCGCCGCCGATCGGCGGTTCGTAGACGTTCTCGACCGGGTGCCTGGTCCCCATGGCGACAGGGGCGGTGAAGTCGATGGGTCCGAGGCAGGTGTCCAGCTTGGTCGTCGTGACCTTGCCGATGATGTCCTCTTTGTCATCGAGGTTCGTGACCCGCTTGAAGACGTCGACGGCCCATTCGAACTTGGCGTACTGGGCGATGGGAGCGGTCCACTGCTCGCCGGTCTTGGCCATGTAGTCGTCGGCCAACTCCTGGCAGGTCTTGCCGGTGATGGAATCCTTGAACGGCCAGGAGGGGTTCCACACACCCTCGACCGTGGAGTTGTAGGCGATCGGACCGATGGCTTCCAACGTCTGCGGGAAGAGCAGCGCTTTCCCGATGGTGAGGACTTTCGGGTTGTAGCCCTGCTGCACCGCCTGTTTCCAGAAGTTGGTGAAGTCCGGCGTGATGATGGTGCCGCAGCAGATCTCGCAGCCGTTCTTCTTGAAGTCGGAGATGTACTTGGTGAAGTCCTCGCTCGGGACCGGGTACAGGTCGGGTCAGGAAGTACTCGTAGCCCGCCGCTTTGACCGCCGGCGGCAGACCGGTCTTCATGTCGGTCCAGGCGACGCCGTCGGCGTCGTTGGCGAAGAGGAAGCCGACCTTCTTGTTGGTGGCGACCTGGTCCCACATGGCGATGAAGTTGGCCACGATCTGCTCCAGGCCGAGCGCGTGGGCATAGGTCCACTTGAACGGCTTGTCGGGGGTCGGCCCGCGGCCGAAGAAGAACGGCTGCCAGGGCACGAAGTTGGCGATCGACGGCATCCCGAACGACTCGCACTGATCGGCGACAGGGTTGGCGGTGTCCGGGGTGCCGGAGGCCATCATGAGATCGAGCTTGTCGTTGTTGATCAGGTCACCCGCCACCTGGGCCGCCCGGTTGGAGTCGGACTGGCTGTCGGCCCGTTTGATCACGATCTTGTGCTGTCTTGCCGTCGCCGCCGATGATGCCGTCGGGCAGGGCAGCCAGACCGAACTCGACCCACCAGTCATCCGGCCTTGGCGAAGTCGGCCAAGGGGCCGGTCTTGGGCGAGACCAGCCCAGAACTGATGTCGCGGCCGGCCTCTGGCCCCGCGCTCACCGTGGTGGTCGAAGCGGCAGCGGTGGTGGTAGTGGTGGCCGGAGCGGCCGTGGTGGTGGTCGCGCCGGCCGTCGTGGTGGTGGTCTCCTCAGTACCGCCGCAGGCGGCGAGCGCGCCGCCCAGACCGGCGCCGACGCCCACAGCCGCGCCGGCGATGCCCGCTATCTTCAGAAATTCGCGGCGGCTGACAGACTTGCCTTCGAGTATGCCGGGCTCCTCGTGTGTGGGTCTTGTCTCCTTGTCCTCCATTGCCCCTCCTCCTGTTGCTGATGTGGTTGGTCGCTAACTGCAGTCACCACGGTCGTCGCGATGAGCCTCCTCTCTCTCGATCCCCCATCGAAACCATCCTTCGCCACAGACGCGGTCCACGGCGCTATCTTCGTCTAGGGGAGATAGGCGTCACTCACTCTCCGTTCCGAGTGCCCGCTGCGTAGCCCTCCCCTCCTGCCCCCATCGTAGCACCGAAAACGCCGTCTCGGGCCGCTCCGTTCTAACACCAACTTTATAGTTATGCCGCTATACTGTGCGAGCGCCGCTTCTGAAATAGACATCAAGTGAGGTTCGCGTGACAAAGAGAGTCGTGGCCGCCGTCCTTGTTCTCGTCCTAGCCGCTATCGGTCGGTCTGGTCGCGGGCTGTGGCGGGGCACTACCCAAAGACGCCGTGGCCAAGGTGGGGCCGACGTATATCACCCAAGCGCAGTTCGACAAGCGGACGGCCGATTTTGAGGCCCAATACGCCGGCCAGATCCCCGACAAGGCTACCGATCCCGAGGGCTACAAGAGTTTCCAGGTGGACGTGCTCGATTACATGATCACCTACGAGCTCGCGATACAGAAAGCCCCGTCGCTCAACGTATCCGTGACCGATGCGGAGCTCCAGACAGAGATCGACTCCATCCTGGCCAACTCCTTCGGCGGAGACCAGGCGCAGTTCGACGCGGCGCTCAAGGCCCAGAACATGACCCTGGACCAGTTGAAGCTCAACTACAGTGAGTCCATGCTCCTGCAGAAGGTCTACGATGCGGTGACCAAGGACATCACCACCGTCCCAGATGCCGACATCGCCGCCTACTACGAGGCGCATAAGACCCAGTACTTCACCGACGAGACGCGGACCGCGCGGCACATCCTCATCTCGCCCGCTGCGAAGACCGACGCCACTTCGACCACCTCGACCACTGCCGGCGCCTCGACGACCACTACGGCGCCGCCCACCGAAGCCGACTGGGCTGCTGCCCTGGCCACCGCCGAGAAGGTACGGGCGGATCTCGTCGGCGGCGCCGACTGGACCGCCGAAGCCGCCCAGTACTCCGACGATGCCGGCACCAAAGCCAACGGCGGCGACCTGGGAGCGATCTCCAAGGGCGAGATGGTGGCCGAGTTCGAGGCGTCTGTCTTCTCGATGAAGTTGAACGAGATCTCGCAGCCGGTGAAGACCTCATACGGCTATCACGTCATCCAGGTGACCGGGATCACGCCGGCGAAGCAATCCACCCTGGAGGAAGTCAAGGCCGACATCAGCACCACCCTCGTCAACGTAAAGAAGGGCGAGGCCTGGACCGCTTGGCTCGCGGCCACCAAGGCCCAAGTGGGCGTGATCTACAAGGCCGGCATGGAGCCCACCACCACGACCACGGCTGCGACCACTGCCACCACCACCGGTCCCGGGTGACACCACGGTGACTACCGCGGCCGACGACGCGACGAGCACCACGAATTCGCCGACGACGACCACCACGGCCGCCGGACAGCCGATAACGACCGCTGCTCCTACGACTACTACCACGGCCAAACCATAGTCTCGAAGCGAAGCTACCGATAGCCAGCCGGCGCGCGCGCGCCGGCTGGCCGCGACAACAGCCTTCGTGACGAAACGGGGCCCGGGGATTACCCCGGGCCCCTTCTCTGCGGTAGTCTCAGCCGTGCGACGGGCCACGTGCCTCCGGCCCGCGCGGCGCCCGCGCCACCTGACTAGTTGATGGTCACCACGTCGGTGCGAGTGATGGGCAGGCCGCGCCGGCCGCACTCCGCGACGAACGCATCGCGCACGGCCCGCGGCAGCTCTTCTGGGCAGACGATACCGGCTCCGGTGATCCTGCCCTCCACGATGAATTCCGCGTAGATGGAGGCCGGCGTGCTGGTGCCGTACGACACGCTGGTGGCTCCGGGGATGAGCGCGTTCACCCATTTGATGTCCGGTGGGAAGATGTGATAGCCGACGCTGGCCGGCTTCCCGCCCTTCTCCCCAATACAATCGACCGTGACCACACCGTAGTCGGTGATCTCCCCGGCGAGCGCCATCCTGGCCAATTCTTCCGCCGGCGGGTTGGGAGGCAGCGTCGCGACGTAGACGTCGATAGGCCGGACGATGCTCCCGTCCTTGAGAGTCACCGGCACCTTGCTGGCCATGCCCGAGCTGACGAAGGCCAGATCGGCGTCCAGGCCTTCCTCCGGGCCACCCATCTTGAAGTCGACATAGCGAAGACCCTTATCGCCGTATGCGCGGGGCAGTAGTCGCGGCAAGGTGCTCACCTCTTCGTGATCGTGGCAGATAACCGCACCCAGACCGAACGGCTGAGGAAACTGATAGTGCTCCCGGCGACCGAAGATCTCCACCCGCTTGAATTCCCCGTCTTCGAAAAGAAGCGGGGGCTGGGCACAGTCGGTGTAGTAGGTCTCTTGCGACCACACCTGCAATGGGACAGGGGACTCGAAAATGGCATAGTCCTTGATGCGGATCTCGAAGCACCGGTCGAGATCCTCGTAGCCATTGGCCGCGAACGTGTTGGTGACCCCTGGGTCCATGCCGGTGCTGAGAAGCGCGATCAGACCGCGGTCGGCGAAATCGCCGGCCAAGGTCATCTGCTCGAGATAGGCCTCGTCGATGGTCTTGGTGCGGGTTTGGCCCGAGGCCATGTCCATGTATGCGGCGCCTGCCTTCAGGCAGGCGCGCATTATCCCCATGTTGAATTCGGGGATCACCGCGTTGACGACCAGCCTCGCCCCGGCGGCCAGCCGGGCGACGGCGTCGGTGTCGCTCGCGTCGACGAAGGCGGCGCGAGCCTTCCCGTTACCCACCTGCGAAGCGACGAACCGTGCCCGAGTCTCATCGTAGTCGGACACCACGATCTCGGTGATCGCCGGGTTGCGCCCCAGATTCCAGGTCAATACCTGGCCCTGCATCCCGGCCCCCACGATCAAGACCTTCACGTTTGCCCCTACAGCCCCGTCTCGAAACGGAATTTCTGGTCGGGATCGATGACCGCGAGAACACGCACGATGCAGCCGTCTCCGCCCTGCCAGCGCCAAGGGAAGGCCATGAAGGTGCAGCGTTTGCCCGGTCACCTTGTCCAGGTCTCCGCCGACGTTCTCGATCCCCGGGATGCCGCCTTTGACCATGAGAGTCTTGTGAGCGGGTTCCCAGTCGGGGAAATCCTCCTTGGGATCGCGGCCGGTCAGCTTCTTGTACTCTTCGATCAGATGCGGTGCGACGGGCCGCTGCCGTGATCGACCAGTTTGGTGGCCAGAGGGTGATCGTTCGCCTGGCAGCCGTACCCGACCAGTTTCACCTTCTTGTCGACCAGCCACTGGGCGCCCTCTTGATAGATGCCGGGCCCGTAGGCGAAATACTCGTCGGTGTCCCCCCACTTGTGATGCATGCCCATGTTGATCATGACGATGTCGCCCTCTTGGATCTTGGGGCGGGCATTCTCGAGATCCTCGGCGGTGATGACTCCCCATTTGCCTTTGGGGATCGACACCGCCACGCCCGGTGCCGAAAAGGCGCCACAACGGATAGTCACCGATGGTGGGCGTGCACTCGGTGACGTGGATGGGCGCGTCCATGTGAGTGCAGCGATGCATGATGCCCTCCACTCCACCTGGATAGACCCCGTCCTTGGCGTGGAACTTCCTCACGTCGACGTTGACGCCCGGGGACGACGGCCATTCCGGCATGAACTGACCGAAGGTGTGGGTGAGATCGTATATCTGAAGACTCATGTCCTGGTTCCTTTCCTGTGCCGCGGGTCGTCTAGTTGCCGGAATCGATCCGGCAGGTGCCGCTGGGATCGGTCAGGGCGACCAACCTGACCGGGCAGGCGTCACCGTGCTCGAACTTCCAGGGAGTCGCCACCAGGGTGGCCCGTTTGCCCGCGAGGACATCCACGTCACCGCCGACCTGCTCGATGGTCGGGATGCCGGCGGCCAGGAGGATCTTGTGGGCGACGTTCCATTCGGGGTGCTCGGTCTTGGGATCCAGGCCGGTCCCCTTCTTGTAGTCGGCGACCAAGCGGTTCATCAGGGGGCCGCCGCGATGGGGACCGAGCGAGGTGGCCAAAGGATGGTCCACCTGCGGCGTATCGACGGCCACAAGTTTGCAGTCCATCTTCACCAGCCACTCGGCGGCGTCTTTTGACAGTCCCGGCGACTCTCCGAAATACTCGAGACTGTCGGAATACTTGTGATGCCATCCGGTGACGATCACCACGATGTCACCGGACCGGATGGCTGGGCGTGGCCTTTTCCAGATCGGCGGCGGTCACGAGTTCCCACCGTTTCTTGGGGATGTCCACGATGGCGCCGTTGCCGAAGAAGCGATCGGGGGAGATGCTGGCCAGGTCGCCACCCTTCTGGATGAGATGCAGGGGAGCGTTCATATGAGTGCCCGTATGCATGACCGTCGTTACGTTGTGCGCCATCACGCCGTGCTGGGCGTGCTTGACGTCGCGGAACATCCTGACGTCGGGATCTCCCGGGCATCGAAGGCACGCCGTGGCCCCACACATGGCTGAGTTCCACCATCTGCAGCCCTGAAGAGGGGTCGATCGTAATATTCGTCATGATCATCTCTCCTTCGAGAACGTCGGCGTCTGTTGCCGTGCGGCGTACCGAAGTTATGCACACCATGTGAAATGACTATACCATAAAGGGGTAGGCCGCTCCTGCACGCTGCGGAATCCAGCCAGATTGCGAAAGGGCGGCCCCGTCGGGGACCGCCCTTTCGCGTCGAACAATCGTCGGCTGAGAGCCCGGGTTAGCGCCTTCTTGCCGGCCTGCTCGTACTCCTCCGGCAGGTAGTTGTACATCCGGTCGCCGAGGTCGTTGGGGTCGAAGTGCTCCTTGATCTTGCGCTGGAAGATGAAGGCGAAGGGTTGCTTGGCTCCGGCCCACTTCTTCCACACCTGGTCGTTGCTCTGGCCCATCTCGATATAGAGCGCCTCTTTGCCGGGCGGGTAGCCGTGCGAGACGGCGTCGGTGACGGCGTCGTCCATGTGCTTGATCCCGGCCCGGGTGGAAGCCTCGTCGGCGGGGTCGTACGAGACGAACTGCTCCAGACCCATGATGCCGCCGCCGGGATACGCGCCGCCGGTGCCCATCATGGCGTCGCCGCCGCATTGCACGAGCAGGCCGCCCGCCGCGTCGCGCTCCAGGCCGGCCTTGGCGATGGGCACGTAGCCCTTGACCCAGTCGGGAGTGCCGGGCTGCATCCAGCTGCCGATGTAGCCGCCGGCCCACACGAAGTTGATGTGCTTGTGACCCAAACGGTTGAGATAGATGTTGGTGAACTCGGTCATGTCCTCTTCGCAGTAGCGCTCGACCTTCCAGCCGCCGACTTCGGCGAGGATCTGGTCGAGCACCTTGTCCTGCAGTTCGATGTCCGCCACCGACCGCCCGGCCATGACGAGCTGGAAGGAGATGCGCATCTCCTCGGTCAGCTCGGCCATGCCCGGCTGCTCGACCATCTCGGGCACGTCGGAGAGGGTCTTGGTGTGGTCGTTGTACATCAGCCAGAAGGCGGGGGCGAGGTCGCCACCGGCCAGGTTGAACTGGCGGTGGAACACGTAGCCGATCTCGTTGTCGTAGATCTTGTAGTAGGCGTCGGCCCAGGCGTCCCAGGTGGGAACGGCCAAGGTGTAAGCCCGGAAGGTCTCGTCCAAGGGGAAGACGGTAGGCGGGCACTGTCCCGCGGACCGGCCAGTCGGTCGAGCCGGGCCAGTGCACCAGCTTGAGAGCGCACTTGGTGTAGACACCCAGTCCGCCGCGCGAGCCCAAGGTGCCCCGCATGATGCCGCGCACGCTCGGACCGGGGCCTTCGCTGCAGAACCAGCCGTCGCCCGAGCCGAGAGAACCGCTGCGGATGATCTCGCCGTTGGGAGCCACCCACTCCATACCCAGGACGTTCTCGGCGTTGCCGCCCATCCAGAACGTGCCCGGCCCGATACCCGAATAGGCGCAGGCGCTGGCGATGAGAGACGTGGAGCACCCCGCTCCGATGATGATGCAGTTCCAGCCCCGCTTGATCGCTTCGGCCTGAAGCTGGGCGGCGATCACATAGGGTTCGACGATGGCGATGCCGTTCTTCTCGTCGATCTCGAGGATCTTGTTCATGCGGCGCATGTCGAGCTGCATGGTGTCGGCGTCGTCGTACATGGCGGCCGCCCAGTGGTACCAGCCGGTGCCATGAGGCTTGATCTTGATCTTGTACTTGTTGGCCAGCCGGGTGATGGCCTGCACTTCCTCGGTCGATGCGGGCATGACCACCGCCACCGGACGGGGCATGTAGTGGCTGAGGTTGGGACGGACGAGGTCCGCCAGCCACTGGAAAGCGTACGAGTCGAGTACGGCCGGGTCCCGGGAGACGTTCTCCGTGCCGACGATATCTTCCAGGCCTTGATATGCCTCTTGAGATAGAGCCATGGTTGTTCTCCTCCCGCCCTTACAGAGCCTGCTCGACCAGCTCGAGCACGTCGAAGACTCTCATCTTGGCGCCGTCGGCCGAGACCGCTTCGGCGAAGTTCTTCTCGCAGCCGGGACAGGCCGTCACCAGAGCTTCGGCCCCGGTAGTCTTGGCTTCCTCGATGCGCTCGCCGGCGGTCCAGGCGCTGAACTCGGGATAGGCTTCGCGCACGCTGCCACCGGCGCCGCAGCACCAGGCCGCTTCGCGGTTCCGGTCCATCTCCACCAACTCCAGACCGGGGATGGCCTTGAGCACGTCGCGCGGCGGGTCGTAGATCCCGTAGGCGCCGATGTAGCGGGGGCGCGGCGGATCGTAGACCACGGCCTGGCCGTAGATCTTCTTCTCCACGCCGTTCCAGGGCACGTGAGGCTCGCCCTGCCGGCCCAGGTGGCAGGGATCGTGGTAGGTGACCGTCATGGGCACCGGCGTGGTCAGCTTGAGGCTGCCGTCCTTGATCAGCCGGTCGACCAGCTCCACGCGTGTGCAGCACTTCGACGGTGGAGCCCACCTCCGGGTACAGCCGTTTGAACGTGTGGTAGCAGGTGGCGCAGGGCGTGACCACCGTCTTGACGCCCGCGGCTGCCCACCGTTTCGAGGTTGGCCTGAGCCGCTTTGGCGAAGTCGTCGCGGTAGCCCATGTCGTAGGCTTTGCCCCCGCAGCAGCCTTCGGCGCTGTCGAGGGCGAAGTCGACGCCGGCCTTCTTGAGCACGCGTTGCGGCGGCGCGGACCGCGGCCTTCAAGCTGGGATCGAACGAGTAGCGGCAGCCGGCGTGGAACAGGATCTCAGCTTTGTCGACGCCGCCGCCTGCGGCCGACGACCAGTTGTTTCAGGCCCAGCCCCTCGGCCCACTTCGCCCGGTCGGCCTGGGGACGACCGGCCATGTTGCCGGAGTCGCGCAGCTTGGCGATGATCGCCGGATAGGCGGCGGGCACGTGGCCCTGCTCATTGAGCGTGCGCCGGAACTCGCGGATGCCGGCCAACGGCTCCATGTCGTAGCGGCAGACCTTGCAGGTGACGTCGCAGTTGCCGCACAGCTGGCATTTGTAGGCGATGTCGACCACCCGGTCGTTCACCTCGCTGCGCCCGTCCATGAGCGACAGCATGGTGATCAGGCGGCCGCCGCCCGAGTAGGAGTGGAAGTTCGCGTAGTCGACGCTGGGACAGCCCTTGGAGAAGCGCCAGCTCTTGACGAGGTCGAAGGGGATCCATTTGCAGTACGAGCAGCGGGTGCAACGCATGGCATCCGCGCGGAAGTCTTCGAGTGCCATCTCTGATATCTCCTCTTCCTCGCCCTTAGAAGCAGAGCTTGCTCGGATTGAGCACGTTGTTGGGGTCGAGTATCTGCTTCACCGTGCGCAGCGCCGACGGTCGATTGGGCGTCGCGGTTGTAGACGGGATCGGCCCACTCGCCGTACGGGCGGGAGAAGTAGGCGCCCTGCGCGATCAACTGCTCGCTCGCCTTGGTGAAGAGCGTCCTGAGCTTGGCCGTCTCCCGCGGATCGGCGGGATCGTAAGGGAGGCTGAACTCGCAGTGGTAGGCCACTCCCTGGTGCTGAGGCTGGAGATAGACGCCCACGTCGGCCGTGCGGGTACTTGTGCGCCTCGGCCGCCGCCAGCATGGTGGCCAGGTAGCCCGGAGCCTTGTCGAGCGGGGTGTGGAAGAAGATGTCCTGCACTCCGCCCTTGTAGCGCAGCTTCCAGTGCGGCTCGCCGGCCAACCCGTTCAGGGCCGCCTCGACCCGGGCGGTGGACAGCCCCGGGACAGCCGCGAGCATCCTGAGACCGCGGGCCGCCACTTCAGCGGAGATGTCCTTCTCGGCCGCGGCCACCCGCTCTTCGGGCAGCAGGGCCCGGCCGCCCACGCCGATGATCAGGGTCCAGAGCGGCAGTTCGTCCTTGAGCGTCGCGATCTCGGCCTTGTCGTCGGCGACCAGAGTGGCCAGGTAGGCGTTGTTCACGAGGAGCACCTCGTCGCCCACCCGCAGCCGGGTGATGCGATACGAGAGGTCGATGAGATCTTCAAGCCGGTCCGCGGCGACGAACAGCATCTTGCGCGCGAAGGCAGAAGCTCGCACTTGACGGACGCCCACGTCACGATGCCGAGGCTGCCCTGGGCGCCGGTCAGCAGGCGGAAGAAGTCGGTCTGGGCCGGGCCCTTGGGGTCTACCTGGCGCCCGCCCGCCGCCCACTGCTCTTCGAGGTCGAGCGGGCCCGTATCCGGCTTCGCCGGTATAGAACTTCTCCCCGCTCGCCCCAGATCGACCCCGCAGTTGCGGAGCGGTTCGGGCAGGGCGTAGTTGTAGCGGGGGATGAGAGTCGGTTGCCGCTCGAGGAGACTGGCGATGACCGACTTGTTGGCCCGGGGAAAGAGCGGAGGCGTCACCCGCATGCCCTCCTTGGCCAGTTCGGGCTGCAGTTGGCGTAGGTGACGCCCGGCTCGATGACCACCATGCGGTTGCGTCGGTCGACGCGCCGGATCTTGTTCGAGCCGGCTGAGATCGACCATGACCGCGCCGGGCGCGCTGGGGACCGTGTCGCCGTAGAAGTGAGGCGGGACCGGAGCTCACCGGCACCAGCCCGGTGCCGGTCTTGTTGGCCCACAGCACCAGCGCCCGGACTTCATCTTCACTTCCCGGCCGTACCACGAGCCTCGGCTTGATCGAGAGGACGAAGCTCTCGTCCCGCGCGAAACGACTCGAGGCTCGCCTGATCGTCGAGGACGTTGTCCTTGCCGACCACGCCGATGAGGTCTTGCTTCATCCCTTCCACGTGTCCAACCGCCTTTCAGTATTCAACTCGAAAGCCCGCTTCGAGGCATCTCAGATAGCCCCCGCAGGTCCCGGCGACGCGCTTTGCGCCCCCTTTGCATCGGTCGGGACTCCCATTACCATCGCGCATACTGCGGACGCGTGGCGTCTTCCGCCTCCTGTGGCTCGGCTCCGGCCTAACGCATCAGCAACACCGGCTTGATCGCCCGTCCGGCGACGGATTCCGCGAAAGCCTGGTTGATGTCGGCGAAAGTCGAAGCGCTTGACCAGACGGTCGAAGGGGAAGCGTCCCTGTTTGTACCACTGGATGAGCTGCGGCAGTATGACCCGGGGAGTCGAGGAACCCGCCAGGATGAACTGGAAGCGCGCGCCCTTCGACAGCATCTCGATGTCGGAAGTCCAGCGATGTCCGTCGACGGGCACGGCCACGTTGCCGAAAGTGCCCCCCATGCCCAGACATTGAGCCGCCGCCTTCCACGAGCTCTCCACGCCGGAGGTGTCGAAGGCGAAGCGGGCGCCGCGCGGGACCACTTCTTTGACCCGCGCGACGACATCGCCCTCGGTCGCGTTCAGGGTGTGAGTCGCGCCCAGTTCGAGGGCGAGGGCGAGACGCTCGGGGTTGACGTCCACGGCGATGATCGGATTGGCCCCCACCAAACGACCGGCCATGACCGCGCTCAGCCCCACTCCCCCGGCGCCGAAGACCACCAGATCGTCTTGAACGCCGACGTTCAGGGCATTGAGATCGACCCGGCCCCGGTCATCACCCCGCAGGGAAGAGCGGCAAGGAGTTCCGGCGGCAGGTCGTCCTCGACGCGGACGAGCGAGCTCGCGGGTGCGATGGCGTAGGTGGCGAACGACGACTGTTGGAAGAAGGCGCCCGATATCCACTCACCGCCGAGCTTCACCGTCTGCGACCCATCGAGACGGCGGCCGCTGAAGAGCAGAGGAAACTGGATGTCGCAGACGTCGCGCCGACCCGAGACACAACTGGGACACTCGCCGCAGGCCGGCCAGGAGATGATCACCCGGTCCCCGGGCTTGACGTATGTCAACGCCGGGGCCTGTCTCTTCCACCACCCCGGCGCCCTCGTGCCCGAAGATCGCCGGCATCGGCACCACGTGCTGCATGTTCATGTCGGTGTGGCAGACTCCCGCGGCCTCGATCCTGACCAAGACCTCGCCGGTCCGCAGATCGTCCAACTCCACGGTCTCCAGAATGAACTCCCCGCCGGGTATCCGCACGACGGCGGCGGTTGACGTCCTACTCATTCTTCACTCCTTGCCTCGCGAGTTTCCCGCTACAGTACCTTCCATTCACCCCAAAGCATAGGGGACTAGTAGGCGCGGCCCTCGCAGGTCCGCTCCGGGTCGGCGTAGATACTGAGGGCGCGACCGTCCATCAGCGGCATCGACATCACCACTTCGGGCTTGACGAACCGCAGCCCGTAGTCCTCGGCCAGACGAAGATCGTCGAAGACGGGCGCATAGTCGACCATCGCGTGATACACGGCATGGGTGTTGTGCAGGAAGCCAGGGATGGTCACCTGCTCGGTGGCCAATCCCCCGCCGATCTCCAGCCGTCTGTCCAGGAGAAGGACCTTCTGGCCGGCTTTGGCCAAGTAGGCGCCCACGCACAAGCCGTTGGCCCTGCTCCGATGACGATGCCGTCGTACCTTGTCTCCATCGATATCCTAGCCTGCGCGATGTCACCGTTCCCGGCCGGCCGCGCTTCTTCCGCGTTGGGAAGACCGCCGGATCACTCGTCGCCGTCTTGGCTCTCGCGAGAACCTGCTCCACCGTTCCCGTGAAGGGACCAGGCGTCTCCACCTTGATGGATGCCAGGGCGGCGGCAAACCTCAGCGAGTCCGCGACCCCATGATCCAACCTTCGGGCGAGGTACGCTCCAAACACGGTATCGCCCCGCCCGGTTCTGCCTACCACGCTTCGATTCGTGAATCGCTCGAAGTAGCTCTTGCCGCCGTGACGGACCAACACCCCGTCGGAACGAGTGACCATGGTCTCTGAGGTCCCCCACTTCTCGAACTGCTTGGCCGCGTGGTCCAAGTCGGACGTCCCCGTCAGGTATCCGGCCTCGAACACGTCGAGCTTGATTCGCTCCGCCATGCCGGCGATCTCCTTCTTGGCGGCGACGTCGGCGAACGAGACGGTTCCGTCGTTGCCGGTCGACCCGGCGTACGAAGGCCTGCATATCCACTCCGCAAGAGAAGCCGCGGCTCCTGAGCTCCCGGATGAAGTCCACGGTGAAATCCTCGTCGGTGACCCCGGCCAGGTGGACGAACGTCGGCTCCATCGGGGGCATGTCGGCCATGGTGAAGTGTCCCGCGCTGTTCAATTGGAAGACCTGCCGGTTGTCGACGTCCTCGGTCAGGTGGATGGCCCTATGACGTGTCGTCTCTGCCGAAGGGGAGACATGGACGGCTATCCGTGTCTTTCGAACGGGATCGAGCAGATGTGCGTCTCGTTCTGCCATTCTGGCGACCAAGGCGATCCTCTTGTCGGACCACGCGGCCGCCATGGCACAGAAGTAGACCGCGCTCCCGAAGAGCGTGTGGGTCTCTCCCCGAAACGGGTGGATCTCGTCGAAGGCGACGTTCCCCGCGAATACCAGGTCGTAGGACAGCGTTGTCAAGCTACTTCAACTCCTTCGGATTCGGACGCGCGGTAGGGTCTCAGAGCCGGCTCAGATCACTTCGCCTGTTGTCTTTCTTGTAAGGGGCCGGGGCGACAGTCGCCCGGATCTCCTTCTTCGACTATCTGGATGCCGATCGACTTGCAGGAGTGCCCGTTGAGGGCCGAGATATCGTCCGGACAGGCGGACGCGACGATCAGAACGTCCATCTCGGCATGGAAGTCCACCAGGTCGCCTTTACGGGCGTCGGGGGAGAGTAGGTGGATGCGACCGTCGCCCGTCGATTCGACGCGGGTGTTGGCGAAGAGGTTGATCGCGGCAGGGCTGTAGACGTCTTCCAAAGTGAGCCCGACTTCGGCCAAAGCGTCGGCGAAGTTGTCGCTGCAGCTGCGGTGGCCCGGAGCCCCCCAGATCTCCATCATGCGCCCGGTGCAGTGTGGACCGAGGAAGTGGTGACCTATCGTGTCCCGGGTCACCGTGAGCATCGCTCGTTCGTAGGGAACTTTGGAGAACACGGTGCCCAACCGATAGTGATTGCCGGTGCCGAGGATCTGGCTGAGGTTCCCTGAGAAGCGCGCCATCCCCTGCTCTTTGTAGTCGTGGGCGCTCAGCACGATGAGGCTGGCTACCTGGCCCCCCTCTTCCTGCCTGACCCGCAGGATCTGGCCCTTCGATACCCGGAAGGCCTTTCCGGAGCATCTCGGGATCACGAAGTGCTCGACCACTCGCTCCGTCACGGGGCGCTCACCGCCTCAAACCCGGCGGACCCAACGACAGTCTCGGGATCTTCTTCCAGGATCTGAAAGCGGAGCGCCTTGGGCGCGTAGTCGTTGCAGGGGCCATGCCGGAGAGGACACAGGGAGAAGACGGCGGCTAGGTCTGTGTGCGCCAGGAAATCAATGTGATCTCCTTCTTCGACCAGCGGACGATCGAACTGCATATCGCCGTGCTCGTCGGTCCACGAGTTCATCCACACGTTGAAGATGGAACAGTCGAACGTGTCCTCCTGTCGGAGTCCGATCTCCGCCAACGCGTCGGCGAAGTTGTCGCTGCACGTGCGGTCGCCGGGGAACCCCATGAACTCGAGAAGTCGGCGGGTACAGTGGCCATCATCGATGTAGTGGCCGCCGCGGTCGCCCCCTCTGCCGCCGCTACCCACGATGTCGCTCGTGACTGTGGCAAGCACATTCTCGTAGGGGGGATTGGAATAGAGGGTGGTCAAACGATAGTAGCCACCGGTGCCCTCCAGGCTGTTCAAGAGTGCAGAAAGCTCCGCCGAGAAGTGCTCACGATAGTTGTGGGCGTTGAGAAACGTCAGGTCGAGGACCTGTTTGCCCTCGTGCGCGATGGCGCGGAATACCTGCCCGCGCCTCACCTGCATAGCCTTGCCGGTGCACTTCGGAACGACCAGGTCCTTTACGACCCGCCAGCCCGCGCGGTCCTGGCGGTCTGCGGCAAGATGGCTCACTCGTAGTACTGGGGAGCCGCCTTCAGGGTCACGAACTGGTCCTGGTCGTGGCCGAAGAAGATCTGCCCTTCTTCTTTCTCCACCAGGTCCCGCACCCGTTTGAAGCTGTGCAACTCGCCGGCGGACGACCACGTGAAGGCATGGGGTATGCCGGGAGCGTAGCCGTTCACCGGGATATCGTAGTACATGCCCCGCGTCTCGCAGGCGGAGAGGAACACCGGGCCGGTCTTGGGCAGGCGTACCATGACATTTTGAAAACCGGGGGTGTGGCCGGGCAGAGACAGGATCTCCACCTCTTTGCCCACCAGCTCATAGTCGCCCTTGATGTACATGTAGTCTAGACCGGGCACTTCGTAGAGCTTGCGTACGTACATCCAGGAGTGGAACTGCTCCACGGCCGGCTCGTCTCCAGGACGGGGCGGCACCCCGATACGGTCGGCGTAGTCCATCTCGTCCTCCTGCACCACGATCTTGGCCTTGGTGCCGGCGAAGTAAGGCAGGTAACCCGTGTGCTCGCTCATGAGGTGGGAGATGACCACGTAGTCGATGTCCTCGGGCTTGACCCCGATCTTGGCCAGCTGGGCGATAGGGTTCTGATCCGGGGCCTGTTTCACATGGCTACCTTCCGGACCGCTTCGGTGGGGAAAGCCAACGAACTTCTGGAAATCTGCCAGGGTGAATCCGAGGTCGAAGACGATCTTGGCCTTGGGGTGATCGATGTAGTACTGGCAGTTCCGGATGCCGAAGGGTTCCGCCACGTACTCTTTGCCGGTATCGGCTTGACTGCCGAAGTGCCAGAGAAACCCTTTCTCGGTCCACATCTGGCCACAGTCCAAAACGTGCAGTTTCATGCAGGTGCCTCCGTTCTCGCGCGTGCCGTGCGGGTTTCCTTTTGTTCCAGTGCCTCGAGGACCTTCTCCGGTGTGATGGGCAGACTCCAGATCCGCACACCCACCGCATCGTATATCGCGTTCGCGATAGCCGGTGCCTGATTGACGCACCCAGGCTCGCCCACTCCTTTGGCTCCGAAAGGACCGGTCGGCTCCGGCTGCTCGAGCAGGATCACTTCCAGATCGGGCATGTCCAGAGTGGAGGCTATCTTGTAGGTGTCGAAGTCATCGGTCAGCACCCGCCCGGTCTCGGGGTCGAGCACCGGCTGCTCCCACAGGGCATACCCCAGGCCCTGAGCGGCCCCGCCTTCGAGCTGACCCTCCACCGTCATGGGATTGATGGATCGGCCGTTGTCGTTGACCATGACCATCTTGATCACCGCCACCTCGCCGGTCTCGATGTCGACTTCCACCTCCACGAACAGGGCCTGATACAGCGAGGGAGAGGTCTTCGGTCCCCAAGAGGCCTCGCCGACGATCTCCTCCACGTCGAAGCGGTTGTAGACAGACTGCTTCACCACCTCCGACACGGGCACGCTCACCTCCGGCCGGTCTTTCACGAAGATGCGCCCGTCCCGAAGTCCGAGCTGCTCGGCGTCGGCCACCGGCGAGCCGCTGCCGCGGCCGGATGCTTCAGCGCCCGTCGCAGCAGCTTGCCACGGGCATCGAGGGCGGCCAGTTCCACGGCCTTGCCCAGCGTGTACATCGTGCGGGAAGCATACGAGCCCACTTCGAAACCGAGCGGTGGCGGTGTCGCCCCACACCACGTGCACGTCTTCGAAGCGAAGCCCCAGCACCTCCGCGGCCACCTGAGCGAGAGAAGTGCAGCAGTTGGTCCCGATTGCGGCCGGCCAGGCGTTCAGCACCACCGACCCGTCTTCGTTGAACCGGATCGTCGCGTTGCTGTGGTCGATATGGACCGGCCAGGCTCCGCTGGAGTGGGCCATGCACGACACTCCCGAGGCCGCGCCGGCGGACGGAGTCCCGTCCGCCGGCCGGCCCCTGTCCCTCGCCCCGCGCTTCGCGGCCCAGCCGATCTTCTCCGCGCCGATGCGCAGGCAGTCGGCCATACCCGTGGTCTGGAGCGGGAAATCGGGCCCGAACATCCCCGGGTCCCCTACTTCGCACAGGTTCTTGAGCCGGAACTCGACCGGGTCCATCCCCAGCCTCTCCGCGGCGACGTCCATGACCTGCTCGCGCACGAACGTCTCCTCCGGGTTGCCGAAACCGCGCATGGCGCCCGAGGGGTTCTTGTTCGTGTACACAGCGTCCGCTTCCGCCCGGAAGTGCCGGCATCGGTAGAGCGAGTTCGCCGACCCGCCGGCGACCAACGCACAGAGGGCCGCTGCCTCGACGTGGGCGCCGGCCGCGGTGGTGATCTGCCGGTCCATGGCGACGATCGACCCGTCTGCGTCGACGCCCATTCGGAAAGCGAAGGGACCCATGCACGACCGGGTCGGTCGGTCGACGAACTCCTCCTGCCTGGAATAGACGAGCTTGACCGGTCTGCCGGCCTTCTTCGCCAAGAGAACGCAGATCGGCTCCCGGTAGCCGGAGAGCCCGGCCCCGAAAGCTCCCCCCGTGAACTCGTTCTTGACTCTGATACGTCCCGCCGGAATATCGAAGAGGTAGGCGAGCAGCGCCCGCAGAATGAAGGGCTGCTGGGTCACCGACCAGACCGTGAGATCGCCGCTGCAGTCGAAGTCGGCCACGCAGTGCAGCGTCTCCAGAGGAGCCGGCCGCTGCTTCGACGTGTAACCCACCTCCTCGATCACATGAGTCCGCCTCGCGCAACCCTTGCTCTACGTCGCCGATCGGCGTGATGAGCAACGTGGACGGCGAGGTTCCTCTCCACCGTCTCGAGCCCCGGGAGACCGTCGGGTTGGCGCCGCAGCACGCTGTCGTGCAGTTGCGGCGCGCTCTGCAGCCGGGCTTCGATCTCATCGAACACCGCCGGAAGCTCTTCGTACTCCACCCGTATGAGCTCCAGCGCCTCCTCGGCGGTGCGCTCGTCGACGGCGGCGACCGCTGCGACCGCATCCCCGACATACCGGACCTTGTCCTCCAGCACGCGCACGTCGTACACGCCCCACGGCTCGATGCCGCCTTCGCTCTGCAGGTTCAGGAGCTGTCCGGTGTACTGCTTCTTCGGAGAATCGAGGTAGGTGACCACGGCCTCCACACCCGGTAACCTCTCGGCCGCCGAGGTATCGATGTGCACGATGCGGGCATGCGCGTGGGGACTGTGCAGCACCTTGCCGATGAGCATCCCCGGCAGGGAGATGTCCGACACGAACCGAGCCGCTCCCGTGACCTTCTGGACGCCGGTCTTGTCCGGCATCCGTCTGCCGACCACGGACAGCGTCTGCTCCGCTATCGCCACTGCTACTCGCGACTCGTCCTCGAGGATCCACACCGCTCCGAGATCACCATCGACCCTGACCCGCATGCCGTCCTTCAACTTCTTGGTGGCCTGTTCGCAGCCCGCGAGGACCGGGATGCCGTACTCGCGGCCCAAGACGGCCGAGTGGCTCAGCACTCCGCCGACATCGACGACTATGGCCTTGGCAAAGCTGAAAAGCGGGGTCCACGCCGTGTTCGTCAGGTTGGCGACCAGGATGGCGCCCGGACGGAACTTCTCGAAATCCGTCGCGTCGCGAAGCACGCATACCTCGCCTTCGGCCACGCCCGGCGTGGAAACCGTCGCGTAAAGGTCGGCGCCCAACTCAGGCCTCACGCGCGGGAAGGATGCAACAGTCGCGCGGAGCATCGGGCTACTGGCCAAAGCCCACGGGATGGCGGTCGGGTCGCCGATGAACATCTCGGGTTCCGCCGCGCGGAATTCGGCATGCTGTCTCTTCCGTATCGCGACCAGCTCGTGGGCAGGATATCGCCCCAGGATCCGAAGGCTGATCTCGTCCGGCATCATGTAGTAGATGTCGTCCGGCATCGTCGATGACGCCTTGGGCCACGAACCGCTTGGCCACCTCTTTGGTGACCTTGCGCGCCAGGGCGTTGCCGTAGTGCTCGCAGTAGAACACGTGGTCCTGATCGATGGGGCCGCAGCGCTGAGCCGCTCTTCATGAGCTTGAGAAATTCGGGCCTCTTCTCCTCGGCGACGAGAGCAAGAACCTCCTTCTCAGTGGCTTCCCGCTTCGCGATCAAGCTCGGACGCAACTCATCCGCCAAGAAGGTCGGCCGGGCCATGAAGCGCCTTATCGAGGGGAAAGAGAGGCTCGGCTTCTCGACCCAGGAAGGACGGCCGCAGTCCCAGTTCTCCGCCGAACGCCAGCCGTAGACCCAGAGGTGGTCTCCGAGTTCCTTGAGCCAGGTCCGGCCGGCGTCGGCCTGCTCGAGCTTGACGTAGAGCTCTTCGTCATCTCGAGTCTCCTTGAAGAGAGGTTCGAGGCCCAGCTCGTGCGCCCTGACCCCGAGCTTGAAGAGCCCGCGATCGCCCTGCATCATTATCTGCTCGAAGCCCGCCATGAGATCGCTGAACCGCGGGTCGTCCACGCCGAAGCCGGCTTCCTTGACACACATCTCGTCGAACATCGTGTAGATCTTCGCGAACGCCAGCAGGATCGGGAAATGCCAGTTTCCGCCCCGGCGATAGATCTCGATCCAGTCATCGAAGGCGTCCTGCAACTGATAGTCCTCGAGCGCTTCCATGTCTATGGCTTGGAAGGGAAGATAGCGCTCCATCAGAGCATCGGTGTACTTGTGGTACTCCCGATCGAAGTCCTCGATCCAGGGAACCAGGCGCTCGGCGCACATGACCTCGCGCTTGGCCTTCTCCTCCTCGGTGGTGGGAATGACGGCAACGTACACCCACCCGTCTTTCAGCCTGCAGTCGTACCCTTTGCAGCCGGGGATGGCCATGGCTTCGTGCCCGAATTGCAGACCCCGGTTGTCGTAGTTGTGCTGGCAGCACCACAGATCGAACGGCGTTACCGAACTGAGAGTCTCCTTACGATCCAGGATCCACACCCGGTACTTCTCGAGCAGGGCCATATCGCGGTCTTCGACCCAATTGCTCATCGGGCCCTCGGAGTAGTAGCCTGACATCAAACCCCCCGTTTCCTAGAAGCCTGCAAACCGTATTGAGAATTTCTCGTTCCTGGTCTGTAGAACATAGAACCTGTTGTCGCCGGGCTCGCTGTCAACGGCCCACTCGATGTCTTGAGGCGCGCCAAAATGCTGCTCCACACGCGCACCTATCCTGGCCAGCTCGATCACCTCTTCGTCGCTCAGACAACCCAGCTGCTCCCCGGCCGCTCGCGACCTGCGGCGCCGCTTCCGCGGGCCTAGCTGCTATTCGACGGTCTATCACCTGCGAATCTGGTCCTGTCCACCATCCAGGTGTCCGGAGTCACGGAGCCGCTCACGACCTGCTCCCCGAGCCCCCAACTACCCTCCAGTATGAGCTTCGACGTATCGGCGGTCGTTGGTTCCGCTGTGAACATCACCCCGGCAGCGCGGGCGTTCACCATCTGGAGAACGCACACTCCGATGGGATCGCGATCCAATGCCAATCCTTTCCGAGCGCGGGCGGCAAGGGAACGAGCATTGAATGTACTCGACCATACTTTGACGACGTTGCGCAATACGTCCTCTTCACCTTGCACGTTGAGGAAGCTGTCGTATTGCCCGGGATGGCTCGCGGGACCGGCCGATCGAACTGCCACCGCCACATCTTCGACGCCAACCTTGCCGCACAGCTCGCGATAGCGCTCCGTCACGGCAGCCGCCATGTCGGCCGGCATTCGTGTGGACTCGACCATGGCCTGTATGTAGGTGGCGGCTTCGGTGAACTTGGGAATTTCCTTGGGATTGGTCGGGTCGGCGCTGAAGCTTGAGAAGAACCGGCGAATGTCGTCTATGAGTCCGGTGTCGCGCAGAAAGGCATCGTATGCGTCCAGCGACAGGGCAAAGCCCGAAGGAACCCGAAAACCACCTTTGATCAGCTCCCCTAGGTTGGCGCATTTCTTGCCGACCAGGTCACCGTGGTCCTTGTTCAGCTCCTCAAGCCCGTAAATGAACGTACCCTCCAACTTGCCCCCTTTGCTGCGTCGCGTCACGCTTCGTGTGCCCTCCCCGTGGGGAAGGCGCCCCGGGCTAGACCCGGTAGACCCGGCAGGGAACGCCCCTGAGGACCATCACCCCGACAGCGGGGTCGATCGGTTCCTCGGCGCTGGTCAGCATATTGATGTTCGACCAGTCCCAGCCGAGGGCCCCCGAGGGATCTTCGGGGAACCACCAGCCGAAGTCAACGAACACCACGCGCCGATCGATGTCGGGGTCGAACACCAGCCGCTGCTTGACCCTCCCGGTCTTCGTCTCGATGTAGACCTCGTCGCCATCCTTCAGGCCCAGATCGCGGGCGGTGGCGGGATTCATCTGGACCATGGGCTCGGGCCGCATCCCCCGAAGCGTGGGCACGCCCTTATAGCTCGTGCCGATGAAGATCTCGGACTTCGAGTTCGTGAACAGCAGGGGGTACTCGTCCGGTATCGCCGGTATGGCCCCTAGTTCCTTCCAGGTCGGCAGCGTGGCCAGGCCGATGTCCGCGAGCGCCCTGGCCAGAATCTCCACCTTGCCCGAAAGCGTGCGCAGGTTGGCGTTGCTGTAGCTCTTCGTGGGCAGCAGAGTCCGCCGGTCTTTGAGGTCTTCGAACGTCAACCCGCTGGGAGCGAGCCAGGCGTCGAGCGCCTCGTGATCCTCTTCCCAGAAGCCCGGCAACCCTAGACGCTTGGCCAACTCGTTGAAGATCTTGGTGTCGGGCCAGCATTCCCCCGGTGGGTCCACCACTTTCGGATGCGCCCGCACCTCGTTGTACCATCCTGGCCAGTAACCCACCTCGTCGTGCTCCATCCCGAAAGCGACGGGAAGGACGATATCGGCCAGCGCGGCCGTCGGGGTCATGAACAGGTCGAGCACCACGCTGAATTCCAGCTTCATAAGAGCCGCGCGCGTCTCCTTGCTGTTGATGAAACTGGTCATGGGATTGGTGAGCATGAACATGGCCATGCGCGGCAGATAGGGCTGTCTCGTCAAGGATCGAACGTACGAGCACCCACGACGGTACCGAAGTCGACTTGAGTGTCATCGGATACTCTTTGCCGATGGTCTTGTGCGCGACCGACCGCCGCTCACTCAGCATGTAGAACTTGCCCGGACGAACGTAGTTGGACTCTGAATCAGGAAGGACGATCCCTCCCGGAACGTTGAGATTACCGGTGATCGCCGCCAGGATGGAGATGGCCCGGTGCGTCTGGAAGGGATAGACCCCCTGGTCGATGCCGTTGCCCCAGTGGAGACACGCGGGATGGCTTTCACCGATCAATCGCGCCAGTTGCAGGATCTGCTCCTCCGGCACCCAGGTGGCGGCCGCCACTTCGGCGAGCGAGAACGTGGCCAATTCGGCCTCCAGCTCCCGGAAGCCGATGGTCCAATCTTCCACGAACTTCTTGTCGTAGAGTCCTTCCTCGACCACGACCTTGAGCAATCCCATCGCCAGGGCGCCGTCGGTACCCGGGCGCGGCTTGACCCACAGGTCGGCGACTCCCGCCAAGTCGATCTTGCGGGGGTCGATCACCGCGATCTTGGCTCCGCTCTCCACGACCCTGGTGACGGTCTGTCTCCGGATGCCTCCCGATGTGTGATTGGGGTTGGTGCCCCAGATCACCAAGAGTTCCGGGGTCACTTCTTCGTCGGGCACGGCGCCCTGACCGAAGGTGAACGCGTTGGCCGTCTGGAACGGCACGCCGCAGAACCAACCCGGGGTGGTGACGTTGGGCGTGCCGTAGACCGACGCGAACCGCTGGGCGAAGGCGAACTCGAGACCGTGCGGCTCTCCGAGGCCGATGAACACGTACTCCGGTCCGGATTCCTCCTTGATGGTCCTCAGCTTGTCGGCGATCGTGTCCAGGGCTTCATCCCAAGAGATGCGCTCCCATTTGCCCTCGCCCCGGGCTCCCGCTCTCTTAAGCGGATGTGTCAGCCGGTCGGGATGGCTGTGGATCTCGGGGATGGAGAGGCGGCCCTTCTTGTAGACGCACTGCTCGTTCGCCAGACCGCTCTCGAAGTCGGGCGCGACGTCGACGATGACGTTGTCGGCCACGGTCACCTTGACGGCGCAATGGCCGCAGCAGAGGTGACAGAAGGTCAGATACTGCTGGCGCGCGCTCATCGTCGAGACGCCGATCCTGGCCTGCATCGCCAACTGGTCGACGAACGACTCCTGCACCGGCTGCAGTTCGCTGTCGCAGGACATGCCTTCCGTCGTCAGGATCTCGGAGCCGTCGGCCTCCACGGCCAGGACCAGGCACGACGCCACCGCCTGCTTGTCCATGATGACAGTGCACGATCCGCACTCGCCCACGCCGCAGCCTTCCTTGGTCCGCATCAGGTGCAGCTTCTCTCTCAGGAGCTTCACCAGGGTCTCTTGGGGCTCGACCTCGAATTCGTAGCCCTGTCCGTTGATCGTGAGAGAGATCTTGTGCATCGTCTGCGTCTGCTCGGCCATTTACCGGACCCCCAGTTTCGTGACTTTCAGCGCCTGGTGGATCACCTGGCTCGTCAGCACCTCGACGATGTTCTTGCGAGACTCCGCGGTACCGCGGATATCGGTGATGGGCCGGGATTCCTCCGCAGCCGTCCGAGCGGCCTCCGCTATGAGCGCTTCGGTCGGCACGTGGCTCCGAAGAACATCCTCTGCCTTTATCGCCCTGATGGGCGTCGGCGCGACGGCGCTCAGCACGATCCTGATGTCGCCGCAGGCTTCGCCCTCCGGAACGACCAGCGCGGCTACGCCCACCACCGCCACGTCCATCCTTCTCCAGGCTGTACTTCTCATAGACCCCGCCGCTACCCGCCACAGGTTCCGGTATCCACAGTTCGGCCACCAGTTCGTCAGGCTCCAAGACCGTGCGCCCGGGACCGGTGAAGAAACCCTCGACCGGGACCGATCGCTCTCCGGCCGGCCCCACGATCCGCGCCGTCGCCCCCAGCGCGATGAGGGCCGGGGCCATCTCGGCCGAGGGGGAGCCGTTGCAGATGTTGCCCACCACAGTGGCCCGGTTGCGGTCGCGACCGTCGCCATGTACGCCGCCGCCTGGTGGAGCATCGAATACTGCTTGCGAACCGGCGTGACCGTTTGAGCGACTCGATGGTGGCCAGAGCGCCGATGCGGAGACCCTCCCCTTCCGCATATCCAAGGTGATCCAAGCCCGCGATGCCCTTGATGTCGATCAGGTAGGGCGGTACGAGCCTCCGGTGCTTCATCTTCACGAGAAGGTCGGTCCCGCCGGCGATGACCTTGCCTTGCTTTCCGTGTGTGGAGAGCAAGGCGCAGGCTTCTTTCAGGCTCGTGGCCCGCAGGTATTCGAATGCAGGCACGTTCACCGGTTCACTCCTTCGCGCCGTCCGCCTTTTGACGTTCCTCTTCCCGTTTCGCCTCGAGCTCCCGCAGTTCTATCCGGCGGACTTTGCCCGTTTCGGTCCTGGGAAGCGAATCGATGAACTCAATCTCGCTGGGAGCCATGTACGGCGCCACCCGCTTCTTCACGAACGCTTTCAGCTCTTCGATCAGCTCCAGGGACCCCCCAAAGCCGTCTTTGAGAATGACGAACGCCTTCACCCGGTGACCCTGCTCGGGGTCGGGCACGCCGATGACCGAAGCCTCGAACACCGCCTCGTGCTCCATGAGGGCGTCTTCCACTTCTCCTGGAGATACGCGGTAACCCCGACTCTTGATGATGTCGTCTATGCGCGACACGTGCCAGAACAAGCCGTCCTCGTCCCTGTAGGCGTAGTCGCCCGAGAGACTCCACCCGTCGATCACGGCCTTCCTCTGCCGTTCGACGTCGCGCCAGTACATGGTCCCGTAGCAGGCTTTGATGGCCAAGCGGCCGGTGACTCCGGGCGCGCACTCGTTACCTTCATCGTCGATGATCTTGGCCTGGACACCGGGAACGGGCCAGCCGGTCGCTCCGGGCTTGTATCCGGGCAAATAGGCGGCCAACTGGGTCCCTATGGACTCCGAAGAGCCAATGCCGTTCACGATACCCAGACCGGTCAGATCCTTGAACTGCTGGTAGGTCGACGCCATCAGCGGGGCGCTGCCGGAGATGACCACCCGCAGGCTACTGAGATCGTAGTCCTTGATAGTGGGAAGGTTGAGCAGTTGATTGAAGGCGGTCGGGACGGCGTTGAACATCGTCACCTTGTACTTCGGTATGGCTTCGACCAACGCCTCCACGGACATCCTGCCCTCCAGGATGACGCTGGGAACCCCGGCCAGCAGCGGCAGCAGCATGTTGTAGCCGAAGCCGATGACGAAGGCGAGCGGCGGCGAACCGCAGAAGACATCGTCCGGTCGGACTCCGCCGAAGGTGAGGGGGAAGGAATGGACGGAGCCGATGATCGTGCTCACGAGATGCATGCAGCCCTTGGGCAGCCCCGTGGTGCCCGACGTGAAGAACACGGCCGCCAGGGAGTCTGGGCGCACCTTGACACTTTCGATCTGATCGCTTGCCGAGGCGATGAGCTCTTCGTAGCTGAGTAGGTCGCGGCTCCGAAGGTCCGCGACGTCGCCCCCGACGGAGACGATGTGCTCTACCGTGGTGAAGCCGGGCCGGGCGGCCTCGATCTCGCCAAGAAGCTCGTGTCCGCAGATGATCACCTTGGCGCCCGATGTGTTGGCGTCGTGCGCGAGGACCTTCGCGCGCAACAGGGTCATGGTCGGCACGACCACAGCGCCAAGACGGCTGACAGCCAAGGCGCTGACGACATACTCGACGCTGTTGGCAATGCGAAGCAGGACCCGGTCGCCCTTGTCGACCCCCAAGGCACGGAGCGCGTTCGCGAACCTGTTGACCCACTGGTTCAGGGTCCTATAGGTGATAGCCCTCTCACCCGAGTAGTACGCGATGCGATCGGCCTGCTCCCCGACCAGGTTGCGGTCGAGGAACCACTCGGTCAGGACGAGTTCCTCGGGCAAATCCACGCCCATTTCGGAGGGCCATATCAGGTCGGGAAGACAGCCCGGGGGGAGCTTGCTGACTTCGAGTTCGGGGGGATACGTGACAGTGTTCATCAGCAAACCTCGACTTGTCCCCAAGGTCCATTTTTACGCCTCAGCTTCGCAAACCGCGATAAGGATAGGCCCGCAAGGGCAACGGTGTCAACGCTGAAGCGCCGTCCTGTACCGAAATATTGACACCTAGCACGTTTTCCTGGACAATTCACCGCGAAACGGGCCCTGTCCCCGTGACAGCCTGAGGCGCTACCACGACGAGACGAGAAAGGGGCGGCAGAGCATGGTGATGTACGCCAAGTGGGTGGGCATCGACTTCGGCCAGACGCTGATGGACTCTTCGCCGGAGCGCACCTACTGGATGATCGGCGACACCAGCAAAGAGCTGGGCGAACCCGAACTGGTGGAGGAGAGATGCCTTCGCTGGCGGAGGATGAAGGAGAAGTATGGCTCGTACCCGGTCATCAAGGAGAAGGCCAGGCCGGAGACCATGAGCTACGTCTTCGACGATCGCCCTGGCGCCGCCGAGATCTTCTCCCGCGTGGAACAGAAGTACCTGAAGGTCGCCGACGGGGCTATCGAAGCCATCAGGTGGCTGCGCGAGCAGGGCATCGAGGTCTCGATCGTGGCCGAACTCAAGAGGACCCTCGGCCCTATCGGCACCGATATGGTGAGTAAGTTCCTGGTCAACCAAGGAGTCATCCAGCACTTCGACGAGCTCATCAGCCCGCAGGGCAAGATCGACCTCCGCACCGGCGACGCGGACCTGCGCTACAAGGGCAGCTCAAAGGAAGAAGGCGACCTCTACGACGTCTTGGCCGACGATCTGCGCTCGCGCGGGATCGAGCCGAAGGACGCGATCATGGTGGGCGACAAGGAATGGTCCGACATCACTCCTGCTCAGAAGCGCGGCTTCCAGGCCATCCAGTACTCGGGCTACGTCTTTCATGCGCCATCCAACGCGACGCGACATCAGGCATCTTTCCGAACTAATGAACATCATCAGACCTGTGGGGTGAAGAGATGAGCGCGCCGACGAAGCTGGTCGTTGAATACGATGACGGCTCCACCAGGGGGGTCGATTTCTCGCGAGTGGGCGAGGCAGCGCGCCGCGAGCTTGCCCAACTCGGACTGAGCCCCGCCGGAGGGCCCATCGGCTGCTCGAAGCACTATCTCGTCATGCAGTGGAAGGACGGATGGCAGGAGGTGGTCGGGGTCGACAAGGCCTCGGTCGAACTTCTGCGGTACTACGTGATCGAGAGGATCGAGGAACGAGGGCGCCTGTCGCTCGAGACAGGGGATGAGTACCCGGAGCTGTATCTCGTCGAACGCACTCCTCGCGATCTGACCGGCGCTCTGATAGTCGGTCAGGACGGCCTCAGGGCCTATATCCTGGATACCTCCGTGGAACGCTGGGAAGGTATCTTCGAGGCCGGTGGCAAACGGGAGTATGTCAAGTTCGACAGCACAAGTGACAAGTATCCCCACCAGGTCCGGGTCACGGAGGGTGAGCTCGGTCCCTTGCTCGCGGTCTCAAGGAGGAGCTGGCCGCCAAGGGCCTGGATGCGACGTCGCTTCTTGCCGCCTCAGAACCCGAGCGGGTGGTTGCTTACAAAGCCCTGGCCGCCGCCGCCAACGTTCGCGGCGGCTGCAGGCAGGAGGATGTCTACGGGTTCATGGAGTTGTTGGTGAACAGACTGGCGGGAGCGGCGCGATGAAAGATCTGAGAGATTGGATTGCAGCGTGCGAGCGAGAGGGCGAGCTCAAGCGCGTCAAGAGCGAGGTCGACTGGGAGCTGGAACTCGGCCACATCGCCACCTTGAACGAAAGGGCCGGCGGTCCGGCGCTCCTCTTCGAGAACGTGAAGGACTACAAGGTGCCGGTCCTTGCCAGCACGGTCACCACGACCAGGAAACTCGCCATCACCTGCGGCAAGCCGCCCGAATACACCATCTGCGACGTGGCTCGCGAATGGAAAGAAGTCATCCAGCAGAAGAAGCTCGTCGAGCCGGTGGAGATCAAGAACGACATCCCGGTGATGTACGAGGTCCTCGAAGGCGACGCGGTCAATCTGTACGATCTGCCGGCCCCGCGCCTCTACCCGCAGGACGGGGGCCGCTACCTTGGCCTGGGGTTCAACTTCGTCACCCAAGACCCAGAGACCGGGTGGACCAATCTGGGCACCTACCGGGGCATGGTCATGGATGAACGACGAATGGGCGCCAACATGATGGGCAAAGCCAAGCATGGGCGGCTCCACATTGACAAGTACCTGAAGTCGGGCACCAAGATGCCCGCGGCGGCGTATTGCGGCTGCGATATGTTCCATTTGGTGGTGGGCTCGACCATGGTGCCCGCGCAGCAGGATGAATACGGCGTGATAGGGGCCGTGATGGGGCAGCCGGTGGAAGTGTTCACGAGTGACCTCACGGGTTTGAAGCTCCCCGCCCACGCCGAGATCATCCTCGAAGGCGAGATCGACCTCGATCCGGCGAGTTTCCGGGAGGAAGGGCCCCTGGGCGAGTACGTGGGCTACTACGCCGCCAGCGGCGAGGGGGTCAAACCCTTCCTCAACGTCAAGCGAATCTATCGGCGGAAGGATCCCGTCCTGGTCATCAGCACCGTGGGCCGGCCGGTAGGTGACGCTCACATGATCAACGCGGTGGGGCGGATGTCGTATCTGTGGGCCGATCTGGAGATGATGAAAGTGCCGGGCATCCAGTCGGTGTACTGCCCACCCGAGGCCGCGGGCCGCTTTTGGGTCATCGTGTCGGCGAAGATCACGCACGCGGCTGGGGCCGAGCGAGTGGCGGAGGCAGTCTCCTGCAGCCCAACCGGGCATTTCGGTGTCAAAGGAGTCATTGTGGTAGACGACGACGTGGCCGCCGACGACATGGCGGGCGTCTGGTGGTCGCTGGCCTGCCGCTACAACCCGGGCGCGGATACCCAGATCATCAACAAGATGCGCCCTACCCCCTTCGACCCAGCGCTCCCCGCGGGCGCGAAGGCCATCGGCTCCAAGGTGTTCATCGACGCGACCATGCCCTTCGAATGGGAGAAAAAGCCCCGGCTGGTGGAGCTCGACGAGGCGACCACGAAAACGGTGCTGGACCGGTGGCTGGACTACGGGTTCGACGAGCCCTACCCCACTCTGGGCGGTACGTTGCCACGGTAGCCCACTACGCAAAGCTGGGGAGCCGGCCATGACCAGTGAGTCAACAGAGGCTGACGCCGCCATTTCCGCTGAAGAGATGGACGTCGATGAACCCGATGACGGCTCGCTGGTCAAGGCCGTCCGGCGGGCCCTGCGCATCATAGGTCTGTTTGACGCCCGGCATCCGGAGTGGAGCCCCTCCGAGCTTGGTAGGCGTTCGGGCCTCAGAAGGACGACCGCATACCGGCTCATGAAAACCCTGGAGGCCGAGGGCGTCATCACCCTGTGTCGAGCAGACCGGTAAGTACTCGCTGGGTCCGGCGGTGTTTCAGCTGGCATACGTGTGGATATCGCAGGCCGGCTTGCGCGGATCGCGACTCCCCATCTGGAAAGACTTACCACGGTCACCGGCGAGACCAGCAACCTGATGGTGTGGAACGGGGATGGCGTCTTGTGCGTCGCGCACTCGCCGTCCCCGCGGCCGTTCAAATTGATGATGTCCGTGGGCCAGACGTTTGCCGACTTGGCCAACGCCGAGAGTAAGGTACTGCTTGCCTTCGGTCCGGAAGCCAGGCGGACAGAGTGTCTGAAGCGGCGATTGGAGCCCCTGACTCCCTTCACCATCACCGACCCGGATAGGCTGGCGGGGGAGCTGCAGCGTGTGGCCCGTGAAGGTGTGGCCTATGACATCCAGGAGCAGCAGCTTGGAGTATGCGCCGTAAGCGTGCCCGTGTGGGACTTCAGCAATGAGGTAAGAGCCAGTATCTCCGTCGTTGTTTCCGAATCGCGGTACGGACCGGCGGAAGCCAAGCGCTACGGCCGGATTCTCAGACAGGTGGCGGCGGCGCTGTCGTACGATCTGGGGTATCGGGGAGACACCTCTTGGCCGACGACCAACTCGGCCGATCGCAGACCCGTGTCGCCGACCCTGACTGAACAGATGCCGCTTCCATGACCATCGATGTCAAGTGGATGGGCATAGACATGGGCGAATGCCTGATGGACGTCACCACCCGGCAAAGCCATTGGCTGACCGGCGACACCTGCAAGGCCCTGGGCCGGCCGGAGATGAGCAAGGCCAGTTGTCACAGGTGGCGAGTCATGGTCGAGAAGTACGGCTCGGTCCCCATCATTCTCGAACGGCACAAACTCGAACTGCTTAGTTATGCCTTCGGCGACGATCCCTTGACCGGCGACGTCTTCCTCAACGTGGAACAGGACTATCTGGCACTCGCGGATCGAGCACACGATGCCTTTGCCTACCTGCGCGACCAGGGTATCGAGCTCTGCATCGTCACCGCGGCAAAGACGAGCCCGGGACCGCTGGACGATTCCTGCGAATTCAGGTTCCTGAAGCACGGGATGCTCCAATACCTCGACGCTCTGGTCACGCCCCGCGGCGGGATGCGCATCGAGGATGGGACGGTGGACTTACGATACGAGGGCACGTCCAAGGAAGAGGGCACCATCTATGATGTTTTGGCCCAAGACTTGGGCAAGCGCGGCATCGCGCCCGAAGAAACGGTCATGATGGGCGACAAGGAATGGACCGACATCCTGCCCGCGAAGGAGAGGGGATTCAAGACCATCCTATACACGGGCTACATTTGCCGGGGTCCCACCGAAGCAGACCTGGTCGTGAATCACTTTCGCGACTTGAAGGATCACGTCAGAGGCACGGCTCAAGGGAAGCAGAAGGAACGCTTGGGGGCTAGCGGGTGATGACCGAATGGATATCGTGGCTCGAGGTCTTGACTCAGAACGACTGCGAAGCGGTCGGCCGTAAGTGCGCGAACCTCGGGGAGCTTACCAGGGCGGGCTTCCAGGTGCCGCCCGGCTTCGCGCTGTCGTTGGCCGCCTATGAAGCGTTCTTGGCGGCCACTGGGGCCGGCGACGAGATCCGACACTACTTCGCCGGCTTTACCGCCGACCCGAATGATCCCAAGGAGCTGCCGCGGTTCACCGAAGCGGCCAACATCATCGGCGACATCCTACGATCGAAAGCGATGCCCCCGGCGATCGCCGACTCGCTGGCCCTGCACTACGACGGGTTATGTCAGAGGACCGGCACCGAACAGGTGGCCGTCGCCACGCGGTCCGCCGGTCCCTCGAGCCACCCTGGCCAGTACGAGAGCTACCTGAATGTGGCCGGTCTGCCCGCGGTCATGGAGAATGTGATCAAGGTCTGGTCGAGCACGTTCAACACCCGCTCACTCGTGGCCCGGGCCCGCAAAGGACATCCGCTCGAATCCGACCCGATCGGAGTGGCCGTGCTCAAGATGGTCGATGCCGACGCGGCGGGGGTCATGTTCACGGCGGAGCCTACGACCGCGGACGCGACCACCATGATCATCGAGGGAAGCCGGGGCCTGGGAGAGATCGTCGTGAGCGGGGCGGTCATCCCCGACAACTGGACCGTGGACGCGAGCGAGTTTGCGATCGTCGACTGCAGGATCGCCCCGGGCCCCTCTGGGGCTGGGTCCCTGTCTTTCCGATGATGAAGTAATTGAGATCGCGAAGATAGGCAAACGCATAGAGGCGCACTTTGGCAAACCCCAAGACATAGAATGGGCCATTGACCGTGGTCTGCCGTCGAATCCGATATTCATCCTTCAGGCAAGGCCCGAGACTTTCCGAATCAACTTCAGATTCTAGGGTAAGGAGCGACCGCGATGTCAGGGTACTCAACCGAGGGTGTGCTGGTTAACTGGGACGAGAAGCGCGACATGGCTCTTCTCGAGCGCTACAAGGTATGGCTCCTGGACCGCAAGGAGACGCTGCGCTGCGCGACACCCTTCGATCTGTGGATGCTCCAATACAGCTACGACAATGGCGGACTGCAGTATGGCCACGAGTACTTCTCCGTCCCCGAATGCCGGGGCTTCGACTGCAAGCTCAAGGACGGCTGGGTCTACAACGGTACCCTCTTCACGACCGAAGAGCAGCGCAAGGAGCGGACGGCCAAGTTCGAGAAGCGCATAGCGCCGTGGATCGAGGACTTCGGCCGCGAATACAACAAAGGCGTCGACGAGGTCATGGGGCTCTACGAGAACGCCAAGGCCGTCGACGTGGAACACTGCGAAGACTGGGAACTCTCAGACGCCTTTGACGCCTGGGTCAGCCTCTACCGCCGGGCCGGCAACCTGCACATGGTATGGCTCCTTGCCTACTGCAAGATCTACGAGATGTTCGAGGAGATGTGCAAAGAGCTGGCCGGGATCGACAGAAACGACCGCCTGTTCAACGATCTCATGGCCGGTTTCAACCACAAGATCCTGCAGACCGACCGGGAGATGTTCAAGCTGGGCGCGAAGGCCCGGGCAAAAGGCCTGGAACCGGTTTTCGAGGAGACCCGAGACAACGAAGAGTTGCTGTCCGCGTTGGAGCAGTCCGATGTTGGCAGGGCCTGGCTGGAGGATTTCCACGCGTTCCTGAACGAGTACGGCTGGCGGACCATCGAGAACTGGGATGCCAGCCACGCCACCTGGATCGAGAAACCAAGCCAGGTACTGCCGTCCATCAGGCGTTTTATGTCGGTCCCGGTCTTCGCGTTGGACGAGGCCCAACCGAGGCTCGTCGAGGCCCGGACGAAGGCGGAGATCGAGGTGCTCTCGCGAGTGCCTGCGGACAAGAGAGAGGCCTTCGCCGACCTGATGAAGGCGGCCCAGTGGTCGAGCATCGTGGATGAGGAGCACCCGTTCTACGCCGAGAACTACGGTAATGCCCTGGCGCGCCGCGTGACCAAGGAGATAGGGAAGAGGTTCGCGGCGGTGGGCATCATCGACGATCCTCAAGACGTTTACTTCTTGCTGCCGGAAGAGATCGGCGTACGCATACTGGGCAGATTTCCCGCCCACGAATTGGTGGCCAAGCGGAAGGAAGAGCACGTGCGCTTCCGCAGGATGGAACCAGACCTCTTCATCGGAGATATCACCAAGCTCGGAGAGGTGATAGCGAGCAGCCCCATGCTGCGCAGCACCCAGCAGCCCCACCCCCGAGTCAGGCCGGAGCTGAAGGCCGATCTCTACGGCACGGTGTCGACCCCGGGCGTGGTCGAAGGCGTGGTCAAGGTGCTGCTTTCGGAGGCGGATTTCGACAAGTTCGAGCCGGGCTGCATCCTGGTCACCATCGAGACCTCCTCGGTCTGGACCCCCTTGTTCAATATCGCCAAAGCCGTCGTGACCGACGTGGGCGGTATCCTCAGCCACTCGGCCATTCTGGGCCGGGAATACGGACTGCCGGTCATCTCCGGGTGCGTCGAAGGCACGAAGAAGCTGAAGACTGGGATGCGCGTGAGAGTCGACGGCGACGTCGGCGTGGTCTATATCCTCGAGACTCCTGAAGCGTAGCCCGTTTCGGCGAGAAGGCGGTTTTGCGACATGAGTGAAGAAACCGGCCGCGCGGCCGAGCCGGGCATCTATGAAGAGTTGCGCCCGCTGTTCTATCCACGCAGCGTGGCGGTAGTCGGCGTCTCTCAGGACGCGTGGAAGCCGGGTTCGTCCATGCTCCGGGCGCTCATGCGCTTTGGGTTTCCCGGCCGGCTCTATCCTGTGAGCAGCCGCGGTGGAGTGTTGATGGGGTTGGACGTATACCAGTCGATCGCCTCGCTGCCGGAGGCCGTGGATCTGGCCTTCTTGTTCGTCCCTGCCCCTGCTTTGCCTTCCGTGGTGCGCGAGTGCCGGGAGAAGGGCGTCCAGGCGATCATCGCCTTCACCGGCGGGTTCAGCGAGATGGGCACCGAGGACGGCAAGGCCCTCGAAGCCGAGCTTATCGGGGAGTTCGACGGCAGCTTTCGCATGGTGGGACCGAACTGCCTTGGCTTGTATTGCCCGGCCGGCGGCGTGACTCAGCATCCCGGCGGCGGCTACTCCCGTGAGAGCGGCGAGGTCTCCTTCATCGCTCAGAGTGGCGGACTGTCTGAGGACTTCGCGCGCGCCGCGCCCAACTTCGGCTTCTACGCCAGCAAGGTGATCAGCTACGGGAACGCCTGTGATCTCAACGAGGCGGATCTCCTCGAATACATGGGCGCCGATCCGGACACCGGCATCATCGGCATGTACATCGAGGGGCCCCGCAACGGCAGGAAGTTCGCCGAGGTCCTCCGGCAGGTCGCCCGCAAGAAGCCGGTGGTGGTATGGAAGGGTGGCCTCACCCCGCAAGGCGCGACGGCCGCCAGCAGCCACACCGGCTCGCTGGCCGGCAGCCTGGAGGTGTGGGGCGCTGTGCTTCGCCAGAGTGGCGCCGTCCAGGTGAGCAGTATGGAGGAACTGCTCGACACCCTCGAGGCCTTCCACTTCCTTCCTGGTCACGCCGATCTCCGCGTGGGATACGTGTGCGCCGGAGGAGGGAACAGCGTGGCAGCCGGCGATGCCTCGTACCAGGCGGGCCTTGCGCTCCCACACATGAGCCCCGAGACCCGGGACAAGATAGCTTCTTTCCTTCCCCCGGTGGGGTCGAGCTCCACCAATCCGGTGGATGTTCTCGCGCCGATGCCCTCAGCCCCCGCCCTGAAGGGAGTCCTTGAGGCCATGGCGGGATCCGGAGAGGTGGGAGTCATCGTCGTCGACAAGATAGTGTTGTCAAAAGAGCTGCGGCGGCTGATGAACTATGCGGACCAGACGCCCACTGAAGACGAGCCCTGGCTGTCCGAGATCCCCGTGGATGTCCAACGGTCTTCCGGCGTACCGGTGGTCGTGGTGCTTAGAGAGAACCTCGACCCGAACGGCGACTTCGCGGTCGAGGCGGAGAGACTGCGATTGCGCCGCTACTATCAGGAGAACGGCATCGCCGTGTATCCCACTGCGGACCGGGCGTTTCGGGCGCTTGGCCACGTTATCGGCCACAATCGGCGGGGTGAGACAGCATGAGCGACAACAAAAGCATCGCGCTGATCGAGGCAGCCCTGGCCCGCGGGCAGAAGAACCTGAGCGAGCACGAAGCGAAACAGGTGCTCACTGCCTATGGTATCCCTGTAACCCGCGAACTGTTGGTCGCGGACGCCGACGGACTGGCCAAGGCTCTGCGTTCGATCGAGCTGCCGGTGGTGCTGAAGATCGACTCCCCCGACATCCTGCACAAGACCGAGTCCGGCTTGGTCGAACTCGGCTGCCGCACCGCGGAGGACGCTGAAGCGGCGTTCGACCGGATCCTGATGCGCGCCCAAGAGCGCCACGCGGACGCGCGGATCAACGGCGTCCTGGTGCAGGAGATGGTGAGCGGGTGCGTTGCCGAATGCATCGTAGGCATGAAGAAGGACCCCCAGTTCGGGCCGACGATCCTCTTCGGCCTGGGGGGCATATTCGTCGAAGTATTCGGCGATGTGGCCCTGAGAGTGGCGCCGCTTTCGCACGCGGACGCCGCCCAGATGATCCGGGAGACCAAGGGCTACAAGCTGCTCACCGGCGCTAGAGGCCGGCCCGAGGCCGATGTCGCGGGCATCGAGGACGTGCTCCTCAAGATCTCGCGGCTTGCTCTGGACCTGGAGCCCTACCTCTCTGAAATAGACATCAACCCCTTGATGGTGCTGCCCGAAGGTCGGTCGGTCAAGGCGGCGGACGCCCTCATCCTGCTCGATTCACCCGCCCGCTAGCGAGGGGCTCTGCCAGAGCGCTTGGCGCGGGCATCGGGGCCCGGCGCCGAGGGGTGCGGTCGCGGTGGGGCGCCGCCTGCACGCAGGCGGCGCCCCCAAACGATCGGAGGACGTTACGGGTTGAGCGGAATCAGCTTCTGCTGCACGGTGACCGCGTTCTTATTCGGATTGCTGACGATCGACGATGTCGAACGGGTACTTGCCCGTACCCTTGACCCACTGTCCGCCGTAGAGCGGCGTCACCACCACGTTCTTGACCGGGTGTAGTCCGGCCATGTCCACCGGCGCGGTGAAGTCGAGCGGACCACCGATCGACTCCGCCATCTTCGTGGAGGCGATGTTGGCGATGATCTCTTCTTTGTCATCGACGTTCTTCGTGCGTTTGAGCACGTCGAACGCCCAGTCGCCAAGCAGGTGATGGAACAGCGGCTGCTGCCACATGGTGTTGTTCTTGCTGCTCCCACTCGTCGGCGATCTGTCGGCAGGTCTTCCCGGTCAGGGGCGACTTGAAAGGTGAAGCTCGGGTGCCAGAACATGGGGCCGGAGAGGTTGTAGCCGATCGCACCGACCGCTTCCATTGCCGAGGGGAACAGGATCGCCTTGGCCAGATCGAAGACCTTCGGCTTCCACCCCTGCTGGGTGGCCTGCTTCCAGAAGTTCACGAAGTCGGGCGGGATCATCAGGCCGGTGAAGATCTCGGCGCCAGCGTTCTTGAAGTTGCTGATTATCGAGGTGAAGTCCTCGTTCGGCTCCTGGTACTTCCCGCCATCGACCAGCTTGTAGCCGTTCTTCGCGATGAACGGAGGATAGGCATCGCGATAGGCGTTGCCGTCGGTGTTGTTGGGCCAACAGGCGCCGACGACCTTGTTCGTGGGGTACTGGTCCCACAGGCTGAGACTCACGTTCTCGATCTGCGTGCAGGCCCCAGAAGGCATGGTAGGTCCACTTGAAGGGCTTGTCGGGAGTGGCGCCCCGGCCGAAGTAGTAGGGCTCCATCGGGCAGTCACAGGTGATGCACGGAGTCGATTGCGCCTCGGCCTGGTCGGCCACCGGGTTCACGGTGTCGGGCGATGCGGCCGCCATGATGATGTCGACCTTGTGTTCTGGATCAGGTCGCCGGCGACCTGCGAAGCCCGCATCGAGTCGGACTGGCTGTCGAGCACCTCGAATTTGATGGGGTGCTTCTTGCCGTCCCCCAGTACGAGCCCGTCGCCGATGGCTGCGCCCCACAGGTCGACGCAGAACTTGTCCGCCATCCCGAAGGCTGCGATAGGTCCGGTGATGGGAGTGACATACCCGATCTTGACTTCGCGGCCGGCTTCAGGACCGGCGCTGACCGTGGTCGTCGACGCAGCCGCGGTCGTGCTGGTGGCGCCCGCGGTGGTCGTGGTGCCCGCGCCCGCCGTTGTGGTAGTCGTCTCTCCCCCGCCGCACGCTGCCACGAGCCCGCCCAGCCCGGCTCCAAGACCAACGGCGGCTCCGGCTACGCCCGCCAGTTTGAGGAACTCCCGCCGGCTGACTGGTTTCGTGGTGAGGAGGTCGGTTCTTCGTCTCGCGCGTGCTTGCCGTCTTCGATGCCTGCCATAAACGTCCCCCTTGGATGAGAGTGGCCCAGTGCTGCGGAACACCCAGGCCGGTTGCCTGTCCCCGCCCACATGCGGCACAGTTGTCGCCCAATATAGTCCTGCGACGGTCGCGAACGGGCGGCTTCACTCCTCCTTTGCATCGGCCGGCCTTGCCATTACAATTGTGCATGAATGGACCTTGACCAACTGAGATCGTTCGTGGCCGTCGCCGAAGTGCGGAGCTTCACCCGGGCCGCGGTGCTGGTGCATCTCTCTCAACCTGCCATCAGCCGCCAGATCGCCCGGTTGGAAAGCGAATTGGGCACTCCGCTGTTCGAGCGATACGGCCGGCACGTGGAGTGCACGTCCGACGGCAAGCTGCTTCTCCCTCTCGCCAAGAACATAGTCGCGCGCGACGGACGATGCCTGCAGGTTGATCCGAGAACACGTGGGCGCGGTCTCGAGCAAGGTCCGTCTTCGGCTCCACAGGCACCGTGTTTGCCTACCTGCTTTCCCCTATTCTGGCTTCCTTCCTCAAGAGCTTTCCCAAGGTCCAGCTCGATCTCGTCGAGAGAGACGACGCCTTGCTCGTAGAGATGGTCGTCAGCGGGGAGTTGGACTGCGCGATAGTGACGGCCTGGGGATCTCCGCGAGCCGCGGCGACGCATCTGCTGACGGAGGAGATCCTACTGGTGATGCCTCGCACTCACCGTTTCGCCGGGCGCTCCAGCGTAGCCCTGACCGAACTCGCCGAAGACTCCTTCCTGTTCCCCGGCGTTTCCATGAACATGGGCAATCTCCTCACCGACGCCTGCCGCCGAGCCGGATTCGAACCCAGGATCCCGTATCGAGCGAACTACCTGGAGCTGGTCGAAGGCACTCGTCAGACAGGGCTTGGGCATAGCTCTGATCCCCAAGATGTTCGTCGACTCCGGAGAGCCTCGAGGGGCTTGTGGCCATGCCGCTGGAGGAGCGCCTGGTCCGCGACCTGAACCTCGTCTACTCGCGCGAACGCCCGCTTCCACCGCGGCCCGGGCTCTCATGATCCACATCCGGGCCGGCGTACAGGAATTGCCGGGGCTCCGAAGGCTGACGGGCGGCTCGCGCCTCCAGCGACGCCCAGGCGACGGCCGCCGCGCCCAGCCGACGGCGACACCCGGCCGACGGCCGCCGCGACCGGCGTCGAGCGACTCAGGGGATGCGTCCTCCCAGCTCGGTGTAGATCTCGGGCAGCACGTTCCGCAGGTTGGTGTATTCCCTCACATTATGCTCGGCCAGACCCTGCACGGCCGCGACCGGCACCTTGATCCCGTATGGCAGCATGCAGACCGGCCTGCCGTCGATGAGCGTGTAGCCCATCCAGAAGCGGGTCCGAAACTCGATCCCGCCCGGTATCTCCCGGATGAAGTGGCACATGATGGCCGGCGCCCGGATGGCCCAGGGCTCGGCGTTCTGGCGCATATCCAGACCGTAGCCCCCGTAGACCGCCGCCACGTTCGGCGGATGGAACCGGTCCATGTCGAAACCCAGCTCCGCCGGGTGGCAGAAGAAGATGAAGATGTCCTCGGCGCCCGTACCCACGTCTTCGACCACGTGGTCGGTGCGGCCGTAGATCTTCTCCTTGATGGGAAGGTCGGGATCGAGCACCTTCTTCCGGTCTTTCTCGCTGATGGAGATGTCGAAATGGCCCGGCGGGTACCAGATGCCGTAGTGCATGCTGGCCAACGAGTGCCAGGCGAACCACCAGTCGAGCATGTCGACGGTGACCCCGGGCATCTTGTTGTTGACGCAGATGTAGCCGGCGCCGTTGGGCAGGTTGCACCACCCGGTCTCGACTTCCATGTAGCCGGGATCGAGCAGCCGGTTGATGTCTTCCGGGTAGAGGGCCTTGGCCGGATCCATGGGCCTATCAGGCCGGACCAGCTCCAGCAGCACCGGGTCCGGATCGTCGACCGGCCGGTAGTAGTACTTGGAATAGGGCTTCGCCTTCTCTTCGGCGGTCAGCTCTCGTATCTTCGCCATAAGGGATTGCCTCCAATACGCTTCGTCATTGGGCCCGCGGCTACCGTCGCCTACGGCAGGTAGTAGCGAGTGTCGCGCAGGAACTCGTCGGCCGGCCGCTCGAGAAGAAAAGTGCTGAGAAAGTCGACCCCCGGCTTGAAGAACGGGAACTTGTCCGTGGTGTGCGGGTAGAAGGGGTCGGCGACCCACTCCGGCAGCGTGTACTTCGGTGGCGCCTCGATCACGGCTTTGCGCCAGTCGGCGAAGCTCTCGTACCAGAGCTCGGTGACCCGGTCCCACTGCACCATCATCATGTCGTCGGGAGGAGTGGCGTCGGGGTGCCACATGCCCGGCAGAGGAACGGGAGGCTTCACCGCTTTGAAGCTGAGGAAGCGGCGCAGACCGGGCTGTTTCATGACTTCGGGCGCGTGGACGTTGAGGTACCAATCCTCCCCGTCCTTGAGGCGCACCCCCAGGGGATAGCGGAACAGCATGTACCAGCGGATGCAGGCCCCGTCGGTGGCGAAGCGGTCCCACCCCAAGCAAGTCCTCGGTGGGTTGGGCGGGCACGGCACAGGCGGCGACGGGATTCCAGACCGGCGCGGGGGTGAAACAGTAGGCGCCCTTCGGTCCCGCCTCGGGGATCTCGCGCCAATACGTCTCGGTCACCCGCCAATTGTAGAAGCCGTATTCGCGGGCATCGGCGGGTGCGTTGAGGGCAACGTAGCTCTCATGGCGCTGCAGCCACGGCCCGTACCGACGGGCGATCTCCGAAGAGTGGTCGCGATAGTACCAGCGCTCCATCTCCGCGATGTCGTCGATGGGCAGATCCATCATGACGATGTTCTTGATCATTCTTCTCTCCTCCGGGTGCTAACAGTACAGGCTGTGACCCAACTCCCTGTAGATGCGCGGGAGGAAATCGCCGAAACGAGTGAACTCTTTGACGTTATGACGGGCCAACCCCTGCACCGCCTCGGCGGGCACCCGCACACCCGGGGGCAGACACAGCTCCGGCTTACCGCCCTCGGCAAAGCGGTAGCCCATCCAGAAGCGGGTGCGATGGAGCAGACCACCGGGAGCATCGTAGAACATGTGACACATGATCGCAGGCGCCGTGATCGAGAGATCGCATTTCTCCACCGCGACCGCCCAGCCTCCGCCACCCGCGAACGTAGCGGCGACCTTGTTGAAGCGATCCATGTCGAACCCCATCTCCTGCGGAGAGCGAAAGGCGATGTCGACGTTCTCGAAGCCGCAGTCGCAGTTCTCCGTCACGTTGTGGACCACGCCCCAGTTCTTCTCCCGGTTGGGCACCGCCGGATCGAGGATACGTTCCCGGTCGATGGGGCTCAGCATGATGCCGGCGTGCTGGGGTGGATACCAGATGCGGTAGCGAAGGTCCTCGAGCGGGTGCCACGCGAACCACCAATCGATCATGTCGGCGTTGACACCCGGGTAGAAGATCTTGTTGGCGATGAAGCCGGCGCCGTTGGGAAGATTGCACCAGCCTATCTCCACCTCCTCCGTCTCGAGCTTCTTCTCGTCAAGAAGACGATCGATCTCCTCGGGGCCGAACGCCCGGCCGGCGTCCATGGGCTGTTCCATCAGAGCATAGTGCGCAGGGTCCGGCTGCTTGATCGCCTCGTAGTAGTACTTTGCGAACGGCCGCGCCTCCTCCTCTGCGGTGAGCGGGGGAAGAGTAGCCTTCCTCCTGCTGTCGGCAAGATTCCCGGTGTAGGTCTTTTGTGCCGTCCATTCGGGCGTGTTGCGGTCCTGATTCATGACAATCCCTTTGCTCATTCCTTCGGAGCGGCATCATCGATGATGCGCACCGGCCGGGTGTAGAGGAAGAAAGACTCCGACCAGTCGGCGAAGTCGAGATCGCTCTCCAACATGGCCTCCAGGTACTGCCTGAACGCCCCGACCTGCTCCATGCTGTCCAAGGTTATGCAGACGACCAGATCGTAGACGGGAGGATCGACCATCTTGAAGTGGGCCCGGGCGGCGGCGTCGTTGTCGTTGACCCGGGAGCGCTTGTTCATGACGACCTTGCGGAACATCTCCCGGGCATAGGGAGACCGAGCCATGGCCTCGTCGTGCGCCTGCCGCCACAGCCGGTAGTAGTCTTGGGGAAACACCTCGGGCTTGCGCATTATGTACTGCATGACCTTGACGGCGCCGTGGCCGGGCTCCCCGAGCCCCGGGTTGAACCTCGGCATGGGGTTCGGCACGGGAAGTTCGACTTCTTCCGCCATGACGATGATGTTCGTGGGCTCGTCGGCGAAGAACTTGCCGTCCTGGTTGGCGCGGGATACCGCGACCCCTTCGGGCTCCAGGGTGGCGAGCATATCCCGAAACTCGTCGAAATAGAGCTCGACGACGCCCTCCCGGTCCGTCGCCCTGTTCTTGTGGTCGGCGTCGGAGAGCACGCCGAAAGCGCCGTCAATGACGTGGTTCTGGATATAGCGGGTGATCTTGAAGCGCTCCAGGCGAGCGACCGTGCCATGGTAGTGCTCGATATAGCGGAAGTATTCCGCCCGGGTCAGGCCGGGGCGGCGGCGGGAAGCAGCCATGAGTTTGATGGGCACTGAAGACCTCCTCGGTAGTCAAGGTGACAGGGCGGCAGGGGGCACCGGTGGGGCAGACCGGGCCAACTCCTCGACAAGGTGGGCGTATCCTGCGAGCTCTTGAGTCAGATCCACCCGCCCGCTGTAGACAGCGCGGACTGCGAGAAAGAGGCATAGGGAAGTCCACAGGACATCGCGCGTGGAATATCGTTCGTCCCACGAAGCCCTCATCATGACGTTCGCCAGCGATCCGAGCAATCCGAAGGCCACCAGCTCGTCGGAGGCGGGAAGCGCTTCGCCTGTCCCCGCGCGCAGCCGGGTCAGGTCCTCGAGAGTGCCTCGGGTCATGGCCTCATACGACTTCTCGACCACGTGCCGCATGTCTCCGTCTTCTTGCAGAGCTTCGGACCGGACCAGGGACATGAGATCGGGACTCAGAGCCTGCACGCCGAAATGCGCGTGGACTCGAGCCAAGTCGCGAACGGCGGGGTCGGGTTCCAGGGCGAGCCGGCTCTCCAAGAAGCTGCGCATCCACCCGACGAAGACGCCGAACGACTCCACGAACAGATCCTGTTTGGAGGGGAAGTGGCTGTAGAAGACGGGTGGCGTGACCCCCACTTCTTTGATGATGTCGGCGATGCGCGTGCGCTTGTAGCCCTTGCGGGCGAACAACCGGGCGGCCGCGTCGAGGATCGCCTGCCGAGTCTGCTCGGCCTGCTCGGCCACGAGATCCACATCGGCGGAACCGGCGGAGGCGACCATCGGCGCCAGTCGTTCTTTGATGCCCCGCAGCGGCATGCCTTCATCCTTGAGCCGGCCGATCTCTCGGAGAAGCTCCACGTGAGTCTCGCAATATAGAGCGCGGCTCGCCGCTGCTTTCTGTGCGGCGGGAAGGAGCCCCTCGCGTACGTAGTAGTAGATCGTACTGCGGGGGACCCCGGTCGCTTCCTCCAATGCGGTGATGGTCAAGGGGCGCATGTATCCCGGCGAGAGGCGCTAGCCCAGACGGGCCTTTGTTCTTCTGCTCTTCGTAGATCATGGGCAGCAGCACGCGCAGGTTGGAGTACTCCTCCACGTTGTGCCGCGCCAACCCGAACGCCGCCTGCCAGGGCACCTTCGCCCCCGGTGGCAGGATGCACACCGGCCGTTTCTCCACGACCTGATATCCCATCCAGAAGCGGGTGCGGTATTCGATGCCGCCGGGGATCTCCCGGATGAAGTGGCACATCATGGCCGGCGCCTTGGGGTGGAACGGCGAGGTGTCGTCGGCGGGCCGCTGGCCCCGTTCGCGCACACGGCGGTGGCCACGTTGGGAGCGACAAACCGACTCATGTCGAAGCCGAATTGCTCCGGGGTCATGAAGTAGATGAAGATACTCTCCACGCCCATCCCCACATCCTCGAGCGGATTGTGGGTGATGCCCTGCCAGCGGGCAGTGTGGGGAATCTCCGGATCGGGATCGCTCACCCAGGCGCGTTGCTTGGGGTCGGGCACGGATATGCCCACGTGCGCCTTCGGCCACCAGATCTTGTAGCGCAGGCTCTCCAGGCTGTGCCACCACATCCACCAATTCACCATGTCGGCGGTCACGCCCGGCATCTTGTTGTTGACGGCCACGTAGCCGGCGCCGTTGGGCAGTATGCACCAGCCGGTCTCGCCTTCCAGGTATCCCGGCTTGAGCAGGTCGTTGAGATTCTCGGGCATGAGCGCCTGATCGGGATCCAGCGGCTTCTCCGGGCTGCAGTTGCTCCATCAGCTCCGGGATCGGGCACCGAGAGATCCAAACGATAGTACTTGGAGTAGGGCTTGGCCCTTTCCTCGGGGGTCAGTTCTTTCAGCTGCTCGCTCATCGGGTTCCCCCTTGGGGCCTGTAGGGATAGCGGTCTATGGGCACGTCCTCGGTCGAGACGGTCATCTCGCCGTTGACGTCCTTGAGGCTGATCCACTTGAGCCAGTTCTTGTCGTCGCGCTCGGGATAGTCCTCCCGGTAGTGCCAGCCCCGTGTCTCCGTGCGCTCGAGGGACGAACGGTAGAACGTCTCGGCGCTGTGGCACATGCTCCGCACCTCGTTGCAGGCAGCGAGATGGTGCGGATCGGACGCGGCGAGATTGGGAAGCTTGGCTTCGATGTCCTTGATGCGGCCTAGAGCCTCCTCCATCCGCTCCTTGGTCTTGCAGGTGCTGTAGCCCAGAGGCTGGAAGGCCGCCTGGACCTCGCTGACCAGTTGCAGCGGGTGGATGCCGGTGGCCCGGCCCAGCGGAGCGAAGATCCGCTCCTTGAAAGCCTCGGCCTGGGCGGCGTCGGGCTCGGCGGCCGCGGCCTGGCTCGCGTAGGCCGCGGCCGACTTGGCGCCGCGGATGCCGCTCCACACGGCGTTGAAGAGGCCGCTGCCCCGCTGGCGGTGGGGAGGGCAGACCGCCCCGATCATCGAAGAGCCCGTATACGCCGAGGCGCCTACCGCGAAGAGCCCGGGCACAGTGGTGGCGTGCGAGTGGTCGGTCTTGAGCGGCGCGTGCTCCACCATGAGCACCGGGATCGACCTCCTGGATGGGCAGATATCCGTCGGCCTGCTGGGCCTTGGTCAGGAGCGTCGTCCAGAACTTGGTGGCGTAGGGACGGTTCCACACTTCGGTGGTGCCCACGTGCTTGACCGTGTTGTGGAGAAGCCAGTTCTGAGCGTTGTTGGTGTACAGCGGCCCGTTGCCGGCGCGCATCTGCTGGTACCAGACCACCCCGGTCATCACGCCCGAATCGGAGTCTCGCTCGCTGCGAAAAGACGGGGACAAGAATTCGCCCTTAGCGTTGTAGAGGGCTGTCTCGGCGGCCAGGATGGCCTCCTTGGAACGCGCGGCCAACTGCAGCATGGGCCCGAACTCGGCGTTGCGCATCTCGGCGCCGGCCCGGTAGGCCATGGCTTGGCCGTCCCCGCGCTGGCAGCTCCACATGCCCAGCAGGCGGTAGGACTGTCCCGCGGTGGCGATGATGGTGGCCTTCGCTTTGAAGATGTAGTAGACGCCGTTGAGGATGCTGAAGCCCACGGCGCCCACCACCCGGCCTCCGTCGGTGAGCAGGTCGACGACGGCCGTCTTGTCGAGGAACTTGACCCCCAGTTTCTTCGCCCGGCGGTGGACCGGATGCAGCATGTCCAGCTCCGCCGCGGTCAGACTCCATGGGGTCCAGGGATAGAACCGTTCGTGAGTGAAGTCGCCACTCGCGTCCCGGCACATCTTGCCGCCGGTCCACTGGTCGAAGCGCTCCACGGTGGCGTAGCTCTCTTCGGCGTACTGGCGGAGAAGTTCCTGGTCCTCGAGGTACATGCCGATGTTCTCCACGTGGTACTTGATGAACTCGTCCACGCTGTCTTCTTCGGCCATGTACGCGAACACGCCGGCGCCCTTGTTGGCCTGACCGGCCCAGCCGCTGGTGGCCTTCTCGACCACGAGCACGTCGGCATCCGGGGTGGCCTCCTTGGCAGCGATGGCAGCCGAGATCCCCGCGATGCCCCCACCGATGATGAGGATGTCGGCGGAGAGCACCCGGCCCACGTTCTCCAGTGCAGTCATGGCGCGCTCCTTGTCAGACCTGGTAGGGGAAGCTGGGCTCGACGACGGGCGGGAAGGGCTTGTCCCAGTCGACGATTACCTCGATACAGTTCTTGGGACAGTTCAGCTCGCACACGTTGCACTGCACGCAGTCCTCGGGGTAGGCGACGATGGGTCGCTTCTTCTCGTGATCCCAGCGAAGCACGTCGACGAAGCAGGCCTTGTAGCAGGTTTTGCATCCGTTGCACGTGTCGAAGTCGATGGCGATGGTGTTCATCGAGTCCTTTCACCTCCAGGCGCGTCGTTCTCGCGAACGCTAGTCTACTACTCAGTATGTTGAAGTTAAATACTATAGTGTCGCTCGAACACGGATGTGGTCGGCACCTGCATAATGGGAGATGATGCCACCGGCAGGAGCTGCCTCGCAAGAATCCGACAAGGAGGGACGATGGAGTGTAAGAAGGACGCCAACCTGGCCCGCTGCAACTGCACCTGGCAGGGCTGCGCCCGCAAGGGGCTCTGCTGCGACTGCATCGCATACCACCTCAGGAGCCGAGAGCTTCCCGCCTGCATCTTCCCTGCGGAAGCCGAGCGCACGTACGATCGCTCCTTCGCCCACTTCGTCCGGCTGGTAGAAAAGGGCAAGGTCTAGTCCCGCGGCGCGTCATCGCCGGTGGCGATCTCGGGCGCCGGCCGCGACGGAGCCGCCCGATCCCGCGGAGACGCCGGCACGAACCCTGGGGCGACGCCCGGCCCCGACTCCGGCGGTGGCCCCTGCGCCGACGTGGGGTGGCTCGCGCCGCGGCGACCGAGCACTCCTCTCAGTGTGATCACCAGAATGGCAGCCAGGATCGAGCCCATCCCCGCGCCCTCCAATGGAGAGACCTTTTCGCCCAACTGGATGGCCGCGGCGGCGATACCGATGACCGGAGTGGCCAGGGTGCCGATTCCCGCAACGCCCGTGGGCAACACCTGCAGGACGTACAGCCACAGCACCCAGGCGATGGCGGTAGCCGGGATCACGTTGTAGGCGAGAGCGGCGATGAAGCCGCCGGACCACTCGATCGATCGAGAGGGAGCGAGGAGGGCGATGATGACTATAGGAATGGTCCCGTACAGCATCTGCCACGCGGTGAGGTTGATAACGTCCACCGGCCCGCGGCGGCGGATCCATTTCGCCACGATAGCGCTCGCTGCCCAGGCGACACCGGATCCGATCGCCAGCACCTTGCTGAGAAGGCTCCCTCCCAGGTGTTGTGGATCCAATACCAGCACCAGACCGGCGAGCGAGAAGAAAGCGGCCAGCCACTGAAGGCCCACCATGCGCTCGCTCAAGAAGATCCAGCTGAGGATGAGCGTCCAGAACGGCATGGTATACACCAGGGCCGACACCCGACCGGCGGCTCCCGTCTGGAGGGCCCACATAAGGAGCCCGATCATGCCCGTGGTCTGGAGCAGGCCGAGAAGCATGGTGAGCAGAGGCTGACGGGGGCGAAGAGGCCGGCGCAGGATCACGAGTAGCACGAAAAGGGCGACTGCGCCCAGGCCGGTACGGAGAGCGGTGAAGGGCCAGGGGTCCGAGTACCGAAGCCCCTGTTTCATGACCACCCAGTTGTAGCCCAGGAAGAGCGACTGCCCGGCCAGGGCGAGGACTGCCAGCCTCGTGGCCCGACCGTCCGCGGCTCGAGTCAGTCGTCATGGTCCCACTGTTGCGACCTCCGGCCCCGTAGCTACTGGTCCAACTGGCACCTCCGGCCGCCACCACGATGGCGACGATGGCCCCGATCTCTCGCGCGGCCAACCGCTGCGACAGAATCACGAAGCCCGTGAGGGCGGCGATGGCCGGCTCGATGCTCAGGAGCACACCGTAGGTCGAGGCCCGGACACGCTTGATAGCCGCCAACTCGAGAAAGTATGGCAGCGCCGATGACAGAACGGCTACCGCTAGGCCCAGGAGCAGGGCTCGGCTATGACCGGCGACCCTCACGCCGGTGCCCAACCAGATGGGGGTCAGCACCACGGAAGCCCCCAGCATCATGAGCGTGGTCACGCGCAGAGGGTCCATGCGGGTCACGGCCCGTTTGGCCAGGAGGATGAATGCCGCCCAGCAGGCGGCGGCCAAGAGCGCGAACATCAGGCCCAGCAGACCGACCGAGCCGCTGGGACGGGCGAGGAGCGCCACTCCGAGCGCCGCGCAGACCACCCAGACGATGTCCAGCAACCTGCGGGAGCCGGCCACCGCCACAGACAAGGGTCCTAAGAACTCCACGGCCACGACTATCCCCACGGGGGCGCGACTGATGGCCTCGTAGAAGGTGAAGTTCATGGCCAGCAGGCTGATGGTCAGTCCAAGGAGAAGCAGCCTGTCGCCCTTGGCGGGCAGGCGCACCCACCGGGGACGCACGGCAGCCAGGAGAATCGCGGCCAGAGCGGTCCGGAGCCAGAGGGCCTGGATGACTCCGACCGAGTCAATGACCATCACCGCGAGCGCCGACCCAGACTGCATGAGCACGCCCACCACCACGACCAGAAGCGCGGCCGTCGCCGGGCCGCGCCGCGATGCCGGCGACTCCCGGGGCGCCGGCGCCCCGACGGGCCCGGATGCCGGCGGTGCCGGTGCAGGAGACGCCGGTTTGGCGGCGCCCGGCACCGGAGCAGATCCGCTGGAAGAGTCTGAGATGGGCTTCACCAGATGAAGGTACAGTGTCAACGGGACCGCAGGCAAACCGCGGGGGAGTAGAATATGGCGCGGCCCGCCATTCGGTGTGACCGCCGGCCGGCTTTAACCGGCCTATTCCCCGAAGCACGAAGGACAAGAAATGCGTACATCAACGCGCCGGTGAGGACTCGCGTGCGGAACATGTGGAGCACCCCAGCGGGGCGCGGGTTCATCATGCTCGCCGTGATGTCGGCCTCGCTCGGCTTCGCCCTGAACGCACACACCAACATCGTCACCAACTACTTTGAAGAGGTGCTGCACTTCTCGGGGCCGCAGTTCGGCTATATCACGGCCGTCCGGGAGGTCGGAGGCCTCATCCTGATCCTCCTGACCGCGGTGCTCTACCGTGTTTCACTGCAGCGGGTCACGGCCGGCGCACTCGTCGTTCTTGCCGCCGGCTACGCCCTCTTTGGCGTTTCGCACAACTTCTGGACGGTGTTCCCGTGGGTAGTCATCACCAGCCTCGGGTTCCACATGGTGCTCCAGACCCAATACTCCCTGGGTATGAGCCTGACCACCGAGGGGAAAAGTGGCAGCGTGTTGGGCCGAATGGCGGCATTCGGCCAGGCGGGGACGTTCGCAGCCTTGCTGATCGTCTTCGTCATCTTCCAATTCCATCTGTTCTCGTTCGGGATCACGTTCATCATGTTGGGTGTTGTCGCGTTCATCGGAGCCGTTGCGATCATCCGCTTCCCCCACCTGCATGACGGCCGGGAACGCAGCGCGGCCCCCAAACGGGAGCGACTCGTCTGGCGGCGGGAATACCGCTACTACTACCTACTCAACCTGCTGGACGGTGCCCGACAACAGGTCTTCTTCTCCTTCGGGTTGTGGGTGCTGGTGAACCGCTTCGGATTGACCGTGGCCCAGATATCGCTCGTCCTGCTCGCGGTGACGTTCGCCAGCATGATGTCGTCGACGTTTGTCGGCCGGATGATCGACAGGCATGGGGAGCGCCGCATTCTCTCGATCATCAACCTGGCCTACCTGGGGGCCTTGGCCGGCTATGCCCTGGCGGGCAACGTGGTCCTCGCGTGCGTCTTCTACCTCATCTACGCGTTCATCACGCCGTTCTCGCCAATAGCGGCCGCCACCTATCTGCGGAAGATCGCCTTGGCCGAGGAATTCACGCCGAGCCTGGCCATGGGAGTGACGGTCCTTCATGCAACCGCGGTAGTAGTGCCCATCGCGGCGGGCTTCATCCTGAACTACGTGGGCTACCAGATCCCGTTCTTCATCGCCTGTGGCTTCGCGCTGGTGGCCGTGTTCGTGACCTTGCGGCTCGACCCGGTGAAGCAGCGCTGCGCCGCCCGAGTGGCCGCCGACGAGGCCCGTCTGGCGGTGCCCCAGGTGCCGCCGGTTGAGTTTTGATGCCAACGGCGCCGCCGAGCCACCCCTAGGCCACCAGCCTGTCGCGCTGCGGCACCTGCTCCTCGGAACGCAGCAGAGACTCCACCCACTCCCGTTTGTTCCACAAGGCGCACCCACCCCCGCTCTCGCTCAGGTGCTCGTCGCTCTCCCGTGATACCCCTCAAGGAAGCGTGACTGGAGGGCCTCGCGCAGCGGCACCTCCCGCAGGTTGATGTCGGAGAACGGCGAGAAGGGGCAAGGCTCCAAATCGCCTTCGGCGCTTACGTGGACAAAGCCTCGGCCGGCGGCCATGCACCCGCCGAAGGCTTGCTCACTGACCGAGGAGGCCAGGAACAGGCCCGGGAATTCCCGCCGCAACAAAGCCATGGTCACCGCTTCCGAGCCTCGCTGGCTACTGCTGGGGACCAAGTGCTCGGTTCCCGGCTGGATCGGAACGTAGTCCACGTAGAAGAAGAGCCGGCAGCCCCGTTCGACCAAGTCGCGGACGAACATCCTGCTTGTGGTGGTGGCAAAGTTCGGCCGGGTGATCATCACCGAGGTGCCAAAGAACAGGCCCCGCTTCTGCATCTGCTCCATTGCCATGACGGCCTGCTGGTGCACGCCGCCGCCGCGCCGCCCATCGGTCGCCGCCTCGAAGCCTTCCAGGCTCACGACCGGTATCACGTTGCGCAGAAGCTTCAGCTTGTCCAGCTCGGCATCGCCAATCAGAGAACCATTGGTGATCAGCAGAAACAGCATTTCGGGAAGATCACCGACCACATCCAAGATCTCCGGCCGAGTGAGCGGTTCGCCTCCAGCAAGAGCCACCATGGCCACTCCTAGCTCCCGGGCCTCGCTTAACACCCCCTTGAGTTCGGCTTCGCTCATTTGGGAGCCCGCGGTACGGCCTTGTGCGTGGACGAAGCACCCCGCGCAGTGCAGGTTGCAGCTCCTGGTCACACTTATGATCATCAGAGGGGGAACGTGAACGCCTCGCTCCTCCCAGGCACGTCGCCGTTTCGCGGCCTGGCGTTGCTGCGCAGCCGCCCTCACGAAGAAGCATGACCATTCCAGGATCGCGCCAGCTGATCCGCACGGCGTCCCGGAAGAAGCCGCTGATCGAGCGATCGAAAGCCTCGGCCGAGCGATCTGGTGCATCGATCTGGTTGTCACTCCGCTTGTATGTCGCAATTCCCTTCATGCCCGCCTCTCTCCGATCCTTGCGGTCCTGCGACGCGGCGCCCCAACAGGGCGCCGCGTCCGTGCCAGTCACCGACGTACGCGCATGATCTTCCAATCGACCTCGCGCTGCTTGTGACCCAATGTCGCCCCCGGCCGCCCGTGCGAATCGGCGGCCGGGGAGTTGTGGTGAGTACGCGCGGGATCTTCGACCCACGTGGAGGGGTACCCGCGCAAGATGGCTTCCGAGCACAATCTAGCCGACGGAGGATGGACGGCGCCCGGCCAGAGAGGCCGGGCGCCAGGGGGGAGCGAGTGAGACCGTGGCCACGATCGACGGCGATGGCCGCTATGCCGCCTGTCGCGTCGATTCATCGATGACAAGAGCTGCCCTGGAAAGGCGCTGTGCGTCGCGTTCGGTGTCGTCCCCGAGCCGCCAGACGGAGGGGCTGAGTGAGCCCACTGTCACCACCACCACGATGAGCACACCGGCGCCTATCATGACACCGGTCGCGCTCACCTGGATCAGGGCTCCGGCCAGGGTGCTCGATACCGGGGCCAGACCAACCACCGCGAACATCAGTAGGCTCATCGTCCGGCCAAGCATCCGTGCGGGGGTCCGCATCTGCAGCCAAGTGACGAATTGGATGACCACGTAGCCCTGCGCCAAGCCCATGATCGTCGCCACCATCGCTGCCGGGGTGATTGTCGGCAAGACACCGAGGAGCACCAGGCTTACCCCCATGAAGGCGGTCAGCCCAAGCATGAGGGCGGGGAACTTGCGAGCCGAAGGTCTGCTGCTCGACCCGGCCAGAAGGACCCCAGCCAGGGAGCCGGCCCCGTAGGCGGAAAGGATGATCCCAAAGGCTGCCGCCCCACCGGAATAACGGGTGTCCGCCAGCACCGGGATGCCCACGGAGAACGGACCGCTGATGAGGAAGTTCGTTGCCGCGATCAGAATGAAGTAGTAGCGAAGGACCCGGTCCTTCCACAAGGCGGTCAGCCCCTCGACAATGGAGGACAGGGCGGTTCGTTCTCCGGCGGCTCCTTCTGCTGCCGCCTTCCCATGCTCCATGCGCATAAGCGACAGCGCAGTTATCGAGGCCAGGAAGCTGGCGGCGTCCAGCGCGAAGGCCACGCCGATGCCCCGCATGTCGGGCACCGAAGCCGCGCCACCACCCCCGTCCAACACGGCGATGAGTGCGCCAGCCAGAGCCGGTCCGACGAACATCGACAGTTGCGCCGTGCCTTGGATGATGGCATTGCCGGTCTGCAGACGATCGGCGCCGATCAGTTTCGGTACCATCGCCAACTGCGCCGGGAAGAAGAAGGCGTCGGCGAGTCCAAACAGCAGGGCGAAGGTGTAGAGCATCCAGAGTTGGATAACGCCCCCGAGCGTAAGCGCGGCGAGCGTCGCCACGAGAGTCACGCGCCCCAGGTTCGAGCCTAGCATCAGGACTCGCGGCGAGAAGCGGTCGGTGAGAGCCCCGCCAAGCAACATGAAGAGCGCGCGGGGGATCGCGGCGAGAGCCAGCACGGTGCCCATGGCGAAGGCGTTGCCCGTAAGTTGGAGGACCAGCCAGGGAAGGGCTATCAGGTAGAGCTGGTCGCCGACAAGGGATATCCCTTCGCCGGTCCAGAGCAGCCTGAAGTTGCGGTTCCTGAGGATGTCGCGCATGGCGCCGGTGTTAGCACCCCGGGCGACCGTTGCCGTAGTTCCTTTGGTCTGATGTCTGGCCGCTGGCTTCATAGCCTCCCCTCCTACCCGCGTCTGCCGCTCGGCCGGCGACTTCCGCTCTCCATCGCCATTCTCCCGGTAGGCACGTGGCGGCGAACCGGCCAGGGAGATGGATTCGCAGCTGGGCGAGGGAGGGGTTTGGGACCTGGCCAGATGGCCACAGCCGCGGAAACAGGCGCTCGAGCGGAGTGGCCACCTCCAGACCGGCCAGGCATCAGACCGCTGAAGCTCTTCAGCAACTGACGCTGGGTCAGTTGATGTCGTCCTGTTTGATTGGGAGCCCCCGACAGGCTCCTCGAACCGCTTCCGGTCGCGCATTCCCGGACCGAAAACGGTCAATAGACGGCTGCGCCAACGAGGCCGTCGCTCAATCTCGCCAAGCGCGCAGAACGGTCACCGCCTCGGAGGCGTCGGCTGCGTAGAGGTCGGCCCCCACCTTCTTCCACAGGTCGTCGCCTCCGCGAAATGCGTTGCCGCCCACGATTATCGGTGGAGTCTCCGGCCCTAGAGCCTCACGGATCGACGTGATCGTGCGCCGCACGCTGCCCAGATGCATGACCAGAGCGGCCGATAGTCCCAGGACACGAGGCCGGCGCTCCTTGATGGCTCCAATAAGATCGCGCACCGGCATCGACGTGCCGTAGAAATCGACGTCCCAGCCATCGCACTCCAACAGATCGGAGAGCAGTCGGGGGCCCAGTTCGTGCATCTCCTCTGGGGTGCAGGCGATCATCGCCTTCGGCCCGCCGGACGAAGCCCGGGCAAGGGGCGCGTAGCAGTTGGTGGCCACGTAGCTGTTGGTGGCCGTGGCGAGATGCTCGGTGGCCACGGATATCTTGCCCGCCTCCCAGATCTCTCCCACCCGGTACTGAGAGGGTTGGATCGTGTCGACGTACAAGCGGTGCAGCCCCGGCAGATCCGTGGCGATCTCTCGCGCCTGGGCCATGCACGACTTCGTCTTCGCCCGCGACCAGATGGTCTATGTATTCCTCCAGCGTCATGGCTCTGGGGAACGAATCGGCGATCAATCTTTCCACTTCCGCCCGGTAGGCGGAGTATTCCGCCACGAGCTCCTGCTCCTCCAGACGGGAGCAGATCTCGGCTGAGATCTCGGCGAAGCATCTCCGGACGGCCTTTCCGTCGAACGGGAGATCGTGCCCCGAACGGAAACTCTTCAGCCACCGCATGTTCTGTTCCATGGCCGCAGTGGAGCCGAGAGTCAGATCGCTCCGGATGCCTTGAAGCCAGAAACCTAGTACCTGACTGTTGAGATCGGCCTCGCTGAGGTCTCTGTGGGCTGCCACCTTCACCATGTCTTCATCTCCGCGCATCCTCGCAGCTACCGCCGCCAGAATGGCGTCGTGGTTATCCTTGAGGAACTCGTCAAGACTCGCCTGATCCATGGCTCTCCTCCAGTTCTCGATCCACCTTTGCCAGACACTCCGGGCAGATACCGTGAGTCAAAAAATCCGAGTTCTCCCGAAGATAGGCCTCCACGCTCTGCCAGTAGTCTTCTCCGGTCCGCACCTTCCGGCAGTAAACGCACATGGGCAGCAGTTCCTGGAGCCGCCGAAGGTGCCAATGGGAGGTGCGCAGATCCTCCAAAGCGAGACCCAAGGTCTCGTTCCGGCGGCTGAGGTCCGATTCCGCCAGCTGCAGGCGCTCGGCCCGCTCCCGCTCGCTCAGAGCCACGTCGACCGCTCGCTCGAGTTCCGCGGTGAGACGAACGTTCTCCTTGGCGATCGCGAACGTGCGCACGGCGGCCGCCACATTGGCGAGAAGTTCCTCTGGATCCCATGGTTTGGTGATGTAGCGGAACACGCGGCCATCGTTGATCGCAGCGATCACGGCGGATATGTCCGAGTAGCCTGTAAAGAGCATCCGAACGGTCTCCGGGTTCAACTCCGCCGCCTCGGTCAAGAGTTCGACCCCGGTCTTGTGGGGCATCCGCTGGTCGGTGAGGAGGAGGGAGATCTCACGGTCCTCTTCCAGTATCGACAGGGCCTCGTACGGATCGCAGGTGCCCATCACCGTGTAGTCGCGCCGCAGCAGCTCTACCAAGCTGTCCAATACATCGGCGTCGTCGTCCACCACCAGTACCTTCGGGCGATCCTTGGGACTATCGATCACTCGCCTCCCTCCACGCTCGAATCGCATATCACCCTGTTCCGTCCCAGTCGTTTGGCCTTATACAGGGCCGTGTCGGCTCGGTGCACCAAGTCGACCACCTTCTCCCCGGTCTCCCATTCCACGACACCGAAGCTACCCGTGACCGGCTCGGGCCGAAACCATACCGGTATCTGCTCCACCCCCTCGCGCAGACGCCCGGCCAGGACGGAGGCCTCAGCCAGTCCGGTGTTGGGGAGGAGAACGAGGAACTCCTCGCCTCCGTAGCGCCCCACCAAGTCGGTCATCCGAACAGCCGCTTGGAGCACGCTGGCCGCGGCTTGAAGAACCTTGTCGCCGACCAGGTGGCCGAAGGTATCGTTCACGTTTTTGAAGTGGTCGAGGTCCCCCATGACCAGCGAGAGATGCGACCCGTATCTGCGCGATCGCTCTACCTCCAGCGCTAGGGTCTCATCGAACCAGCCGCGGTTGGCCAGCCCGGTGAGTGGGTCCTTGCGCGAGAGCACCTCTATCCGCTGCCGGGCCTCTCTCAGCGCCGTGTTCTGCCGCTTAAGCCGTTTGGTACGCTCGCGGACGCGCTCTTCCAGCTCCCGGTTCGCCTCGGTGAGCTCATCAAGCAAGACGCGATTGTGAGTCACCAGCCGATAGCGCTCGAGCCCCTGGCTCAGTACGATCTGTAACTCTTCGGGCTTCCAGGGCTTCGCAAGATAGTAGTAGATCTGCCCCTTGTTCACCGCTTCGATCACCGCCGAGATGTCGGAGTACCCGGTGAAGAGAATCCGAGTCACTTCGGGAGCGATCTCCAGACACCTGGCCAGCAGTTCCGCCCCCGATCCGTTCGGCATGCCTGGTCGGTAAGAATAACCGAAACCGTGTTTTTTCGAGCAAACCAATGCCTCGGCGGTGGAGTTCGCTTCGAGCACCCGATGGTCGCGGTGCAGCAACTCGGCCACCGAGCGAGTGATCTCGGGCTCGTCATCGACGACCAGCA
>CAWEJM010000004.1:0-133562 GCA_963809395.1 uncultured Actinomycetes bacterium | reverse complement strand
GCAAAGGGACTTGAACCCCCAACCTGCTGATTACAAATCAGCTGCTCTACCATTGAGCTATGCCGGCCCGATCTGCGCTCTGCGCCCGGAGATTGTAGCGCGTGAGCGCGCCGGCGGCTGCGGGCTCTACAGCAGCACGCGCCTGCTCTCGAGATGGAGCGTCACCTTGCGCTTGATCCGCTGCAGAGCGTTGTCCACGGTCTTGGTGTCGTGGCCGACCTGCTCGGCGATAGCCTCGTAGCAGTTGCCCTCCAGATAGTACTTGAGCACCTTCGACTCCAGCGGGCTCAGTAACCGGACCAGGCAGTCGGTGAGACTCACCACCTCTTCCGAACTGATCACCTGCTGCACCGGATCGCTCGCCCGGCCCGAGGGGATCACATCGGCCAAGGTGCGGGTGTCGAAGTCGGCGCTGGAGGGCGAGTGGCTGAAGCTGACATAGGTGTTGAGAGGCACGTGCTTCTGCCGGGAAGCGGTCTTGATAGCGGTGATGATCTGCCGGGTCACGCACAGCTCGGCGAAGCTGCGGAAGGTGGTCCCCCGGCCGTACTCGTAGTCGCGGATGGCCTTGTAGAGACCGATGTAGCCCTCTTGGATGAGATCGTCACCATCGCCGCCGGCCAGGAAGTACGAGTTGGCCTTCAAGCGTACAAAGTAGTGATACCGGGTGAGCATCCGTCTGGTGGCTTCGGAGTCGCCGTTCTTGGCTAATGCCACCAGCTCCTCGTCGCTCCACTCAGCTGCGGTCTTCCCACTAGCCTTGCTCGCAAACGCCGCGCTTTCCATCCCTTGTCCCTCCCGCCTAGAGGTTGCGGGTCAAGCGTCGGATCCCCGCTCCTGTCGGTCTGGTTCTTCCGGCTCATGCGCCAACTCATCACGCAGCGCCTTCAGCCTGTCCACCGTGCCGGGGTCGATCCGCTCCTCGATCCGATGACTCATTGTAATGCAATTCTGAGGATTTGCAATCCTTTTTGTGTGTTCCTGCAAATCGGCCACGAATTGCCGGGACGAACGGCGGATCACATTGGGGAGAAAGATGGTCTTTTGCAGTTGATAGTCGGATGACACCACTACTACGTTTTCCCCTGCACTGAGCGCATAAACCTCCCTCTCGATGATGCTGTCCGCCGATCGTGAAAAGGACCCAAAATATACCTCGACATTGACCGTTGCACTCTCGGTCTTTTGCAACATCTGGGCGTGCGAATCGAACACCAGGATGGCCCGGCCGGAGGTACCGCCCATGTAGTCGGCGATACGGTCGATCAGGCGGCGGCGCTCGTCCTCCAGATAGGACTCGCCTGCAGCGAGCGACCCCGCGAGCGTAGCCGCGGGCGCTTGCGCGGCCCGCGCCTGCGTGCCCTGCCCGGCCTGCTCGATCGGCGCGCGCCTAGCGTGGCCCCTGCGCGGCTCCCCCCGGTGAGGCCCGAGGGATTCGTGCAGCACGTTGTAGCCGTCGATGAGATAGACCGTCATGCGCGTTGGCGAACTGCTTCGTAGAGCAGGATGCCGGTCGACACGCTCACGTTCAGAGAGTCGACCTTGCCGACAAGCGGTAGACGCACCATCACGTCGCACAGAGACGCGACTCTCTTGCCAAGCCCCTCGCCCTCCGAACCCACCACGAAGCAGGTCGGATACCGATAATCCTGGGCGGTGTAGAGGCCTTCGGCGCCCGCCGCGGCCCCATAGATCCAGAACCCCGCCTGCTTGGCCTGAGCCAGGAAGTCGGCCAGGTTGCGCACCCGGGCCACGCCGGCGTGCTCGGTCGCGCCGGCGGAAGCCTTGACCACGGCCGCCGTCACCTCGGCCGCCCGGTGCCGGGGAATGAGAACTCCGGCTCCCGCCGCCTCGGCCGTGCGGATGATGGCTCCCAGGTTGTGGGGGTCCTGGACCTCGTCGAGAGCCACGAGGAGCGTGCGGCTACGGAGCATCTCCCCCGGGTCCATGTACGGGTAAGGATCGACCTCGGCGGCGATGCCTTGATGCTCGCTGGTCTTGAGCCTGGCGCTCAGTTCGAGCGGCGAAACCCGGTGCACCCGGGGTATGCCGCCGCGAAGACCGGCGCACCAGCCGGGCAGCGCCGCGCTCCAACTCCTCCCCCACCTCGCCCGTGACCACCAGAAGCGCGCGTACGTTCCGGCGCCCGCGCAGGGCTTCGCGCACTGGGTTCTTGCCGTAGATGAGATCGAGACCGGATCCGGTTTCAACACCCATGGGTGTTGCTCGGGACCCGGCGCCCGGGGGCGCGGGGCCCACCGGCGCCGGACGGTCGGCCCGTCGCCTCCATGCCGCGCCGCGCCGGACGGCGCCGCCCGCCCACCCGGCGCAGGGCGGCCGGCGCGCGACGGCCTGCGCGGCGGCCTATCTGGTTGCGACGATCTTGAAGCCATCGGAAGCGTCCCGTACCTCGTAGCCCCGCTCGGTGAGAGCCGCGCGCAGGGCGTCGGCGCGGGCAAAATCGCGGGCGGCGCGAGCCTGCCGCCGCTCTTCGGCCATGGCCACGATGTCTGCCGGGATGGCGTCGGCGCTCGCCGGCCAGGGCATCCAGCCCCAGAACATGCGCCATCTCGCCCATCTGCGCGCGCACCAGAGCCGCGGTCTCGGCCGACAAGCCGCCGGCCGCCAGAGCCGCGTTGATCTCCCGGGCGGCCCCGAAGACCTCCGCCAGAGCGGCGGCGGTGTTCAGGTCGTCGGCCAGAGCCTCGGCAAAGGCCTGGCGGCGCGCCGCCAACCTCTGCAGGAGGGCCTCGCCTTGACCGGGCACGCGCGGCATCCGTGCGGCCGCGCGGCCGCCGCGTCAGCTGCGGCTCGGCGGTGCGGCTCGCGCCCAGGTCCGGCGGTCGGCGCCGGCCCGGTCGGCCAGTTCCCGGAACACGTTCCGCAGCCTCTCCACCTGCTGCTCAGCCTCCTCCAGCAGCTCGGAGCTGAATTCCAGAGGGCTGCGGTAGTGGCTGCCCAGAAAGCATGCGATCAGCGCCTCCGGCCGGTGCTCGTCCAATATGTGTCGCAAGGTGAGGATGTTCCCCAGGCTCTTCGACATCTTCTCCTCGCGAAGGTTCAGCATGCCGTTATGCATCCAGAAGCGCGCGAAGGGCACGTCCAGAGCACCCTCGGCCTGGGCTATCTCGTTCTCGTGGTGGGGGAAGATCAGGTCGCGGCCGCCGCCGTGGATGTCGAAGCCGGTGCCCAGGTACTTGAGGCTCATCGCCGAGCATTCGATGTGCCACCCAGGCCGTCCCGGTCCCCAGGGACTGTCCCAGGCGGGCTCCCCCGGCTTGGCGCCCTTCCAGAGGGCGAAATCCAGGGGATCGGCCTTCTCCTCGCCTACGTCGACACGGGCCCCGTGCCGCATCTCCGCCACCTGCTGCTTGGAGAGCTTGCCGTAATCGGGCCAGCTGTCGACGTCGAAGTAGACGTCGGGACCGGACTGATAGGCATGCCCCCGCTCTACCAGACCGGGCGATGAGGTCGACGATCTCCTGGATGTGCTCCGTGGCCAGCGGCTCGATGTCCGGCCGTCCCAGCCCCAGTCTGTCGGTGTCGTCCCGGTAGGCCTGAGCGAACTCCCCGGCTACTTCTTGAGTCGTGCGGCCCTCCTCCGTCGCCTTCCGGATGATGCGGTCGTCGATGTCGGTGATGTTCTCCACCAGGGTCACCCGATAGCCGAGCGACTCGAAGTAGCGTTTCGCCACCATCGAGACCACGTAGGGACGGGCATTGCCCACGTGGACGTAGTTGTAGACCGTCGGTCCGCAGAAGTACATGGTGACGTGATCCCCATCCCGGGGCACGAACTCCCTCTTGTCCTGGCTCATCGAGTCGTACAGCCGCATGGTCATTGGTCTCCTTGCGTCGGCGCGGCAGAGCCGGGCTCCCCACGCCGGGCGACGAACGCGGCGGCGGCCGCCAGCCGGGCCAGGATGGTGCTCTTGCCCAACCCACCCACCAGGTAGTAGAGCTCGGGCCCTTCGTCGCGGCCACTCAGAGCCACGCGCAGCGGCTGATAGATCGATTTGCCCTTGATGCCCCGCTCCTTCGCGCTCTCCACCAGTCGCCGCAGGATCTCCCGCGCCTCAGCGGAGGGCACGAACTCCGCCGGCAGACCTTCGAAAGCCTCCCGCGCCAGCTCGAAGAGCACGTCGGCGCCAGGCGCCAGCAGCGCCTCGGCGCATGGACACGTAGCGGGATCGGCCTCCTCGACGAACACCGCCGCGTACTGCGGGGCGTCGCCCAGCACCACCAGATTGGCCTGCACGGCCTCGGCCACCACTTCCCGCTGGACCGGGGCCAGCTCGATACCGGCCGCGGCCAGATAGGGCGCGATGAGCCCGTACAGCTCCTCGGGACTGAGTTCGCGCAGGTACAGACCGTTCAGCCAGTTGAGCTTCTGGATGTCGAAGATCGCCGGGCTCTTGGACACCCGGTCCATGTCGAACTCCTCCACCAGTTCCGCCAGGGTGAACTTCTCCCGCTCGTCGGGCGGATGCCAGCTGAGCAGGGCCAGGTAGTTGTCCATGGCGGCCGGGAGGTAGCCCAGACGCGCTGAAATCCCCGATCGAGGTGGCCCCGTGCCGCTTGGAGAGCTTGCTGCCGTCGGGGGCCAGAATCAGGGAATGGTGGCCGTAGCGCGGCGCCGGCCGGCCCAGGGCCGAGAACAGCATCATCTGCCGGGCGGTGTTGGTGATGTGATCCTCGCCCCGGATGACGTGGGTGATATCCATGCCCGCATCGTCGATGACCACGGCGAAGTTGTAGGCGAAGCCGCCGTCGGTGCGCTTGATGATGAAGTCGCCGATGACATCCGAGGAGAAGGTGATGGGCCCGTGGATGAGATCGTCGAAAGTCACCGGCCCCTCGGGCACCCGGAAGCGGATGGCCGCCTGCTCGCCCGCGGCCAGCCGGGACGCGACCTCGGCGGCGGAAAGAGCGGCACAGCAACGGTCGTACTTGGGCATGTCGCCCCGGGCGAGCTGCTGCTCCTTGCGTTCTTCGAGTAGCTCTTGGGGACAGAAGCAGGGGTAGGCCCAGCCCTCGGCCAACAGTTGCTGCACCCCGGCCTCGTAGAGGTGGGCCCGCTCGCTCTGGCGATACGGACCGTAGGGCCCGCCCACGTCGGGACCCTCGTCGGCCTGGAGGCCCAGCCAGGCGAGATCGTCGATGATGCTGGCGTCGTGCTCGCTCGTGGACCGCTTGAGGTCGGTGTCCTCGATGCGCAGCACCATGGTGCCGCCGTGGTGGCGGGCATACAGATAGTTGTAGAGGGCGGTGCGCGCACTGCCCACATGGAGCGAGCCCGTGGGGCTGGGAGCGAATCGCACGCGAACGTCGGTCATGGTGTTGGTCTCTCTTCGGTCGTCATGTCCGGCGCTCCGCGCGCCGGCTTCTTATGGCCTTAGTCGCCGGCTTCCGGCGGCGGGACCCGCTCCACCAGCGCCACCGCCTGCGCGGCGATGCCCTCGCCCCGCCCGGTGAAGCCCATGCCTTCGGTGGTGGTGCCTCTCAGGCTCACCCGCTCGGCCCCGATCCCCATGGCGGCCGCCAGACGCTCGCGCATGGCCTGCCGGTGCGGGCCTATCCGCGGCTCTTCGCAGATGACCACGGCGTCCACGTTGACCGGCCGCCATCCCTTCTCCCGCAGCAGCTCCGCGACCGCCGCCAGCAACTTCAGGCTGTCGGCGCCGGCGAAGGCCGGATCGGTGTCGGGGAAGTAGTGGCCGATATCCTCCAAACCCGCGGCCCCCAACAGCGCGTCCATGACGGCATGCACCAGCACGTCGGCGTCACTGTGGCCCAGCAGCCCATCGCGCTCCCGCAATCTTACCCCGCCCAGCACGAGCGCGCGGTCGGGAGCGAAGCGGTGGGCGTCGTAGCCGAGGCCCACGCGCAGACGGCGCGGATTCGGCCGTCTCGGTCACCACCTGCGCTCCGCCAGGATCTGCTCGGCGTGGCGCAGGTCGACCCGATCGGTGACCTTGAAGTTCTCGGGCGAGCCCTCCACTACCGCCACCCGGCCCCCGCGCGCCTCCACCAATGAGGCATCGTCGGTGGCGCCCAGAAGCGCCTCGTCAGCCTGCGCGTACGCGTCCATAAGTACCTGCCAACGGAAGATCTGCGGAGTCTGAGCGCGCCACAGAGAACGCCGCTCGGGGGTGCTCGTGATCAGCCGCCCGTCGTCGACGATCTTTATCGTGTCGGTGCTGGGGATAGCCAAGACCGCCCCATCCAAGCCTGGATCGGCCGCCAGCGCGTCGACGGCTCGGCCGATCTCCGCGCAGGTGACCAGGGGCCGGGCCCCGTCGTGTACTCCCACCAGATCCCAGGTGCCGGCTTCGGCCAGAGCCAGCAGACCGTTGCGTACGGAGAGAGGTCGCTCGTCGCCCCCGGCCGTCACCCGCATCACCTTGGCGATCTGCTCCATGGTGATCTCCGACCGGCAATACTCGACGTCCTCGAAGTTGACCACCACCGCGAGCGCGTCCACCTCCGAGCAGGAGCTGAGGACGCTGAGGGTGCGCTGCAGCATGGGTATGCCCAACAGGGGAACGTACTGTTTGGGGAGCCCCGAGTCGAGCCGGCTGCCGTAGCCCGCCGCGGCCACCACCAGGGCGAGGCTGAGTCCCGAACCACCCATGCTACCTACTCCTCCCCGTCAGGAAGTCAGCCGCGTGAAGATCATCTTGCCCGACGGGTTCTGAAGTACGGAGGTGACCTCCACCTCCACCTCTTCACCCACCCAGCGGCGGCCGCCTTCTATCACCACCATGGTCCCATCATCCAAGTACGCCACGCCCTGGTCTTCTTCCTTGCCCTCGCGCATCACCCGCACGCCCAAGCATTCGCCGGGCAGCACCGCCGCCTTCAGCGTGTGGGCCAGCTCGTTGATGTTGAGCACCTCCACCCCCTGGATCTGCGCCAGCTTGTTGAGGTTGTAGTCGGTGGTGAGGATGCAGGCCTTCATCTCCTTGCCCAGCTTGATCAGCTTGGCGTCTACCTCGCCGACGCCGGGATAGTCCCGCTCGATGATGATCACCCGGCTGTAGGCCTCCTGCAGGTCACGCACCGTGTCCAGCCCGCGCCGTCCCCGGGTCCGCTTGGCCGACTCAGCCGAGTCGGCGATGGATTGCAGCTCCTCCAGAACGAAACCGGGGATGACCAGATCGCCTTCCAGAAACCCCGTTGCCACCACCTGGCCGATGCGCCCATCCATGATCACCGACGTGTCGAGGAGCTTGGGCCGCATGAACTGCTTCGCCCCCGGCTGCTGCAGCAGCCCCTTGAAGCCCAGAACCCGAGCCATGTCGGTATGCCGCTTGTATCCCAGGTAGGCGAACAGGTAGCCGCTGAAAGCGTACAGAAGCGGTAACAGATACGGGCCCACCACGGGAAGGTTCTTGATGGCCAAGCCGCCAAGCGCAGCGATGCCCAGACCGACGATCAGCCCGATGGTGGTGAAGATGAGACCGCTCGCGGTGAGGAGCGAGCTGGCCCTGTCCAGCCGCCGCCCCAGCTTGGTCGTGGCCCGGCCCAGGAAGCCACCCAATACCACGCCCAGTACGATCCCAATCAGAACGCACAGCGCCGCAAAGAGACCGTACAAGAGCGACGTCAAGCCCACTTCGGGCAGAAAGGCCACCCCTAACTCGTAGCAGGTGACCCCTCCCACCAGGGCCAGCAGCAGTCTTACGGCGAAGACCATCGCCTCACCGCCCTTTTGCTTGGCCAACGATCACTACTCCCTTCATCGGGGCTGAGCGCATATCTCGGCCAGAATGCCGTCAAGGAAGCGGAGAGCATCGTCTTCCTCCACGTGCATGGCATACATCAACTCGGAGGCGAGGATGTGCTTGACCTTGCCGTACATCTGCTTCTCCCCGGTGGAAAGCCCCTTCTCGTTGTCTCTCAGGGCGAGATTGCGGAGCACGTCGGCGATCTCGAGCACGTCCCCGGTCTTGATCTTGTCGCGGTTGTGCTTGACCCGCCGGTTCCAGTTCGGGGGCATCTTGGTGGGATCGTCGCGCAGGACGCCGAGCACCTCCTCCACCATGGGCTCGGAGATGACCGCCCGGATACCGGCCTTCTCCAATCCGTCAACCGGGACCATCACCGTCATGTCGTTGTGCAGGATCTGGATGCTGTAGAAGGGGCGCGGTGTCCCCTGATGATCCTGCTCGATGATCTCCAGTATGCGGCCCGCCCCGTGGTGGGGATAGACGACCGTGTCCCCTACCTTGAACATCACCCGTATCGCTCCAGCAGGTTGAGTTCGCGCAGGCGCACCAGGCCATCCTTGATGTCCTGGGCTCGAGCCATCCCCAGCCCGTCGATGGCAGCCAGCTCCTCGACCGTCGCGTCCAGCATGGCCCGCAGATTGCCGAAGTGCCCCGCCAGAGCCTCGATCACCTTGTCGTTCAACCGGGGGATCCTGCGCAGCACGCGATTGCCTCGCGGGCTCATATGCTTCTCCAGCGCGTTGATATCGGGGGCGTAGCCCAAGGTCTCGCCCAGACGTCCAAGAGACAGCAACTCTTCGGAGCGCAGCGCCCCCAGCGCCTCGCGAACTTCCTCCAGCCGGGCAGGCGTGGCTTCGGGCAGATAGTCGGCCAGGACGGCCGCCCGGTCCTCGCGCACGTCCACCATGAGCTCCTCGAGCTGGAGTTGCACCAGCCGGCCCTCGTTGCCCAGCTCGATGATGTAGCGCTCCAGCTCCTGGACGATCACCAAGACCATCTCCGAGCGCTGGAGCACGGCCAGCACGTCGTGGAGAGTCACGGCGTCCTCGAACTCGAGGGCCGAGAGCGAGGTCGACACCTGGTTGAGCCGGGCCTTGAACTTCTCCAGAGTCTGCAAGGCCTGGTTGGCCTTGTCCAAGATGGTGCGGATGGGATCCATGATGTAGCGGATGTCACCCAGGTAGATGGTGACCACGTCGCGGGCCGCGGAGATGGAGATGGCGAGAGCGTCGATCTGCTTGGCCACCCGCTCGGCTGTGCGGTGACGGGTGCCCGTCTCCTGCGACTCGATGGTGGCGTCGGGCATCAACTGCACGTTGGCGTGAATGATATGCGTGCCGGTCCGGTCCAGCAGGATGGCGCCGTCCATCTTGGCAAGCTCGTAGAGGATCATGGGCGCCAACTCGACGTCGATATCGATGCCCCCGGAGATCATGGGCTTGATCTCTTCCTCGTCGGCGAAGACCAGTAGCGCGCCGGTGCGGGCCCGCACGATGTTGTCGACCGCTTGGCGGATCACCGTACCCGGGGCGACCATCTGCAGGGCTTCAACGAGCCTATCCTCTAAGGCTGGGGGCCGTCTACCCACGCGCGCTCCTCACTGCCGTGTTCTTAGCCGCCTCTGCTACCGCTTGTCCGATATCGGTAACGGCCTGCAGCTCCACTCCGGAGGGCCACCCCTCTTTGCCGGAGAGTTCCTCCGCGTTCCGACCGGGAACCAAGATCCGGGGGAACCCGCGCCGGACCAACTCCTGGATGCGCTTCTCCCCCTGCAGCACGTAGCGCACCTTGCCGGTGAGACTCACCTCTCCGAACGCCGCCACGCCTTGGCCGTCAGTGCCGTCCCGCCACGCTGAGGCTATGGCCAGAGCCACCGCCAGGTCGGCCGCGGGATCCTCGAGAACAAGTCCCCCTGCAACATTAACAAAGATGTCACATTTGAGCAGGGGCAGTCGCGCCCGGCGGCTGAGAACGGCCACGATCATGGCCAGGCGGTTGCGATCGACCCCGCGGGCCACCCGCTGGGGCATGGCCATACTGCTGGGAGCGACCAGGGCCTGCACCTCCGCCAGGAGGCAGCGGGTGCCTTCCAGGACGGGGACCACGGCCGACCCCGACCGCAGATCGCCCTCCTCGAGGAAGACCGAGGAGGGATCGGGCACCTCCACCAGACCTTGCTCGGCCATCTGAAACACGCCCACCTCGTTGGTGGAGCCAAAGCGGTTCTTCACCGCCCGGAGGATGCGGAAGGGCTGCGCCCGCTCCCCCTCGAACGAGAGCACGGCGTCGACCATGTGCTCGAGCACCCGGGGGCCGGCCAGTTCGCCGTCTTTGGTGACGTGGCCCACCAGCACCAGGGCTATGCCGTTGGCCTTGGCCACCCGCAGCAATTGGCCGGTGGCATCGCGTATCTGCGCTACCGAGCCGGGGGTCGACCCCACCTCCGACGACCAGAGCGTCTGCACCGAGTCGACCACGCAGACGCCCGGCTTCAGGTGCTCAAGAGCAGCCACCACTGCCTCGGTCTGGGTTTCGGTGAGCAGGCGCAGGCTCCGCCGCCCGCGCTGCTGAGCCGGGCGCTGCGCAGCTTCACCTGCGCGGCCGACTCCTCGCCCGAGATCAAGAGGGTGGATGCACCCCGTGCCTCCATGATAAGCAGAGCCTGCAAGAGGAGCGTGCTCTTGCCCACCCCGGGTTCGCCGCCCACCAGCACCACCGAGCCGGGCACCAGCCCGCCGCCCAACACCCTGTTGAACTCCTCCAGGCCGGTGTCGATGCGAGACTGGGCGCCGGGGTCGACGTCGGCCAGGCGAATGGGCGCGGGCGCCGCAAAATGCGGCCCCGCGACGCGCAACGCCGAGCTGGTGCGGACCGCTTCTTCGGAAATGGTGTTCCAGCGACCGCAGCCGGGGCAGCGGCCCAACCATCCCGGGGATGCGTAGCCGCACTCCCGACATATGAAGGAGCTCTTACCTCGCGGCATGGGCCGCCCCGCCCTACTTGGACTCGTCGGCCACGAGGACGTCCGGCGCCCCGAGGATGACCTCGGTGATAGCCAGGTGGTCGTCTTCGCGGTCCAAGAGCACGGTGCTGCCTCGCGGGAACCGGCCCGAGAGAACCTCTTCCGCCAGCAGGTCCTCCACCTGACGCTGGATGGCGCGCCGCAACGGGCGCGCCCCCATAGTGGGGTCGTACCCCACGTTGGCCAGCAGCTCTTTGGCTTCTGGAGTGAGGGCCAGACCTATCTCCCGGTCCTTGAGCTGGTCTTCTACCCGGGCCATCATGAGAGATACGATGTCGAAGATCTCGCCACGGGTGAGCTTGCGGAAGACGATCACCTCGTCGACTCGGTTGAGGAACTCCGGTTTGAACGTCTTCTTCAGTTCGCCGGTGACGCGGGTCTTCATCTCCTCGTACTCGAGACCGCCCTCTGCCACCTGCTCGCCAAAGCCCAGCACCTGGCCCTTGGAGATAGTGGCAGCGCCGATGTTCGAGGTCATGATGACGATGCAGTTGCGGAAGTCCACCGTGCGCCCCTGGGCGTCGGTGAGCCGGCCGTCCTCCAGTATCTGCAGAAGGATGTTGAAGACATCGGGATGAGCCTTCTCGATCTCGTCGAGAAGGACCACCGAGTAGGGGCGGCGGCGCACAGATTCGGTGAGCTGCCCACCCTCGTCGTATCCCACGTAGCCGGGAGGCGAGCCCACCAACCGGCTGACAGCGTGCTTCTCCATGTACTCCGACATGTCGACCTGGATGAGCGCCGACTCGTCGCCGAACAGAAACTCGGCCAAAGTGCGGGCCAATTCGGTCTTGCCCACCCCAGACGGTCCCAAGAAGATGAACGAACCGCCGGGACGATGAGGGTCTTTGAGACCGGCACGGGAGCGGCGGATGGCCCGGGACACGGCCTTGACCGGCTCGTCCTGGCCCACCACCCGGGCATGCAGGGCTTCTTCCATCCGCAACAGCCGATGGGTCTCAGCTTCGGTGAGCTTGGTCACGGGAATGCCGGTCCACATGGCGGTGACCTCGGCGATCTCGTCCTCGCCGATGGAGATCTCGGTCGCCCGGTCGGATTCCTGCCACTTCTGCTCCAGCTCCTGTCGCTGGTTGAGCAACTTGCGCTCGCGGTCGCGCAGCGAGGCGGCCTTCTCGAAGTCCTGCACCTCGATGGACGTCTCTTTTTCGCGCCGCACCTCGAGGATGGCGTCCTCCACCTCTCTCAGATCGGGGGAGGCGCACATGTTCTGGATACGCTTGCGCGAGGCCGCTTCGTCGATCAGGTCGACGGCCTTGTCCGGCAGGAAGCGGTCGCTGATATAGCGGTCGGCCAGATAGGCCGCCGCCTCCAGAGCCTCGTCGGTGATGCGCACCCGATGGTGAGCTTCGTAGCGCTCCCGCAGCCCGGCCAGGATCTTCCTGGTCTCGAGAACGGTCGGCTCCTTGACCAGGATCTTCTGGAAGCGCCGCTCCAGACCGGCATCCTTTGCCAGGTGCTTGCGGTACTCGTCGAGCGTGGTGGCCCCGATGGTCTGGATCTCCCCTCGGGCCAGAGCAGGCTTGAGGATGGAGGCCGCGTCGATGGCACCTTCCGCCGCGCCGGCGCCCACCAGGTTGTGGATCTCGTCGATGAACAGGATGATGTCTCCCCGCTCTGCGATCTCCTTCATGACTTTCTTCAAGCGCTCCTCGAACTCACCCCGGTACTTCGAACCAGCGACCAAAGCCCCCAGGTCGAGGGTGTAGATCTGCTTGTCTTTGAGCAGTCCGGGCACGTCGTTCTTGGCGATGCGCTGAGCGAGCCCCTCCACCACCGCGGTCTTGCCCACGCCGGGCTCCCCCACCAACACCGGGTTGTTCTTGGTGCGGCGAGAGAGGATCTGCATCACCCGCTCTATCTCCGTCTCGCGCCCTATGACAGGGTCGAGCTTGTCTTCTTCGGCGTACTTGGTGAGGTTGCGCCCGAATTGGTCGAGGACCTTCGAACTCTTGCGCTCCTTGCCCTCGGTGGCCGCCGCGGCCGTCGCCCCGCGGGGCTGCCGCCGCGTCGGACCGGCCAGCAGCCGCATCACTTCCTGGCGCACCCGATCGGCGTCGACCTCCAGATCATTCAGGATCCGAGCCGCCACCCCTTCGCTCTCCCGCACCAAGCCCAGCAAGATGTGCTCGGTGCCGATGTAGTTGTGCCCCAACGACAGGGCCTCGCGCAATGCCAGTTCTAGGACCTTCTTCGCCCGAGGCGTGAAGGGGATCTGGCCTTGAGACTCGCTATCACCTTCGCCCACGATGCGGGTGACCTCTCCGCGGACCTCTTCCAGGCTGACTTCAAGAGTGCCCAGCACCCTGGCGGCCACCCCGTCGGCTTCGCGCAGGAGACCGAGAAGCAGATGCTCGGTACCGATGTAGTTGTGCCGCAGGACCCGGGCCTCCTCTTGGGCCAAGACCACCACCTGTCGGGCTCGTTCTGTGAACCGTTCAAACATCACGTCATTCTCCTATTGCCGGACGCTCGCGCCCGCGAACACCTCGCGCAGCACCCGCGCCCGAGTCTGATCTACCTCGGGGCTTTCCAGACAGCCTGTTTTCGCGTCCATGTAGTCCATGATGACATGAGCCGGCTGGAGTCTGCTCATCAGACCGAAGGCCGACTCTGCAGCCATCCCGGGAACCTCTACCACTCCGAGCTCCAGCCCCACCTGCGCCGCCGAGAGCAGGTTGACCGCCTCGGGAAACGACATCGACCACGCATGCTGGGCCACTCCCAAGCGCCCGCCCGATGTGATCGCGTGTCTGGATAGGGTTTTCGCGAAGAAGCATCTTCCTCACCGACCGTTCTTTTTCGACGATCCCGCGGGAGACCTCTTCGATGTGCTGGAGCAGCTCTCCTTCAGGTCTTGCCTGACGCCCCAGATTGGAAACCTGAATGACGCCTCCCGCCCCGCCCCAAAGTGGGGCCAGCGCCAGGCCATGGGTCACGAGATCGAGAGCCGTACCCGCCAACCGGCCGGTGAGCATGAGGGCGGGAACGTGGAGTGTGGCGTACACCCGCATGCCGTTGCCCGCCTGGCTGGGACGAGAGGCCAGATATCCCCAGCGCGCGTCGAACGCATACGATACGGACGTTTCCAACCGATCGTCGAGCAGGCTGAGGAGCGACCACAGGCTTGCCAACTGGTCGCCGGCCCTGAAACCCAACAGGCGAAAGTGATCGGTCCCGTTGATCTCGAGGGAGGCCTGCCCCTCACCGTACACGGCAAACCCGCGGCCCTCACCGGAGCCGTCGGCAAACCCGGGAGTCATGAGGCCTTGCTCCACCAGGTGGACGATCTCCACCGCGGACAGTTCGTCCAGATCCAAGACGCGCCACCGGTGCTCCCAGGTGCCATCGTTCAAGGTATCGACAACCTGCAGCCGCAGTTCGTCCAAAGCCACGGCGTCTTCCGCATGGGGGAAACGCACGCCCGCCTCGTTGCGAGACAGACCCAGAGCCGAAGCCGCGAGTGTGGCGGTACTCACGACACTCCTCCCTCAAGCCTCTGCCCAAGCTCTGTCAGCCGGTCGCGGACACCCGCCGCTTCCTCAAAACGTTCGCACTCCACCAGCTCGCGCAGCATCCGCTGCAGGCGCATCATCTCGTGACGGAGCACGTCGCCCTCGGGCCCCCGATGAGGCATCTTACCCAGATGCTCCACCGGCTCCGCGTCGCCCTCCAGGGAAGCCTGGAGGTACTCGGCGAACACTTGGTAGCACTTGGAGCATCCGACCAACCCCGACTCTTTGAGGTCGGTCAGGGTCGTGCCGCACGCGCCACAGAACCGCTCGTCCCGGTCGGACAAGACCGGCGCGACGGTATCGCTTTCTGCCGTCTTCTTGCCCAGGTGGCGCAGCACCGAGGGCACGGCCAGCACCAGAGCCAAGCCGTTGGTCTCCTCGGCAACGCCTTCGGCGCAACCGGGGCATAAGTGCGTGTGGCTGACGGCCCCATCCACCACCCTGAGCAGATGCATGGTGGCCGGCTCCTCCCCACACAGGTCGCAGGTCACGGAGCCGTCGAGGTCAAGGGTCCAGTCGGGTGACTCTTCTGCAAACACCCGGGCCTCCTCTAATCGCAGACCGGTTTTACCGGCCGCCCACCGGCACGGAGTACTGAGAGATCAACGTACAGCATGCCGGGAATCGTCGAAAAACTACTGTGTAAAGTGTAGCATAACGGGCTCCCGGCCTCGGGCCTACGCCTCCCGCGCGCGGGCTCCGCGGACCGCGCTGAGCGCGCCTAGCGCTCGGGCCGCAGCTGGGGAAAAAGGATGACGTCCCGGATGGACTCCACCCCCAAGAGCATCATCGCCAGCCGGTCGATGCCGATGCCCAGTCCACCGGCAGGCGGCATGCCGTACTCCAGCGCCCGGAGAAAATCTTCGTCGAGCGCGTGAGCCTCTTCGTCGCCCGCGTCCTTGTTGCGGGCCTGTTCCTCAAACCGGCGCCGCTGGTCCATGGGATCGTTGAGTTCGGAGAAGGCATTGCCCATCTCCTTGCCCGCGATGATGGGCTGAAAGCGCTCCACCAGTTGCGGGTCGTCCTGGCGGCACTTGGCCAAGGGGCTCAGCTCAAGAGGATAGTCGATGACGAAGGTGGGTTGGATGAGGGTCGGCCACACGGCATGCTTGAGCGCTTTGTCGACCAGCGTCGCGAAGGTGTCGCGATTCTCCACCTCTATCTTGCGCTCGTGCAGCGCCCGTTTGGCGGATTGCGGGTCGGCACGCATCCCGGAAAGCGACAGGCCCAGATTATCGTTCAGCAGGGAATCGATGGTGCGCCGCGGCCATGGAGACTTCAGCTCTATGGAGTTCTCCCCCACCACGATCTGGGTGGTGCCGATGACCTCCTCGGCCAGGGCCGGGATCATGTTCTCCACCAGCTCCATGATGGCGTTGTAGTCCACGTACGCCCAGTACAGTTCCATCATCGTGAACTCGGGGTTGTGGACCAAAGAGATGCCCTCGTTGCGGAAATTCTTCCCGATCTCAAAAATGCGATCGAACCCGCCCACCAGTAGCCGCTTGAGATAGAGCTCGGGAGCGATGCGCAGGAACAGGTCGGCATCGAGCGCGTTGTGATGGGTAACGAACGGCCGAGCCAAAGCACCTCCGGGCAGGGGCTGGAGAACCGGGGTCTCCACCTCCACGAACCCTTGGTCCTCCAGATAGCGGCGCATGGCCGAGACCAGCTTCCCGCGGGCCCGCAGTTGCCAGGCCACCTCAGGATTGGCCACCAGATCGACGTAGCGTTGCCGGTAGCGGGTCTCCCGATCCTGCAAACCATGCCACTTCTCGGGCAGCGGCCGTAGGGCTTTTGTCAGAAGGGTCCAAGACTCGGCGAAGACGGTCAGCTCTCCCCGCCGAGTGCGGAACACGTGGCCTTCGCAGCCGATGATGTCACCAACATCGAGGTCGGTGACCAGCGCGAATGACGCTTCACCCAGAGCGTCGACGTTGGCGTAGACCTGCAGGTCGTCCCAACCGTCGCGCAAAGTGATAAAGACGGCCTTACCGTGTTCCCGCCTTGCCATCACCCGGCCGGCCACCCGATAGTGGCCGTCCTCGTCTTTGGCGCCGGGCTCCAGCCCGGCGTGCGCCTCGGTGATCTCGCCCAGACGGGTGCGATGCTCGAAACTGCGGGCGTACGGCTCTACTCCGTCCTGCCGCAGCTGCTCCGCTTTGGCCAGCCGATCGCGGCCTTCAGATGGGCCGGATACGTCCACCTAGGTCATCTTGCCGATGGCCAGGACCTCGTAGTTGAGAGAGCCGACGGGCACCGGAACCGTGACCACATCGCCCACCCGCTTGCCCATGATGGCCTGCCCTACCGGCGACTCGTTCGACAGCCTGGCCCTCTCCGGGTCCGCTTCGGCCGAGCCCACCAGGGTGTAGATGCGTATCACCCCGGCGTCCTTGTCCCGAAGAGTCACGGTGTTGCCGATGCTGACCTTCTCGGTGTCGATCTCCGAATCCTTGATGACCCGGGACCTCCGCAGCTTCTCCTGAAGAAGACCGATGCGATGCTCCAGCATGGCCTGCTCGTTCTTGGCGTCATCGTACTCGGAGTTCTCCGAGATGTCCCCGAAATCCCGCGCGGCACGGATGCGCTCGGCCACCTCCTCCCGTTTCACCGTGGAGAGATGGTTGACCTCTTCCTGGAGCTGCTTGAGACCGTCTGCTGTGAGGATGACTTCTTTGCGAGACACGAGCACCTGCCTTCGACTGCCGCGGAGGAGTGGAATGCGCCTGAAAGTAGCGGCGCATTATAGGTTGGGGGGAGGGAGTTGTCAACACGCCTTCAGACCCGGGCGTTCTCCGCGGTGAGCGCGACCAGTGCACCGTCGAGCGTGTGGGCATCGGGCAGGGCCCGCAACTCCTCGATGGTGGCGACGGGCACGCCCGACGGCCGCAAGTACCAGCCCAGCAGCTTGCGCATCCAGCGCGCGGCTCGCTCCGGCCCTCTCTCCGCGGCAGCCAGACGTAGCAGCGCGCGCAGGTCGGCGACCACGACAGAAAGCGGGGGGCGCTCTGCGCTCACCCCGGAGAGCAGAGCGCCCACCAGCCAGGGATTGCCCGCCACCCCCCGGGCCGCCATCACCGCGGCCGCCCCGGTGGCCTCGAACATGGCCAGGGTCGAGGCGACGCTGGTGACGTCGCCCGAAGCCATCACCGGAACCGCGACCGCCGCCGCCACTGCCGCCGTGATGGTGTGGTCGGCGAGGCCCCGGTAGTGCTGGCTGGCCGCCCGGGGATGCACTCCCAGGCCCTGAATGCCCGCCGCTTCCAGCCGGCGGGCCAGCTCCACCGCGGTCCGGTCGCCTTCTGTGAGCCCGCTGCGCAGCTTCACGGTCACCGGCACGCCTGCCTGCCCGGCGACACCCACCACCGCGGCCGCAATGGCCACGGCCCTGTCGGGGTCGCCCAGCAGGGCGGCGCCTGCCCCGGTCCGCACTACCTTTCGCACCGGACACCCCATGTTGATATCAAGCAGGTCCGGGACGACCGGCCGAGACAACACCAGCTCCGCGGCCTTGGCCATGACCTGCGGCGTGTCCCCGAAGAGCTGCACGGCCACCGGTCGCTCTTCTTCGGCGAAGTCCAGGTACTCGCCGGTGCGGATGTTGTGATGCAGAAGGCCGTACGCGCTCACCATCTCGGTGGTCACCAGGCCGGCGCCGTGCCCCTTGAGATGGCGCCGGTAGGCGCTGATGGTGAGACCGGCCATGGGGGCCAGCACCACCCGGTTGGGTATTTCGACGTCCCCGATGCTAAACGGGGCGGCGAGAGGCGAGCCGCTCGCCGCCCCCGACTCCGCGCCCATGCTAGGAATGATTGCGCCGGTAGATGATCTCGAGACCCCGCAGGGTCAGCAGCGGATCCAGCTTGTCCAGGGAAGTCGCATGGTCGAAGATCAATGAGGCCAAACCCCCGGTGGCCACCGTCAGCGCATCCGCCCCCAACTCGGCCCGCATCCGCCCGACGATGCCGTCCACCTGCCCGGCAAAGCCGTAGACGGCCCCAGCCTGCATGGCTTGCACCGTGTTCCGACCGATCACCGTGCCCGGATCGGCGAGCTCGATCCTCATCAGCCGGGCGGCCTTGACAGCCAGAGCGTCCAGGGATACCTCGATGCCCGGAGCGATCGCATGTCCCAGATACTCGCCTGCCGCCGATACGGCGCTAAAGGTGGTGGCCGTGCCGAAATCAACGGCTATACAGGGGCCCCCGTACGCCTCGTAGGCGGCCACCGCGTCGACGATGAGGTCGGGGCCCACCTGGCGAGGGTCGTTGGTCAGGATGGGCATGCCGGTCTTGACGCCCGGCCCTACCACCAGAGCCTCCAGGCCGAACTTGCTCGTCGCCATTGACGTGTATTCGCTGCTCAGCCGGGGTACCACCGAGGCCACAGCGAGACCCGAGACCGAATCGCGGGAAAAGCCGTCCAGGCGGAGCAGTCCGTCGAGCAAGGTGGCGATCTCATCCCCGGTCTTGCGCACATCGGTAGCGAAGCGCCAACTTCCGGCCAACTCCTTGCCGGAGAAGAGCCCGACCGCAGTCTGGGTATTGCCCACGTCCACCGCCAACAGCATGATCGTCCTCCTCGCGTCCTCTGAGGCGCTCAGTTGCCCGACCTGAGGGTCAGGCCCACATCCACCGGAGGCGCCCCCATGGTGAGAGCGCTGGTGGAGATCAGATCAACCCCGGTCTCGGCTATCGCCCGCACGGTCTCGATGGTGACGCCCCCGGAGGCCTCGAGCACCACCTTTGGCTCGAGTTCCCGGGCCAGCCGCACCAACCTCCGCAGAGACTCCACACCCTGATTGTCCAGCATGATGATGTCTGCGCCGCAGGAGATCGCCTCCCGAAGATCGGCCTCGCTCTCCACTTCCACTTCGATCTTGAGGTATCCAGGGCTCGCCTCCCTGACCCTGTCCATGGCCTGGCGCACCCCGCCTGCAGCGGTGAGGTGGTTGTTCTTGATGAGCACCAGATCGAAGAGCCCGAACCGGTGATTGTGGCATCCTCCGCACACCACCGCGCGCTTCTCCCAGAGACGCAGACCGGGAGTGGTCTTGCGGGTGTCCACCACTCTGGCCGCGGTGCCCTCCACGACCCGCGCGAACCGCCTGGACTGAGTGGCCACGCCGGAAAGATGGCTGAGAAAGTTGAGCATCGGAGCGCTCCGCGGTGAGGATGCTGCGCACCGGTCCCTCGATCGCGGCCAGCCGGTCCCGGTCGGTCACAGACGCCCCCTCCTCCACCAAAGGAGTGAAGACCGCCCGCGGATCCACCTCGGCCATCACCGCCTCGGCCAGCGCCAGACCGCATACCACCAGGTCCTCCCGGGCCGTTATCTCCGCGCGACCGCGAAGGCCGGGCGGCACGGTCCACGCAGATGTGATGTCACCATAGCCGGCCAGATCCTCGGCCAGCGCCTGCCGCACCAGTCAAGAGACTCGCCTGTTCGATCACCGTCATCCCTCCATGCGCTCGACTCGACCACTGGCCCGCCGGTGACAGGATCGCGCTGCACTGTGATATGCCGCCGCCAGCCCGCATCGTCCAGTTCCGGAAAGTCGGAGCGCAGATGGACTCCCCGGCTCTCCTCCCGGACGACCGCGGATCCGACCATGTGCTCCGCCACCGTCAGCAGATTGAGCAGCTCGAGTTCGTCAACGGCCAATCCCGGCGCGCTGAGAGCGCCGCGAATGCCGGTCAGGGCCGCTCGCACCTGCTCCAACCCCTCCCTGCTGCGAACTATCCCACAGAGGTCCATCATCAGCCGGCTCATGGCGGCCCTGCTCTCCGCCAGGACGACCGCGTCATTGCCCTCCCTCGGTTCCTCGGCCAAGTCCAGCCTGATCTTCCGCACCGCGGGATCGGACAGGGCCAGATACCGGTTCAGATCGCGCACCGTACGCTCCCCGAAGACCAGGCCCTCGAGCAGGGAGTTCGAGGCCAAACGATTGGCGCCGTGGATGCCCGTGCTCGCCGTCTCGCCGCAGGCGTAGAGCCCAGGGATGGACGTCCGCCCCCAGATGTCGGTGAGCACCCCACCGATGAAGTAGTGGGAGGCCGGGGCGATGGGGATGAGTTGGGCGCAGAGATCGAAACCCCGGCTTTGCAGCCCTGTGTACACCGTGGGGAACCGCTCGCGGAGAAAGCCGCACTCCAGATGGCGGGCGTCCAGCCATACGTGATCGGTCTTGTCCCGGTCGAACACGCGCTTCATGTGCCGGACCACCACGTCCCTGGGAGCCAGTTCGGCCCGAGGGTGCGCGCCGACCATGAACCTCTCCCCCGCATCGTCAACCAGGTAGGCGCCCTCGCCCCTCAGGGCCTCGGTGAGAAGAAGCGTAGGGTTCTCCGTCCCATAGAGGGCGGTGGGATGGAACTGCATGAACTCCATGTCGCGCATCAATGCCCCGGCCCGATAGGCCATCGCGTATCCATCACCTGTAGCCACGGTGGGATTGGTGGTGTGGGCGAAGACCTGACCGGCGCCTCCACAAGCCAGCACGACCGCCCGGGCCAGGCTGACGGTGAGCTCCCCCTCCCTGTCCAGGGAGAGCGCTCCTACGCACCGGCCTGCGTCCATGAGCAGGTCGACGACGAACTCGTTCTCGTGCAACGCCACCCGGCTGCCCGAGGTGATGGCGTCGGCCAGCGCGCTGGCCACGACGCTGCCGGTGGCGTCCCCGCCGGCGTGGACGACCCGGGGCACGGAGTGAGCGCCCTCTGAGCCAAGGATCAGCTTGCCGTCGCGCCTGTCGAACTTGGTGCCCAGCTGCTCCAACTCCCGCACTCTCGCGGGGCCTTCTTGCACCAGAACGCGGACGGCTTCCTCGTCGCACAAACCGACCCCGGCTATGAGGGTGTCCTTTAGGTGCAACTCCGGAGAGTCATAGGGTCCCAGCGCCGCCGCGATGCCTCCTTGGGCGAGGAACGTGGTGGTCTGGTCGAGCGTGCCTTTGGTGATGAGGCCCACGTTCCACCTATGGGCGGCGCCCACGGCCGCCGTCAGGCCGGCGATCCCGCCCCCGATGACAAGCACGTCGTAGCTGGAGTAGCGGACCTCGGCGCCGACCCGGGAGATCAGGGGAGCGGCGCTCACGGCCCCACCTCGACCATCCGCTGGACCGCGCGTAGAGCCTTGGCCCGTACTTCCGGCTCCACGGTCACCACCGGACCTTCAGTGCGCAGAGCCCGCAGCACCTTGTCAAGAGTGGTGAGTTTCATGTTGGGGCACACGCTGGCCTCGGTGACCGGATAGAAGCGCTTGCCGGGAATATCCTTCGAGAGACGGTAGATCATCCCGAGTTCGGTCCCGATGAGATACTCCTCGCCGTCATCCTCGCGGCAGAAGCGGATCATCCCCGAGGTGCTCTCCACCGCGTCGGCAATCTCGGCCACCTCCGGACGGCACTCCGGATGCACCACCACTTTGGCCCCGGGATGGGCCGTCCGCGCTTTCCACACGTCTTGGACTTCGATCAGATCGTGGGTCGGGCAGAAGCCGGGCCACAGGATGAGCTTTCGCCCAGCCTTCTTAGCGGCCCAGGAGCCCAGATTCTCGTCGGGGGTGAAGATGATCTCCGTGCCCGCCGGAATGGTCTGGACGATGCGGACGGCGTTTGCGCTGGTGCAGCAGATATCGGAAAGCGCCTTGACCGCGGCCGTCGTGTTGACGTAGCTGACCACCACCGCCCCCGGATGCTGAGCCTTGAGAGCCCGCAGCCCCTCCTCGTCAACCATGTCTGCCATGGGGCAACCGGCGCGCACTTCGGGAATGATGACCGGCCGATCCGGAGCCAGGATGGCCGCCGTCTCGGCCATGAAGTGAACCCCGCAGAAGACGATCATCCGCGCCTTGGAGGCGGCCGCCTGCCGGGACAGACCCAAGGAATCTCCCAGGATATCGGCCACGTCCTGCACCTCCGGGCGCTGGTAGTTGTGCGCCAGGATGACGGCTTCCTTCTCGCGGGCAAGACCCCGTATCTCTGCCTGAATGGCTGAATAGTCCATGACCGCCTTGTCGCTCCTCGGTGAGGTGGGTTCTTCCGTGTCTCCCCGGCGACGCCGCACCGCCTGCTCTGCCACCAGAGTAAGAGCCTCACTCACGGTCCTGCCGCTCGGCAGGACCAAAGCGGGCGCCAACTCCGCCAGAGGCTCGAGGACGAACCGACGCTCTTCCATGCGCGGATGCGGGACCTCCAGATCGGCGTCCGCAGCCGAGAATCCATGGTACCAAAGGATATCGACGTCGACGGTCCGCGGGCCCCATCTGACTGAACGCTCCCGCCCCAGGTCGACTTCGATGCTCTGGATCGCGGACAGAAGCTCGCGCGGAGAAAGCGTGGTGCGCAGTTCCACCACCTGGTTGAGGTAGTCCGCCTGCTCGGGGACCACCCACCGGAGCCGTGAGGTACAGCCCCGACGCCGCCGACAACTCGGTGCCGGGCAGGGCCGCCAGACGTTCCCGGGCCCGGCGAAGCAGCGCCTCGCTGTCCCCCTGGTTGGAGCCGAGCCCCAGGTAGACCAGGGCCGGGGCGCGCCCGGCGGCGCCCAGCCCTCAGCCCTCGATATCGGCGCGCTGCAGTTCCACGGCAGCGCCCACGCTCGCCAAGGCGTAGGCCACCGGCGGGTGAGGCTTGGTCACCTGCACCCATACCTCGTCGACGGGGAACTTCTTGAGGATCGCCTCGGCCGTGACCTGCGCCAGCCGTTCGAGGAGGGAGTAGCTCTGGGTGGTAGCGACCTCCGCCACCAGGTCGAGCACCTCGGTGTAGTCAATCGTATCGGCCACTTCGTCGGTCAGAGCCGCCCGACAATCATCGATGGTCAGGCGCACATCGTACAGAAGGCGCTGTCCAAGAACCTTCTCTTCCTGCGCCACCCCGTGATGGCCGTACACCTCTAGCCCCTGGATGAAGATATCCACCCTCGCCCCCTTCGTCGTCCTCAGCTCGTCGCCACAACGACTACCCCGCCCGCGGACCGTACACGGCCCGGGCCACGCGGGCCGCGTCACGATTGAGATCTACCCGATGCACCCTGACAATATGGGCGCCCGCGGCCGCCGCTATCACCGTGGTAGCGGCGGTGGCCCCATCCCGATCCTTAGCGTCGTCGATACCCGCAATCTCGCCAAGGAAGCGCTTGCGCGACGTCCCCACGACGATCGGCCGGCCCAGGGAGCGGAACGCGGCCAGGCCGCGCAGTATCTCCACATTGTGGGCGGTAGTCTTGCCGAAGCCGATGCCCGGGTCGACAAGCAGGTTCTCTTCGCTCAGCCCGTTGTCCACGGCCCAGTTCAACCGCTCCACGAAGAACGCGTACAACTCCTCGATGACGTCGTCGTACACGGGAGCCTGCTGCATAGTCTTGGGCTCCCCGAGCATGTGCATCAGTACCACCGGGCACCCGGCGTCGCGGACCACCGCGACCATCTCCGGGTCCGCGCGCAGAGCCGAGATATCGTTGACCATATAGGCGCCGGCCGCGAGCGCCTGCGCCGCCACCGCGGCTTTGTAGGTATCAATCGAGATCCGGCCCGGCAAGGTAGGCGCAAGGGCCCTTATCACCGGCAGGACCCGCCCCAACTCCTCTTCCAGGGGCACGCTCTCCGCTCCCGGCTGGGTCGATTCCCCTCCCACATCGACGAAGGCCGCCCCGTCTTGGACCATATCCAAGCCTGCTCGCGCGGCTGCTGCCGCATCAGGGTACGAATCCCCGTCGGAGAACGAATCCGGGGTGACGTTGAGCACACCCATCAGAAGAGGCGCGTCCGTCAGATCGATGCCTGGCGGGCAGGCGGGCAGCGGATCGTCATGATTGCGGAGGGCCGCTTCCATGGAGTCCGCCAACCGGCGCAGTCCGAACGGCTGGGCCTTGAGCTTCGGGAGCAGGCGTTCGAACTGGGTAAGGGTGCCCATCACCAGGCAATCGGCCTTACCTCCGTGCAACTCGTACACTTCCCGAGAAGTCGCCACCTCTCCCCCTCGGGAAAGCATCTCCTGTTTCAAGATATTGGCGGCTCGGACATCGATTCCCCGCACCCGTACCACCCGAAGGAGGGCTTTCTTATCCATGATGTCGATGCCGGCGGCGGAGACCCGAGCGTGGGCCAGAGCAGCCCTCACCTCGGCGAGGTCTCTAAGCACGAGGACTTGGGGACGACCTTCGGCGGGGATCATCGCGCCGGGCCCCGGGTCAAGCGTTGGGAGCTTCGATCAGAGCCAGCACCTCGGCTCTGGTAGCAGCGCTGGTCCGAAAGATGCCGCGCACTGCCGAGGTGACCACCCGCGATCCGGGCGCCCGCACCCCCCGCATGGATATGCACAGGTGCTCGGCCTTGATGAGCACCAGGACCCCCTGAGGCTCCAGGGCCTCGACCAGCGTGTCGGCGATGGTGGTGGTCAGCCGCTCCTGCAGCTGCAGGCACGCGGAAGCCGCGCGCACCAGTCGCACCACCTTGGACAACCCGGTGATCTTGCCGTGCTTGGATGGGATGTAGGCAACGTGGGCCACCCCGAAGAACGGGGTCAGGTGATGCTCGCACAGGGAGTGAAAAGTGATGTCGCGCACCAAGACCATCTCCTGGTGCGTGTCCGACCCGATAGCCACCACGATGGAGGACAGGTCCTGCGGCTGGGGAGAGATGATGTCTTCGTACATCTCGGCTACCCGGCGGGGAGTGTCTACCAGGCCCTCACGGGTCGGGTCTTCCCCGATGCCCTCTAGAAGCAGGCGGACGCCTTCCTGGATCTTGGCCGAGTCCACGGGGCGGTCTTGCGCCTACTCTTCGCTGTAGGGGGCCATCGGCGTCACCCCGCCGGTAGCGACCCGCTCGTGGCCGTCGGGTTCAAGAGTCTCCTGCTCCTCCCGGGGTTTCTTCTGCCGTTGCACGCGCTTGCTCTCGGCCGCTTTGCGGAGCCGGGCTTCGTCACGGGCCTTGAAGACCTCCTCCGGATCATCGCCTGCCACGAGAGCGTCGAACTCTTCGCGGTCGATGGTCTCCTTGTCGATGAGGAGAAGAGCAATCTTGTCGAGCTCCTCGCGATGCTCGGTCAGCAGCTTGCTGGCCATGCCGTAGGCCTCGTCAACCACCCGCCGGATCTCGGCGTCGATCTTCTGAGCGGTCTCGTCCGAATACTCCTGGCCCATCCCGTAGTCGCGCCCCAGGAAAGGCTGAGCCGGGTCGTGCCCGAAGGTGAGCGGACCCAGGCTATCACTCATGCCGTATTGGGTGACCATACGCCGAGCCGTCTCGGTAGCCCGCTGCAAATCGTTGGAGGCACCGGTGGTGATGTCGTCGAAGCGGATCTCCTCCGCCACCCGGCCGGCCAACATGTGGGAGAGCTTGTCGATGATCTCCTTCTTCTTGACCATGAACTTGTCTTCGGTCGGCAGGGTGATGGTGTAGCCCAGGGCCTGTCCCCGGCTGATGATGGAGATCTTGTGGACCGGGTCGGCATTGGGGAGATAATGCGCCACCAAGGCGTGGCCGGTCTCGTGATAGGCGATGATGAGCTTCTCTTCCTCGGACAGGAGGCGCGACTTCTTCTCCGGGCCGGCGATGACCCGCAAGACCGCCTCCTCGAACTCTTCCATCTCGATGACCCGCTTGCGTCTGCGCGCGGCAAGGAGCGCGGCCTCGTTCACCAGGTTGGCCAAGTCGGCGCCGGTGAAGCCCGGGGTCTGAGCGGCCAGGACATCCAGTTCCACCCCGGGGGCGAGGGGTTTACCCTTGGCATGCACGGAGAGTATGGCCTTGCGCCCCTCCCGATCGGGCCGGTCGACCACGATCTGCCGGTCGAAACGTCCAGGCCGCAGCAAGGCCGGATCGAGGATATCGGGCCGGTTGGTGGCGGCCATGATGATGATGCTTTCGTTGGCCTCGAAGCCGTCCATCTCGACCAGCAACTGGTTGAGGGTCTGCTCGCGCTCGTCGTGACCGCCACCCATGCCGGCGCCTCGATGGCGGCCCACGGCGTCGATCTCGTCGATGAAGATGATGCAGGGCTGGTTCTGTTTGGCCTGGTCGAAGAGGTCGCGCACCCGGCTGGCACCCACACCCACGAACATCTCCACGAAATCGGAGCCTGAGATGCTGAAGAACGGCACCCCGGCCTCGCCGGCCACGGCGCGGGCCAGGAGGGTCTTGCCGGTGCCGGGCGGGCCGAACAGCAAGACGCCTTTGGGAATACGAGCCCCCATAGCTCTGGAAGCGTTTTGGATTCTCAAGGAAATCCTTGATCTCCTCCAATTCCTCCACGGCCTCGTCAACGCCGGCCACATCCTTAAACGTGATCTTGGGCTGGTCGACGGCCACCCGCTTCGCCCGCGACTTGCCGAAGCTCATGACCTTACTCCCGCCTCCCTGCATCTGGTTCATCAAGAAGATGAAGAAGACCACCATGAGGAGGATGGGGGCAAAAGTCCCCAGCAACGTGACCCACACCGAACTCTTCTGGATGTCGGTGTTGAAATCGACATTGTTGGCCAGAAGAAACTCTTCCATGTTGTAGGCCTGCGTGAAGCCGACCTGGAAAGCTCCGACCGTCCTTGAGTTCGCCCTCCACCACCAGGTCCTTGGTCTTCACGGTGACAGGGGTCTTAAGATTGCCCTGTTTGACCGCGGTCTGGAACTGGTTGAAGGTCAGCGCCTCGGTGCCCTTCGAACCATAGAAGAGGTTCTGCACGAAGAAGGCGAGCAAAATCACTAGGAGGATCGGAAAGGCGGCGCTCTTGAAGAACCTGCTCACCTGGACTCCACCAATCGTTCTGTAAGGGCCAGAGATACTACCACAAGGGTGCTATTCGACATCGTCCACCACCCCGAGGTAGGGCAGGTTGCGGTACTTCTCGGCGTAGTCGAGCCCGTATCCGACCACGAACTCGTTCGGAACCTCGAAGCCGGTGTAGCGGCACGTCGAGGTCGGCCGTCCTCCGGCTGGGCTTGCTAAGCAAGGTGACGATCTCGAGACTGGCCGGATTGCGGGAATTCGAGGTTGCTGGTCAGATACTGGAGGGTCAGGCCGGAGTCGATAATATCCTCCACGATCAGGATATGCCGCCCCTCGATATCGGTATCGAGGTCCTTGAGAATCCTCACCACGCCCGAGCTGTCGGTGGAGTAGCCATAGCTCGACACGGCCATGAACTCCATCTCAAGCTCGAAGGGCAGACGCCGGGCGAGATCGGCGATGAAGAAGATGGCTCCCTTGAGCACACAGACAAGGATGGGGCACTTGTCCTCGTAGTCGATCGTCACGGCCGCGGCCAGCTCATCTATCCGAGCCTGCAGCTTCTCCTTGGGTATAAGCACTCTCACGGCGTGTCCGCCCCCTGTCGGTCGGTCTCCCCCGGCCCCTCGCCGCCTCGGTTCCGGCTCAGGCTGAACCGCACCACGGAGGTCGTATCGCGGGCTATTCTACCTTCCTCGGCCACCACCAATCCACACACCCAGATGATGCGATCGCCGCACACCACCAGCGGGGTGCTGGCTCGCATGCCTGCGGGTACCCGAAGGTCTACCATGACGTCCTGCAGTTTGCGCGTTCCCGGCGAGCCGAGCGGTCGCAACCGGTCACCCGGGAGAGGTGCCCGCGCACCAGCAGCGGACCGGAGAGGCAACGAGCGTCGACATATGCTTCTCGGGTCGGATCGGGGGCGAAGAACCGTTCCACTCGTTCGGCGCGGATGCATGCTCCTCCCCACTTCACCTCTCCGGGCACGGGCAGCGGCGTCGGCTCACATACCGGCTGAGCAGTACGGACGCCGGGCTCCAGATAGAGACGGTCGTACTCCTTGCGAGCCCGCCATCCACCGCCGAGAGACCGCTCTGCCGACCCCGGGACCCCGAGCAGCGCTTCCACGGCCAGCACGGCGGCGCGCGAGGCCGCCGGCCTCGCGCGCCCCTCCAGCCACTGGTGCAGCAGAAGCCTGCGCAGGGGCGTCGCGCACCGAAGAAGACGGGCGACGCTCAATTCTGTCGCCTCGGCCAGCCCAGCGGCCCCGCCCAGTGCCCCGGCTCCGGTCGGCTCACCGCCGACGACCCTGCCTCCTGCTTCCACCAGCAGGCTTGCGACCAACTGCTCCATCTCGGCGGCCACCTCGGCGGTCCGGGCCGCGGCTTCCACTGCTCCCGGAAGCCCCGCTTCCCAGGCCGGAAGCACCCGCTCACGGATCCCGGTGCGCGCATATCCCGGGTAGGCGTTTCCCCTGTCTGCCGCAAAGTCCAGGCCGTGCTCGCGACAATAGCGGGCCGTCTCCTCACGGCGGCAACCCAGCAGCGGGCGCACCCACGGAGGATCGCAGGGAGTCATGGCGCGGAACGCCGCCAAACCTCCGTAGCGCCCCAGGCGGTACAGCATGGTCTCCACTTGGTCGTCGGCCGTGTGACCGAGTGCGATGGCCTCACATTCCCACTCCCGGGCGACCAGAAGAGCCTCTTGCCTCCGGGCCGTGCGCGCCCACTCCTGCACGTTCCCTGCCGCTTTTTCGAACGGGCCGGTGACCGACGCTGAGCTCTACTCCCAGGTGCGCGCACCAGCGCGCCACCAGGGCCTCATCGGCGTCGCTCTCATCGCCACGGAGATGATGATTGACGTGCAGCACGTGCACGGACGCCGGGCCGGCGCGCCCCGCCGACCCGCTTGCGAGCAAGTGCAGCAGCGCAAGGGAATCCTGACCACCGGAAACCATGACCAAGGCGCGGGAACCGCGAGCAAAGAGGCGCTCGCGGGCCATCAATCCTCGGGCCTTGCGGGCAAGAGAAGGCCGGCTTCGTCGGCCCGGCTCAGCTTCCGAGGTCACCCGTCCTCACTCCCTCCTGCGTATTGTCTACTGGGGCTGGTATTGTACTACCACTCCCGGGGAAGACCCGGGACGCGGGGGAGGTCGTCGATCACGGCCACGCGTGGCGTCCCGGCCTTGCGCTCCGCTTCCGGCTTTGCTTATATTGGCTCGCTCGAAAGTCCCAAAGGAGGAGAACCATGGGTGTTCCCAAAGTCGATTCTGATCTTTGCACCGGGTGCGGTATCTGTGAGGATATCTGCCCGGATGTCTTCGAGGTCGGCGATGATGGCCAATGTCACGTGATCGATCCGAACGCGTGCGAAGACGCCGGCTGCTGTGAAGAAGCGGCCGACGAGTGTCCGGAAGGCGCGATCAGCATCGAATAGGAGTAGAGCGGCTCGTTCGCGGAGCACCATCTGGATATGATCTCTATGGAGAAGCCGTCCCCCCTGGGGGCGGCTTCTTCGCTCTTCGACAGAAAGGTAGGCCATGGCCCCTTCCGACAATCCCCGGGTGCCTCCCGGGCAACGCCTCGTCACCGACTTCCCCGTGCTCCATGCGGGCTCCGTCATGCACGTCGAGCAACGGTCGTGGCGCCTGAACGTCACCGGCCTCGTCGACTCTCCTCTGACCATAGACTGGGACGGGCTCCTCTCCTTACCCGCCACGGAACAGATCTCGGACATCCATTGCGTCACCGGTTGGACCAAACTCGACACCCGCTGGAAAGGCGTACGGGCCTCCCGGCTCCTGGAAGGACTCGATGTGTCGGCCCAGGCGCAACACACGGTCATTCACGCCACGGGCGGCTGGACCACCAACCTCCCCCTGGAAGAACTCCTGGGCGACGACGTGCTTGTCGCCTACGAATACGACGGCCGGCCTATCTCGGCCGAGCACGGCGGTCCTGTTCGCCTGGTCGTGCCCCGGCTCTATCTTTGGAAGAGCGCCAAGTGGCTGCAGGGGATCGAACTCACTGCCGATGAGCGCCTGGGTTATTGGGAACGCTTGGGCTATCACGCCCTGGGCGATCCTTGGTTGGAGCAGCGCTACTCGTAGCGCCGGTCGAGCCGCGGCGGAGGCGGAGCCGGCAGGATAGACCTCTGTCTCGTCGAAAGGTTGTGCCCGAGGAGAAAGGAGCACGAACATAGATCTTTCCGACCTGCTTCGAGTGGGACTGGCTGTGTGTACGGCCGGGTTCCTGGTGGTGGCGTCCATTGTGTCCGTGCGGAGGGCTGGGCCTGACAGGCGCAGCCGGGGCTTCCACCTGCGGCGGCCATCCTGCTGCGTGGCCCTCTTGATCGGCCTCTCCGCGCTCCTGGCCCTCCGCCCGTGCGGGATCGGGCGCCTTCCCCCTCGGCTCGGTGATCTTGTTCGCCGCCGCCGCGACCGTGTTGTTCGCGGCCCTGTCCTTCCGCGGGCAAAGGCCCGCGGAAGCCGCCCAACTCCTCGATACCGCTACGGTCGACGCGCTCACCCGCATCGCCAGCCACAGGGTATTTCAGGATCGCCTGGCTCATGAGTGCGACCGGGCCTACCGTTTCGGCGACACGTTCATGCTGCTCATGCTCGACCTGGACAACTTCCAGCCCATCAACAACCGCTACGGTCATCGCACGGGAGACCGGATACTGCTCGAACTCGCGCGCCGACTGCGGGCCCACCTGCGCGAAATCGATCTGGTGGCGCGTTTTGGAGGCGACCAGTTCGCCATGATCCTGCCCCACACCTACGAGAAGGGCGGCCTGGAGGTGGCGGAGCGGCTTCGCCAGAACATCGCCGGCTGGGTGTTCCTGGGCACCGGCGGCGTGGAGCTCCGTCTCACCGTCAGCCTCGGTCTCTGCTCCTACCCACAAGACGGGGCCACCGCCCCCGAGCTGGTGGAGGCCGCCCAAGGAGCTCTGGATTTCGCCAAGGCGATGGGCGGCAACCAGGTGCAGCTCTCTCGTGATTTGCCCAGCAAGGAAGCCCCCGGCAACGTGATCTCTCTGCCGCACGCCGGTCGGGGCGCCATCGTGCGTAGCCTGGCTGCCGCGGTTGACCTGCGCGATGGTTACACCCACACCCACTCGCGCCTGGTGTCGGAGCTCTCGGCGGCCATCGCAAGGCGCATCGGACTCCCCACCCCTGAGGTGGCCTGCGTCAGCGACGGGGGCTATCTGCACGACGTGGGCAAGATAGGGGTCCCTGACGCCATCCTGACAAAGGAGAGCAGCCTCTCATCTGAGGAGTGGGACAGCATCCGCCAGCACCCGGTCCTGGGAAAACGGATCATCGAACAAGCGCCCGAACTGATGGACGTCATGCCGTTGGTGCTTCATCACCAGGAGCACTACGACGGGTCGGGCTACCCGCACCGCCTGCGCGGCGACCAGATCCCCCTGGGCGCCCGCATCATCGCCGCCGCGGACGCCTATCATGCCATCCGCTCCGACCGCCCCTACCGGTCAGGCCGCACCCACCAAGAGGCGACCCGAGAGCTGCGGCGCTGCAGTGGCGGACAGTTCGATCCCCGGGTGATAGACGCGCTGGTGGCGATTCTCGAGAGCGACGCGGCATTGCGGGCCATGCTACCGCCGGAAGCTGACACGATCGCGCCCGCGGGCCCGGCCGCGCGGGCGCCCATGAAAGCGTCGACAGTCGCCGCGGCCGGAAGTTCCTGAGCCAGGAAGGCCGGCCAAGCACCTGACCCGAGCGCGCCGAGCCTCTACCCGAACGCCGCCAAGCCGATGATGTGGTAGACGAACACGGCGGCGAAAATGGTCACCATCAGCAACGCCGCTCCCAGCGCGCTCCGGAAACGCCGGAAACGCCACACCAACCACGTGCACAGAAGTACGGCGACGACCTTGAACGCACCCGCGTACACCGGGTTCAGTGCGAACAACGAGCGCATTATCGGGTTCGCTTCTCCGCCGCCTAGGGCCAACACGTTGAGCGTAAGCGCGAAGTCGACCAGGTTGAGCGCGTTCACCGTGACGAGAAGCACCCAGAGGGTGCCCGGGCGGTCCCGAAGCCCCGTCAGCGCGCTCTCAAAGACGGTGGTAGCCGGACCGGCGGACGCCGGACCGCGGCGGTCGAAACCGCTCCTCCGCTCGCGCACCACGAAGCTGAACCGGCGCCCACGGCGCTCGCCACCGCGGCGCTTGTTCGACTGTGAGTCTACGCTTCTTCCATGGACGACAACTATACCGACCTCAGTCCCGATTTGACAGCGGCTCGGACTCTCCTTGCTCCGCAGTCCGCTCTGAGCTGAGCCGGCTCCACTCTTTGTACAGGACCGGCGCTCCGTAGATCAGACCCAGAAGAGATACCACCCCGGCCACGCTGATCACGTAACCGGACAAGCGGCTGTACAGCACCGGCGCCACCAAGGTGCCGATCAAGGCCGCCACCTGGAGGCACGTCTGCTCCAATCCCTGCACCGTTCCCAACCAGCGCTGGGGCACCACCTGCACCAAGAACCCCTGTTTCGCCGGATAGGACCAGGCGATGGCCAGGCCCTCGATGACGTTGACCACGAGAAAGAGGGTCAGGTTGCGCGTGACGCCGTACGTGATCCACGCGAAGGCCGAGACCGTGTATCCCGAGAACATGAGCACCCAGCGACTGTAGCGATCGGCCAAGTAGCCGCCCACCCAGGCGAGGAGCATGGGAACGCTGAACGCGATCCAGGTGAGGCCCACATATCGCACCGAGGCGCCCAGATGGCGCAGCCACAAGCTCCACAGCACCTCGAAGACCCCCATGGCAAAGTGCCCCGTCGCAGCCACGACGAGAAAGGCGAGCACCGGCCGGGTGACCAACTGCCGGTAAGGTGGGTGCTTGACCTTCTCCGCCCGGCGCAGTCGCGCGTGCTCGGGCTCTTTGATCACGAACAGAAGCACCAGGGCGGTGAGAGCCGAGAGGGCGCTACCGAAGAGAAAGATCGTGTAGAAAGCCCACGTCCCCTTCCCCCCTCCCAGGCTGTAGAGAGGCCAAGCCAGTACCGGTCCAGCCACCAGTCCCCCGAACTGAGCCGTGGTCAGCCATCCGTAGGCCCGGCTGCGCGTACCCTCGGTGGTCAAGTCGGCCACCAGAGCCTGCCCTGCCGGAGTCACGGCCGCCGCCCCCATGCCCTCCAGGAGCCGGAAGACCACGAACCATCCCGGGTTGGTAGTCGAGACGAAGAGCACGGTGGCCAAGGCGTACAATCCCATTCCGGCCACGATCATTGGCTTGCGTCCGATGGAGTCGCTCAGGCGGCCGAGGGGCGCGGAAAACACGAAGGTTCCCACGTAGTAGGAGGCGGCCACCACTCCGATCAGCCACACCGAGGCATGCGCCTGCTCCTGCAGGAACACCGGCAGGTAAGGTAGGATGGCGCCAAAGCCCGACCAGACGACGAAACTGGCAACGCAGATCACCCCCAGCTGGAACCACTGGGTCTGATCGAGGGCCGCGCCGCCGGAGCCGGGATCTCCTTCCGACGCGCGGCCGGGCTGACTTGCCAGAGGACTGCTCATGTGGGAACTTTGGCTCGGATCGACAGGACAGAACCGCGCGTGGCGCGTAGCCATTCAGGCTATCACCTTGTGGCCGGTCGCAAGAAAGCAGGAGGGGACATGCTCGAGCATCCGGGACGCGCGTTTCAAGAGGAGACGTGTTACCGCCGGGAGACCATGGAGGAGCACGAGCTCGATTGGCGGAGCAAGCCGTCGGCCTACAAGTTCTTCCCCCATGCGCCGGTTATCAGCCTACCAAACCCCGCCCCCGCTCTCGGCGAGGACCCGGCACCCGATCTATGGACATGCGTAGGCCGCCGGCGCAGCGTGCGTTCCTTCGGCGCGCTCCCTTTGACCCTCGTCGACCTTTCTCGCCTCCTGTGGGCGTCGGCCGGGGTAACGGCCTCCTTCGTCACCCCTCACGGCCAAGACTTCTATCGGGCTGCCCCTGCCGCCGGGGCCCTCTACCCCATCGAGACCTACGTGGTGGTCAACAACGTCGAAGGCCTCGAGCCGGGCCTGTACCACTATCGCCCCACCGGAGTGGATATCCTCGAGCGTCCGATCGTCGAGGGCAGCCATTCGCTAGAGCAGTTGAAGACCGCCGATCTAAGTGCCGAGATCGCATCAGCGGCTCTGGACCAGCCCATGTGCCGCAAGGCCGGCGCCGTCTTCGTCTGGACCGCCGTATTCGCCCGCAGCGAGTGGAAGTACCGGGAACGCGCCTACCGCTATGTCTATCTGGACGCGGGGCACATCGCCGCCCAGCTTTCCTTGGCAGCGGTCGCGCAAGATCTGGGGAGCTGCCCCGTGGCGGCCTTCTACGACGATGAGGCCAACGCCTTGGTGGGGGTAGACGGGCGCACCGAAGCGGTCATCTACATGACGGCCGTGGGCAATCCGAGCCGCCCCTTCGCAGGCGGCGGGCGGGTGGACCTGCGCCACACCAGCCGGCCCAAGGAGTAGGGAGAGCGCCGGGCCGTGGCGCAGACGGCGCGTCGTCAGTTGAGCACCCGCTTGCGGAACCCTTGGATGCCGAGCCAGAGGAACAGCGCGCAGAGGCCGACCAGCACCGGATAGACCACGAAGAGCGGCATGTGTGCCGACTGGGTCAGGGCCGCTCGAAATCCCTCGGTTACGTAGATAAGGGGGTTCAGCAGCACCACTGTCTGCAGCCAGGACCAACCGAACACTTTCACCGGGGCCAGGGCCGTCCAGGCGTAGTAGGTGCCGCCCAAGAAGGTCATCGGCAGGACGACGACCCCGTACATGATATTGACCGTGCGGGGTTCGAACCGGGTTCCGAAGGTCAAGCCCAGGGCTGCACACATCACGCAGGCCAGCAGCAACATCGACAAGAGGATGCCCCAATGCACGGTCAGGTGCACCTGGATCTGCGGCACGTGGACCACGGCGGCGATCGGGAAGACTATGGCCGCCGCGATCAGGCCTTGGACCGTCCCCGCGACCACCTTTCCGACCGCGACCAACCAGATCGGCAGAGGGGCGAGAACCCGATCCTCAATCTCCCTCGTGTAGCCGAACTCCTGGACCATCGGAAGCGCGACGGCCTGTATCCCCTGAAACATGATCGTGAGCCCCACGGTACCGGCGATAAGCACGGCCGCAAAGCTGGCCGCGGCGGTGCCGCCACCCCCGACCGAGGAGCCGATCTTGGGAAACACGTAGAGAAACACGAACACCAGAAGGAACGGCTGAAGGATCGTCCTGGGAATGAAGACCCGCAAGTTCTTGCGAAGAACAACGAGGTCCCTTAGGAGCTGGGCTATGAACGCCGTCCAGCTTGCCGAGACGGCCGACCGCGTCGCGGGCAACCGCGGCGGCTCGCCGGCGGAGGAAGTAGGCGGGCCACGGAGTCCATCATTCGCGTAGGTCTTTCCCGGTCAGCTTGATGAACACGGTCTCGAGTGTTGGTTCGGCCAGCGAAAGGTCGGTGACGGTAAAACCTCCCCCGTCCGCGGCGGCGACCACCTGAGGCAGGACGCCATGAGCGCCCTTGACGTGAAGCTGCAGCTTGCCGACCACCTGCCGCGCCTCGATCGCTCCGTCGATTCGCTCGGTGAGAATGCGGCCAAGCGCCTCGAGGTCTCCCCCGGCCGTGACCGTGACGATGGTGTCGGCCCCTACCGACGCCTTGAGGGCCTGCGGGAGTGTCGAGCGCGAGAATCCGGCCGTGATCCATGATGGCCACCCGGTCGCACAACAAGTCGGCCTCTTCCATATAGTGCGTGCTCAGGAAGATGGTCGGCCCTTGTGCGTGTAGCTCACGCAGAATATCCCAGAGGGCGATCCGCGACTGCGGATCGAGGCCCGCGGTGGGTTCGTCAAGGAAGAGCACGGACGGCGCATGCAGGATCCCGCGGGCCACCATCAGCCTCTGGGCCATGCCGCCCGAGAGGGCCTCCACAGGCGCCTTGGCGCGATCGGTCAAGCGGAACTTGACCAGGGACTCGTCGGCCGCCGTTCGAGCCGCCTTTGCGCTCATCCCGAAGAAACGGCCGTGGAAGTAGAGGTTCTCCCACACGGTGAGCGACCGGTCGAGCGTATTGGTCTGGGGGACGACACCGATCACTTGCTTGGCCAGCGCCGGATGAGCAACCACGTCGATGCCGGCCACGATCGCCCTGCCACTCGTCGGTAGCGTGCGGGTGGTGAGCATCCCCGCGGTCGTCGTCTTTCCGGCGCCGTTGGGGCCGAGAAGCCCGAAGATCTCGCCTTCGTACACGGTGAGGTCTAGGTGGTCGACCGCCAGAATGTCGCCCGGGTAGAGCTTGGTGAGCCGCTCGCAGCCAATGATCTCGCAATGGAGCGGCCGGTCGACGACCGGGCGAGCGGCGAGAGCCTGCGCAGGACCCGCGTCCGACGCTTCGTCTCAAGACGGGGACGTCTCCCGGGCGCGCTCCAGCCGACTGCGCGACACCACGTCCCTGGCCATCTGGGCGGCCAACCCGGTGTAGCGCTCCGGATCGAGAAGCATCTCGATTTCATTTCTGCCCAGATGTTCGTTCACTCGAGGGTCCGCCAAGAGTACGTCCAGGAAACTTGCGTCGCCGTGTAGCGCCTCCATCGCGTCCTCATAGACGATCTCGTGAGCCGTCTGCTTACCGACGTGACTCCCGAGCTCGATCATCACGGACTCTGAAAGCAAGAGACCTTTGAGAAGGTCGAGGTTGCGCCTCATCGCCGTGGCGTTCACCGTGAGGCCTCGCGCCACATGCTCTCCGAGGGTAAGGAGCTCCCCCATCTCTGTGCACGCCCGTTCGAGCGTCTCCATCTCGCCCAGAAAATGCTCCAGGTTGCGCTCATGGTCGACCAGCATCACCTCGGTCACAAACGCGGCGTCATACCTGAGCTTGCGCCCAAGGGACATCATCGTCTGACAGATTTGCGGATTGACCTTGTGCGGCATAGTCGAGGAGCCGACGACGCCCGACTCCCAGGGCTCGCGGACCTCATCCACCTCAGTTGCCATGAGAAGGTAGACCTCCTGGGCGATCCGCCCGAGAGCTCCACCCACGAGGGCCAGGAGGTTGGCAAATTCCGCAAACCGATCCCGAGAGGCGTGCCAACAGATATCGGGGACACCGAGACCCAAGTCTTGCGCAACCAGTGCCTGGATCTCCGGCCCTTGTGGCCCGAAGGCAGCCATGGTTCCTACCGCTCCCGAAAGTTGGAGCACGAACATGCGCCCGCCGCATTGTTCGAGGCGCTCGATGTTCCTCCGGATCTCGCGGGCCCAGATAGCGACCTTGTAGCCAAAGGTGATCGGCAAGGCTTGGACCCCGTGGGTCCTTCCCACCATGATCGTGTCGGCGTGCTTTTCGGCAAGGTCAAGAAGAGAGCCTTCGATGCGGCGAAGGCTTTGACAGAAGATTCCCTGTGCGTCCCTCAGCGCCATCATGGTAGCGGTGTCCATCACGTCCTGAGTCGTGGCACCCAAGTGGACAAACTGTCCGGCGTCGCCGTCGACGATCGGCTGAAACAAGCGGAGGAAGGCGACCATGGGGTGACCGCTCTTTCGGTACAGCTCTTCGTACCGGGTGAGGTCGAGGAGATCGACGCGAGCCTTGCCGCTGATACTCTCCGCGGCGTGCTCGGGGATTATTCCCAACGAGGCTTGTGCTCGTGCCAGACTCGCTTCCACGTCCAGCCAGCGCTGAAACCGCGCCCTATCGGAGAACATGGCTTTCGTCAGGCTTTCCGGACTATCTTGCGTCACGACACCGCCCCGCTTCCACGCCGAAGACCCCGCTCACGCCATCCTGAAGGACCCCACGACCTCCCTGATACTGCAGATGTCGCGATCTTCCGCCCACTTCCTGATTCCAGCAATAGTCTCGCCATAGGTCCGCGGATCGATGAGGCCCGCGCTGCCGATCTGAACGGCGCTGGCTCCAGCCAGCAGATACTCAACCGCATCCTCCCATCCGCAGATGCCACCACAGCCTATGATGGGAATGGAGACAGCTTGAGCGGCCTCATACGCCAACCTGAGGTGCAAGGGCTTCAGCCCCGGCCCGTCGAGAGCGCCGCGCAGATTGGCGCCCAGTCTCGACCGACCGGTCTCTATGTCGATGGCCATTCCCATGCCGCTCCAGATCGGACAGATCGCGTCGGCCCCGGCGCTCGCGCAGGCCTGGGCCAGCGTGCGCACGTCCACCAGGGTCGGCGTTACCTTGGCGATGACGGTCATGTCGGTCGCCTCCCTGACCGCCTTGACGACATCGAACGCTGCCTGCGCGTCGGCAGAGAAGGCCAACCCCCCTCCGCTCACGTTCGGACAGGCCAGATTGACTTCGATCGCGGACACGCCCCCGGCGCGGGTGAGAGCGTCCGTTATGAGCTTGAACTCTTCGACGCTCTCGCCGGCCACGTTCGCGATGATCGGCGTCTGTAGGCCACGGAGATACGGCAGCTTCTCCTCGATGAAGCGGCGAGTGCCGACGTTCTGCAGCCCCACGAAGTTGAGAAAGGCGCAGCCGGCGACTTCCACGAAACGATTTGGAGGATTGCCCATGCGCGGGTTGAGCGTCATCCCCTTCACCACGATCGCTCCGAGTTCATTCAGATCGACGAGGCCTGCCATCTCCTCGCCGTAGCCAAAGGTGCCGGAGGCCGGCATGACCGGATTCCTGAGAACCAATCTGCCGATAGCGACCGAGAGATCCACAGCTTCGGCGCTCATTCGAGCACCACCTCGTCCACGTTGAAGATGGGCCCGTCTTGGCAGACCATGGCGTAGCCGATGTCCGATCCCGGGTCGAGCTGAATGTGCGACGAGGCCAGATCGCGGTGCTTGAGCACCCCAGCCTTGTCCACCTTGCAGGTGCAGGTGAGGCAGCCCCCGATCCCGCACAGCATGTGTTTCTCCATGGCCAGCTGACCGGGAATGCCGTGCTCCCGGCAGAACGCGACCAGAGCCCGATTCATGGGCTCGGGGCCGGAAGCGTAGACGACGCAGTCATCGGCGCATGCCCGGGTCTCGACGAACTCGGCCAAGGCATCGACCGTGTAGCCCTTGCGGCCATAGGAGCCATCGTCGGTGGCCACCACCAATTCACCACCGAGCGACCGGAACTCCTCTTCCAGCATGACCATGCTCCGCGAGCGGAAGCCCAGCACACTGACCAGTTCCAGCTCCTGCTCTCGCCCGGCCTCGGAAAGCGCCTGTCCCAGGGTAAAAAGAGCCGCCACGCCACAGCCGCCGCCCACGAGGATGTGCACCCTCTTGCTCCGGTCCCACCGGTAGCCGGTTCCCAGGGGCCCGATAATGTCGAACTCCTGCCCGGGGCGCGCAGCGGTCATAAGCCGTGTGCCCCTGCCCGCCACCCGGTAGACGATCTCGATCCCGGAGAAGGTCCGGCCCCACCTTCACCGAGCGAAACACGGTGAAGGGACGACGGCACAGAGGGTCATTGGCGTCATTGACCCTGAGGTTGACGAACTGACCCGGCTTGATCGCCGCGGCGATCTCGGGTGCGGCCAGGGTCAGCCGCCAATGCTCGGCGTTGAGGCACTCGTTCGCCAGCACCAAAGCCCGCGTCTGGAAAACGTTCCTGCCTTCCACCGGCAGGTCAGGCCTCACCAGGAACGACGAACGTGCCGAACCCCGGGGTCCCGATGACCTCCCCGTTCTGCATGATCACGCTCCCCCGAACGATGGTGTGGGTCACCATTCCCTTCAGCTTTCGGCCGTGGTAGGGGCTGAGTTGGCACTTGGCGTAGATCTTCTTCGAGTCGATGGTCCACTCTCTGTCCATGTCGCAGATGGTGAAGTCGGCATCGGTTCCAGGCAGGTTCGATCCCTTGCGCGGATAGAAGCCGAAGGCCTTCGCTCCGTTGACCGACGTCACCTCGACCAGTCTCTCCAGGGAGAGCCTTCCCTGGTTCACGTAGTCCAGGAGGAGATGCCCGTACCAGTCGAGCATGCCGTAACCGGCCGGGGTGTGCAGGGGATCGTCGGGGTGATACTCATCCCTTGTGTGGGGAGCATGATCGCTACCCAGGAGATCTATGGTGCCGTCTCGTCACCGCCGCCCAGAGATAGTCGGCGTCCGGAGCGGCATCGTGTCCGACCGGTATCCACTCGCCGGTCCGAGGGTCGTAGACATCGTCCGACGCGTCGATGGCGGGCATCATCTCGACGCTCGCGATCACGTCGATGATTCCCTCAGCCTTGGCCATCCGGACCAGGTCGATGTAGCCCGCGTGCCAGGCATGCAGAGCGTACCAGCGCACGCCGGCTTTCTTGGCCAGGTAGTAGAGCTGGTAGGCCGCTCCCGCCATCTCCGCGTCGGTGTACGTGTGATGGCGCCAGTTCTTGAGCGTCATGGGTAGCCCTGCGCTCTCGACTATGCGCACGGCTTCATCCCAGAAGAAGTGATCCCAGGGATGCACCGCCACGAACTTGCCCGTCTCGGCGACGGCCTGGAAGGCTTTGAGAATGCGCACCGTGTCGCTCGTGCTGGCCGGCGTGGAGTACGGGTAAGCGGCACACTTCTGGAAGAACTTGAACCATCCCGCTCCCTGCTCGGCCAACTTGGGCACCCAGCCTCCCTCGTAGGCCAGAGGGCAGGCAAGGATGTTGAAGTCGACAAGTGACTTCTCCTCGGCCAAGTCCACTTGCAGGCGATAGTGCTCCACGGTGTCCGGGACGGGGTCGGTGTTCACCTGGGTGCAGACCATGGTCACGCCGCCCGCCGCGGCGGCGGCCGTGCCGGTCTGGAAATCCTCTTTGTGCGTCAGCCCCGGCTCTCGCAGGTGGGTATGCCAGTCGATGATGCCGGGAAGAACATGCTTTCCGGCCGGCATCGATAGTGTTCTTGGCCTCGACCGCCGCACCCGGTTCGCCGACCAGCGCGATCTTCCCACCGACGACGCCGACGTCAAGGTCTCGAAACCCGTCCTCGGTGTAGACCTTGCCGTTCCGTATCAGGAGGTCGAGCATGCCCTCTCGGCCCCTCAGTCACCCACGCGCACGATCGTCCGCGGCGTCTTGTGGATCCTCTCCGCCCCGTTCTTGCCTATGATGTAGCCGTCGCAGACGCCGCCCCAGACGCCCTTCGCGGAAGCTCCGGGATGGATGGCGATATTCATGCCTTCCGCTATCTTCCAGGGTTCGTCGGCCCTGATGTTAGGCCTCTCCACCAACGACAGCCCCTGCCCGTGAGCGTACGAACGCGCCGGGACCGCGTACCCTCTCTCGGTAAGGAACACCACGGCCTTGTCCCACAGGTCGCCTGGGACCGACCCCGGAATCATGGCCGCGGCGATCATGTCCTGGCACTCCACGGCAGTGGCGAAGGCCGCCTCGAGCGCCGGAGTCGGTTCCGCCTCCACGAGGAAGATCTTCGATATCTCCGTGTAGTAGCCGCAGGGTCCGCTCACCTCGATCAACACCGAGACCTGGTCTCCGGAGCTGATCATGTGGTTCTGCAGCCGATAGGTCTCAAAATGGACCGCGGTGCCAAGAGGCCCCGAACCCACCAGGACGATACCCTGGGAGCTGCCGTTCTTGGCGCAGTAGCATTGGGCCTCGGCGTAGACTTCGTAGTCCCTCATGCCCGGCTTGATCGTCTGGCGTAGATGCTCGAGGCAGCCGTCTTGCAGCGCGGCGCAGGCCTTGATGAGCTCGATCTCCTCCGGGCTCTTGATGCCCCTGAGTACGTCGATCTCCTCGGTCACGTCCACGAACGTGGCTCCGGGGAGGTTGCCCACCACATAGTCATGGAAGGTCACGGGGATGAACGCTTTCTGCACCCACCCGATCTTCGGATTCTTCTTGCCCGCAAGCACGCCGACGGCCAGCTTGCCCTCGATGGTGTTCGTGTAATGCATGGTCGGGAAGTAGACGGCTCCCAGAGAGGTACCGATGCCATGGGCCACGGACAGGGGCGGGAAAGGCTGGGCGGCAGGCGGCTCCGACCCGCAGTTGATCATGGTCATCTCGTCGTCTACAGGGAAGATGACCGTCGTGGGATACTCATAGCGCGCGCCAAAATCGGTGAACCAGCGCACCGAACCGCCGAGGTATTCCTCCTGATTCTGCATCACCAGGAAGTCGAGCCCCTTTTCGCGCATCATCGCCCGCACGGCCTTCCACCTGCGCTCGAGTTCCGCCGTAGAGATGCTTTGGACCAGGCGTTCTGCTGGGCTCACCGGGATCGGGTCTGTCATGATCTATCTCCTACTTGCGTTCTTGGCTTCGATCTCTTCATGGGCTGCGAGGATGTCCTTGGCTCCGAGATAGACGGGGGTGTCAACCATCTTACCGTTGTAGGAGATGGCGGCCGATCCCTTGGCTATGGCCTCTTCTTCAAAAGCTTTGACCACACCCTTCGCCCACTCCACATCGGTGGGGTCGGGCGCGTACATGCGGTTGCACACCTCGATCTGGCTGGGGTGGATGATCATCCGGCCCTCGTAGCCCATCTGGCGGCCGTCACGCAGATTGGCCTCGAAGGCCTCCATGTCCTGGTAGGCGACGAAGGGGGCATCGATGGCCACCACGCCGGCCGCCCGAGCGGCCACGGCGATGTGCCGGCGGGCGTATTTCTGCTCCTCGCCGACGGAGGTGAGCTTCACCCGCATGTCCTTGGTGAAGTCCACGGCCCCGAAGATGGCGCTCACCATGCGGGGGCTGGCAGTCAGAGAGGGGTAAGCGTTGATGGCACCCTTGGCGGTTTCGAGCAGCACGGAGATCTTGATGCTACCCCGCGTCAGGCCGCGACGTCGCTCCAACTCGTCCAGCTTCCAGTCCAGGCGCTTCACGTCATCGGCATGCCCGCATTTGGCCAGCGTCACCCCGTGCAGACCCTTGTGCACGACCGCTTCCAGGTCGTCGTCGGTCATGAGGGTCTCCCAGTTGTTCAGGCGGACGTAGACCTCGGAGCCGCCGGACCCCACCGCCTCCAGAGCGGCCGCCGAGATCGTGCGGGCGTTGGCTTTCTCTGCCGGGGGAACGGAGTCCTCCAGATCGAGAGTGACGATGTCGGCACCCAGAGCGGAGGCCTTGTCGATCATTTTGTCGTTGTTGCCGGGAACGTAGAGAACGGAGCGCATGACAGCCATACTTGATTCCTTTCCTAAACTACCTGAGTACCGTGCGTAAGATACGGGGGATGTCGTTGGGACTGGCAGCCACATAGCCCCCAGCCCTCTCGACTGCTTCCATCTTGCTTTTCGCCGACCCCCGGCCCCGTTCGACGATGCTGGAGGCATGGGAGAAGCGCTGCCCTTCCGGGGCCCAGGAACCAGCCACAAAGATGACAAAGGGCTTGGTAAAACCACCGGAGGCGATCACGTCGGCGCATTCCTCTTCCTGCGAGCCGCCGATCTCGGAGAAGACCGCCACCGCCTCGGTCTGAGGGTCGGCTTCGAAGAGGGGAAGGAGGTCGGCCATGGAAGTGCCCAGAACCGGCTCGGTGCCGGTGTGGATCACGGTGGAGACACCAAAGCCGGCTTGACTCAAGACCCAGGGGATGGTCCCCGACTGGCCGCCGCTACGGGAGAAGACCCCAATAGGACCGGGAGCGAAGAAGGTGTTCGCCCAGCCTACGCTACCCCCCAGCCAACCGACCACCGCTTCTCCCGGGGTGATAGCCCCGATGGTGCCCGGGCCCAGCAGACGGGTGCCCCGCTCCCGGCAGTATTCGACCATCACCATGATGTCCTGGACGGGCACCGATTCCACGCAGGCCACCAGGTTGGGAACGCCGGCATCCGCCGCTTCCTCGATGGCGGGCAGAAGTGCTCGTCCGGGCACGAAGACCACGCTGAAGTCCACCGGGCCTTCGGCCGCTATGGCCGCTTCTACGGTGTCGTAGACCGGGATGCCGTGGACCTCGGTACCCCCTTTGCCCGGGCTGGTGCCGGCCACGACCTGGGTGCCGTAGTCCTTCATATAGCGGGCCCGCAAGGAGCCCTCCCGGCCGGTGATGCCCTGCACCAGCACCCGGGTGCTCCTATCGATAAGAATGCTCATACGGCGCCGCCCGCGCCCGTTTCGCGGCGGCAAGAGTCCGCGCTTGGCCAGATACTCGGGCAGGCCCTTGATGGGCACTTCGATGGCAATGGCACCCAGGCCCCGGAAAAGACACTCGTATTCGCAGGCCAGGCACTCAGTGCCCCCCCGCTTCACCCCTTCGGCATCCAAGTGGGCGACCGAGGGAACGCCGTCTTTCAGCTCCAGGATGCCCCGGGCGTAGGTGCGGCAGGCAGAGATACAGGCCTTGGTCTGGCATTCAGGGCATTTGGCCGTATCGATGGTCACCGTGAGGGTCCGTTCACAGAATGTAAGCATGTGGTCTCCTCACCCGACCTTCGCCCGTTGATACTCTTCCACCATCGAGAGCATCTTCTGGGCGATGAATTCCGTGTCGGTGACGTACTTGCGACCGTAGATCTCTATGCGGTCGCCGCCGGGAACGTCGGCAAGCCCCTCACGCAGGATGGCGAGCGACTCTTCTTCCTTGTTGCCGCAGAGCAGGAGCAGGCAGGGAAGCCCAGGGCGCCGGGGCAGGATCTCGCGCAGAGCTTTCACGATGGCGTGGGCGTGGTGCCACTGCTCCTGGTTGGCCATCATGAATCCTCCCAGGAGATAGCCGTCGATCCCCGGTTGGGAAAGGATGACCTTGGCCACCCGGTAGATCTTGGACCCCACCGGGTTGCCGCTGGTGTCGGCATAGTTGGCCACCTTGAGGCCCACCTTCTGAAGCGCGTCCATGCCCAACATGGCCGAGCCGCCCCCGATGGGATGGTAGCCGATGTATCCCGGGCTCTTTTCGTCGAAGCCCATGCTCATGAGAAAGCCCGAGCCCCGCTGGTCGGCCTCCTCGATACCCCAGCCGATGAGGTCCAACTCGGTGGGGTCGTGGCCGAAATCGCGGGCTACTTCGATGCCCATCTCCGGATGGCGAAAGACGGAGTTGTTGTCGATCTCCATCTTGCAGTCGGCAGCCACGAACGTGCCTGCCCGGGTAAGCACCAGAGGGTTCACCTCGAGGGTGAAGCAGTCGTACGTGCGATATGCCTGGAAGAGTCCCGCCAAGAACTCGGCCAGAGCGCCTTGGCGCTCGGGCGGCACCTGAGCCTGCCGGAGCATGGCGAGCAGCTCACGGTCGTCCGGGCCCCGGGTGGGAGAAACGAGCAGTCGGAAGAGTTGTTCTTCGGGCACGCTCTCAATGTCCATCCCCCCCTCGGGACTGAACATGAGCATGGGGCAGCGGGCAGCGCGACCGGAGTTCACGGTGTAGCCCGCGTAGAACTCGTGGGCGATGTCCAGCTTCTCCTCCACCAGCACCTGGCGGACGAGCCCGCCCTTGAGTTCGGAGCCCAGAAGGCGCCCGGCCGCGACCGCGGCCTGGGCTGGAGTGTCGGCCATGGCCAGACCACCGGACTTGCCCCGTCCCCCGGCCTGGACCTGGGCCTTGACCACCACCGGACACGCGAGTTCCGTGGCGATCGCGCGCGGCCTCTTCCGCGGTCGCGGCGGCCGACCCCCGAGGAACCGCCAGTCCGGCCTCCCGCAGCCAACCCTTGCCTTGATGTTCTAGTAGCTTGGCCATCTCTCTACTTGGACCCGATCCCCCTAATGAGAAACGAGATTGACTAGGTCTTTCCGCTCGCCTTTGAGATATCGGCGCAGGTTTTCTTCGATGATGGGCAAGCTCTGTTCGATGTAGATATCGCTCCTGCCGCCCACGTGCGAGGTGACGATCACGTTCTTCATCTTCCAGAAGGGATGGTCCGCGGGCAGAGGTTCTTGAACAAGTGCGTCCAGAGCGGCGCCGGCGATCTCCCCGGCCTCCAGAGCCTTGATCAGGGCGTCTTCGTCGACCAATTCCCCCCGGGCGATATTGATGAGGAAGGCCGAGGGCTTCATCGCGGAGAGCACCTTCTCGTTCACGATCTGGTGGGTCTGCGGTGTGTTGGGGGCCACGATGATCAGATAGTCGACTTCAGCCGCGACCTTGACGATGTCCTCCGGCCCAAAGAAGAAGTCCACGGAGTCGTTCTCTTTCCGAACGATGTCGATACCGTAGACGGTCATCCCGAAGGCCTTGCATTTCCGGGCGATCTCTTCCCCGATGACCCCTAGGCCCAGGATCCCCACGTTCTTATGCCAGAGAAGCTTGGCGGGCCAGGGCTCCCAGATCGCCAGATCCTGGTTGCGGACCATCTGCGGAAAGTTCCGGCCCAGCGCGAGCATCTGTAGGAAGGCCATCTCCGACATCTGAGGTCCGTGTATGCCGCGCATAGAAGTGATGATGACCTCTTTGCGGAGCGAGGGCAGGTTGGTGAGGTAATCCACGCCGGTACCCAGACCCTGGATCCACTGAAGCTTCGTGGCCTTGCGCATGAGTTCATCCGGCATGGCGAAGGCCATGAGGATATCCATCTCTTCCACGAGCCCTGCGAGCTCCTCCGCATTTGAGGCCGCATGAATGGCGATCTCAGGAAACTTGGGTTGAAGCGCCTTCCTGTAGTCCTCAGCACGATGCGGTTCGAAAACAACCACGTTTTCCATAGATACCTTCCTCTGCGAGTCTTTCACTGGGAACAACTGCGGGCATGCTTGCACGTGCATCGCAAGCCTTGCGATCACCGGGCGGTCAAGCCAAACACATAGCTTGCAGCCGAGCCCGGTGTCTAGGGAGTTATCAGCGCGGCGCGCGAGCGCTGGGCCCGAAGAAAACGGCAGTGTTCTTCGGGCCCAGCGCGCCTGCAACCGTCTCTGTCCCTATTTTCTGCGCCATTTCGGCTGACGCCAGTGGACAATGTAATGTTCGGCCACGACCACGACCATGAAGACCACCAGACCGACTATGCTGAGTAGCACGATGAGCGCAAAGATGGTGGCGGTCCTAAGATCGATAGAAGCGACCATGATCGATTTGCCGAGGCCGCCCTTCCCCCCGCTCAGGATGTCGGCGACCACCGCGCCGATAACCGATAGGACGGCGGCGATCTTCAGTCCGGCGAAGATGAACGGCAAGGCGGTGGGGAACTTGAGCTTCCACAGCGTCTTCCACCGGGAGGACTCCATGGCCCGAAAGAGGGTGAGCTCGTTGTCGGTGGGCGACTCGATGCCGGCGGCGGTGTTCACCACGATGGGGAAGAAGGAGATGACGGCCGCCATCAGGATCTTGGGGGCCAGCCCGAAGCCCAGGGCGGCCACGAACAAGGGGGCAAAGGCCACCTTGGGCATGGCGTTGAAGCCCACGACGTAGGGAGTCAAGACCCTTCGGCCAAAGGCAGTCTCACCGATCACGACGCCGAGGACGATCCCGGCGATCATGCCCAGGGCAAACCCCACGGCGATCTCTTCTATCGTGATCCACGTCGCCGTAAGGTACACGCCTCCGGTGAACACGTCCCCGAAGATGCGAACGATCTCTTTCAGCGTCGGAAGGCCGACGGGATGATGAACTTCGAGACGATCTTCAGTTGGAAGATACCCTCCCAGACCAGGACGAAGATAACCCCGAACAGGATGATGCCTACCCCGGTGCCCAGGCGTCCGCGGAAGGCTCGCCTCAGCCGGCTTTCCCCCCGTCTTTCATCGCCAACCGGCTCTTCCGCGCTCTTATCGACTATCGTCGTAGTGTCCTCTGGGGCTCATCACTTGACCTCCCGCGATCCCGCCTCGTTAAGGGCGTTACGGACGGCACCGGTGAGTTCCGCGAATCCGGAGGTGGTGGTAATCGAGATCGATCGCGGCCGGGGGAAGGGGATGGGGATGACTTTGAAGATGCGGCCCGGACGGGGAGTCATCACATAGATGGAGTCGGCTAGGAACACCGCTTCCGGTATGGAGTGCGTGACGATAAAGGAGGTGGCTTTGTGTTCTTCCACCACCCGGCCCAGTTCCTCATCCATGGCGTCCCGGGTCAGTTCATCAAGAGCCCCGAAGGGTTCATCCAGAAGAAGGAGAGTGGGGTCGGTGATGAGCATGCGGCAGATGGCCGCCCGCTGGGCCATGCCCCCGGAGAGCTGATGGGCGTAGGAATGGTGGAACTCCCCGATACCGGTGGTCTCTAAGAGTTGCATGGCTTGGTCGCGCTTCTTAGCGGCGGCTTTCTTGCCGTAGCGGATCTCGAAGGGAAGGAGCACGTTATTTAAGGTGGTACGCCAGGCAAGAAGAGTGGGTTGCTGGAACATGTAGCCCACTTTACGGCGGTCCATGGTCATGGCCGGCTGGCCTTCCACATAGGCCGTGCCTTTGGTGGGCTCGAGTAGTCCCCCGACGATGTAAAGAAGAGTGGACTTGCCGCAGCCGGAGGGACCGATGATGGCGGCCATGGTGCCTAAGGGGATCTCCATGGAGACCTCGTCTAGAGCATGGACCGATTTACCGCCCCGGCCTTCAAAGATGTGGGAGACGTTCTTGATAGATACGCCGGCCGAGGAGCTTAGAGGCGCTCCCGGCCCGAAGGCCGGGCCGGGAGCGTTGGAGAGTGTTGTTACGGTGCTGGAAGTCACGCTATATCTTCCTACTTAGCGAAGAATTCGTTGGTGTACCAGTCAGTCGGGCTGCCCATGATCGTGGGGTCGATCGTCTTGTTGGCGACCAGGGTGTCCCACCACAGCGTCCACTTGGCGGGCGGAATGGAACCCACCGGCGTGACATCCTTCGGCCGAATATCGATGACCGCTTTGGAGAGGGCTTTCCGGAAGGCCAGCTCCGCAGCCGGTATCGGCGTCTGCGAGTTCGCCCAGTCAACGAGTTTCTGCGGATCGTCAGCAATATAGGCCCGGGCTTCTTGGAGGGCCGCCACATAGGCCTTCATGGCGTCCACATGAGCGTTCATGAACTCCCGCGTCGCCCAGTAGCCGAAGCCGCCGCTGGCGTCCACCATTTCCTTCGGGATGATACTGCGCATGGGTTTGCCCGCGGCTTCGATGCGCGCAGCGCCCGTCGCGGAACTGGCGTAGGCAACGATGTCCCCGCGGTCGAGCGCAGCGAGCGCCTGGGCAGCCTCAACCACGACCAGGCTCGTGGCCTCGATGTTGTACTTCAAGTTCATGGTCTTGATGAGGCTCATCCCCGGATCCTGCTCCGAGTTCACACCGATGACCTTGCCGTTGAGATCCGCGGGGCCTTGAATGGCGGAATCCGCCGGAACGTAGATGCTGAAGATGCTGGTCATGAACATGTAGAACATGACCGGTTTGATCTGCGCCACGGTCTTCGGATTCAAGGTGCTTATGTCGCCCTGCATGATGTCGCCCTGGCCCGACGCGAAGGCCGTGATCGTACCCTCGGAGCCGTCTACCTCCGAGATCGTCACGTCAAGACCCCTCTTCTCGAAGAAGCCCTGCGATTTGGCAACGTAGGGCTCGTAGAACGGATACACCGCCGGGCTGGAGATCAGAACCCGGAGTTTCGTGGGAGCCGCCGCGACCGTAGTGGTCGTCGGGGCGGCCGTAGTGGTCGTCGCACCGACCGTGGTCGCTGGGCCGGCGGTCGTGGTCGCCGGGCCGGCCGCGGTCGTGGTCGTCGATTCGTCCGTGCCGCCTCCACACGCGGCGATCAGCACCGCCAGGAGCATCAGGCCAACTACCAGCGCTCCTATTCGAACCGTTCTGCTATTCCATCGTCTCATCTGTCGGTTCCCCCATTCCTGTCGCAGTTCCTTGCACCATGCCGCAGCTCACTACCTCTTGGGTGAACAACTTTTTCACTTTCGGATAGCGCACTGCCACATTAACGCACCCTAGCAGCACGGCATGCACCTGTCAAATGCACCGAAGGAAGAGTTGGAGTGAAACTGATACATTGTGAAAGTGAGCGATGGTGTGCTACAAATCGTCTTACGCGCGCTCACTGCTGACGAGGCCGGCCGCGAACCGGGTCTGAACCTGAGGGGGGTAATCATTTCATCCATGGGCCGGGAAGTAAAGACCGCTCGCACGTTGGAAAAGGGGCTGATGATTCTCAGCCTCTTTGACGACGAACACCCCAGTTGGACAATGACGGGCATCTCCGAAGCCACGGGTATGCCGATGCCCACGGCCCTACGGCTGGCAAGAACCTTGGAGAAATCGCGCTATCTTCGCCATGAGGCGCAGAATCGCAGCTACGAGCTCGGCCCCGCCATATACAGAGCTGCGTCCGTACCCCGTGCTCATTCCGAGTTGATTCGTATCGCTCGTCCGCACCTAGAACGCCTCACCGAACTTACCACCGAGAGCACCGCCCTCGGAGTCTGGGAGCACGGGGAGTCTCACATCATCGACATGATCCTTACGCCTCGGCCTTTCAAGCCCGCCAACCTAGCCGGCACTACGATCCCTGGGTTGGCGGCGTCCTGCGGCAGGATCGCCGTGGCATTCGCACCCGAAAGCGTCCTCGAGGCAGCGCTGGCCAAGGGCCACCCCCAGATGACCGAACACACGATCACCGACCCCGTTCAGCTCAGAGAGGAGATCGAGCGCATTCGCCGCGATCGCGTGGCCTTTGGCATCGAGACCATTTCTATCGGGGTGTGTGCCGTGTCTGCTCCTGTTTTTGATTCCAATGGCAAGGTGGCTGCATCCATGGCTGTAGTCGCCCCGACGGAGCGATTCGGGCCCGTCGAGATGAGGGAGCACAGCGCGGCGGTCTTGCGTGCGGTCACGCTCCTATCACGCGAACTCGGGTGGACGGGGGATTGGATGGGTAGCTCCCCCGCGCGTGGTGCGATAGGAGACCGATGATCGTGCCGGCTTCTTCGAAGGTGTCGCCGGGCGAGGGAACGAAGACCGCTCGTACGCTGGAAAAGGGGCTATTGATCCTCAACCTCTTTGACAACGAACACCCTAGTTGGTCGCTCACGAGCATCGCTGAGGCAACGGGGATACCGGTGGCCACGGCTCTGCGACTGGTAAAGACCTTGGAAGATTCCCGCTATCTTCGCCGGGGGGCGCGGAACCGCAGCTACGAGCTCGGCCCGGCAATCTTCCGGATTGCATCCCTAACGCGGTCTCATTCCCAGTTGATTCTTGTTGCTCGTCCCCACCTAGAACACCTCACTGAACTCACCACCGAGAGCAGCGCCCTCGGAGTCTGGGAGCATGGGGAATCACTCATCCTTGACATGATTCTTACTCCGCGGCCCTTCAAGCCCGCCAATCAAGTGGGCACCACATTCCCCGGGTTGACCGCCCTCTACGCCAAGATCGCCCTGGCGTTCGCACCCGACAGCGTCCGAGAGGCAGCGCTCGCCATGAACCACCCCCGGATCACCGAGCACACGATCACCGACCCAGTTCAGCTGAGAGAGGAAATCGAGCGCATTCGGCGCGAACGCGTGGCCTTTGGCCTCGAGACTGTCGTTGTCGGGATATGTACCGTGGCTGCTCCTGTCTTTGATTCAGCCGGCAAGGTGATCGCGTCCATGGCCGTAGTCGCCCCGACAGAGAGATTTGGGCCCATCGAGATGAGGAAGTACGGAGCGGCGGTCCAGCTTACGGCCGCTCTCGTGTCGCGCGAACTCGGGTGGACAGAAGGGTCGGAGGAGTAGCGATCCCTATCTCCTCCGCCACTTAGGCTGACGCCAGTGGACGATGAAGTGCTCGGCTACCGCCACCACTTGACCTCCCGCGATCCCGCCTCGTCCCTGACCGTGGGGGATAGAGGCGCTCCCGGCCCGAAGGCCGGGCCGGGAGCGGTGGAGGGTGTCGCTGCAGTTCGGATGCTCAGACCGCTGATACTCGCGCACTACTTGTTGAAGAACTCGTTGGTGTAGAAGTCGGTCGACTGCCCGCTGACTACGCCCTGGGCAAGAAGGTTGTTGAAAACCAGATCGAACGTGGCGGGTGGGATCGACCCGACCGGCGTGACATCGGTCGGCCGTAGCCCGAGGAAAGCCTTGGCCAGAGCCTTTTGGAAGGCCATTTGGTCCGCGGCGATCGGCGACTGCGCGTTCATCCAGTCCACCAGCTTCTGCTGATCGTCACCGATATAGGCACGGGCTTCTTGAAGTCCCGCCGCGAAGGCCTTGAGAGCCTCCGGCTTCGCTGTCACCGTTTCCCGTGTCGCCCAGTAGGCCAAGGAGCCACTGGCCGCTCTCATTTCCGCCGTGAGCAGGCCGCGCACGGCAAAACCCTGAGACTCCATAGTGGCAATGTCGGTCGTGTTGCAGGCGTATGCAACGATGTCGCCCCGGTCGAAGCCCGCGAGCGCCTGGAGGACATCACCGCAAATCAGCTTCTTGATGTTGATGTTCAGCTGCTTGTTCACGGTGTTGATAAGGATGGACCCTCCGTCTTCCTCCGTGTTGGCAGCCACCACCTTGCCGTCGAGATCGGCCAGCGTCTTGATCGGGGAGTCCGCGGGCACCAAGGCAAGGTACTCGAAGCGCTCGAAGCCCTTTTCGAGCTCAGACAGTACAGCGGAGGATATGCAGCTCCGAGTGCAGCGCCTCAAGCATGTAGATATAGCCCCGGTTATCCACGAGAACCTCTTCGGCTAGAGAAAGGTTCGGACCGGGAAAGAGAGTGCCGGCCTCGTTGTTGAAGGCATATGTGTCTCCGGTGGGCGGTATGTAGTAGGCGATCTCCCTCGGCACGAAGGGGTCGCTGATGTCGTAGACCCTCAGGCCCGCGTTGAAATATGCGCAGTAGGCGCGATCGTTCCGGTCTTCGAGGGCGGGATGGTAGTGCGGCTCGTGCAGGTTGTGCGGCCCGAACGGGCCCGCTCCCCATCCGGGGATCTCGTTGAAATTCTTGTAGGGATAGCCTTCCGGGATCTCCGGGTAGGGGAACATGGAGATGAGGGTGGGATTGGTCGGATCGGCGATATCGACCATGCCGATGAAGTTGAGCGGCTGGGCCTTGCTGTTGACGTACTCCTTGCTGAAATACGGGAATCGGCCCCCTTCACTGGTCATGAGAGCATAGGGCCGTTCGGAGAGCGGCACGACCGTGTGGCACCTCGCTCCAGGCCCGCTGGACAAGGGCGGAGAATGCTTCAGTTGGCCGAGGAACTTCGGGACGGCGATGTTCGAGATGTCGAGAACGATCATTCCGGCCCCGCCCCAGCTCACATAAGCGATATCCCCCTTTGGGTAGGCGGGACCATGCATCACCGAGAGGGGGAGCAGACTCTCCAGCGTGCCCTTGGTCCCGGTTGCGCCTGCTTCCCACTGCTCCTGCATCCACCATCTGCCCGCCTCAACGGGCCGGGTGGGGTCGCTGATGTCGAGGGATCCGGTAGATGAACCCCATGTATCCCGGGCACGACGCCGAGAGATGAACGTAGCGCCCTCCAGCAGTAGTAGAACCGGTGGACACCTATGCCGCCACCCGTTTCCCAGGAGGACAGCCACTTGGGGTTCTCCGGGTCTTTGACGTCCCATATGTAGACGCCGGCCTCATACGGATCGGCCCAGGAAGTCCCATGGACCACCGGGAACAACTGCCCGAGGGCCGTGACCATCAGGCCATCGGCCACCTGGATCTTCGGTGTGAATTGGCCCTTCTTGTCCGGGCCGGGGATGAACTTGAGGTACCGAGGCTCAGCCGGGTCGGTCACGTCCAGTATGGCCCAGCCCGAATGCCGGAAATGCGATAGATACAGGTAGTACCTGCCTCCGACTTCCTGCATAGCCATCTGAAGGCCGGGTTTGCCTTCCAAGTCGTGATAGGCAACAAGTTCTACGTTCTTGGAAAACGCTTCTCCGTGTTTCATGTGAGTGCCTAGCCTCCCTTGTAAACGAACGTCGGAAGATTCCGCGAGTTTCATCCTGACGACAGCAGACTGCCACGCTCTCGGACACTAGCAGCGCCGTTCTCGCCTGTCAAGAACGGAAGATGACGATTCAGAGCAGAGTTGCCACATCGTAAAAGTCACTGACTGTCCTGTCCTACCCCATGGCCGGCGACCACCAGAAAGAGGGGTTTCCAGCGACCGTTGTACGCAATGAAGCGTCCGCGTATGCTCACGCAGACGAACAATCCGACGAGGGAACGAGGACATGAAGACCTACCGTGTGCCCAAAGCGACGTGGCCGCTCCAGTTGCCTCCCGACACGTCACAAGAACGAGTGGATGAGATCCGCCGGCACGTGGAGGAATTGGCTTCATCGGCGCAGTACGGCTGGGGGCATAGCATCGATTTCGGCCGCTTTCAGAAGAAAGGCTTCTTGGGAGACAGCTACCTCGATATCGCCGGTGCGCTGGATTCATGGGCGTGGTGGCCCAAGGACCTCACCGGGCAGGCCGTCGCGGACGTCGGCTGCTTCACCGGCGGACTCAGTCTTTACCTGGCGGCCCGGAATCCGTCGGTCGTCTACGCCATAGACGAGCTCCCGGACCACCTCGCCCAATGCGCCTATTTGGCCGAAGTGTTCCAGATGAAAGGCATCACACCGGTTGAGTCCTCCCTGTTCTATCTGCTGGACGAACTGCCGGAGAACGCCCTCGACCTCGCCCTCATGGCCGGAGTGCTGTACCACCTGAGCGACATGTTGGTCGGCCTCTATGTCATGAGCCGCCTGATCAAACCGGGAGGCACGCTCCTGCTGGAGAGCAACGCCGTGAACGACTTCAAGTGTTCGTACGCCAACTTCGGCCGCTTCTACAAGGGCATGTGGTGGCAGCCTTCCGGGCTCTGCATCGAGGACATGTGCGCCCTTATGGGATTCGAAGACGTCGAGGTACGCTTCCATGCGCCGAACCGGTGCATCGCGCGCGCGACCCGCTCCTCTGGCGACATCCCCTTCAAGCGGGGGATGCACTGGAGATTCGCTTCGCTGGAGGATGCGCAACACCGGTCTACCGACGCGGGGATCATGGCTCCGGTCAGAGTCCTGCCCCAATTGGCGGGGATCCCCCATCGAGTCGCGGGAAGACTGAGGCGCACCCTTTCGCGAGGCGCCTCGGCGTAGCGGGTCGAAGGACGAGCGAGCGGCGACGTCGGCGGCAAAGGCCGCACCGGTCCGGCTCAGATGCGAGTGGTCTTCCAGCAGCGGCAGGCCATGGAGATGCGGATACGGTGATGTTCGGCTCCCGGCGGTTGAGCGTCGATGACTTCGCGGGTCCGCTCCAGTACCTTCGCTCTCTCCTCGGCCGAAAGCATGACGACCGCACTATACGTCCCCATCAGTCCCACGAGATCCTCCGCGGTGATGTCCCAGGTCCACGGTATCGTCCGCACCTCGGGTGTCACGAAGGGCGCCTCCTGCGGCAGGCGGATGTCCTCCGGGCGGCGGGAACGGCCGTGCTCGCCCTCAAGCCGCGGGTGGCCGGTCACGCGGCGGAGCTCAGCTACCAACGGCGCCTCCCGGTCGAGGCTGTTCCACGCGATCCCCCACACTCCTCCGCTTCGAAGCACCCGAGCGATCTCCGGGATGGCGCGATCCGGGTCGATCCAGTGCCAGGCAGAACATACCAGGACGGCATCTACGCTCGCGTCCTCCAACGGGAGTGATTCGGCCCGCCCATCGAGGACGCGAGGCTTCCGGGAAGTGACGAGCCAGCAGCGCCCTCATGCGGGGGTCGGGCTCCACGGCGATGACGTGCTCCGCCCGGCGGGCAAGCGCCTGAGTCGCCGCGCCGGTGCCGGCGCCCAGGTCAAGAGCCACCCCGCACGGCAAAGGTAGGAACCACTCGATGACGGCTTCCGGCAGCTTCGGCCGGTAACGGTCGTAGTTCTCGGCCACGTCCCCGAAGCACATGGCGCCGGCAGGCGTGTCGAAAGACCTACTTTGCAAGCAACCCCAGCGTCTTCCAGAGCCAACGATGAAAGGCGTGGAACGACTTCACCGGCTCCGCATACATGAGCACGCATGCGCCGTGGACAACTGGGACGCCTCTTTGGTCGCACAAGTCGATGGCCGCCTTTGATTCACACCCAGGTTGAAGCCACACCCGCGGAATGTTGGCATCAAGGGCCTCTTGAACCGCTCTTTCACATTGGTTTGACGGAACAGCGATCACGACTCCCTCGACCGGATCTTTCAGATTGGCCAATCTTGGTTCGGAGACCGACTCGTCGAGATATACGACCGCGATCTCGTATCCCTTGCCGGCCAACTCCTCGTCAATCTTTGCGCCGCGGACTGGTGACGATGGAGAAGAACGCACCAGCGCCAGTTTGTGGTGGCTCAGGAATTCGTCGATCATTGCTCGGGTAGACATGGGGAAGAATCTCCTCTCGGGGTCGATCAGTGAGACTCTAGAAGTAGTCTCATCATTCGTCAAGCTGTTCTTTCTATCGCGGCGTGCCGGGAATGCCTAGAATGACGGGGACAGGAGCGTCGAGGGAACACACATGAGGGAGGGCCCACTGAGATCATCTCGTATCTTGCCGCTGTTGGCGCTGGTCCTTATCGCGCTGATCTGGGGGTACACCTGGGTGCCTCTCAAAGTTGGTGTCGCCTACAGTGACCCCTTCGTGTTCGCCGCGCTGCGAACGCTTCCGGGCGGGATCCTGCTGCTGGTGCTCGCGGCGGCCCTCGGACGCCCGCTCAGACCGAAGGCGCTCAGACTCACCATGCTTCTCGGCGTTCTTCAGACCAGCGGCTTCATGGGCCTGACCATCGCCGCCCTGGTCAGCGGCGGGGCCGGCCGTACCGCCATCCTGGCGAACACCTGGCAGTTTTGGATCCTGCTGATGGCCTGGCCGATTCTCGGAGAGAGGCTGCGCGGGGCGCAGTGGCTCTCGGTCCTGTTGGCACTGGGCGGTTTGGTCTTGATAGTCGAGCCCTGGAACCTGCAGGGCGTAGTCAGCAGCCTGTTGGCTCTGGCCGGGGCGCTTTCCTGGGGTGCGAGCGCGATAGTGGCCAAGGTGCTCCGGCGACGCCACGAGGTCGACCTGCTGTCGCTGACCGCCTGGCAGACCCTGTTCGGGTCGATCCCCCTGGTGTTGCTCGCCGTCTTCGTCGGAGGCCGCATGCCGGAGTGGTCGGGTGCATTCCTGTGGTCGCTCGCCTTCACCCTGGTCGGCGCTACCGGCGTGGCGTCGTTCCTCTGGCTCTACGTCCTGCAAGAGATGCCGGCCGGAATAGCGGGTCTGGGTACGATGGGTACCCCGGTCGTGGGCCTGCTCGCCTCCTGGGCGCAACTGGGCGAACGGCCGACCGCCCTCGAGGTCGTGGGGATGATCGTCATCCTGGCCGGACTGGCGATCCTTTTCGCGCGGGGCACGAAGACCACTGTGCCACCTGGCTCAAACGACGCGGGCGCGCAACCGGCGCGCCCGTGGCAGCTCGCGGCGAAGATGGCTGCCCGGCGAGGATTCGAACCTCGACTAACTGGTCCAGAGCCAGTCGTGCTGCCGTTACACCACCGGGCAAAGCGCCATGGCAAGTTTACCATCGCCGCCGAGATGTAGCCCAGCTCGTGTACCATCGCGGCCGCGACGTAGCCCAGCTCGCGGACGCGCCGCCATCGGCGCCCGACTGACGCTCGCGGCCGAGACTTCGCTCGTGCGGGCGGCCTAGCCCTGGCCCTGCTTCCTCTCGATCCTGGCCCAGGCGTCCTTCAACGTGACGGTGCGGTTGAAGACGGGGACACCGGGGCGGGAGTCCTCCGGGTCGGCGCAGAAATAGCCGAGCCGTTCGAACTGGTACGGCGAGCCCGGGACCGCCGCGGCCAGCGACGGCTCGAGCTTGCAGCCCTGCAGGGTCTCCAGCGACCTCGGGTTGAGACTCCGGGTGAAGTCCTGGCCCTCGGGCACGTCCTCCGGGTTCTCCACCCCGAAGAGCGTCTCGTAGAGCCGCACCTCGGCGTCGACCGCATGGGCCGCGGACACCCAGTGGATGGTGGACTTGACCTTGCGCCCGTCGGGCGTGTCGCCGCCGCGCGTGGCCGGATCGTAGCGGGCCCGCACCTCGACGACCTCGCCGCTCTGCGGGTCGCGGACCACGCCGGTGCAGGTGATCAGGTACGCGTAGCGCAGCCGCACCTCCACTCCCGGGCTCAGGCGGTGGTACTTCGGCGGCGGCACCTCGCGAAAGTCGTCCTGCTCGATGTAGACGACGCGGGAGAACGGCACCCGGCGGGTGCCCATCGCGGCGTCCTCGGGGTTGTTGACCGCCTCCATCTCCTCGACCTGCCCCTCGGGGTAGTTCTCGATCACGACCCGGAGCGGTCGCAGCACCGCCATGGCGCGCGGGGCACGGCGGTTGAGGTCCTCGCGCACGAAGTGCTCCAGCAGCCCCAGCTCGACCATGTTCTCGCGCTTCGCGACCCCGATGCGCTCGCAGAACGCGCGGATCGCCTCGGCCGGGTAGCCGCGTCGCCGCATGCCCGAGATGGTCGGCATGCGCGGGTCGTCCCAGCCCCGCACCAGCCCCTCCTGCACGAGCCTGAGCAGCTTGCGCTTGCTCATCACCGTGTACGTCACGTTGAGACGCGCGAACTCGCGCTGGCGCGGTTGCGTCCGGGGCAGCTCGAGGGCCTCGAGGATCCATTCGTACAGCGGCCGGTGCACCTCGAACTCGAGCGTGCAGATGCTGTGGGTGATGCCCTCGATGTAGTCGCTCAGGCCGTGCGCGAAGTCGTACATCGGGTAGATGCACCACTGGTCGCCCGTGTGATGGTGCGAGGCGTGGCGGATGCGGTAGAGCACCGGGTCGCGCAGCCAGACGTTGGGCGCGCCCATGTCGATCTTCGCGCGCAGCGTGCAGGCGCCGTCCGGGAACTCGCCGGCCCGCATCCGCCGGAACAGGTCGAGGTTCTCCGCCACCGAGCGGTCCCGGTAGGCGCTCTCCTGCCCCGGCCGGTCGGGCGCGCCGCGCATCTGGTCGACCTCCTCGGCGGTGTGGTCGCAGACGAAGGCCTTGCCCTTGCGGATCAGCTCGAGCGCGTACTCGTAGAGCGGCTCGAAATAGTCGGAGGCGTAGAACGGCTCCAGCGCCTCACCGTGGCTCTGCGCCGGCATGACCGGGGCAAGGTAGTAGTCCTCGCGGCCCCCCAGGTCGCGCTTCTCCGCCAGCCGGCCGACCGGCTTCAGGCCCAGACAGTGGTCCGCCCAGCCGGCGATGAGCCACTTCACGTCGGCCGTGATGGAGTCGACGTACTCGACGTCCTCCTTGGCCGGATTCGTGTCGTCCATGCGCAGGTTGCACTGCCCGCCGAACTGGCGGGCGATGCCGAAGTTCAGGCAGATGGACTTGGCGTGGCCGATGTGGAGGTAGCCGTTGGGCTCCGGCGGGAAACGCGTCACCACGCCGCTGAAGCGGCCCGCGGCCAGGTCCTGCTGGACCATCTCCCGGAGGAAGTCCTGGTGCTCCTCGTCCGGCCGGCCCTCCACCGGCTGGTCCTGGCGCCCCGGCACCGACTGGTCCTCGTTCACGCTCGGGTCCGGAGGGCTGTTGGGAATTGACGCTTCGCCGTCCAGGGCGCGATGGACGGGTGTGAGGCAAGGACGCAGGGAGCGCTCGTAGCAGCGCTACGGGCGCGACCGAGGACGCGGCATCGCGCCGTGCAGTGCGTTCTGGCGGCCAAGGCTTCGATTCTCAACAGCCCCCCTAGCATGGCGCCCCTGCTGCACCGGTCATCGCTGCTCCCCGCTCTCGGTCACTACCGGAATCAAGGCCTCTTTTTCTCACAACCCCCCAACCGAGTCAAGGACACCGCCGATTTCGCTAGGAGGTGAGGTCGGCCCTGCGTCTCTGGAACTCCTCTTGATCGATTTCGCCCCGGGCGTAGCGTTCCTCCAGTATGCGGAGCGCGTCAGATTTCCCTTGCCCGGCTCCCGGAGCTCCCGGCTCCCGCCAATAGGGTGGCATGGCCTGCCACCTGTTGTCGGGCCCAGGTCGTGCGACGAGATACCGCACCAGATAGACGACCCCGATCACCACCGCGACCCAAAACACGATCATGAAAGCCATGCCGATCCAACCTGAAGCTCCCATGTGATCGCCGCCCCATCCGTACATCATTGAACATCACCTCCACTTCCAAAGGTTTCGAACTCGTCGTTCCGCTAAACAACCTCGGGCACGCGGGTCCTACCTGAGCCCCGCGGCGCCCATCATCCCGCCGCCCATCATCCCGCCACGAGTGAAGCCGGAGCTACTATCTTGAGGGTCCGGACGGCCCGGAGTGGCGCCGCTGGGATTGGAGGCGCCGGCACTGGGAGTCGTCGCTCCGTTCGCCCAGCCGCTTCCGTTCATCATGCCGCGGCCGTTGGCGTTGGCATTGTTTGCGTCGCCGAACCTGGCGCATCGGTCGACCATAGCCTGGAGATCGAAGCCGGCCCCTGCATTCTGCATACGGGACGATCATCTGGTCTGCGAACTTCTCGGCATCCGGTCCGGTCAGACCCATGCGGTCCCTGAGCATGTCGAGAATGGTGGAGCGTAGTTGCGAGTCTGTCGCTGTCTGAGTAGCTTGCGCAATTGCCGGGGACGCGGATGCGCCGCCGACAGCCAAGGCAGTAGTGGCGTAGATGGCTCCACCCAGGGCCATGACCCCGACCAGACTCAGACCGATGACTTTTGCTCTTGTAGTCTTGAACATCCTATTCCTCCGAATCTAACGCTTGCCGTAAGCCGAGTATGGGCGCGGGATGTTGAGGGGGAGTGAAGGAAACGTAAAGATCAGGTGAAGCTTCCGCGGAGGCCGCGAATCCGCTATGGGAGCCCGAAGCGGGCTACTGGGCCCGGGGCAGCAGGAACGTGAAGCGGGTGTAGCTTCCGGGAAGGCTCTCCGCCATGATGGAGCCGCCCATCTGCTCGGTAAGAGCTTTGGCCACCGCCAGGCCAATCCCGCTTCCACCGCCGGAACTGGATCGTGACTTGTCCACCCGGTAGAACCTCTCGAAGATGTGAGGCAAGTCAGCGGCCGGGATGCCGACCCCGTTGTCCTCCACGATGAAGGCGACCACCGCGTCCCGGACTCGGACATCGACCTTAACGGCGCCGCCGGGCAGCGTGTAGCGCAGGGAGTTCGAGAGGAGATTCCCGAGAATCTGCGCGAACTTGTCGGGATCCGCCCATATCCTCGGGCACGGCTCGGGACAGTCGACAACCAGTGAAAGGTCCGAGTGCGCGAACTGGGGCCTCAGAGGGGCAACCACGGCTTCAATGGCTTGGATGACTGCAAGCTCCCGGGGCCTGATGGCCTCGGCTCCCGCTTCGAGCCGAGAGAGCCGTTCGACGTCGGTGACCAGGCGGCCCAGCCTCGCCGCTTCGCGCCTCACCAGTTCGTACGTCTCGGGTTCCGCCGGGACAATCCCGTCCATCAGTCCCTGCATATAGCCCTCGATGGTGGCGAGGGGCGTTCGTATCTCGTGCGAGATGGTCCCCAGCAGCTCTTGCCGCAGTTCCTCGGTCTTCTGGAGCTGGCCGGCCATATCGTTGAAGGCTGTTGCGAAGCGGCCGATCTCGTCTCCCGCCTTATGCGATACCCGTTGCCGGAAGTCGCCGGCCGCGATGCGGCCGGCCACCTCGGCCATGTGCCCCAAAGGCCGGGTAATCCATCCGGAGACAAGGTAGCTGGCGATCACAGCGGCGATGACGGCCGCAAGGGCACCCCAAAGAATGGCTTCGTTGATGCCGGCGCCGACCGCGCTCTGCAGGTCCCCGCTCATCATTCCGTTGGGGCCGCCGCCCATTCCCCCCATGCCCGCCATGTGGCCGCCGACCGCCCGGATGGCTATGCTACGGACCGCGATAGAAAGCGCTGCAACCAGGGCGACAATCACGGCCACATATGAAAAGAACAACCTCCAACGGGTACTCACGGATCACCTCTTCTCCAACTACGTCGGCCGGTTCGCGCCCAACAGCTGGAACTTGTAGCCCACGCCCCGAACCGTGCGGATGAAATGCGGTTCCGACGAGTCATCCCCGATCTTCTTGCGCAGATTGGCGATGTGCACGTCCACCAGCCGAGAGTCCCCCAGAAAACTGTAGCCCCAGACCGATTCAAGCAACTCCTCGCGGCTGTAGACCCAACCCGGATGTTCGGCAAGCACGCGCAGGAGTTCGAACTCGGTACTGGTTAGTTCGATCTCGCGGCCCTCGACCCACACCTCGCGGGCCTTAGGGTCGATGGAAAGGCCGCCCAGGCGGAGCAAGCCTCCCGTCTCATCCTCACCCTCGGCTCCCGACCGACGAAGGACCGCCTTCACCCGAGCCACCAGAACCTTGGGGCTGAAGGGCTTGACCAAGTAGTCGTCAGCCCCGGCCTCAAACCCCTGCAGTAAGTCGTCTTCGCTTCCTCGGGCGGTCAGCATCAAGATCGGGACCGTACGCTTGGCCCGGATTCTGCGAGCTACCTCAAGGCCGGTCATTCCCGGCAACATGAGATCGAGCACCACGAGCTGCGGCTCGTCTGCCTCGACGCCGGCCATCGCCGAGTGGCCGTCGGCCGCCTCCTTGACTTCGTAGCCCTCGCTCTCCAGGTACGCCGCGACCAGGCGGCGCAGATTCTCGTCGTCGTCCACCACGAGAATCTTCGTGTGATCTTGCTGACCCTCTCTCATGCGGATTCGGGTGGGCGACTCGACGTCTTTTCGCCTGAACCGGCGGTCAGCGCCAAATGTACCAGTAGAGGTAGATCCCCAAGCCCAGCGTGAGCAACCACGAGGCGAGCGCACTTCGCATGAACCAGGTGTAGCGCCGAGGCGCTTTGACCACGCCGGTAAAGGCCAGATTGATATAGATCCACAGGCCCAGGACGACCAACCCGAGGACGTGGTGAACGATGATCTCCACCATGAACGGGGAGAAGCCCCCCCAATGGCCCAGATACCGGGCCAGTTGGGGGGCCATGATGATGCCGATGACTAGGATCTGCGCCGCTATGGCCGCTCTCATGAGCAGGCAATGGTGGCCGAACTTGCGTCGCCAGGCCAGAGAAGCGCCGGTGAGAGCTGCCACAATCAATACCACCTGTACGACCAAGTTGAAGGTCGCCAGACCCTTGGTCATGCTCATCCCTCACTCCTTTGAATCGTGAGTCTAGCGCTCCCGAACCTCCCTACTGGACGACCACCGTCGCCTTCATGGAAGGGTGGATGCTGCAGTGATAAGCGTACGTACCTGCTTTGTCGAACTTGAAGCTGAAGGTGGCCCCGTTCGCAAGCTCGCTGCTCTTGAACTCGCCGTTGTCGCCTACCACCGTGTGATTCATGGAGTCCTGATTGGTCCAGGTAACGCTCTCGCCGGCTTTGATGGTCACGGTGGCAGGGTCGAAAGCCAGATTCTTCATGACCACCTGCGCGCCGCCTCCGCCCCCCGCGGTAGTGGGTGTGCTGGCGGTAGTGGAGGCACCGACAGTGGTGGAGGCGCCGACAGTAGTGGCGGTCGTTCCGCCCGAACCTCCGCCTCCCCCGCAGGAAGCAGCGAACACACCGGCTATCAAGAGAAGCGACAGGCCGGCCATCAGAATCAAGGCTTGCCTCTTCCGCGCCGGACCCCTAGACAACATGGACGCATTTCTCATGGTTTGTCCTCCCAATCGTGTCCAATAGACAGAAGTGCTGTTCCCCACGCGGAAGGAATCCACACCAGGCGGGCTCCAGGACGTCGCGCCGGGATGAGTCGCCGGGTTTCCCCGATCCCCCAGGATGGTACACCGGTATAGGGTCACCGCCGGTCGGCGCGACGACTCTTCTCCCCGCACACCTCCGGAACACCAAGAAAAGGACGGTAGGCCGAGATGTTCTACCCATGCAGCATCGACCTCAAGAATCTTTCAAAGGTGAAGCAAGGCATCGTCGTGCTCACCCCGGCCGAGTCCAAGCGGCTTCTGGCCAAAGCCGTCGCCGGTCTTCCAGAGGTTCAATGGGCCTACGCGAACGGTAAGCTGGCAGTCACCAGTGGCACCACCGATTCGTTTGTGGTGGAGGAACTCACGGGCGAGAAGATCGAACCGTATCGCTTCTGTGTGGGCATGAGCGCGGTGGGGATGCTGACCATGAGCGCCCAGGAGGACAGGGTGCTCGGCCGTTTCTATGACAAAGGACAGCGAGTCGATACACCCTACCCGGAGCTTATCAAGTCCCTGGGCAAGGGCGATGTGATCATCAAGGGTGCCAACGCGGTGGACCCCTCGGGGAACGCAGGCGTCCTCCTGAGCAACGACGCGGGAGGCTTGGTAGGCGCGATGTTCGGCGTCGCTTCCGCGCGCGGGATCCCGGTCATCAGCCCGGTGGGACTAGAGAAGCAGATTGTCTCGGTGCCCGACGCGGCAGCCGGGTGGGGTCAACTGACCCTCGACTATGCCATGGGAGTCCCCGTAGGCATGTCGTCGCTCACCAGCCTGCTTGTGGTGACCGAGATCCAGGCCCTGGCGATCATGGCCGGGGTCCATGCAAGGCTACTGGCATGCGGCGGCATCGGGGGCAACGAGGGAGCCGTGGTCCTCTTGCTCGAGGGCGACAGCGACAGCCTCGACAAGGCGCTGCGGATCATCCAGAGCGTCAAGGGCGAGCCAAAGATCGAGGTGCCACGGCACTACTTGAGCTGAGGCCGTCACTACAACCTGGACTGATGCTCGCGGTGTCCTTCCTGGCGGGAACGCTCGTGTACCAGGTGGGATCCCGGCTGTCAGACCCGACCTCCGGCCTCAGCGCCGAGGTCAGCCCTGCTCGCTTGCTGATCCGCATTTCCCTCGCGGTAAGAATGGCGAGCGAAATCACGATCAATCCCATGCCGAGCGCTTCCCACAGCCCGGGCTGTTCTCCCAGCTGGATCCAGGCCGAAGCTACTCCGACGACGGGCACCGCGAGGCTGCTTATCCCCGCGACTCCCGTCGGAAGCCGATGGAGGATATAGAGCCACAAGAGCCACGCGATCGGAGTGGCAAAGATGGCGTTGAAGAGGAGCGCGGCAGTGAACGCACCTGTCCAGACCGGAGCCTCTGTCGTCTTGAAGACCGCGATGACGATCAAGGGGATGGCTCCAAAAAGCGTCTGCCAGCCAACGAGCGAAAGGACGTCGATGTCGTGGCGCTTCCTCATGATCTTGACGAGGATCGAGGCGGACGCCCACAGGATTCCTGCCGCTATCGCGAGCAGGCTGCTGAAGAGTCCGTGCATCTGCCAGGGACTGAGGACGAACACCAGACCACCGAGCGCGGCGACCACCGACACCCATTGCAGTCCGCGCACGCGCTCGCCCAGAACGCCCCAGGCCATGAGAAGCAGCCAGAAGGGCATGGTGTAGGCCAGTACCGAGGCTTTTCCAGCCGCTCCTTGGTCGACTGCCCACGTGATCAGCCCCATGAAGCCGGTCGTCTGCAGCACGCCGAAGATGATCGTGAGCCTCAGCGCCTTCGGGCGCAACGGTCTGCGAAGGAGCGCCAAAGCCCCCAATGTGAAAATGGCACCCAATAGCGCCCGCATGGCAGCAAACGCGAACGGCTGCGGGTATTCCTGCACCGCGACCTTCATGACCACCCAGTTGTAGCCCCAGATGAGAGCGAGAATGATGAGAGCCCCGAAGGCGAGGTAGGTGGTGCGGCGACTCAGCACGGGTGGCCGCGCCGCCGCCGTTGCCACTGCCGTCTCGTCGGGCACGACCAGGGCCATCCCGGCCGCTCCTGCTTCGTCTCGAACGATGTCCTCCGCCTCAAGCTCGACCGGCGTGGCAGCGCCCGCGGCCGCCGCCGCGACTTCGCGGTCTCCCATCATGTCCATCGACTCGTCTTTCGGTAGATTGCCGTCTTCCCACTCCCCTTGCGCTCGCCTTCCTCTGGCAGAATACCGCTTGTGTGCCGGGCTGGTCTATCGGCTACAGTGACGGACGGGAGTTCGGTAGCAGAACGACAGCCCCAGTTGGCCGCTACCAAGCTTTGCCAGCCGGGGCTCACCTCCTCCCGGCCCTCGCGATATAGTTGGGGAGCCTACAGAGACCGGGCGCGGCTATTCTGTCCAAAGATGCGGCCATGAACTGATTGGATATGCCCCCACATTCTGGCGGAGGTCAGCCCGAGAAGAAGGATGTGGTCCCCATGAAAGCCAAGAACCCACTACTACTGAGTCTTCCCTTCTTGCCGCTGATGCTCTTACCGGCCGCCTGCGGAACGACCACCACCGTCAGCACGACCACGACCGTCGCATCCACACCGTCAGCATGACCACCACCATCGGCGCGACCACCACTGCCGAACCCGTTCAAAGAGGCTGTGCATGCGACGCCGGGTCCGCCACCCGAATCCGTGGATACCGTCGTCGTGGAGATGGAGGGCGAGTCCTGGGTACTCCCGGCGGCAGTGTGTCTCCGCGCCGACGGGGACGCCGACATCGTCTTGGCGGCTGCGCAGCGGCAAGTGGCGATCGTGCATAGTCTGGTCGCGCCAATGATCTCGGGATGGCCCACGACCACCGTCCCGACCGAGGAGGAGCTGGCGAATCGGGAGCGGGACCTGCGGATGGCCGGGGTCATTGCCCTGACCCTGGCGGGCCTTGTGGGAGAGCAGGCCGCCCTGGAACAAGCCTGGGTGGACTACGAGCAGAGCTTCGCCGACCCCGACCAGGGCTGGGGTCCGCCCGACCAGATCTCCGGCCGCGTCGAGGGATGGAAGGCAGAGGCCCAAGCGCTCACCCAGGCGATAGCCTCTCGCTGCTCCACGCCGAGTGGCGGATAGCACCGGCCTCAAATGGTGACGAGTGTCAAGTCCCGGCAGCCGTGTTACACCTGAGTTCCGGTACCCCTGCTAAAGCATACCGGACCTCTGGAGCACGCCCACCACCAAGAGCGGCAGAGCCCCACCACGACCAGAACGATGCCGACGATGAGAGTCGCCCGTGGTGATAGGTGGCCGGAGTAGCGCACTCATCCTGAATCGCCCGGTTAACCGAGCCTACCTCACCGCGTAGAGATTGCCGTCAACACTGCCGAAATAGACCACCCCGTCCGAGATGGCCGGGGAGGAGAGACGCTAGTCGCCCGTCTTGAACTTCCATTTCTCCTGTCCCGTCTTGGTGTCCACCGCGTAGAGATAGCCGTCCTGACTGCCGACATAGACCATCCCGTCCGAGATGGCCGGGGAGGAGCCAAACCCCAGCGCCCGTCTTGAACTTCCATTTCTCCTGCCCGGTCTTGATGTCCACCGCGTAGAGATAGCCGTCATCACTGCCGAAATAGACCACCCCGTCCGAGATGGCCGGGGAGGAGACAACCGCATCGCCCGTCTTGAACTTCCATTTCTCCTGCCCGGTTCTTGATGTCCACCGCGTAGAGATAGCTGTCATAACTGCCGAAATAGACCACCCCGTCCGAGATGGCCGGGGAGGAGAAAACCACGGCGCCCGTCTTGAACTTCCATTTCTCCTGCCCGGTCTTGATGTCCACCGCGTAGAGATAGCTGTCATCACTGCCGAAATAGACCACCCCGTCCGAGATGGCCGGGGAGGAGCGTCAACCCCAGCGCCCGTCTTGAACTTCCATTTCTCCTGTCCCGTCTTGGTGTCCACCGCGTAGAGATAGCTGTCCACGACTGCCGAAATAGACCACCCCGTCCGAGATGGCCGGGGAGGAGAAAACCTCATCGCCCGTCTTGAACTTCCATTTCTCCTGTCCGGTCTTGATGTCCACCGCGTAGAGATAGCTGTCATCACTGCCGAAATAGACCACCCCGTCCGAGACGGCCGGGGAGGAGGCAACCTGATCGCCCGTCTTGAACTTCCATTTCTCCTGCCCCGTCTTGATGTCCACCGCGTAGAGATAGTTGTCCTAACTGCCGAAATAGACCACCCCGTCTGAGATGGCCGGGGAGGAGAAGACCTGACCGCCCGTCTTGAACTTCCAGACGAGCTCGTTCAGTTGGCTGGGTCCACCGCTCGCATAGACCCCTGTCCGCTCAAGATTGCTCCTGAACATCGCGCTACCGGCATCAGTCGAGCCAGCAGTGGTCGCTGGAGGAGTCGTGGTGGCCGGTGACATCGTGGGTGTGGTCGTCGAAGGCTCCACCACGGGACCCGTGGTCGTGGTCGTAGGCGCTCCACTGCACCCAGCCAGAGCCACCACCAGGAAAAGCACCGGAACCAGACTGTACGCAAAACGCCTCATCTTATCCCTCCATTTGCGGTGAGTTTGAAGCCAGCTCCAGCAAGCGTTCTCCTGCCTCTGGATGACCGTCTCGCTCAACCTCTCTGTGCCCGGCTCTTGAAAGAGGACCCTCTACTTCGCGACTGGTTCCACGATGGCCACCCGCTTGGGCTTGGCCGGGTCGTAACGCACGACGACTCCCGTCCCTGGTTGCAGAGCGAGTTGCGCAGACCTGGTGAAGAACTGGGTCGTTCGCGCACGGTACGGCGAACCGCCCTCCCCGCGCACGTCGAGCTCCACCGCCAGCTGACGTTCGACGCCTCCCAGGCCTCCGACTTGCCTTTGTTCGCCGGTCTTTTCCACCCGCACCACGGTAGCCTCCGCCGGGGTGCCATTCTGTAACACCCCCCTTACTATCCAGGCCGGGAGCCACGTGACCACCAGTGCCGCGACGCACACGAAGAGCACGGCCATGCCTATCGACAGCAGGTAGTGAAGAAGGGGCCTGGTCAGGACCAGGCTAGAGTCGGTGAGGCCCCCGATATGGGCAGCCCAGTCCGCTTTGCTCCACCCAGCGGCATAGCCGATCCAGTAACCCACCGCGCCGCCTATGATGCCGCAGATAACGATGATGATGTTCGACGCCCTCCTCATAATGCACACTCCCTCACCAATCACACGAAGAACTTGTAGAGGATGACAAAGAGGATCAAAACGATTGGAAACAAGAGCCTATGGAACGTCCTATTGCGCAGGAAAGCGCCCGCTCCCACCAAGGCAGCGATGACCAGCGTTATGATCAGTTGACCCACCGGTAACGTCGAGACAAAGGACGTTCCGGTGCTCCGGGCCAGAAAATATCCATCTACAACATAAAGAACAACGTGTATGCCCGCCAAAGTGAAGAACCAGGGTCTCACTCGGTCAAAGTGGCCCCAGAGATCGATCTGGCCTGACGGCGGTAGGGACTGGAACAGCAGCGCAGCCATGAAGAAGAGGGCCATGGGTGATGCAAGCAGGTAGAAGAACTCGTAGATCGTGTAATTGTCCAGATACCCCCAGTTAGCAAGCAAGGTCCACCAATAGTTCGCAGACACGATGATGAAGAACAGGCCCCAGGCAACGGGAGGCCAACTCCAGGTCACCCGTCCCCTGTTCACCACTAGGAAAGCTAGACCGGTCAGGGCGCGGGACACGGCCAACCCGAGTATGATCCCGGGAAACACCGCCATGCCTGAAAACCAGTCCATCGTCCCCTCCTGGCGCTAGCAAGCATTACCCCCCAAGGGCCACAGGTGCCAGTCCGACTAACTCGTGATTCTCCAGCTGTCGACCAGGCCCGAGAAGATCACCTGAGTATCCCGGGTTCACGCGGCGAAGGTCATCAGCGGCAGCCCTGTTCTTCTGTAGGACATTGCCTGTACCGCTGTAGTACTCGTCCTGCAATCAGTCAGGACCAGGAAGCGGCGAGCGTGCCGGGGGTCTGGTGGGGTTCTGCCAGCCGATGCCTTCGCGTCCGGCTTTAGGGCAGCAAATTGTGCAAATGCCAGACGAGCGCTACCCCGAGGTCTGCGGCTGATCGAGCACGGTGCGCACCATGGTGGCCAGAGCCTCCGGGGTGAACGGTTTTTCAAGGAGGTTGACCCCTTCGTTCGAGCTCCCGGCTTGGATGAGGGCTTCGCGCGCGTAACCGGATATGTAAAGGACGGGCAGGTCGGGTCTTGCGGCCCGAACGGTTCGGGCCAGATCGTGACCCTGCAGAGCCCCGGGGAGCATGACATCGGTAAGCAGCATATCCGCCGAACACTCGCCTTGTCCGAAAGCCGCGAGGGCTTCGTCGGCCGAGCCGAAGCTGAGTGTGGTGTAGCCGGCCCCGCGCAGAATCCGCTCGATGAGGCTGCGCAGCGCCACCTCGTCCTCCACCACCACGACGGTCTCGCTTCTCGCGGCCGAAACCCGGGCAGGAACGACTATCTCTTCCGGGACATGCGACTGCACGGAGCGGGGTAAGTAGATCGTTACGCTCGTGCCTTTGCCGGGCTCACTCCTTACGGAGATGCTCCCATGGCTCTGGGTGACGATGCCGTGGATAACAGCCAGGCCCAGGCCGAGTTTGCCCCCGAACTCGCCCGAAAGACGCCAAAACCCGGTCTTGGCGACCGGGTCCCGGCACACGATCATTGGCTTTTCAAAGCGGATTGGGGTTCGAACCCCCGCTACCCCGAAAACGAGAGAATCATGCTGTACGGCTCCCTCGCGCCGTAACTTCAAATCAGATGACCACTTCCACATTGTAATCGCCGCCGACGAACTCGTCGCAAAGGCTTCGAGCGGCCCCAAGCTTCTGACTGAACTCTGCAAGAGTCTTCCAGTCAGCGCGGGCCTTCTCGCTCTCCCAAAGGCCGACGGAGACAAAGCGACGGGGGTCGTCCGCGAAGCGCATCAGTGTGGCCGACTTGAAGCCCTGCGCGTTGTCTCGTGCATACTCGAGGAAATCACGCCACCTTCGAACAAATTCCTCTTCTTGCCCTTGCTTGACGAGCCAATTGCCTGATGAATAGACGTCCATTCGCTTCTCTCCTCTACGCTTTTCCGAGGTGCTGTTTCGTACCTACCCCTCTTGCCTCTGCGATCGGAGACAATGGAGCCGCGGAGGACATCCGGTCAGCACGTGCCCTTGCGGCAGCCTCCCCATTCGCCGGCCCGCGGCCGCACGGGCGCGCCGCTCGGTCTACATCACGGCGAGGTTCAGTATGTTGCCCTCGCTATCTTTGAACCAAGCCGACTTCATCCCACCCATGTCTGCCACGCCGTTCACCGTCTTGAGGCCCATGTCAGGGATGTCGTACTGCTCGAAAACCACCCCTTTCGAACGGAGATCGGCCATGATGGCATCGAAGCGGTCTGCGGATACGCCAAATCCGAGCGTCGTATTTTCTGGCGCCTTCAGGCCGAGATTCTCGTAGACCATCAGCATGGTCCCGCCGGCCGCCTCAAACATCCCCCCGCCCCCGGGGCCGGGAAACTCCTGTCCTTGCTTGAGGCCAAGGACTTCCCTATAGAACTTCTTCGCCCGCTCGTAGCTCTCGGCGCGGACAACCCCACAGACCATCGTCTCGGCAAGACCCGCCATCTTTCCACCTCATTTCTGCTCGTGCATTCGAGGGACCCGGGCTCGGGCTCGTGAAGACAAGTGCCCGGTCGAGTTCTCAGCAAAACCTGGTGGTGGCGGCATGGACTTATGGAGCCAGCGCCGCCCGCAGCCCTTCCCTGAGCTCAGCCAAGGTATAGGGTTTCTGCACGAATCCCACCGGGCCGTTCTCGGTGAAGCGAGGGGTGATGTCCTTTACGGTGTATCCGCTCGACATGACCACCCGGACCTCCGGGTCGATGAGGCGAAGTTCACGGAGGGTCTCCTCTCCGTCCATGTGGGGCATGGTGAGATCCAGGAGCACCAGGGCGATCTCGCCCCGGTGCTCGCGGTAGAGCTCAAGAGCCTCGCGACCATCGGCGGCCAGAAGGACCGTGAATGCCAGGGAAGCGAGCATGCGCGCCCCCAGAGTCCGGATGATCTGCTCGTCATCGACCAGAAGGACGGTTCCCTGGCCTTTCCAGTCACTCGCAATGGGGGCCCTTCTCGGGGGGAAGGTGCCCTCGGTAGCTGGCGCGGCCGGAAAGCGGATCTTGAAGGTGCTGCCTTTACCCGGTTCGCTATACACCCTAATGGCGCCCTTATGGCCGCGCACGATGCCCAAGACGGCCGAGAGCCCAAGGCCCCTGCCGGTGAACTTGGTGGTGAAGAAAGGCTCGAAGAGATGGGTCTGGGTCTCTGCGTCCATTCCGTTGCCGGTATCTGATACCTCCAGGGTGAGGTAGAGGCCGGGCGGTAGATCCTGACCGGTATATGAGTCGCGAAAATACTCGGCCGAGCATTGCCTGGTCCCGGTGGAGATGGTGATCACCCCGTCAGTGTCCCCCAAGGCCTCGGAAGCGTTGAGGACCAGGTTCATGATCACCTGGGAGAGCTGACTGGGGTCACCCTCCAGCAGGGGCAGGTCCTTCTGCAGATGGAGATCGAGAAGAGCCTTCTTGGAGATGGTGCTTCCCAGGAGGTCGAGCATGTCCTGGACGAGCGCGCTCAGGTCGATGGCTTCGACGTCAGAATGCCCCCGGCCCGAATACGCCAGCATCTGGCGGAAGAGAGCGGCGGCCCGGCGGGAGGCCTTGCGTGATCTCCAGCAGGTTCTCCCGGGCCGGGGCGGAAGGGGAAAGCTCCGAGAGGGCCAGCTCGGCGTTACCGAGCACGCTGGTGAGGATGTTGTTGAAGTCGTGGGCGATGCCGCCGGCCAAGACCCCCAGGCTCTCCAGTCTCTGGGACTGTTGCAGCTGGCGCTCCAGTGGCTCGGCGTTCCTCCTCGGCCCGTTTGCGTTCGGTGACGTCGCGGACGATGCCCAGGTCATACTCTCGGCCCTCGTACTCGAAGTAGTTGGTGGTGATCTCCACCGGGAAGACCTCCCCACTCTTCGTCCGCTGCTCTCCCTCGAAGGTCACGGATCCTTGCTCCTTGAGCCTCTTCCAGCGCGGGGGCCGTTCTTCGGGCAGCATGCCCGCGGTGACGTCCCACACCGACATTCCCAACAGTTCGTCGCGAGAGTAGCCGAGACGACTGCACGCGGAATCATTCGCATAGAGGAACCGTCCCTCCGGGTCTGACCAGTACACACTATCTGCCGCGTGGTCAACCGACGAACCGGGTCAGACGCAACGCCTCCTCTGTCCGCTTGCGCTCGCTGATGTCGCGGATGAAAGCGTGGTCATACTCCACTCCATCGAACTCGACGATACTACTGGTGATCTCCACCGGGACGATCTCGCCGCTCTTGGTCCGGTAGTCCTTCTCGAACGTGATCGGTCCCAGTTCCTTCAACTCTTCCCATCGCCGCGGCCATCTGCTCGCTTCGAGCCCTACGGTCACATCGAAGGCCGTCATCTGCAGCAGCTCTTCGCGCGAATACCCGAGTAGCCGGCACAGGTATCCGTTGACCTCACGGATACGACCCTCCTGATCCAGGCGCATGACTCCGATGCCGGCGTGTTCGATGGCTTGCGATGCGATCTGCAATTCCTGCTCGGCCTGCTTGCGTTCGGTGATGTCATGGCCTACTCCCAGCACCGCATAGGGCTGCCCATCCCGCAAGATGACGGAGGACTTGGTCTCCACGTCTACGTAATCTCCGGTCTTGCGCCTGAGACGGAACTCGGTGGGCGTCTTCTGGCTCCCCGTTTCCTTCAACTCCGCCATGACTTCGAAAGCCCTGACCACCTGGTCATCGTCGAGCAATGAAGAGAAACTGAGGTCGAGGATCTCCTCATGCTCGTAACCGAGAAGCTCCAGTGCCGCGGGGTTGGCATCGAGGAACCGGCCCTCGAAATCATGCAGGTAGACGCAATCAACGGAGGCAAAGAGGGCTTGGTAGCGTTCCTCACACTCCCGCAGGGCTTTGTCCACCTGCCTGCGCTCCGAAGACCGCCTATCTGGTAGGCGCTCGCTGGGATCCAGGGTGGTCACGTAGCCTCCGGTGAACAAGAGCGGTCGATTCGCTCGGTGCGCAGATGTTTCTACTGTACTACCCGTCGTCCACAAGAAGAAACACTCCTTGACCAAACGCACCAAACTTCGGCGAGCGCGAGCTGTTAGCCGGCGAACCGAAAGAGACTGTGGGCCTATCGTCACCCACAGGTCACCCGGTGTCTTCTGGTCCGTCCCGGTCCGCCTACTCGTGACGCCTGTCGGTGACGCGTTCAGCTTGCGGACGATGTGCCGCCGGCTCCTGGTCGACCTCGCCCATGACCGCCTCGGCCGACAGGCTTTCCCTCGGCACAGCCCCCGCTACTCTCCGTCTCAGATAGAAGAACAGGTAGGCGGCAACGGTGACGAAGATCCAGAAGGCAAGGAGTCCGATGAGCACCTGGACGTTGACATCCCGCAGGAACGGCTCCCCGTACAGTTCTCTCTCCATGCCCCGGTTGATCACGATGAGCCAGAAGAGAAAAGCGGTCAGGGTGAACAAGCCCCCCCACACCCACTTGTTCCAGCGTTGCAGCTCCCATCCGGGCATGAAACGCAGCGGAATCAAGGCGAAGAGCACCCCTTCCAGTCCGGTGAGGAAGGTGTACTTGCACACGAGCGCGATCACCTTGAGCGCGGAAGCGTCCTCCTCGAGCAAGCCCTTGAAAGGCTGGGTCAGCCCCCAAGCGACCACGCCGACCGCGAGGAGGGTAACCGAGGCGATGAACACCAACCGGCCTCTCTTCTTCTCGTCAGGTTCGGGGATCCCCAGAAAGGCGAGAAGCGCCACGACCCCAAAGACATAGCCCGGCCTGGACGCGGTGACCCGGGAGATGAGGACACACACAACGGCGATGGCGATGGCCAGCGGGAACAACTTCAGCCGGGCGGCGACGCGGTAGTGGCGAGTGCTCGTGAGAGCCTGCAGGCCCTCGAACGTGTAGGTCACGATCGCCACCGAGAGAGTGAGAGCGATAAACGTCACCAGTCCTTCCCAGTTTCGACCGAACTTCGGGTCGAGGAAGGAGTAGATGAGCCCGGCAAGCAGCACGATCAGCACATGTTCGAGCCATCTCCCACCCACTCGCCGGCGCACCGACTCGATCAGCTGATGGGCGGGGATCCGCCTGACGAACATCATGCGGCGGCGGACCGGAGCAAAGGTCGCCGCTATCTCGGCGCTGTTGTTCTTGAGGGTGAAGTTGAAGACCGTGGAGGTGAGCCCGAAGATCACCGCGAAGATTACGGCCAAGAGAAGGTTGTTCCCCACGTTTTCGATGGTGAAGACGACTTCTCCCGGAAGGACGACCGAAGACGGGAGGTCGTTCTTGGGGGCGGGCGCAGGGGCCGGCTCTTCCGGCCAGGCCCAGGTAAGGACGGTCAGCTCGTCTTGCCCATCATTCTGCATGACAGCGACCAGGACTCCAGGCACGATGTCCAGAAGCCCGGAGAAGTCGACGATCCAGGTTCCCCGGGCATCGGTGGTGGCCACTCTGTAGGAATCCCCGGCCTCGACCCGCAACTCGGCGTCAGGCTCGGCGGTCCCCCGCACAGTGTCGGCGACGACGTCCACCGCCTCGATGGTGAACGCGGCAATGGTGAGCGTCTTGGTGATGGACCCATTGGTCACCACGCATACATCTCCGGGCTTTGCGACGTACTCGAAATCCTGGTTGAAGCCTTTGCTGCCCGGCTGGTCCTCGACAGCCGTCGCGGTGCTCTGGTAGTCCGGGGATATGGAGGTCGCCGGGTCATCGATGGTGACCGTCAGGGCGTCGCCCACGGGCCATCGGGCGAAGTAGATGTTCGTCCTGTCCTGGTAGAGCGTCAGCTCAAAGGAGGGCCAGCGCCAGCCGGCAACGGCAAGGTCGCCATCTTCGTCACGTTCCAGCGCGTCCACCACAGCACCGGCCACGATGTCCGCGAGCCCGGAGAACTCGGCGGTCCAGTCTCCCGCAGCATCTGCGGTGACCTGCGTGTCGGCGCCCGGGACTTCGACCCCGACGTGGGCACCGGGCGCTGCGGTCCCCCGAAGAGTGTCGGTGGCGACGTCTACCGCCTCGATCGTAATCGCGGGAACGATGAGCGTCTTGGTTGTTGTGCCATCCGTCACGACACACACGTCCCCGGGCTTTGTGACGTAGTCGAACTCCTGGCCGAAGCCACTTGTGCCTTCCTGGGCCTCGAATGCCGTCACGGTGCTCTGGAAATCCGGGGACGCGGTGGTGGCCGGATCGTCGATGGTGACGGTCAGAGTCGCCCCTACCGGCCACTGCCAGAAGTAGAGGTCCGTTGCGCCTTCGGACATGGTCAATTCGAAGGAGGTCACGTTCGGATCGGCTCGCGCTACGGTCGCTCCCCAGGGCACCGTGACCAGAAGAATCCCCAGGAATATCGAGATGACCATAAGGCGTTTGGCGCACATCGCGATCCCCTATTTCGCGGCTTTATCGATGCGGCTGCTAGAAGTCCGAATACGCAAGTGAGCGGTGCGTGATCGGTTATGCCTGAGCCCCCTATGCCGCCATCATATCGCGGATGAAAGCAAGGTCGGGGCCGCGATACTGATTGCGGCCCGAAACGAGCCAAAACCGGACCCATGAGATGTTCTCAAAATCGGCCAGCAAAGAGAGGACTATGCGCACTCGGCGTGGGACACGTGGCTGTGCTGCCGGTGTCTTCCCGTCCGTCCCGGTCCGTCTGCTGGCGTAGTGTGCTGACTTGTGTACAAAAGCTCTTGGGGAAAGGACAAGAGATGAGGTCATGGTATGCAAGTGATGCCGAATCACCGACCCGCCGTTCTCATCTTGCCCGCCCAGTCTCCTACAGCATTTGCCAGACCAGTACCCCGACGATGACCAGGGGCGTGGAGACGACGATCAGGAGGCGCGCAAGTCCAGCCCTCGAGGTCATACACGCGCGCGAGGACTATCGTGTTGAAGGCAACCGGCATGGCGGCCAGCAACAGAAAAACCGCCGGCACGTTGACGCCCGTGACTAGTCCGAACAGGTACAGGACCAGCGGCGCAGCCCCACATCGTAGAGTGATGGTGAGGGCCGCGCGCCAGAAGTCGCCGCGACCGTAGGCGAGCCGCCCGAGCGGCGTCGCGACGCCGACCTGAAAGAAGCCGAGCATGCCTACGGCCACACCGGCGACGGTCCCCATCGATGCAACCACCTGTGACAGGTCGACGTTCAAAAGCCGCAACACGACGGCCAGAGCGCCTGCGGCGACCGGCGCATTGAACAGCCAGTTCCGCACCATCGTGCCCGGCCGAGGAGAGTCAGCCACGCACGAGCCGGGGCCGGCGAAGCGGCTCGCGATGCCGATGGCCACGGCCAGACTCGGGATGAGGAACTGGGCTACGGAGAAGACAACAGCCAGGGCGAGTCCCTGAGGACCGAAGGCGATCAAGACAAGGGGGTATCCGAGCGACCCGGTGTTACCCATCGCCGTCGCGAGCGCCAGGACGCCGCGTTCGCGGCTCTCGCGGCCTCCGACCCAGGCCCACAGCATGCCAACCCCCACCATTAGCCACGAGGAAGCGATAGTCACGGCTAACGCCGCGACTAGGCTCGCATGCAGCACCAGTGTGCTGCCGGAGAAGAAGACGAGGAGCGGCGTGGCGACCCACAGGCTGACGATGAAGAGGATGTGGGTGAGACGGCCTGGCTCGCGGATGCGCCGCTGCACCGTGATGCCTGCCAGCAGGCAGACTGCCCAGCCGACGACAGAGATTAGCGTAATCAGCACACCGCTGCGCCCTGGGCCAGAATGAGGTCGCCACCTAAGCTGTCGCGCATATAGGCCCACACTCTCCGTTGGCTCGCGTTTGCCGTTGGCGACACGCTTCCATGTGCAAGGTTCCATAAGACGACGTGCATGAGTGTCTTTTCACCACGCGGGCCCGTCGGGCCAGGGAGGAAACACGGGCCCATTATGGCAAAGTGATAGCCAAGGGAGCCAGCCGAAAGGTGTGCGGCTGTGACCTGTACGACCTCGGTTGAAACCTTCAACGTCTTGTACGTCCCGCCTCGTCCGTTCTGGTCCGCTTGTTTTTGCCGAGTTTGCCCCCGACTTGCCCCCAAAGTCGCCCCAAAGACGCGAAGACGCAGCCGCCCGAAATGTTGGGTGTGTCTTCCAGTGTCTTCTGGTCCGCCCCCGTCCGTCTGCTGGTGCCAAGTTCGTCACCAAAATGTCACCAAGGGGGCCCTCAGAGCGGTAAAACCCGGTCTCCGCGACCGGGTTTCAGACCAAGTTTTCCCTGCAAATCACCCTAATGCCGGAGGCGGGACTCGAACCCGCACGGGCATAGCCCTACGGTGTTTAAGACCGTTGCGTCTGCCATTCCGCCACTCCGGCGACGCGACCCCGCCCGGCGCGAATACGTTAGCACGCTCCCGACGGAGCACGAGGCCGTCCAGCAGGTCGCGCTCCGAGACGGTCAGCTCCTCGTAGCCGAGCGTCTCCATCGCCGCCAGCACGATGACCGCTCCGGCCACGATGACGGGGGCGCGCCCGGTCTGCACGCAGGGCAGCGCGGCGCGCTCCTCCACGGTCATGGCGCTCAGGCGCGTGACCAGCTCCCGGACGCTCGGCCACCGTGAGGGTCCGCAGATGAATGCGCGTCGCGATCGTACGCCTCCAGGCCCGCGTCCAAGCAGGCCAGAGTGGTCACCGTCCCGGCCACTCCCACCAGGCGGGGAGCTCCGGCCGATGGCCGAGGCCGCTGTGCGACCCGACGCCGCGGCCGAAGCGCGGCTTCAGCGGAGCCGATCGCCCCCTCCGCCTCTTCGTAGTATGCTCGCGATCTCGTCCGGCGCGGGCGGATCCGACCTGATCCAGCGCTCCGTGCCCCGGCTCGCTCCCAGCTCGAGGCTGACGGAGTCCAGTGCACCGTCTCCCGAACGGCGGATCAGCTCGGTGCTGCCGCCCCCCACATCGATCACCACCACGTCTCCGGCGACGTCGACGGTCGCGCCCGCGTACGCGAGTTCGGCCTCCTCCCGGCCCGAGAGCACCACGTGCAGAGACGTCGTTCTCGCGACCCAGCGATCGGATGAAGTCGCGTCCGTCGACCGCCTCTCGGGCCGCGCTCGTGCCGGCCAGAACGAGCCGGTCGGCCCCGTGGCTTCGGCCTCGTTCACGTACCGGGCCACGACCGCGGCAGTGCGCCGCCGGGCATGCCTCGGACAGCCGGCCCCCGCGCTGCAGTCCTTCCCCCAGACGCGTCACCTCGGCGCGGCGGACCAACTCCCGGGCCTCCCCTCCCGCCATCTCCGCCACCAGCAGCCTCACCGAGATGGTCCCCACGTCGATGGCCGCCCGCCTCTCGCCGGCGATCCAGCGGCCGCACCGGCCGTCACCGCACCACGCCTCGTCTACCGCGGGAAGAAAGGTCGCCCATATCCGCTGGGCGTCGCCGGCCAGCGCCGCGGCCCCGGACGTCGTCGGCGCCCGGCGAGCCGCCCAGCCATCCGGACATCACCGCCAGCAGAGCGGCGGCGTAGGCATGGAGACACGAGGCCCGCTCCGGGCCCGCCGGACCGCCGATCCCGGCGTCCAGTCGGGCATCCGAGGCGCAGCCTCCGGCCAGAGCAGCCCGGCGCTCTCGGTAGAGTCGAGTGATCTGCTCCAGGGCGCGCCGTGCGTCAGAGTCCGCGCCGACCCAGGACTTGAACGTCCGCACGGCCCCACCGCGCTTCCGCCCGGCTCACCAAGGTGGTCAGAGCCGGGCAGGTGAGATACAGCAGGGTGGGGTTGGGCGCCCCCCCGGTGAGCACGGGTGCGGTCTCGATGACCGCCGGATAGCCGAAGGGACAGCGAACCGCGATTCCCGTGAGATCACGAGGCGGACGGCCGAGTTGCCCCGCGATGACGTCCAGGTCGCGGGGGGCCGCGTCGCACCTACCGATTCGCGATCCGACGCTCTCTGGTCGCCACGCGAAGTCGCTCCCAGCGATCACCGCAAGACGTAGGAGAGATCCCCGACTGAGCCGCCATCCGCTTCCGGCGCCCCCGTGCCCGACGGTCGAGGTGACCGTGGTCGACGTTGTGGCGGGAGACGTGCTGGTCGCCGAGCTCGTGGCCGACGTGCCGGTGGTCGGCGATCCCGTTGCCGACGTAGTCGGTCCTCCCGTGATCGGCACCAGATTGAAGGGAACCGAGTCGGAGCCCGCCCCGCCGAATACCGGCCGTTTGGCCTCCACCCCCGTGACGGCTATCGCCGCCGCGACGAGGACCAGCACCACGACGGCTACCACCCGAGACCGCCGTTCGCGCCGGGGGCGCGTGCGCGTGCGCTCCCGTGCGCGAGGATTCGCGGGAAGCACTCCGGCGGCGCCTGTCGGCCCGCCGCTCACGGAGGAGCTCGTCGTCGGACTGCGGGGACCAGTCGTCCTCCAGCCACCTGGTCAGCGGCGGGCGTGGCTCGTCCTCAGGCATCGGCCGAATCTCGTCTAGAAGAGCCCGCCGATCGCCGAGAGCATCCGCTCGAGAAGCCCGGGCTTCTCGGCTCCGCCGGCCCGCTGGCCCCGTTGCCCCGCGGTCTCCCGGTTCCGGACCGTCGATGCCGAGCCCGCCGCGCCGATCCCCAGACTGGGCGCCGGCTCCACCACGGGCGCCGCGGCGGCCGGATCCTCGCCTGGGAGCCCGGTGACGATGTAGAGATCCTCATCGGGGCGCACATAGGTCAGTTCCTGCCGGGCCAGGCCCTCGAGATAGCCGGCCTGACTGAGCTTGTCCGACCGTGACTGGAGAGCGGCCTTCTGCTTCTCGAGAGCGGCCACCGCTGCCGTGGTCTTTTCCAGGCGTGCTCGCGCAGCCTGGTAGTCGCGCACCGGACCGTAGTTGGCCGCGAGAGCCACGGCGACGAGCAGAAGGAAGCAGCCGAACATGAGCAACCGCCGGCGAGTGGCGAAGTGCGGCCGCCGGAGACCCGCCGCCCCGAGGTTGCCGGACCGGCCCGGCGCTGATGGTGCAGTCGTAGTCGTCATTGTTCACGTTGTATTCGCCCCCGCGCCCGCAGTGTCCTTCGCCCTGGGCGACCGTTGAGCCCGCCTATGCGCCGGCGCGCCTGCGAAAGGCCGCTCTCGCCGGATACGCAGCTAGGGCCCCCAGCTCTTCCTCGATGCGCAGCAACTGGTTGTACTTGGCCGTGCGCTCGCCGCGGCAGGGGGCGCCGGTCTTGATCTGACCGGCGTTCGTGGCCACCGCCAGATCGGCGATGGTGCTGTCTTCGGTCTCGCCCGAGCGGTGGCTGACCACGGCCGTGTAGCCGGCCCGGTGCGCCATGGAGATCGCGTCGAGGGTCTCGGTCAGGGTGCCGATCTGGTTGAGCTTGATGAGGATGCTGTTGGCGACCCCGCGCTCGATGCCCATCGCCAGGCGATCGACGTTGGTGACGAAGAGGTCGTCGCCCACCAGTTGCACCGAGTCGCCCACCAGCTTGGTGAGAGCGGCCCAGCCGTCCCAGTCTTCCTCGGCCATGCCGTCCTCGATGCTCACGATGGGATAGCGCTTGCAGAGATCGGCGTAGTAGGCGGCCATCTCCTCCGGACTTCAGCGTCCGCCCCTCGCCCGCCAGCACGTAGACGCCCTTGGCGATCGTCGAAGAACTCGCTGGCGGCCGGATCGAGGGCGATGGCGATGTCGATCCCCGGGTGTGTAGCCGGCCTTCTCCACCGACTCCAGGATCACCTTGATCGCGTCCTCGTTGCTGGCCAGGTTGGGCGCGAAGCCGCCCTCGTCGCCCACGGCGCGTGGAGAGACCCCGGCCGGAGAGGACCTTGCGGAGCGAGTGGAACACCTCCACGCTCATGCGCAGACCGTCAGCTGTAGGTGGCGGCCCCCACCGGCACGCACATGAACTCCTGCAGGTCGACGTTGTTGTCGGCGTGCTTGCCGCCGTTCAGGATGTTCATCATGGGCACCGGCAGCACGTGAGCGTTCACCCCGCCCAGGTACCGGTAGAGAGGCAGGCCGAGAGCGTCCGCGGCCGCCTTGGCCACGGCCAGGGAGGTCCCCAGGATGGCGTTGGCTCCAAAACGACCCTTGTTGGGCGTCCCGTCGGCCTCGATCATCAGGAGATCGATCTCGCGTTGATCGGTGGCGTCCATGCCCACCAGCGCGTCACAGATGGACTCGTTGACATGCTCGACGGCCTTGAGCACGCCCTTGCCCCCGTAGGCCCCTCCGCCGTCGCGCAACTCGACCGCTTCGAACGAGCCGGTGGACGCACCCGACGGAACCGCGGCCCTGCCCCGCGCCCCGCACGCCAGTTCGACCTCCACTTCCACGGTGGGATTACCACGAGAATCGAGTATCTGCCGTCCAAAGACATCCAGGATCACGGTCATCGCCTCTGCTCCTTCTTCGCCCTTTGGTAATACGCTTCTTGTTCGTCCAATCCCATGCTCTTCGAACGCCAGCCCGTCGTCGCCGGCCGCGCCGGCAGCCGCCTCCACCCGCTCCCGGAAACGGAGGGCCGAGCCGCGCAGGGCCAGCTCCGGATCGACCTTGAGCTTCGCGACAGAGGTTGACCACCGAGAACAACAGGTCGCCCAGCTCTCCGGCCACCTTGTCCGGGTCGCCGCCCATGGCCAGCTCGTGCTCGACCTCGGCCGTCTCTTCCTTCACCTTCGCCAGCACCTCGGGGGCGTGCTCCCAGTCGAAACCGACGGCGGCCGCCCGTTGCTGGAGCTTCTGGGCCAAGAGGGTAGAGGGAAAGGCTTCGGGAATATCGTGAAAAATGCCTTCTCTCCCCTCTGCCTCCCGTTTGATGGCGTCCCAGGTCTTGCGCACGGCTTCGGGCGTGTCGGCGGTGGCGTCGCCGAAGATGTGGGGATGCCGGCGGACCAGCTTGGCGTGAATGCCGGCAGCCACCTCGCCCAGGTCGTAGAGACCCTGTTCCTCAGCCACACAGGCCAAGAAAGTACACCTGGAAGAGGAGGTCGCCCAGCTCGCCCCGGACGGCCGCATCGCCGCCCGTCGCCTCGGTTGCGGATGGTATCGACCAGCTCGTAGGTCTCCTCCAGAGTGTAGGAGATGATGTCTTCCTGGGTCTGCTTGCGATCCCAGGGACACTCCCGACGAAGACGGCGCGGTCAGGTCGTACAGACGCCCCAGTTCGGAAACCACCGCTTCGCGATCCATGCTCTGCCGCTACCCGCCGGTGGTGATGGTGGTGCTGGTGATGGTGGTGCTAGTACCAGTGGTGCTGGTGGTCGCGGACTGCGCGGCCGGGCTACTCGTCGCGGTCGGAGACGGCTCGAGCCCCTCCCTGTACTCGACGCCGAGCTCGGCCTGCTTCGCCGCCAGCCACTCCTGCCAGGTCTTGGACTGCTTCTGCGCTCGAGAAGAGTGCTCTTGATGTTCTCCTTCACCTCGTCGTAGGCGAGCTGCTTCTCGGGGGTGATGTCGGTCACCTCGATCAGGTGGTAGCCGTACTGGGTCTTGACGGGCTGCGACAACTCGCCCTTCTTGAGGCTGAAGACGGCCTCCTCGAAAGCCGGCACCATCTGCCCCCTGATCACCGGCCCAGCTCGCCCCCCGAATCCTTGGTGGTGGCGTCGTCGGAGTACTTCTCGGCCTCGGTGACGAAATCGGCGCCGTTCTGGATCTCGCTGCGGACCTTCTCGGCCTCGGCCTTGGCTGCGTCCCAGTCGGCCTGGGTGGGCGTGGCTGCTTGCCGTGCCGTCCGCCGCCGGCTGGAACGGGCGCGATGAGGATGTGGCGGGTGTCCCGAGACTCCTGCTGCACGAAATCGGCCTTGTGAGCCTCGTAGTAGGCCTTGGCCTCCTCTTCGCTCACCGTCGACCCCTTGGTCACCGCCGCTTTCATCTGATCCAAGAGCAGGCGGTCTCTCGATCGACTGGGTGAGCTGCTCGAGGGTCAGGTTCTGCTTCTCGAGCGCCGCGTCGAACTTCGCCTGGTCGCCCTGGAACATCTGCTTGATCTGGTCGATCTGGCCCTGCACGTCTTGCTCGGTGATCGTGATCTTGTAAGCCGGCGCCTCTTGGCGCAGCACCTCCATGACCACCAGATACTCGGCCAGGCCCTGCTCGAAGCTGCGGTACTCCTCGGGCTGCTTGCCCTTGTCCGGGGCGCGACCGGCCGCCTCGTACGTCGCTTTCAGCTGTGTCGAACTGGTCTTGGGAGACGAGCGCCTGTCCCACCTGGGCGACCGCGCCTTTGGGCAGGTTCCCCCCGCAGCCCAGGACCATGATAAGTGGCAGAAGGAGCAGGCCGACGGCGAGCCTTCTGATCACACCGAACCTCGCTTTGTTGCTCAGAGCGCGTCTTCCCCGACAAGAAGCGCGAGTATATCATCCAGCACTTCGCTGCACCGTCTGGCGCAGACCGCGCTCGTCGCCGCGAAGACCGAGGGAGAGCTGGCCCTGCACCGGCGCGTACACGTAGCGCCGATCGCGCGAGCGGAGCTGCTCCCGCGAGCCGGGAGGCAGGCTCAGCCCGGTGACGACCAGGCGGCTCTGGCGGACCGACAGAGCGTCGGCGCCCAGCGCCTGCAGCGTGGCCCGCACCTCCCCCAAGAAGATGAGGTTGTCCACCGGCTCCGGGATCTCGCCGAAGCGATCGGCCAACTCCGCCCGCAGCTCGGCCAGCTCCTCCAGACCGGCCGCCGACGCGATGCGCCGGTGCAGGTCCACCCTGGCCGCCTCGTAGCCGATGAAGCTCGCCGGCACGTGCGCGTCGATGCCGATCTCCACCCGAGGCATCTTCTCCGACCTCACGTCCCGGCCCTGCAGCTCGGCGGCCGCCTCCTGCAGCATCGACAGGTACATCTCGAAGCCGACCGCGGCGATATGGCCCGACTGCTCCTCCCCCAGCAGCTCGCCCGCCCCGCGGATCTCCAGGTCGCGCATGGCGATCTTGAAACCCGAGCCCAGCTCGGTGTAGTCGGCCAGCGTGGAGAGGCGGGCCACCGCCTCTTCGGTGAGCACCGCCTCGTCGGGATGGAACAGGAAGGCGTGCGCCACCCGGGCCGAGCGGCCGATGCGCCCCCGGATCTGATAGAGCTGCGCCAACCCGAGCAGGTCGGCCCGCTCCACGATCAGAGTGTTGGCGTTGGGGATGTCGAGCCCGCTCTCGATGATGGTGGTGGTCACCAGCACGTCGGAGTCGCCGCGCAGGAACTCGAGCATGACCCGCTCCAGCTCCTGCTCGGGCATCTGCCCGTGGGCGACCGCGAAACGCACCCGGGGCATCGAGCGCGCGCAGCCGCATGGCCGCCTTGTCGATGGTCTCCACCCGGTTGTGGAGGTAGTAGACCTGGCCGCCCCGGTCGATCTCCCGCTCGATGGCCCGCGTGACCATGCCCTCGTCGTAGAGGCCCACGTACGTCTGGATCGGGTGGCGGTCGCGAGGCGGGGTCTCGATGACGGTGATGTCCCGCACTCCCGAGAGCGACATCTGCAGGGTGCGCGGGATGGGAGTGGCGCTGAGGGTGAGCACGTCCACCCGCACCTTGAGCCGGCGCAGAGCCTCCTTCTGGGCCACGCCGAAGCGCTGTTCCTCGTCCACGATCACCAGGCCCAGGTCCTTGGGCCTGACGTCCTGCGACAGCAGCCGGTGGGTGCCGATGAGAACGTCCACGCTGCCGGCGGCGAAGTCCTTGAGGATCCGCTTCTGCTCCGCCGCCGACCGGAAGCGGGAGAGCATCTCCACCTTCACCGGGAAGTCCGCGAACCGCTCCCGGAAGGTGCCGTAGTGCTGCTGGGCGAGGATGGTGGTCGGCACCAGGACCATGACCTGCTTGCCGTCCAGGCTGGCTTTGAACGCGGCCCGCAGAGCGACCTCGGTCTTGCCGTAGCCCACGTCGCCGCAGAGGAGCCTGTCCATGGGCTGGCCGGACTCCATGTCGTCCTTCACGGCGTCGATGGCCCGCAGCTGGTCCTCCGTCTCGTCGTAGGGAAAGGCCTTCTCGAAGCGCACCTGCCATTCCCCGTCCTCGGAGAAGCGGTAGCCGGTGGTGGCCTGGCGGAGCGCGTAGAGGTGCAGCAGCTCGCCGGCCACCTGGCGGGCGGCCTTGCGCACCCGGCTCTTGACGTGCTCCCAGGCCTTGCCGCCCAGCTTGGAGAGGGCCGGTGACGCCGCTCCCGCGCCCACGTAGCGCATCACCTTGGCGATCTGGTCGTGAGGGACGTAGAGCATGTCCTTGTCCCGATAGGCCAGGTCGAGATAGTCGCGGGTGACCCCGGCGACGGTCTTGGTGGAGATGCCCTCGAAGCGCCCCACCCCGTGATCCTCGTGCACCACGAAGTCGCCCTTGCGCAGGTCGCGGAAGCTGGAGAGCTCCAGCCCGGCCAGGGGCCGCCGCGCCGCCGCGGCCTTGTGCCGGCGGGGGAAGATCAGCGCGTCGGTGAGCAGGGCCAGCTTGAGGTCGGGGACCACGAAGTGACGGCGGTGCGGCACCGGCAGGAACGAGACGCCGGGCCCCCGGCCCACGTCGTCGGCAGTGGCCAGCGACCCGCTGATGCGCCGGAACACGTAGCCGGCCCGCTCCGCCTCCGCCCGCTGCTCGAAGGCGATGACCACCCGGTATCCGTCGTCCACCAGCCGGCGGATCGCCTCCTCGGCTTCCGGCAGGTTGGTGACCGGCAATCTCCCCGCTGGTCGCCCGGATGGCCATCGAGGGCTGCGTCCGCGGTCTGCGTCTCCGGCGCGCCAGGCCGAGAGAGCTGAGGGTCGACGGTGGGAAAGGCGGCGAGAGCCCGCCTCCACCTCCGGCCAGGTGGCGTACGAGCCGTCGCCGGCCGTCTCGCCCAGCACGTCGGCCAGATCGCTCTGGAAGGCCTCGACCCGGGCCCGCGCCCGGGCGGGGTCGGTCTGGAAGACGCGCGTCGCCCTGCGGCAGTAGCGAAGCGACGCTCACCGGCCTGGCGACGGGCCCCTCGGCCGCCGCGTACAGCCGCACGCTCTCCAGCGGGCCCAGCGAGCGCTGCGAATAGACGGAGAAACTGCGCAGGCTCTCGACCTCGTCGCCCCAGAACTCGATCCGCACCGGATAGCGCTCGGTGGCGGGGAAGACGTCGATGATCCCGCCCCGCACCGAGAAGTCCCCCGCGTCCTCCACCTGGTCCACCCGCACGTAGCCGAGCTCGACCAGCCTTCGCGTCAAGCCTTCGAAGTCGACCTGCGTCCCCGGCGGCGACGGTCAGAGGCGGACCGACCGGGGTGACCACGCCCTCCATGAGGGTGGTGGCCTCCACCACGACCACCGGCGCCCCGTGCTCGGCGATCGCGGCCGGGTCGAGAGCGGCCACGGCCCGGGCGCGCCGCCCGGCCACCCGCGGCTTGACCTCCCCCTCCGACCCGTACCACACGCCGCGCGGCGGCAGGTACACCACCGGGCGGTCCGGACAGTAGAGGCCCAGCTCGTGCTCGAGATCGGCCGCGGCGTCCTGGTTCGGGGCGACGACCAGCGCGGTGCTCGCGCTCCAGGGCTGATGGCTGGAGGAAGCCGGCTATCAGATAGGCGTGAGTGAAGCTCGGAGCGGCCACTCTCGAGCGGACTGGCCGCCGCCCGGCGGCCGTCCGGCGGCGCCGCCGCCCGGCGAAGCGCCTCCTCGAACGGAGCGTATCCGCGGAGAAAGTCGGTCAGGCGGGGCATGCGCCGCCGCCTCGCGCGGCCAGCCATTCTTCCGCGAGGTCGGCGGCCCGGCCGATCAGCGCGAGCACCTCTTCCCGAGGCTCGCTGAACGGCTCGAGCACGTGGTCGGCCAGCGGCCGGCGCGAATCGTCGGGGCGGCCCACTCCCACCCGCAGCCGCCAGAAATCGCGGGTGCCGAGGGACTGCTCGAGGCTCCGCAGACCGTTGTGCCCGCCCAGGCCCTGCCCCTCTTTGAGACGCACCTCGCCGAAGGGCAACTCGACCTCGTCGTGCACCACCAGCATGCGCTCCACGGGGATCTTGTACCAGCGAGCGGCCTCGGCGGCCGCTTTGCCGGAGAGATTCATGAAGGTCATGGGCAGGAGCAGCACCACGCGCTGCCCGCCATCGTCCCCTCCCCCACCAGTCCTTGGAAGCGAGACCGAAGCGCGGGCAGACCGTGGCGGCGTCGCAGCTCCTCGCCCACCATGAAGCCCACGTTGTGGCGGTCGAACTGGTAGCTCGGCGCCCGGGTTGCCCAGGGCGACGATCAGGTAGGTTTGGGTAGCTTGCACCGGACCGGTGTCCGAGGAACTACTCCTCGCTCTTGGCTCCGCCGATGACTTCAGGCTCCGCGGAGACCGCATCGGCCTCTTCCACGGGCTCCTCGACCTCCGCGCGCGGCGCGAGCACCGCGGCCACCATGGTCTCAGGATCGTCGACGATGGTCACCCCGGCCGGAGCCGACAATGCGCCCACCGACACGTGATGGCCGATCAGGAGATCGCTGACGTCGAGCTGCAGGACCGCGGGTATGTCGCCGGGAAGAGCCCGCACCACCACTTCGCGGTGCTCCCAATCCAGCACTCCCTCCGTCGGTTACGCCGACGGGAGTGCCCACCAGCTCGATGGCGACCGGCGCTTCGATCTCCACGGCCAGATCGACCTCGTGCAGATCGACGTGGAGCACGCTGCCGGCGGGTGGGATGGAACTGGATGGCCTTGACCACCGCGTAGCGAGTGGCCGGCTTGCCCTTGGCCGCCCCTTTGGCCCCTTTGGCCGGCTTTGCCGCCCCTTCGAAGTCGAGCTCGAGCACCACGTTGTGACCGTGAGTCAGGGCCGCTTTGAACTCGTCGAGGTCGACCGAGATGGCGGTACCCGCCATGCCTTTGCCGTAGGTCACGCCCGGGATCCGGCCTTCCGCGCGCAGCCGGCGGGCGGGACCGTCGCCGGTCGCTTCCCGTTCGTGTACCGTCAGCTTGATCGTCTCCATCAACGTCTCCTCAGAACAGCTGGTTGTCTCCCTGGAAAAGCTCACTCACCGATTCGTCGGTGAACACATTCTGGATGGTATCCGCCAGGATACCGGCCGTGGATAGTACCACAATCTTCGCTCTGCTCCGCCCCTTCCCGCAGGGGGATGGTGTCGGTGACCACCAGCTCCTTGAGAGCGCGAAGCGGCGATGCGCTCGTACGCCGGGTCGGACAGCACCGGGTGGGTGCAGGCCGCGTAGACCTCCTTGGCCCCCTTCTCGAGTCAGGGCCTCGGACCCCGTTCACCAGGCTGCCGGCGGTGTCGATGATGTCGTCGACGATGATGGCGGTCTTGCCGTCGACGTCGCCGATGACGTGCATGATGCGGGCCACGTTGTGATCCGGCCGCAGCTTCGTGAGCACGGCCAGCGAGCATTCCAGACGGTCGGCCATCCGCTTGGCGGTCTTGAGGCCGCCGGCGTCGGGGGAGACCACCACGATGTCGCCGAATCCCTTGAGCTTGAAGTAGTCGGCGATCATCGACAGAGCGGTCATGTGATCGACCGGGACCCCGAAGAAGCCCTGCAACTGGCCGGCGTGCAGGTCCATGGTCAAGACCCGGTCAACTCCGGCGGCCTGCATGATGTCGGCCACCAGGCGCGCCGTGATCGGCTCCCGGGGGCAGCTCTTCTTGTCCTGGCGGGAATAGCCCATCCAGGGCACGACCGCCGTGACCCGGTGGGCGGAGGCCAGCCGGGCGGCCTGGGCCATGATCAGAAGCTCCATGAGGTTCTCGTTCACCGGCCGGCAGGTCGGCTGGATGATGAACACATCGGCGCCGCGGACGCTCTCCCTGTACTTGACGTAGATCTCGCCGTCGGCGAACGTCTTGATGTCGACGCGCCCCAGCTCGATCCCAAGCTTCTCGGCGATCCTCTGACTGAGTTCGGGGTTGCCTCGCCCCGAGAACACCATCAGCGAACGCTCAGGGGATATCCGCCTGCAGCGCTGCGGCTCCCAATCACCCATACCCGGGTCCTCCTTGTGCCGGATCTCCATCTCGTAAGGTATCACCGATGAGGCTACGCGTCTGCTTCTCGCGCTCGATGCGCCGGCCCATGAGAGCCTCCGCCTCGGCCAGTTCGACCGGAGAGTTCACGCCCAGCACCAGCGTGGGGTCGGAGACCTTCGACGCGGTCACTCTCTCGCCCCGCTGCCCGAGACCCGCGATCACGTCGGTGAGATAGATCTCGCCCTGATCGTTGTCGGCGCCCACCCGGGCCAGAATCTCCAAGGCCAGAGGAGCGGGCAGCACGTACAGGCCGCTGTTGACCTCGTTGATGGCTCAGTTCGTCCGGAGTCGCGTCGCGATGCTCGACGATGCGGAGCACGGAGCCCTCGGCGTCTCGGACCATGCGCCCGTACCCGGTGGGATCGTCGAGTTCCATGGTCAGCACCGTGGCCGCCGCGCCGCGAGCGGCATGGTCGCGCACCAGGGCCTGCAGCACGCTCGCCGGTGATCAGCGGAGTGTCGCCGGAAAGCACGAGCATCGGTCCCGGAAGGATGCTGTCGGCCGCCGCCAGCAGCGCGTGGCCGGTTCCCAGTTGCTGGTCCTGCAGGGCCACGACACAGTCGGCGGGAAGATAGGGGACCACCTGCTCGTACCCATGGCCCAGGACCACCACGATCCGCTCCGCGTCCACGGCGCGCGCGGCCGCCAGCACGTGGAGGAGCATGGGCCGGCCGCACACCGGGTGCAGCACCTTGGGAAGCTCCGACTTCATGCGTTTGCCCTGGCCGGCGGCCAGCACGACCACGCTGGCGATATGAGAGCTCACTCCAGTTCGCACCCCGACGGAGCTAGTGGAGGAAGAGAGAGAAGCTGGGGCGGCAGGATTCGAACCTACGCATCACGGGACCAAAACCCGTTGCCTTACCGCTTGGCCACGCCCCAACGCTTCCGGCTGCGGAGGCACACGCCCCGCGAGCGCTGGAAGTATAGGTCAGCCGTCGGAGAGGTGTCAAGGAAGGTCGGGACCGCGCTCGGGCCGCGCCCCGTCTTGGCGGGCCGCGCAGACAGCCCCCGCGCTGCCAGCCGGCGAGCCAGGTCCGCCGCCTCGTCTCCCGAGCGGCATACCGCGAACAGCGTCGAACCCGGATCCGCTCATGAGCACCGCGGGGGCTCCTTCGTCCAACATCGTCTGCCGGGTCGTCTCGAGGAGCGGGAGAAGCGAGAAGCTTGCCGTCTCGAGGTCGTTCTCCAGCAAGGCCGCTATCTGCTCCACCACCGCCCCTTGCGGTATCTCCCCAGCATCCCAGTCCTTGCGAGAGTCTTCTCCACAGCGTTTCCGCCTCCGCCGCGCGCTGCTCGAACGCGTTCGGCTCCTCCGGAGCATGCAGGGCGTCGAAGGTATCGTACACGCGGCGGCGTGGAGAGGTGCTCGTGGAGAAAGACGAGGACGATATCCAGGACGGGAAGTGACAGGGGCTCGAGGAGGTCGCCGATTCCGCGGGCGATCGCCGGTCGCCCTCCGACAAAGAATGGCACGTCGGCTCCCACAGTCCGGGCGACCGCCCGAAGAGCTTCCGCGTCCAATTCTGGGCCGCCGGCTTCGGCCAAGGCCGCAGCCCCCGCCCTCAGGGCCGCGGCGGCGTCGGAGCTCCCCCCGCCCAGCCCGGCGCCGATGGGAATGCCCTTCTGGATCGTGACAGTCCCGCGATAGGGTCCAGCCGGTCGCCCGCTCGAGCGCCCGCAGCGCCCGAGCGGCGAGGTTCGACTCACCCGCGACGCCCGCGCACCGCACCTGCAGATCGCCCGGCGTCCCTGACGCCGGGTGCCTCCCGGCTGCGCGCCGGCGGGCCGCGCGCGGGGGCCAGCGCCGGGCCCGCGCGCGCTCAGCTCGAAAGTCAATTCGTCCACCAGATCGATGGGAACGAAGACACTGAACAACTCGTGATACCCGTCGGCCCTGCGCGGACCGACGAGCAGACTCAGGTTCACTTTGGCGGGTGCGCTGGCCCTTGAATACACGTGCGGAGGTCCCTCCCGGTCGACGTGGTCCGTCTACCAGGATATCAGCCGGGAAAGGGGGCGCAGAGGGGCAGCGAGGGGGCGCAGCGCGCCAACGGCGCGCTGCGCCCCCTGGATGTCAGCCGACTAGTCGGCCTACGGAGCCGTGTCTTTGGTGAGGGTCAGGGTGATGGTCATGTCGTGCACGAAGATCCTGTTCATCAGCTCAGAATCAGGGAAGAGAATCAGCAACTCGGGAGCCAGGGGCGTGTTCAGGTACATATCCAGATTGACCGTGCTCGAGCTGGTCACCGCGGTGGGCAGTCCCGATGTGGTGTCGAGGCTGATCTGGCCGCTCGACACGATCGAGCTTGTGCCTTTGATGTTCATATCCAGGACTGCTTCCGTATGTCCAGGCCCCGGTGTCGGCGCCCAACTTGACCAAGAAACGGCAGCAGGTCGATCGTTGATGGGCATGTCCATGTTGCTGGTGGCGAAGTCGTAGGAGAGTTGCGCGACACCGCTCGGCAAGGGAGTCAAACGTCACCGAGGTGGCGACGTCCATCCACTTCTTGGTCGCGCTGGGATAGGGCTCGCTCTTGTCGACTGTGTCCCCAGGCTCGACCAGGTTCCCCGAATAGGGGGTCATGAGCGCATTGACGATGGGAGCCAGTGACGGAGAGAAGCGCGCCACCATATCCGGATCGAGCGGCTCCAGGGCTCGCCTTTGGTCCTGGAGGAGATGGCCAGAACTTGACCCTGCTCGTCCACCTGGACCTCGAGCGCCAGAGGCAGCGCTTCGACCATGGCCTCCCACATGTCGCCCGGGTTGCTGGACAGGTTCAGCTCGTCGATCACCAGCCGCCAGGTCACCGTGTCGCCGGTGGCCGCGACGATCTGCAGGGTGAGATGACCGGTCGCAGAGTCCGCCGTGTAGGGATTCCCTTGGTTCGATTCATACCAGCCATCCGACTCCCATTCTCGCGCCAGAACGGGACATGCCGAAGGTGAAGTGATACCCCACCGGATCGGTAGCCTGCAAGTCCGCGAACAACGGAAGCGGGCCTTCGGGGGTCAGGTATTCAGACAGATTGAACAGCAGTTGAGCGCATTCGCCCCGAGTCGCCGGGGCCAAGAAGTCAAAGCTGCTGCCCACACCCTGCAGTCCCTCGAGAAGCGCCGAGGCCCCTCGTTGGCGCCGCGAACTGGCCTACATCAACTCGACTTTCAGCCTCCTGCCGACGGCCGCGGCGGCCCGTTCTAGGGCGGACAGCGTCACCGATGGATTAGCGGGGTCCAGCAAGCGCTCGAGGGCCGGCCGATGGTCTTCATTCGCACTGCCATCTCCGATTTGGTCAGCTTGCAGCGCTTCATCTCCTGCGCGATTTGAAAAGCGATCACCCGCTCGGTGGCGAATGCCGTCGCTTCGAGGAGTACGCCTTCCTCCATGAGAAACGCGTCGAGGTCCGTGCCGATACGGTCCTTCTTCACGGTGTCACCCTTTCCGCAAGTCAGCAAGACGCTGCCGAGCCGTCCCCAATTCCTCAAGCGGCATCTTCTGCGACTTCTTGACAAATCCATGCAACAGCACCATGACATCATCCTCGACCGTGAAGATAACCCGCGCGATGCCATGTTTTAGGCGAGAGCGCACCTCCCACAGCCGGGTTCCGTTTCCGGATCAGGGGCATCCCGCGCCGCCAACTCGTACTGCGCCGTCTCTGAGGGTCTGCTCCGACTGCCCTTCGGTCCCGTATTGCGTCAGCGCCATGAGCCGATCGCGCGTCTGGTTCGCGGCCGGCCATCGTACGATCCCCAGAACGACCACGCGCACAGTCGGCAGCTCGCTGTCGAATTGGAATGCCTGCACATGTGTAGCCTCCATAATGATCCGGCACTCCCGAGTCGCGGGTGGACAGCGGCACCGTGCCTCGCTCATGTCGTAGAGCTCCTGCACAGGGAGCCTACGGAATGCGCCCGGAAGCGCCCATCGGCCTTTAGCCAGCGTCGGCCGGGAGCCGTGTTAGTTCCCTTCACAGGTTAAGTCGGATGTCCGCGCTCAAGATGCGCGCCTACTCCTCGACGAAGTAGTCCAGGTCGATCTTCTTCACTTCGTAGGTCTGCGAGCAGCTGACTCCGACGTTGGTGTCGATCATGTACTTGACCAGCGTCGGTCCGTCTATGAGAACAATCCTGCTATCAATGCGGGACACGAACTCGAGGGCGTCCGAGGAAAAGACCGCGGTAGTGATGAACACGCCCTTTCGGGCCCGGTGCCCCTGCAGAGCCCCGGCGAACTTCTGAATCTCAGGGCGCCCCACGGTGGACTCCCAGCGCTTCGCCTGGATGTAGATGACTTCCAGACCGAGACGATCCTCTTTGATGATGCCGTCGATCCCCCCGTCTCCGCTCTTGCCGATAGCCTGACCGGCATCCCGAAGTGATCCGCCGTAGCCCATCCGCACAAGAAGCTCGACCACCAGACGTTCGAAGAAGGCAGGTGACGCGGTCTTTACTTGCTCCAGTAGCTCGGCCTCGAGATCTAGACGAAGGCGCTGATGCGCGTTGTCGAGAGCCTCCTCCGGCGTAGCCTCGAATCCGACGGCCGCGTCCGAAGGCTTCTCCTCGTCCCGTTCGTGCCTCAATCTGCGGAAGGCGACGAACTCCGGGAACTGCATCAAGAACTTGACGTCGATGCGCTCCGGGCCAGACGCGAGCACCGACCGCCCGCTCTCGGTGATGCGGAACGCGCCACGCCGGGTCGGCTCGATCAAACCGGCCTTCTTGAGATAGGTGCGAGCCCAGCCGGTTCGATTCGAAAGGACCGTCTGTCCGCTGCCCAGGAGCTGCGCCTGCTCATCGGCTGAGAGACCGAACTGCTCGGCCAGCGCCTCGACCACCTCGCCGAACCGATGCTCCTCGCCGTCCGAACACACCGGAGCACCGGAAGCATCAGCCTCTGATAATCAGGAATCGCCATCGACCAATCCTCCCTCCGTCGAGACCCACCTGTAGTCGACGACTAGAACAGGCGTGCACTCGCTACCATCGTACATCCAAAGTCGGATGCGCCGGGACCGTGGCCAGGAGCGCTCTGAGCCCCGACAGATTCCCGTTCGTGACCGTCCCCTACGTGCTCTGAGATCGCCCCTCGCGAAGCATGGCCGATTGGCTGCGCAGTTCCGCGGGAGGCTACTCTTTTCGCTCTCCGAACGTCAGTTCCGCCAGAGCCACGAACTGCCCCGGCGCCAGCCGCTCCGCGCGCACGTCCGGCGGGAAGACCGAGAGAGCTGTGACCAGGCCGAGCACCTGCTCCCGCGGCAGCCCCAGCCCGCGCTCAGAGCGTTGACCAGAGTCTTGCGGCGCTGGCCGAAGGCCGCCTGGATGACGGCCCGCAGCTGCGCCGGGTCGCACGACGGGAGCTGCTCCGCCGGAAGACGGTCGAGCACCACCAGGCTCGAATCCACGTGCGGCTGCGGATAGAAGATCGACCGCGACAGCGGGCGCACGCGCACGATCCGGGCGTAGAGCTGCACCCACACCGAGAGCACCCCGTAGGTCTTGCTCCCGGGAGCGGCGGCCATGCGCTCCGCCACCTCCCGCTGCACCATGACGCAGTAGCGGCGCACGCTCGGCAGCCGCTGCAGAGACTCGATGACGAACGGACCGGCCACCGAGTAGGGCAGATTGCTCGCGCACAGGGTGGGAAGCGGGTCCAAGGCCTCGAGCGGGGCCTTGAGGATGTCCTGGAAGTGGAGGCTGACCTTGGGGTCGCCTCCCCCGCAGCGTGGCGGCGAGCGGCGCCTCCAGGCTCCTGTCCACCTCGAAGGCGTGCACGTGCCCGGCCACCCCGGCCAGCGCGCTGGTGAGCACGCCCAGGCCGGCTCCGACCTCGAGCACCACGTCGTCGGGAGCGCACTCCAGCTGGCCGAGGATCACGCCCAGGATGTTGTCGTCGATGAGGAAGTTCTGCCCCAGGTCGCGCTTGGGGGTGATGCCGAACTCCTTCAGCCGGGCCAGCGAGACCTGGCGCAGACCCGAGCCGCGAGTCCGCGCCGGCGCCTGGTCGGAGCTCACGGGGCGCTCCCCAAGCTGCTCGGCGAGCCGGGGGAACGCGCGACGCACGTTGGCCTCGATCTGGGCGGCCAGTTCCTCCACGGCGACGCCGCGCAGCCCGGCCACGAACTCGTACACCTTGGCCACCAGCGCCGGCCGGTTGGGGCGCCCGCGCAGGGGCACCGGCGTCAGCCAGGGCGCGTCGGTCTCGAGCAGCAGCAGGTGAGCGGGCACGCGCCGGGCGGCCGCCTGCAGGTCGAGCGCGTTCTTGTAGGTGACGTTGCCGGCGAAGCTGACGTAGTAGCCGCGCTCGACCACCTCGTCCAGCCGCTGCGGCAGCGAGAAGCAGTGGAGGATCACCGTCAGCCCCGGCGGCGTGCTCGGCCAGCACGGATCAAGCGTGTGGTCGGCCGCGTCCCGGGTGTGGATCACCACCGGCAGCCCGGCGCGGCGAGCCAGGTCGATGTGGCGGACGAACACGTCCTCCTGCACGTCGTGCGGCCAGTTGTCGTGGTAGAAGTCGAAGCCGGTCTCCCCCACGGCCACCACGCGCGGGTGCGCGGTCAGTTCCTCGATGCCGGCCATGCCCTCGTCGGCAAGAAGTCCCGCCTCTTGGGGATGGAAGCCCACGGTGGCGAAGACCTCGGGGAAGCGCTCGGCCAGCCGCACCGAGTAGCGCGATCGCTTCCAGGTCGATGCCCGACTGGATGATGAGGCCGACTCCCGGCTTCGCGGGCGTCGTCGACCAGAGCGGCGGCGTCCTCCCGGCAGTGGTCCAGATGGGTGTGGGAGTCGATCAGCATGTCGGTCGTGGCGAGCATGGCTCGGGCGGGTGTCGGCGGCCGAATGGCGCCCGGGGCGCGCCCGTCAGTCCTCGATGCGCGGGAAGAGCGGAGCGCCGCGTCACCACCGTCAGGCCGTCCGGGCAGCAGGCCCCAGCGCGCCTCGTCCCAGCTGGGGCGCGGCGCCCTCCGGGAGTCGACAGCGGCGCTCGTCCGAGTGCCGCGAGCCGCTCCCGGATGGCCGCGGCCGTCTCCGGGATGAACGGGTAGCAGCAGCACCGACAGCAGGCGCAGACCCTCGGCCAGGTCCCAGAGAGTGGCGTCGAGCGCAGCGCCGGCGGCAGACCGCGGCCCGGCGGCCCGGTCCGCGACCCAGGGTACCGTCGACGCGCGGAGCCGCCGGACGCCGCGGCCGCCGCTTCCTTGGCCAGCTTCCAAGGCGCCTGCTCTTCCACGTAGCGGTTGAGCCGGCGCACGAAGACCCAGATGGTCTCCAGGGCGGCGCTCAGGTCCATCTCGTCGAGTTGGGCGCGCACCGTGCCGCGGTCGCCGTCGCGGCCGCCTCGGCGAGCCAGAGCGGCGAGTCGGCACGGCCGGCGCGGCGGCCGAGGGGCGGCGCCGGAGGGCACCGCGCCGCCCCGGTACTTGTCGATCATCGACGTGGTCCGCGACAGCAGGTTGCCGAGCTCGTTGGCCAACTCGCTGTTGTAGCGGGCCTTGAAGCCCTCCTCGCTCACCATCCCGTCCTGGCCGAAGCTCACCTCGCGCAGGCAGTAGAACCGGAACGGGTCGGCCCCGTACTGCTCGATCAGCGGGAAGGGGTCCATCACGTTCCCCCGGGTCTTGGACATCTTCTCCCCGCCAAGCTTCAGGTAGCCGTGAATGAACAGGTGCTCCGGCAGCTCGTAGCCGGCCGACATCAGGAGCGCCGGCCAGATGATCCCGTGGAACTTGAGGATGTCCTGCGCCATCAGGTGGTAGCTCGCCGGCCAGAAACGGGAGACAAGATCTTGACCAGGAGCGTAATGGAGCGCGCTCAGGTAGTTGATGAGCGCGTCCACCCACACGTAGATCACCTGCGACGGGTCCCAGGGGACGGCGATGCCCCACTTGAGGGTGGCGCGGGAGATGGAGATGTCGTCCAGGCCCTGCTCGATGAACGAGAGCGCCTCGTTGTAGCGGTGGCGGGGGCGGACGAAATCGGGATTGCTCCTGTAGTGGTCGACGAGGCGGTCCTGGAAGGCCGAGAGCCGGAAGAAGTAGTTGTCCTCCTCCATCCGGGCCGGGGCGGTGCCGTGATCGGGGCAGAGGCCGTCCACCAGGTTCTCCTCGATGTAGTAGGCCTCGCAGGCCGGGCAGTAGAGGCCGGAGTACGAGCTCGTGTAGATGTCGCCGGTGTCGTAGCAGCGCTGGACGAAATCCTGCACGAATCTCTCGTGCCGCGGGTCGGTGGTCCGGATGAAGAAGTCGATGCTGGCGCCCACCTTGCGGGCCACCTCCTTGAACTTGACCACGATCTCGTCGGCGTGCTCCTTGGGGGTCAAGCCCCGGGCGAGCCGCCGCCTGCTCGACCTTGGTGCCGTGCTCGTCGGTGCCGGTGAGGAAGTAGACGTCGTCGCCGAGTTGCCGGTGGAACCGCACCGCCACGTCGGCGGCCGTGGTGGTGTAGGCGTGCCCGATGTGCGGCACGTCGTTGACGTAGTAGATGGGAGTGGTGATGTAGAAGCGGCCCATGGCCGGGCTATTCTAACAGATGGCCTTTGGGCGCCCGGGCGCCGCGGGCTCGACGGCGCCTAGTCGGCGCCTGCCTCGCCACCGGTCTTGACCTCCAACGCCAGCGCGTAGGCCCGCTTCGGGGACAGGCCGGTCAGTCCGGCGACGATCCCGGCAGCCCTCTTGGTTCCCACCCCGAGCCGCTGCAACTCGACCAGCGCCTCGCGCGCCCTCTGCTCCACGTCGCCCAGATCGCAGGCGCGCATCGCCGGCAGAACCCGCGCTTGCCGCGCCTCTCGAACCGCCCGCCGGCTCCAGCACCAGCACTATCTCCCCGCGCACCGGGTCGGACAGCCGCTCCAGGATCTCGGCGGCCGTCCCCCGGATCACCTCCTCGTGCAGCTTGGTGAGCTCGCGGCAGACTGCCAGCCGGCGCTCGGGCCAGCGCGCGCCGATCGCCTCGAGAGAGGCCCGGATGCGCCGCGGCGACTCGAAGGCCACCAGCGCCGTGCCCGTCCCCTCGAAGACCGCCAGCTGCTCGACCAGCTTCGTCTTGCGCTCGAGGCAGGAATCCGACGAACGCGAAACGGTCCGTCGGAAGACCGGAAATCACCAGCGCGGTCGAGATCGCCGAGGGGCCGGGCAGGACGGTCACCGGTATCCCCTCGGCGGCGCAGGCCCGCACCAGGCTGAACCCCGGATCGGAGAGACCGGGCATGCCCGCGTCGGAGACCAGCGCCACTTCCTTGCCCTCCCGCAGAAGCGGGAGCAAGGCCGTCAGGCGCTGCTCCTCGTTGTAGTCGTGGAAGCTCATCAGCCGGGCGGAGATGCCGTGCCGGTCGAGCAGGATGCGAGTGTGCCGCGTATCCTCGCAGGCGACCAGGTCGACCCGCTTGAGCACCTCCAGCACGCGCAGGGTGACGTCCTGCAGATTCCCGATGGGTGTAGCACAGATGTAGAGCATGTCACCTTTCCGGCAGCCGCTGGTCAGCCTATGTCGCCCCCGAATGCCTCCCAGGCCGCCAGTCCGCCTCCCACGAGGCCGGCCCTGTTGCCCAGAACGGCCGCCACGACCCTGACCTGGTCCCGGTCGGGGGCCATAGCCGTCCTCTCGCACCACCTCGCGCGCCGGCTCGAGGAGCAGTTCGCCCAGTTCGCCCACCCCGCCTCCGACCACGATCATCTCGGGGTTGAAGATGTTGGTCATGTTCACCAGCCCGATCCCCAGCCAGCCGGCCAGCTCTCGCACCGCCTCCAGCGCCCCGGGATGACCTTCCTGAGCCAGCCGGGTCACGGCGCCCCCGGTGAGCCTGCCTCGTCTCCCGAAGCCCGAGCAAGGCGCCCCCGGGATCCATCGCGCGATCCCCGGCCCGGGCGGCCGGCATAGCGGACCAGCGCCGGCCCCGACGCGTACATCTCCAGACACCCGCGGGCTCCGCACAGACAGGGCTCGCCGTCGGCCCGCACGATGGTGTGGCCGAGTTCTCCCGCGCCTCCGCCCGCTCCGCGAAACAGCCTGCCATCCAGGAACAGCCCCCCGCCGACCCCCGTGCCCAGGGTCAGCATGACCACATGCCGCAGACCGGCGGCGGCACCGGTGACCGCTTCGCCCAGGAGGGCGGCGTTCGCGTCGTTCTCGAGTATCACCGGGATGCCTAAGGCCTCGCTGAGGATGCCGGCCAGCGGCACCTCCCTGAGAGGGAGGTTGGGCGAGGTCACCACCACACCCCGCTCGCTGTCCACGGTGCCCGCGCAGGCCAGACCGATCGCCCGAGGACGCGAAGGCCGCGAACTCGACCAGCGCTCGGCGCAGCGTGGTCTCCAGACCGGCAAGGAACGATGCGGTGTCGGTCGCCTGGCTCGCTTCGACGAGAGGAGAGGCCAGCAGACCGCCGGCGCGATCCACCGGACCGGCGGCCACTTTCGTCCCGCCCACGTCCACGCCGAGCATCGAGGTCACTACGTGGTCCTCCTTACGCAGCCTGCGCGTGAGACGGACGTAGTCGTACCCGAACTCGTAGGAGTACTGCACGCATTCCCTGTAGTAGCCCCGGCCGCGATAGAACTCCTCCGCCTTGCTCCCTTTGACCGCCCGCAGGACGATGACGCTGCAGCCGCGCTTGTCCGCCTCCTGCTCGAACCGCTCGAGCAGCAAGGAGCCGACCCCCAGTCCTCGTTGGCCCCGGCCCACGATCAACTCGTCCACCGACCCCACGCCGCCCACGAAGTGGCCCTTGAGGACGGCGACGACGTGACGGTGGCGCCGCAGGACCAGGGCGATGGGCTCCGCGATCCACTCCACCGGCCGGCCGAAGGTCTCTTCGTCCGCCGCCGGCCACTCTTCGCGGAGAAAGCGAAGGACCTCCTTCTCGTCACCACGGCCCACGGTCAGCTTCATCGCCTCGGGGTACGGTCGCAGGGACCCGAACGGCCGGCCGCTGCGTTGTGCGAGGACGTCGGCCGGGCCGTGCGCCACCCGGATCGGCGTCACCGCGTTCGAGTCGCCCCGTTCGGCGCCGCGCGGCGGCGGCGCGGCGCAGATCGCGGGGCTGGAGCAGGACCACGATGCGGCGCCGCGTCCTGACCGGTCGAGCTCTCGATCGAGAGCGGATACTCGCGTTCCAGAGCCGCGGCGGCCTCCTCCAACCCGTGCGCCCGGAGGCAGAGCGCGACCAACGCAGGCAGAGGGCGCGCCGATCCGTCTTCCACCTTGACCACACAGCCGATGGCCGCTCCTCCTTCAGGGTCGGGCGCGAAGCTGGAAAGCAGCGCCAGACCCTGTATTCCCTCTGCCCCGCCCTTGGCCACCACCCGGCCGGGCGCGGCCCGCATCACCCGCGTGTCGAGCAGGGTGTCGCCGGCCACGAGCTCCGGATGGGCCAGCATCGCGTCGCGCACCCGGGCGAGCGCCTGTGTGGCGCCGGCGGCCAGCAGCGCGTAGAGCCAGGCGGCTTCGTACAGCCTGAGACGCACCACCGGCACGCCGCACCCGTCGATTCCGGCGAATATCGGGCAAGGAGAGCAGGCGGGGCTGACGGCGGCCGACTAGCGCCGGCGGCTGCTCGGCCGCTCCCATCCGCCCGCGGTCCGACCGGTCGGGACGTCGCGCCAGCAGCGACCGGATGGTCTTCGCCACCTCCTGCTGCGCGGGGTGCTCGACGCGCTCGTAGCCTTCCACGGAGGCGCCCAGGTGGAGGGCGAGGGCGACCATGCCGGCGTGCTTGCCCGAGCACATGTGTTCCGGCGAACCGCACACGAGAGCGGAGGGCGACACCCCCAGGCGTTCCAGCAGCCCTGTCACCACCCGCACATGCTCCGGCCTCACCAGCGTGCGACGCACACATGACCGCCAGCTCCTCGTCGGTCACCGAGAAGGCTTCGGCCGCGCCACTCTCCACCACGGCGAGGGCTTGGAACGGCTTGGCCGCCGAGCGCAGGTGCACCGCCACCGTTGGATCGCCCTGCCCCCCCTACAAGCTCGCCCCGCTCGTCGACGACCGCGATCGCGCCTCGATGGATCGACTCCATCGTCGACCCCCGCGTGACGGCGACCAGAGGCTCGAAGCAGGGATCGATATCGAAAGCCTGCCGCGACCGAGTCGGGCGCTCCTCACCTTGCGGGAGTCGGACCACGACCCTCTACGGCGCCGGTTCCAGGGCGACTCGCGCCTCCTCGAGATCCTCCGCCCGGACCATGATGTCCTGCTGTCCGCAACCATCCACGGTCAGTCCGTAGACGACCGAGAGCGCATCGTGGCGAACGAAGGTTTCGATGCCGGCACTGCGCAGCTTGGCCACGATGATCTCCGCCTCCATGGGGTCGAAGACCGTGGTCAGCAGCACCGGGCCGTCGTGTTCAGAGTCCGAGGTCATCGCTCACCTCCTGCATCGCTTCCAGTCCGATGGCCAGGAACTCATCCAACTCCAGACCCAGTTCCGCGCAGGTCATGATGTCCTCCCTCCGAGCCCCCTTGGCGAACGAGGGCTCCTTGAAGCGCTTCTTGAGGCTCTTGAGCGCCACCAGTTCGAGTCGCTTCTCCGGGCGGATCAGCGCCGCCGCCGTCACCAGCCCGGTAAGGGGATCGCAGGCGAAGAGCGCCCGGTCCATGGGCGACACGATGGACGACCCATTCGCGGAGTTGTGAGCGGCGATGGCCTGCAGGACCTCCTCGTCGTCGAAGACCGGCCTCGCGCAGCCACTGCACCGTGAGAGTGCCGTGCACCTCCATCGCGTCGGCGGTCTCCTCCACGTCCAGGTCGTGGAGCAGGCCGGCCAGCCGCCAGTTCTCCTCGTCCGCCCCCAGGCGCCGCGCAAGAGCTCCCATGATGGCCTCGGTGGCCAGCATGTGGTTGACGAGATTCTCGCTCTTCACTCGCTCGCGCACGAGCTGCACCGCCTCTTGTCGATTCACTCCTTCTTCGCCTCCCACAGGCTCGTGGCCATTCGGGTGGCCTTCTTCACGTCGTTCGCGTCCCAGGTACTCCGCCCCTCGGCGGCCAGGTGCTCCCATTCTTCCGTGGACACCCACCGCCACTCGCTTGCGCCGTCCGGCTCCAGAGTCAGGCGGTCGGGGTCGCCGATCGGCCGGCAGGCCATGCTGACCGCCAGCAGGCGCTCCCCCTTGTAGACGGTCAACAGCGCGTAGCACGGGCCCCCCACCTGCACGGCCAGTCCGGTCTCCTCCGCCACTTCGCGGACCACCGCCGTCGGTCAGGTCCTCGCCGCGCTCCATGCGCCCTCCCGGGCGGGTCCCAGGCCTCCACCGGCCCGCGTCGATGCAGCAGGAGCCACGTCGCCCTCGCGGCGCCGGAGCCCACGGCCGGCGCCTTCGGGCGCCGTCGTTCCCGGCGGATCAGCCCCACCACGGCCACGCGCGCGTACGGCGCCCGCGGATCGGCAGCCGGTCCTGGTCGGTCGAGGCCGGCATCGCCGCGGGCTCCGTCGCCGTCTCATCCGTGTCCTCGCCGCCGAGCCGAGCGTGGGCAAGATCCGCGCGACCACCTCTCCGGCCGCTTTCACCTGCTGGGCGCTCACGTCGAGATGAGTGACGAAGCGCACCCGGGTCGGGGCAGCCACGCCGCACAGGACACCCTGTTCCTTGAGCGCCGCCACCACCTGCGCGGCGGTCACCCCCAGGGAGCCGACCTCGGCGATGACGATATTGGTCTGCACGGGATGGATGATCTCCAGCCCAGGCACCTCCCGAAGAAACGTAGCCAAAACCAGGGCGTTCTCGTGGTCGACCACCAGGCGGTCGAGATTGTGCTCCAGCGCGTAGATCGCCCCCGCGGCGAGGATGCCTGCCTGCCGCATGGCGCCGCCGTAGCGCTTGCGGTTCGCCCGAGCCTCCTCCACGAACGCGGTCGAGCCGGCCAGAGCGGAGCCCACCGGAGCCCCCAAGCCCTTTGGAGAAGCACACGGAGACGGAATCGGCGGTGGCCGCATAGGCACGGAGAGGGATCCCCGTAGCCTTGTGCGCATTCCAGATGCGAGCGCCGTCCAGATGGACCCCGATGCCGATGCGCGTGCGCCACCTCGCGCGACCGCCTGCATCTGTTCCAGCGGGAGGATGGTGCCGCCACAGCGGTTGTGGGTGTTCTCCAACTCCACGGCCCCGGTGCGGGCCAGATGCTCTTCCCGAGGACGGATCGCCCGCTCCACGGCGCCGGGATCGAGCATGCCCAGCGCGCCCGGCAGCGGACGGAGTTGCAGTCCCGACAGGGCCGCGGCCGAGCCACCCTCGTAGTGGAGAACGTGCGCATCCTCGTGCACGATGACCTCGTCGCCGGGGCGGGTGAGCGTACGCAGGCAAAGCTGGTTGCTCATGGTCCCCGAAGGCACGAAAAGGGCGGCTTCCTTCCCGAGCATCTCCGCCACCATCTCCTGAAGCAGGTTGATGGAGGGGTCTTCTCGGTAGACATCGTCCCCGACGGGGGCCTCAGCCATGACCCGGCGCATCTCCGGACTTGGCCTGGTGACGGTGTCGCTGCGCAGGTCGACCGGTTCGGTGAGGTGCGACATGTCCCCTCCTTAGCGGGGAGTCGAATCCGGGAGCCCGCCGTCCACCGGGATGGTCGCGCCGGTGGTGGGCGTCTGCCGGGTGGCGAAGAAGAGCACCGCGTTCGCCACATGGGCCGCCGTGACCCGGGCCTTGAGCAGATTCCTGCTCTGATAGTAAGCCTCCAGGCCGGCTTCATCCAATCCCCGGGCCCGCATCCGGTCGGGACCGACCTCGGCCCACAGGCCGGACCGACAGGCGCCGTGGGAGAACACGGCGTCGGGCGCCACCATGTTGACCCGTACGTCGTCCGCGGCCAGTTCCAGACTGGCGATGCGGGCCAGTTGGTGCGCCGCCGCCTTGGTGGAGCTGTAGGCGCCGAAATTGGCTCCCGGAGCGAACACGTTCTTGGTGGAGACCAGCACGATGTCGCCTCCGGTCCCTTGGCGCTTGAACAGCCGGGCGGCCTCGGCCAAGACGAGCAGGGTGCCTTCGACGTTCACCCGTTCGAGCTTACGGATAGCGCTCGAGATCCAGGTCGACGAGCGGCGACACCATGGCGATACCGGCGTTGGCGATCACCAGGTCGATCCCACCCCAGGTCCGCGCCACCCGGGCGAAGGCCGCCGCCACCGACGCCGCCTCGGTGACGTCCAGCGGCACCCCCAGCACCCTTCCGGGGAACTCCGCTTCCATGTCTCGGACCAGGGTGTCCAGCGGAGCGCCGGGCAGATCGGTGGCTGCGACCAGGCACCCGGCTTCGAGCAGCCCCTGGCAGACACCGGTCCCGATGGCGCCGGCTGCCCCGGTGACCAGGGCCACATGGCCGCGAAGCGGCCGGCGCCGGCGCGGCGACCCCGGCCGGGCGCGCCCGCTCGAGCGCGCGACCCGGCACGCCGCCCGCCGGCGCGCCCGGCCCCAGCTTCGCGTGCTGCAGGGTGCGGTATTCCATGCGGAAGAGCTCGTCTTCCGGCAGTCCCTCGTAGGAGCCGGTGGCGGACACGAGACTCTTGACCGCGATGGTGTGCTCGGTGATGTCCCGCACGATGGTGGATTCATGCAGATCCGGGCCGGCGCAGAACGCGCCCAGCCCCGGGATGAGCACCACCCGAGGCCGAGGATCGAAGGGCCGCACTCCCGGAGGCATGGAGGTCGCGTGGCGGCCGAGGTAGGCTTCGTAGGCCTCGCAGTAGCTCTGCACCGCCGCTTCCAGTTGCTCTCGGAGCGTCTGCGGGATCGTCGTAATGCGAGTCCTTCCACCCAAAGCGGCAGCGCCTTGGTGCGGATGAGATGATCGGTGGTGAGCGGCGGGCTCACGAAGGTCTCGCGGGCTCCGGGAGCCGCCAGCGCGGCGAGCACCTCCGGAGTGGTCAGCGACTGGACCACCACCCGCCCGTAGGGACGATCGCAGTCGCCGGTGGGCTGGGCGAGCAGGCCGCGCAGCACCGGCGCGACCAGGGCCAGCCGGGCGTCGGCCGGCTGGTCCGCCGCTGGCAGCCGTCTGACGGCCGCCGCCGTGCCGGCGTCGACCGCGCGGCGCGCCGGCCTGCGCCCGGCGCCCCTCCAAGAATCGCTCCGCCCGCGACACCAGCTCGATCATCGCCTCGTACGATTCCCGGGCCGAATCTCCCCAGGTGACCAGGCCGTGATGCGCCCACACCATGCCCCGAGCCGCGGGCTGAGCCTCGAGCGCCGAGGCCGCGGCCAGGGCCAGTTTGAACCCCGGAGTGACGTAGGGCAGCACTATCACGTCGTCGCCCAAGGCCTCCCGCACCACGGCCTCGCCGTCCGGCCGGTTGGTGAGGGCCAGGATGGCGTCGGCGTGAGTGTGGTCGATGAAGGTCGCCGGAAGAAAGGCGTGCACCAGGGCTTCGATGGAGGGCGTGGGACCGTCGGCCCGAAGCCGGTGGGTGCGCAACTGGTCGACCATGGCGCGCGTCGTCCAGCTCCGAGAGGGCGCGCAGCCGGCGCAGGTACTCGAGATCGAGCCCCGGATGTGCGCCCGGCTCGATGGTGGCCATGTCGGCGCCCGATGCCTTGACGAAGATCGCCGGCACCGATTCGCCCAGGATGTTCCTCCACGGAGCCTTGACCGACGAATTGCCGCCCCCGTGAAGCACCAATGCCGGATTCGGCTCCCAGAAGCCGGGTGGAGTAGGTGCGAAGCGCAAGCAGTTCGCCCCACTCCTCGCCGTAGCGGGTCACAAACCCGGCAGCCTCCTCGTCCGACCATCTCGAGCGCATGAAGCCACCCCTTCTTTCGACTGCCGTCCCATCCGCGCGCGCGCGGCACACCATGAACCGGGCGTTCGCCGCCGCCGACCTGCCGTCGAACACCGCGCTCCCGGTGACGATCGAGATCCGCCCCGGCGGCCGCCACCTCGACGATGTTGTCCCGGGTGATGCCGCCATCGACGCACACCAGGATGTCCTTCCCGGCCGCCGCTATCATCTTCTTGACCCGAGCCACGCGCGAAAGCGTCGTGGGGGCGAACGTCTGCCCACCCCATCCCGGATCGACCGCCAAGAGGACGATCATCTCCACCTCATCCAGCAAGGGTGGGGCCAGCCATTCCAGCGGAGTCCCGGGGTTGAGAGCCAGCCCCCGCACCAGCCCCCGCTCGGGCCCGGCCACGTGCTCCATTGCACCTAGCCGTTGCAGCACCCGGTGGATGTGGACTGCCGCCTCCACCTGCACGGTGATGATGTCCGCCCCGGCAGCCACATAGTCCGCCAACTTATCCAGCGGCTCGTGGATCATGAGATGGACGTCCTTCAGAAGCGGCGTGCGCAGGCCTCTGACGTAGGAGGGGCCGACGGTCAACGTCGGGCAGAAGCGGCCATCCATCACGTCCACGTGGACGATGCCGACCCCCGCCTGCTCGAGAAGGGCGAGCTCATCGCCCAGATGCATGAGATCGGCAGTGAGGGTCCCCACGCTCACGGTGGGGCACAGCGACCGCAACCGCTGGAGTGTGCCGCCCGCAACGGCGCCGTCTGTGGACGTGCCTCCCATCGAGTGCCTACTTCTTCTCGTTCTTCAAGGTCTGGAACAGTTCGTAGGCATCCGCCGGTTTCATGCACTCGTGCACTACCTTGTTCACTGCCTGGATCATCGCCACCGGAGCCTCGGACTGGAAGATGTTCCGCCCCATATCGACGCCGGACGCGCCCTCGCTCACCGCTTTGTAGGCCATGGTGAGCGCGTCCAGTTCGGGCAGCTTCTTGCCGCCGGCCATCACGATGGGCACCGGGCAGGAAGCGGTCACGGTCTCGAAGTCTTCTTCAATGTAGTAGGTCTTGACGAAACTCGCTCCCAGCTCGGCCGCGATCCGGCAGGCCAGCCGGAAATAGCGGGCGTCGCGAGTCATGCTCTTGCCGACGGCAGTGACACCCAGGGTGGGGATGCCGTAGCGGTAGCCCATGTCCACCATCCGGGTGAGGTTGTGGATCGATTGGGTCTCGTATTCGCCCCCGATGAACACCTGCACGGCCATGGCCGACACGTTGAGGCGTATCGCGTCCTCGATATCGACGGCCAACTGCTCGTTCGACAACTCCTTGAGAACGCTGGGGCCGCCGCTGGCCCGCATGACCACGCCCTTGCCGTACGACGACGGCACGACCGACCGCAAGATCCCGCGAGTGAGCATGAGGGCGTCGGCATAGGGTGCCAGCGGGAGGATATTGACGTCCACCCGCTCCAGTCCCGAAGTGGGACCCTGGAAGTAGCCGTGATCGATGGCCAGCATGACGGTTCGGCCGGATTCGGGGCGGAAGATCCGCGCCAAGCGGTTCTGCATGCCCCAATCGAGGGAGGTGGAGCCCTTCAAGAAGAAGGCGTCGTGTCGTTGCGGTATGTCGAGACAGAAGTTCTTGGATTCCTTGACGCTGTCGGTATCGGCCATGGATTACTCTCCGCATGCGCTCGCGAGGGACGGACGGTGTGATTCTACCAGAGGGCCGTGCGGCGCCGGGCCGCTCCACCCGAGATCTGGGCCGCAGAGGAGGGTCATCAGCATAAAGCGGTTTGGGCGAACCCCATCGCCCTGCCATAATGGCGCGCAGGGCATAGAATCACACGATAAGGGGAATGGCAAACGGCGATGAGCAACCCCGATAATGCCAGATGTCGCGAGTGCCGGGCGCTGAACGAGCCCGGAGCCCTCTTCTGCAGCCGCTGTGGAGCCTCTCTTGCCGGCCCGCCCTACCGCGGAGCCCACCCGCGGCAACGGCGGGTGACGGCGGCCGGGGCGGCGATGGGGTTTGCCTTGTTCCTCATCCTCCTGGCCGTCGCCTTCACGCTGGGCGTGATCGTCTACCGGACGGTGAAGCCCGGCGATAACGTCGACACCCTCACATCGGTGCCGGGAACCATCGCCTCGACCAGCACCACCCTGGCCAAAGGATCGACCGGCACCGTCGGGGAGTACGTCTTCCACCGTGGCCGCGACGCTCGTTCGCCCCAGTTCCGCCTCGGCCTCCTCAACCCTCAAGGCCACCTCCACCGTCAACTACGGGGCCACCAACCTCCTGGACGGCGATCTGGCCACGGCCTGGAACGAAGGCGCCGACGGCCCGGGTGTAGGCCAGTGGGTACGCTTCACATTCTCGACGCCGGTGGTCCTGGCCCGCATCGAGATCGCCAACGGCTACCAGAAGGACGCTGAGCGGTTCAAGGGCAACGTGCGCGTAAAGTCGCTCAAGCTGGAGTATTCCAACGGCGCCACTCAACTCGTGGACCTGCTCGACACCGAGGACTTCCAATCCGTGACCACTGTGCGCGAGCCGACGGAATGGATCAAGCTGACCATCGTGTCCGTCTACCCCGACTATGTATGGGAGGACGCGGCCCTGTCGGAGGTGCGCGTGTTCGCGGTGGCCGAGTAGCGCTGGGAGCACTAGGGCAGTGCCGCTCCCCGGCGCACGGCCTCCTTGCCGTACTTCTCCCGGATGGCGTCTAACTTGAGGTCCAGTTCCCGTAGCAGGGGCAACTCTTGGTCGAAAAGGTCGTCCTGCCAGGCCCGCGGCACCAGATTGCTGAGCCCCACCCCCACCAACCGCAGGTGATAACGCCGGCGGCGTCCCTGCCGGAACAGAGCCAGTACCTCCTCGAAGAACACCTCGTCCACGTCCAGAGGCCGGGACAGAGTGTGCGAGCAGGTGTGAGTGACGAAGTCCGAATAGCGGATCTTGACCGTCACCGTGCGGGCCTCCAGCCGCTTGCGGCGCAGGCGGCGACAAACATCTTCGGTGAGCGACACCAGCGTCGACTCGAGCAGGCTCACATCGGAGACGTCTTCTTCGAAGGTGTGCTCCCGGGAGATGGATTTGACCTCTTCGCGAGGGGTGACCCGGCGCAGGTCTTCGCCCCGGGCCCGATGGGCCAACAATTCCCCCCACTCCCCGAAGGAAAGGCGCAGGAGATGCGGCGGGACCCGGGCCAGATCGCCCACGGTGACCACACCCCGATCGCGCAGTTGCTCCAGAAGTGCCGGACCCACGCCGGGAAGTTTCTCCACCGGCAAGGGCGCCAAGAACTCGGCCTCCCTACCCGGCGGGACCACGGTGAATCCGGCGGGCTTACGGTAGTCGGAGGCTACTTTGGCCACCAGCTTGTTGGTAGCCAGCCCCACGGAGATGCTCAGGTGGAGCTCCTCCGCCACCCGCTGCTGGATGAGCCGCGCCGTCCGTACCGGCGGCCCGAACAGCTGCTCGGTGCCGGTGAGATCGAGGTAAGCCTCGTCGAGGCTCATCTGCTCCACCAGAGGAGAGTAACCGTCCAGCATGGCCATCAGACGGCGCGAATAGTCGTGGTAGAGCTGGTGATGCCCGCTGAGATACACCCCATGGGGACAGAGGCGCCTGGCAGTGCGGAGCGGCATGGCCGAGTGCACCCCGTACCGGCGGGCTACGTAGTTGGCGGTGGCTACCACTCCTCGCTCGCCGCCCCCGACGATCACCGGCTTCCCCCGCAGAGACGGATCCCGATTCTCCTCCACCGCGGCGAAGAAGGCGTCGAAATCGAGGTGTGCGATCACCCGATAAGCGGCCCGAGGTTCCATACCGAACAGAATAAACGAACATATGTTCGCTGACAAGAGGCGCCGGGCCCCAGAGCGAAGACCGCCCCGGGCCCGGGGGCCAGCCCAGGCGCGGGGCCGCCATCGTTCCCTCCGTCCGGTTACCGCGCCGGCCCGTTCGGACCGCTCGCGCGTGCAGCGTTCTCCCAGCAGCGCCAGATCTCCTCGTCGTAACGGGCTCTCAGACCGGCCCAATCGAAGCGGGCCACCCAGGTGCGCTGCCAATCTTCAGACCAGGCGCCCGGCTGAGTCAGCGCCCGCATCAAGGCGGTCACCAACTCACCTTCCCCGTACAGCACTTCTTCATGCGCCTCCCGCGGCACGATCTCCGGATAGCTGAGCCGCCACGGCAACACGGGCCGGCACCCGCAATACATGGCCTCCACCACGGCGATCCCGAAGAACTCGTGGATGGCGGTGGAGACGACCACATCGGAACTCCACAGGAGCGATGCGTAGTCGGACTCCGACTGGACCTTACCCCACTGCACGATGTGATCGGCCAGCTCCTCACGGGCACGGAGGAACCCAGCAGTCGGCGTGCCCTGGTTGGGGCCGGCCATGGCCAGTCGGAAAGCGACTCCGGAGGCCTTCAACACGGAGAGGGCGGCGAAAAGCTCCGCGGGCGCCTTGTCATACTCCCAGCGCTGGTTCCATACGATGAGGGGCCCGGCTTCCTGGTCGCCCCACCGACCGGCGGCCGCCTCCGACCCAGCGCTCGACCGGTGACGGTCGAAGCGGCGCAGGTCGCACCCCACGGGGAGGACGCGCGCCTTGGCCTCCACCTCATCCACAGCCCAAAGGGGGATCTCGTCGGGCATGGCCTGGAGCAACCTCGCGGCGGCCTCCAGGAACTCTCGCCTGTGATAGTCGCTGTTGAAGAGCACGGTCTGGGCCGCCACAGCCGTCGTTATGTTCTTGAACCCGTATCCCAGGTCGCGCTCCACACCGGGCGGCAGGGGGTAGGTGAGTTGATTCTCGTGGAAATAGACGATCGCCGGAGCCCGGGCTACCACCGGGTCGGCCGCCGCCAAAAAGACCGGCAGATCGAGCATGTCTGAGGCGAACAGCACGTCGGGGCGGTCGCCCCGGGCCCCGGGGCCCGGGGCGACCGCCCCTGCCCGCCGATCCCGGGTGTTGCCTGCCAGGGACAGTGCGCCCCCTTGCATGCGCCACTTCCAGTGACGCCCCGGCAAAGTAAACAGAGTGAGATCGTGACCGGAATGGCGCGCCAGCCCCTCGAGGAACTGCTGGTGCGAACCTCCGAAGTAGGGCTCGAGCGCCCAGACGCTCAGCCCCGACCGGTCGCTGGTCCCGCCCTCTCCGCCTGAGTCGATCACCCGCGCCTCGCCGTCTGGTCGTTCGCGTCCGCCCGCCGTTGGATGCCGTCGCGATTCAAAATGCCCGCTTGATTCTATATCCTAGCCCCTCAGGGGCATAGCACGCATCAAGGAACGAGGACCACGTGGCGGACCAGACCGGCGCCGGCAGCCCGGCGCCCCGAAGCCTTCCCCTGATCGGCGCTCATATCCGCATGGCGGGCGGCTTCGCGCCCGTGCCGGAACGCGCGCTCTCCATCGGCGCCGAGGTGGTGCAGGTGTTCAACTCCAACCCTCGGACCTGGCGCACCCGGCTGGCCCCTTCCGGAAGAGATGACCGCGCTAACCGCGGGCCTGCGGCAGCATCGCTTGCCGCTCTTCTTCCACACCATCTACCTGATCAACCTCGCCTCGCCGGACGAACAGCTCCGACAGCGCTCCGGCGAGGCACTGGCCGAGGCGCTGGTCTTGGGCGCGCTCGTGGGCGCGGCCGGGGTGGTCACGCACGTCGGCTCCCATCGGGGCGAAGGCTTCGCCGCCACGGCCGGGTGGGTGATCGGCACGGTACAAGCGGCGATAGACAGCGCCGGTAGCGGACTCGTGGCGAAAGGCCACCAGCACGTGCTTCCACCCTTGCTCCTGGAGACCGGCGCCGGGTCGGGCGGAACAGTGGGCGGTCGTCTCGAGGAACTGGCCGAACTCTTGGTGTCGCTCCCCCCGAGCTGCGGCCTCTGCCTCGATACGGCCCATCTGTTCGCCGCGGGCTACGCGGTCCACACCGCCTCCGGCCTGGAGCGCTTGGTGCAGGAACTCGGGGAGCGCAGCCTACTAAGCTCCGTCGGGCTCGTCCACCTCAACGATTCGAAGACGCCTTTCGCATCGGCCCGGGATCGGCATGAGAACCCCGGCGACGGCCACATCGGTTTCGCCGGCCTGGCCGGAGTGGTGAGGCACCCCGCGTTCGCTGCCGTCCCCTTCGTGCTCGAAGTGCCGGGGTTGGACGGCCACGGGCCCGACGCGGCTAGCGTGGCCCTGGTGAAGCTAATGCGGGAGGGGGCTGCAGACCCACGAGAAGTGCCTGCTCCCTCCCCATGAGATCCAGGAGTTTCAGGGTCACCTGACCGGGACGACCGTCCCCGACCACGTGAGCGCCGATCCGCACCACCGGCTGGATGCCCTTCATAGTCGAGGCGGTGAAGACCTCGCACCCCGTCTCTTGGGCACCGGTCACCTCCCCCAGGGTAAAAGCCCGCTCCTCGATCGCGTATCCAGCCCGACGGGCAATCTCCAGTACGTGTTTGCGGGTGACTCCCCCGAGGATGCGATTGTCCAGGGGATGAGTGCGGAGCACGCCGCCGAGTAGGGCGAAGACGTTGGATGATCCCCCTTCGCGCACCACGTCGCCCGGGCCTATGAAGAGTGCTTCCTGAGCTCCAGCCTCGCGGGCCTCTTCTTTGGCCAGCACCGCGGCCAGCAAGTTGGTGGACTTGATGTCGCAACGGGCCCAGCGCTGATCCTCCAGCGGGTGAAGTACCGCTCCCGCCATGATCTCCGCCGCATCGGGGAACGGCTTGCTCCGGGCGTAGGCCAGTATGGTGGGGTGCGGAGGATGAGGGAACACGAACTCCCGCGGAGCCACTCCCCTGGTCACCTGGACGTACATCGCGCCATCGCGCACCCCGGACCGGTTCACCAACTCGGGAAGGACGTTCTCGAACCGATGCCCCTCCAGAGCTTCGGCGAGCCTCACCGCCGCCAGACTGCGGCCCAAGCGCTGCAGGTGATCATCGAGCCACACCAGGCGACCGTTCATGACCTTGATGACTTCGTACACGCCGTCACCAAGCTGGAAACCGCGGTCCTCGACGTCCACGCGCCCCTCATGCAGAGGCATGAACTTCCCGTTCAGATACAGCATCTCGCTATCCATCTGCTACCCTCGCGTCGATGATCACGTTCCGACAAGCCGCCCCGACCGACACAGCCCGACTGCTTCCGCTCCTGGCCGAGATAATGGAGCATCATGGCGTGACTCCTCCCGGACCAGACCGCCTGGCCGCCACCGTCACCGCCATCCTGGCGTCACCCGGTCATTCCTTGTTGGTAGCCGAATCCGAGGGCGACCTGGTGGGGATGTGCGCCCTCATATTCTCCTACAGTACCTGGTCGGCCACGCTCGTGTGTGAGCTTCAGGACGTGGTGGTCACGGCGAGCCACCGGCGCAGCCGTGTAGGGCGGGGGCTGGTGAGCGCCGCCGAGGCCGTGGCGCGAGCCCGGGGCTGCGACCGGCTCTTCCTGCTGGCCGAGGCCTGGAACTTGGAGGCTCACGCCTTCTACCGCGGCCTGGGGTTGGCAGAGAAGACCTGTCTCTACTTCGAACGCGACCTGCCGGCGGCGGAAAGCTAGCCGCAGACCGACCTACCGTAAGAACGGCGGGATCTCAAGGTCATCGTCGAGACCGCCGGCGCCTGTCTGCCCTTGCCGAGGCGGCTGTTGAGAAACGCCGGGCGCGGCCTCGCGCGCCGGCACGACGGCGCCCGACGCCGCCGGAGCACTTGTGCCGCCGTAGCCACGACTACCACCGGCAGGAGCCTGCCGCCCGCCTGGATGATGCAGCCTCGCCACGCTCTCCACCTGTTCCGTCAGCACCTCTTCGCTGGTGGCGTCGAACCCGGCGGCCACCACGGTCACCCAGAGAGCGTCGCCCAGAGACTCGTCCACCACCGCTCCGAAGATGATGTTGGCCTCCGGATCGGCGGCTGCGTTGATGATCTCGGCCACCTCGTTGACCTCATGGAGCGAGAGGTCCTTGCCCCCGCTGATGTTCAAGAGGATTCCGCGAGCCCCCTCGATCGAGGTCTCCAACAGAGAGGAGTTGACGGCCATCTCCGCCGCCTTCTGAGCCCGCTGATCTCCCCGGGCCCGGCCGATGCCCATATGGGCGGTGCCCGCCCCGGTCATGATGGTGCGCACGTCGGCCAGGTCGAGGTTGATGAGACCGGGTACGGTGACCAGGTCGCAGATGCCCTGCACCCCTTGCCGAAGCACGTCGTCGGCCAGCCGTAGTGCCGCGATCATCGAAGTGCCCCTGTCGGCCACTTCGAGAAGTTTGTCGTTGGGAACCACAATTACGGTGTCGGCCCGCTGCCGCAAGACGCGAACGCCCTCCAAAGCCTGCAGGCCCCGCCGCTTGCCCTCAAAAGCAAAGGGTCGTGACACCACGCCGATCGTGAGCGCGCCCAGGGACTTGGCGATTTCGGCCACCACCGGCGCGGCACCGGTACCGGTGCCGCCCCCTTCTCCGGCCGTGATAAAGACCATGTCGCTGCCCTTGAGCATGGCCTTGATCTCATCGTATGCGGCCGCGGCCGCTTCCCTTCCGACCTTGGGATCAGAACCCCCGCCCAGCCCTTTGGTCAGCTCCCGGCCGATGCGCAGCTTGTGATCGGCCTCGCACATAGCCAACGCTTGAGCGTCGGTGTTCATGGCGATGAACTCCACCCCTTCGAGTCCGGCCTCCAGCATGCGATTGACCGCGTTGGTGCCGGCTCCCCCCACCCCTACCACGCGAATCACGGCAGGAAAGCTGCGAGACGGCTGAATGAGAGAGCGGCGGGCGGCGTCCGGGTAGGCCGAGGGTGTCCACATGCTCTCTCCCGGGCGCTCGTCGGTTGCGTCATCGCTGAGCCCGGCGACCAACTGACTCGAGGCGGCCTCTGTTCCCGGTTTCGCAGAGTCGGCTTCCTCTTGGTTCTGCCTGGTCGCCTCTGTCGCCCTAAAGAGAGAGCCGAGGCCGCTGTCCTTCATGCTAGATCTTTTTTCCATCGAGCACCTCTCTCGCGAGCTGGCGATACGCGTTGGCTGCCTGGCTGTCGGGCGCGTACTTGAGCACCGACTCCCCCTTTACCGGCGCCTCTGCGAACTTGATCGTCTTCCGGATGGCGGTATCGAAGACCAGGTCGCCGAAGCTGTTCCTGAGAACCTCGACCGCTTCCCGCCCGTGCACCGTACGCGAATCGTACATAGTGGGCACGATCCCGGCAATGTGTACGGCGGGGTTGAGGTTCTCACGCACCAACTCAAGAGTCCGCTCCAACTGAGCCAGGCCACGCAACGAAAGATACTCGCACTGAACAGGGACTATCACCGCGTCGGACGCCGTGAGCGCATTGATGGTCAACAAACCCAGCGAAGGCGGCGTGTCGATCACGATGTAGTCGTAGCGGTCACGCACCTGGAGCAAGGCCTTGCTCAGTGCCCGTTCTCTTCCGATCTGCGAACTCAGCGCGATCTCGGCTGCCGCCAGATCGATGCTCGAAACGACCACGTCCAGCTCCTGGTGAAAGAGCGCTTCCTCCATGCTCACGCCGTTCACGAGAACGTCGAACATGCTTGGCCGCACCGAGTCGGGGTTGAGCCCCAAGCTCATGGTGAGATTGCCCTGGGGGTCCATGTCTACGGCCAACACCCTGTGACCCAGTTCTTGGAAGGCCACTCCCAGGTTCAGAGTCGTCGTGGTCTTCGCCACGCCGCCCTTTTGATTCGCGAAGGCCACGACTTTGGCCAAACGTGCTCCCTTTGGTCAAATATCCTCGATTACCATTTCGAAAGAGACGGGAATAATCCTCTGTGGCGGAGAGCGACCTACTGCGTGATCGTCTCAAAACCCGCCTGGAGAAAGCCAGGGCCCACCGACGTGGGCGGCGCCTGAGACTCCGAATATGCCTTGAGTTCCCGTAGGAAGTCGCGGTTCTCCCGCACGTGCTCCCACGCCCGACTGATCAGATATCCCTCGATCGGTGCTTGCGGTACACGGGCGCCTTGGGCTTGATGGTCACGATCCGCCGGGCCGTGTAGAACCGCGTGTTGCGCCTCGCAGCATCGGCCTCCTGCAGCTCGTAGGGCGTCATCTGCTTGGGCCAGAACACCACGTGAGGCCATCGTAGAGAGTCCAGTTGCTTGCGTAAAGATGCGACCCTCGGCCTCGAGCTGGGCCGTCTGCCGGGTACCGGGCAGCGGGGTCAGCGCCACGAATTGCGCGCTGCTGAGCCCGTGCTGCATCGCGAAATCTGCCGTCGGTGCAGCGACTCGGGAGTATCGGAGTCCGCCCCGAAGACGAACATGCCGTGGGTCTTGATCCCGGTCTCGGCCAATGCCTCCAGCCCGCCGGCCATATCGTCGACACTCGATTCCTTGTGGTATTCCTTCAGGGTGGCCGGGTTGACGGACTCCAATCCCAGGTAGGCGATCCGGCAGCCCGCGTCCCACAGCAGATGCGAGCAACTCCGATCGACCTTGCCGTCCTTGTAGACGGAGTCGCCCGGATCTGGGCGAAGAACGGGATCTTCAGCTTCTCCCGGATCATCTCCTTCAGCAGCTCCCTGCCCCGCCGCTTGCTGATGAAGAAGTTGTCATCGTAGAAGAAGATCTTCTTCGGTCTGCGCCTTCTTGAGGGCTCTGACCACCTCCGCCGGCTCGACGGTGCGCACCTTGCGCCCGAACATGAGGACCACCGAGCAGAACTCGCATCCGATAGGGGCAACCGCGCGACGCCAAGATGGGGAACGGGCTGACGTCTCTCGCCGCCCACGACCAGGCTCATGTCCGGCCAGGGCAGATCGGTGAGCGAAGTGAGCAGGGGACGAGCGGGGTTGTGGACTACCTGACCATCCTTGGCCCGGTAGGTAAGACCCAAGATCTTCTCAAGGGACCCGCGCCCTGCAGGTAGTCGACCAACTCGACGAGGGCTTCCTCCCCCTCGTTCCGGATGACGTAGTCGCAGAAATCCATGGCCTCGTCGGCCAGGAAGGTCACGTGCGGCCCCCCCATGACCGTGGGAATGCCGGCGTCGCGCACTCGCTGCGCGTAGCGATAGGCACGAATAGCTGTGGACGTGGTGGTCGAGATACCGACCAGATCAGAGGAGAGAACGTCGTCCCAATCGACCTCGCTCAGACTCTCGGCATAGATGCGGACCTCATGTCCGCGCTCCGTCATGAGCGCTCCGAGAAGAGGGAGACCGAGCCTCATTTGCTTTACAAAGCTGTATACGTGGAACCCTGGAGCGGCCGGTTCGATGAAGGTGATGCGCACGCCGACCTCGCAGTTTCTTGATTCGTGGCCCGAAAAGTATGGTAACACACGCCTCTTGGGGCCAGTCCGCTGCCCCGGTCTATTGGCGTGCCCCCCGGAGGTCGATGGGAATGGCCACCCGAAACATGGTGGACGGCCCTTCTCCCACCAGCTCCACCCGCCCGCCGAGCGCGCCGCAGATCTCTCGCACGAGGGCCAGCCCGAGGCCGAATCCCTCTCCGCGCCTGCCCCCCCGGCCCCTGTAGAAGCGCTCGAAGATGCGCGCTCTCTCTTCCGGACCGAGAGGCTCCCCACCGTTGGCCACTTCGATCAGGAGGTCTCCTCCCTGCGTCCGCGCCGTGACCGTCACCGGATCGGTGCCCCCATACTGAACGGCATTGCGGAGAAGATTGGCCACGACCTGGCGCAACATGTCGGCGTCGGTGACCGCCCGGACTTCCGGATCGACCTGCACCACTATCCGCCCCGTCTCTGCGAGGCCCGTCTGTACCAGGCGCTCTACCTCCTCGCGTATGAGCGCCTCGGCCGCCACCGGCGCCAGAACGGGGTGAAACTCGCGGGAGTCGTAGCGAGAGAGGGTGAGCAGAGCATCTACCAGTCGTTGCAGCCGAACCGATTCCCGATAGACGGCCGCCGCCGAACGCCGCTGCTGCTCGGTCGTAGCCGCCGTGCCGTCGAGAAGAGCCTGAGAGAACCCCTGTATGGAGGTGAGGGGCGTGCGCAGTTCGTGAGCCGCGGAGGCCACGAAGCCCCTGAGCGATTCCTCGCTCCGCCGGACCTCCTGCCGCATGCTTTCCATGCTTGTAGCCAGCTCTTGTATCTCTCCTGGATATACGCCGGTGACCGGCTGGTCGTACGAACCGCCCGCCATGCCTCGGGCGGCGACCGAAAGCCGGCGTAGAGGCCGGGTCATCCACGATCCCAGGCCCAAACCGACGATCACGGCCAACGCTATCGCGATCGCCCCGGAGATCAGCAGCATTCGGAGTAGACCGCGTCTGGCCGCGAAGGCGTCCGCTCTAGCGAGGGTGACGACCGCCAGGGCCGGGGTCCCGGTCGAGAGTCGTACGGGAGCAGCCGCCAGCAGAACAACCGTCTGCCCGCCGGCCCCATCGGCGACGGATCTGACCACCCCGGCTCCCGGTTCCGTCCCCCCCAGTCGCTCGGCCTTCGGTCCGCAAGCGGGCCAGATTCTCAGTCTTTGTCGGCACGACCCCCGCCTTGGCCACCACCTCCGCACCCCGGAACACCGCTATCCCCGCCCCGGCGGGCAGGACGCGCAGATCGGAGCGCAAAAGCGCCGCGAGAATCTTCCCCCCGGCGAGACCGAGAGGAGCAGAGTCGCTCAGCCCCTGCACCTGCTCCGCCACCACGACGGCCTGGTTGAGAAGTTGCTCCTTCTGCCGGTCGATGACGTACGTGCCCAAGAACAGGTAGAACACCAGCCCGACGACCACCAGCGTGAACACCGACACCCCGGCCAGCGCCAGGATGAGTCTCCCCCGGATGGAGCCCGCGGCCTTCACGACGTCGCTTCTGGGTCGGCCTTGTAGCCCAGTCCCCACACCGTCTGTATGACTCTTCCCCAGGGGCCGAGCTTCTTCCGCAACTGGCCGACATGGACGTCTACCGTGCGGGCATCGCCGTAGAAGGCGTATCCCCACACTTCCTCCATCAATCGTTCGCGCGTGAGGGCCAATCCCCGGTTCACCAGGAGATAGTGGAGCAACTCGAACTCCTTCGGGGTCATTTCCGTCAAGACGCCATCGACCCGCACCGTCCGTTCATCGGGCCGCAGCTCGACCCCACCCAGCACTTGGACCTGAGTCGACGGGTCCACCTGCGCGCCGACCCTGCGCAGCACTGCCCTGGCACGGGCCACCAGCTCGCCGGGGCTAAATGGCTTGACCATGTAATCGTCGGCGCCCAACTCCAGACCCAGTATCTTGTCTTGCTCCGCATCCCGAGCCGTGAGGATGATGAGCGGCACCCGGGAAAAGCCTCTGACAGCCTTGAGCACGTCGAAACCCGAGCCATCGGGCAGCATGAGGTCGAGGATCACCAGGGCGGGATTCTTCTCTTTGACGAGTGCCGCGCCCAGGCTCCCGAGCGCGGCAGCATGCACCACGTAGCTCTCCCGGCTCAGGTAGAGCTCCAGCAGTTCGGAGATCGAAGGGTCGTCTTCGATGACCACGACGATCGGTTGACCCGCTCCCTCTCGCGCCGGCATCACTCTCGGTTCTTCCTCCTTGAAGATCACGTCGGAGTTGCGTTCGTCGCCGCCCCCAACGCGGCCTACGGCACGGCCTAGTACTTTGCTCCCCGGTCCCGGTTCCCTCTGTCGCCCGGCCGCTCAGCCCGGGATGGCGCCCATCCCCGGGGACAGCCGTCCCCGGGGATGGGCGCGGCGGCGACCGCTGGGCGCCCGCGGCCTCACGGCCGCGGGCGCGCCGGGCTACCTCATTGAGCGGTCGTCGCAGCCGGAGCAGAACCGCTCGCGGCGCTCCCAACGTCCACGTACTTGTTCGTGAGTTCGCGCAGATCCTTGACGGTCTGGTTCAGATCAACCCGGGCCTGCTGAAGGGCAGTACGTTGATCCTTGGCGGTTTGCACCAACTGATCATAGGCAGCCTGGTCTGCCGGGCTCATCGTGTCTCGCACCAGTTTCATCAAAGCCTCAATACGCTTGATCCGCTGCTCGCGCTTCGCCTTCAGGGCCTCCTTGGCTTGAGGGTCGGGCGTCTTGGCGGCCGTCAGCAACTGCTCGTCGGCACCGGCCAGAGCCAGCAGAGCGCCATCCGCAACGACTTGGCTTCCGGCACTTGGGTCAGAAGCCTGTGTCCCATCACCGGCAGCCGCCCAGGCCACCGCTCCCACGGACAGAAACAGCGCCAAGGCTGCCGCGGTGATGAGCCACTTACGGCTCCACATCCGCATCCACATAGTCTTCACTTCGAACGCCTCCTTGATCGTCAACCACGGTCTGATGGGATCAGTGTGGCGCCGGGATATGAGGGAAGTGTGAGCAAATCCCCAAATATCGGCAAAGGATACGTGCGCAACAGCGGCGGATGGAGCGCTATGATGGGGGCCGGAATGAGGTACGAGAGCCACAGCGAGGACGACCGCCGCCACATGTTGGACGTGGTGGGCGTCTCCACCGTGGAGGAGTTGTTCGCCCCCATACCCCGATCCCTTCAGAGGGTGGAGCTTCAGCTCCCGCCGGGCCTCACCGAGCCCGAGGTGCGGGACCGGGTGGAGGCCCTTGCCGGCGCGGACCGTCCGCTGGGTCCGGCCTCGTTTCTCGGAGCCGGATGCTACCGTCACTTTGTGCCGGCCGCCGTCCGGGCTTTGACCGCGCGCAGCGAGTTCGCCACTGCCTACACTCCCTACCAGGCCGAGGTCAGCCAGGGCACCCTCCAGCACATCTTCGAGTTCCAGACCTGCATCTGCGAGCTCACCGGCTTGGAAGTCGCCAACGCCTCCCTCTATGACGGCCCCTCGGCGTTGGCGGAGGCGGCGTTCATGGCCCTCCGCCTCACCCGGCGAGACGGGATACTCATCTCCGCCGGAGTGCACCCCGAGGCCGCCCAGGTGGTGGCGACATACGCCGCCGGTCCCGGCCTGGCGATGCAGCAGTTGCCCCTCGACCCTCGGTCGGGAGTCACTGATATCCACTCCGAGCTTCTTTCACACGCCCGCCCCGCGGCTCCCGCCGCCTTGCCGGCAGACTCGATCGGCGCCGTGTTGGTGCAGCAGCCCAACTGCCTGGGGGTGATCGAGGATCTGGGACCTCTGGCGGAGGCCGCCCACGCTCTCGGCGCGCTGCTGGTGGTGGCTGTCAACCCGGTGACGCTCGGCATTCTGGAGGCCCCTGGAAGGGCCGGAGCGGACATCGCCGCGGGAGACGTGCAGGTGTTCGGCAACGCCCCGTCTTTTGGGGGGCCGTCCGCGGGCTTCTTGGCCTGCCGGGAGGCTCACGTGCGCCAGATCCCCGGCCGCCTGGTAGGCCAGACAGTCGACGCAGACGGCCGGACCTGTTACACGCTGACGCTGCAGGCTCGAGAGCAGCACATCCGGCGGGCGAAAGCCACCTCCAACATCTGCTCCAACCAGGCTCTGAGCGCGCTGGCCGCGACCATCCACCTCGCCCTGCTCGGCCCCCAAGGCCTGCGCGAGTTGGGGCTGATCTGCCTGGAGCGCGCTCACTATCTCCATGCCGGGCTCTGTGCCATCGCAGGCGTAAAGCCTCTGGTCGAGGGCCCGTTCTTCCACGAGTTCGCCCTGCGGTTGCCGTGCGCCGCCTCCAGCTTCGTAGCCGCCATGCGCGACCGAGGGGTGGATCCCGGCGTGCCGTTCGACCGCCTGCTTCGAGGGACCGGCGGCCTCGGCCCTGCGAGCGGCGGCCCGCCGGACCGCTTTGTCGCCAACGCCTGCCCCGCGAGCGCCGCCGTACCGGACGCCGCTTCCGCGAAGAGCGTGCTCCTAGTGGCGGTCACCGAGGTGAACACGCCCGAGGCGCTTGACCGGTACCTCTCCGGCGCGCGCGAGGTCCTCGATGTGCTCGCCCCGGCGCCGGCCAGCCCAGCGCGATCCGTGCCGGCCCCGACCGCCTCGGCGCCCACCGCCCCCGCATCGACGGCCCCTGCGCCGGCGGAAAGCGGGCGATGATGGTCGGCCGCATGGAGCCGCCGATCTTCGCCAAGAGCGTGCCCGGGCTTCGCGGGCTCGATCTTCCCGCGGCCGGCGTTCCGCCGACCGACCTAGCCGCTCTGCTACCGGGCGTCCGCCTGCGCCAGGAGCCGCCCCACCTTCCCGAAGTGGCCGAACCCCAGGTGGTGCGCCACTATACGCGCCTCTCTCATCTGAACCACTCGGTAGATACCGGGTTCTACCCACTGGGTTCCTGCACAATGAAGTACAACCCCAAGATGAACGACGAGCTGGCCGCCTTGCCGGGCTTTGCCGATCTTCACCCCTACCAAGCGGAAGATGAGGTCCAAGGCCTGCTCCGGTTGATGTACGAACTCGAGCAGGCCCTGCTCGAGATCACCGGCATGCACCGGGCCACCCTGCAGCCGGCGGCCGGAGCCCACGGCGAACTGGCGGGGATGCTCATGATCGAGGCCTACCACAGAGACCACGCCGGCGATCACCGGGACACGGTCATCGTTCCCGATTCCGCCCACGGCACCAACCTAGCCACCGCCGCGATGGCCGGCTATCGGGTGGTGGAGCTACCCAGCTCCCCTCGGGGCCTCATCGATCTGGCCGCTCTGCGGGCCAACCTATCCGACCGGACCGCCGCTCTCATGCTGACCAATCCCAACACGCTAGGGTTGTTTGAAGAGGATATCCTCGAGATCTCCCGGCTGGCCCACGAAGCAGGCGCCCTCTGCTACTACGACGGAGCCAACCTCAACGCCATCATGGGCAAGGCCCGCCCCGGTGATATGGGCATGGACGTGGTCCACATGAACCTCCACAAGACCTTCTCCACCCCCCATGGCGGCGGCGGCCCAGGAGCAGGGCCGGTGGCGGTGAGCGCCACACTGGAGCCCTACCTCCCGCTGCCCCTGGTGTTCCGCTCCGAGCCTGCCGACACCTACGGGCTCGACTACGATCGCCCCTTGAGCATAGGCCGGCTCAAGGGCTTCTACGGCAATATCGGCGTGCTGATCCGGGCGTACGCCTATCTCCTGAGCATGGGAGCCGACGGCCTACGCCAAGCCAGCGAAGATGCGGTGCTCAGTGCCAATTACCTGCGCGTCCGCCTCCGTGATCGCTACCAGATCCCCTACGACGGCCTCTGCATGCACGAGTTCGTACTTTCGGCCTCCGCCCAGGCCAAGCGCGGGGGAACGGCTCGCGATATCGCCAAACGGATTCTCGATTTCGAGATGCACTCCCCCACCGTCTACTTCCCGCTCATCGTCTCCGAAGCCCTCATGGTCGAACCGACCGAGACCGAAGATCTGCGGACGCTCGACACCTTCGTAGACGTGATGGAGCGCATCGACCGGGAGATCGACGAAGACCCAGATATCGTCCGCGAGGCTCCGCATACCACGCCGGTGCGCAGGCCGGACGAGGTGAGGGCGGCACGGGAGCCCATCCTCCGCTGGATCCCCAGCGCGGGCGTGTTTGGCATGTAGCGGTGGGGGTACTAGGGAGACGTTGGCGGAAACGTGAACGATTCGGTGGCCATGAATGTGACAGTGACCAAACTTGGGAAGACGCCCCTTCTCGAGGCCAGAGGAGATATCGATCACAATACGTGCGGCTCCGTCGAGTCGGCTCTCGACGAGGCGCTCGCCGACGGGAACGACACCGTGCTCTTTGACCTCCGCCTGGTCACATACATCGACAGCGGCGGGCTCTCCGTCCTCCTCTCCGGCGTGCGCCTCCTGCGAGAGCGCGGTTGGCTGGGAGTCATCGGCCCCAATCCCAATGTGAGACGGCTCTTGGAGATCACAGGGCTGCTGGTCGACCCGGCCTTCCGCCTCTTCGATAGCAGGGAAGCGGCGCAGAGGGCTCTGGCCGAACGGATGGCGACGTGATCGAACCGGCCGGCCCCGACTTCCATCGCGTCATTCGTGTCAAGGCGGAGACGGCCCAGTTGGCGGAGATCCGGCGGTTCGTGGAAGAGGTGGCTCTCGAGGCAGCCCTGGACATGGAGCGGGTATTCGATCTCAAGGTGGCCGTCTCGGAAGCCTGCGCCAACGCCGTCGAACATGCCGGTTGCGAAGCTGTGCCCCTGGAGGTTCGCGCCCGGCTCCAGGCGCGGCGCCTCACCTTCACCATCACCGACACCGGGCTGTTCCATCCGCCCTCGCCGACTCGGGAGAGCTTCCACAACAGGGGCCTAGGTCTGCCCCTCATGGTGGCGCTGATGGACGAGGTCAGCTTCACCCGCGCCCCCGGCGGCGGAACGATGGTCAGCCTATCGGTGTTGCTCGATCGAGACGCTGCCGCCATTCCCGCATGATCTAGCCGCCGACGTCGGCGGCCGCACGCACGTTCAGCAAGACTCCTCCGGCCCCTAGGACCTTCCCGACCACGGCAGCAGCCGGGGTATGGCGTTCGGCCAACTCCTGCAGCACCTTCGGGACACTCTCGGCAGGTACGGCCAAGAGGAGGCCGCCCGATGTCTGCGCATCCGCGCACAGGACCCGCTGCCAGGGCTCCAGCGCGGGGTCGAAGCTGGTCCAGGCCTCGACGTATTCCAGGTTGCGCTTTGTCCCCCCGGGGACGACGCCTTGGCGCGCCAGCGCCGCGGCCTCCGGTAGCAAAGGCAGCCGGTCGAACCACACCTCGGCCGCCACCCCACTGGCGCGGCACATCTCGCTCAGATGGCCGAGCAGCCCGAAGCCGGTGACGTCGGTGAGCGCGCGCACGCCGTGGGCGCGCGCCACCTCGGCGCCGTCCCGGTTGAGGGCCGCCATCGACGCGGTGGCGGCCGCGATCGCCGTCTCGGACGCTTTGCCCTGCTTGATAGCCGTGGCGATAATGCCGGTCCCCAACGGCTTGGTGAGGACCAGCACGTCCCCGGGCACGGCCGCCGGCATTGGTGAGTTCGTCCCCGGGCCTGAGAACCCCCGTCACCGCCAGGCCGTACTTGGGCTCCGGGTCGTCGATGGTATGGCCGCCCACGATGGTGGCTCCGGCCAGCCGAGCGGTCTCTGCGCCGCCTTGAAGGATCCGACCCAGGTACTCGAGCGGCAGGGTGTCCGACGGGAAGCAGACGATATTCAAAGCCGTCAGCGGTCGCCCGCCCATGGCGTAGACATCGGAGAAGGCGTTGGCCGCCGCGATCCGGCCGAAATCGTAGGGATCATCGACCACCGGGCGTGAAGAAATCCACGGTCTGCACCAGGGCGATCTCGTCGGTCAGGCGGTAGACGGCCGCGTCGTCGAGCGTGTCGGTGCCCACCAGCAAGGCGGGATCATCGACCCGCGGCAGCATTTCCATGACCTGCCCCAAGTCCTTGGGGCCCAGCTTGCACGCTCAGCCGGAGCCGTGCGAGAGCGTGGTCAGCCTGGGGATCTCCTCCATCGGCCATCACCTCCTTCCTGGTCACGCGGGATCATCGCGGCGCGGCCGTCGGCCGCGCCCGGCACGACACTAGCAGACATGCAGCCCGGCGGCCACTGCTCGGCGGCCGTCACTGCGCGCCGCCGGCCGCCGTCCCGCGGCGGCCACAGCGCCTCCGCGCCACTGCCGGCGGCGACTATCCATTGACGGCCCCACGCTATTGCAATAAACTCGCAACTGCGATGACCCATCACGCCACACGCACGCTCCAAGAGCTCGGCTACCGGCTGACCCCGCAGCGCACCCTCGTGTGGGACGTCCTGCGCGCGAGCACGGCTCTCACATGGGCGCCGAAGAGGTCTGTGCCCGAGTGCAGGAGCAGTTTCCCCACGTCAACATCTCCACCGTCTACCGCACCCTCGAGCTGCTGGTCGATCTCGGACTGGTGCGAGAGACCCACCTGGGCCCCACCCGGCGTTTCTTCGAGGTGGAAGAGGAGATCCCTCACCACCACCTGGTCTGCGACCGGTGCGGCAGGGTGACCCACCTGCACGACGAAGACCTGGGCACCTGGACGGCCGTCTGCTCCGCCAGCGAGCACGGCTTCGCCGTCCGGGAGGTGACCGTGTTCGGCCGATGCCGAGATCTGTCAGGACGAGCCCTGACCGCCCGAAGGAAGACCAGCAGTGCACATCCCCGACGGCTTCGTGACGTCCCCACGGCGGTGGCCACCGGCGCGGTCTCGCTGGGCGTGGTGGCCTACGCGCGTGCGCAAGACCAGCAAGAACCTGGGCGAGCGGACGATACCGCTGCTGGGCGTCACCGCCGCCTTCATCTTCGCCGCGCAGATGCTCAACTTCCCGGTGGCCGGCGGCACCAGCGGTCACTTCCTCGGGGCGGTGCTGGCCGTTGCGCTGATGGGTCCCTGGGCGGCCTCGATCGTCCTGACCGTCGTCCTCGTCGTTCAGGCCCTCGGCATGGCCGACGGCGGGATCACGGCGCTGGGCGCCAACGTCTTCAACATGGGCGTGATCGCGGTCTTCGCGGGCTTCGGCCTCTTCTGACCTGCTCAAGCGCGTCCTCCCCCGCACGCTCACCGGCTACTTGAGTCTCGCTTGCCGTCGCCTCGTGGGTCTCGGTGGTCCTGGCCGTCGGCTGCCGCGTCGGTGGAACTGGCCGTCTCGGGCACGGTACCCCTGCGGGTGGCGCTGCCCGCCATGGTCTCGGTGCACATGGTCATCGGCCTCGGCGAGGCTGATCACCGCCACCGTGGTCGCCGCCGTGCTCGCCGCCCGACCCGGATCTCGTCAAGAGCTGCGACCTGCCCCTGGCCGGCGGCGCGCGCCGGGCCAGGCCGCGCCCTTCGGGCGGCCGCAGTCGCGTGTGGGCGTTCGTCGTGGGGGCGCTCGTCGTGGCGATCGCCCTGGCCGTCTTCGTCTCGCCCTTCGCCTCGTCGTCGCCCGACGGACTGGAGAAGGTCGCCGCCGACAAAGGCTTCGCAGAGGCGGCATCCGCGGAACCGGTCTGGCGCTTCTCTCCGCTGGGCGGCTACGCCGTCCCGGGCATCGCAGCGAGAGGGCGGCGACGGCCGTCGCCGGCGCCGTCGGCACCCTCGTCGCTGTTCGGCGTGGTCCTGCTGGCCGGTCGAGCGTTCGGCCGCCGCAGTGCGACCGCGCAAGCGGCCGCTCTCAGACGCCGGCCATCCGGCGAGCGCTCACCCGTTGGGCGGCCACGAGCACACCGAGCACCGTCACTCCGGGCACCAGCCGACACCCGATGGCCGCGACCAGGTGCGAGCACCCGTGAGCGGCACCCACCACTTCCTCACCGACGAGCGCTTCGCGCAAGCCCCATCCACCGGCTGGACCCGCGGGCGAAGATCGTCGGCTTCGTCGGCTTCACCGTCGTCGTCGTCACCACGCCCGCCCAGGCCGCCTGGGCGTTCGTGCTCTACGCGGTCCTGCTGCCTTCCTGCTCGGCCTTGCCCGTCTGCCGCTGGGGTACGTGCTCGCCGATCCCTCGTGGTCGTGCCCTTCGTGCTGATGGTGGCCGTCTTCCTGCCCTTCTTCCACCGAGCCGGGGCCGGGGGGTACAGCCTGGGCGGCCTGCGGGTGTCCGGGTGAGGGCTGCTGGTGCTGTGGAACGTCGCGGCGCAAGGCGCTGCTCGGCGTCTCTCGATGATCGTGCTCGTGTCGACCACCTCGTTCCCCGAGCTCGTCGTCGGGCCTGGAGGGGCTCACGTGCTCCCGCGCTCTTCACGCTGATCGTCGCCTTCATGTACCGGTACAGCTTCCTCTTCATCGAGGAGTACCAGCGCATGCGCCGGGCCATGGAGTCGCGCAACTACCGCGCCCGCTGGCTCGGGGACGTCCCCATGCTGGGTCACCTCGCTGAGCTCGCTCTTCCTGCGCAGCTACGCGCGGGGAGAGCGGGTCTACGTGGCCATGGTCAGCCGCGGCTACGAGGGCACGATGCGCGTGGTCGCGCGACTGCCGCTTCGGCGCGGCCGACGGCGTCTTCCTGGTCGGCCTGGGCGCCGTGTGATCGCGATCCGGTGTCGCGGCTCAGTGCTAGGCAGGCGCGTGCACCCGGGGCGCATACCGCGCTGACCGACGGCGGGCCCGCCACCTCCGGGCGCCCGCCGGCCATCCAGCACCGGGCTCTGCGCTTCGCCTACCCCGACGGCACCGAGGTGCTGCGCGGCGTCGACCTCGTCATCGAGCAGGGCGAATCGGTCGCCATCATCGGTCCGAACGGCGCGGGCAAGTCGCACCCTGCTGCTCCACCTCAACGGCATCCTGCGCGGGCAGGGCGACATCCGCATCTTCGGCCTGCCGATCGAGGACAGCAACCTGCGCGAGATCCGGCGGAGGGTGGGCGTGGTCTTCCAGGACCCCGAGGACCAGCTCTTCCTGACCACGGTGGCCCAAGACGTGGCCTTCGGCCCCGCCAACCTGGGCTCCCGGCCGAGAGAGATCGCCGACCCGCACCCACGAGGCCCTGGCGCGCCGTGGGCATGGAGGACTTCGAGCGACCGAGCCGCCCACCACCTCTCCTTCGGCCAGAAGAAGCGGGTGGCCACGGCGACCGTGCTCTCCATGCGCCCCGACGTGCTGGTGCTCGACGAGCCCTCGTCCAACCTCGACCCCCGGGCCCGTCGCCAGCTGGTCGACATCCTGCGCGCGCTGCCGGTGACCAAGATCATCGTCACCCACGACCTGCCGTACGCGTACGAGATGTGCGAGCGGGCGGTCATCCTGGCCGAGGGCCGGGTCGTCGCCGACGGTCCCATCGAGGACATCCTCGGGACGAAGCCCTGCTGGCCGCCCACGACCTGGAACTGCCCTACGGTTTCGCCCCGCTCGACTCTCAGCGCGCAGGCGCGGCGCCGGAGCGTTCTAGGGGCATGATGATCCAGAGGATGATGTAGAGAATGATCCCCGCGCCCGCCGAGCAGGGTGATGACCACCCACAGCACGCGGACGATGGTGGGATCGATGTCGAAGTACTCGGCCAGTCCGCCACACACGCCCGCCGATCATCTTCTCGGTGCGGGATCGCTGCAAACGCTTTTCCATGTTGCCCCCTTCGTTCGCCTCGCCGAAGCCGTAGTCAGCGGCCGAGTCAGCGATCGGTGCGATCGGCTATCTGCTCCCGGTAGAGGTCGGTCTTGAACATCACGCAGTCGCTGTTGACGCAGAACCAGACCCGGTAGGTGCTGCACTCACCGGTCGACCGGCTGCCTCCCGTGCCCGTGCGCTCCTCTTCCTCCACTCGGTCGGCCAGAGGCTTGCCGCAGTTGATGCAGGTCTTGACTTCGTCAGCCACCTGTCCTCCCTTTCCGCCTGGTTTCCCGGGCCAGCCGGCGGCCGATCTCCTCCGCCGCCACTCGGGCCGAGGGCTGCTCCATTATCTCGCCCTTGTGCGTCGACACCCGGACAGAGCACCTCGCCGGCAGGCGTCACTTCCAGTACGTTCCACAGAGTGCGCACCACCTGCCGGCTGCCGTCGAACGTCGTGCGTGAACGTGGTTCCCGAGCAACTGAGGAACGCGCCCAGCCGCTCCGGGCGGCCCGGGCTCGGTGAGCGCTTGCTTGAGCACGTACTTGAGGGCCCAGAAAGGCTGACAGCGGTCGATCATCATCTTGGGGACCGCCGGCATGCCCATGGAAGTAGACGGGAGCGGCCAGCACGATCGAATCGGCCGCCCGTAGGTGCGGATACGAGCATCTGCATGTCGTCGTTCACGCACGCAGACCCCATCCTCGCCAGCAGGCGTCGCACGCCCGGCAGCCATGCAGGTCGAGGTCGCACAGCCTGAACTTGACCACCTCGGCTCCCTCCTCGCGGGCCGCGGCCAGGCACCAGTCGAGCAGGGTCTCGGTGTTGCCGCCGCGACGGGCACTGCCCGCCAGACCGAGCACGGTGACGGCCATCTGACTGCGCCCCACCGACCGTCGACGGACGCCTCACTCGGTCACGCCCTCATCGCAGTAGTAGGCTTTGGTGAGGCCGTATTCCACCCAATTATTGCAGTCGCCGCAGACGCAGCCCCGGCGGCGCACCGGCTGAGGACGCTTGCCCTCGGCGCAATAGAAACCTGGGTCGCCTTCGGGTATCGACGGGCAATCCCCGCAGATGCAGTTGTCCATGTTCTCTTTGCTGTCCGCCACTTTTCCCACGCTTGCCTCCTCGGTCCAACGCTTCGGTCCATTGTGGCCTGCCCGCTCCCAGGTTTTCGTAAACCTGGTGGCGCGGCTGGGCCGCGGCCGCCTGCCCAAGATGATCTGGGCTTCGGAAGCGTGGATATCGAGTATTTCGACACGGGTAAAGCCCGCCGCTGTCAACCATTCCCGGTACTGGACCTCAGTCCATACCCCACCATCCTCGGTCGCCTGCAGCATGTTTTCACCGCCGCGGAGCGCCGCCGACGGCCCCTCCCCCACACATGGTCCTGAACGGCGATGGTGCCTCCCGCAGACAGGACGGAGAAGACGTCCCGGGTGACGCGTGCGTTGGTCTCCCGGCCATAGATGTGATAGACGTTGCCCAGATACACCAGATCGAAGGGTCCAGCCGGGCAGGGACTCAGTGAAGTCGCCGCCCACCAGTGCAATGTCGGCTCACCTCGCTGCCCAGAAACTCCCGCGCCACCGGCAAGACGTTCTCCCTGTCGAACAAGGTGGCCCGCACTCCGCGCAACGGGAGAGTGCCGCGCGACGTGGCCGACGGCGCCTCCCACGTCGAGCATGGTCTGGACCGGTCCGGCATAAGCAAGGCAACGCTCCACTATCTCGTCGAGCGTACGGCGTGTCCCGCTCCCCCATCGCCGAAACGAAGGTGTGGATATCGTGCTTGGCCGGATCCCGGGGAGCGGCTGCCCGGTGCGGATGACCTCGGGCGACTCGAACCAGCCCCGGAGCTTGTTCACTTGGTGGAGCAGGCCGGAACGCTCCAATTCAGGCCCCGGGTCCACCAGATGTTCTCTTCCCACCGCGGAGAGCCGGTACAAGACGGGCGCCCCGATTACGCGCCGCGGCATCGCCTGCTGGAGCCGCGCCACCGGGACGCCACCTTTCGTTCGACCACGCCCTCGGCGGCTAAAGCCTCCAGAACGATCCGGCTGGCCCGAAGGTCCGCCCCGGCGGCCCGGGCCACTTCTTCGGCCGACAGAGCGTCCCCCGCCGCCAGGGCGTCGACCAGACCGGAACGAATGGCCCCGGCCAGCAGCAGCAGCCGCTCCACCGAGCGTGTGTCCACCAAGGATGTCTTCATTCTGTCTCCTGTGGACGTGGCCTGCCTTCCGGACTTATCATACGCCGAAGAGATCGTGGCCCTGGTGAAGACCAGGAACCCAGCTGAACCCGAGTTCCACCAGGCCGTCGGCGAGGTGGTCGACTCCATCTCCGAGGTCATCGATCGCCACCCCGAGTACCGGGGAGCCAAGATCGTGGAGCGCCTGGTCGAGCCGGAGCGCGTCATCATGTTCCGGGTGCCATGGATGGACGACCAGGGCGAGATCCAGATCGAGCAGCGGCTTTCGCGTGCAGATGAACTCGGCCATCGGTCCCTACAAGGGCGGCCTGCGCTTCCACCCCTCGGTCAATCTGGGCATCCTCAAGTTCCTGGCTTTCGAGCAGGTCTTCAAGAATTCCCTCACCACCCTGCCCATGGGCGGAGGCAAGGGAGGCGCCGACTTCAACCCCAAGGGAAAAGTGACGCCGAAGTCATGCGCTTCTGCCAGAGCTTCATGTGCGAACTCTTCCGGCACGTCGGGCCCAACACGGACGTCCCGCGGGCGACATCGGCGTAGGCGGTCGGGAGATCGGCTATCTCTTCGGCATGTACAAGCGCCTCACGAACGAGTTCACGGGCGTTCTCACCGGCAAGGGGTTGGGCTGGGGTGGATCGCTCGTCCGCCCCGAGGCCACCGGCTACGGTGTGGTCTACTTCGCCGCCAGATGCTGGCGGCACGGGGCGACTCCCTGGAGGGCAAAAGCTGTCTGGTCTCCGGAAGCGGGAACGTGGCCCAGCACGTCATCGACAAGCTTCAGGAACTGGGCGCGAGACCCGTGAGCGCCTCCGATTCGTCCGGCAGCATCTACGACGAGGCCGGCATTGACGAGCAGAAACTAGCCTTCATCAAGGAGCTCAAGAACCTCCGGCGTGGCCGCGTAGCAAGAGTACGTGAGCGGTACCCGACCGCCGTCTACTTCCCTCCACCCCCTCGCAGCCTCCTCGCCGCAATGGGACCACAGGGCCGACTGCGCCTTTCCCTGCGCCACCCAGAACGAAATGAACGAGGCCGACGCCGCCAACCTGGTACGAAACGGGAGTGTCCTGCGTGGTAGAAGGCGCCAACATGCCCACCACGGCCGAAGGCGTCAGCGTGTTCCTCGACGCCGGCATCCTCTTCGCCCCCGGCAAGGCCGCCAACGCCGGTGGCGTGGCGACCTCGGGCCTGGAGATGGCGCAGAACAGCATGCGCCTCCGCTGGCCCCGCGAGGAGGTCGACAACCGCCTGCACGAGATCATGATGAGCATCCACGACGCCTGCGTCGGAGCGGCCGAGACCTACGGCTCGCCGGCAACTACGTCAACGGCGCCAACATCGCCGGGTTCATCAAGGTGGCCGACGCCATGATGGACCAGGGGTTGGTGCTAGGCCGCGGACGGTGGACGCAGCCCCATTGGAGTCACGCACACGACTTCGAGCACCTCATGGCTCGAAGGATCGAGAACGTCATCCTTGTCTCGACCACCTACGACACCTTCATCCTTCAAGAAGACGGGCAATTGAGCGCCCTCATCCTGGGCGAGTTCATCGAGCTCAATCTACACCACACCACGGGGATCGTCCACGTGTCCAGCGGCGCCGAGGCCGTCGAGTTGGGCCGGCACCGACGGCCGCTTCAACCTCATCGTCAGCGCCGTCCACGTGGGCGACATGAACGCCGTGGAGTTGGCCCAGGCTGCGGCGGACGCCGGCGTCCACCTGCCCGTAGTGCTCCTGGCCTTCGACGGTGGTCAGTTGGCCGAGTTCGTGGCCAGCCACACTGTCGGCCTTGGAGCGGGTCTTCCTGTGGCAGGGCGATTCGCGCATCCTTCTGGCCATCATCAAGTATATGGAGGACAAGCTCAACGCCCCCCACGACTGCGGCGTAGCCGGGGTACAGGTCATCCTGCTGGTGGAGGACAACATCCGCTTCTACAGCTCGTTCCTGCCCCTCATCTACTCCGAGATCATCCGCCACACCCAGACCCTCATCGGCGAAGGCGTGAACCTCGCCCACAAGATCCTGCGCATGCGGGCCCGACCGAAGATCCTCCTCTGCGGCACCTTCGAAGAGGCCTGGGAGCTCTTCCAGACCTACGAGGACAACGTCCTGGGCGTGATATCCGACCTCGAATTCCCTCAGGACGGCCGACTGGACCCCGAAGCGGGCACCGAGTTCTCCCGGCGAGTCAAGCACGCCTGGCCGGACATCCCCGTGATCCTCCAGTCCGGTCACCCGGAGCGCAAG
>CAWEJM010000003.1:0-29321 GCA_963809395.1 uncultured Actinomycetes bacterium | reverse complement strand
GACCAGGCGCACCAGCTCCCGGCCCACCGTCTCCATGACCGCTTCCAGGCGCTCGGGGCGGCAACCGAAGTAGAGCCCGCTGAGCCCGGTCTCCTTGTACATGCTCGAGAACGAGTACACGCTGTACACCAGGCCACGCTTCTCTCGGACTTCCTGGAACAAGCGCGAGCTGAGCGACCCGCCGAACAGGCTGTCGAGCACCGACAGCTGGAAGCGGCGATCGTCGTCGCGCGCCATGCCGATCCCGCCCAGGCAGACGTGCATCTGCTCGGTCTCCTTGCTGACGAAGTGGCGGCGCGGCGTCATCTGCGGCCCGGCCGGCGTCCGCTGGGGGTTGTTGCGGTCGGACGTGCTCTGGCGCTCCAGCAGCAGGCCGCGCAGATGGTCGTGGTCGATGTTGCCGCCGCCGCCACCACCATGTCGCCGAACCGGAAGAGCTCGCCGATGATAGGCGCGGATGTCTTCCTCGGACGCACCGGAGATGCTCTCCCGCGTGCCCAGGATCGGATGGGCCAAGCGGATGGCCGTCGAGGACCACCTCGGCCAGCACGTCGTGGATGAGGTCCTGGGGCGAATCCTCCACCATGGCGATCTCCTCCAGCACCACTTCGCGCTCGCGATCGAGGTCGGTGAAGGTGGGGGTGAGGAGCATGTCGGTCATCACGTCCAGCGCCACCGGCAGCTGGTCGTCCAGGAAGCGCCCGTAGACGACCACGTACTCCCGAGAGGTGCTGGCGTTCAACTCCCCCCCAAGGGTGTCGAAGACCTGGGCGATCTCTTCCGCCGTGAACTTCGACGACCCCTTGAAGAGGAGGTGCTCTATGAAATGAGTGGCGCCGACGAGCGGATCGGGCTCATCGCGGGAACCGGCCGGGATCCAGAAGCCCAGACACACCGAGCGCAGGTGATCGAGCTTCTCGGTTATCAGCCTTTGCCCGTTGGAGAGCTCCTCCAGACGATACTCGTCAGTCGACACTGCCTTCCTTTGCGGACAGGTTCTCCAGCAGGCGCAGACTGATCTTCTCCTTGCCACCCTGCATCTGCACGTCGAGGACTTCCACCCGCACCAGGTCGCCCCGGTTGACGACTTCTTCCACCGTTCCTACCCGGCGATCGGCCAGGCGGGAGATGTGGATGAGACCGTCGGTGCCCGGCTTCAGAGTGACAAAGGCGCCGAACGACGTGGTGGAAGCCACCCGGCCCTCGACGATGTCGCCAACCTCGGTCTCCCTGGTCAGCAGGCCGATGCGCTCGATGCAGCCGTCGCCCAGCTTGCCGTCGGTGGCGAAGACCTTGATCAGACCGTCCTCGGCCACGTCGATGGTGCACTCGAACTCGGCTTCCATGCCGCGGATGGTCTCGCCGCCCTTGCCGATGACCGCCCCGATCTTCTCGGGATCGATGCGGATAGTGGCGATGCGCGGCGCGAACTCAGACAGCTCCGGGCGCGGAGCGGGGAGGCTCTCGGAGATCTTGCCCAGGATGAACATGCGGGCCTTGCGGGCGCTCTCGAGGGCGTCCTTCATGATGGCGAAGGTCACGCCCTTGATCTTGATATCCATCTGCAGGGCGGTGATGCCCTTGTCGGTGCCGGCCACCTTGAAGTCCATGTCGCCCAAGTGGTCCTCCACCCCGGCGATGTCGGTGAGCACGACGTAGTCGTCCTTCTCCTTGATGAGACCCATGGCGATGCCGGCCACCGGACGGGTGATGGGCACGCCGGCGTCCATCAGAGCCAAGGTGGAGCCGCACACGCTGGCCATGGAGCTGGAACCGTTGGATTCCAGCGTCTCCGAGACCAGACGGATGGTGTAAGGGAAAGCCTCTTCGCTCGGGATCACCGGGAAGAGCGCCCGCTCGGCGAGGGCCCCGTGGCCGATCTCGCGCCGGCCGGGACCGCGCATGAAGCCGGTCTCGCCCACGCTGAAAGGCGGGAACTTGTAGTGATGCATGAAGCGCTTGGATTCGTCGATGTCGAGGCCGTCGACGCGCTGCTCGTCCCGGGCGGCGCCCAGGGTGAGCAGGGTGAGCACCTGGGTCTGGCCCCGCGTGAACAGGCCGGAGCCGTGGGTGCGCGGCGCCACCTTGACCTCGCAGTCGATGGCGCGGATCTCGTCCGCGCCGCGGCCGTCGGGACGCTTCTTGTCGACGGCGATGACGCCGACGCACGGTCTCTTTCTCCACGGCGTCGAAGGCCTTCGCCAGTTGGGCCGTTTCGGCCGCCGGGTCGGCCGAGCCTTCGGCCGGCGGCCAGGCTGCCAGCGCTTGCTGCTTGAGTGCAGCTATCGCTTTGGCGCGCTCGTGCTTGTCGAGCACGTTGCTGGCCTGCTCGATCTCGCCGGCGAAACGGGCCTTGATCTTGTCCATGAGCAGCCGGTCGGGCAGCTTCTCGGCGAATTCCATCTTGGGCACGCCCACCTCGGCGGCCCAGGCACGGATGACCTCCACCTGCTTCTTGATAGCCTCGTGGGCCACTTCCAGCCCGGCGATGATGTCGGCCTCGTCCACCTCGTCGCAGCCCGCCTCCACCATGCCGATGGCATCGTAGGTGCCGGCCACCACCAGATTCACGGGGCTCTGGTCGATCTCCTCGTAGGTGGGGTTGACCACCCAGGAGCCGTCGACCTTGGCCACCCGCACCGCCCCCACCGGGCCCATGAACGGCGCCTCGGATATGCTCAGAGCAGCCGACGCGCCCGCCAGCGCCAGCACGTCGTAGGGGTTCTTCTTGTCCACGGAGAGCACCGTGGCCACGATGTGCGTCTCTTTGTTGAAGCCCTTGGGCCACAGTGGCCGGATGGGTCTATCGATGAGCCGGGCGTTCAGGATGGCCTGATCGCTGGGACGGCCTTCTTTCTTGATGAAGCCGCCGGGGATCTTGCCCGCGGCGTACATTCTCGCTTCCACGTCTACCGTGAGGGGGAAGAAATCCACGTTCCGTTCGGTGCTCGCCACCACCGCCGTGACCAGCACCATGGTGTCGCCCGAGCGAACCAGCACCGCGCCGCTCGCCTGCTTGGCCAACCTACCCGTCTCGAAAGTGATCTTCTTGTCGCCTACCGTTACCTCAGCCCTGCTTACTCCACTGGCCACTGTCTTCTCTCCCGTCTGAGGACCTCTCCTGGGCCCCCCAATTCCGACTTCGAACTACTTCGCTGCCACTTCTTTTCCGACGATCTTCTGCGCTGCCTGTGCGATTGCCTACCTACGAAGACCCAGATCCTTGACCACCGTCCGGTACCGCTCCACATCCTGCTTCTGCAGATAGTTGAGGAGGCGGCGGCGGTGACCCACCATCTTGAGCAGGCCGCGCCGGGAGTGGTGGTCTTTGGAATGGGTCTTGAGGTGTTCGGTGAGCACGTTGATCCGCTCGGTGAGGATGCCTATCTGCACCTCCGGCGACCCCGTGTCCACCTCGTGCTTCTTGAATCGGTCGATGATCTCGGTCTTGCGATCTTTACTGAGCATGCATGGCCTCCTAGGGCTCCTTGCTCCCAGCCCGGACACTGCGGTCCGAGCCGCGATGCAGGTTTCAATGCTGGGCGAACTGGCGCCCAATGCGGTGATCGTCGGTTCCCAGGGCGCACCCCCCGGGGACTGCGCCCGAGGCGGTGATGTAGGTTACCACAGGGAGAGGAACCGGCTCGGGGCCGCCCCGCCTACGGCTCTCAGCGCACGAGGCTCGCGAAACTGGTGAGCGGGAGAAACGCCTGTACCCTGTGCCTCTTGATCTCGAAAACGGCGCGCGGATCGAGGTCCTTGCCGTTGCCGGTCGCCACGGCCATCACGTAGCCGGCCGTCTTCGCCGCCTCGATGACCCTTTCGTCGTAGGCGCCGCTCGGGTAGCAGAGAACATAGCCGGGCTCACCGACCGCCTGGGTGATCGCGGCGCGCGAGTCGGCCAACTCGGCCTCCAGGCGCGCCCCCGACACCCCTCTCAGATCCGGGTGGGAGACGGAATGCGACTGTATCGACATCCCGCTCGCAGCCATCTCCCGCAGTTGGTCCCAGTCCATCTGACCCTCTTTGCCCACCGTCCCGGTAATGATGAAGAATGTGGCCGTCAAGCCGTGCTTCTTGAGCAGGGGGAAGGCCACCAGGTAGTTGTCGAGACCGCCATCGTCGAAGGTAAGCACCACCGGCTTCGAGGGAAGCGCCTCGCTCCCGGCCATGGCTAGGTAGAGGTCGGCCAGGCTGACCGTGTGATACGCATTATCTTCCAGGTACTTCATCTCCGCCTCGAAATCCCCTGTTCGAACGGTCAGCGCGTCGGCATACGGGCCCGCCGGCGGAGGCGTTTCGTCGACGTAGTGATACATGAGAATGGGCGCGTGGACTTTGGTGGCTGTTGCCGGCAGCGGGCCGACCAGCAGCGCCCGCTCGGCGGCGGAGCTTTCGGGGACGTCCGTTGCTCGGGTCCCAGCGGCGCCGATGGCGATCGCGCCGCCGACCCCCGTGGGCGTCCCAGGACGGCCTAGAGCGAGCCGGGATCAGTAGCCCGACCACGACGATCACGAGACACAGCCAGCCACAAGCAGCCGCGATCGCCGGTGCCCGCGCGCCGGGCCCCGACCCGCAGGTGCCTCCTCTCGGGTCGCTTTGGTATCGCGGGAGCGGGCACCTGTCACACTCCGCCTAGTAGATGTGCACTTTGGTCCCCACCCCGACCAGCGGATAGAGCTCGTCCATGTCCCACAGGGGCAACCGGACGCATCCATGGCTGGCCGGCCACGCCGGCACCGAGGGGTAGCCATGGATGGCAAGGATACCGCTCAGGTACAGCGGCTTGTAGCGCGGCCCGTCCCATTTGGGCGATTTGGCGTAGATAGTGAACGTGCGGCTCGGAGTAACGATCCCCACATTCGCGTTGCCGGTGGAGGTGGCGAGCGTTCTCATCACCATCCCGTCCTCGACCCAGAGGAGCACCTGCTTAGCCTTGTTGACCTCTATCCAGCTCCCGGACCCGCTCACGCTCGGTGTGGGCCGCGCGGCGCCAAGCAGCCGCGCCCAGACCTCAGCGCCCACCACCCCGTCTCGAGCCAGCCCCTCCCATTTCTGAAAGGCCATCACCGCCTGGAACGTGCACTTGTCGAATACGCCGTCGATGGGGCCGGGGCGGTAGCTGAGATCCGTGAGCTTCTGCTCCAGCCACAAGACTGCCTCTCCCTCCGAACCGACCCGGACCGTCGCGAAGTCCAGGCCCTCCGGCCGGTCGGTCACGGTGAGCAGCAGCTTTACCTGCCTGATTGTCGCCGGATCGAGACCTATGAAATCGACGGTCTCGACGGCATCCGCGCGATCCAAGAGCGCGGAGGAGATCGCCGCCGGCACGCCGGTCGACCGCGTCAGCAGGAGTATCCCACCCTCCTTCGCGAGATAGGGACCGGCGACCAGCGCGTCTGGGAAGTCCTCGCCGGTCGCTATGGCCAGGTGGGCGAAGGTGAGACCTTGAGCCAGCGGCGTATTCCGCGATCTTGGCGGAGGTGTCGTAGCGATCGTTTGCGCCTATCACGTGGTCAAAAGTCAACCCTGGCACGCCGGGTTCGGCGTACGTACCGACCGCGAGCCCCCTGGTGGCACCCGAGCGCGACGAGCGCCTGCACGGTGGCGGCGGGCACCGGGCCCTCCGCCGGCGTGAGCAGAATCGGCCAGCCCTGGGCCGCGGCCAAGGGCGCGGCCGATAAGGCATCGGCGAAGGAATCCCCGGGTGCGAGGACCACTCCGGTCACGGCCCCCAGCTTCGCCTTCACTTGTTCGGCCACCAGTGCGGCGGTGTCATAGCGGTCTGTTCCCATCAAGGCCACGATCCCCTCGGGCGCGGACGCCAGACCAGGAAAAGCGGCCTCTACCTGGGCGGCCACCGGCGCCGCCAGGCCAACCAAGAAGATCTTGCCGGGCTGGAGACGAGTGATCTCGGCCGCGGTGCCCTCATCGAGCGCCGCAGAGTGAGTGAGCAGAACCGGCCCCCCATAGGCGGCTGCAAGTGGCGCCACACTCAGGGCGTCGGCATACGTCTCGCCGCTGACCAGCACGACTGCCCCCACTCCGGGAGCGAAACCCGTCCGGGAGACATGGATGGCGGTCCCGTACCGATTCGTGTCGCTGAGACTCTTGTATTGCGGGGCGGCCAGGGCGTGCGACGCGGGAACCAGCGTCCACATGGCGAGCAGCGCGATCACGGCCACGGCCATCGTCCCCAACAGGGCAGAAGAAACCGGTCGGCAGTGCGCCCAGAGCCTCAGACGAGCCATCTCCCCCTCCTTGGTCGATCCACGAGTCTTCGCGCTAGTCCCAGACGATCCGAATGGAATAGTCGGCCGGCCTCTTGCCGGTGACAAAGATGAACACCGTGCCTGCCTGGACCTCTCCATCCAAGGTGATCAGACTACCGCTTGTCCTGGGTTCCCACCCAGGCCAGCCAATCGCTTCCCAGCCTTCGGGGATGCTCACCCCCACCTCGACCGACAGATCCTCGGCCCTATCGCTCCTTATCTCCACCCGGAATGAGCCGCCCTCACCCGGTCGCGGCACTTCCGACCTGAAGACATCGACGTCACCCCCGGGACCGCCCCTACTGATGGAAGCGTCCAGCTGCGTGTCGGAAACGAGTACCGTAGCCGTTTCCATCTCGTCATTGGGTTCGTTGAGATCGGCCGAAACGCACGCGCATGCAAATGGATTGCCGATCCACCCGCCGGCGGCTGTCGTGGATATTCCCGGCAGCAGCGTGAGAAGAGCAATGGCAAGCGCAGCCACAAACGCCACCTGACCACCTCCTTCCTGCAAGTGTAGTCAAACAGAGGCGGGGCCGCAACCGGCGGGTCTCGGCAGCGCGCGCGGGCCCTCGATCCAGCGGGACGTACCCGAGAACTCCTCTACCATCCTCCCAGGTACCCTCGGGCGATCTCGACATCCCGCCTGATACGCGCGGCCAACGAGCCGGCGTCGGGGAAGGTCCGCTGGCTACGGATACGGTCCAGGAAGTCTACCGCCAGACGAGAACCGTAGAAATCGCCCGTGTGGTCGAGGACCAAAGTCTCTATCCGTATCTTCCTGTCGGTCTCGAACGTGGGATTGGTGCCCACGCTGGTGACCGAGAGATGGGCTACTCCCTCACCCCGGAGAAGAGAACGAGTCACATAGACCCCCAACCGAGGTATGGCCGTCCCCGGGTCCACGGCCAGGTTTGCCGTGGGAGCGTCGAGCGCACGACCTCGACCTGCCCCGCTCACGACCTCTCCTTCGATCCTGTGCGGGCGGCCGAGCAAGCGGGCCGCGTCGACCACCTGGCCGGCGCTGATCAGCTTCCGGATGCGGGTGCTGGAGATCGTCTCTCCGCCCTCTTCAGCCAGAGGCACTGAACGGACTTCGAAGTCATGGGTCGCACCGTACTTGCGGAGGTCCGCCGGCGTGCCGGCGCCGAGATGGCCGAAATGGAAGTTCTCTCCTACCAGAACCTGGCGGGCTCCCAGACGATGGGAAAGCACCAGGCGGCAGAAGGCTTCCGGAGAGAGCTGGGCGAATTCCCGGTCGAACTTCACCACCACCAATTCGTCCAACCCGAGGGCCTCGAGCAGCTCGGCCTTGCGCTCCAAGGAAGTCAGCATGCGCGGCGCCGGCTTGGGACGTAAGACAGCCTCCGGATGCGGATAGAAAGTGACCGCCGCGGCGAGGGCTCCCATCAGCCGAGCGCTCTCCACCGCCTCGCCCAGGATGCGCTGATGCCCCCGGTGAACACCGTCGAAGACCCCGATGGCCACCACCCGACCGGGGCCCGCGAGCCTCGTCGATCTCGTCCAGAGAGCCATAGACGCGCATGGTCATCGGCTCCCCGGAAAGACGACCAGCGGCCGGGCGCTATTCGCCCGGCCCTCGTAGACGCCCAGCAAGCCATTGGGGCCGTAGACCCGGAACCGTCCGATAGGGACGCCATGCAACTCGTTGCCGTTGGCCGCCAGGCGCGCGTCTCGTCCGTCCAATTCGTACCGGGGAAGAAAGGCCAGAGCCTCGTCCAGGCTGAAGATGCCACGACCGCCGGTCGCGTACCGCTCGGGCGACAATCCCTCCGGGGTCAGTGCCTCTTCCACGGAGAAGCTCCCGATGCGGGTGCGGCGGAGCGCCGCGGCGTAGCCGCCGGCGCCGGTAACCGCCCCGAGGTCTTCAGCCAGGGTGCGCACGTACGTGCCGCTCCCCGTGAGGGCCACAAGCCGCGCTGTCTGCGCGTCCTCGTCGAACTCCGTCATAGTGAGATCGTAGACCATCACCTCGCGCTCGGGGGTCTCGGCCGTCTCCCCCCGATGGGCCTTCCGATAGAGCGGCTCGCCGTCGACCTTCACGGCCGAGGTCATGGGCACCCGCTGGCGGATGCGGCCTCTGAAGCGTTCGAGAGCGGCCGCCACCTGGCCGGCCTCCACACGGCCACCCGTTGACACGATGTTCCCGGTGGGATCGGCCGTGGTGGACACCGCTCCGAACTGCACCGTGACGTCGTACTCCTTGGGCAACTCCATGAGCAGATTGGAAATCCGTGTCGCGTGACCGACCATCACCAACAGCAGGCCGCTCGCGAACGGATCGAGAGTGCCCGCGTGACCCACGCGCCCGCGCACCCCGCGGCGGGCGACGCGCACCATGTCGAAACTGGTGGGCCCGACAGGCTTGTCCACCAGCACGACGCAGGACACGTCCGTCAGACCGTCGCTCATTCCCCAGCCTCGCGGTCCGTGCGCCGGCCGGGCGCGATCACGGGCTCGACCCGATCTGGTCCGCGACCTCTTCCTCGATCCACCCGGCGATCGCCGGCATGGCCAGGTCACTGGTGAAACCGGCCGCCCGCAGATGTCCGCCCCCCCCACGCTTCTGGGCCAACGCGGCCACGTTCACGGTGCCGTCGGTAGACCGCAGGCTGACCTTGGTCTCTGCCCGGCCCCCCCTGAAACGTTCCCTCACCAGGGCGGCCACCCGGACCCCCTGGATCCGGCGCAGGGTGTCGATGATCCCCTCGGCGTGACCTTCATCGGCCTTCGCCTGAGCGAAATCGTCGTTGCCGAGCCAGGAAACGACCAACGCACCACCCAGACGGACCTCCAGATGGCTGAGCGCCCGTTCCAGCAGCAGCAGTTTGGGCAGCGGCGTGCTTTCGTATATGTGCCGATAGACCGCACTTACGTCCGACCCCGCCTCCTGCAATTCCGCCGCCATGCGATGCGCGGCCGGCGTGGTGTTGGAGTACTGGAAGCGGCCGGTATCGGTCACCAGCCCCACGTACAGAGCCGTGGCCACCTCAGCGTTCACCGCGAAGCCGCCGGCCTTGAACACCTCGTAGAGAATCGCGGTAGTAGAGGAGGCCAGGGGATCGATCAGGTTGAGGTCTCCGTAGCCCGGGTTGTCCTGATGGTGGTCGATGTTGACCCGGGGCGCGCTCCCGGCGAATCCATCGGAGTTGGAGCGAAGAAGCGACGCGCAATCGAGCAGATACACCGTGGTGTCCGGCCTCGAGTGCGGGAGGCGCGCCCCTGAGAGCACGCTCAAGACGGGGCAGGAACAGGTACTCAGGCGGGAGAGAGGCCTCACCTGGGATGTACGCCCGGCACTCGATGCCCAGTCGCTCGGCCACGAGTGAAGAGCGACACACACCCCAAAGCGTCGCCGTCGGGAGCTTCGTGCGAGACCACCAACACCCGGGTCTCGCCCCGCAGGCGTTCCGCCACCTCGGCGGCCGTTGCGGCCCGCGGCCCCGGCGCCGCCGAAGACACGGCAGCGGTCACTCCGCGCCCTCCTCCTCCGGAGAGTCGTCGGGCTGCAAGTCGGCGGCGCCGCTCGACTTGAGGATGGCCTGGATATGCATCCCCTGGTCGACGCTGGCGTCGTAGACGAATTCCAGGTTGGGAGTGCGCCTGAGGTGTAGCTCATCGCTGATGAGGCGCTGCAGAAACGGCCGGGCCGCCCGCAGTCCCTCGAAGGTGGCATCCTTCTCCGCCTGCTTGCCGTAGACGGAGACAAAGACTTTGGCATGGGACAGATCGGCGGCAGTCTCGACCCCGGTAAGGGTCACGAACCCTATGCGCGGGTCCTTGACCTCCTTGGCCAGAGCGGTGCCGATGATCTCCTTGATCGCCTCGTTGACCCGGCGCATCCGGTATGAAGCCACATTACGCATCTACATCCACCACCTCGGTGACGCAAGAGGTCAGTACCCACTCTTGCGTGTCCAGATACACTTTAAGCCGATCCATCGTCGCCTCAAGAACCTGCAGGTCGGACGAGGCCACGGCCATGACCACTCGCGACCGCTGCCACAGATCCTGGTAACCCACCTCCGCGAACGAAGCCCCATGGCCCCGGGTAACCTGGTCCCGGATCCGCCGCAGATACATGCGTTTGCCCTTGAGGGAGCCGTTCTCGGGAAAGTACAGCTCAGCCGAGAGGATACCGACGAAACCCTTGCTGCTCCTACTGGGTACGGGCGACTTCCTTGATCTCGTACGCCTCGATGACGTCGCCTTCGTGGATATCGTCGAACCCGTCGAGGTGGAGACCGCATTCGTAACCGGCCAACACCTCCCGGGCATCGTCCGTGAAACGCTTCAGCGAACCGATGGTGCCCTCGTGCACGATGCTGCCGTTGCGGAGCAGGCGCATCTTGGCGGAACGGACAAGCTTGCCCGTCTGCACGTAGCAGCCGGCGATGGTCCCGATGCGCGAGGCCCGGAAGACCTGACGCACCTCCGCGGTCCCCAGCTCTACTTCCACCTGCTCCGGCTCGAGCATCCCCACCAGAGCGGCCTCCACATCCTCGATGGCCTTGTAGATGACCCGGTACGTCCGCACATCCACCCGCTCCTGCTCGGCCAGAGCCTTGGCAGCCACCGAAGGCCGCACGTTGAAGCCGATGACGACCGCCTTCGAGGCCGAGGCCAGCATGATGTCGGACTCGTTGATGCCTCCCACGCCCGCGAACACCACTTCCACCTTGACTTCCGGATGAGTGATGTTGCGCAGCGCCTCCTCCAGAGCTTCCACCGAACCGCCCACGTCCCCCTTGATGATCAGCGGCAGTTCCTTGACCCGGCCCTCTTTGAGGCGGCGGTAGAACTCGTCCAGACTGCTGGCGCCCACACGACTCTTGGCCAACTGCTCCTGGCGAAGCCGGGAAGTGCGGTGCTCGGACTTCTGCCGTGCTTCGCGCTCGTCCTTGGCAACCATGACGAAATCGCCCGCCGCAGGGAGAGTGTTGAAGCCCAGGATCTGCACGGGCACCGACGGGCCGGCCTTGGTCAGGGCCTTGCCGGTGAAGTCGAACATGGCCTTCACCTTGCCGTAGGACTCGCCGCTCACGATGGCCTCTCCCACACGCAGGGTGCCCCGTTGGACCAAGACGGTAGCCACCGGCCCCCTTCCGACGTCCAACTGGGCCTCGATCACCACGTCCCGACGCCGGAGCCTTGGAGTTGGCCTTGAACTCCTGCACCTCGGCCACAAGAAGGATCATATCCATGAGTTCGTCCAGATTCAGGCGCTGTTTCGCGGACACCTCCACCATGACGGTCTCGCCACCCCAGGCCTCGGGGACCAGCCCTTGGTCCGCCAGCTGCTTCTTGACCAGATCGGGGTTGGCATCGGGAAGGTCCATCTTGTTGATGGCCACCACGATGGGCACCTCGGCCGCCTTGGCGTGGCTGATGGCCTCCAACGTCTGGGGCATGACCCCGTCGTTGGCCGCGACCACGATCACGGCGATATCGGTGGCCTTCGCTCCCCGGGCGCGCATGGCCGTGAAGGCTTCGTGGCCCGGAGTGTCGAGGAAGGTGACCTTCCTCTCGTTGTGCGTCACCTGATAGGCACCGATGTGCTGGGTGATGCCACCGGCCTCCGACTTGACCACTTCGGTCTCGCGGATGGCGTCCAGAAGTGAGGTCTTGCCGTGGTCGACGTGGCCCATAATGGTGACCACGGGAGCCCGCGGGGTGAGATCCGCGGGATCGTCGACGAAGACGTCGGCGCCCTCCTTCTCCTCTTCCGCGTGCTCGATCTCCACCTGGCGCTCGAACTCCTCCGCCAGGATCATGATGGCGTCGTCGGAGAGCGACTGGGTGATGGTGACCATCTCACCCAGCTTGATGAGCGTCTTGATGAGCTCTCCCGCCGCCAGATCGAGCACTTCGCCCAGATCCTTGACACTGGCTCCGCTCTTCACCTTCACGGGAGCTTCAGTACCCGGGGCCGCTTTCTTCTTCAAAGCGGGCTTCTCCGCTTCACTCACGGGCCCGCCGCGGCGGTCGCGGAATCCGCCTCTGCCTCCGCCCTTGCGGCCGGCTTGAGAATCGATGATGACCCGGCGCTTGGCCGGTTTGTCGTCGCCCCGACGTACCCGAGAAGGGCTCCCCCGCCGGCCGGGCTGCAGTCGGCGGAGCCGGCGCCGGCCCAGTCTCGGGGATGGCAAGAGGTCGCACTACGTGAAGGGCGCTCGCTCCGCTCGCCGCCCTCGCGGGCGAACCCACCCGGACGCGGAGGGCGACCGGCGACGGGAGCCGCGGGACGAGGCGCCGGCCCCCGCGGGCCCGGCGCTGGAGACTCCGGCTGCGGCGGTCTGGGCGGAGCGGCGGCCGCCGCCTTGCGCGCCGCTTCAGCCTTTGCGGCCTTCTCGGCCTGGATGCGTACCAGTTCCTCTTTGGTCACCACGTTTCCGGACGGCTTGACGCCCTTGCGCAGCGGAACGCCGGGGCCCACCACCGTGGGCATATCCTCGAGGCGAGGACCGCGCCCTCGTGGCCTCGGGGGTCTATTCGGGAGTTGACGTGCTGCCCTCCGGGCGCGGTCCGTCGGGCCGCGCCTGGTCCGGCTGCCCCTGCTCGGAGCGGATGGTCGCCGCCGGCGTTTCCGGCGGAGCCTCTGCAGCGGGCTTCGCGACGACGGGCTGCTGCTGCACGGCTCGACGACGGGCTGCACAGCGACCGGCTTCACGGCTTCCGTTTCCGTAGCCTTCGCTTCAGTCGGCTCAGCTGCCTCGGCACGCGTCTTGACCGGAGGCGACTTGCGCCGCCGCGGTCTTCGTGGCGGGTCGATTTCGCCGCTGGGGCTTCTGCCGCGGACTCCTTGGCGGCCGGCTCTGGCGGCCGGTCGCGCCGCTCCTTGGTCGCAGCGCGGCTTTGTTGCAGATGACTTAGAGGCAGCCGCCTTGGGTGCCGGCGGCTTCGCCGCCGGAGCTTCCGCCTTCGGGGAAAGCACGCGATCGACGTCGGCTTCCTCAACGCTGGAGACGCTGCTCTTGACGTCCAGGCCCGCCGCCCGGAGACGTTCGACCAGCTCCTGGTTCGTCAGGCCCTTCTCCTTAGCGATATCGTAAACCCGTCTTTTCGCCACAACCCACCTGCCGTCTCGTTCGCTTGGCTATTCTCCAGCCTCGACCATCAGCAACGCCGCTATCTCGTCCGCGTCCACCACCACCGACGCACGAAAGGCCCTCTGGAAGGCCTTCCGGTGAAGGGCTCTGTCCAGACACGCCCGTCGCCGACAAAGATACGCCCCTCTGCCCCTCCGCTCCCGCGGTCTGCCTCCGACCATCACCCGCGCCGGCGCCGCTCTCTGGTCGAGCGTCAGCCGCAGGAACCCGCTCTGCGGCCCGCGCCGGCCACAACCGATGCACTGCCGCTCAGGCTCGGTCACCACCGGTCTCCTGATGCGAAGATATGCCGCAGTATAGACTGCCTGCCAGCGCCGCGTTGGGGCACCGCTTGCCGCCCACAGTGAGCGCGTGGCAGCGGCCATCGACCACCTGCGGCTCCACCTCGGCCGCGGCGATACACCGTGTCTTCCTCGTTCATCTCGGTCTCCGACTTGATGTCGATCTTCCAGCCGGTCAGCCGGTTGGCCAGGCGGGCGTTCTGCCCGTCCTTGCCGATGGCCAGCGACAGCTGGTCGTCGGGCACCACCACGGTGGCTTCGCGCTGCTCGTCGTCGAGGATGACCTCGCGCACCCGGGCCGGCGACAGCGCCTTGGCCACGAACCGAGCCGGTTCTTCGTCGAAGGGGATGATGTCGATCTTCTCGCCGCGCAACTCCGAGACCACCATCCGCACCCGAGAGCCCCTCGGTCCCACGCAGGCGCCGACCGGGTCGACCCCATCGCTGTGCGACACGACCGAGATCTTGGAGCGATAGCCCGGTTCGCGCGCCACGCCCGACGATCTCCACCAGACCATCGGAGATCTCCGGCACCTCCAGCTCGAACAGCCGCCGCACCAATTCCTCGCTGCGGCGCGAAAGGATGATGGGAGGCTCCTTCGGATTCTGAGAGACCTCTTTGATCACCGCCTTCAGGCGCATCCCGTGCTCGTAGCGCTCGGTGGGCACCTGCTCGCTCTTGGGCAGCCGCGCCTCCACCCGGCCCAGATCGACCAGGGTGTACCGGCTGTCGGACTGCTGCACGATGCCGGTCACGATCTCGCCGATGCGATTCGAGTACTCCTTGAACACGATGCCTTGCTCGGCCTCGCGGATGCGCTGATAGATCACCTGCTTGGCCGTCTGGGCCGCGATCCGCCCGAAGTCCTCCGGAGTGATCTCCTGGCGCTCGGCCATGGACGTGTCGATCTCCGTCTCTTCGTCCTCCACCTCCGGCTCCTGGCCGGGCGGGAAGATCAGCTCGAAGACGTGGATCTCGCCCGTTTCCCGGTCGATCTTCACCTCGGAGAACGGCACCGCGTGGGCCGTCTTGTGGTACGCCGAGTGAAGAGCGTCCTCCAGAGCCTCGATGAGCAGGTCAAAGGGAATGCTCTTTTCTTTCTCGATCTGACGGAGAGCTTCTATCGTCTCCTTGTTCATTCCCTTCCCCTTATCTGAACTCGTATATCAGATGGGCGCTACTGATCTCGCCCAGCGGGATCCTTGCTTCGCGTCCCGCTTCCTGCACCACTATCTCGTCGGCCCCGACTTCCAGCAGCGTCCCCTGCCAGACCTTGCTGCCCTCCACCGGCATCCGGGTCTTCACGTACACCTTCTTGCCGAGCTGGGCCTCGAAGTGGCTCCGCTTGCGCAACGGCCGCTCGATGCCCGGAGAGCTGACCTCCAGGGTGTACGGTCCGTCGATGCCGCTCCGCCTCGTCGAGCGCTCGCCCCACCGCACCCGAGACCCGGGCGCACAGACTCGTGCGTGACCCCGTCCGGATGGTCGACGTAGAGGCGGAGTATCCTCTGCCGCCTGCTACCGGCCTCCTCGAGGATCACCAGTTCCACGCCCTCGACCTCTCGGTCGATGATCTGCTGGAACCAGGCCTCCGTAAGCTCCACGACCTCTTCCCTCGAGTAAAACAAAAGTGGGCCCATCTGCACCCACTTTGGTGAAACAGCTTGGCTTTGATTTGCGCGCGGATTATAGCACGAAGCCTCCCGGAGCCACAAGGAGCGAGACTTCACTCATGGGAACCAGCTAGAGTCAGCGGGCAGCCTCCCACAGTTGGCGGACGCGGAGAGCGCACTCCGCCACGGGGACCTCCTCGCGCGCCCCTCCGACCCGGGGCTCCACCTCGACCACGCCCTCGGCCGCCCTCTTGCCCACCGTGACCCGTACCGGGCACCCGATCAGCTCGGCGTCGGCGAACTTGAAGCCCGGACGCTGGTCGCGATCGTCCCACAGCACCTCCCAACCCTCGGCGGTGAGCCCGTCGTGCAGCGCGGCCGCCACTTCCGTCTGCACCGGATCCTTCGCCTGCACCTGCACCAGGTGGACGTCGAACGGGGCGATGCTCTTGGGCCAGACGATGCCGCGCTCGTCGTTGCTCTGCTCGACCGCCGCGGCGGCGATACGCGCCGGCCCGATGCCGTACGAGCCCATGACGATGAGGCGCTCCTGCCCCGCCTCGTCGAGGACGGTGGCGCCGAGCGGCGCCGAGTACTTCGTGCCCAGCTTGAAGATGTTGCCCACCTCGATCACCTGCTTCACGACCAGCGGTCGGCCGCATTCCGGGCAACCGTCGCCCGCCTCGGCCTGGCGCAGATCGGCGTACTCCGGCTGGAAGTCACGCCCCACCACGACGCCCACGAGGTGAGTGTGGGCTTTGTTGGCGCCCGCCGCGTACTCGCGCGGGCCGCCGAGCCTCCGGGCCGCAGGCTCTCGTCGGCGACGACGCGCAACGGCCGGCTCTCCGGCAGCCCCACCGGCCCCACGAAGCCCACCTCGGCCCCGGTGGCGTCCTTGACCTCCTCCGGATGCGCCGGGCGCACCTCCGCCTTCAGATAGCGGGCCAGCTTGTTCTCGTGCAGACTGTGATCGCCGCGCACCAGCGCCATGACCGGCTGGCCCCCGGCGCATGTAGACCAGGCTCTTGATGAGCGAAGCCGGCGGGATGGCCAAGAAGGCCGACACCTCTTCGATGGTGCGCTGGTCGGGCGTCGCCACCTCGCGAGGCGCCGAGCCGACGGCCGCCGCTCCGAGACGCGCCGGCGGTCGCTGTCCTCACGGGCGTCGCGGGCCACCGACCGGGCCAACTCGACGTTGGCCGCATAGCCGCAGGCCTCGCACAGCGCCACGTGATCCTCGCCGGCGGGCGAGGGCGCCATGTACTCGTGCGCCTGAGCCCCACCCATGAACCCGCTGTCGCTCTCCACCCGGTAGAACTCGATGCCGCAGCGACTGAAGATGCGGTCGTAGGCGCCGATGTGCTTCTCGTAGCTCACCTCGAGACCGGCCTCGTCCGCGTCGAACGAGTAGGAGTCCTTCATCAGGAACTCCCGCACCCGAAGCACCCCGCCCTTGGGCCGGGGCTCGTCGCGGAACTTGAGCTGCAGCTGGTACCAGATCTGAGGCAGGTCGCGATAGGAGCGCAGCTCCCGGGAGGCCAACCAGGCAAAGACCTCTTCGTGGGTCATCGCCAGCACCATGTCCCGCCCGCCCCGGTCTTTGAGACGGAACATCTCCTGCCCGATGGCGTCATAGCGGCCCGTCGCCTGCCAGACGTCGGCCGGGTGCAGGGTGGGCATGGACAGCTCCAGCCCTCCGATGGCGTCCATCTCCTCCCGGATGACGCGGCAGATGCGCTGCATCACCCGCCAGCCCAGGGGCAGCATGATGTAGATGCCGGAGGCGAACTGGCGGACGAAACCGCCGCGCACCATCAGCTTGTGACTTATGGCCTCGGCGTCGGCCGGGTCTTCTTTGACCGTGGGCATGAAAAGGGCGGTCGCCCGCATCGGTTCCTCCTCGAAGGCACGTGTGAGACGGGCGCGCGGCGCGAAGCCCGCGCGCGGTGCAGACAGTCTAGCAGGCCCCGCCGTCCGCACGGCCGCCGCCGTCCGGGGCGCGGTCGTCCTCGCCCCGTGCCCGGCGCCCGGCCGCCGGGCGGCGATCTCCGCGAAGAGCGCGTCCACCAATCCCTCCTGGGGCACCTTCCTAACCGGCTTCCCGGCTGCGAAGACCACTCCCTCGCCTTCTCCTCCGGCGATCCCGAAGTCGGCCTTTCGCGCCTCGCCCGGCCCGTTCACCACGCACCCCATCACGGCCACCTCGAGATCCATCCCGGATTCCTCCAGACGCCGCTCCACCTCCAGGGCCAGCGGCTCCAGATCGATGCGCGTCCGCCCGCAGGTCGGGCAGGAGATGACCCGAGGCCCCCGGGGCGCCAGCTCGAGCGTGCGCAGGATCTCCAGGGCCACCCGGACCTCCTCCACCGGATCGCCGGTGAGCGACACCCGGATGGTGTCGCCGATCCCTTCGGCCAGCAGCACTCCCAGAGCCACCGCGCTGCGGATGGACCCCGCCCAGCGCGTGCCCGCCTCAGTGACCCCCAGGTGCAGTGGATAGGGAATGCGCTTGGCCAGCAGCCGGTTGGCGGCGATGGTGACCAGAGGCGAGGAGGACTTTGCCGAGACCTTGATCTCGCGGAAGTCGAGCTCCTCCAGCAGAGCGCAGCTAGCGCACGGCCGATTCCACCAGAGCTCCCGCCGGATCGCGCTCCTCCATCGCCCGCAGATCGCGCTGCAGCGAACCGCTGTTGACCCCCACCCGGATGACCGCCCCGTGCTCCCGCGCCGCCTCCACCACCTGCCGCACCTCGTCCCGGCCTCCGATGTTCCCGGGATTGATGCGCACCCCGGCCGCCCCCGCCTGGATGGCTGCCACGGCCAGACGGTGATCGAAGTGCACGTCGGCGATGAGGGGCACGGGCGACTCGGCCACCAGCAGCGCGCAGCGCCTCCGCGCGCTCGAGGTCGGGAACGGCCACCCGCACCAGCCCCGCGCCCGCCGTCGCCAGGGCTCGGATCTGACCCAGGGTGGCCTCGACGTCGTCGGTGCGGGTGTTGGTCATCGACTGGACCACCACCGGAGCGCCGCCCCCGACCGGCACGCCTCCCACCATCACCTGGCGCTCGCTGGACATCCTGGGCTCCGCCGCCCTATCCGCCGAAGATGCGGCCGATGTCGTTGGAGGTGGCCACGATGAACAGAAGGACGAAGAGAGCGAATCCCACCATGGAGATCCGTTCGAACACCCTGCAGCGACAGACTACGTCCCCGGATGCGCTCGATGATGCTGAAGAGCACGTGGCCGCCGTCGAGCGGCAGCAAGGGCAGCATGTTGAGGATGGCCAGATTGACGCTGATGAGCGCGAGCAGCATGAGGTAGTAGCCGCCCTGGACCGCCTCGCTGGACAGCTGGATTATGCCCACCGGTCCCGCCAACCCCTGGGAGCCGGTGACCGGCACCTGGCCGGTGAACATCATGCCGATGCCTTTGAAGATCAGGAGCCCCATGCTCCCGGTGGTCCTTCCCGCGTAGCCGAAGGCCCCGAGCCACTCCCAGGTCCCTGTGCTCGACAGCCGGCTGCACGCCCAGATAGCCGGTGCCGTCCTCCCGCTTCTGGATGTCGGCGACCAGGTCCACCGACGTTCCGGCACGCTCCACCACGAGGGGGACGCTCTGGCCTGGATGGGTGAGGATCTGAGTGCGCACGTCCTCCCAACTCCCGGTCGACGCCCCGGCGACGCTCACGATGCGGTCGCCCGGCTGGACGCCGGCCGCCGCGGCCGGCGTCCCGGCCTCGACCTTCTCGACCACCGTGCTGGTGACGCTCTCCCCCTGGGAGAGCCCCACCGCGTAGATGAGCAGGAAGGCCACCACCACGTTCATGGTCACGCCGGCGATGATGAAGAGCAGTTTGTGCCAGAACGGATGCGCGTAGTAGCGGCGCGCGACCGGGGTGGCGGCGATCTCGGCGGCGCTCAGTGCCCGGGGACCGGCCAGGCGATCTTCCGGGTCCTGGGGACGGCGGGTCGCCCTGGCCTCGTCCTCTTCTCCTCCCGGGCATCCGCCACTCGGGCCTCGAACTCCTCCTTGTGCATCCCCGTCACCCGCACGTATCCACCCAGAGGAAGCACGGAGATGCCGTAGACCGTCTCTCCGATGCGCCGGCTCACGAGGTACCGGCCGAAGCCCAGGCTGAACTCCTCCACCCGCATGCCGACGGCCTTGGCCACGATGAAGTGGCCGAACTCGTGGGCCAGTATCAGGAACCCCAGCCCCACGATGGCGACGATGACTCCTACGACGCTAAACACTACGCCTCAACTCCCTGCGATAGAGACTCGCGCAGGCTTCCGCAGCCTTGCGCCTTGCCCACTCATCGACGGCGACGACCTCTCCGTACGTTCCCAACGGGCCGGCGCCGCTCTGCTCCAGCACCGCCTCCACCACTTGGCATATACCCGGGAAGGGAAGAATGCCATCCAAGAAGGCGCGCACCGCCACCTCGTTGGCGGCATTGAGCGCGCAGGTGGCCGCATCACCCCGAGCCCCCGCCTCTCGGGCCAGCCGGATCGCGGGAAAGGTCTCTTCGTCGGGCGCCGAGAACTCCAGCGACAGCCCCCCCGACAGGTCGAGGGGCTCCACGGCCACCGGCGCTCGGTCGGGGTAGTGGAGCGCGTAGCGATGGGCACCCGCATGTCGGCCATGCCCAGATGGGCGAGCAGGGCTCCGTCGACCAGGCGGACCAGCGCGTGCACGAGCGACTGCGGATGGACGACCACTTCGATGCGCTCGTACGGCAGGTCGAACAGATGATGGGCTTCGACGACCTCGAGCCCTTTGTTCATGAGGGTGGCGGAGTCGATCGTGATCTTCTCCCCCATGGACCAGGTGGGATGGGCCAGGGCCTGCTCCCGGGTGATCGTGGCCAAGTCCGGCGTCGTCCAGCCCCGGAAGGGTCCGCCGGACGCAGTGATCACCAGCGAGTCGACCGCCCCTCTGCCGGCAGCCGCCACCAACTGGAAGAGCGCCGAGTGCTCGGAATCGACCGGCAAGATGGTGATCCCCCGGCGCGCCGCGACAGCCGGTGACCAGCGAACCCGCGCAGACCAGGCTCTCCTTGTTGGCCAGGGCCAAGGCCCGGCCATTCTCCAGAGCGGCCAGCGTCGACTCCAGCCCGGCGAAACCGACGATGGCGTTGAGCACCAGGTCGGCCTCCACTTCGCGCACCAGGCGCGCGGCCCCGCCGGGCCCGCACGCGCACCCTCAACTCCGGATAGAGTGCCGAGGACACCGTCGCCGCGGCCTGCTCGTCGGCGATGGCCAGATCGTCCACCCCCAGCGACATCGCCTGCTCGAGCAACAGGGCCACGTTTCGGTCGCAGGACAGGCCCACCACCGTCAGATCGCGACTGGCGGCGACCACCTGCAGAGCCTGCACTCCGATCGAGCCGGTCGAGCCCAGGATGATGACCCGCTTCATCGCACCAGACTCCCCCAGTAGCACGACCGCCGCCCAATAGGCGACGAACCCGGCGAACAGTATGGAGTCGAAACGATCGAGGATGCCGCCGTGACCGGGAAGGATCCTACCTGAGTCCTTGACCCGGAAGTCCCGCTTGAAAGCCGACTCGAACAGGTCGCCCCACTGGCCGACGATACCGACGATGAGCCCCAGAATGATGGCCTCCTTGGTCGGCAACCAGGGTGAGTAGATCTTGACTATCAGAGCGGCGACTATCGCTCCCACCAGCCCGCCCAGGGCTCCCTCGACCGACTTCTTGGGCGATATCCGTGGCGCCATGCGGTGCTGGCCGATAGCCCTGCCGACGAAATAGGCGAACGTGTCGCTCAGCATGGTGCAGGCCAGTACCAGGATGGTGAGAGCCATGCCGTGCGTGAGCTCCCGGACGAGCAGCACATAGGCAAACCCAGTGGCCACCCACAGAGCACCGAAACCGGTGACCGCCATGCGCCCTACCAGGTGAGCGCCCAACTCCCCGAACAGGGACCAGAAGAAGGTCAGTATGACCAGCGCAGCCAGACCGGCCAACACCCCCGAGACTCCCGCAAAAGAAGGCACCCGGCGACAACGCCCAGTCCCGCCAGATACCCCACCAGCAGGTTGGGCCGGTACGGTCTGAGAAGAGTGTAGTACTCGTGCAGGCCGAGACGGTGAGAACCAGCGCAAGCCCGAAGAGAAAGTAGCCGCCCAGGATCACCGCTGCCAATCCGATCGGAATACCGATCAAGGCGACCAAGAGGCGGTGCCTAAGCATGGACTCCCTCGCCGCGAGAGCCGAAGCGGCGCTCGCGCCCCGCGTAGTCCTTGAGCGCGCCGCTGGAACTCCTGCTTCGTCGAAGTCAGGCCACAGACTCTCGGAGAAGTACAGCTCCGAGTAGGCCGATTGCCAGAGCAGGAAGTTCGACAGCCGCCTCTCGCCTGAGGTGCGGATCAGAAGATCGGGATCGCGCATAAGAGGCGAGTACAGATGCGCGGCTATGTCGTCCTCGGTGATGAGCGCCGGCTCGGTTCCCGCGGCCACTGCTCGACGCACAGCGTCGACAATCTCCCGGCGGCCTCCATAGTTGAGGGCGATGAAGAGAATCATGCGCCGGTTACCTGCTGTAAGGGTCTCGGCCCACTCCATCTTCGCCAGCAAGTCCTCGTTCAACTCATCCCGACGGCCAACGAACACCACTCGGCAGTCGTTTCCATGCAGAGTGGGGACCTCGCTATCGATCATCTCCCCGTGCAACCGCATCAGGCCTTCGACCTCATCTGCCGGCCGGTTCCAGTTCTCGGTGGAGAAGGAGTAGAGAGTGAGTTGGCCGATCCCGGCGTCGCGAGCCGCTTCGACCACCCGACGCACGGCCTGCGCCCCCGCCCGGTGGCCTGCGATCACGGGGAGATGGCGACGGCGCGCCCAACGGCCGTTGCCGTCCATGATGATGGCCACATGGAAAGGAACCCTACTCTCCGGCCCGGTCTCGGTCCGGTCAGAAGCGTCCTCCCGACTGCGGCCCCGAAGAGCATTGAGCCGGTCCCATATGCCCACGTCAGATCTCGAGGATCTCCTCTTCCTTATGGTGGAGTAGGTCGTTGATCTTCTCGATGAAGCCGTCGGTCAACTTCTGGACCTCTTCTTCGGCGCGGTGCTCGTCGTCTTCCGAGATCTCGCCTTCCTTCTTCAGATCCTTGAGGTCCTGTATGACGTCCCGGCGAACGTTGCGGATGGCGATGCGGCCGTCCTCGGCCATGTTCTTCACCATCTTGACCAGGTCCTTGCGGCGCTCCGCCGTGAGGGCGGGGATGTTGAGCCTGATGACGTGCCGTCCGTATTGGGAGTGAGGGCCAGATCGGACTCCTGGATGGCCCGCAGCCACCGCGTTCACCGCACCCCTGTCATAGACCGTGATAGAGATCGTCCGGGGATCGGGCGTCGCCAGACTGGCCAACTGCTTGAGCGGCGTCTTGGCTCCGTAGTAGTCCACGTGCAGTCGGTCGAGAAGCCCGGTCGAGGCCCGCCCGGTACGCACGGTGTTGAACTCACTCGCGCATGGCTTCCACCGCACTCTCCATGCGTCTCTTGCCATCGGCGATCAGTTCGCGGATCATGCCTCCCCCCTCTCCTCGGCGTCGGTCGCCACGATCGTGCCTACTCGCTCGCCCTGAAGCACCCGACGGATGTTCTCCGGCATGCTCATGTTGAAGACCATGATAGGCAGGCGGTTGTCCATGCAGAGCGAAAGGGCGGTCGAGTCCATGACCTTGAGACCCCGTTCCAGAGCTTCGCGATGCGTGATGCGCTCGATAAGCCTGGCATCGGGATCGGTCTCGGGATCGGCGTCGTACACCCCGTCGAACTTCTTCTTGGCCATCAGCAGGCACTCCGCCCCGATCTCCAGCGCGCGCAGAGCGGCGGCCGTGTCGGTGCTGAAGAACGGATTGCCGGTGCCCGCGGCGAAGATCACGACTCGCCCCTTCTCCAGGTGCCGGATCGCCCGCCCCCGGATGTACGGCTCGCAGATCTCCTGCATGTGGATCGCCGAAAGCACCCGTGAGTCGGTGGCCAGCTTGCGCAGCGCATCCTGCAGGGCCATGGCGTTCATCACCGTGGCCAACATGCCCATGTAGTCGGCCGTGGCCCGGTCGATTCCCTGGGCCGCTCCGGCCATACCCCGGAAGATGTTTCCCCCGCCCACCACGACAGCCACCTCGGTGCCACCGGCGGCCACCTGGCACACCTCTTGCGCGACAGCGCTGCAGCCGCTCCGGATCGATCCCGTACTTCAGATCCCCCATCAGGGCTTCGCCGCTAAGCTTGAGCAGAACCCTCTTCCACACCGATCGCTGGCTCATATCTCCTCGCTCCGGGCCTGCCTCGCGGCGCGGATCTCCGCCCCGAGGAACGTTGGATGGGAAAAGCGCGCCCCTAGGCCACCTCGTCGCCCACGCGGAAACGCGCAAACCGCCTGATCTCGATGTTCTCACCGATCTTGCCTATCAATTCGCGGCGGAGATCATCGATGGTCTTGTCCGGCTCCTTCACGAACGGCTGTTCGAGCAGCACCACGTCTGAGAACCACTTGTTGAGTTTGCCCTCGGCGATCTTCTGGATCACCGCTTCGGGCTTGCCCGACGACTTGGCCTGAGCCGAATAGATCTCGATCTCGGCAGCCTTGGCCTCCTCGGGGATGTCCTCACGAGAGACCCACGCGGGGCTGGCGGCGGCGATATGCATCGCTACGTCGTGCACAAACGCCTTGAAATCCTCGTTGCGCGCCACGAAGTCCGTCTCGCAGTTGACTTCGAGCAACACACCCACCTTTGCCCCAGGGTGGATGTAGTAGTCGATCATGCCCTCGTTCGTCGCCCGAGAAGCCTTCTTGTCGGCCGTAGCCATCCCCTTCTTGCGAAGTATCTTGATGGCCTCGTCAAAGTCTCCCTGCGCTTCGGTAAGCGCGATCTTGCAGTCCATGATGCCGGCCCCACAGGCATCACGCACTTTCTTCACCAGACCCGCATCAACACTCATCACTAGCCTCCGTCGAAAAGACGATTACCTATCACATAGTCCAGCGCCGTCATCGGGCGCCGATCATCCGTCGCCAAGCGCGCGACGCAGACGCCGGCTTAGCACGCCGATTCACGCCTCCGGAGCGGCCTCAGCGGCAGCTTCGCTCGCGGTTCCGCCACCGCGACATCCACGACCTCAGCGACGGCCTCTGGCGCGGGGCGGCCTCGGCCTCAGCGACCGCCGCAGGGCCAGCGGCGAGTGGCCTCGGGAGCCGACACGACCGGAGTTGGAACTACCAGCGCCTCGTCTACGGCAGCCTGCGGGAGCAGGCGCCTCGGCACCCTTCTCCTTCGCAGTCAGATCAGCCTTAGGAGCAGCCTCGTCTGCCTTGGGGCCCGAAACGGGCGTCGCTGCCGCCGGCCTGCGCGCAGGCGGCGCGGTACGTGCAGGGGGCCCGCTGCGTGCAGGTCCGCCGTCACGCGGCCCCGGCCTTCCCGGCCCACCAGGACGACCGCCCGGGCCCGGACGACCCTGCCCGCCAGGACGACCCTCACCCGCCGTCGACCGCGGAGCGCGGGAGACCCGGGATGGCGGTGCGTCGCTCAGGCCCCGCGCCCATCGCCCCTTCGGTGGCAGCGGCTGCGCTCCTGGCCTGGGCTTCAGCCGAGGCGCGAGCTGCTTCCGCAGCCAAGAACTCGGCTATCTGCACCTTCTGCCGGCCTTCTTCCACCGCGCGGGCCAGCGTCCTCACGATGAGGCCGCACGAACGGATGGCGTCGTCGTTGCCGGGAATCAGATAGTCGACCTCGTCGGGATCGCAGTTGGTGTCGACCAGGCCGATGAGCGGCAGACCCAGTTTGATGACTTCCTTGGTGGCGATGGCTTCGCGTTTGGGATCGGCCACGAACACGGCGTCGGGCAACCGAGTCATGGTGCTCACGCCGCCCAGGTTGATCTCCAGCTTCTCCAGTTCCCGCTCCATAGCCATGCGTTCCTTGGTGGGAAGAAGGCCGAGTTGGCCCTCTTCCTTGAGCTTCCGCAACTCGTGCATGCGCTTGATGCGGTCCGCGATGGTGGTGAAGTTGGTGAGCAGGCCTCCCAGCCAGCGGTGGGAGACGTAGGGCATCCCCACCCGGCCGGCCTCGTCGCGCACGATGTCCTGGCACTGCTTCTTGGTGCCCACGAAGAGCACGGTGCCGCCCCTGCTGGAAATGTTGCGCACGAAGTCGTAGGCCCGGTCGAGAAGAACCGTGGTCTGCTGAAGATCGATGATATGGATGCCGCCCCGCTCGGTGAAGATGTACGGCTTCATCTTGGGATTCCACCGGCGGGTCTGGTGGCCGAAGTGCACCCCTGATTCCAGGAGCTGCTTCATGGATGCTGCGGGCATGGTTACCTCACTCTGGTTTTGTTCTGCGGGCTCCACGAGGGCCGCTCCGGAACCGGTCGCCCGGCACCACCGCAGCGGTAATCCTCAGGTTCGATGGCATAGCGGGAGCAGTCTACCACACGAAAGCAACGCGACCGCCGATTCTGCGCCGCTTCGCACGCCTGTCAGCCCGCCGCCAAATGGACGCCGAGGTCTGGCTAGGACGCGAGCGCGTCCAGATCGAGCTCTTCCTTGATACGACCCTTGAGGCGGAGAATGGCCTTGGTGTGAAGCTGCGAGATCCGCGATTCTGTCACTCCCAGGACCTCCCCGATCTCCTTCAAGGTCAGACCTTCGTAGTAGTACAGGCCGATGACGACCTTCTCCCGCTCCGGGAGGCGCTGAATAGCCGACGCGAGCGTCTCTTTGACTGCCTGGATGCGGTAGGCCCGCGAGGGGTCGGGGGCGTCGGAGTCCTCGATGGTGTCAATGAGGTTCACCCTGTCCTGGCTTGACGCGGTCGAATCCCAGAATTCATCCAGCGCCACGATCGACGAACAGCTGATCTGATTGAGGATGTCTTCGAATTCCGTCGACATCGATCCCCAGCGCCGCGGCGGTCTCCTCATCCGTTGGAGCGCGCATGAGTTCGTTCTCGAGCCGGGTGACGGCAGCCTCGACCTTGCGTGCCCAGCTCCGGACCGAGCGCGGCACCCAATCGAGAGCGCGAAGCTCATCGATGATGGAGCCCTTTATCCTAGAGATGGCATAGGTCTCGAACTTGATGTTCCGGGAAGGATCGAAGCGCTCCAGGGCCCCGATCAATCCCAAGAGACCGTAGGAGACGAGGTCGCCATCCTCGATATGCGCCGGCAGACCGGCGCTCATACGACCGGCCACGTACTTCACCAAGGGCGAGTAGGCCAGGATCAGCTGATCCCGAGCCCTAAGATCGCCATTCTCCTTATAAAGGCGCCACGCCTGTGCGATGTCGCTTTGCTTGGCCGGGTCGATGATCATGGCCACACTTTAGGCCCGCGGATGAGCTTTGCGATAGGTCTTGCGCAGATGCGCGGCCGAAACATGAGTGTACACCTGGGTGGTGCGGAGCGAAGAATGGCCCAGCAACTCCTGGATGGCACGAAGGTCCGCTCCCCCCTCAAGAAGGTGGGTGGCGAAAGAATGCCGCAACGTGTGGGGCGTGGTGCCGGCCGGCGCACCCGCCCGAGCCAGATAGACGAGCCAAGCGTCGCTGCACGTCTGAAGAAGACAGTGGCCTGCCCGTACGACTCAGGAACACGTGATCCTCCGACTCCGGGGAACCCAATGCCAACACGGTACGGCTCTCCCGGAGATATCGATCGAGCGCGCCGAGCGCTACCTCGCCCACAGGCACAACGCGCACCTTGCGCCCCTTTCCCTTGACCCGCACCTCGCAGGATCCGTGGCTGATGTCTCTCAGCTTCAGGTCCAATACTTCCTGACAGCGTAGCCCAGATGAGTATATCAACTCATAAAGGGCCCGATCCCGCAATTCTAGCGGCTTCGTTCCGGCGATCGACTCGAGGAGAAGGGCAGCTTGGTCGGGGGTCAAGACCTGAGGCAAACGTCTGGGCATCTTAGGTGAGGCTAGGCCGGCGGCCGGACTTGTCTCCACGAGGCCGTTGTCTTCGCAGAAACGCAGGAAGCTGCGGACTACCGACAACTTCCGAGCCACGGTACTGCGCGCGCACGGCCGGATCGCGGGGTCGGCCAGGGCGGCCGCGAAGGCGCTCACGTCCGCGCGGCTTATGGCGCCGACATGCTCTATGGCCCGCTGCGCGAGGAAGGCGGCGAACTGCCGCAGGTCACTCAGCGACGCCTCGATCGTGCGCGCGCTGTAGTCGGCAGCGATCAGCCCGCGGATGAAACCTCCGACCGCGCGCTCGACATCGCCTTCCGCCAATAGGGGCGCCCCACGCTGTATCTCTGGATCCATCCGCCTCCACTTCACATAGTGCGGGCCGCTCATGGCGCCCTGATGTACAGTCCCGGTCCGCCACGCCTGACAAGGCCCATGAGTTCCATCTCGGCAAGCGCCGCCGTGAGCTGTCGAGTAGCTAGGCCTGTGTGCCCCACCAGAGCTGTCCACAGAACACCCGCCGTGCTCCAGCGCCTCCAGGATACTGACTGCAGCCGCCTTTGAGCGATACGCTGTGGAACTGTCGAGGCACCCGACGGGTCCGGCCGCGCTCCCGGCTGGGGAGTTGCCGCGACCGGCGAACCCCTCGCGCCTGTCGTCGCCCTCCTCGAGGCGCTTCCTCACCCGACGCTCCCCTCTCTCGATTCTTGTTTGCAGCAGGAAGTCCTCCACCGCAACCAAAGGATCGAGCGCCGGCCCCGCTCCGTCATAGAGCAGCTGGTTGCACCCCTCGTGACCATCCATTGCGATCGGGCCGGGGACGGCGAATACCGGTCGCCCCAGCTCCAGCGCCCAGCCTGCTGTCTGGAGGGCGCCACTGGTCCGAGAACCTTCGGTCACCAGCACCGCGTCGCCGAGCGCGGCCAGCAGCCGATTCCGGTGGGGAAACGTCCAGCGCGCGGGAGCGGTCCCGGGAGGCAACTCACTCAGGACGACCCCTCTCCCGCTGATCAACTCGTACAGGCCCCGATGGCGCTGGGGATAGACCACATCGGTGCCGCAGCCGAGGACGGCCACCGTGAGAGCTCCGGCGTCGAGAGCAGCCTGATGGGCGCGACCGTCGATTCCCAGTGCCATCCCGCTCACCACTACCACCCCCGCAGCGGCAAAGGCGGATGCGAATGCCTCCGTGGCCCTAAGCCCGTACGGCGTCGCCCTGCGCGTACCGACGATCGTCACCCGAGGGAGTCGTCCGGAGACGGGCCAGAGCTTCTTCGGTCGCCCGGGCGAACAGTCCCGCCGGCGGATAGCGCAATTGCGCCAACTCGGGCGGGTAGTACGGTGAGCCATAGGGTAGAAAGTGCACACCGGTCCGAGTCAGGAGCGCCCTGATCTCCTCGGCCGCGAAGCATCGGCGCTTCTCCTCGAACCGATCCACGGCAGAAAGCACCAAACCCCACTCGAGCAGACGGCGGCGCGACGCCCGCCAAACTACCTCCGGCCCCTCTCGTTCCAAGAACCTCAAGAGAGAGTGGCACCCTGACTGGCTTAGCATGGCCAGACCAAGGGCTGCTTCATCCGCTCCCTGGGCCGAACAGGTGGCGCCCATCACGCAAACCCCACCCGGCGATGGTCAAGGCGTAGCGCCAACGCCTCAGCCAGGTGCTCGGCCCCGACTGGGACGACGTTGTCGAGATCGGCGATCGTTCGAGCTAGGCTGATGATCCTTACATACGCTCGGCCGCTGAGCCCTTCCCGCACCAGGGCTTGACGCAGGAGCGCGCGAGCTTCTTGGTTCACATGAGTGCGTTCCTCCAGCCCTCGAGCGGCAGCGCCCTCCTCCCGCGTCTCCCTCTGTCGACGGAAGGCATGGGCCGCCGCCACCCTCTCCCGAATGACCGCCGACGATTCACCACTCGCCCGCGCGTCCAGGGCAGACAGGGTCAAGGGGGGCACTTCGATGAGGGCATCGACGCGATCGAGCAGCGGTCCGCTGATCCTCGCCCGGTAACGCTCAATGCTGAGGGCCGGACAGCGACAGGCCTTGGCGGAATGGCCAAGATAGCCACACG
>CAWEJM010000002.1:0-43320 GCA_963809395.1 uncultured Actinomycetes bacterium | reverse complement strand
ATGGATGCTGCGGGCATGGTTACCTCACTCTGGTTTTGTTCTGCGGGCTCCATGAGGGCCGCTCCGGAACCGGTCGCCCGGCACCACCGCAGCGGTAATCCTCAGGTTCGATGGCATAGCGGGAGCAGTCTACCACACGAAGGCAACGCGACCGCCGATTCTGGCCGCTTCGCACGCCTGTCGGCCCGCCGCCAAATGGACCCCGAGGTCTGGCCTAGGACGCGAGCGCGTCCAGATCGAGCTCTTCCTTGATACGACCCTTGAGGCGGAGAATGGCCTTGGTGTGAAGCTGCGAGATCCGCGATTCCGTCACTCCCAGGACCTCCCCGATCTCCTTCAGGGTCAGACCTTCGTAGTAGTACAGCCCGATGACGATCTTCTCCCGCTCCGGGAGGCGCTGAATAGCCGACGCGAGTGTCTCCTTGACTGCCTGGATGCGGTAGGCCCGCGAGGGGTCGGGGGCGTCGGAGTCCTCGATGGTGTCAATGAGGTTCACCCTGTCCTGGCTTGACGCGGTCGAATCCCAGAATTCGTCCAGCGCCACGATCGACGAACAGCTGATCTGATTGAGGATGCCTTCGAATTCCGTCGATATCGATCCCCAGCGCCGCGGCGGTCTCCTCATCCGTGGGAGCGCGCATGAGTTGGTTCTCGAGCCGGGTGACGGCGGCCTCGACCTTGCGTGCCCAGCTCCGGACCGAGCGCGGCACCCAATCGAGAGCGCGAAGCTCATCGATGATGGAGCCCTTTATCCTAGAGATAGCATAGGTCTCGAACTTGATGTTCCGGGAAGGATCGAAGCGCTCCAGGGCCCCGATCAATCCCAAGAGACCGTAAGAGACGAGGTCACCATCCTCGATATGCGCCGGCAGACCGGTGCTCATACGACCGGCCACGTACTTCACCAGCGGCGAGTAAGCCAGGATCAGCTGATCCCGGGCCCTGAGATCGCCATTCTCCTTGTAAAGGCGCCACGCCTCTGCGATGTCGCTTTGCTTGGCCGGGTCGATGATCATGGTCACACTTTAGGCCCGCGGATGAGCTTTGCGATAGGTCTTGCGCAGATGCGCGGCCGAGACGTGAGTGTACACCTGGGTGGTGCGGAGCGAAGAATGGCCCAGCAACTCCTGGATGGCACGAAGGTCCGCTCCCCCCTCGAGAAGGTGGGTGGCGAAAGAATGCCGCAACGTGTGGGGCGTGGTGCCGGCCGGCGCACCCGCCCGAGCCAGGTGACGGGCCAAGCGTCGCTGCACGTCTGAAGAAGACAGTGGCCTGCCTGTACGACTCAGGAACACGTGATCCTCCGACTCCGGGGAACCCAGTGCCAACACGGTACGGCTCTCCCGGAGATATCGATCGAGCGCGCCGAGCGCGACCTCGCCCACAGGCACAACGCGCACCTTGCGCCCCTTTCCCTTGACCCGCACCTCGCAGGATCCGTGGCTGATGTCTCTCAGCTTCAAGTCCAATACTTCCTGACAGCGTAGCCCAGATGAGTATATCAACTCATAAAGTGCCCGATCCCGCAATTCTAGCGGCTTCGTTCCGCCGATCGCCTCGAGGAGCAAGGGCAGCTTGGTCGGGGGTCAGCACCTGAGGGAGACGTCTGGGCATCTTCGGTGAGGCTAGGCCGGCGGCCGGACTTGTCTCGACGAGGCCGTTGTCCTCGCAGAAGCGCAGGAAGCTGCGCACTACCGACAGCTTCCGCGCCACGGTGCTGCGCGCGCACGGCCGGATCGCGGGGATCGGCCAGAGGCGGCCGTCGGCGAAGGCGCTCACGTCCGGATCGGCCAGGCGGCTATGGCGCCGACATGCTCTATGGCCGGCTGGCGCGCAGGAAAGGCGGCGAACTGCCGCAGGTCGACTCAGCGACGCCTCGATCGTGCGCGCGCTGTAGTCGGCAGCGATCAGCCCGCGGATGAAACGCTCGCGATCGCCCGCTCGACATCGCCATCCGCCAATAGGGGCGCCCCACGCTGTGTCTCTGGATGCATCCGCCTCCACTTCCCTGTCGCGAGCCGCCTCACGGCGCCCTGATGTACAGTCCCGGTCCGCCGCGCCTGACAAGGCCCATGAGTTCCAGTCTCGGCAAGCGCCGCCGTGACCTGTCGAGTCGCTAGGCCCGTGTGCCCTACCAGAGCTGTCCACCGAACACCCGCCGTGCTCGAGCGCCTCCAGGATACTGACTGCGCCGCCTTTGAGCGATACGCTGTGGGACTGTCGAGGCACTCCGACGGGTCCGCCCGCGCTTCCGGCTGGGGAGTCGCCGCGACCGGCGAAGCCTCCGCCTGTCGCCGCTCTCGCCGGGGCGCTTCCTCACCCGACGCTCCCTCTCTCGATTCTTGTTTGCAGAAGGAAGTCCTCCACCGTCGACCCAAGGATCGAGCGCCGGCCCCGCTCCGTCATAGAGCAGCCGGTTGCACCCTTCGTGACAATCCATCGCGATCGGGCCGGGGACGGCGAATACCGGTCGCCCGAGCTCCAGCGCCCAGCCCGCTGTCTGCAGGGCGCCGCTGGTCCGAGAACCTTCGGTCACCAGCACCGCGTCGCCCAGCGCGGCCAGCAGCCGATTGCGATGGGGAAACGTCCAGCGCGCGGGAGGAGTCCCGGGAGGCAACTCGCTCAGAACGACCCCGTCCTCGCTGATCGACTCGTACAGGCCCCGATGGCGCTGGGGATAGACCACGTCGGCGCCGCAGCCCAGGACGGCCACCGTGAGACCTCCAGCGTCGAGAGCCGCCTGATGGGCGCGACCGTCGATCCCGAGCGCCATCCCGCTCACCACCGCCACCCCGGCAGCGGCAAAGGCCGATGCGAATGCCTCCGTGGCCCTGAGCCCGTAGGGCGTCGCCCTGCGGGTACCGACGATCGTCACCCGAGGGAGGCTCCGCAGACGGGCCAGAGCATCTTCGGTCGCCCGGGCGAACAGTCCGGCCGGCGGATAGCGCAGATTGCGCTAACTCCGGCGGGTAGTACGGCGAGCCATAGGGTAGAAAGCGCAGACCGGTCCGAGTCAGGAGCGCCCTGATCTCCTCGGCCGCGAAGCATCGGCGCTTCTCCTCGAACCGATCCACGGCAGAGAGCACCAATCCCCACTCGAGCAGGCGACGGCGCGAGGCCCGCCAGATCGCCTCGGGCCCCTCTCGTTCCAAGAACCTTAAGAGGGAGTGGCACCCGGACTGGCTCAGCATGGCCAGGCCAAGGGCTGCTTCATCCGCTCCCTGGGCCGAGCAGGTGGCGCCCATCACGCGAACCCCACCCGGCGATGATCGAGGCGTAGCGCCAACGCCTCGGCCAGGTGCTCGGCCCCGACGGGGATGACGTTGTCGAGATCGGCGATCGTTCGAGCCAGGCTGATGATCCTTACGTACGCTCGGCCGCTGAGCCCTTCCCGCACCAGGGCCTGACGCAGGAGCGCGCGAGCTTCTCGGGTCACGTGAGTGCGTTCCTCCAGCCCTCGGGGGGCAGCGCCCTCCTCGCCGCGTCGCCCGCTGCCGACGGAAGGCATGCGCCGCCGCCACCCTCTCCCGAATGACCGCCGACGATTCGCCGCTCGCCCGCTGCGTCCAGGGCAGACAGGGTCAAGGGGGGCACTTCGATGAGGGCGTCGATGCGATCGAGCAGCGGTCCGCTGATCCGAGCCCGGTAGCGCTCGATGCTCAGGGCCGGACAGCGGCAGGCCTTCTCGACATGTCCGAGGTAACCGCACGGACACGGGTTCATCGCCGCGACCAACGTGCACGCGGCCGGGAAGACCGAGGTGCCCATCCGCCTGCTGATGGCGATGCGGCCTTCCTCGAGCGGTTGGCGCAGCGCCTCCAGCGCGTCTCGGGAGAACTCCGGCAACTCGTCCAAGAACAAGACCCCCCGGTGGGCGAGACTCACCTCCCCCGGCCTGAGCGATCGCGCCGCCCCCCACCAGGGCGGCGCGCGACGCGGTGTGATGGGGGGCCCGGAACGGCCGCTCCCTGACCAGTCCCGCCTCGGGACCCTGCAGCCCGGCGACACTCCACACCCGAGTGACGTCCACGGCCTCTTCACGTGTGAGAGGCGGGAGTATCCCCGCCAGCCTCCGTGCCAACATGGTCTTGCCCGCCCCGGGAGACCCGACCATCAGCAGGTGGTGCCCCCCGGCGGCGACTATCTCCAAAGCCCGTTTCGCCTGGTGATGACCGGCCACTTCGGCCAGATCGAGCGCTTCCCGATCGGAGGGGCGCGCGGCGAGCACCGCGCACCGACAGCCAGCGTCGCCCCCGCTCGATGACCCGGGCTCGAAACTGCCAGTCCCTCACGACCAGGACCGCCTCCGCCAACGACCGCACCCCGGCCACGGGCACCGTGCTCACCTCGGTGGCGGCGGCCAAACCCTCTATGGGCGTGACCAGCAGGTTCACACCGATGCTTCCTGCGCTTTCCGCGACCGAGAGCATCCCTCTGGTGGGCCGGACCAAGCCCTCGAGCGAGACCTCTCCGACAGACCCGACATCCCGTACCGACTCGATGGGCAGTGCGCCGCACGCGGCAAGGGTGGCAAGCGCCACCGGAAGGTCGAACCCCGACCCGTCCTTGGGGACGTCACCCGGGCTCAGATTGATCGTGATCCGGCGCGTCGGCAGAGGAAACCCGCTGGAGGCCGCACCCGAACGGATGCGCTCCCGAGCTTCGCGCACCGCCGCTCCGGGAAGGCCCACGATGGTGACTCCCGGCAGCCCGTTCCTGGCGTGAGCCTCGACCCGCACCGGCACCGCCTCGATACCCACCAGGGCAAAGCCCCACGTGGAAGCCACCCCCACGAGCTACGCCCCTCCCCCGATCACGTCCTTGACATGCTCCAGGCTGCGGGGAAGACCTTGCCCGTCCATGAGCACGATCACTGCGTCGAACCGTATGGCGCACGGGAGCAGACCGCGCTCGGACAACCACCAGACCGCAGCGGCCCGCAGTCTTCTCGCCTTGCGGGGACCGATCGCCTCCAGGCCGGCGCCGTATTCTTCACTGCAGCGAGCTTTGACCTCAACGATGACCACCTGCGAGCTCTGCCGGCAGATCAGATCGAGTTCGCCCGCCGGGGTGCGTTGATTCCTGGCCAGAACGCGGTACCCTCGTCCCGAGAGATAGGAGGCCGCCACCTGCTCCCCCGCCCGCCCACGGGCCGTCCGGTCGACGTGTGGGTGTGTGTCACAGTTCAGGTCGGCCTCCTCCATTGCGGCTCCGGGGCACTCGTGTGCTTCGGCCAGGCTAACGAAGGAGCGGGACTGGATACCTCGGACTTTGGTCTCACGCTGGCCACCGACTCGGCCCACATATCCGCACCGGTGCTCGCGGCTTTTCGAGCGACCGTTCTCGACCACTACCGCGAGCATGGACGTGACCTGCCCTGGCGCCGGACGCGCGATCCCTACCGCGTCCTCGTATCCGAGGTGATGCTTCAGCAGACCCAGGTGACCCGCGTGCTGGGGAAGTACGAACAATTCATCGCCGCCTTTCCCGAAGTACCGACCCTCGCGGCCGCTCCCATCGCGGCGGTCCTCCGCATGTGGCAGGGCCTCGGCTACAACCGGCGGGCCCTCGCCCTCCACCGAGCCGCGCAGATCATGGTGACCGAGCACCAAGGTCTCGTCCCCCGGTCCCTGTCCGGAACTACGAAGCCTACCGGGAGTCGGACCTGCCACCGCGGCGGCCGTCGCCGCCTTCGCCTACGACCTCGCCCTCCCCTTCGTCGAGACCAACATCAGATCGGCGTTCCTTCATTTCTTCTTTCAAGAATGCGTCGCCGTCCCCGATGCCGACATCCTCCCTCTGGTCGAACTCACCCTCGACCGCGAGAACCCCCGGGACTGGTACTACGCCCTGATGGACTACGGGGTCTGGGTGAAGAAGACCTACCCCAACCCCAGCCGCAGAAGTAGGCACCACAGCACTCAGACCGCCTTCGTCGGCTCGCGCCGGCAACTGCGCGCCCAGATCCTGCGCGCCCTCCTCGACGCGCCGCCCGGTCCCTCGGTGGACCCTGTGGCGCCCGAGAGCGCGGCGGTTCTCGACATTGCCCAGATCGGAGCGCGTTCCGGCCTGGGACCCACGAAGTCCAGCCGTACTGGGAGAGTTGACGCGGAGGGTTTCTTGCTCTGCAGCGGGGACCGGATCGCCTGATCTTCCGGAGCCGCCGTCTCGGCTGGCGACTCGCGCCGAGTGTCGATCAGGTGGGCCAGAGCCAATATCGGATGACCGCATATCATCCGCGGTCCCGAATAGCGCATGACGCCCGGATCTGCTGCGCATACCGGGTCGAAGCAATGGACCGCGCAGCCGCGCATGTCGGCTTGCTCTGCCCGAAGCGACACGGGCCAGCGTCGATCCGCATAGCGACCAACGACTCACAGTCCGCGCACAGACCCCCCCGCCTTGCCCACGCGCGGCCGGACCGCGGCCGGCACAGGTCCCGGACTCACGCCATGATGGTCGCGACAATAGAGGGCGACCATCACCGACATCGTATGCGTTCGCGCTGAGCCGGCTCACGCGCGCACCCGTTCATTCGTCCCACAGCCCGAGTTGAGACGTCCCCACCCCCTGGAAGCTCAGCCGGTGGAGCGGGCAGGGGCCGTGCTGACGGAGCGCCTCCCGGTGCCGGCCGGTACCGTAGCCCACGTGCTCCTCGAAGCCGTACTCCGGATGCAGCGGCGCAAGCGCCCTCATGAGACGGTCTCGCACCACCTTGGCCACCACCGACGCGGCGGCCACAGCCGCGCTCTTGTAGTCCGCCCCGACGATGGAGCAGGCGTGAAGGTCTGAGCGCTTGAGGTCGAAGGCGTCCACGACCGCGAGGCCATATTCCCCGTCCAAGGACTCGAGAGCCCGGCAGAGCGCCAACAGGTTGCATCGGTGAAGGCCGACCCGATCGATGGTAAGCGGGGAGTATGCCACCCACGACACCCGGGCCGCCGAGCAGAGGACCCTCTGATACATGGCTTCCCGGGCCTCGGGAGTCAGCAGCTTGGAGTCGGTGAGCCCCTTGAGTCTCGTGAACGGAGCGGCGACATAGTCGAGCACCACGGCGGCCGCCACCAGCGGGCCGGCCAGACAGCCGCGGCCGGCTTCGTCGGTCCCGGCCAGGCGGAGGTCGGCGTCTTCCGCCGCCTGTCCCGTGCTCGGCGAGCAGGCTCCTGTCGAACTTGAAGGGGTCGCAGACCCTGCTCCGGCTGGGGCGTCCTCCGGCCTTTTGCCGCTCCCGCGGGGAGCCTGATGCCGGACCGCCGCCCACCATGGAACGAGTCGGGCTAGAGGCCGCTGATGTGGCCGAGCGGCCAGTATATGGCGAAGGCCTCGCCCATGATGGCCTCCTCACTCACCGGTCCGAACACCCGGCTGTCCCCGCTGTTGTTCCGGTTGTCGCCCATGGCCCACACGTATCCTGGGGAGATCGTCGTCTCGGGGAAGTCGCCCACGATCGGATGCTCCTTGATGAACGGCTCGTCCTGGGCCACCCCGTTGACGTACAGCAGCCCGTCGTGGACGGCTATGGTGTCGCCTCCCACAGCCACCACCCGCTTGATGAACGGGTCCGATCCGGGCCGCCCGGGCGGATGGAACACGATGATGTCGCCCCGTCGGGGAGACCGGAAGTGGTAGACGAGCCGGTTGACCAGCACCCGGTCGCCCTCGACCAGCGTGGGCTCCATGGAGGGAGAGGGGATGGCAAAGGGCTTGACGACGAACTGCTGGACCAGGAGGGCCAGCACGAAAGCGGCCGCCACGATGACGACCACCTCGATGACCCAGCGGAACGTCCGATTCTGCCGCTTCGCAGCCGCAGCCGCGGAGGGCTCACCCGCGGCGCCGACTCGGCTCCGGCTCGGCCAGCGGAGCCCGAATCCGGTTCGCTCACCGGACCTCCGCTCCTCAGATACGCTTCTCTTTGACGCGGGCCTTCTTGCCCAGCTTCTCGCGCAGATAGTAGAGCTTGGCCCGGGCCACGTCGCCGACGGCGGTGACCTCGATCTTCTCTATCTTGGGAGAATGCAGGGGGAACGTACGCTCCACGCCAACCCCGAAGGACTGCTTGCGCACCGTGAAGGTCTCCCGAGAACCGTGGCCCTGCTTGCGGATGCAGAAGCCCTGGAAGACCTGCACCCTCTCCCGGCTCCCTTCGACCACCTTGAAGTGCACCCGCAGGGTGTCGCCGGACTTGAAATCCGGGATGTCCTCGCGGAGTTGTCCCCGCTCGAATTCTTCTATCGCGCCCATGTGAGTACCTAGCCCTAACCTAGTCCTGCGTCCACTCGACAAGCGATGCCTGCGAAAAGCCAGCAGACTTTAGAGCATACCGACTGTGATTACAACCTGGCCGGGCGTGAGCCCCCTCGGGTCCGGTCTCGGCCGATAGCCGACCCGTGGCAGGCCTACAGGCCCCTCCAATGGCGGATGGGCCAGTAGATGACGAAGGCCTCGCCGATGATCGATGCTTCGCTGCTAGCGGACCGAACAACGGCTGTCGCCGCTGTTGTTGCGGTTGTCGCCCATGACGAACACCTGGCCGGCAGGGATGAGCGATCTCGGGATAGTCGCCCTCGAATCTTCTGTTCGAGCAGATAGGGCTCCACCTGCGCCACCCCGTTCACGTACAGAGCGCCCTGGTGGACCGCCACCGTGTCGCCGGCCACCGCCACGACGCGCTTGACCAGGTCCTCCTTGTCGTTCACGGGAGAATGGAAGACGACCACGTCGCCGCTCTTGGGCTCCCGGAAGTGGTAGACCACCCGATTGATGAGGATGCGATCGCCCTCCATCAGAGTCGGCTCCATGGATACCTGGTGGATGGTGAAAGGCTTGAACGAGGAAGAACTGCACCAGCATGGCGATGGCGAAGGCCGCCGCCACGATGACCACGATCTCGATGACCGTACCCAGCAGCGACCTGCCATGGTCGCGAGTCTGCAGACCGGGCACGCGGGAACCTCCACCTACGCTGTCGTCGGTGACCCCCAATCTCCGACCCCCCTCAGCCCCCGGATTCCCACGGAGAAGGTCGCGCGTTCTCGCTGCGCCAGCGAGCGATGGCGCCGTGGTCCCCGCTCAGCAGGACCGCCGGCACCTCCACCCCACCATACTCGCGCGGCCGTGTGTAGTGCGGATACTCCACCATGCCCGCCAACTCCTCGCTGAAAGACTCCTCCAGCACGCTGCTCGGCGTTCCCCAGCGAGCCCGGCAGATGGCGCACCACCGCTTCGATCACGGCCAGAGCGGCCACCTCCCCTCCGGCGAGCACGTACGGCCCGATGGAGAGCGAGCCCGTCGCCAGCAGCGTTTCCACTCGAGCGTCGAATCCCTCGAAGCGACCGCAGAGAAGCACGAGATCCCGATCGCTCCGCGACAGCTCCAGGCCGAGGCGATGGTCGAAGGGCCGTCCTCCCGCCGAAAGCACGTAGACGTCGCGAGTGTCGCGCACGTGACCGGCCGGCTCGCCGAACACCTGCTCAAGGGCCGCCGCCACGATGTCCACCCGAGTGACCATTCCCGGTCCGCCGCCGTAGGGAGAGTCGTCCACCTCGTGGTGTGGCAGCGCACTGTAGTCCCGGATGTTGTGCACGCCGATGGCGGCCGCGCCGCACTCGATCGCGGTCGAGACCGGATGCTGGGTCAAGAACCAGCCGAAGGCCTCCGGAACCAGGGTGAAGATGTCGATGCGTTTCATGGCTCGGCTGTTGCCGCGCGGCGTCGTCCTCGACAAGCCCGTCGGCATCGCCGAGAAAGTCGGGACTGATCACCACAAAGCCTTCGGCCACCGCCACGGTGGGCACGGCCGCCAGCACGAAGGGGATCATGATCTCCGACGCCGGGTCCACTGGAGACGACCAGAAGGGCATGCGCCGGCGACTCGACCACGTCGGTCACCCGGCCGACGACGGCCCCTTCGAGGTCTCGCGCCTCCAGGCCGATGAGATCGAAGGGATAGTACTCGTCCTCGTCCAGTTCGGGCAGTTGGCTGGACCGGATCTCGAGCACGTGGCCACGCAAGGCCTCGGCAGCGTCGCGGTCGGCGACCTCCACGGAAGGCCACGATGGGGAAGCCGTCCATCGCCCCGGACGGTCTCGATGGTCAGCCGCACCTGCTCCCGCGGGCGCGGCTCCGGCGATGCCCAGGCGCTCGGGACGCGCGTAGAGCACGGATCCAGGCGCGAACCGCTCCGGGTTGTCCGAGCTGGGCATCACCCGCACCTCTCCGTGCACGCCGTGAGGCCGGGATATCCGCCCCACCTCGATCCACTCCGGCCGGGACATCAGCGGTCAGTCGACGATCTCGACGGTGGCCTGCTTGCCGTCCTTGACGGCGCTCGCTTTCACCACGGTCCTCAGAGCCCGGGCGATGCGGCCCTGCTTGCCGATCACCTTGCCCACGTCGTCTTTGGCCACGCTGAGCCGCAGCACCACCCCATTGTCGGACTCGGTCTCTTCGACCCGCACCTCCTCTGGGTGGTCGACGAGCGACCGAGCCAGGAATTCGAGCAGCTCTTTCACCTAGACGATGCCTTTCAGACTCAGGAGTTTGCGCACCGTATCGGAGGGCTGAGCGCCGCACTCAAGCCACTGCTTGGCTTTGGTCTCGTCCACTTCGATCACCGACGGATCGTTCTGCGGGTTGTAGTAGCCGATGGTCTCGATGAACCGGCCGTCACGAGCCCGACGAGAGTCCGCCACCACGATGCGATACGTGGGATGCTTCTTGCTGCCGCGACGCGCCAGTCTTATTGCTGTTGCCATTGGTCACCTCCTCCCTTTAGCTCGGGTTCCCGAACATCTGGAACGGGTTCTTGGGCACGCGGCCCGAACCCAGCTGCTTCATCATCTTCTGCACCTGCTTGAACTGGGTGAGCAACTGGTTGACGGCCTGGATATCGGAGCCTGAGCCGGTGGCGATGCGCCGGCGGCGGCTGCCGTTGATGAGTTCGGGATGGCGGCGCTCCTCGGCCGTCATGGAGGAGATGACGGCCTGGATCTTGTCGAAAGCCTTGTCGTCGACCTGCAGTCCCTTGAGCTTGGCCGAGGGGATGCCGGGGATCATGCCCAGCAGGCTGGAGAGCGATCCCATCTTCCGCACCTGCTGGATCTGCTCGAGGAAGTCGTCGAAGGTGAACGTGCTCTTGCGCAGGCGCTGCTCCAGCTCCCGAGCCTTCTTCTCGTCGATGGTGCGCTCGGCCTTCTCGATGAGAGACAGCACGTCGCCCATCCCCAGGATGCGCGAAGCCACCCGGTCGGGATGGAAGTACTCGAAGTTGTCGAGCTTCTCGCCGCTGCTGGCGAACTTGATGGGCTTGCCGGTGACCGCGCGCACGGAGAGGGCGGCCCCACCGCGGGCGTCACCGTCCATCTTGGTGAGTACCACGCCGTCGAACTGCACCTGCTGCTGGAACTGCAGGGCCACGTTGACCGCGTCCTGGCCGGTCATGGCGTCCAAGACCAGCAGGATGTTGTGAGGCTTCACCGTGTTGCGGATGCGCACCAGTTCCTCCATGAGCTTCTCGTCGATATGGAGGCGCCCGGCGGTGTCGACGATCAGCACGTCGCGCCCCTTCTCCCGCGCCCACTCCACGCCGTGCTTGGCGATGTCCACCGGGTCGGCAGTGGTGCCCTCGTCGTACACCGGGACCCCCAGCTGTTGCCCCAGGCTCTTGAGCTGATCGACGGCGGCCGGCCGGTAGACGTCTCCCGCCACCAAGCCGGGGCTCTTGCCCTGAGCCAGCAGGAAGTTGGCCAGCTTGCCGCAGGCCGTGGTCTTGCCCGAGCCCTGCAGGCCCACCATCATGATGACCGTGGGCAGCCGCGGCGAGAAGGTGAGCTTGGTGGTGGCCGAGCCCATCAGAGCGGTCAGCTCCTCGTTGACGATCTTGACGAACTGCTGGGCGGGAGTCAGGCTTTCGAGGACCTCGGCGCCCAGAGCCCGCTCCTTGACCTTGTCGACGAACTGCTTGACCACCTTGTAGTTGACGTCGGCCTCGAGCAGGGCCAGACGGATCTCACGGGCCGCCCGCTCCACGTCCTTGTCCGTGAGCTTACCCTGCCTCTTGAGGCCGTCGAACGCGCTCTGCAGCTTGTCTGAGAGGGAATCGAACACCTTCACCTTGCCATCCGGCGGCGCCTTGCGGGCACCGCTTCGCAGCGGCTGCGATTCAGCCGCGAGGGAGGGAGTTTACTAGCCGCCAGTAGTCCCGTCAAACCGCCATCGGTGAGCCAGACGTGGAAACCGCCTCCAGAGCCGGTTCAGGGCGGTTCGCGCCCGCCCCTTCCAGGGCTGCGCAGAGATCGGCAGCCCGGATCACCGCCGGGCGAGCGCGTCGTCGAAGAGGATCGACGCGAAATCGACCGGATCGAAAGGTTGCAGGCTCTCCAGCTTCTCCCCGGTGCCGATGAGCTTGATGGGCAGATCGAGCTCGTGGGAGACCGCCAGGGCGATGCCGCCCTTGGCCGTGCCGTCCATCTTGGTCAGCACCACCCCGGTAAGATCGACCGCCTCTTTGAACACCCGCGCCTGGATCAGCCCGTTCTGTCCGGTGGTCGCGTCGATGGTGAGCAGGCACTCGTGGGGAGCGTCGGGTATGCGCTTCTTGATCACCCGGCCGATCTTCTCCAGTTCCTTCATGAGGTTCACCTGGGTGTGCAGGCGCCCGGCGGTGTCGATGATCACCACGTCGGCCTTGCGCGCCTCGGCGGCAACGAGGCCGTCGAACACCACGGCCCCCGGATCTCCGCCTCGCTCGTGGCGCACGACCTCGCAGCCCACCCGCCGGCCCCATTCCACCAACTGCTCCACCGCGGCCGCCCGGAACGTGTCCCCGGCCACCAGCAGTGGTTCCTTGCCCAGCTCCTTCAGGTGCCAGGCGATCTTCCCGATGGTGGTGGTCTTGCCCGTGCCGTTCACTCCCACCATCAGGATCACGGCGGGCGAGTGAGCCACATCGATGCGCGTATCGGCCTGGCAGAAGTGACCGGCCGTCACCTCGCGCAGCTTGCGCAGAAGCTCGGCCGGATCCTTGATGGTCCCCGCGTTCGCCTCTGCCTCCAGCGCTTCCACGATGGACACGGTGGTATCCACACCCACGTCGGCGTAGATCAGCGCCTCCTCGATGCGCTCCCAGAGGTCTTCGTCGAAGCGATCGAAGAGCACCGAGGCGAACTGCTGCTGCAGGGCCTTGCGGCTCTTGGCCAGACCGTCGCGCAGTTGCGACAGCCAGCCTCCCCGCGCGTCTCCTGGACCTCCTCAGGCGTATGGACAACCGCCTCTTCGGCTATCCCGAGGAACACCTCCGACCAGTTGTGGCTCAAAGCTTCACGCCCCCTTCGGCATCACATCAACCGCCTCCGGTCGTCCGTGCCGTCCCGTGCATCGTTCTTCTCGCCCAGCCGCCGCGAGAGCACCCGCGAGGTGCCATCGCTCTCCAGGGCGACACCGTAGAGCGTGTCCGCGACCTCCATGGTCTGGCGCTGATGGGTGATGATGATGAACTGCGTCTTGTCCCGATACTTGCGGACGAGCGACAAGAAGCGGCGGATATTGAGATCGTCGAGCGAAGCCTCGACCTCGTCCAGGATGTAGAAGGGACAGGGGCGAGCCAGGAAGAGTGAGAACAAGAAGGCGATGGCCGTCATGGCCTTCTCGCCTCCGGAAAGCAGGCTCATGCTCCGTGGCGCCTTGTTTGGGAACTTGACCTCCAGAGCGATCCCCCGCAGTCCTCTCCTCTCCTCGTCCTCGTCACGTCGCCGTCGGCCTCCGACCGTCGGGCGCGGCGTGCCTTCCGTCAGCCTGAGCGCCCCTTTGGCTCCCGGAAATACGGTGGCGATCACAGAGGAGAAATTCTCCCGCGTGGCCTCGAATATCTCGGCGAAGACCCGCTCGATATGCTCGTCGAGCTCGGTGATGACATCCTGCAACTGGGCCAGCGACGCCTCCAGATCGCGGCGCTGCTCTCCCAGGAAACGCGCACGCTCCTCCATCTCGGCGCACTCCTGTTCCGCGAGCGGATTCACCGGTCCGATCCGCTCCCGCCGGCGCTCCGACCGCTCCACTGCGGCCAGCAGCGCATCGGCGTCCTCCCCGACGACCTCCGCGGGCGTCAAGGCTCGTGGGGAAAGGTGCCGGCGACGCAGCTCGGCCAATTCGTCCTCGAGCAACGACCGGCGGTCGTCGAGACGGGCCTGGTCCACCTGCAACTGGGTCAGCCTGGTCGTCATCCCGTCGTGCTCCCGCTGCAGCTCCGCCTCGGCCCCTCCCCAGTCGCGTATGACCTTGGCCGCCCCCTCCGAGCGCGCTCGCGCCTCTTCAACATGTGACTCCAGGCCTGCTGCCACCCCGTGGAAGCGCTCGGCCAGCCGCTCCACCACGAGACGCAGATCCGTCAGAACAGGCACGTAGCGACCCAGAAGCGCAACCCGCCGCTCACAGCGCGCCGATTCGACGACCGCGGCCTCACGCTGCGCCCGCGCCCGCTCTCGTTCGCTCTCGTGCGCGCGGCACCGCTCGCGCAGCCGAACCTCGAGAAGTGCCGCCTGACCCTTCTTCTCCTCCAGCCTCGCCACCGTCTTTCGCATCACCTCGAGACCGCGCCTGCACGGCGCGGAGAGAGGCGCGAGCCTCCTCCAGCTCGGCCTCTCTGCCCGCCATCGCCTCTTCCACCGCGCGCAGATCGGTCAGCGATCTGCTCGGCGAGGCCGTTCTCCCTCTCTTCGCGACCGCGCAGCTCGGCGCATTGAGCCTCGGATTCCTCGATCCGGCGCGCGTGCAGGTCGCACTCGTTCTTCTGGGCGGCCAGCCCGGCGCTCGGCTTCGCGCAGACCCTCCTCGCTCTCCCGGAAGTCAGCCTCGGCCAGTCCCACCGCGGCACTCGCCTCCTCGGCGAACGCGCGAGCCGCATCCCGCCTTGCGAGCAACGCCGCGTGCTCCTCGGCCACCGACTCGAGCTCGTTCCGAGCCTGGAGAAGGGCCTCGGCCCCCACCTCCTGCCGTCGGGCGACGTGCGACCCCCCATCGGCGAGCTCGCCCGAGCGGGTGACGAGCCGCCAGGAGTCCCTCCATTCGTCGAAAGCGATGTCCTCAAGCCGTCGGTCGCCACTGAGCACGGCGGTGGGCGGCTATCAGCGCTCGCAGGGTCTCGATCACCGTCTCCGGGACCCGAAACCACCTCCCACAGATCGCGAGTCCCCGCGGGGGGCGACATCCGCGGCGGCGCCGTGCGCCAGAGCACGGCTCTCCCAGACGGCCTCCAAAGGGCCCTCACTGTGGAGGAGGGCGCTGGCCACGTCGGGCGGCCCGGAGACCACCACGGCCTGGACGACCGGCCCCAGGGCGGCGGCAAGCGCCCGCTCGTAGCCCGGCTCCACCGTCAGGACCTCGGTGAGAAGGCGACATCCATCCACCGCGGCCATCAACTCCCGCGCTCCGGCCGGAGTGCCCTCTCTCCGGGCCAGCAGATCCCGTAGGACTGCCTGCCGCGACTCGAGCCCAGCGAGACGCTCGCCGAGGGACACCTCCTCGCGCGAGGCTTCCTCGGCGCTGGACCGGGCTTCCTCCCGCCGTGAGGCCGCCGCCTTCAGCGCCTCCCGGCGTGGTGCAGGGCCGCTTCTCCGGCAACCCGCTGCCGCTCCAGACCTGCCGCCTCGGCCAGCAATTGCTCCAACCGACGCGTCGGCCGCCTGCATGAGCGCCGCCAACTCGCGATCCCACTCGGCCCTTTTCCTCGACCTCCCGGCGAAGGAACTCGCGATCCTGAAGCGCCCTCGAGCGAGCCGCCTCCAACTCGAAGACCGAGTCCTTGAGATCGTCTTCCGCCGCGGCCGCGGTCCGGTAGGCAGGAAGCGACTCCTCCAGTGCGGCCCGCAGCGACTGCGCCCACGCGCTGACCGCCCGCAGCCTCGACTCATCGGCCGTGCCAGCGCTGACCTCCTGCAGCCGCGAGACCAGCGAAGCCAGCTCGCTCCTGAGCCAGTTCCCGCCGCCTGCGCGCCCGGTCCAGTTCCCCCTCCATGCGAGCCACCCGCTGCCGCAGCGAAACCGCCCGCCCCTCCATGCGTTCCGTCGCCGGCCTCGGCCCGGTGATACGCGGCGTTCAGCTCCTCCCTCTCTCGGAGCGTGCCGGTGAAATGATCCTCTTCGGCCGTCCGTTGGCGGCGCAGCTCCGCCAGCCTGCGTCTCGATCTCCATCCGGCGGGCCTGCAGGCGCGCCAACTCCCCTTCGGTCTCCCGGCAGACGTTCCGCAACATCGGTCAGCGCGAGAAGGACCCACTTGGCCTTGGCCAAGGCCCATTCCTCCGTGGCCTCGGCGAAGCGCTCCGCGGCCGCCACCTGTTGCCTGAGCGGTCTCAGAGCGGCCTTCACTTCCCGCTCGACATCGCTCACCCGCAGGAGGTTCTGCCTCGTCCGCTCCAGCTTGGCCTGCGCCCGTTCCCGCCGCTTCTTGAAACGCCCCAGCCCGGCGGCCTCCTCGACCAGAGCGCGCCGCGCTTCGGGGGTGGAGTTGAGCAGGGCCTCGACCTTCCCCTGGCTGATGACGCTGTGCATCTCCCTGCCCGAGTCCCAGACCCCCGACCAGATCCTGCACGTCCAGCAGCCGGCAGCCCGCTCCGTTCACCAAGTACTCCGAACCGCTGTCTCTCACCAAACGCCGGGTGACCTCCACCTGGCTGCAGTCGAGAGGCAGCGAGCCGCACTCGTTGTCGAAGACCAGGCTGACCTCGGCGACCGCGCTCGACTTCCGTCCGTCGGGACCCGAGAAGATGACGTCCTGCATGGTCCGCCCGCGCAGGTTGCCGGGACTCTGCTCGCCCAGCACCCAGAGCACGGCGTCGGCGATGTTGCTCTTGCCGCTGCCGTTCGGACCGATGATCACCGTGACGCCCGGCTCGAAGGTGAGCTCGGTGGGCCTGGCGAAAGTCTTGAAACCTCGCAGTCGCACGGAGTGCAGATGGGTCACGTCACGACTCCCCGCCATCTCTGAGGAAGGCGAGAGCCTCCCTGGCCGCCGCCTGCTCGCTCATCTTGATCGTGGTCCCCGGGCCCCGGCCCCGGACGTGCTCCTCGATCGACACTTCGGACGTGAATACCCGCGCGTGCGGAGGGCCGGCTTCGGCGACCAAACGGTAGACCGGCTGCAGACCACGGGGAGCGAGCAGCTCCTGCAATGTGGTCTTGTGATCGACGTGAGCGGTGACCGCATAGCGGATCTGTTCTTCAAAGGCCTCCACCACCGCGATGCGCGTCTGCTCGAACCCGTGGGTCAGATACACGGCGCCGATCAATGCCTCGAGCACGTTCCCCTGCACCGTTGAGCTGGCGGCGGCCTCCTTGCGCCTCTGCTCTCGCCGCGGGCGCCTGTTCCAGGATGAGCTCTCCCACGCCGAGCTGCTCGGCGACCTGGACGCAACTCGCACGGCTGACGACGAACGCCTTGACCCGGGCCATGTCGCCCTCTTCGCTCTCCGGATACCGTTGGTACAGGGTGGTGGCGATGGCCAAGCCGAGAACGCTGTCGCCCAAGGAACTCCAGGCGCTCATAGGACCCGGTGCGCGCCCCCACCCACGAGGAGTGGGTGAGAGCTTGCTCGAGCATCGCCGGGGGCAACTGCCGGACGAGAACCATCAGCGGCTTGCCGACCCGCGCCGGGGGGGCGAGCCCGCCCGGCGTGACCAAAGCCAGGGAAACGCGGGGACTGCCCGCATGAGCGCCGGCAGCCCCCGCACTCCCCACTCTTCCTCTGAAACGGAGGCTAGACGCGGGCGGCGATGAAATCCACCGCCGCGCCCACCGTGGTGATGGTCTGGGCTTCTTCGTCGGAGATCTTCACGCCGAACTGGTCTTCGAGCTCCATGATGAGCTCCACCAGGTCCAGGCTGTCGGCGTTGAGATCGTCCTGGAACGAGGCCTCCAGCTTGACGGCGTCGGCATCGACGCCCAGTTGGTCGACCAGGATGTCGCGCACCTTGGCGAAGATCTCGTCTTTGCTCATCTGCTGCTCCTTATGCACACTATGAGAATGATGATGGAGTCCGTCCGCTGCGATGCGGCCATTGTATCAACGGCGGTCAAGAAGCGGCAGGGTCGGCCCGGCCGGTGATCCTCGCCACCTCCGCCTCCACTCCGGGCAACACTCCCTTGCGCAGGGCCTCGGCGCCGAAACGGAGCGCGTTGGCGATGGCCTTGCGCGACGCATTGCCGTGGCAGATGACGACCAGGCCGCGCACCCCGAGCAGATACGTGCCCCCGTACTCCTCAGGGTCCAAGCCGGCCCGCAGTCCCCGAAGCGCCGGCCTCAGCAAGCATCCCCCCGGCTTTGGCTCGAACGCCCGCGTCGGCGGCCTCCTTCACGCGCGCGAAGATCGACGAGGCGCACCCCTCCAGCAGCTTGAGGGCCACGTTGCCCGTGAACCCGTCGGTCACCACCACGTCGGCCGTGTTCCGAAGGAGATCGCGACCCTCGACGTTGCCCACGAAGTTGAGGCCGGACCCCTTCAGGAGCTGATGGGCCGCCTGAGCCAACTCGCTGCCCTTGCTCTCCTCCTCGCCGATGTTGAGCAAGCCCACCCGTGGTTCGGCTAATCCCATGACCGTACGTGCGTAGGCCGTCCCCAGCACGCCGAACTCGACCAGATGCTCTGGACGGCAGTCGGCGTTCGCCCCCGAATCGAGGAACACGACCGGCCCGCGCACTCCCGGAAGCGTGGTGACGATCGCCGGCCGCCTGATACCGCCCACCCGGCGCACGATGAGCAGAGCGGCCGCCAGCATGGCGCCGGTGCTGCCGGCCGACACGAATCCCCTGCGACCGACCGTCCGCGACGGAACGGGCTCCGACCACGATCGACGAGTCCTGCATCATCTTCACCGCCGCCGCCGGCTCGTGGTGGGAGCTGATGACCGAGCCGCTGGGGACCACTTCCACATGAGTCTGCCGGTCGGCGCCGATCGAGATAGGGTTCGACCAGTTCCGGTCGTCCGACAAGAAGGACCTTCAGAGAGGGCGACGCCGCCAGCAGGGCGCCCGCCACGATCTCGGCGGGGCGTTGTCACCGCCCTCGGCGTCGAGAGCGAGGTAACGGGTGCCTCCACTCGCCGTCGGGTCGAGTGTGGTCGTCGCTCATCGTGACTCCTCCTGATGGCGGCCTGCTTCGAGTTGCGGCCAGACGAAATGTCTCACAAAGCGTAGCCGCAGGGAAGAATGGGAAGAACGGGAGAGGCTGTGCGGCGTCCGAGTACGGGTAGCTGCGGGAACCTCGGTCGCGCTGCGAACCGTCAGTCGATAAGAAAGGCCTGACGAGGGTTGCTCCGCGAACGTTTGTTCGCTATAATAGTGAGCAAGGATTACCGAATACCGCGACTACCATTTGACGTCAGCCGCAGGCCAGAGTATACTATTGCGGTTTGCGTCGTGAGACGGTATAAAAAGAGAAAGCTTCAACCTCCATCTAGGATAGCAGAAGACAGTGCACAGAGACAGTAGTGATATCGCCACCATCGACGTCCGGACCATAGTGGACGTCCAGGATCTCCTGCAACTCGGCCAGGAACGCGGGTACGTCACCAGCGACGAGATCATGGCCCTGGTCGAAGAGTACGACATGACCATGGAAGAGATCGAGGATCTGTACTCCCAGCTCTTCGATCAGTCCATCGAGATCTACGAGCAGAGCCCGGTCACCCAGGGCGTTCTGGAGCCCACCGAGCCCACGCTCGACCTCTCCATCCAGACGGTCACCCACGACCCGCTTGCGCCTGTACCTCAAGGAGGCGGGCGAGATCCCCTTGCTCACCAAGGACGAGGAGATCGAACTGGCCAAGCGCATCGAGGCCGGCGACAAGCGGGCCAAGGACCGCATGATCCAGTCGAACCTGCGGCTGGTCATCTCCATCGCCAAGAACTACTACACCCAGGACATGGACCTGCTCGACCTCATCCAGGAGGGCAACACCGGTCTCATCCGAGCGGTGGAGAAGTTCGACTACCGCAAGGGCTACAAGTTCTCCACCTACGCCACCTGGTGGATCCGCCAGGCCATCACCCGTGCCATCGCCAACCAGGACCGCAACATCCGCATCCCGGTGCACATGATCGAGAAGATCAACAAGATGGTCCGCACCGAGCGGAAGCTGCTCCAGGAGACGGGCAAAGAGCCCAACGACGACGAGCTGGCCTGCGAGCTGGGCATCGATCCGCAGGAAGTGCAGGAGATGCGCAAGATCGCGCAGCGCACCACCTCACTCGAGACCCCCATCGGCGACGAGGAAGACGCCGAACTGGGCGACTTCATCGAGAATTCCAGCACGCCCGATCCGGCCGACGTGGTCTCGAGCATCATCGCCAAGGAGAGTCTCGACCGGGTGCTCAAGTCCATGGACGAGCGCGAACGCAAGGTGGTCGAGCTGCGCTTCGGTCTCAAGGGAGAGCATCCGCGCACCCTGGCCGAAGTGAGCTCCCGCTTCAACGTCAGCCGCGAACGCATCCGTCAGATCGAGGCCAAGGCCCTGGAGCAGATCAAGGCCGCGGACGAGATCCAGGCCATGAGGGAGACTGCCTAGGCGCTCTCGCGAGGCCGCGCACCTGCTCTGCCGAGGCGCGCCGTCAAGGCGCGCTTCGGCGGCCGACGAGCCGCTGCCCGTCGAGTCGTCCGCTAGGCCGGTAGAGGCGTCTCTCCTCTGCGGGCGCGCACGGCCTGGGCTATGTTGTCCAGGATGATCTCGGCGATGGTCTCCTTGGGCGCCCGATCCACCAGCACCTCGGAGTCTCGGGTGAGGATGCGCACCTCGTTGAAGTCGGAGTCGAAGCCGATGTCGGTGCGCGAGATATCGTTGAACACGATCATGTCGAGTTGCTTGCGCTCCATCTTCGCCCGGGCTCGGCCCAGGCCCTCCAGGCCATACTCGGCGGCGAAGCCCACCAGGAACTGCCCTTTGTGGTGGGCGGCCACGTCGCAGAGGATGTCGGTGGTCGGCTGCAAGCCCGATGGCGAGCTCGTCCCGGCCCTTGCCTATCTTGCCCCCGGCCGGCCCTTCGGCCACCCGATAGTCGGCCACGGCGGCGGCCATGATGAGGATGTCGGTCTCGGGCAGGCGCTGCATCACCTCGGCGTGCATCTCTCCGGCCGTGGGAGTCTTGATCTGGCGGACGCCGGGCGCCGCGGGCATGTCCACGTTGGCCTCGATCAGATCCACCTGGGCGCCCCGGTCGAAGGCGGCCCGGGCCAGGGCGAACCCCATCTTGCCCGAGCTGCGGTTGCCGATGAAACGCACGGCATCGATGGGCTCCCGCGTGCCACCGGCGGTGATGACCACGCGCAGGCCGCGCAGGTCGCGCTTGCGCTGCACCTGCAGCCGCAACTTCACCTCGGCCACGATGCTGTCGGGGTCGGCCATCCGCCCCGAGCCGTAGACGCCGCAGGCCAGCTCGCCGGCGCCCGGTTCCACCACGAACACCCCTCGGTCGCGCAGCAGGCTCACGTTGCGCTGGGTGGCAGGGTGCTCCCACATGTTGGTGTTCATGGCCGGAGCGACCACCACGGTCTTGGCGAAGGCCAAGCACATGGAGGTGAGGAGATTGTCGGCGATGCCGTTGGCCATCTTGGCCAGCGTGTTGGCCGTGGCCGGAGCGACGACCATGATGTCGGCCTCTTGGCTGTCTTCGACGTGAGTGATGCGCGAATCCGCGCGCAGCTCACTGATCTCGATCCAGGCGGACCGGGTTGCCCGGAGAGAGTCTCGAAGGTCATGGGGCCGACGAACTGCGTGGCCGCCCGCGTCATGATCACCCGGACCTCCATGCCGGCCTTCTGCAGGCCCCGCAGCAGCTCGGCGGCTTTGTAGGCGGCGATCCCTCCCGTTACCCCAAGGAGAACGACGGGCGGATCGGCCATCATGCGCTCCCTGAGTCTCCCTACTGCGGGTAGGACGCAGCCTGTACGCTATCTCGCCCCTGGCGACCTCCGCCATGGCGATGCTGAGGTAGTTCTTGGAGATGTTCGCGACCAGCGGAGGAGCGAAGGCATCGAGAGCCCCTCCCTCGCCCAGGCTGTGATAGTACGTGTTGATCTGACGAGCCCGCTTGGCCGTGACCATGACGGCCGTGTAGCGATTGGGCTCCTCGGTCTCCGCATCACGAGTTTCGGAAAGACCGGCAAGGATCTCATCGACTGTCGGCTTGTTCATCCTCTTCCTTGGTTCGCTCGATTACCTGGGCAAGCTCTTCACTAGCCCTTTTCACGCTATCGTTCACTATAACATAGTCGAATTGGCGCCGGCCCGGCCACGCCTTCGCCTGCACGGCGTCCATCTCTTCCTTCGCCCGGGCCAGCCGGCTCTGGATGGCCTCCTCGCTCTCGGTCTTCCGCCCCCGAAGACGGCGCTCGAGTTCCGCAAGGGAGGGCGGCATGATGAAGATCATCACCGCCTCGGGGCACTGGTCAAGCACCTGCCGGGCGCCCTCGAGCTCGATCTCAAGGATCACATCCCGCCCGGCAGCCAGGTGTTCCTCCACCGCCCGCTTCGGCGTGCCGTACAGATGGCCGCTGAACGCGGCCCACTCCAGGAACGAGCCCTTCGTCAACCCAGCGCCTGAACTCGTTTTCACTCAGAAAGAAATAGTCCCGGCCTTCTACCTCCGCTCCGCGCCGCGGGCGAGTGGTAGCAGAGACCGAGACGGCCAGCCCGGGGATCCGGGAAAGGAGGCGTTGGATGAGGGTGCCTTTGCCGGCCCCAGAAGGTCCGGAGATGACGATGAGCCTGGCGATAGCCGCCCCCCGGGATGAGCGCCGGTCAGTCGCCCAGCATATCGAGCAGTTCTTTGCGCTGGCGCGGAGTGAGCCCGTTCACCGTCTTGGAGGAACTGACGCGGCACCGCTCGAGGAGCTTGTTGGCCTTGACCCGCCCATACTTTGGGCACCGCCAACACCAGATCGAGGACCTTGGCCGTGTGGACGCACGGCGGCGGATCGACCAGCACCTCGCGAATGGCAACATCCCCATTACGCAGCCGCTTCCTTGAGCCGAGCGCGCTCGGAACGGATGTCGTTGGCCCGTCGAAGAGCTTCCATCCGCTGCTGATGGCTGCGCTCGGGTGTCTGCGGGACTATGCTCGGAGGGTGGTTCACAGCGGTCATTATACGCATGCCGCGGTGGGACGCAACCTCGATTTGCACGATTTCTTGCAGCCAGACCATCTAGCTCCAGTAGAGCCTTAGTTTATGCGCGTGATGGGCCCGTCCCACCAGCTCGTCCAGCCCTATGCCCCGGGCGCCAAGGCTTCGGCCAAGGCCGGCGGCCAGACCGCGGGCGAGCCACGGGTCTCGGAACCCCGCAGATCCGACGGCCACCACTCGCGCCCCGCAGGCCATGAAATCGAGCACGTCCTGAGTGCTGGCCACGCCACCCATTCCGATGATCGGTACTTCTACGGCGGCGAAAAGCTCGTACACCGCGCGTAGAGCCAGCGGCTTGATCGCCGGTCCGGACAGGCCACCCATCACGTTCCCCAGATAGGGCTTCAGAGTCTCCCGGTCGATGACCAGACCCTTGAACGTGTTGACGGCTGCGATCGCATCGGCGCCCCCGGCCACGGCCGCCAGGGCGATGGCGGCGATATCGGTGACGTTGGGCGTGAGCTTCGCCACCAGCAGCCCCGGCCAGACTTCGCGGACGGCCGCCACGACTTCATTGGTCTCGCCGGGATCGCTGCCGATGGAGGCACAGCCGGAGTGCACGTTCGGGCAGGAGATGTTCACCTCCAGGCCGACCCGATCGACCCAGCCCGGGCTCGACTCCGTCGAGCGCGCGGCGCAGGCCCGAGGCCAGCGACACGTACTCCTGCAGAGAGAAGCCTCCAATGCTCAAGATGAGCGGACAGGGCAGAGCGAGCAGACGCGGTAGCTGGTGGGCGACGAAGGCCTCCAGGCCCTCGCTGGGCAGACCGATGGCGTTGATCATCCCTCCCGCGGTCTCCAGGATGCGGGGCGGCGGATTGCCCGCTCGGGGCTCGAGGGTCATGGTCTTGGGCACGTACGCGGCCACCGGGGGATGCTGCAGGATGTCGCCGCCCAGCGATCTCGGCCAACTCGAAGATCTCCATGGTGCCCGAGGCGTTGATCAGCGGATGCTCGAGGCGCAGCGGCCCCAGTCGGACGGACAGATCGGGAACAGAGGGAACGACCGTGAGAGCGCTCATGACCGGCCGTCTCCCCCGTTCGGAAGTCCGGCGGCGCGATGCTCGGGCCGAACACGCTCTCCCCGGAGAACACCGGGCCGTCGTGGCACACCCGGGCCATGGAGCCGTCGGCCAGGGTAAGCGCGCACCCGTGGCACGACCCGACTCCGCACGCCATGCCCGTCTCCAGGCTGAACCATGTCCGGACATCCGGCACCAGGCAGCAGACGCGCCACACCGCCGCCGACATGGCGGCCGGTCCGCACACGAACAGCCGGTCGCCCGGCAGCAGCTCCCTGGCCAGCAGGTCCGTCACCTTCTCGGCCGGGCCATGGGAACCGTCTTCCACGGCCACCGCGAACCGGCAGGACAGGCCGGCCGCCTGCGATCTGGAGACCGCCTCCAGCAACGGAGCCGCCCCTTGGGCTTGGAGGGCGTCACGGAAGCCGAGCAAGACCACCACCTCAGAGCGGCACGCCGGCGCCCCGCCGAGACGAGGCCCGCCGGCTCACCGCGCGCGGCCGGCCGCGAAAGCAGGAGCGGGAACGGCGCCACCCCCACCCCGCCGGCAACGATCAGCAGCCGGCGCTGGCGGCGACCGGCGATCTGCTCCAGTGTCGAAGCCATTGCCCAGCGGACCGAGCACCCAGACCCCGTCACCGGGCCGAAGTCCGCAGAGTTCCCGCGTGCCCTCACCGACTGGGGCGACGAGGAACGACACCGCTCTGCCCGACCTCGTCGGCTACCGACAATGCGCGAGCCAAGAAAGCACCGCGAGGGTTCGGCCTGAAGCAGCGCGAACTGCCCGGGTCGTGCGCCCGCGCCATCCGGGAACGTCGACGGTCAACCAGACCAGGCTCCCCAGGGGCTCGTTGCCTGCCACGCGCCCCCGTAGACGCCCGGAGGGCATGTGGTGAGCGGTCAGCCCCGGCCGCGTCGGCCACCGGGGCGCTCACGCGCCCGCTCCGCGCGAACTCGACGCGGCGCCCAGCGCCCTGGCAGCCAGCCGGCTGTGAAGATCCTGCAGGCAGATCACGGTGATCTCCCGGCTCCTGCGGGCGCCCGCGATGGCCTGCACGGCCGCGTGAGCGGCCGCGGCGTTGGTCATGGTCGGCACCCCCTGACGAAGAGCCGCCCTGCGGATCTCGTAGCCGTCGGAGCGGGCGCCGCGGCCCCGGGGGATGTTGATGACCAGGTCGATCTCACCCGCCTCGATGAGGTCGACGACGGTGGTGATGGCGTCCGGCGCATGCGCGCGCGCGGTGGACGCGCCCGGTCCCCGGCCACCCTCCGCGGCTCCGCTCCCGACGCCGCCTCCAGGGCCGCCCGCATCTCCACGCCTACGGTGTGCTTGAGCACCGACTCGCGAGTCGATGCCGTTGAGGGTCAGTGCGCGGTGCGTCCCCTCGGTGGCCAGGACCCGGAAGCCCAGAGTGCTCAGCATGAGGGCCATGAGGATGGCCGCGTCCTTCTCGGCGTCGGCCACCGAGATGAACACCGTGCCTTCGCGGGGCAGCCGGTCTCCGGCGGCCAGCGAGGCCTTGGCGAAGGCCTCCGGGAAGCTGGCGCCGACGCCCATGACCTCGCCGGTGGACTTCATCTCCGGGCCCAGGGTCGTATCCACCCCGGGAAACCTGGGGAAAGGCAGGACCGCTTCCTTCACCGCGACGTGCTGCAGATCGCGCCGGCAGGGAACCCGGCCGGCGGCGACGGACTCCTCCCAGCCGGGGAGCCCCATGTCGCGCAGCTTCTGACCGGCGATGACCCGCGTGGCGACGCGGGCCAGCGACACCCCGGTGGCTTTGCTGACGAAGGGCACCGTGCGGCTGCCCCGGGGGTTCACCTCCAGCACGTAGATGCTGGCCCCGCCGTGGTCGCTCTGCTGCACCGCGTACTGCACGTTCATGAGCCCCACCACCCCCAGCTCGAGGGCCAGCGCCGCGGTCTGCTCCTCGATGCGCCGCACCGCCTCCTCGCCCAGAGACACCGTGGGGATCACGCAGGCCGAGTCGCCGGAGTGGATGCCGGCCTCTTCCACGTGCTGCATCACGGCGCCGATGTAGACGTCGTCGCCGTCGCAGAGGGCATCGACGTCGATCTCGGTGGAGTGCTCGAGGAAGCGGTCGATGAGCACCGGGTGGCGCGGCGAAGCCTTCACCGCCGTGCGCAGGTAGCGCTCCAGGCTCTCCTGGTCGTAGACGATCTCCATGGCCCGGCCGCCCAGAACGTACGAGGGGCGCACCAGGACCGGGTAGCCGATGCGCTCGGCCACGGCCAGCGCCTCCTCCACGTTGCGCACCGTGCCGAACGGCGGCGCCTTGAGCTTGAGCTTCTTCAGCACCTCGCCGAAGCGCTCCCGGTCTTCGGCCAGGTCGATGGCGTCCTGCGACGTGCCCAGGATGGGGACCCCGGCGGCGTGCAGCCGCTCGGCGATCTTGAGCGGGGTCTGGCCGCCGAACTGCACCACCACGCCTTTGGGCTTCTCGTTCTCGATGATGTTGAGCACGTCCTCGAAGGTGAGGGGCTCGAAGTAGAGGCGGTCGGAGGTGTCGTAGTCGGTGGAGACCGTCTCGGGGTTGCAGTTCACCATGATGGCCTGGTAGCCCTGCTCGCGCATCTCTTGGACGGCGTGCACGCAACAGTAGTCGAACTCGATGCCCTGGCCGATGCGATTGGGCCCGCTCCCCAGGATGATCACCGATTCCTTGTCGGGGACGGGCAAGGCTTCGTTCTCCTCCTCGTAGGTGGAGTAGAAGTAGGGGGTGTAGGCTTCGAACTCGGCCGCGCAGGTGTCCACCGCCTTGTAGGTGGGGATGATGGCGTCGGCGATGCGGCGCTCCCGCACCTCCATCTCGGTGGCCCCGAGGAACCGGCCGATCTGTTCGTCGCTGAACCCCAGCCGCTTGGCTTGCCGACAGCTCTTCTCGCGGCAGGGCGGGGAGGCCGCCTTTTTCGAGCGAACGATCTTGAGATGGTTCTCGGCCTCCACGATCTCCCGCAACTCTTCCAGGAACCACTCGTCGATGAGGGTGGCGGCAAAGAGGGCCTCCAGGGTCACGCCCCGGCGGTAGGCCTCGAGGATGAGGTCGTAGCGCTCGGCCGAAGGGATGGCGATCATGGCCACGAGCGCCTCGTTGTCGTCGGGGATGTCGGGGCGGACGTCCAACTCCCGGGAGCGCATGGACTTCTGGAAGGCCTCCTTGAACGTGCGGCCGATGGCCATGTTCTCCCCCACGCTCTTCATGTGGGTGGTGAGACGGGCGTCGGCCAGGGGGAACTTCTCGAAGGCCCAGCGGGGCGTCTTGACCACCACGTAGTCGATGGTGGGCTCGAAACAGGCCGGCGTCTTGCGGGTGATGTCGTTGGCGATCTCGTCCAGGGTGTAGCCGACGGCCAGTTTGGCGGCGATCTTGGCGATGGGGAAGCCGGTGGCCTTGGAGGCGAGAGCGGAGGAGCGAGAGACGCGCGGGTTCATCTCGATGACCACCAGCTCGTCGGTCTCGGGGGAGTAGGCGAACTGGATGTTGGACCCGCCGGTCTCCACCCCGATGGCCCGGATGATGGCGAGCGAGGCGTCGCGCAGGCGCTGGTACTGGACGTCGGTGAGGGTCTGCTGGGGCGCCACGGTGATGGAGTCGCCGGTGTGGACGCCCATGGGGTCGATGTTCTCGATGGAGCAGACGATGACCACGTTGTCGTTGAGGTCGCGCATGACCTCGAGCTCGAACTCCTTCCAGCCGATCACGCTCTCCTCGAGCAGCACCTGATGGGTGGGCGAGGCGTCGAGGCCGGCCCGGACCACCTCGTCGAACTCCTGGTCGGTGGCGGCCACCCCTCCCCCGTGGCCGCCCAAGGTGAAGCTGGGCCGGATGATGAGCGGCAGACGCAGGCCGTTCTGCGAGCGCGGCGCGGGCCTCGGCCACGCTCGTGACCACGGCGCTCTCCGGCACGCGCAGGCCGATGGAGGCCATGGTCTCGCGAAACTCGTCCCGGGCCTCGGCCCGGCGGATGGCGGCGTAGTTGGCCCCGATGAGCTCCACGCCGAACTTCTCCAGAGTGCCGTCCTCGGAGAGGGCGACGGCCAGGTTGAGAGCGGTCTGGCCCCCCAGGGTGGGCAGCAGGGCGTCCGGCCGCTCCACCTCGATGATCTTGGCCACCACTTCGGGCACCAGGGGCTCGATGTAGGTGCGGTGGGAGAAGGAGGGGTCGGTCATGATGGTGGCCGGGTTGGAGTTGACCAGGACCACCTCGAAACCTTCCTCCATCAGCACCTTGCAGGCCTGGGTGCCGGAATAGTCGAACTCGCAGGCCTGGCCGATGACGATGGGGCCGGAGCCGAGCAGGAGGATCTTGCGGATATCGGTGCGGCGGGGCATGGGTCGACCACTCTTCCTTTCGGCCTCACAGGGCTCGATTAAAGGTCGTCTAATCGTACCGTATCGGCCGGGGAGTGAAAAGCGTGCGCGATCAATCGGGGAGAGTCCGGCTTGCTTCGCCCCGGATCGGGTGCGCCTGCGTCCAAAACTGGGACTATCCTGATGTTTCTGCTATTGTTTCCGGCACTGGTATGACTGACGTTCAGTGGATGACCCTTGGGAGCATACTCCGCGGCAAGCGGCCAGCCGATTGGCCGGACGCCCAGCCCTCCGATGACGACGGCTTGGGTGTCTTTTCCCCCGAGTCTTTCGCCGAAGTGAGAAAGGACAGCGATGGCCGATCTGCCTCGTCACGAGATCATCGCGGAAAGCGGCCCGCCGGCAAGGATCGTCATCGACGGGCGACTCTCTGCGGGTCGATCCCCACATGACGATCCTGGAAGCCGCGCAGGCGAACGACATCTCCATACCGACGCTCTGCTACGACCCCCGGCTAACCCCGGTCGCCCGCTGCAAGCTGTGCGTAGTCGAAGTCGCCGAGGACGGGCTGGTCTACGCCTGCGAGACCCCGGTGGTCGAGGGCATGGAGGTCATCACCTCGAATCCGGAGATAGCGGAGGCGCGCAGGGCGCGGCTCACGGAGTACCTGTCCAACCACAACGCCTATTGTGAGCCGCCCTGCCATCACGCCTGTCCGGCGCACATCGACATTCCCGCCTACCTGGGAGCGATCGCCCGGGGAGACGACGCCGAGGCCATCAGAATCGTCAAGCGGCGACTGCCTCTGCCCCGGATCATCGGCCGGATCTGCCCCCGCCCCTGCGAGAGCGCCTGCCGTCGCACCCAGGTCGACGGGGAACCGGTGGCCATCTGCCAACTGAAGCGTTTCGCCGGCGACCGCGCCGGCGCCGACGGCGGCGCCGAGGACGGGGCGAATCAGGAACAGTCGCTGCCGCCACCGGCAAGAAGATCGCCGTCGTCGGCAGCGGCCCCTCGGGCCTCACCGCCGCCTACTATCCTCGCTCTGGCCGGCCACCAGGTGACGATCTTCGAAGCCTATTCCCAGCCCGGTGGCATGATGCTCACCGGCATCCCGCCCTATCGCCTGCCGCGGGAGATCATCGCCGCCGAGGTCGACGACATCCTCCGGCTGGGCGTGGAGCTGAGGCTCAACAGCCGCCTCGGCGAGGATTTCACGCTCGCCAGTCTCGAGGCCGACGGCTACGACGCCACCTATCTGGCCATCGGCGCCCAGTGCGGCTCCACCGGCGGCATCCCCGGCGCGAGCGGAGGGACAGGGCATCTACTCGGCCGTCGATTTCCTCCGCGCAGAGCAACGCCGGGCTGTGGAACGAGCCCCTTGGGCAGAACACTGGTCGTCGGTGGCGGCTTTACCGCCATGGACGCCTGCCGGTCGTCGATCCGTCTTGGGGCCGGACGAAGTGACCGTGGTCTACCGCCGCACCCGCAAGGAGATGCCCGCCACCGTCGACGAAGTGACGGCGGCCGAAGAGGAAGGCGTCAACCTGTCGTTGCTCACCGCGCCACTCTCCGTGGTCCGTGAAGACGGCAAGGTGACCGGCGTGGTCTGTCAGAAGATGGAGCTGGGCGAGCCCGACGCCAGTGGCAGACGGCGGCCCGAACCGGTGGCGGGCTCCGAATTCACCATCGCGGCCGACACGATCATCCTGGCCATCGGCCAAGAAGTGGACGACGAGTGCCTGGGCGACGCCTGCACTCTGACGAGCCGGGGCACCATCGAGGCCCACAAGCGCACCCTGATCACCAGCAGGGACGGAGTCTTCGCCGGCGGAGACTGCGAAACCGGCCCCGCCACGGTGGTGGAAGCCATCGCCGCCGGCCGCCGGGCCGCGGTCGCCATAGACGCATATGTTTCCGGGAAGGACCCGGAAGAAGCCTGCGCGGCGCCCGGCGGCCGGCCTCGCGCTGCGCCGAGCCGAAGCTGTTCGACATCGGCGCCAAGCCGCTGTCTGACGCATCAGCGCAGCCACATGCCTGAACTCGCCGTGGCCGACGCGCGACAACTTCGACGAGATCGAGCTGGGCTTCGATGAGACGGCGGCCAGGACGGAGGCCGCCCGCTGCCTGCAGTGCACCTGCCACGCCGCCTCCGCCTGCGAGCTGCAGCGCCTGTCCATCCTCTACGGCGCCGGCACGACCGAGTTCAAGGGCGACGAGGGACAATTCGACCTGTTCGACGGGTCGCCCATCCTGCAGCTGGACCGCAAGCGCTGCATCAAGTGCCACAGCTGCGTCCGCGTCTGCGACGAGTTGGAGCAGTACCACGTCTACCAGGTGGACGATGCCGAGTATCCGGCGCTCAAGGGAGCGACCCACAGGGATTCGGGCTGCGTGTCCTGCGGCCAGTGCATTGACGTCTGCCCCACCGGCGCCCTGGTCAACGCGCAGCTGAAGGGCACCCGCGAATGGGAGATCAGACCGAGTGCGCACCACCTGTCCGCTGTGCGGCACCGGCTGCAATTTCGATCTGAACGTCAAGGACGGCAGGGTCGTCGGGGTCACCACCTTCGCCGGATGCTCCGGTGAACGGCAACGCCCTGTGCGTCAAGGGCCGTTTCCACACAGACATGATCCACAGTCCCGACCGCCTCACCACCCCGCTGGTCAGAAGGAACGGCGTGCTGGAAGAGTCCACCTGGGACGAGGCCATGGATCATCGTGGCCATCCCGGTTGCAGGAGATAAGGGACCGGGACGGCGCCGACGCCTTCGCCGCCCTGAGCTCGGCCCGCTGCACCAACGAAGACAACTGGCTGATGCAGAAGTTCGTCAGGGTGGTGATGGGCACCAACAATCTCGACCACTGTGCCCGAACCTGACACGCTCCCACGGTGGCCGGTCTGGCCACATCGTTCGGAAGCGCCGCCATGACGAACTCCATCAGCGAGGTGGAATCCTACGACGCCCTGTTCATCATCGGCTCCAACACCACGGAGGCGCATCCCATCATCGGCGGCAAGATGAAGCGCGCCGCCCGGCGCGGAGCCCGGCTGATAGTGGTCGATCCGCGGCACATCGAGCTGGTCGACTACGCCGAACTCTGGCTGCAGCTCACCCCCGGCACCGACGCGGCCCTGGTCAACGGCCTGATGAACATCATCATCAACGAAGGCTGGGCCGACCAGAAGTTCATCGCCGAGCGCTGCGAGGGTTACGACAACCTGTGGGAAGTCGTGCAGAAATACACCCCGGCGGTGGTCAGCGAGATCACCGGCGTCCCCGAGGACAAGCTCTACGCGGCGGCCGAGATCTACGCGCGCACCCCGCGGGCGGGCATCTTCTACACCCTGGGCATCACCGAGCACACCACCGGCACGGCCAACGTCATGAACCTGGCCAACCTGGCCATGGTCACCGGCCACGTGGGCGTCGAGCATGCCGGTGTCAATCCGCTGCGCGGCCAGAACAACGTGCAGGGAGCCTGCGACATGGGCGCCCTGCCCAACGTGTTCTCCGACTACCGGTCGGTCTCCAAGCCGGAGAACGTGGCCATCTTCGAGAAGGCGTGGGGGGCGAAGCTCAGCGACAGGCCGGGGCTGCGCATCCCGGAGATGTTCGACGCGATCATCGACGGCGAGGTCAAGGCGATGTACATCATGGGCGAAGACCCGGTGCTCACCGACGCCGACGCCAACCACGTGCGCAAGGCCATCGGCCGGCCTCGAATTCCTGGTCGTCCAGGACATATTCCTGACGGAGACGGCCAAGTACGCGGATGTGGTGCTGCCGGCCGCCTGCTACGCGGAAAAGGACGGCACCTTCACCAACACCGAGCGCCGGGTGCAGCGGGTGCGCAAGGCCGTGGAGCCTCCCGGCCAGGCGCGGGCCGACTGGGAGATCATCTGCGACCTCTCCAGGCGCATGGGCTACGAGATGGACTACGCTTCGCCGGAGGACATCTTCGAGGAGATCAGGAGTCTGACGCCTGCCTATGCCGGCATGACCTACGACCGGGTCGACGCCTGCGGTCTGCAGTGGCCGTGTCCCGACATCGACCATCCGGGCACGCCGTACCTGCACCAGGACACGTTCCCGCGCGGCCGGGGGCGGCTGCTGGGCATCGAGTACGAGGCGCCGGCCGAGCTCACCAACGAGGAATACCCGATTCTGCTGACCACCGGGCGCATGCTCTATCAGTACAACATCTCCACCAGACAATCCGCGACCCTGGAGTCACTGGCGCCGCACGAGCTGGCCGAGATCAACCCGGTGGACGCCGCCGCCATCGGGGTGTCCGAAGGAGAAGAGATGCGGGTCACTTCGCGCCGCGGCTCGGTGGTCACGAGAGTGACGGTCACCGAGCGGGTGCCTCCCGGCATCCTGTTCATGACCTTCCACTTCTGGGAGACCGCCGTGAACGAGTTGACCAATTCCGCCTTCGACCCCATCTCCAACACGGCGGAATTCAAGGTCTGCGCGGTCAGGATCGAAAAGGCCTAGAGGCACGGCAGGACGCCGCCGGCGAACCCGGATCACGCGCGGCGGGTCCGACGCCAGCGAGCGCACCCTCTCGAGCACCGGGGGGTGCGAGTAGTTGAGGAACACGTAGAACGGGTGCGGGGTGAGATTGGACAGGTTGTCCTTGGACAGCCGTTTGAGCCCGCGCGGCCAGCAGATCGCCGCGGCCGGTGGTGGACGTCGGCGAAGGCGTCGGCCTGACGCTCGTGGCGCCGCGAGAGCGCCGCGGCGCCGACCGATAGCACGAACTGCAGAGGCCGCAGAAGAAGGGCCACGAACAACACGCCCGCGTACACCGACGGCGAATCCACGCCGAAGGCCGCGAACAGGCCGGTCCGGTGCACGAGGAGAGCGAACAGGCCGAGGAACAGCCCGGTTTCCAGGGCCGACACCACCGTGCCGATGAGCACGTGGCGCTTCTTGTAGTGGCCGATCTCGTGAGCGAGGACCGCGACCAGCTCCTCGGTGCTGTGCCGCTGGATCAGCGTGTCAAAGAGAGCGATCCTTTTGCTCTTCCCGAATCCCGTGAAGAAGGCGTTGCCCTTCGTCGAGCGGCGGGAAGCGTCGATCGAGAACACGCCCTTCAAGGGAAAGCCGACCCGCTGGGCGTACGCCAGGATGGCGTCTTTGAGCTCGCCGTCTTGCAGCGGCGTGAACTTGTTGAACAGCGGCATGATCAGCGTCGGCGCCAGGATCTGCATCACGAACGAGAAGGCGACCACGGCCGCCCAAGCGTAGATCCAGGCGAGCCCGCCAGCGTACTCGAACAAGGCCAAGAACCCGATCACGAGCGGCACGCCCAGGACGACCGAGACGCCCAACCCCTTGACGAGATCGAGGATGAACGTCCGCGGCGAGGTGCGGTTGAAGCCGAACTTCTCCTCGATGACGAACACGCCCCAGATGCTGAACGGCAGGCTCAGGATCCCACGGGCGACAGCCAGTATCACCAGGAAGACCAATCCGGTCCAGAGGGGGCCCAGCCCCCAGCCCCGCACCAGGCCGTCGAGCCAGCCGAATCCGCCGGCCAGCCAGAAAGCGAGCAGGATCGCCAGATCGAACAACGAGGCCACGATGCCAAAGCGCGTCTTCACCCGCGTGTACGTCTGGGAGCGCCGGTAGGTCTCGGCATCGTAGACGTCGGCGAACTCCTCGGGCACCTCGAGGCTCAGCGCGCGAAGATTGAGCAGCTCGGCGACCAACTCGATCGCCTCCACCACGATCAGTCCGCTCAGCGCCGCGATGAAGTAGCCGTTTACCACAGACCCGCCCGATGTCAGGTTCATGCCTCGAAGCCTCCACCCGCTCAGCCCAGCGTGTCCCCCACCTGGACTCCGGCCGAGGCCACGAACTCCGCAGCCTTCATCTTTGGCCGAGCCGGCGGGCTGAAGCCGCTTGACCAAGATGCTCCCGCCGTTGCCGGCCACCAGGAGACCATCCTCCGAGATCTGCGTGATCGTTCCAGGCGCCTGGAGGCCGCTGACGTTCCGCTTCTCGCAGTCGAAGATCTTGACCTGCTGGCCCTTGTACGAGGTGGCTGCCCCAGGTGACGGGTTGCAGCCCCGGATGACGTTGTAGACGATGTCGACCGGATACATCCAGTCGATCGTCATGCGCTTGCAGAGCGGCTCGTATTCGCCTTCGACTCAGGTCCTGCGGCATCTTCGGAGCCCTGCCCTCTTTCACCAGACCAACCGATTCCACCAGCGCCTCGACGCCCAGGGGGAACAGCTTGTTGAAGTAGACCGTTCCCAGTGGTGTCGTCCGGCTCGATCGTGACCTCTTTCTGCAGGAGGAGCGGTCCGGTGTCCAGACCTTCATCCGGCCAGAAGATGGACAGGCCGGTCTTGGTCTCGCCGTTGATCACCGCCCAGTTGATGGCGCTGCCCCCTCTGTGGCGCGGAAGCAGGGAGGGATGGTACTGGATGGTCCCCAGCCTGGGATAGTTCAAGATCGTCAACGGCACGATGTCGGTCACGAAGGCCATGACGTTGAGGTCCGGCTCGAATCTCTTGTACTCCTCGAACACGTCGGGATCGCGCATCCGGGCCGGCTGGCGGACGGGAACGCCGTTCTTCTCGGCCAGCTCCTTGAAGCTGTTGCCCTTTCCGGCCGGGGGGTCGGGCGGCATGTACACCACCGCGACCTGCTCTCCCTCGCCCAGCAGCGCCTCGAGGACCTTCTCCCCGAAGGCCGCTTGCCCGATCAACGCGATCCTCATTCCCAACCTCCGTCTGACTGATGGAATAGCGAGGGCCAGTACTCGATGCCCTGCGAACCCGGACGATGACCAGCGTCCCCGCCCGCCCTTCGATGATGGCGACGGCATCCTCCAGCGAGCCGATGCCCGCCCGTCCGCCTGTTGCCCGGACGTAGTCGCAGGCCGCCTCCACCTTGGGTCCCATGGAGCCGGCTGCGAATCGAAGCTTCCCCAGGGCCTCCGGCGTGGCCCGCCTGATGGCCCGCGCCTCGGCGGCTCCCCAGTTCTCCCAGACCGCCTCCGCGTCGGTGAGCATGAGATAGACCTCCGCCCCGAGCGAGGTCGCCAGAAGTGCGCCGGCGTGATCCTTGTCGATGACCGCCTCCACCCCCACCAAGGCCCCATCAGGGGTGAGCATGGTAGGGATGCCGCCTCCCCCGGTGCAGATCACCACCACTCCGTGCTCCACCAGCCATTCCACCACTCGCATCTCGAAGATGCGCTTGGGCCGCGGCGAAGGCACCAGTCGCCGGTACATGCTGTTGTCGGGCCCCACGGTCCAACCATGCTCCCGGGCGAGGCGCTCGGCTTCTTCCCGGGAGTATTGGGGACCGATGGGCTTCGTCGGATTCTGGAAGGCCGGATCGTCCGGGTCGACCTCCACCTGGGTGAGGATAGTCGCGAACGGCACGTCCTCGGGCAGTATGTTGCCCAGCTCCTGCTCGATCATGTAACCGATCATCCCTTCGGATTCGGCGCTGAGAACGTCCAACGTGTACGGCTCGACTCCCGTGAACGCGGCCGCCTCGAGGGCGAGCAACCCCACTTGCGGTCCGTTGCCGTGAGTGATGATGAGGCTGTGGTCGCGCGCCAGCGGGGCCAGCGCCCGGGCCGCCACCTTGACGTTCGCGCGTTGGTTCTGTTCGGTGAGCGGCTCCCCCCGCTTGAGCAGGGCGTTGCCCCCCAGCGCCACCACGATCCTCATTTCTCCGACCGCCTCACACGCCGACCGCCCTAGTCGATGTCGGCGCCCGCGGCCCGGAGCGCGGCAAGCAGCTCTTCCGCCCGCTGCGTCCCTATCAAGATGTGGCTCCCGTCGGTGAGCACGAGTTGCACTCCGGTATTGCCAGACGCGTTGTACGCCCTCCCATTCCTGGAGACGCGTATGCCCCAGCCGCCGAACTCCCGCATAGCCGAGTACTCACGAGCCTGGGCGGTCGTGATGTCCCGCGTGGGAATGCGTTTGGAACCGAACGGCACCAGCCTCACCGACACCAACCCGGGCCTGACTTCGGTGACCAGTCGAACCACCAGCGCGAACGCCGGAAAACCGAGTCCGAACACGAGGGCCAGGACCCACGCCGTCCAATCGGGTATGGGCCGGCTCCCCTGGGGATGGCCCAGGATAGCCTGCTCCCAGAATTGCCACCAGATAACCCCGGTGACGACCAGGATGGGCACCCAGAAGAACCACTGACGGAATCGTTGGACCTCCCGGTATAGAGGCGGAGCCGCTGTGTTGACAGCGGCGCCGGCGTTGTCATTGATATTCATGCAATCGACCTCATCTCATCTCGCCCCCACCCGGTTTCCTGCGCTCCTCAAGCCCGAGGGATAAGGTTAGAGCACCGGCCGGGTTTTGGCCAACCGTCCGCGCGACCACACGCCGGTGGCGCACGCGCTCGTCGATGTGCCGCGACGACGCGGCCACGCGCCCAAACCCGGCCGCAAGTAGGTACACTGGTGCGACGATGCACACCGACGAGCAGACAGACGACCAGGCCTCGAGTAAGCGCACTCGCTGGGCCTGGTACGCGTTCGATCTCGGCAACACCTCGGTCGAGTTCGCCATCCCCTACTACCTCACCCCGTGGATAGTGAACGACCTGGGCGTGCCGGCCGTGGTGTTCGGCCTGGCCTCGGCGGCTTCGTCCTGGGCCATCGGCCTGAGCGGTCCCTACATCGGCGTGAACGCCGACGAGAAGCATAGACGCCGGCAATGGTTCATGGTCTCGGCGCTCATCGCCACCGTGCTCCTCGCGGCCCTCAATGTCCTCCCCCGCACCGGCACCCTTGCCGTGGCCGGCGTGCTCGATCGCGGCCATGGTGGCCAACTACTTCTTTCAGCTCTCCGCCCTGATCTACAACGCTTCCATGCTCAGCGCCGCAGGCGGAGAGAACGTCGTGAGCGTGTCCTCGCTGGGAATGGCGCTCAGTTTCCTCGGCGGCATTGTGGGAGTGGGCGTCATCCAGCTGTTCATATCGGGGCGGGTGATCCCGGGAATCAGCGGCCAGGGTTACGCGCTCATGCCGGCCGCGGCGGTCTTTCTCGCCTGCACGATCCCCAGCATCTTCGCCAAGAGACTGTGGCAGAAGAAGACCGACGTGGTGGCGGTGCCGCAGGGCAGGTTGCACCACCGCATGAAGGCACTGTGGCGAGAGGCCTCCCGCGAGTACCACGCCGGCTGGTTCCTGGCCGGCTACTTCGCCCTCAACTCGGCCATCATGGGCCTTACCCTGTACCTCACCCTGCACATCCAGGCCGTCACCGGCCTGCGGGGAATGCGACTGTGGGCGGTGCTCTTGGGCGTGGTCCTCTCCTCGGCCGCCGGCGCCGGGACCGTGGCCTTTCTTCGGCCCGACAGGCGCATGGTCAAGCGCATCATCCTGGTAGGCCTGACGCTTTGGCTCTCAACGCGCTTCGCCTTCAGCCTCGTGTCGGCGCTGGCGCTGGTCGTGCTCTGCTCGTGCCTACACGGACTCTTCTCCGGCGCCCTTGTGCCCACCGTCCGCGGCGCCTTCGCGCAGACCTTCGAGTCCGACTACCAGGCGTTGGCCTTTGGCCTGTTTGGAGCCGTGCAGCGAGTGTCGCAAGGGCTGGGGGCAGCGATCTGGCCTCTGGCGAGCAGCGCCTGCCAGCGGACCTCGGGCCTCGGCCGTCGGTATCGCAGCCATGGGGGTCGTGGCCCTCATCGGGGTCCCCCTGTTCGCCCGCTGGCGCCCGAGTGACTCCCCGCCTCCCGATGGGAGCAGCTGCGACCCACGAGGCGGCCGCTACGTGACCGCCGCCATCTCCAAAGCGCAGGTGAGCATGACGTCGAAGAGATCGCCGATGTCGGCTTCATCGACGCACGAGATCGCCACCCGGATATCGGTGTCGCTCGTGGAGATCACCCCCACGCCGTACTGGTCGAGTAGCCGCACGCGGTAGGCCTCGGCATTGAGGTCGTTGAGTCGCACGCAGAGGAAGTACCCGGCGTTGAACGGGTAGAGCTTCCAGGCCGCGGCGAACCGGGGCTCGGCCAGCACCGCTCTCGCCCTCGCGGCCCGCCGCTCCAGGACGGCGAACTTCTCGGCCTTCTGGGCCCGGTAGTCCGGATCGGCCATGGCCCTGAGCACCAATTCCTGCGACAGGTTGGGGGAATTGGAGATGGTCCCCCGGATGCAGCCACCCGTCTTCTTCTCGAGAGCCTCGTACATGCCGGCGCCGCCGGCGATGCCGTAGGTGATGAAGGCGACCCTGAGCCCCCAGGCGAAGTCCTCCTTGGAGGCGCCATCCAGCTTGATGGCCAGAATGCGCGGGTGAGCGTCCGCCAGCCGGGTGAACAACGACTCCTTCATGACCTCCTCGTCGTAGAAGAGGCCGAAGTAGGCGTCGTCACACATCGCCACCACGTCGCAGCCCCCATCGGCCACCGCCACCAGCGCGTCTGTGATGGCGTCGGCCTCCGCCGGGGTGATGGAGTATCCGGTGGGATTGTTCGGGAAGTTGAAGAGCACGATCATCTTGCCCAGGCCGGCATTCTCGGCCAGCACCCGCCGGAAGCCCTCGAGGTCGAAGCCACTGTCGAGATCGAGCAGCGGGTATCGCCCCACGCGGGCGCCTCGCTTGACCCCGAAGACGAGCAGGTAGTTGCCCCAGAGCTTGTCGGGCATCAACACCAGATCGCCGGGGTTCACGAACATGTCCGCTACCGTGCTCAGACCATGGGTGATCCCGCTGGTGACCACGGGTAGGCTGATGGGCGTGTCTGCCCAGAGACGGGTTCTTCTCTCTGATCTCCTCCCGCCACGCAGTCCGCAGGTCCGCCCTGCCCGCTGAGGGCGCATAGGGCAGTACCTGGTCGGGGTCGAGGTCGGAGAAGTGGCGCATGATGGCCGGGAGCCCCATCGAATGCTGCAGTTCGCGCGCTTCCCCGATGGTGGCGTTGTAGCGGGTGGCCTTCTGCTTGGCCTCCGCCGACTGCGTCAGGATCCCCTTGGGAAAGTACAGCTCCTTGCCGAGGTCGGAAAGGACCCGCATCACGGCGGGCGCGTGCTGCTCGATGATCTGGTTGAGCTCGGCGGCCAGCGGGTTCATGCCTGAGCCAGCCGTTCCTGAAGGGCTGCCAGTTGCCTGCGCAGCGCCTCCGGCAGCCGATCCCCGAACTCGTCGTAGTAGGTGGCCAGGCCCTCGGCCTCCCGCTTCCAGCCGTCGATCTCGACCGCCAGCAGCTTGCTCAGATCGTCCGCCGGCAGATCGAGGCCGGAGAGATCGAGGGCTTCGGGCGTCGGCAGATATGCCGATGGGGGTCTTGACAGCCTGGCCGCCGCCTTCCACGCGCTCGAAGATCCACTTGAGCACCCGGCTGTTCTCGCCGTAGCCGGGCCACAGCCAGTGGCCGTCCTCGGCCTTGCGGAACCAGTTGACGAAGAACACGCGCGGCAGCTTGTCCGCGTCGGTCCGCTCGGCCATCGACAGCCAGTGGGAGAAGTAGTCGCCCATGTTGTAGCCGCAGAAGGGCAGCATGGCGAACGGGTCGTGGCGCAGCACTCCGGCTTGGCCGAGAGCGGCAGCCGTGGTCTCGGAACCGGCGGCGGAGCCCATGAACACTCCGTGCTCCCAGTCGAAGGCCTCGTTCACCAGCGGTATGGTAGTGGCCCGCCGGCCGCCGAAGAGGAAGGCCGAGATGGGCACGCCGGCCGGGTTCTGCCAGTCGGGGTCGATCACCGGGCACTGCGCGGCCGGAGCGGTGAAGCGCGAGTTGGGATGGGCGGCCTTCCGACCCGAGTCGGGCGTCCAGTCGTTGCCCTCCCAGTCGATGAGGTGGGCCGGGGCATCCACGCCCATGTCCTCCCACCAGACGTCGCCGTCGTCGGTGAGGGCCACGTTGGTGAAGATGCTGTTGCGGGTGAAGGTATCCATGGCGTTGGGATTCGAGTGATACGACGTTCCCGGCGCCACCCCGAAGAAGCCGGTCTCGGGGTTCATGGCGTAGAGACGGCCGTCTTCGCCGATGCGCATCCAGGCGATGTCGTCGCCGATGGTGGTCACCGTCCAGCCGGGCAGCGTGGGCTGCATCATGGCCAGATTGGTCTTGCCGCAGGCGCTGGGGAAGGCTCCGGCGATGTAGTGCTTCTTGCCCTCGGGTGACGTCAGAGCCAGGATGAGCATGTGCTCGGCCAGCCAGCCCTCCTTGCGGGCCATCGCCGAGGCGATGCGCAGAGCCAGGCACTTCTTGCCCAGCAGCGCGTTGCCGCCGTAGCCGGACCCGTACGACCAGATGGACGGGATCGTCGGGAAAGTGCACGATGTACTTGTGCTTGGGATCGCGCTCGCACGGCCAAGGTACGTCTCCCTGGAACGGCGCGAGCGGCGCCCCCACCGTATGCAGACAGGGGATGAACTTGCCGTCTTTGCCCAAGGCCTCAAGCACCTCGGTCCCCACCCGGGTCATGATCATCATGTTGGCGACCACATACGGTGAGTCGGTGACCTCGATGCCGATCTGGGAGAACGGTGAACCCACCGGACCCATCGAGAAGGGGATGATGTACATCGTCCGCCCCTCCATGCACCGGTTGAAGAGGCGGCCCATCTTGAGCTTCATCTCCCGAGCGGGGGCCCAATTGTTGGTGGGACCGGCTTCGACCTGCTCGTCGGTGCAGATGTAGGTGCGGTCCTCGACCCGGGCCACGTCGCTGGGGTGCGACCGGGCCAAGTAGCAGCCGGGCCTCAAGGACTCGTTCAGCCGCGTGAACGTCCCCTGCTTGACCAGGAGATCGCACATGTACTCGTACTCCTCTTGGGAGCCGTCGCACGTGTAGACGTTCTCAGGTCTGCAGAGCTCGACAACATCACGTAGCCAAGCAAGTAGCTCCCCGTTCTGGGTGAGCGCGTCAAGCGCGGCCGCCATTCCTGCTCCTTCCGTCCGTTAGCGGTCGTGAAAACAGGGAGAGAAAGTATCACGTATCGCCCTCGCTGTGGGTCCCGCGGGGTTCAGGGTGCGTGCGGCGCGACTTACCCCGCCACCGCCGCCCGCACCGTCTCCAGGGTGCCGGCCGACTGCAGCTTCTCGTTCTTGTGGGCGATGAACTTGGCGTATTCGGCGATGAACACCTTGCCGGGATCGCGCAGATCGAACTTCTCCGGGTTGTCGCGGAAGAACTCCCGATGCACCCGGGTCCACACCAGACGGCCGTCGGTGTCGATGTTGACCTTGGTCACCCCCAGGGGCACGGCTTTGGCGAACTCGTTCTCGTCCACCCCTTTGGCCCCCTTGATGGAGCCTCCGGCGGCGTTGATGCGCGCGACCTCCTCCTGCGGCACCGAGGAAGAGCCGTGCATGACCAGGGGAAAACCGGGCAGGCGCTTCTGGATCTCGGCGGCCACGTCCAGGTGCAGGCCCTGATGGCCGCTGAACTTGTAGGCTCCGTGGCTGGTGCCGATGGCCACCGCCAGGCTGTCGCAGCCCGACTCCTTCACGAACACCTCGGCCTCGGCCGGATCGGTGAGGTTGGCGTTCTTCTCGTCCACCTGCACGTGCTCCTCCACTCCACCCAGCTGGCCCAGTTCGGCTTCCACCGAGATGCCCCGGGCGTGGGCGGCGTCGACCACCTGACGGGTGATGCGGATGTTCTCCTCCAACGGCTCGTGGGAGGCGTCGATCATGACCGACGAGTAGAAGCCGCTCTCGATGCAGTCGAGCGCGGTGGCCAGGTCGCCGTGATCCAGATGCACGGCGAAGATGGCTTCGGGGAAGATCTCGTCGGCCGCCTTGATCATGGCTTCCAGCATGCGCTTGTCGGCGTAGGAGCGGGCGCCGCGCGAGATCTGGATGATGAAGGGGGCCTGGGAGTCGAGATTGCCCCGGAACAGCCCCAGAGTCTGCTCCATGTTGTTGATGTTGTAGGCCCCCACGGCGAACGTGCCGTAGGCCGCCTTGAACAGTTCCTTGGTGGTGACGATCATGCGAGACTCCCAGCCATCCGTATGTCACAACGAAGCCGGCGCTACTCACCCTTCTTGGCATCCCAGTACGCTTCTGCCTCCTCCTCCATCTGTTCGAGCCGATCGTAGTAGTCGGGGAACTCCTTGAGGTGAGCCCACGCGATCTTGCCCGTGGTCAATACGTCATCGTTCGTCACGTTCGTCTCGGAGTCGCGAAGACCGTGCTCCAACTCCACGTCCATCCCCCGCCGGAACTGATCGACGTCGAAGTCTTCTCCAGTCGATCCCGAGCTTGTCGCCGACAGCCTTGGCCTCCTCCCGACTGAAATGACTCGAACCGCTCATGTGTGGGACCTCCGCCGGTAAGGATTCTTCCGCCCATTCTTCTCTCAAAGGATAGCAAGCAAACGAGACCGCCTGGCCGCTGTCCATGCTTTGCGCTTTGGGTAGAAGTCAGTTTTCGTTTGAGGCTAAAGTTCTCGAGCGCTTGTGCCGATACAGAGAGCGGATAAGTAGGCGCTCGGTCGGCGCCTGCACCAGACGAGGGAGGAACGATGGCACGGTTCGTAGACATATCACGGTTCACGAGTGGGCCACCACAGAGCCGGACGGGCCGATCCAAATGGACGCTCCCGCTTCTGCTTCTCGCCCTTGCCTGCCTCTGTGCAGGCGCAATCGCCATCTCGTCTTTTGGGGTCCAGACATCTCAGGCGGGCGCCGTCCCTGACGTCTCCTCCGCCACCGGCCTCGTCTCCGTCATCATTCAGAAAGACGCCTCCGCCGGCGACGCCCCTGACCAGGCCGTCGTCGCTCTCGGCGGGCGAATAACCACCTCCCTCCCGATCATCAACGGCTACGCCGC
>CAWEJM010000001.1:0-25643 GCA_963809395.1 uncultured Actinomycetes bacterium | reverse complement strand
TGGACCAGCGTGGCGACGTGAAACGGGCCGCCGAAACGGTCGACTCGGTCAAGCAGAGGCAGGCCGACCTCGAGGCCGAGTTCAAGGCAGAGGTAGACGCGCTTGGCGTCCAGTTCGACCCCATGGCCGAGACGCTCGACAAGATCCTGGTGCGGCCACGCAAGAGCGACATCGCTGTGGGATTCCTCGGACTCGTATGGATCCCCGGTTGGCGAGGGCCGGATGGCGCGCTCGAAAGCGCCTGGCAATAAGCAGACGGTAGGCGACGACAGACAGGAGGACCGTATGCTGAAAGACTTCAAAGCCTTCATCAACCGCGGCAACATCGTCGATCTCGCCGTAGCCTTCATCTTGGGCGTGGCGTTCGCGGCCGTGATCAACTCTCTGGTGAACGACATCATCATGCCGGCGGTCGGGCTTGCCACCGGTGGAGTCGACTTCAACAGCCACTTCGCCGTCATCAAGCAGGGGGCCACGCCGGGCCGTACCACACCGTGGCTCAGGCACACGCCGCCGGTGCAGTCACCATCAACTGGGGCACGTTCATCAACTTCATCTTCGTGTTCGTCATCGTGGCCTTCGTGCTCTTCCTCATCGTGAGGCAGTACATGAAGCTCAAGAAGCCGGAGCCGTGACCACCAAGGACTGCCCGTTCTGCTTCACGCCATACCGCTCCCGGCCGTGCGGTGCCCGAATTGCACCTCGGAGCTGACCCGTTACTACCGCCTAACCCGTAGGCCACCTCGGATACGACCGCCGCGCGGGGCCGGGGCGAACCGCCCCGCCCCGTCTTTCATCGGGTCCGCCCCTTCCCCGGCGTGCCGGCCGCGCGACCCGGCTATACTCTCTCCCACCATGGCGCAGCCCGTCCACCCTCGAACACATCGACTTCTTCGCCACCTGCCCCCGGAACACCGAGGGTCTGCTGCTCGACGAGCTTCGCGCACTCGGGCGCCGCGACGCGGCCGAGACTCGTGCCGGCGTCGCCTTCACCGGGCCGCTCGTCGCTGGCCTACCGGGCCTGCCTCTGGTCTCGCGTGGCCAGTCGAGTGCTTCTGCGCATGACGTCGTTTCCGGCGGCCAGTCCAGACGACATCTACGAGGGCATCCAGCGGCTGGCCTGGGAGGACCACCTCGATGCCGCAAGGTACCTTGGCCGTGGAGGTGACGTCCACCTGCGGCAGGGGCCGTTGGCCCAGCTGAACACGCACTTCGCCGAGCAACGCGTCAAGGATGCGGTGGTCGACCGGTTCCGAGCGAGGTCTGGGCGCGCGGCCGGGCGTCGACCTGGCCCGGCCGAACATACGCATCAATCTCCATCTGACCCCGGTGGAGGCCATCGTCAGCCTGGATCTTTCCGGAGACGGCCTGCACCGACGCGGGTACCGTACGGAGGGCGGGCGAGGCGCCCCTCAAGGAGAACCTGGCCGCCGCCGATCCTCATGCGGGCTGGCTGGCCCGCGATCGCCGCGGAGGGCGGGCCGCTTGCTCGACCCCATGTGCGGCTCGGGGACGCTGCTCATCGAGGGAGCCCTGATGGCCGGCGACGTCGCGCCGGGACTCCTGCGCGAGTACTTCGGCTTCTTGGGCTGGGCAGGGATTCGACCCGTGTCCTGGCGCGAGGCTCGTCGAAGAGGCCGGGGAGCGGCGCGAACAGGGCTGGACGGCCTACCGGCCTTCTTCGGCTACGACGTCGACCCCCGCGCCTCGGCACCGCCCGCGGCAATGCCCGCAGGGCCGGGCTGGCCGGCCGTATCGTCTTCGAGCGGCGCGACTCTCGCCTCGGCTGTCCGCGGCTGGATCGGCCGACCACGTCTCGCACCGATCGTTCCGATGGCGCCCCGACGGCGGCGCCGTCCGGTCCCCGGTCTGGTGATCACCAATCCGCCGTACGGAAAGCGCCTCGGAGAGATCTCCGAACTGGTCGGGGTCTACGAGACCCTGGGCGAACGGTTGAAGGAGTCGTTCTCCGGATGGACGGCCGCGGTCTTCACGGGGAACCCCGAACTGGCGCCGCATCTCGACCTGCGCGCCCACCGGACTAACGTCTTCTACAACGGCCCGCTCGCCTGCCGGCTCCTGACGTTCGCCATCGACCCAGGACTCTTTATGACCCCGGTGGCGCGGCGAGTTGTCCAGGTATCCCGCCGAGATAGCCGAGCCGCCGGTCCAGCTCGGCCGGAACCCCACCACCCCCGGTGCCGCCATGTTCGCGAACCGGCTGCGCAAGAACCTCAAACACCTGCGTCGCTGGGCCACCCGCGAGGGCATCGACTGCTATCGCCTCTACGACGCCGACCTGCCCGAGTATGCGGTGGCCGTCGATCTCTACGGAGACTGGGCCCACGTGCAGGAGTACGCGCCCCCGTCGACCGTCGACCCGGTCCGGGCGCGGCGACGACTGAAAGAGGTGATGGCGGTCGTTCCCGAGGTGCTGGGAAATACCGGCGGGCAGGTGGTGCTCAAGGTCCGTCAGCCGCAGCGAGGGCGCGGACCAGTACCAGAAACTGGCACGACGAGGGTCACTTTCTGCGAGGTGCGGGAAGGCGGCCTGCGCTTTCTGGTGAACCTCACCGACTACCTCGACACCGGCTTGTTCCTCGACCACCGTGTCACGCGCGGGCTCCTCCGCGAGCTGGCGCCCGGGGAGACGTTTCCTCAACCTGTTCGCCTACACCGGGTCTGCTACCGTCTACGCGGCGGCGGGCGGCGCAGTCTCGACGACCACCGTGGACCTATCGCTCACCTATCTCGACTGGGCCCGTCGCAACCTGGTGCTCAACGGATTTCTCGGGTCCGGAACACGGCTTCGTCCGCGCCGATTGCTCCGAAGTGGCTCGTCGAGATGTCGAGCATCCTGGTGATCGCCGCAGGCGCCGCGGGAGCGCCGGCGCCGGCGCATCTTACGACCTCATCTTCCTCGATGCCCCCACCTTTTCGAATTCAAAGAGCATGACGGAGAACGCTGGACATACAGCGCGACCACGCGCGGCTCGATCCGCGCCGCCGCCGGTCTCCTCTCCCAGGAGGGCATCTTGATCTTCTCCACGAACTTCCGCCGCTTCAAGCTCGACACCGAATTGACTTCCGAGCTCGAGGTTGCCGACATCAGCAAACAGACCATCCCGCCAGATTTTGCCCGCAGTCCCCGCATCCATGCGTGTTTTCGCATCGTTAAGCGCGCCGGGGGCGAGCTGGCTGCTGAAAAGTGACGCTTCGCCGCAGGAACGTGGTAAGAACGCGCGAGAGAAGGACGCCCAGTGCGTTCCGGCGGCCGGGGCTTCGCTTTTCAGCGGCCTCCTAGCGGCCGCCGGCCGCGGCTCGCTTATCGCACTCGCCTTGGTCTTCTTCTCCACGCACGATCGCGCTCACAAGGCGCCGCAATCCGGCTTCAGGAAGACTGACCACCCAGCAACCGCACATCGCCTGCGCCAACTGATCGAGACGCCGGTCGTCCGGGCGATCCTCGCCGGTCGCACAATCGGCCGGCAAGGCGACCATCGCGCCGCAACCGCGACATTTCCACGCTCTGGGACTGCCCATGGCCACCAAAGAATATGGTCCTTCCGAGTCGTGGGGAACAGGGACCGGCTATCGTCAATATCGGCCGTATGGGTCCTTCACATGAGAGGACCGACCCGGATCTCTTCATCCGTTCAGGTCCTGGTCAGGATGGAACGGTGGACGGCCCTGCTCGTTTCTACGCGCCTAGTCCGCCGCCAGTTCCAGCACCTCGCGGCCGAACACCCCTGTCGTATTGTCGGTGAAGGCGGCCCGTTCCGGCTCTACCCGATACACGCCGATGCTGCGGACGATCTCGGCCAGCCTCGGGCTGATCCAGCATCTCGCGCACGAACGGGAAACGCCTGCAGGTAGAGCGCCAGAGCCCCGGCTTTGGCCGCCCCGCTGAGCAGCCGAGCCTCACCCCACAGTTGCACGCCCTGGATCAGCTCCCAGTCCCCGTAGTCCTCGCTGACGGTCACCGCCACCGGCGCCGCCCGCCCGATGTGCGACCCGTGGAGGCTCGACGGCTTGCTGAGAAACACCAGCCGGAGCGAATCGTCCACGGCGTAGAAGACGCTGGCGGCGTGCGGCGCGTCACCCGCCAGCCCCGCGCCTGCGACCCCGTCCCGCCGCCCCGGCCGCCGGGCCCACGGTGGCGATGGTCATGGTGTGATGCGCCCGCAGGTAGCGCGTCACCCGGTCGCGCAGATCACTCCGCGCCCGCCGGGCCGCTCACCGTCGTCGGTCGCCGGTTCCAGCCTCAGCGGCCGGCCCGCGATGACCGCGGCCGCCCGGCCAGCGACTGAACAAGTGGTGCTCCAACCCGAACTGGTCGAGCATCTTGCCGACCGTCTGATCGACGATGTCGGAGATGGTCTTGGGCTCGTGGTAGAAGCTGGGCATGGGCGGCAGGACCACCGCCCCGTACTCGGTCACCTCCGCCATGAGACGCAGGTGTCCTAGGTGCAGCGGGGTCTCCCGCACCACCAGCACCAGCTTCCGCCGCTCCTTGAGCACGACGTCGGCGGCCCTGGCCAGCAGAGTGTCGTTGTAGCTGTGAGCGATCGCGGAGAGGCTCTTGATGGAGCAGGGGGCGACGATCATCCCCAGGGTGGGGAAGGAGCCCGAGGAGATGGGAGCGTCGATCTCGTCGTTGCCGTATACGACGTCGGCCAGGGCCTCCACCTGCTCCGAGGTGTAGCCGGTCTCGAGCTCGGCCACCGCTTGGCCGCCTCGCTCATGACCAGATGGGTCTCGACGGGAATATCTCGAAGAACCTCGAGCAGCCGGATCCCGTAGACGATCCCAGAGGCTCCCGAGATCCCCACGATCATACGTTGGTCAGTCGATGTCCTGCTGATCGCGCTTCTCCGGCTCGATTGACCGAGTCATGCAAGGCGCCGTCATTGTAGCCGACGCCTTACCGCTCCCGGCGATGGGCGGCAGAAGCCGGATCTCGTCGCCATCGTTGAGACGCGTCGCCAGCCCGTCACCCTGGCGGACGTTGCGCCCGTTGACGAACACGCCCACCCACACGGTTCCGTCCTCGCGGATAGATGCGCGGCTTCAGCCGAGGCTCGCGGGCCACGCAATCTGTCAGAGCATCAGCTACCGTCGCTCCCTCGCATTCCAGGCGCGCGGGCCCATCGGCACCCGCGATTCCCGCCGGGAGCTTGATGAGCGCCTTGACCACGGTTCTCCCCTCTGCTAAGGCGCCGCGGCGATCACAGCGCTAGCGCTCACGCAGGCATCGGCGTTTTCTCGGCCTTGCTCGAGCGCACCTCGACGGCCAAGACATGCGGATTCTGGCAGAAGGCCACGCATTGCGGAGTGCCGTCGCACAGGTCGCATTTGTACGCCACCGCCCGATCGGGGTGCTCGCGGATGACCCCGTAGGGGCAGACGTCGTAGCAGGCGCCGCAGTTGGTGCACTTGTCCTCGTTCACCTTGAGCACGTAGCCGGCTCGACCGGATCGAGACCTACGGCGTTGCACCTCGATGAGGATGCCGCTCGATGGCATCCTGGGGACAGGCCTCCGCGCACTTGGCGCAGGCCGTCTGCAGGCAGGTGTGCCCTTTGATCGCCGTCGTGGTGGGGTTGACTTCGACGAACAACCGGGCCACCGAGGGCCGGTAGGCGCCTTCGTGCCAGGCCGAGCAGGCGAGCTCGCACATGTGGCAGCCGGTGCACTTCTTGCTGCTGATCATCACGTGTGGCATCGATGTCCCTTTCTCGCGGTCGGCCGGCGCATCTACAGACGGACGTCCACGCCCACCTCGGCCAGCTCTGGCCTCGGTCGGCATCCCGCTTCTCGTCCCAGCCGCGCAGCCGGTAGTACTCCTGCAGACGCGTCCTTAAGCGCCTGTCTCGCCGATGGCCTTCCCCGCCGACGGTCCTTCGTGCGAAGGCGAACTCGGGCGCGTACAGCTTCCGCGGCAGCGTGTCCGGCTCCACGCCTTCGCGCAGGTTGAAGAGCCGCCCCAGGTTCCAGATGCGCTCGCCGATCAGCATGATCTCGTCCTCAGTGAACTCGCGCTTCCACACGTGCTTGAACATCTGGCAGAGCTGGTCGGGGTCGACCGCCCAGAAGTCGCAGTAGATGCCGCTGAACTTGATGGAGCTGAAGTTCTGCCCGATGAAGCCGTTGTCGACGTTGCCCTTGATGATCTGCTCGGCCTTGCCCTCCAGGCTGTCCGCCGGCCGGGTGCCTTCGATGCACCTCGTCCGCGACGGGATAGGACCGCATGTGGCAGCCGCCCCGGTCGGAGGTGGCGTAGGTGAGGCTCATGCCGAAGGCGCCGCGCGGGTCGTATCCGGGCAGCTCGAGGTTCTTCGCTTCCATGGCCATGTCGGCCACCCCGTACTTGGCCGCCAGGGCCCGGGCGCCGAGCGCCAGCTCGGCGCCGACGCCCTTCCGCGTGGCGATGAGCGCCGGCGCGGCCACGTAGCCCTCGGCCTCGCCGAAGCGTAGGCCGAAATCGGCGATGCCCTGTCTCCGTCATGTCCATGGCCAGCGCCGACCACCGAGCCTGACGAGATGGTGTCGAGGCCCCATTCGTCGCACTCGTGGTTGAAGCGCATGAGGGCCTCGAGGTCGCCCACCCCGCAGTTGGCGCCGCACAGAGCGATGGTCTCGTATTCCGGCCCTTCGCCCTTCACCCCGCCGGCCTCGTGCACCTGGCGGCACCCGATGGCGCACTGGTAGCAGGCCCGGTTGGCGACCTTCACCTTCTGGAAGGCCTCGGAGTTGATGCCTTCGACGCCGTCGAAGCTGCCCTCCGACCAGTTGCGGGTGGGAAGCGCCCCGGCTCCGTTGACCGGGTCGACCAGGATGGGCGTGCCCTCTTCGTTCGCCCACAGGTTGAAATCGGTGAGGACGTGCTCCCGGTGGATGCGCGCCATGTCGGCCAGGAACGCGCGCGCGTCGCCCACCTGCACCGAGCCGGTGCCCCTGATGGCCACGGCTTTGAGGTTCTTGGCCCCGAAGAGCGCGCCGTGACCGCCCCGGCCGGCCTTGTGGAACTGGTCGGTGCTCAAGCAGGCCCAAGGGAGGAGGTTCTCGCCCGCCGGCCCGATGGAGAGCACCTTGGCGTCCTTGTCGAGGTCGGCGCGGAGAGCCGCCTCTATCGCGGAGGTCTTGAGACCCCAGTACTTGCCCGCGGCCGGGACGAACTCGACCTTGTCGTCCTTGATCCACAGCACCGTCGGCTCCGGCGCCTTGCCGGTGATCACGATCAGGTCGTAGCCCGCGAACTTCATCTCCGGCGCGAACGATCCGCCCACGTAGCTGTCGTCGAGGATGCCGGTGACGGGGCTCTTGGCCCCCACCACCAGGCGCGAGGCCGTGCTCACGTTCGTTCCGGCGAACGGCCCGGTGACCAGAAAGACGGGGTTCTCCGGCGACCAGGGATCGACCTGGGGTGGCACGTACTCCCACATGTAGCGGAGCAGCAGGCCCTTCCCGCCCATGTAGCGCTCGGCCCATCCATGTTGAGGGCTCGATCGTGGCCGTGCCGGCACTGAGATCGATCCGCAACACTCTCCCTCGGTAGAAGTCCAAAGCAACCTCCTTTGGTCGCGTGTGAATCCGACCCGGGCTCGGCGGCGTCGCCCGGCAGAGCGTGGCCCTGCGCACCTAGGTACCTCGACCATTGTAGACAAGGCGGCGGGCCGGCAACAAACGCCTGCTCGCGAGCCCCGTCGCTCACGGGCCGTCAGTCGACGGGTCCGCTCCCGGGGCGTCGAGTCGCTTCAGAGCAGCTGACCCACCCGTCCCGCGACCACCGAGAGCCCCGAGATTGTTCAGATGCACCCTGTCGCCGCTGAAGAACCTTGTGTCGACCTCACTTCCCTGCCGCCCGATCAGCTGGTCGGAACCGACATCCACGATGGCGTCGGCGAACCCCGGCCACGTGGCCCGTATCTTGCTGTTGAGAGCCTGGCGGTAGGCCTCGAAGTCGGGGGGATAGATCCCGTCGGAACGGGGGAGGAGCGTCAGCGCGACCACCGTGTATCCCATCTGCCTGCGGCCCAGGCAGTACTCCCTCAGCCGAGAATAGACCGCGGCGGGCGTGTGGGCCCACCACCGCATGTCATTTGTCCCGCCCCACACCACGACGACATTCTGGCCGAGGTCGGACGTCATACAACGGGTCGACGTTCGCCGGAGCATGCTCGAGCATGTCTTGGAGCCTCTGCCCTCCGATGCCGAGGTTCGCCCACTGCACACCGGGACGGAATCGGCGCATCAGCTGGCTGGGATAGGGGTCGGTGGCGGTCGACCCGGCGGTCAGCGAGTCCCCATCGAAGACGATGTTCCCGATGGGAGCCTTGGCGGACGCGCCGCGGCGCGGCCCCGGTGCTCGAGCCGGCCGGTGGTCCGGAGACACCCAGCAGGATGTCCGACGCGAACACGGGACCGCGCAGGCGCATCAGGTTGACCAGCAACTGCGCCGCTTCGCCTCGCGTCGCCGGCGCGGTGACATCCCAACCCGACAGATCGATCCCGGCCAAGAGACCGTTGTACTCGGCCAGTTGCAGGTTGTGCCCGTGGTCCGGATCGGAGAAGCTGCTGGTGGCGCCCGTCCACCCTTCCGGTACGGCCGCGAGACCCTGGTGGAGATAGATCCGCGCCGCGCGCACGAGCATGGTCACGGCCTGCATGCGACTGACCTTGTCCCAAGGCCGGAAGAGCCCCTGGGGATAGCCCTGGACCAGACCCTGGTAGTAGGCCGCCGAAACGTACTCGCGGGGATAGAGGGAAGCCACGTCCTCCCCGAGGTCGAGGAAGGGAGCCAGCGGGCAGCCCGTCGTAGACCGCGATCCCCAGAGTCCCGTCGAGCATCTTCGCGAACTGGGCTCTCCTGACGGGGGCAGAAGAGCCGGAAGGTGCCGTCGCCGAACCCGCCGATCACCTGGTTGGCCCACAGGCAGGCGGCCGCCTGATAGTAGGGGTCGCCACGGCTCGAGGTCGGAAAAGGGCGACTGAGGAGGCAAGGAAGCGTTCCACCCGAAGGAGGAGGCGAGAAGGGCCAGCTCCGGGCCAGGCTGGCCGGCGACATCGGTGACTCGATAGATGTCGCTCCGGCCGCCGGCCATGGGCACGAGTTCCAGACAGGGACGTCATCGCCACCTTGCCCGCGCAGCCAACGATAGTCGAAGCTCTCGTTGTTGGTCACGTCCAGGAGAGTCTCGGCTGCTCGCCGACCATCCGGGCGACGCGGACGCGGTCGCCTCCGTCGGCATACGTGGTCGACCAGATATCCCGCGCCACCCGGGTCCCGCCTGGGGCGCCCAGGCGTTCGTCGCCGCCACCGGTGACTCCTTGCCGGTCGAAAGATCGCGCAGGTAGAAGCCGGGATTCGAGGGAAGCGGCAGCGCCGCGGTCGAAGGCGATGAGCAGCCCGCTCCGGACGCCGATGGTACGCCGGATTCTGCGTCGCCCCGGACACCGACGCCCCAGACCCCGATGCACCCAGCAGCCGTCGCGCGCGTCCGCAATGGAGAGCACCGGCTCTCCCAGCGTGTCGAGAACCTGCAGCGAGGTACGTAGTCCCGTCGACGGTCTGGTACAGCAGGTAGCGCCCATCGGGCGAGACCGCCGGTGAAGACGCGTCTTCGACGGTCCACGTGGTCTGCTGGCCCCCCGGGAGGTCGGGCGGACCTCTGAACACCACGCGTGATCGCCGTTGGCCGGCGACCACCTCCCGCTCCTCCCAGGCGAGCGCGCCGTCGTCGAGAGACCACGAGGGATGGCCGATGGCCTTTGCCCTCGGCGGGGACGGCGATCGCGGCTTCGCCGGACTCGTCGTCGTATCGCCAGATATCCCCCAGGTGGACGAAGTAGAGGACCGGAGCCGGCTGTGCCTGGTCGGACGAGACCTGAGACCGGGACGCCTGTGGGGGTGGCGTCGCCGCGGGTGACGTCGGCGCAGGTGACGCCGGAGTGGGAGAGGTAGGAGCGGGTACCGTCTGTGCGGGAGAGCTCTGCGCGGGCGACGACTCGCGGAGAGAGCCCCAGAAGGAGGAGCCCCAGCGCCACCAGAGCAGGGCGGGGCGGAAGACCGGCGCAAGTGGAAGATCGGCCGCAGGCGGGGGGTCGGCTGTGGCGACGAACTCGTCGAGGCCAGCGGTTTCCCGAGCGCGCGAGCGCTCGAACGGCTCCCTGCTCTGACCACCGCCACTGTTCGGTCACCCTGACCCCCCTCCGGGCTCACATCGGACTTCGCGTCTCCGCCATCCCCGTATCAACGTAGACCATATCGTATGATGCGAGAAACGGCCGCAAAGGTTTCGAGGGAGCATGGCTCGACGAGATATCAGACCGAACCCGGCAGGAAGACCCGGGCCCAGGAGATCATCGCCCGCCTGAGAGGGGGCCTATCCGCCGCCGGGATCGTGCTCGATTTCGGCAACGACTGGGAGCTGCTGGTGGCCGTCATCCTTTCTGCTCAGTGCACCGACAAGATGGTCAACCAGGTCACCGCCAAGCTCTTCCGGAAATACCGCTCGATCGAGGACTACGCCGCCGCCGACGTGGCCGAGTTCGAGAACGACATCCGGCCCACCGGCTTCTTCCGCAACAAGGCCAAGCACATCATCGGCTCCGCACAGAAGATCCTGGCCGACTTCGGGGGAGAGATCCCGGCCAGCATGGCCGAGTTGCTCACCCTGCCCGGGGTGGCCCGCAAGACCGCCAACATCGTGCTGGGCAACGCTCACCCTGAGGCGTACGCCTCCGACCCCGACGCCGGGATCGCCGTGGACACACACGTGAACCGGCTCAGCCAACGACTGGGGCTGGCGACGTCCGCCGACTCCGACAAGATCGAGCGGGAGCTCATGGAGATCGTGCCCCGGGCCGACTGGTTCCAGCTCACCTACCTGCTGATCGAGCACGGCCGGGCCGTCTGCACCGCCAGACGTCCCCGCTGCGGCGAGTGTCTGCTGCAGGACATCTGCCCCTCGGCATTCCGGGTCTGATGTTCGGTAGCTACCGCCGGTCGAGTTGACGCTCACCCCCACCCCGGCTACCATCTCAAGGCTGCCGCTAGAAGGTGGACTTCGCCGCGGCACGAGCAGCACGAACGACTCCCGAAGGGAACGAGCATGATCAGAGACCGCGAACACGAGTGCATGGGCCGGGAGGATCTCAGGCGACTGCAGGGAGACCGCCTGGCCGTTCTCGTCAAACGGGTCTACGATCGCGTCCCTTTCTACAGGGATCTCTTCGACCGGGCGGGAATCGCCCCCGAGCGAGTGCGCGGTTTCGACGACCTGGCGAGACTCCCGTTCACCAAGAAGCACGACCTGCGCGACAACTACCCGTTCGGCCTGTTCACGGTGCCTCTCCGGGACGTGGTGCGCATCCACGCTTCTTCCGGCACCACCGGCAAGCCCACCACCGTCGGCTACACCCGGGCCGACATCGGCATGTGGGCTGAGGTCATGGCCCGCGCGCTGGCCGGCGCCGGCACCACCGAGGACGACGTCGTCCAGGTTGCCTACGGCTACGGTCTTTTCACCGGCGGATTGGGCGCCCATTACGGAGCGGAGCTGATCGGCGCTTCCGTCATCCCCATCTCGGGTAGCAACACCCAGCGCCAGCTCATGCTGATGAAGGACTTCGGCACCACGGTGCTGTGCGCAACGCCCAGTTTCGCCCTCTATCTGTGGGACGTGGCCCAAGAGCTGGACATCGACGTCGCCGCTCTGCCACTGCGGGTGGGAGTCCTCGGCGCCGAGCCCTGGTCGGAGGCCATGCGGCGCGATATCGAGCAGAAGTGGAACATCAAGGCCTGCGACATCTACGGCCTCTCCGAGATCATCGGCCCCGGAGTGTCGTGCGAGTGCGTCGAGGCCCAAGCGGGGCTGCACATCAACGACGACCATTTCCTGCCCGAGATCATCGACCCGGAGACGGGCGAGCCTCTCCCCGACGGCGAGTTGGGCGAGCTGGTCATCACCACCCTCACCAAAGAAGCCTTGCCCCTCATCCGCTACCGGACGGGAGACATCACCCGGCTCAATTCCGAACCGTGCATCTGCGGGCGGTCGAGCGTCCGCATGGACAGGGTGTCGGGCCGGTCCGACGACATGCTCATCATCCGTGGGGTGAACGTCTTCCCCAGCCAGGTGGAATCGGTGCTGCTCATGTCGCCCGGCGTCGAGCCGCATTATCGGCTCGTCGTCAGCCGACAAGGGGTCGCTCGACAACATGGAGGTCCAGGTAGAGATCTCCGCCGATCTCTACAAAGAGGTCTCCGAGGCCATCCTCTCGCTCGACGACGTCACCACGTTCACCGAGCACGGCATTCTCGTCGGCCTCAGCAAGCGGATCCAGAAGAACATCAAGGACATCATCGGGATCAACGTAAGCGTGGCTTTCAAGGAGCCTGGCGCCATCGAGCGCAGCGAAGGCAAAGCCCAGCGGGTCGTCGACCTGCGCAAGGAGCAGGATCGATGGCGGAAGACCCAGGGGCCAGAGGCGACGGGCCCGACGACGTCGAGAGGCGACGCCGTTCCCCTCGGCGGAAGGGATCGGCTGCACACCCGTCTCGACCCCGAGACGCCGCAGACCAGTTCTCCCGCGTACCGGCTGGGCTTCGCCGACCCCGACTTCCTTCTGCGCGACGAACTGCGGGCGGTGCGTCTGCAGCTGGAGTTCCTGAAGCCCGAGATCCTGCAACGAGACCGCGATATCGTCGCCACGGTGGCGGTGTTCGGCAGCGCCCGCATACCCGCTCCCGAAGCAGGCCGCCGCCTTGCTGGCAGAGGCGGAGCGGGCCGCAGCGCAGAAGCCCGGACGACCCTAGCGCCGCCCAGAGCAGCGCGGGCCGCCCGATCGCTGGTGGAGAAGAGCCGGTACTACGATGAGGCCCGGCAGCCTCGCCCGCCTGATCTCGCGTGCAGAGGGAGGCCGACATCGTCGACATCTCCGGCATCGGGACACTGCCGGTGCCGCGGGCGCTGAGGACGCGGCGTCCGCGCCGGCCGGCACCGCCGTCGGCAGCCGCCGAGCACGAGTCCGACGCCTGCAGGTTGCACCATGGCCCCTCGAGCGTCGTAGTGGTCACCGGTGGAGGTCCGGGCATCATGGAGGCGGCGAACCGCGGCGCCCACGACGTGGGTGCAGAGAGCATCGGCCTCAACATCGTGCTCCCCTTCGAGCAGGCTCCCAACGCGTACATCACGCCCGCATCTCTGCTTCAACTTCCACTACTTCGCGATCCGCAAGATGCACTTCCTCCTGCGGGCGGTGGCGCTGGTGGTCTTTCCCGGAGGGTTCGGCACCCTGGACGAGCTGTTCGAGGTCCTCACCCTCATCCAGACCCGCAAGATCAAACCCATACCCGTGCTGCTCTTCGGACGGGAGTACTGGGAGCGGATCATCGACTTTCGGGGCGCTCGTGGAAGAAGGAGTGATCGCTCCCGAGCGACCTGGACATCTTCTCGTACGTGGAGACGGCCGAGGAGGCCTGGCAGCGACTGGAGCCCGTGCTGGCGGCGGCCCCGGGCGGTCCTGACCCTTATGCTATGCTTGGGCATAGCGAAATGGACACGCCTGACGATCCCCGCAGTACCCGCGTCTTCCCACGGCGCCTCCCGCCGGGTGATGCCGCCGATGAGCACGACCGCGATCGAGATCATCGGCGTCGTACTCCTCGTCATCGTCAACGCCTTCTTCGTGGTGGCCGAGTTCGCCATCGTCAAGGTGCGCGACACCCGAGTGGCGGAGCTGGCCGCCGATGGGCAGCCGCCGCGCCCGCGTGGCCGACCACATCGTCAATCACCTCGACGCCTATCTGTCCGCCACTCAGCTCGGGGTCACCGTCGCCAGCCTGGGGCTGGGCTGGCTGGGCGCCTCGGCGTTCACCCGGATCTTCGACCTGGCAATCAACCACACCTGGGCCGCCATCGTCGGCTTCGTGGTCGTGACCTTCATCACCATCATCTTCGGTGAGCTGGTGCCCAAGTCGGTCGCCATCCGCAAGGCCGAGCGGTCCACTCTGTCGGTGGCGCTGCCGCTGCGCTGGTTCTATCTGATCACCCGGCCCCTCACCTGGCTCATGTACATCTCCGCGGCCGGCATCCTCAAGCTCTTCCGCATCCAGCCGGCCTCCGAGCGCGACCTGGCCCACTCCGAGGAAGAGCTGCGCATGATCCTCGAGGCCAGCCAGGAAGTCGGGCCACATCGACGAGGTGGAGCAGACCCTCATGCGCCGGGCGCTCACCTTCGGCGACCAGACCGTGAGCGACATCATGGTGCCGCGCACCGAGATGGCCGCCCTGCCCACCTCGATCACGGTGGCCGAGGCCATCGACGAGATCGCCGAGACCAACCACACCCGCTACCCGGTCTACGAGGAGGACGTCGACAACATCGTCGGCTACGTGCACGTCAAGGACCTGTACCGGGCGCCGCGCGACGCCACCCTGCGGCGCCTGCTGCGCCCCATCGGCTTCATCGCCGAGACCTCCAACATCGAGTTGGCCCTGCAGCGCTTCCAGAGCACCCGCACCCCTCTCGCCATCGTGGTGGACGAGCATGGCGGCACGGCCGGCATCGTCACCATCCAGGACGTGGTCGAGGAACTCATCGGCGAGGTGCAGGACGAGTTCGACCTCGAGGCGCCCCTGGTGGAGGACCGAGGACGACGGCAGCTATTCGGTCGACGGCGGCGCCCGCGTCGACTATCTTGGAGGACGTCGCTGGGCCTGGAGGTGCCCGAAGAGGGCTTTCCCACCCTGGGTGGCCGGGTGTTCGAGCAACTGCAGCGCCGCCCGCGAGTGGGCGACGAAGCCGGGTGGGCAACTTCCATGCCCGGGTGCTCGAAGTGGACGGCATGCGCATCTCCCGGGTCCTGCTCACCCGTCTCGCTCCCGAGAGCTAGGCGGCGAAGCTCAGGGAGCGGAGCGCACCGAGCGCGGGGAAGACGACCGCGGCGACTGACGCCTCCGACTGCCCGGCGCCGACCGCGAGGTATCATTCTCGCCATGAAGCCGATCGAGATACCGGTCGACTCCGACGCCCTGCGGGCCAACATCGCCCGGCACCGCCCAGCAGGTGGTCATTCCCGAACGCTACCTGCCTCTGGTGCAGGCCGTGGAGGGCTCTACGGCGTCCGGACGCCGCTCACCGAGACTCTGGCCGAGTACTTCCACACGTTCCGCAACGTCGATCTCCTCATCGACGGCTTCCAGACCATCCTGCTGCGCAACTGGACCTACTTCGAGCGCTCCGAAGATCGGGCGCAGTGCTTCGAGCTGCTCTCCGAGCTGGTGCTCGACCTGCTCGACACTCCCGCTCTCGGCGCAGCAGACCTCGCTGCTCCTTCGCCAGCTGCTGACGTGGTGCACCGCGGCCTTGGACGGACCTCACCCTGCGAGCCTACGACGAGAGCCTGCAGAGCGGTCGCCGAGTCCTCTGTCCCGGCTGTTGCCCGCCAGCCGCTGGCCTTCTTGGAGCGCGACACCCTGCTGCGCGGCCTGGTCCGAAAGCGCGGCCCGCCGGCCCGTCGATCGCAAGCCGGCCTTCTCCGGACTCTACCGGTCCCTGCTTCTCCTCGGCTACCGCCGGGTGGCCGAGCGGCTGCCCATCCCCGAGTGGGCCACCTCTGACGAGGCCGAGCTCACCGACCCCGCGGCCGTAGCCGCCCACTTCGCGCCCCTGGCCCGCGAGCGAGTGGCCGAGCTCATCGCCAAGGCGGAGAGCGCGCCGGCGACCGAACTGCTCTCCCCGGAGCTGCCCACCTTCTCCGCCATCCTCGACCAGGCCATCGACCAGGTCTTCCGCATCGACAACCTCGAAGACCGTTTCGCGGTCTGCCTCTACTTCCTCAAAGACGACACCCTGGGCTACCGCCAGAACGAGGTCATGGTCGACCTCCTGGGCGTGGTCCGACAGCTGATGAAGCCCGAGCGGCACATGGACGTCGACCGCATCCTCAGCCGCCTCACCCGCTTCTTCCGGCGCGCGACAACCAGTTCCTGCTCATGCGCTTCCAGTGCTACGAGGCCATCGGGGTAGCCATCGGCGAGGCCGGCAACGTGGCCGCCGCCGACCACCTGATCGAGGACGTGCTCTCCTGGCGCTTCCAGTACCCGGAGATCCAAGGCGCCACCGACGAGTGGGAGACGGTGGTCAACCCCTTCCACCTGCCCAAGATCCGCTGCTGGATGCACATCATCGAGTCCAACCCGGCCCTCTACGAGCGGCTGGCGGCGGCCCTCAACGTGCAACTCCGGCTGGGCGGCGTCTACATCGCCGATACCGACCTGTTCCAGCGCGACGTCACCCGCTTCCTGAACGCCGACATCAGGCCCCATCTACTTCGTGGCCAAGCAGCTGCTACGGGCCTTTCCCGTCTACTTCAACGATGTGGGCGCCGAGGGCGAGCTGCGCGCGGTCTCCACCGAGATCGACGAGATCTGCGGCCGGCGCGACACCCTGATGCACTTCGTGCGCAAGCAGTCGCACGCCGAGTCGTCCAACCGCTTGGTGGCCTTCAGCCGTGCAGTGCTCTACGTACTGGATCACTCTGGACCCTTCCGGGCTGGAACCTTATCTGTCCGCCAACACCCTGGACGCCGTGCGCCGCGAGCGCGAATGGGCCGAGAAGCCGCACGACGTGCTCCTGGGACTGTGGACGGCGCTCGGGGATGGAGGGGAGGCGGACAATGGGGCCTCAGCGGCTGGGATGACCGCCGCAATCGCCGCAACCGGCGCGCCGCGCGGACGGCGCCAGAGCGGCCGTCGCCGGCCGAGATAGAGGCGTTCCTCGACCGCCTCGTGAGCCTGCCCCCCGCCACTCTGGAAGCCACTGGGCAGGCTGCCGCGGACTCGACAGCAGCGACCCTGCGGGCCCCGCCGGGTGACTCTCATGATCCGCACCCACCAGCTGCTCGCCCAGAAGTACTCTCTGTCGGCCGACAACGTCGGTCCGGCGTGAGCCACCACCTGCAGCTCGAGGCCAAGACCCGGCTGAAGTTCGCCGGCGCCGTGACCGCGTGGCAGGCCGACCCCAGCCCCACCAACCGCGACCGACTGCTCGACATGGCCCTTGCCGTGCTCGAAGAGTTGAAGGCGATAGTCCTCAGCCCCACCCCGTCCACCGCGGTGGAGAACATCTACCAGAAGCGGCACATCGCCGCCGGCATCCCTTCCATGTACGGCAACTACACCGAGCCCAAGTTCGACGCCCTGGGGCTGTCCTTCCGCGTGGAGAACCTGGTGGCCCGCCTCCTCGAAGACCTGGTTTCGGAAGACGTGGATACCTACGTGACCCGCGACTCCCTGCGGCGCATGGCTGTCGCCATCAGACGGTTCGAACGCGCCCTGGCCGCGGACGGCGTCGACTCTCGGCAACCTGGCGCGCCAACCTCCGCCTGCTGGAGTCCAGCTTCAGCAGTCACAACTTCACCTTTCGCCAGTATCACAACGTGCTCCAGTTCACCGTCGGGTCGGTCACCGAGCTGTCCCGCACCTCCATCCTCAGCCACGACCAAGTGCTGCACACGGTGCTCGAGCACGATCCCCGGCAGTGCGAGGTCCGGGGCATGTCGCTGGACGCCACCTCGGAGATGGTGCTCCGGGAGGTGCTGGTGTCCGCCTTGGGCATGCAGACCCTCGACCGCTACGTCTCCGCCGCCCTGCGTCAGATCTCCACGCTTACCGGCCGCCTGAGCAACCACGCCCTCACCCGGATGATGAACTACGATCCCGAACGGCTGGTCTCGCACATCCACGAGGCCCAACCCGGCGACCGACGACCAGATGACCCTGGGCTTCAAAGGGCTGGGGCTCAAGCAGATGGCCTCCTATAAGCACCGGGTCCCCGAAGGGTTCATCCTCTCGACGGAACTCTTCAGCGCGTGGCCGGCCATGTCGTACAGACCGCTGTACGACGACACCCTCGAGCGCGTCCGGACATCGTTGAACCGTCTGGAGAGTGAGACCGGGCTACGTCTCGGCGACCCATCCCACCTGCTCACGCTTTCCATCCGCTCGGGCGCGGCGATCTCCATGCCGGGGCTCATGACCACCTTCGTCGATGTGGGGCTCAACGACAGGCTCGCCGAGGCCTTGTCCCGCAAGCCGGGCTTCGAATGGGCCGCCTGGGATTCCTACCGGCGCTTCCTCCAGTCGTGGGCCATGGCTTCGGGTGTCGACCGGGACTTCTTCGACGGTATCATGACCGAGTTCAAGGTCCGCTACGGCATCGAACGCAAGCTCGACTTCCTCCCGGAACACATGCGCGAGCTCGCGTTCACCTACAAGGCCCGGGCGCGAGAGCTCGGCGTGAGGTTCACCGACGACCCCTTCCGCCAGGTGGTCGCATGCATACGCAAGGTCTTGCAATCCTGGGACTCGCCCGAAGCGCAGCTCTACCGCCGCTATATCGGGGTGGCGGAGGAGTGGGGCACTGCCGTGGTCGTCCAACGGATGGTCTTCGGCAACCTCAGCCGGGAGTCGGGATCCGGAGTCACCTTCACCCGCAACCCCTCGAGCCGTACAGCAACCAGGTGCGCCTCTTCGGCGACTTCACCGCCCGGAGCCAGGGCGAGGACCTGGTGGGAGGTCTGGTGTTCCCCTGGCCTATCTCCGAGGCCCAGCGCCTCGGCAGTCCGACCTACCGCGGGATCGAGCGCTCTTTGGAAAAGGACTATCCCGAGGTCTACCAGGCGCTGCTGGAGGTGGCTCGCGACCTTGTTAACAAACGGGAGCACGATCCTCAGGAGATCGAGTTCACGTTCGAATCCGCCTCGGGCAAGGACCTGTACATCCTGCAGAAACGCGCGATGGTGCACGAACAGACCAAGGATGCGCCCTACTTCGACACCTCATCATCCCGCGTATGGGCCCCCGACCGCGGTGGGCATGGGTGTGGCCGGAGGGGCTTACTCCGGGCGGGTAGCCATCAACGCCCAGCAGATCGACCGTCTGGTCGCCGAAGCTCCAAACGACACCATCGTGCTGCTGCGGCCCGATACCGTCCCTGAGGACATAGCCATGATCACCCGCGTCGAGGGCCTGCTGACAGCGAGGGGCGGGGCCACCTCACATGCGGCCGTCACCGCTAAGCGCCTGGGCAAGACCGCAGTCGTCGACTGCCGCGAGCTCGAGGTGATCGAACACCAGGGGACGGCGAGATTGGCCGGTTCCAAGCTGAAGGCAGGCGATTGGCTGTCCATCGACGGCCGGACCGGCAACATCTTCTTGGGCGGATCCCCACGCTCGCCAAGCCGATGGTCGTCCAGTAGAGCACGTCCCCGCGGTCGCGGCGGCCAGGCCGTGCCGGCCGCCGTCCCGCCTACTGGCGCACCGGAGCTTTTCCAAGTACGCTTGAGACACACTGATCGATGCGCGGCGCCGCGCTCTGGGGCAACCGGCGCCGCAGGCCCGTGAGATGGGCAACGCCGTCGCTAATGTAGTCCAAGACAGGAGGCCGCGTGATGAGCGTGCCAAGGACGCTCGGGATCAATGGGCTGGGCCGCATCGGAAAACTGACCTTGTGGTACCACTTGGGCCACGAGGGCTTCGACCGCTTCGTGGTCAACGTGGGCCGGCCGGTGGGGACTTCGCTGCAGTCCGTCGTCGAGTACATCGGCAAGGACAGCACTTACGGGCCGTTGCACCGCTTCCTCCACGGTCATCTGGGCAAGCGCGACATCCAGGTGCTCGATGAGGCCGCGGGGCTCATCCGCGCGCACGGCAAGGAGATCGTCGTCTTGAGACAGGCGCGCAACCCCAAGGATATCCCCTGGCGCGACTACGGCGTAGGTTTGGTGGTGGAGTGCACGGGCAAGTTCCGCGACCCGCATGCCGACGCAGACGATCCAAAGGGGGCGCTCCGGGGCCACCTGGCCGCCGGAGCACGCACGGTCGTACAAAGCTCCCCGTTCAAGAGCAAGCTGTCGGGCGTCCCGCTGCCCGAGGACGCGGCCATCCTTATTCACGGGATCAACCACTCCGACTACGATCCGGGAAAGCTCAAGCTGGTGTCGGCTGCCTCCTGCACCACCACGGCTCTCGCTCATATGTTGCAGCCCCTCCTCGCACGAGACCTCACCCGCCACATGATCACGGCGGGGATGAGCACCGTCCACGCGGTCACCAACAGCCAGCCGGTGCTGGACGCAGTGCCCGGCTCCGGGGCCACCGATCTGCGCAAGACCCGTTCGGCTATGAACAACATCGTGCTCACGTCTACCAACGCTGCTCAGGCGCTGGAGCAGGTGATGCCGGAGATAGCCCGCATCGGCTTCATGGCCGACTCGGTGAGGATCCCCACCGCCAGCGTGAGCCTAATCATTCTGAACGTGACCTTCCAGAGCGAAGCCCTTCCCGACGGGACGGTCTCAGTGGACCGGGAGGCTATCAACGCCATCTACCGCTCGGCGGCCGAGAGCGAGGCCCGCGGCCTGTTGAAGTACAGCGCGGAGCAGAACGTCTCCGCCGACATGCTCGGTGAAGACGCGGCGGTGGTCATCGAAGCGGTGGAGACCCACACACGCACCGGCTTCGTCGATCTGCGCGTGCCGGCCGGCGAGACCGGGGCTGAGACGCCGTATCGCGAGCACCGCATCCCGCTCACGCACGTCAAGATCTTCGGCTGGTACGACAACGAGATGGGGAGCTACACCTACCGGTTGGGCGAACTCACCAGCCACATGGCAAAGAGCCTGTAGGGCGCGGCCGCGCCCGCTGCTCGCCTCCCGGGCGCCGACGGCGCAGGTACCCGCCCGGAGCGAGGGACGGCGTCAGCGCTCGCCGTCGGCTGTAAGGATCGTGGCACTGATTTGAGCCCCGAGTCGGTCCCCGCCCGTGCGCCGGCGCCATCTGAGGGCCCGATCTCAAGTCGCGCCACCGTCCGCGGCCGGCCGAAGCGCCGCGGTCCGGCCGAACCGGGATTCACGTGTAGTACGCCGTCGCGCTCCTCGATCGACGCCATATGGCTATGCCCGCTGATCACGACCGCGAAGCCGCTGACGCCGGAGTCCGCCCGCAACCGGCCCGCCACGTGGCCGACAAGGATGCGCGCTCCCCCGATGTCCACCTCGGCATGGGCGGGAAGACTCTGAGCCCAAGCTCCCGCGTCGGCGTTGCCGCGCACGGCTGTGACCGGAGCGATGGCCCGCAATTCGGCCAAGACGTGGGCGGAGCCTACGTCGCCCGCGTGGACGATGTGGTCTACGCCCTCCAGCAACCGCTTGACCGTCGGGTAGAGGTGCCCATGAGTGTCGGAGAGCACCCCGAAGACGCTGGTTCCCTTCGCTGCGCCATCACTCATGCCGGGTCGCCACCACAGGGGTCGTTGCCGCGCAGGCCGTCTCCGCCGGGGTCGTCGCCGTACAGGTCGTCTCCCAAGTCGTTGCCGGCGGGAAGACGCCCGTGCTGTTGGGCGTGTAGGGCGAGCAGCTCGCTCTCGCGCTGGGTGTAGAAAGAGCCGAGCTCGACCTGGAAGTGGACGGCTGTGGCGCAGGCCGGCTCGGCCAGCGCCCGAGCCAGACCCTCACGCAGGTCGGCCACCCCACCGATGCGGAGTACCAGCCCCTCCCGGTCGGTCAGCACGAACACCCCGGCCTCTGCCGGCACCAGCGCCAACGCCTCCGGGGTGATCACCCTCCGCGAACGGTCGGGAGGGAACACGGGGGTGGCGAGGCCGCTCTTGACCCGGCGACCGGCCAACCAGCGGGCCCCCTCATCGCCGGGAGCCGTGAGCGCCCCGGTAGGGCAGACGAGGACGCATTGGCCGCAGAACGTGCAACCCGAAGCCCGCAGAGTCTCACGCTTCGGCCGCGCGGCCGCGACGAGGGGCGCCGGCGCCCGCGCCGTCTTGAGCGCCGTCTCCGAGGCCGTCTTCGGCGCCATCTCCAGCGCGCGCCCGGCTTCGGGAAGAACCTCGCAGGCCGTCACGCAGCGTCCGCAGCCGAGACAGAGCCCGAGCTCGCGCCTGATCCGTCCCTCGACGGTCGCCGCACGCGGTGCCGTCACCGCGGACCGCGGCAACTCGGCATCGGGATCCAGGTACGTCACCAGCCTACCCAGCTCGCAGCGCCCGAATTCCTCGCAGCACCTGGCCTCCGCCGGGTTCCCGTAGCTGCACTCGTCCCGAGTGCAGCCGCCGCGATCGGGGCAGGTGAGGCAGACATGAGGGTGCCCGGCTAGGATGGACGTCAAGCGTTCCAGCCGAAGAGCGCGCAGTTCTGGATCCTCCGTGATCACCTTCGTCTCAGGAGAAGCCGGCGTGGCACAGGCGAGGACCGTGGACCCGTCTTGAAGCCGCACCACACACAGGCCGCATCGGCTCGCTCCAGATTCGGCCCGGGCGCAGCAGCCCAGGCCGGGATACGCGCACAGGCGGCTGACGTACACTCCTGCCAGGTCACAGGCCTCAAGCAGCGTCGCTCCATCGGAGACCGCGACCACGACGCCGTCGACGGAGAGCTGCACGGTCACGAAGCCCGCCCGCCTTCGCGCGACCTCATGCGAGCTACCAGCAGTGCCGGAGAGCGACCGCCGGGCAGGCGGCGGTGCAGGGGAGGTTGCGCTCTGCCCCACCACGCCGTTCTGGCCTTTGCAGGTGGAGCACAGCTCGCGGAGCCGTTTGCGGGCCTTCTCCGACTACCACGGCCACGAGATCGTCGTAGTCGTCCATCTCGATGGCGTAGACGCCCTGCGGGCAGGCCGTGACGCACCCGTGGTCGGAGCACGTGCGCGCAGACGTCGCCGTCGATGGTGATGTAGTAGAAGCCGGAGCCGTCCTCGTAGCCGTAGTTGGCGATCATGCGCCGCGCCGCGGCCGCGCTGCTCCTTCTGGGCCTTGCGGTACAGCGAATGGGCGAAGAGCGCCGCGCCCAGGGCGCCGGCTATCTGCGGGTCGAGCACGGAGTCGGCCGGCAGCTTGATGGCTTCCACCCCGATCAGCCGCTCGATGCGCCGGGTCACGCCCGATGTTCTTGCCGATGCCGCCGGTGATGAAGAACTCCCGCTCCACTTCCATGCGCTCGATGAGCCCGGCCACCCGCTGGGCCATGGCGGCACAGTAGGCGGCGAGCACCCGGTCGACGCTCCAGCCGGCCCGCAGCAGCGACGTGGCCTCCGATTTGGCGAACACCGTGCAGACGTTGCTGACCGGGGGCGGCTCCTCGTCGATCTCGAAGGAGCGCCGGCCGATGTCCTCGATGGGCACCGACAGCACGTCGGCGATGACCTCCATGCCCCGGCCGGTGCCGGCCGCGCACTTGTCGTTCATGATGAAGTTGAGCACCTTGCCCCGCTCGTCGCAGCGGATGACCTTGCAGTCCTGCCCGCCCATGTCGAGGATGGTGTGCACGCTCGGGCCCGCCCATGAAATTCGCCCCGCGCGCATGACAGGCGATCTCGGTGATGGTCCGGTCGGCGAAGGGCACGTTCACCCGGCCGTAGCCCGTGCCCACGGCGTAACCGACATCGTCCAAGGTGAGACCCAAGGGCTCGCTCGCCCCTTTGAAGGCGCGGAGCGCGCTATCGGGAGAACTGGATCCGGTGCGGGTGGAGCAGAAGGAGAGCAGCCTTCCATCGGCGAGCAGGACGGCCTGAGAACTGACCGAACCGACGTCGATGCCCGCGGTCACGGCCGAGGCCGTCCGCCAATCGAGGTCAGAGGCCTGCCAGATCTTCTCGCTCCATCTCCAAAAATCTTGCTTCTGTTCCATCACACCCGCCGTCGTAGACAAGACCGACCGTGACGCGGAGCCGCGGGGGTCGGCCGCAACCTCGGCCCCGGCCCGGTAGCCCCCGAAGCGTCGCCGCCGTGCCGCGGCGCCCAAGGGATGATACCGGGGCGCGGCGACGGCGGAAAGGGGAGGCAAGCGTAAAGGCCGATGCGAGCAACCCGGGACCAGCTGGTGACGCGCCCGGTGGGCGCCTTGTCCGCAGCCGACGCGGCGCGAACGACCAAAGCGCTGAGCAGGCTGCTCGGAGAGCAAAACCATCGCGCCCTAGTCCTCCTCGAATTCGGACCTGGGGATCTGCGACTGCCGCACGACCGCCGCGAGCGTCCCTTTCTTGAGTTCGTGATGGTCGGGGACCGGGACTGTGATCGTCCCCGTGCCCAGACTCCTCTGCATCACGATATGGCTGCCGTGCCGCCGGACCTCGACAAAACCATGGCGCTCGAGAAGACGTGCTACCTCATGACCGGAGAAGACCTTAAGCCGCTCCACCGCCCGCCTCGTCGCCACCCGCCTCGAAGCGGGTCACGTGCACCGGGGGCTTCAGTCGACACCGGATCTCTTCCTCACACGCGCACTCGAGGAAGAGCTCGCATGCTTCTTTCAGATTCGCAGCGGCCTCCTCTACCGTCTCCCCCTGGCTGGCAACATCCAGTTCCGGGCAAAGGGCTACGTAGTGCTCGTCTTCTCGTTGCACGATCCCGGTCAAGTGCATGCGCGCTCTCGTTCTGTCGCTTCCGCCAAGTCAAGTATAGACCGCCGGGCCGAACAACCGGCGCCCATCATGCTAGGCGCCACATGGCCGGCCCGCTAGGGCGCAGGTGTGGGGCCGGACTCAAGCTGCTTGATGGCATCGGCGACGCCGGGCTGCCCAGGCGCCAGCGCATCGACGGACTTCAGAACGGCCAGCGCCTCGGCCACCTTGCCTTGCTGCTGGTAGACGCTCGCCAGCATGAGCGCGGCATCGCCACCCGTCGGATCTATGTTGATGCAGTATTCGAGCGTCTTCACGGCCTCGGCCGTATCGCCCGTGGCTGCCAGGGACTGAGCGAGCTGGAGGCGGACCGCGATGCTGTAGGGCTCGATCTCCAGCCCTCGCTCTGCGATGCCAATGGCTTTCTGGAACAGGTCCTTTGCCAATGAACCGCCGCCCGTATTGTAGAGCTGGGCCAGGTAAACGTAGTTCTTGGAGTCGTCGGGCGTGAACGCCATCGCGTCCTTGAGCGCGGACTCCGCGTTCAGCAAAGCTCCCCCTGATCGCCTCCGTGTACTGGGTCGTGTCCTCACCTTTCTGCTGCGCCTGGGCGCCGGCCCGCGGATCGGCACGCATTTCGGCGAGGTAGGCCAAGCCAACGGCACTTCGGTATTGCGGGCTAAACGGGTTGAGCTTGGCCGCCCGCAGCGCCCCCGCCGTGCTTTCAGCCGACGAGGCCGCGTACTGCGCGTGCGAGTAGGCGTTGTCGGCCAGGAGGAAAGTCCCCTGGTAGGCGAAGCCACCGGCAGCGATCACGACGATGACGGCTGCAGTAACGGTGCCCCACTTGCGGGCCCTCACTTCGACAGATCGAGCGGTGGGCACGAGTATGAGTGCCAGCGCTATCCAGAGAAGGAACGCCGTACCGGTGACCGAGATGCCGAAAAGGAGTTGAGCAGATAGCCCGCTGAGGCGGCCCAGAAGGTGCCCACGACGATGCGCCCGGGGTCGTTCGAGCGCCGGAACACCGTCCTAAAGGATCTCACCCCAGCCCAAATGAAGATGCCGTAATACATGAGAACGCCGGGGATGCCGAGACCGCCGGCCAGCTGGAGTGGGTAGTCGTGCGCATTGTCAGGCGCCGAAAAGGGGCCGCCGTCGCGCACGTATTCAACCGGCTTGAACCTGGGGAACACGAGGCCGAAGGTGTCGGCGCCCGAGCCGAGG